>NZ_CP039727.1:307500-1589743 GCF_005154805.1 Bacillus sp. S3
CCACCGGAACGGTCGTTAAGAAGCCGTATAAGTGATCGAGTACGTCAAATTCCTATCAACACAAATCGAAAAGAACTATTCCTTAGGAACGTCCTAAGGTTTTTTTTATACATAAATAAGGGTAAAATAGAAATAGAGATGATTATGTTAAAGTATAAAGGTGATTATATGAATCAATTTGAAATACATACGGCGAATTCTGAGGAAACCTCGCAATTCGCGGCAAAACTGGCGCACTTTTTACAGCCAGGCGATGTCCTTGCCCTTGAGGGCGATTTGGGCGCAGGGAAAACAACCTTCACCAAAGGCTTGGCAAAAGGGTTAGAGATAAAGAGAACTGTTAATAGTCCGACATTTACCATCATTAAAGAATATAAAGGAAAGCTGCCATTATATCATATGGACGTTTACCGCGTAGCCGATGCCTTTGAAGACCTTGGCTTTGATGAATACTTTGAAGGTGATGGAGTTACAGTAGTGGAATGGGCGCATTTAATCGAGGAGCAGCTGCCTGTGGAACGATTAACGATATTTTTATATCATGAAAGCCAAGACCAGCGTAAAATTGTTCTTGAACCAAAAGGAAACCGATATGAGCAATTATGTAAGGAGATTTTTAGATGACCATACTAGCGATCGATACTTCTAACAATCCATTGGGGATAGCGCTTTTAGATGAAAATCAAGTACTTGGTGAATATATCACCAATTTAAAAAAGAACCACTCTGTTCGCATTATGCCGGCCATTGAGACATTAATGAAGGATTGTGAACGAACCCCTGCCGATTTAACGAAAATCGTTGTGGCAAAGGGACCTGGTTCCTATACGGGTGTTAGAATCGGTGTCACGATTGCCAAAACATTAGCCTGGACTTTAAAGATACCGCTTGTCGGCATTTCCAGTCTGGAGGTTTTAGCGGCGGGTGCAGGCCGATACTTTAATGGATATGTATCACCCATAGTAGACGCTAGAAGGGGACAAGTCTACACTGCACTCTATCAGTATCAGAACGGAGAATTGGCTGCTGTGGTAGAGGATCAGTTAGTGATGTTAGCCGATTGGGCAGCAACATTATCAGAAATGAACAAACCAATTCTGTTTATCGGAAATGACCTGCCCATTCATCGTGACAAAATAAAAGAGGTACTGGGCTCACAGGCCATTTTTGCCAATATGACGGAACACAATCCTCGGCCCGCCGAACTTGCAATGTTAGGCCGGAATAAACCGGATGAGGATGTCCACGCATTTGTTCCAAATTATATTCGTTTGGCAGAAGCGGAACAGAAGTGGTTAGAGGCAAAAGGGAAAATTTCAAATAGATAGGAATTAGAAATATGATAGATTCTTATGTTTTTCGTTATATGAGGGAAGAGGATATTGACCAGGTATTAGAAGTGGAGCATGCGTCATTTACAACGCCATGGAGCCGGGAAGCTTTTTATAATGAATTATACAATAACAAATTTGCTGTTTATATTGTTCTTGAGGAAGATGGGAAGATTATCGGATATTGCGGGACATGGGTGGTGATTGATGAAGCACATGTAACGAATGTAGCAATTTTGCCGGAGTATAGAGGAAAAAAACTGGGTGAGGCCTTAATGAGGAAGTTAATAGCCGTAGCGAGGGAGATGGGGGCAAGAACCATGACCCTTGAAGTGAGAGTGACAAATCATGTCGCACAATCCCTTTACCGCAAGTTTGGGTTTCAAAACGGCGGAATCAGGAAAAATTATTATTCCGATAATCAGGAAGATGCACAAATAATGTGGGTGAGCTTATGAAAAAAGACGTATTGATAGTAGGAATTGAAACGAGCTGTGATGAAACAGCCGTCGCCATTGTTAAAGATGGCCGTGAAATTGTCGCAAATGTAGTGGCTTCGCAAATTGAAAGTCATAAGCGCTTTGGCGGTGTGGTGCCGGAAATTGCCTCGCGTCATCATGTGGAACAAATAACGCTTGTGATTGAAGAAGCATTAAATCAGGCCCAATTAACCTTTTCAGATATTGATGCTATAGCAGTAACAGAAGGCCCGGGATTAGTGGGGGCGCTCTTAATTGGAGTAAATGCGGCGAAGGCACTTGCCTTTGCTCATAATAAGCCGCTTGTCCCTGTCCATCATATTGCCGGGCATATTTATGCGAACAGGCTGGTTACAGAATTAAAGTTTCCGCTCTTAGCACTTGTCGTTTCAGGCGGGCATACCGAGCTTGTGTATATGAAAGAGCATGGTCACTTTGAGGTGATTGGAGAAACGAGAGACGACGCAGCAGGTGAGGCCTACGATAAAGTAGCGAGGACGTTAAACATGCCGTATCCCGGAGGTCCGCATATTGACCGGTTGGCACAGGAGGGAAGTCCGACAATTGATTTGCCGAGGGCCTGGCTTGAGGAAGGCTCATATGATTTTAGTTTTAGCGGTTTAAAGTCTGCGGTAATAAATACGGTTCATAACGCAGAGCAGCGGGGTGAACGGATTGAGCCCGAGGACCTTGCAGCCAGTTTCCAGGAAAGTGTGATTGAAGTGCTCGTGAAAAAGACGGAAAGGGCTGTAGCTGAGTATGGCGTCGGCCAGCTGGTAGTTGCCGGCGGCGTGGCAGCGAACAAGGGACTGAGAAAAGCACTGGAGAAGACCTTTGGGAATCATCCGGAGATTGAATTGGTGATTCCGCCCTTATCGTTATGTACAGACAATGCGGCGATGATTGCCGCCGCCGGAAGTGTCATGTTTGAAAAAGGAATCAGGGCTGATTCATCATTAAATGCCATACCTGGATTGGATATTGAAATATATAACATCTAACTCTTCTGAATTAGAAGAGTTTTTTTTTGGTAGGGAACTTTGGGAGGAATGTAGTAAGTGTTCATTTACCGAAATGCAAAAAGGATAGCCCGAGCGGTAAATGAAAAGCCATTACATTGACCGAATTGCAAAAAGAAAAGCCCAAACGGTAAATGAAACGCGGTTACATTGACCGAATTGCAAAAAGGAAAGCTTAAACGGTAAATGAAACGCGGTTACATTGACCGAATTGCAAAAAGGAAAGCCCAAACGGTAAATGAAACGCGGTTACATTGACCGAATTGCAAAAGGAAAAGCTCAAACAGTAAATGAACAACTCCTCAATGGACATAAATGCAAAAAAGGACCGCACATCCCCTAATATTGTGGATAAAATTTTTCAAAAAAACTGATAACAATCAACAAATTGTGGATAAGTCTGTGTATACTGTTGATAATGTGGATAAAAACGGTGTTTAATGTGGATAATGTGGAAAAGCATAAAAAATGCATAAAAATAAACTGTTTGAAATGTGTATAATGTTGTGGAAAAGTGGATACATGTTAAAACATGTTGATAATTTTTATGAATTTGTCGAATTGTACTCAGATTTTGTCGATTAATTTTTAAAGTATGTCGATACACCAAACATTTTGTTGATAGAAGTAAAGCTAAAAACCGGGCGATCCAATCAGCCCGGTTTCATTCTTTATTCAGCAAGCTCAGCCCATTCTTCCATCAATTGCTCGAGCTCTGCTTTTGCATGTTCATTTTTCATGTTGATTTCTATTACCTTTTCATGGTCCTGAAAAATCTCAGGCTCACATAATTGCTGCTCGTACTGTTGAATTTGTTCCTCCAGTTCTTCAATTCGCAGCTCGATTTCCTCTAACTTTCGTTTCCGCTGCCGTTCCAGCTTTTTGGTTTCCTTATCCTGTTGATAACTATTTTTTTCAAAAGCATCCTTTTCCGCAATTGCTTTCGTGGAGGCAGCCAGGGAAAGGGCGGCAAGTTCTTCCTGCTCTAATTTCTTTTCTAGATAATAATCATAGTCCCCAAGATACTCTGTGCTGCCGTGCCGACTTAATTCCAACACTTTAGTGGCAATCCGGTTAATGAAATATCTGTCGTGTGAAACAAACAGAATCGTCCCAGGATAATCCATCAGGGCATTCTCGAGAACTTCCTTACTGTCCAGATCAAGGTGGTTCGTAGGCTCATCAAGGATCAGCACATTTGCTTTCTCCAGCATCAGCTTAGCCAGCGCCAATCGGGCTTTTTCACCGCCGCTTAACGTGGAGACAATTTTTAACACATCGTCACCGGAAAAGAGGAAGTTACCTAACACCGTCCGAATTTCCTTTTCACTTTTTAACGGATAATCATCCCAGAGTTCATTTAAGACGCGCTTATTGGAGGTTAATTCGGCCTGTTGCTGGTCATAATAACCAATTGAAAGGTTTGTTCCATAATAAACTGATCCAGCAAGTGCGGGCAATTTTTTTATGATGGTTTTTAACAGTGTCGATTTTCCGATTCCATTCGGACCAACAAGAGCAATACTCTCTCCTTTATAGGCGCGGAAGGTGATGTCCTCTGAAACCATCTCACCCTCATACCCGACGGCAAGTGAATCCACCGTTAAAACGTCATTCCCGCTTTGTTTTTCAATTTCAAACGAGAAGGTTGCCGATTTTTCGTCCCCAAGCGGACGATCCATCAGCTCCATTTTTTCGAGCTTTTTCCGGCGGCTTTGCGCTCGCTTCGTGGTCGAAGCCCGCGCTAAATTTCGTTGGATAAAGTCCTGCAGATTAGCGACTTCTTGCTGCTGCTTCTCAAAGAGTTTCATATCGCGCTCATAATTGGCCGCTTTTTGCTCAAGGTAGGCACTGTAGTTCCCGGGAAACCGCCCGATTTGCTTGCGGGATACCTCATAGACCTGCGTCACAACCTTATCTAAAAAATAGCGGTCATGAGATACGATTAAAATCGCGCCATCATAGCTCTGTAAATATTGTTCGAGCCATGATAATGTATCAATATCGAGATGGTTGGTAGGCTCGTCCAGAATCAAAATGTCGGGACGCGTTAACAGCAGCTTTCCAAGGGCAAGACGGGTTTTCTGTCCGCCGCTTAAACTGGAAATCATCAGGGTGCTGTCGTGAAAGTTAAGGCCATGCAGAACGGAGCGGATATCGGCTTCGTATTGATAGCCCCCTTGCTCCTTAAATTTTACTTGGAGCAGATCATATTCTTTTAAAATCCGCTCGTATTTAACAGGGTCCTCGAAAATAGCAGGATCCGCCATTTGTTCTTCCAGCCTGCGCAGTGACTTTTCCATTGCACGTAAGGGTTCGAACACGGTCAACATTTCTTCCCAAATGGATAATTTGGACTCAAGTCCGGTATTTTGGGCTAAATAGCCGATAGTCACTTCTTTCGGCTTTATAATCTCACCGCCATCATGTGACAAATGACCGGCAATAATTTTCAATAATGTCGATTTTCCTGCGCCGTTGCGGCCGACGAGGGCGACACGGTCACGGGTTTGTAATTCTAGCTTTATATTCGATAAAATAAGGTCAGCGCCATAATATTTTTGTAATTGATTAACCTGTAACAAAATCATCTAATTTCACCTCTATATACATACTAATAGTGTACCGTATAACCGGATTACGGGCAATAAAGCCAATGGCTATCAAAAAAGTTCAAAGTTTCACACACATTTTAGGAAAAATAGTGTATTATTTTTGGATAGGAGGAATATTTTTATGGCAGAATTTACACATTTTAATGAAGAGGGCAGAGCAAAGATGGTCGATGTCAGTGATAAACCAGAAACGGCACGTACCGCTCTTGCTCATTCCAGCATAACGGTCAGTAAAGAAATTTTTGAAAAAATAAATAACCAAGAAATGAAAAAAGGCGATGTGCTAGCAGTGGCTCAAGTTGCAGCAGTCATGGCTGCAAAAAAGACGTGGGATTTGATCCCGATGTGTCATCCGATTCCATTAACAGGGGTAAATATCTCTTTTACATGGGAAGAGGGCGGGCAAGATCAGGTTCAATTACATATTGCTGCAGCTGTTAAGACAAAAGGGAACACAGGTGTGGAAATGGAAGCGCTAACAGCTGCTTCGGCCTGTGCATTAACCGTTTATGATATGTGTAAGGCAGTTAATAAAGGGATGGTCATTGGGCCAACCTATTTAGTCGAGAAAACTGGCGGAAAAAACGGTGACTTCAAGCGAACGGAACAAGTGAAATAATAACATACATTCAAAAGGGGTGTGGGAGAATATGAGTAATGAAACGATGAAGATACCACAGGCGACAGCCAAACGGCTGCCCCTCTATTATCGATTTTTGAAAAATTTGCATAGTTCAGGCAAGCAAAGGGTTTCATCAGCAGAATTAAGTGAAGCGGTAAAAGTGGATTCGGCAACGATTCGACGCGATTTTTCTTATTTCGGCGCATTAGGGAAAAAGGGCTATGGATACAATGTCAATTACTTATTAACATTCTTCCGTAAAACACTTGACCAGGATGAATTGACTAAGGTTGCCTTAATCGGGGTGGGGAATCTTGGTACAGCCTTTTTAAACTATAATTTTTTAAAAAATAATAACACAAAAATTGCCTGTGCCTTTGATGTCGATCCGGCAAAAATGGGCACGATGATTCGTGAAGTACCTGTTTTTCACATGGATGAGTTGGAGAAAGTGTTAGTGGAGGAAGACATACATGTTGCCATTTTAACCGTTCCAGCCCAAGCAGCACAGATGATCACGGACCGGCTTGTGAATGCCAATGTAAAGGGGATCTTAAATTTCACCCCAGCAAGGTTAAATGTCACATCCTCGATCAGGGTACATCACATTGACTTGGCAGTAGAACTCCAGTCACTGGTCTACTTTTTAAAGCATTATCCGACAGTGGAAATAGAAGAATAATGTCGATTAAGACTTTTCACAGAAATTGTGGAAAGTTTTTTTATTGAATTCTTTACAACATAACAGTGTTATGTTACGTTAAAAACCAGAAAGGGGATATTTAACATGAGCGAGGGGTTAATTTCGAAAAAGGATTTATTAGATATTGCAGGAATCTCGTATGGTCAGCTGTATCGCTGGAAGCGAAAGGATCTTATTCCTGAGGACTGGTTTATTCGAAAATCAACGTTTACGGGGCAGGAAACCTTTTTTCCAAGAGAAAAGATTTTAGAGCGAATTGATAAGATTCAAACGATGAAAGAAAACCTATCATTGGATGAGCTGGCAGACATGTTTTCACCTAACGTAACAGAGTTGCATTTCACGAAAGAGGAACTGTTGGAGCGTAACATTGTTTCGAGTGCAGTAATGGACGTATATTTGGAAACTGAAAAGGGCGGAACCCATTTTGATTTTTCAAGAATTCTTGAAGTCTATGTATTAGAGAAGCTGCTGCAGTCCGGAGAAGTTAATCTAGATGAAGGGAAAATGCTGCTTCAAGTCTTAAAGGATTATAGGGGATCGATCAAACAAAAAAATGCTGAGTTAGTGCTGACGAGAAAACTGGGGGTTTCATCCTGTTTATTACTGATCAATGCGGAAGCTGTTCAGTTTGACCAAGGGACGAAAGTGATGGTTCAGCTTTCACTCGTGAAATGTATGGAAGAGATTAAGGCGAAGTTATTATAAAGGAGAATGATCATGGATACGCAAAAAAGGGGAGACTTGAATATTAACGGCTTTGGTTCGGCAAACGGCGGGCAATTTCGCCATGTAACCATCAATGGCAAAGGGACCGTTAACAGTGATATCGACTGTGTCGAATTCGATTGCAATGGCTCCGGGACGGTAAATGGAAATGTGGTAACGAACAAAGCTAAGATTAACGGAAACGGAAAAGTGAAAGGAAATCTTGACTGTAAATCATTATCAGTCGATGGAACGGCGAAAATTGAACATAACCTTTACGCAGAACAGTTGAAGGTGGCAGGAAAGGCCTCTGTCGGGGGGAAGGTAAGAGCGGAGGAAATCGCCATTAAGGGCAGGCTGACCGTTGAGGGAGATTGTGAAGCGGAATCGTTTAAAGCGGAGTCACTGTTTATCATTGGCGGGCTTTTAAATGCGGATGAAGTGGATATTAAGATTTTTGGAGAGTGCAAAGCCAGAGAAATAGGCGGGCAAACCATTCGTATTAAAGACAAACCGGCATTAATGGGATTATTTAAGTCGTTTATTCAAACCCAGCTGGAAACGGAATGCATCGAAGGGGACAAAATTGAATTGGAAAATACGAAAGCGGCTGTTGTCCGCGGCAACGAGATTACCATCGGGCCAAAATGTGAAATTGGTCTGGTTGAGTATAGCGGAAAGCTTTCAGTTGACAAAAAAGCAGTTGTGAAAGAGTCGAGAAAGATATAAAGGGGGAGAAGGAAGTGGAAAAAGGTCAAAATCTGACGATCAATGGTTCAGGCAATTATCCTGGCGGCCGTTACGATAAGGTGAGCATCCGCGGGGAAGGGACGATTGAAAGTAATGTAGAATGTTCGACGTTTCATATATACGGCACGAGTGAGGCATTGGAGAATGTGAAAGCCGGATCTGTAAAAGTGATCGGTGAAACGGAAGTGATGGGGAAAATGGATTCTGGTGACATGTTGGTAATGGGGACGTTGTCCATTGCTGGTGAATCAGCTTTGAAAAAAATCAAGATCCTTGGGACGCTTGAAGTGGGTGAGCGGCTTTCAGGTGAAACAGCTAATATAAAGGGCAGTATATCCGCGGGCGGCGACGTCGAATATGAGAAATTTGATTTAAGCGGCGGATTTGAAATAAAAGGTCTATTGAATGCGGATACCATCAATATTGCTCTCCGTTTTGGCAATAGTTCGGCAGAGGAAATTGGCGGAGAAAAAATCTCAATAAAAAGAAAAACATCACTGCTTCCATTTGTTAAGGATGAGGGGTCACTAGTAGTGAAGGTAATTGAAGGTGATGAAGTGTTTCTTGAAAATACGAAGGCAGATATCGTCAGGGGCAAACTGGTTAAAATCGGTTCAGGCTGTCAAATTGGCCGGGTAGAATATTCAACTGATTTTATTCAGGATAAGCATTCAACGGTCAAAATGTCGGAAAAGATCTAGAGGAGATTTACGGGAATGGATGGTCGTTGGAAAAAGGCCCGAAGTCGTTGATAAAAGTTTAAAAGTCGTTGATAAAGTTCCAAAAGACGTCGATAAACCAGCGAAAGTTGTCGATAAAAGGTTCAATGTGGTTGATAAAGGGCATCGCTTCTAAAAAAACGTATCAGAATCAGACCACGGCAAATAGAAAGAGCGAATTATTGACCAAAAGACGCAAAAAGGGACCCCAACCTCGATGGAAATGCAGGGATCCCTTTTCTTATTTTTTCAATTGGTTCTTGTATTTAAAATGAAAAAGTATCATTTTCAAGCCTGAGCCGAAGTCAAATGTAGCTAATAAGACAAGCAGGTAACTGAAAAAGCCCCAGCCGTTCTTTTGCACGTCGTCGATGGCAAAGAAGGTAAATACTGCACCTAGCAGAAAGTAAATAATTCCGGAAAACAAGGGTGAACGTTTCATAGAAATCCTCCGATAAAGTTTTGCAGCGCCTCAGCCTCACGCCTCAATCTCTCAATATCATCTTTGTAAACAGTTTGAACCAAAACAACCAAGGTATTCATCGTGACATGGGCAAAAATCGGTACGAGAATCCGCTTCGTTTTAACGTAAAGGAACGCGAAGGTGAAGCCCATGGCCGAATAAAGCAGGATGTGCTGAAACTCCATATGTGCCGCTGCAAAGATAACCGAGCTAATCAACGCCGAGATAAAAAAGTTAAAACGCTTGTACATGGCGCCGAAAATAATTTTTCGAAACACAATTTCTTCTAAAATCGGACCAATGACGCTGGAAACAAGCATGGCAGCCGGCATGGTTTCGATAATTCGAAGGATATTTTGCGTATTCTCCGAACCCATATCAACACCTAAGCGTGTTTCAATTATAATGGCTATGGCTTGTGATAAATAAGCTAAGAAGACGCCTGCAATCGCCCATATAACCGCCGCGCCAGCAGAAGAACCGCCTCTTTTTTCGAAATCGTTTGCCTTCATTTCTTTCCTTAGTAAAAAAAGAATGATGAATAAAGCAATTGAAAAACTGGCAATCAGCCAAACTGGGACAGCCAAACTTTGGCTGATTCCGAAGGCATGAAAGCCCATTGTTAACAATGGAAGGCCGATAATGCCAGAAAGCTGCATAGCAAGGTACACAATGATGACAATCCAATATTCCTTTTTCAAATTGTAATCTCCTTTATAAACCACTCAGGTATGTTTAACGAATACATATTCTAGTTTTCAAATCATTATTATTCATTTTACTCTTAAAACTGGAACGGTTTCAATTTAGAAGAACTTTTTCAAAAAGAAGGTATAGAATGACGAGTTTTTCACATACTTGATAAGGTTGTAAAAAAGCAAAATTCTTTTGTAAAATTTTATGCTTCATACTTGCAAAAGATTTTAAGATTCATTATTATAATAATTGTGTTAGCACTCATTCATAGAGAGTGCTAATAAGTCAGAATTACATATATTTTGAGGAGGTTGTTTGATTTGTTAAGACCATTAGGTGATCGCATTGTCATTGAGCTTGTTGAATCAGAAGAAAAAACTGCAAGCGGGATCGTATTACCGGATTCAGCGAAGGAAAAGCCTCAAGAAGGAAAAGTTGTTGCCGTTGGCACTGGCCGCGTACTTGAAAGCGGAGAACGTGTAGCACTTGAAGTTGCTGTTGGCGACCGCATTATCTTCTCAAAATACGCTGGTACTGAAGTGAAGTACGAAGGCGTAGAATACTTACTTTTACGTGAAAACGATATCCTTGCTGTAATTAGCTAATTAGAATAGAAAGGCGCAAGCGACCGTTTAGCAGCGTATGGACTGGAGCACTTCGACTGAGATAAAGGAAACACGGAGAGCGTTAGCGATCCGATGTTAACTTATCGTAGGGAGAAGAGCGAAGTACACTAGCTGCTGGGAGCTGGAGCTGGACAGTTATCGAATATTAAGAATAAATTATGGTTTAGAAAATACGAGGAGGTTTTTGAACAATGGCTAAAGAGATTAAGTTTAGTGAAGACGCGCGCCGCGCAATGCTACGTGGTGTTGATACACTTGCAGATACAGTAAAAGTTACTCTCGGACCTAAAGGACGCAACGTGGTTCTTGAGAAAAAATTTGGTTCACCGCTTATCACAAATGACGGTGTAACCATCGCTAAAGAAATCGAATTAGAAGATGCATTCGAAAACATGGGTGCAAAGCTTGTTGCTGAAGTTGCAAGCAAAACAAACGATGTTGCCGGTGACGGTACAACAACTGCAACGGTTCTTGCTCAAGCGATGATCCGCGAAGGATTAAAGAACGTAACAGCTGGCGCGAACCCAATGGGTATCCGCAAAGGAATTGAAAAGGCTGTTGGTGTAGCAGTTCAAGAATTAAAAGCTATTTCAAAACAAATCGAAGGCAAAGAGTCAATCGCTCAAGTTGCTGCGATTTCTTCAGATGACAAAGAAGTGGGCCAATTGATCGCGGAAGCAATGGAGCGCGTGGGCAACGACGGCGTTATCACAATCGAAGAATCAAAAGGCTTCACTACTGAATTAGATGTAGTAGAAGGTATGCAATTCGATCGCGGTTACACTTCTGCTTACATGGTAACAAACACAGATAAAATGGAAGCTGTATTAGAAAATCCATATATCTTAATCACTGACAAGAAGATTTCCAGCATTCAAGAAATCCTTCCAGTTCTTGAGCAAGTAGTACAACAAAGCAAGCCATTACTATTGATCGCTGAAGATATTGAAGGGGAAGCACTTTCTACTTTAGTATTGAACAAACTTCGCGGTACATTCAATGCTGTGGCAGTTAAAGCTCCTGGCTTCGGTGACCGCCGTAAAGCTATGCTTGAAGATATCGCTGCCTTAACTGGCGGTGAAGTGATCACTGAAGAGCTTGGCCGTGAATTAAAAACAACTACAATTACATCTTTAGGACGCGCTTCTAAAGTTGTTGTAACGAAAGAAAATACAACAATCGTTGAGGGTGCAGGAGCTACTGAAGAAATTCAAGCTCGTGTGAACCAAATCCGTGTTCAATTAGAAGAAACAACTTCTGAATTTGACCGTGAAAAATTACAAGAGCGCTTAGCTAAATTAGCTGGCGGCGTAGCAGTAATCAAAGTTGGTGCTGCAACTGAAACAGAATTAAAAGAGCGCAAACTTCGCATCGAAGACGCTTTGAACGCAACTCGTGCTGCTGTTGAAGAAGGTATTGTATCCGGTGGTGGTGTAGCCCTTCTTAACGTATACAGCAAAGTGTCTGAAGTTCAAGCGGAAGGTGACGTGGCTACAGGTATCAACATCGTCCTACGTGCGATGGAAGAGCCAGTTCGCACAATCGCTCAAAACGCTGGACTTGAAGGATCTGTCATTGTTGACCGCTTAAAGCGCGAAACTGTCGGCACAGGCTTCAACGCAGCAACTGGCGAGTGGGTAAACATGATCGAAGCCGGTATCGTTGACCCAACTAAGGTTACACGTTCAGCACTTCAAAACGCAGCATCTGTTGCAGCTATGTTCTTAACAACTGAAGCAGTTGTAGCTGACAAACCAGAACCAGCTGGTGCAGGCATGGGTATGCCTGACATGGGCGGTATGGGTGGAATGGGCGGCATGATGTAATCTGCCCCCTCAGACCCTTGATATGATTGGGTTTTGTAGCAATATGATAGTAATTTGCTAACATAGAGGATTTTAATAGAGGCTTCTCATAAGTTCACTGAACTTTTGGGAAGCTTCTTTTTTTATTTCCTACGTTATAATATAGAAATAGAGTTGTTTTGTTATCAAGGGAAATTAGGAGGAAGGGGTGAGTCAAATTGGGGTAACGGTAAAGGACATCTTACAATTGCCATCCTTAAGGGGAGCAGAGGTATTAACGGGGAAAAATAATTTAAATCGAACTGTCTCATCTTTATCTGTATTAGAGGTTTCTAATTTTGACTTTTTCTCTAAGGCCAATCAAGCGGTTCAGGAAGAGTGGTATGCTGAAGAGCTTGTCATCAGCTCTTTTTATTCAATTAAAGATAGTGTGGAAAAACAATGTGAAACGATTCAACACTTACATGATCTGGGGGAATTGGGCTTAATTTTATATTATGTGGGAATTATCATGCCGGAGATACCAGAAGAGGTCCTGCAATTAGCAGACTCACAAGATTTTATCATCATTTGTATGCCCAAAAATGATTATTCTCTTCGCTATAATGAAGTAATCTATGAAGTGATGGAAACGATTGTGAGCAATCAGACGGTTAATGATAATTTTGTTAAAGAAGCTTTGGAAAAGGTATCCTTGTTGCCAGAACATATGCGCAGCGTGGAAATTACCCTTAAATTGTTATCTGATCGCCTAAAAGCGAATATCCTGCTGACGAATTTACATTTTGAAGTTGTGAATCAAATCATGTGGCCTCGTAATTCATCTTTAGATGTATTGAAAGTGATCAGGGAGTGTTCACAACATATAGTGAATGGAAGAACGGTAATACAAGAGGTAGATATTAATACCTTATCATGTTTCGTGGAATACAAAAGTATTCAGCAAAAAAATGGAGAGCTTCTTTATCTTTTTGTTATTAAAGAAAATACTAAATTACCTGCTAAGGTGATTGATAAAATTAGTGAAGTTGTACAAGTAGCCATTAATCTATGGGGAGACAAGCATGATGAGGTTAGTGAGTATGCATTGGTAAAAGCGATTATTAATGATGAAAGCGATAAAATGCGAAGGCTGGCTAATCTCCTAAATATTGATGTATCCGCTATTCAAATGATGTGGTTAGTGTATATTAACGATTTGTCCAATGAAAAGAGTATTAGAGATGAGCTGGAAGAAGAGCTTTCAAAGTACTATAAAACTGCAGTTATTCAAACGATTGATCATTGCATTATCGTCCTCCTAGGGAATTATTTATATAAACACCCTGAGTTTGAGATTGCAGCCGAGTTTATCGAAACGACGAATTATTACCCTCAAATATCGGAAATTGTTTATGCACCGAAAATGAGAAATACTCAAGATGTACGTCGTATGTATCAGTTGGTAAATAAAGTGGGTAAGAAAGTCCATACCATCTATCCAATGCGTAAATTGTATACAACAGCGGAAGTCCGATCCATGGATAGAGCCATTGATTTCAGTAAACAAGGGGAGGAAAAGATAGAGGAATGGTTGTCGATCATTTCCCCCATTTTAAATGACGAAGAATCTTTGAGGACATTGATGACCTTTCTTTTAGATGCGAAGGGGAATTTTGATGAGTGTGGAAGACTTCTTTTTATCCACAAAAATACAGTGAAGTATCGAATTAGAAAAATCAGCGAATTGATTGGATGCGATGTAACGGCCTATTCCGAATTTTACGATGTCTATATAGCCTGTATGATTTACCGGGTGGTTAATCACTAGAAAAATCTGAATTCTTGTCAAAATAGACAAAAATTCAGATTTTTTTTTTCCTTTTGAAAAAGACTTACCACTATTCTTTCTTTTATAATAAGAAAAATTAATCAGGAACAAGGGAGGAAGCAATATGAGAAGGGATGGAGAATATCAGTCGTGGTATAGTTTGGGAATTATCTGGGCAGGCGCAATGATTTGTATACCAAGTCTGTTAGTAGGGAATGCACTTATTTCTGGTATGAGCTTACCTAAAGCATTGCTCGTTACTTTTGTTGGATATTCCGTTGTAGTAATCCTTATGATTTTGCAAGGGATTCAAAGTAGTGATTTAGGAAGACCGACCGTTCAAGTCGCAGGACATGTGTTTGGAAAAAAGGGATCTCGAACGATATTATCGATTATTTTAGCCATTGCTTGCTTAGGCTGGTTTGGGATCCAGGCCAATGTTTGCGGGGCAGCGTTAGCTAGTTTGTTAGCTGTGTATGATATTAGTGTTCCTGTCCCATTTGCTTCTTTAATTTGTGGTTTAGTAATGGTGGTTTCTGCCATTTACGGAATCAAAGTGCTGCGGATATTAAGTTATATTGCCGTCCCTTTATTGGTTGTCATTTGTGTATATGGTTTAATTCACACGCTGACTGGAGGAAATTTGCAGGCTATTCAGAACTACACACCTAAAGGCAATATGAGTTTTATGGACGGACTTGCGGTAACGATTGGTTCGTTTGCATTGGGTGCCGTAATAGCTGGTGATTATTCTCAATTTTCGAAAAAACGTTCAGATGTTTTGAAAGCTGCAACCTTTGGAATCATCCCCGCGGGAGTGTTAATGATTGGTGTAGGGGCTGTATTAACCATTGCTTATCAAACAAGTGATATCACGGGCATCTTTCTAAAAATAGCCACTCCCTTTATTGGTGGTGTTGCTTTGATTTTAGCTACATGGAAAACAAATCTAGTAAATGCCATTTCAGGTGGAATAGCTTTGATTAATGTTTTTAACGTTTCTAAGGAAAAGGAAAAATTGGCCGTCGGTATTGCTGGAACAATAGGGACATTGTTGGCAGTGGTAGGGATACTAAATTTCTTTACACCGATTATGTCGATTTTATCAGCCATGATTCCGCCAGTAGCAGGTGTCATGATCGCATCTTATTGGGTGATGAATAAAGGCGACAAAAATAGCTGGAGGGAAATGGAAGGCGTAAATTGGCTAGGTGTATTTTCATGGCTGGTAGGGGCTGTTATTGCAAGTATTCCTGTTGTTTTATCTTTATTCCCAAGTTTACCCCATGTCTCTAATCAGCCCTTGATCGGGATTATCATTTCATTTGTTATTTATTTTGCCGGGCACCGTATATCTGCCCAAAAGACTGTCATATTGGAGGAAAATAGATGAGATATTTAGATAAAGAATCCATTGAAAATATTGCAATTGGAGCTGCTTTTTTAGGAACAGGCGGCGGCGGAGATCCTTATATTGGGAAATTGATGGCTCTATCCGCCATTGAAAAAAATGGACCGGTCAGATTATATTCAGTAGATGAAATTGGGGATGACGACTTTTTTATTCCAGCTGCTATGATGGGGGCACCTTCTGTATTGGTAGAGAAGTTTCCAAAAGGAGATGAGTTTGTTAAGGTCTTCCAAAAACTAGCGCGGTATTTAGGGAAAGAAAAAATTGCAGGAACCTATCCAATGGAGGCAGGCGGAGTGAATTCAATGGTCCCGATTGTTGTGGCAGCACAGCTGAACTTACCGTTGATTGACTGTGATGGTATGGGGCGTGCCTTCCCTGAATTGCAAATGGTGACATTTAACCTGGATGGCATTTCGGCGACTCCGATGGCTATAACGGATGAAAAAGGGAATATTGGGATTTTTGAAACCATTGATAATAAATGGACAGAGCGCTTAGCTCGGACAGCGACTGTGGAGATGGGAGCAAGTTCCTTAGTTAGTTTGTATCCAACGACTGGTGCTCAGATCAAGAAGAGTGGAGTCCATCATATCGTTACCCTCTCTGAACAGATTGGCGAAATTATTTCTTCAAAAGGCAAGGAAGCGAAAGAAAAACTTCAAGAATTGTTAAAACTAGTATCTGGTTATGAATTATTCCAAGGTAAAATTGTCGACGTTATTCGTGAAACGAAGGGAGGATTTAACCTTGGAAAAATGATTCTTGAAGGAATTAACGTGAATAAAGACGAAAAGATGAAGGTCCATTTTCAAAATGAAAATTTACTTGCTGAAAAAAATGATCAAGTTGTCGCTATGACCCCGGATTTACTTTGTCTAGTTGATTATGAAACATTACTGCCAGTTACAACTGAAAGTTTAAAATATGGAAAACGTGTACGCGTGATTGGATTGCCAGCTCATCCGAAATGGAGGACTGAAAAGGGAATCGAAACAGCAGGTCCTAAGTATTTTGGATATGATTACGATTATGTTCCAATAGAGGAATTGGTTAAAAAGGCGGTTGTTGAACATGTATAGAATTGGAATTGATGTTGGTGGAACAAATACAGATGCGATCATTTTAGATGAAAATCGCAACCTCATTCATAGTGTAAAATCTCCAACAAGTTTAGATATTAAGACCGGGATTGAAAGTGCGTTGCGAGATTTAATAAAAGAAAGCGGCATTGACCGGACGAAAATCACTCATGCGATGTTAGGGACAACCCAGTGTACAAATGCGATTGTTGAGCGGAAAAAATTAGCCCGCGTTGGTGTTATTCGTTTAGGATATCCTGCTACTGCCTCCGTCCTCCCTTACACTGCCTGGCCGGAAGATATCGTTGAAAAACTATCAGGGAACTATGCGCTTGTTCACGGCGGCTATGAATATGATGGTCAAGTATTGGGAGAACTTGATGAAGATGAAATTAAAACACTATTAGAAGAATGGCAAGATAAAGTAGAGTCAATTGCCGTGGTTGGCGTTTTTTCCTCTATCAAAAATGATCAAGAACTCAGGGTTCGAGATCTTATCCAAGAAGTATATGGTGCAGAATTTCCTGTTTCATGCTCTTCCTTGATTGGCTCCATCGGTTTAATCGAACGCGAAAATGCGACGATTTTAAATGCGGCATTATGTAAAGTAATTGAAACGACGACAGAAGGGTTTGTTCATGCCTTGGAAGAGGAAGGGATCTCGGGTGTGGAAGTGTATTTATGTCAGAATGACGGAACGTTAATGTCGATTGAATATGCCAAACATTTCCCTATACTAACGATAGCATGCGGACCAACCAATAGTATACGAGGTGCTTCTTATTTAGCAGAGATCAAAGACACGATGGTTCTTGATGTAGGCGGGACGACTTCTGATATCGGGGTCTTACAAGACGGATTTCCAAGAGAGTCTTCTGTAGCCGTTGAAGTAGGGGATATCCGGACAAATTTTAGAATGCCAGATATTATTTCTGTTGGACTGGGCGGAGGAAGTATTGTTCGAGTGGATAACGGTAAGATTACTGTGGGGCCTGATAGTGTAGGATACAAGATTGGTCAAGAAGCACTTGTCTTTGGCGGGAATACGCTTACTGCAACGGATATTGCTGTTCGTCTTGGATTAGCTGATGTTGGTGATAAGAGTTTAGTAGCACATATTGATGAAGAGTTTGCTAAGGAAGTTCAATTGGAAATTTCCATTCTAATTGAACAAGCTATTGATAAAATGAAAACTTCGTCAGAAGATGTTCAACTCGTTATCGTAGGTGGAGGCAGTATTATTGTTCCAGATACGATTCGCGGGGTATCCCATATTCTTAAAGCTGAGCATGGGGGTGTCGCAAATGCGATTGGTGCATCGATTGCTCAAATAAGCGGGCAGTATGAACAGATCTATATCTATTCTAAAGAACCACGTGAGGAATCATTGAAAGATGCACAAGAAAAGGCAGTGCGACAAGCGGTTCTAGCTGGAGCCGTTTCTAGTACGATTGAATTAGTGGAAGTGGAAGAAACTCCACTTGCTTATCATCCGGAAAACGCAACAAGGTTAAGAGTAAAAGTTGTTGGGAAAATGGAATAAAGGCATACTTAAAAACGGGATGCTGTCATTTTGCTAACACAATCTCATTATAGGAGCGGCATGATGTAATCTGCCCCTTAATCCCTTTATATTTTAAGGGTTGAATGTAACTTGAAGTATTTTTTGATTAAGGCTTCTCTAAAGTTCACCGAACTTTAGAGAAGCCTCTTTATTCATCTCTTTTGTTCGTTCAGGATTTAGCTCTGCTATTTTCAAAAAGCGTCTCATACGTTTTTCTAATTTTTATATAAATCGGCTAATCAGGTAGTTCCTAATCAAATAATTATGGGTGAGTTTCTAGATAATCATCCAAGTTCAAAATAAAATCCACCAGCACATGCTGATATTCTCTAACCGAATCGACAAAAACCATTTCGTTCTCTCCATGCCAGTCGCTGCCAACGGGACCAAATTCTACGGCTGAACCTCCGTACTTGTTGAAAAACTGTCCATCGTTGGAACCATGCTGACCGAATATGGTTACTTTTTCGAGCTGGGTGATTCGTTTAATTGATTCGCCCAATGCTTGTACATAAGGATTGTCTGCTTTGGTTTTGACCGGATTATTGCAATTATGGATTGTTACGGTACCGTCTGTTATTGGCTGAATCTGATGAACAATATCCTCCGGAGACTGGTCTGGCAGATATCTGATATCCAGGAACATTTCACATAGATCCGGTACCTTATTATAGACGGTTCCTCCTTGGATCTTTGCGAGATTGATAGATGGCTTAGTAAACATAGGGGAGCTTTCTTGTGCAAAAGGAAGCTCTAAAATTTCTTCAAAGAGATTAATCGCTTTGGTTATTGCATTCGTACCTTCCCATGGACGGCTCCCATGGGCTGATTTCCCCTGGATGGAAATATCGAGCTGAAGTACGCCTTTAGATTGGATGGCAATCCCCATATTTGTTGGTTCACCACAAATAATAAAATCTCCTAAATAGCCATTTTCTGTTAAATATTTGGTCCCGTTGATGCCGCCGGTCTCCTCGTCTGGAACGATTTGAAGCATGACCCGGGAAGTTAAGTCCCTGTCTTTCAAATATGCTGCTGCCACCATGAAGGAAGCGACTCCTGCCTTCATATCCACTGTACCGCGGCCATACATTTTTCCATCTTCGAAATAGGGTTGGAACTGTCTTTCCTCCGCTTCAATGACATCGATATGTCCGTTTAGTACAACCGTATGATCACCTTGGCCTATTTCACAAACCAGCATGTGAAACCCATTATTCACTAACTTTTTTACGGGGAGGCCATGGTCTGTTAACCATTGTTCACAATAGGCAATCGCTTCATTTGCACCTGCTTTTGTAGAGCTGTCTATTTTAATTAGTTCTTCTAATAAGGGGATTGGATCGCCCATTTTATCGATCCTCCATTTTTTCAAGTTTGATCAAACGTTTTACTTTCAATGTTACTCTTGAAGTGCTTGCACCACCTTTTGTTTATTTATCGAAACAACAGTGTCATGTCGTGCTAGCTCGATATCATGTGTTTGACGCAGCCATTCCTCTTGCACCTGTTTACCGGCGGTTAGCGCAATGATTGCCGCTGGAATATCAGCTCCTGCTGAATGGGTAAAAGCATAACCGCCGCCAAAGCGGGGGTTGATATCAATAACGTAATAATCAGTACCATTGAAATAGACATCCGTGTTCATATAGCCTGCATGGCCAAAGCCTTTACCTAATCGCTGTGCGATTTCTGTTAATTCCGGGCTATTGACCGTAATGCACCGATCGATATCTCCGCCCCTCATACCTAATTGCTTTCGGGCGAATGAAGTAAGAAAGCGGCCATTTAAATCGTTAAACATATCCAAACTAAACTTATCACCTTCAATCACTTCCTGAATAATGACATTTTCCTCCGGTTCTCTGGATGTGTCGCCATCCAATGGACTTTCCTTAATCTTTCGGACGACAAGCTGATAGGCAAATTCTAAATCCTCTACATTATCGATAGTTTCTACACCTATTGAGGCCGAACCGTTACGGGGCTTCACGATTAACGGAAAGGATACTTCTTGTTTTTCCAATGCCTTCTTCGCATCATCAACATTGAGGTAGGAAAGCGGAGTCTTAACGCCAAACGGATCCAGCAGCCCCCGGTACTTTCCCTTGTCCCGTACCTTTTCGACAATAGCTAAATCCGGCGCAAATACGGATACACCTAATTTCTCCAGTTCTTTTTTGTTTGCAGCTATTTGGGGTACTTCCCAATCATTCAATGGAACAAGACAGTTCACATGATGTTTCTTACAAATCTCCACTATTGTTTCCATATAATTTGAATCCGTTTGCTGTGGAATTACATAGTTTTCGTCTCCTGCTTGGAGCGATGGGGCATTATATTCAGGATCAGCAGTAATTACTTTCCCGTTGATACCAGCATTTTTTAAAGCATCCTGAAAAAATCCTACAAAGTCTATTCTTCTTGCAGTTGATGTCAATAAGATATTCAATTTATTCCACTCCTCGCAGTTTAAATCAGTTGCTAGAAAATAATTTATTACTATTTACCCGCCATGTTAAAATTTAACCCTCCATAATAGTTTTCTCTGGATTAATAGAATTACAAAAAACAGGAGTTTGGTCACGAGTAAATGTTTAACATGGAGATATACATTTATAGTTGTTTCATCACTTGTATGACCTAAACGTTCCGTGATCGGAGATGCCTTCGTGCCTAGAGAACAAAAGAAACGGCGTCGTTTTAGGATTATTTTGATAAGGAGAGCAGCATGGATGGATTCCAGGCTGCTCGCTTTTTTGATAATGGGCACTTCTAGGGCAAAATAATATGCTGAAAAATTTCATTTTACTCAGGTTTTCCTGATGAAAGTCCCAGCTATTTGGCTATAAAGTTAAAAAGAAAAGGTAGGATTAGTACGAGGGCGATGGCTCTTTTTTGGTAGAGAAGAAGGGAAGAGTCGGCGTTACTTAAAACAAAATATGCAATTGAAAATGAATGAAGCTGTTGCTACCAATGCTCGCAACAGCTTCCAGTTAGATATTAAAGGTGTAGATCCCTGTCAAGCACAGCTTCTATAGGTATAGGGGCTACCTTCGAACGTTCTAAAGCCGGTGTATCGGGACGTGCTGCCTGATAGATGGCCGCGCCTAGTACTTGAGCTGTTTTTAATAGTTTTTCTTTGCTTATTAATTCAATTTTATCATTTGGAGAATGGTATTCCGGTTCTAAAGGAGCATACGAAAAGACGGCTGCAGGAATTCCAACCTCAGTAAATGGCTGGTGGTCACTCCTTCCGACCTGGTTATACGAAATCGCCTCATATAACCTAGTTCCTGCTGAATTTCCTAAAGTGGTGACGGTATTTGGTTTGCCATCTACTGTAAACATTGCAAATTTCCCGGCATTTTTGCTTCCTACCATGTCCATATTAAACATTGCAACTGTACGGTTAATTTCATCCTTGGAAAGCTGCTTAGTATAATGATAGGATCCTAGCAAACCTCTTTCTTCTGCACCAAACGTAATAAAACGAATTTCGGTATCAGTAGGGGTGTTTGCCAGTACTCTAGCTAACTCCAATAAAACAGACGTTCCTGATGCGTTATCACTTGCTCCAGTACCAACTGCAACGGAATCATGGTGGGCCCCAATCATGATAATTTGCTTCGTATCTTTATTGGCTTGCGGTTTTTTTGTGGCAATGACATTATGGGAGGTTGCCATGATAAACTTCGCACCTTCAATTCGCATTGTGCCTGTAAGAGTTGTTTGTCCCAAAGTAGAAACTAATGCGTCCCCCTCTGCTTTGGTCATGTATAAGGTTGGAAGATTCGATTCATCAGCTGCAAGGTTAGAAGTGGGTAATCCTGCTACATCGTTGATAATAACAACTCCACTTGCCCCGGCATTTTTCGCATTTGACATTTTTGTTGCAAATGGAATTCCTCCGCCTCGATGAACCAAAGCAATGTTTCCGGATACATCTTTTCCAGCCACTTCAGCTTCACTTCCAAGGCCAACATATACCAACTTACTGCTCATTCCACCGGATGGTGTATTTTGCGAGTAACCAAAAGCCGTTACCTGATAACTCGTTCCATTTACAGAAAAAGAGGCTGTCGTTGGTCTGTTGTAGCTGGATACAAATTTAAATGGCTGGATCTCCACATTATTGAAGCCATATTGCTTAAATTGATTTGCTATGTACTCCACAGTTTGGTCTTCCTTTGCCGTGCCTGCTACACGCGAGCCGATCGTCTCCGCCAGATAAGAAACATTTTCATAAATACGATCGACATCAATACGTTTTACAACCTTGTTGTCAAAGGCTTGTTGGGATGGATTGTCCTTTGTCTCTGCAAAAGCAGAGTGTGAAGCTGCTAATAAACTTCCAATAAGAATTGTTGTACCTACAATCTTCGAACCCTTTTTCAAAATCTTTCTCCTCCCTATTTAATAATCTAGTTAATTATATAGTCATAGTGTAAACGTCTTCAATGGGAGGTTTTGTCGTATTATGACTAGTACTGCTGAATGATTGTGAGAAGGAATATTCTTCAAATTTATAGTCAAAGGCAATCAGTTAGACATAGCATCTCTTTATGAGGTGCTTTTTGTATACCGTCCTAGGCATTTCGAAAGCCTGACACATGGGGTACTCGAATTGGTGAAGAAACCGATTTTTGCTCTTTGCTCATTTTATTAGTTCGTTTATTGGGTAAAAATGTGATTTCATAATAGACGGATTAGTCATTTATTGGTATTATTTAATAAACCGACTGGTCGTTTTTAGTTTTGGAGGTGAAAAGGTTGAAGAGAGGCCGTACATGTCCTTCGAGTAAAAAGATTACCGTCAGCCTGCATATGGAAGGATGGTTATGGAATGTGGTGGATCAGGTAGCGGATAATCGTTCGAAATTCTTTCGTGAGTTGTTACTGGATGAAATGAGAGAAGAACTGGTTTCCCAAAAAGTAATGGCAGAGAACGGTGAGGTAACGGAGCTTTTAGGGGAAGTTTATCTTAGCATAAACATATATAAGAGCAAATTAAAAGCTGCCGTTGCCGAGAGGCTGCCGGTGCGGAGTAAAATAAGAGTGACTGCCCAAGACGAGTTAAGAAGCAAAATAATGGGGATTCATTTGGAAAAGTGGTTATGTGATATTGCTGGAAAAATCGCACACAACCGTTCTGTTTTATTCAAAAACCTGTTAATTAAAACAATAAAAGCGGAACTATTACGGGCCGGGTTAGTGGAGAAGGATACCTTCATGACCGAAGAAAATGCGGAATCTTATATTCTTTTGAAGCGGCAACTAACAATGCATGTAAGTTAAACGATTGAATCGATCACCTATAGAAGGATATGGTACAATTTTTTTAAGAAAAGCGGGCTTTCATCTGGTTAAAGTTTGTGAACATCCCAATAAAAAATGGTTTTGGATGAAGGGGATAAAATGAAAACAATGGTGCATTTATTAATTCGATTTAGTTGTTTGATTACCGGCTTTACGCTCTTTTTGTCTATCCCAAGACTTTTTAATATTCGTACTGGGTCAATTGATGCTAGTTTTGAGAATTTCAAAGAAAAACTGTGGGATACGTTAGTACAGTTTTTTAAAAATTACCCAATCGAAACGTGGCTGGATAAGAATATAACGGAGCGGTATGCATACACCATGGAGGTACTGATTCTGTCATTAGCATTGATAACGGTGCAAGGATTGATATTGGCAGCAATCACGCTCATCGGGCCATATAAGTTCAGACAATTTTTTAAACGGGTATTGGATATGGTCGAAGCAATTCCTGATCTTCTTGTCATTTTTCTGTTTCAGATTATCGTCATATCAATCTATAAGAGCACAGGCCTGAAGCTGCTCCAATTGTATGGATTTAACGCTTATCCGTATTTTATTCCCATCGTCGTCACCTCGTTTTTGCCTACATTATATTTGGCGCAATTTTTAGCAAAGGTATTGGAGGAAGAAGTGCAAAAGGAGTATGTGATCTATGCAAAAGCGAAAGGAATGAGTCTCTTCCGAATTTATGTGTTCCACATGCTTAGGAATACATTACCCTTGTACATTATCCAACTGCGGACAATCGTTTGGTTTGTCCTGTCTAACATTGTATTAATTGAATATATGTTTAAAATCAAGGGATTTACAATTGACCTGGGAAGGATATTGTTTCAACCCGCCCCACAAGTGATGTTCAACTTTTTCCTTTTTGCCGTGCCGATTATTCTCATTGATATATTAATAAGATATGTCGCCTATAAAGCAAGGGGACATGAAGAGGTTCGTTTATGAGAAAATATAAAATGACTATTGCAGGTTCTATGATTATTCTAGGAATCTTAATCTCCAGCTGCCTTTATCCCTTTTATGGGCCGGCAGATTATGAGAAAGAGATATTTAAATATGACGGGAAGGGTGGACTGATCGGCAGGGCCCCGTTTCCGCCTTCTTTACACCATATTTTTGGCACCAACCCAAATGGAGAGGATATGTTCCTTATTGTTTTGGATGGCGCTAAGTACACGATCATAACGGCATTTATCGTCACTTTTCTCCGGCTGCTGCTCGGGGTGGTGATAGGGATCCTCCTTTCCTTTTCCCACCCTAACATAAAAACTTATTTTAAAGATCTTTTTATTGGCTTTAGGTATATACCGAGTATCATTATCGCGCTGCTGCTGATGACACCGGTAACGGTGCAGTATACCGGCATTGGAATCTGGAGTATTATCACCTACCAAATATTTATTTTAGGGATTGTTGCCTTCCCGGCTGTCGTATTAACCACGGCAGATATGGTAGATGAGTTGAAAAAACAAACATTTATCAAGAGTTCCTATCTAATGGGGGCAACTCACTTGCATATCGTCAGAAAGCACTTGTTTCCATATGTAAGGTCATACGGTCTGTTAATGGGGGTCCAACAGTACATGAATACGCTGGTCCTCATGATGCACTTGGGGATATTTTCTGTTTTTATTGGCGGCCCGCAAATTGGCGGCATCAACGACGGGTCGGATTATCCGCCATTGGCCTCATTATCGAATGAATGGTCTGGCCTCATCGGGCAAAATTTTCGGTTCTTACTTCATTACCCATGGGTCGAATTATTTCCGGTATTTGGATTTTTCTTTCTGATTATTATCATGAATGTCATGAAACGGGAATTAACTGCTAGTTTTCAAGATTTTCAGATTGCTTCTTTTTCAAAAAGGAAGCGCTCCAAACAGGGAGATATTCAAAAACGGCGGGGTTAACATCCCGTTTTATGGTGTTAATTGGGGTCGTTACTAATTAGGGGGTAATCAAATGGAAGTGGAGCAATTTCTAAAACTCAGGGGACTGAAGATTTTTGTCAAAAAAATCGGGGCAGGGGATCCCGTGATTTGCCTTCACGGTGGACCAGGGGGTGAACACCGATTCTTTCTGCCGCACCTAGAACCGCTGGCACAGGATTTTCAGTTGGTTTTTTATGATCAAAGAGGCTGCGGCCAGTCTGAGCCTGCACCTTCTGCAGACTATACGATGGCTGAAGAGGTGGAAACTCTGGAAGAACTCCGGCAACAATTAGGAATGGATAAACTTAAACTGATTGGGGAATCATGGGGTTCGATGCTAGCCCTTTTATATGCTGTTAAGTACCCAGATCATGTAGAAAAACTTCTGTTGACTGCGGCTGTGGGCGCCACAGCTGAGGGGTTCGAGGAATTTGAAAAGGAGCTGCTTGCAAGGCTCTCAGGCGAAGATAGAGATATGTTGGATCTGATCATGGAAAAAATGGAAACGGACGAGGCGGGTACAAAGGAACTTTTCCGGATTCTTGACCCCTACTATGTCCATTCGGTAGATGCTTTAGCGCGTAAAACCAAAACCAAGAGCAATGCCGAAGTAAACACGATTATGGGTAAGGACATCATGGAACATTACAATGTGAAGTCGGATCTTCACAGACTTGCGGACATTCCGGTTCTCATTGTTCAGGGAGAAAGCGACATGATTACTCCTGAAAAAATAAACGAATTGCTGATACAGTATTTACCGAATGCAAAATTAACCGTAATCAAGGAGTGCGGCCATTGGACAGTGGTCGAAAAGCCGGGGGAATTTATCGAGATTGTACGGGGGTTTTTTAGGTAGTCGGTGTTACCGATACTTTCATACTATTAAAATATTTATTTAATCACCAATAGCAATTTTCCGAAAATACCAAATGTTTTTAAAAATAATATCGCTACTAGCATTTCTAAGTATGCTATATTTTTATATAAAAAGACTAAGATGCGGAAGATTGTCTTAGAAGGAAGCAGAAGAAGTTTCTGTGCTTCCCTGGCAAAGGAGGGTACACAATGTCGTTTAGTGTTAGTGATCAGTTGAAGGTGACGTTGTTTGATGTCAAGAAGATCCAGTATAAGTCGCGGGTAATTTTTGATTATGTGCAGTCTTGTTGTACAATTGCCTATATTAAAAAAGGGGAAGTCACGACAACTTTTGAAGGAAAGGAGTATGTGGCCGAGCAAGGGGATGTGATGATTCATCGGCCCCATAAGCCGTTTAATGTTATTTCCAAAACGGATGGGATCCACTATCTTTTCAATATTGACTTAAAGGTAATGGAGGAAGTGGATTTCTTTAGTATGTATCCACTTGGGAAAGTGGTGAAAATTCGTGATCCAATCCTGTATGAGAAGAAGTTTGATGAACTGAGAAGCATTTGGCTCCAGGAAACAAACGAGTACCGAACCGTTCAGTCCAGCTTTCTCGCCTTCTCGTTACTCCATGAAGTGATCGAAAGCTCGAAGTTTGGAGGAAAACGTTCGCCGAATGAGGCATATATCACGGACCGGTTCAACAATGTGCTTCATTATATCGAGAAAAGATTGGGAGAGAATATAACGCGTGATGAATTGGCGCAAATCTATCATATGAATCCTGTTTATTTCAGCCGTGCCTTTAAAGAAATTTATGGTCTGACACCAATGAAAATGGTGAAAAAACTTAGGCTGCTGCATGCCAAACGACTGCTCGAAACAACCGATGATACGATGGAAGTAATTGCTCAAAAGTGCGGATTTTGTGATTCTCCTCATTTCACTCATACATTCCGGAGTGCCTTTAAAATCTCTCCAAGTGAATTTCGAAAAAGTATCAAAAATACAAAAAAAGGATTCATCCCTACATTGTTAGATAAGTAGATGTCTACTACTATTAGGATTAAGAGTTTTGCAAACGCGTTCAAGCTCTGTATTGATAAGGGGTAGTAGATGAATCGTGCTTGAAAAAAAGCAGGGTGAGTCTTCGTCAAAGGGCTTTCGCAGACGAAGGAATTCATTGATCACTGGTGCTTATTTTACAAGTGTATTAGGCCTATTTTCCTAAAAAGTTTAAACAGCTTCCTGACTACAATCGAATAGTTAGGAGGCTGTTTTTATAAACCAACATTTTAGGTGAAGGACCTATTCATCTATGATCCAAAGTAGATACGCTAGTGACAGGAGGGAAGGGAAAGATGCAAGTGAAATTGAAAAAATGGGTATTAGTTTTGGTCTTACTGGTGTTTGGCTTTTCGATTTTTTCAGATGCAAGTGTAAATGCAGCGGGTGCCACCCTATCGGGAGCAGGTCAAGAGTCGTTCATCTATTATGTTGACGCAACAAATGGCGATGATGCAAATGACGGTTTATCCCAACAAAGCCCATGGAAGTCTCTTGAAAAAGTAAGCTCAACAACGTTTCAGCCAGGTGATAAAATCCTGTTGAAGTCAGGAGAGAAATGGACAGGATCGCTTCATCCGTTAGGATCGGGGACCGCTGAAAAACCAATCATCTTGGACAAGTATGGGGAAGGCTCTAAGCCATTAATCGAAGGGCAAGGAGTGCCATATGTTATTGGATTGTATAATCAGGAGCATTGGCGTATCGGAAATATTGAAGTGACTAATTATACACCGGTGCCGGGAACGGAGCCGCGGACTGGTGTGGAAATCATTGGAGAAGATTATCAAGCAGGGGACACGGATGATATTGAGAATGTAGCTGTATTACATAATATTCATCTGCATGACCTCTACATTCACGATGTGAACGGCCTTCATAAAAAAGGGGTCTATGGCAGTGCCGGAATCAATGTGTTAGTAAGACGGAACCAGGAAGGACTGCCGCATCGGGTAACCAAATTTGATCAGGTTCTGATTGAAAATAATAAGGTGGAAAATGTAACCCGGACAGGAATTATGGTTAATTCCGCTTGGACTCACCGCGAGCAGCAAGGTGGACCTGTTGTTGACCCGACCATCCCATGGACACCGGCTACGAATGTTGTGATTCGAGGTAATGAGGTCCTTCATGTTAGCGGCGATGGGATTGTACCGCATATTACAACCGGTGCGCTGGTGGAGCATAATCGGGTGCATGGATACAACGAAGCCGAGAAAGATTATAACGCCGGGATGTGGACCTATAACGGAGATTACACCGTTTACCAATTTAACGAGGTTTCCGGTGGAAAAACCATTAAAGACGGCATGTCATTTGACTATGATAATGGAACGAAGGGGCTTATTTTTCAATATAACTACAGCCATGACAACGAAGGCGGCACGGTGCTGATTTGTCAAAATGAAAAGAACGGTTCCGTTTCTGACGGCATTTTCCGCTATAATATCAGCCAAAATGACCATTATCAGATGATTACCGTGTGCAGCGGCAGCAACTATAGCAATATGCAATTCTATAACAATGTGTTTTATGTCGGACCGGGAATCAAGAATAATCTCTTGATTGACCAAAACGGAAATGCACCGGCAGGGAATGGCGAAGCCATTTTTAACAATAATATATTCTATAATCTTGGTACAGGCGGTTATACAGCCAAGTCTACCTGGAAATATGACGGCAACCTATTCTACGGTAACAATGTCCCAACGAAGGCAGCCATCCCTGATGCCAATATGCTTACCGCTAATCCTGTGTTTATCAATCCAGGGAAAGCTACAAGCATAAATGACTTGGATGGCTACCAATTGAAAAATTATTCGCCGGCAATCAATAGCGGGGCGGTAATCACGAATAATGGCGGTACAGATTTCTGGGGCAACCCGCTTTATTACCAGCAGCCGGATCGCGGTGCTTACGAGCAGCAGACCGATAAAGAAGCAGCGCCGCCAACAGAGCCGGAAGACCCGCCCGTTTCAAACGATGACTTAAATAATATTGCCTTAGGGAAAACCGCTACGACCTCAGGGAGCTTCCTTCAAAATCCGGCGCTTGCAACTGATGGCTTGGCGAACGATACGAACCAATATACTGGGCTTGACAAAGGTGTGCAGTGGATGCAGCTCGACCTCGGCGGTGAGTATAAAGTCAACCGTGTGAAGCTGTGGCATTATTTCGGCGGTGGCCGAACCTATAATGATGTGATTGTCCAGCTTTCCAATACGCCCGATTTCTCAAGCGGAGTCACGACGGTATTTAATAATGATACTGACAATAGTGCAGGCCAAGGTGCCGGCACGGATCAAGAATACAAGGAAACAGCAAATGGAAAGGAAATCACCTTTGCCCCTGTTGAGGCAAGATATGTTCGATTCTGGTCGAATGGCAGCAAGACCAATGCATGGAACCATATGGTCGAGGCAAAAGTATATGGAACAAGTTTGACACCGACGAATGTCGCTCTTGGTAAAGCGCCAACATCAGGCAGCTTTGTGAATGATTCCGAGCGGATTACGGATGGCCTGACAAACGATTCCAATCAGTATGCGGGGCTTGCAAAGGGGCTGCAGTGGATGCAGCTTGATCTAGGGGCCGTTTACAATCTAAGCAGTGTGAAGCTGTGGCATTATTTTGCGGATGCCCGAACCTATAAGGATGTCATTATCCAGCTGTCAACTACGCCTGATTTTTCAAGTCATGTGACAACTGTGTTTAATAATGATGCCGACAATAGTGCAGGCCAAGGTGTGGGTGCGGACAAAGAGTATAAGGAATCGGCAGACGGCAAGGAAATCACATTCACACCGGTGAATGCAAGATACGTTCGTTTTTGGTCCAACGGCAGCATCGGAAATGTTTGGAATCATTATGTCGAAGCGGAGGTTTACGGGATCGCAGCTGACCTTGACAGAACACCACCAGTTACAACGGACGATGCCACGGAAGGATGGCACCGTGATGAACAAATAGTAAACCTATCAGCCGCAGATGAAGGCAGCGGGGTAGCGAAAACCTTCTACAGTTTAGATGACAGCTCATTTGTCGTGGGGACTTCCGTCAGAATCATGGATGACGGTGTCCATACACTGAAATACTACAGTGTCGACCATGAAGGAAATATGGAAGACGTCAAAACAGCGTTTGTGAAAATCGATCGGACAGCTCCCCAAATTACGCCAAAAGGATCATTAGATGTTTATCAGTTCGAAACAGTGACGATTGATTTCGGTATGGTGGATGAATTAAGCGGAATCACCGATTATGAAGTTAGCTTAGATGGAATACCTGTACAAAACCCATCCGAGCTTGCACCGTTAACCCTGCAGGCAGGCAAGCACACGATCAAGATCACCGCAGCGGATTACGCTGGAAATGAAGCGACGAAGGAATTCGCATTGAATATACTAATCGATGTGGCCCATCTGCCAGATGTTTTGGAAGCAGGCAAATCCCAGATTCATAATCAGGGTATTTATGATAGTCTGCTCGCAAAGGTGAAGCAGGCTGCCAAGAAGCAGGGTGAACCAAACGTCTTGGTTTCGTTAGAAAATGAGCTGCAAGCCCAATCGGGCAAACACATCGATTCATCCTTTGCTCAACTGCTATTGGATGATATAAATTTTTTGAAAAATTAAGAAAAGGAGGCTGCTCATTTTCACGAAGTGAGGGGCAGCCTTTTTTCTCAGCTTTAGGAGGCTGATAGAATGGACATAAAATTAGTAGGGCTGGAGGAACAACAGGACCTTCCTGTCAATGAAATTCTAAATCTGTTAAACATCCAACAATCGCATGGCGGAATCCCGATCCATGTTGAAAAGATAGAATCCGGAATTTATGTTCAATTTAATGGTCATGAAGGGAAGCTCGCCTATCAAGAAGCACATCAATTCTTCCGTGCCCTTGGACTATTAATAGAGGGTATCAGAAAAGGCGAGCCATTCGAAATAACGGAAAAGCCTATCTATAACAGCCTCGGTGTCATGATTGACTGCTCAAGAAATGCCGTTTTAAAGGTGGAAACCTTTCAAACAATCATCAAGCATCTGGCCTTGATGGGCTATTCTACGGTGCAATTATATACAGAGGATACTTATGAAATAAAGGATTACCCGTATTTTGGTTACATGCGCGGAAGGTATACTGGGGAACAATTGAAGACCATGGATCAGTATGCAAATAGGTTTGGGATTGAGCTTGTTCCTTGCATCCAAACACTGGCACATCTCGGAACAGCTCTTAAGTGGAACTCTTTTTCCGATATCGTCGATTGTAATGATATTTTACTAATTGATGAAGAAAAAACGTATCAACTGATTGAAGCGATGTTCCGGACGATGTCTGAAAATATCGCGAGCCGGAACATCAATATCGGCATGGATGAAGCACATATGATGGGGCTCGGTAAATATCTTGATCAGCATGGCTATCAAGACCGTTCAACCCTGATGCTGAAGCATTTTAATCGTGTCATGGAAATCGCTCGAAAGTACGGCTACAAGCCGATGATGTGGAGCGATATGTTTTTCCGGCTGGCCAGTGCAGGTGAGTATTATGACATCGACAGCCCCATTCGCCAGGATGTGATGGAGATGATTCCTGATGATATTTCCCTCGTTTATTGGGATTACTATTCTGTTGAACCGGAAAAATATGACGGTATGTTGAAGAAGCATAAACAGCTTTGTGACAAGATTATTTTTGCAGGCGGTGCTTGGAAATGGATGGGTTTTTCACCGAATAATCAATTTAGCCGGCATGCCGGGGAGATGGCACATCACAGCTGTGTGCGTAACGGTATTAAGGATGTGCTAATCACGGCGTGGGGTGATAACGGTGCGGAAGCTTCCATTTATTCAATCCTTCCTACGTTGCAGCTTTGGGCGGAGCTTTGTTATACGGACCAGGCAGATACAAGCCGTCTTGAGGAACGATTCGCCACCTGTGTTGATGGCCATTATGCTGATTTCATGAGTTTAGATATGACGATGCTTGTGCCTGATAACACTTCACTTGATATTCACTCGATGAACCCGCCGAAATATATATTATACCAGGATATCCTGTATGGGCTATTTGATCGGCACGTGAAGCCAAATGAGTACGCCTCCCATTTTCACAGCTGTACAAAAACCTTTGAACAATGTATGGGTAGAAACCCAAATTGGGAGGCAGTGTTCCGCACGCAATTTGCCTTAAGCAGATTACTAGAATTAAAGTGTGAGGCGGGAATTAACATTCGTAACGCCTATCACAGCAAACATCGCGATATTCTAGGAGCCTATTGTTATTCCCTTTTACCTGAGATGAAAAGGCGAGCGGAGGATTTCATGGCTGCATACCGTACCCAGTGGCTGACGGAAAATAAGATATTTGGGCTCGATGTATTTGACATTCGAATGGGCGGCCTGCTGCAGCGAATACAAACCGCCATCAACCGGCTTGATGAGTACCTGACGGGTAGAGTAGTCGAGCTAGAAGAATTGGAGCAAGAAATTCTCTACTATAACGGGCAAGAACAGGATGGAGAAACGAAAGCGATCAGCGCAAATTTATGGCACACGATTGCCACACCATCTGTCATCGCCGGGATTTAAAGCATTGCTTCGCTCTTATCCATTCCCTTTCACTCACCAATATTCGGTGAGTTTTTTTTCTCTTCAAAAAAATAAAAATCTAAAACGAAAAAGTATCAAAAATACAAAAATAAGAATCATCGCTACATTGCCGAATTATCTGAAATTAAATATTATAAGGATAGATCATAAATCATTGATTTTGAAAACGCGTTCAAAATCAATGATTATGGGAATTTGAATGGTTTAACAACTAAAAAAATGACAATTTAAAAGGGGGCTTTTATATGAAAAGGAAATTTAAAGCAATTGGAATTTTGCTCATGTTAGTACTTATTTTACAAATATTTGCTGGATGTGCAAAATCTACCGCTGATAGTGGCAAAAAGGAAAAGTCCGAGGAAAAAAAGACGGATGAGCAGATCACCTTACGAGTTATGGACTGGGCGGACAGTGAGAAACCGTACCGTGATCAATTTATCAAAGATTTTGAAGCAAGACACCCAAATATTAAGATTGAATACACGCTGCTAACAAGCGATCAATTCCAAAATACGATTACAACCGCCATTAAATCAGGTGATGCGCCGGATTTGTTCCCAATTCCACCGGGCATGAAACTTAGCACAGCGGTTGCCGGCGATTGGTTTCAGCCGTTAGACAAATATTTAGACGATGAATTTAAGAGCCGTTTCATGGATGGCGTCTTCGTTGAAGGCATTACCATGCAGGATGGGAAAATCTATACGATCCCAGCGAAATTGGATTTGCCAAACACACTTGTTTTTTACAATAAACAGTTATTTAAAGATGCAGGGTTAGATCCAGAGAATCCGCCAAAGACATATAGTGAATTCCGTGCCGCAGCCAAAGCGATTACAAAGGCGGAAGATGGAAAAGCCTATGGCATCATCGAAGGGGGAAAAACCATTGTCCGCTGGAAGAATCCAGTGATTGACTGGTCTGCACAAGGTGGAAGTGGTTTGAATCCACATTCTCCGCTTTCATTAGTAACCAACGATGCAAACTATGACTCAAAGGCTGTTGTTGATGTTATGAATCTATTTAAAGGGATGAATGATGACGGAAGCTATCATCCAAAAACAATGAGCATTGCTGCACCTGAAGCACGCGCATTATTTGGCCAAGGACAAGCAGGATTCATTATTCAAGGTGAATGGTGCATCGGTGTTTGGAAAAAGGACAATCCAGATTTGGACTTTGGCGTGATGGCGCCGCCAGTTCCTGATAACGGTCAAGAAGGATACTTGCCAAGACCAAACTTGCAGCCATGGCTTGGAATTGCGAAAACAAGTAAACATCCTGAAGCTGCTGCCCAATATTTAAAAGAATACTACAGCAAAGATTATCAGTCTGTATTAGTAAAAGCAGGAGACCGTTTCTCGATCTTAAAAGATGTCAACGAGAGTGCTGCTGAAATCGAGCAATTTAAACAATATTACAATATCGCGATGGAAAATTCTCGTTTAGCACCAAGCGTTGAAATTAGAAACCCTGAAACAGCTAAGATTTTTGGGAAATATAAAGACCCGCAGCCAGGATTAGGTGATATTCTTCAAGGTGTGATTGCCGGTGCGTTAAAGGATCCAAAAGATCAGCTTAAGATGTTATCGAAAAATGTAAACACTTCACTTGACCAAGCAATTGATGCAGCAAAAGCGGAAGGTGCAAAGGTAAGTAAAGATGATTTCAAATTCTCTAATTGGAGTCCCGATAAAGATTATACGGCCCAAGATTACGAGGCAATTAAGAAATAGGGAGCTACTATATGAAGGAGAACATTCGTACATTAAGCACAGACGGTTTGACAGTAAAGAAAAAGACGAAGACGAAAACAAAATCAAAATCGAGTAATGTAGCTTGGTACTGGGTGTTTTTATTCCCTACGTTAGCATTATTTGCAATGTTCCAAGGCTGGCCAATTTTGGCCAGCTGGTACTATGCTACTCTTGATTGGTCAGGGCTGACACCGGATGCTAAATTTGTCGGGCTGCGGAATTTCATTAATGTCGCCCAGGATCCTTATTTCTGGAATGCATTTAAGAATAGCTTTAAATTCATGCTGGGCACAGTGCCATTTCATTTGTTAGTTGCTTTGGTGCTCGCCGTTATTTTGCATCGTCCAGGACTTAAGGCGGCCAATCTATTCCGTACCTTCATCTTCCTTCCAGTCGTCACGACTACTTCCATTGTCGGGATTATCATGGTATTTATTTGGGGAAGTGATGGGGCGGTCAATGATACATTATTGAAGCTCGGTCTGTTAGAGCGGCCAATCAACTGGTTAGGCGATGCTGATTGGTCGATGTTTACGGTCATTTTAATTTCAGTTTGGAAAAACCTTGGGGTTAACTTAATCTACTGGCTTGCAGGCCTGCAGTCGATTTCAAAGGATCTATACGAAGCGGCAGAGGTTGATGGGGCATCAGGGGTAAAGAAATTCTTCTATATTACGGTTCCCCTTTTGATTCCAATCGGAACGATCATTCTCTTATTGAATGTCGTCAATTCATTGAAAGCATTTGATTTAATAAAGACGATGACGAACGGCGGGCCGTTCTTTGCCACCGATGTGGTATCGACTTATATTTATCGCTATGCATTTACCAGCGAAATGGGGCTCCCTCAATTAGGGTATGCGTCCGCAGCAGGTCTCTTCTTTGCCGTTACAATTTGTTTGCTCGCCATTATCCAATCCCTCGTGCAAAAGCGTATCAAAGGTGGTAAGAATTTATGAGAAGTGTGAGAAGATCAACATTTTACATCGGGATGACCGCTTTTTGCTTGATCTGGATCTATCCGTTCTTATGGATGGTCTCAGCGTCCTTTAAGACGCAGGGTGAATTTTTTAAAAATGGCCTTTCGTTGATTCCAGAACACTTTACTTTTGAAAATATCATCCGGGCATGGAATGAAGCGAATTTCGAACAGTACTTTTTAAACAGTGTCGTTATTACGGTTGGTACGATTATCATCGTGCTGCTCTCAACTGCTACTTGCGGGTATGTACTCGGGCGTTATTCGTTTAGGGGCAAGAAAATCGTTTATGCGCTATTAATTGCTAGTATGTTCGTTCCAACGGAGTTTGCGATTATTCCAATTTACGATTTAATCAAATCAATGGGTCTGATGAATACAAGATTTGGCGTCATCCTCGCAGAGTCCGGCGGCAATCATATTATTTTTATTTTGTTATTTGCAACCTTTTTTGCAAAAATTCCAAAAGAACTTGAAGAAGCGGCCCTTATGGACGGAAGCGGCTTTTTCCAGACCTTTTTTACTGTTATGCTGCCACTTGCGAAGCCTGTTATCGGCAGTGTAGTGATTATGCAATTTATCTGGTCTTGGAACTCGTTTTTAATGCCGCTGATTTTGACGCTCAACGCTCCGGACGCTAGGCCGCTGTCGGTTGGTTTATACGCCCTTCGCGGTGAGAACATCGTCGACTGGACAGGGATTGCTGCAGGAGGAACGATTGCGATCGTGCCAATTGTTGTCATTTTCCTCTGTTTGCAGCGCTACTTTGTCGATGGGATTGCAGGGTCGGTGAAGGGGTGATTTTAGCATCCTTGTCTTTTAGGAATGGAACAGCTCCAGTGCCCAAGCCGCTTTATAGTACGCTTGGGCCTTTTTTACAACAACATCAAAGGTAGGTTGAAGACCTTATGAGAATACTTTATTTAGATTTAGACTCGCTCCGCCCCGACCATATTGGTGCTTATGGATATCATCGGGATACAACACCAAATATTGACAAGATCGCAGAAGAGGGCGTCATATTCACGAATTATTATTGCACAGATGCACCTTGCCTGCCGTCACGTTCGGCCTTAATGTCAGGCAGATTCGGAATCCATAATGGTGTCGTCGGCCATGGTGGAACAGCGGCGGATATGAGACGTGAAGGACCTAGCCGTGACTTCAATGATAAGCTAGTTTATGAGAGTCTGCCGAGTTCACTACGGCAGATTGGCTATAAAACAACAACCATCAGTACTTTTGCTGAAAGACATTCCGCCTGGACGTTCAATGCCGGATTCAATGAGGTGTTTAATGTTGGAGCGAAGGGCCACGAATCAGCGGAGCAGGTGCTGCCGGTAGCTCTTAAATGGCTGGATGACAACGGCAGTTCAGATAACTGGTTTTTACATTTGAATTTCTGGGATCCGCATACTCCTTATCGGACACCCGAAGAGTTCGGACAACCGTTTGCGAATGAACCGCTGCCTGAATGGTTGACGGAAGAGGTATTTCAACAGCACAAGCAAAAGGTGTGTCAGCACAGCATCGATCATATGAATGAACTTGCTAAAACCCATTACTTCAAATGGCCGCGCCATGGGAAGCAAATTGAAAACTACGATGATTTACGATTGATACTCGATAACTACGATTGTGCCATTCGCTATATGGATAACCATATTGGTCATGTGCTGCGAAAGTTAGAGGAGCTGGGTGTTATGGAAGACACAGCCATTCTGATTACTGCCGATCATGGCGAAAATATGGGCGAATTAGGGATTTACTCTGAGCATGGTACGGCCGATCAAGGGACATGCAGAATTCCGATGATTATTCGCTGGCCTACTGGATTAAAAGGGAAGGTTGATGAGGGCCTGCATTATCATATCGATCTTGCCCCAACCTTTGCTAGTTTGCTAGGAGCCCGAAATGCTCCGTCATGGGATGGAAGAAGCTATGCTAACAGTATTATAAAAGGTGAAGATACAGGTCGGGAATATTTGGTTATGTCACAATGTGCCCATGTTTGCCAGCGTAGTGTCAGGTTTGAGGATTGGCTCTATATCCGCACTTATCATGATGGACAGAACGGGTTCCCGAAGGAAATGCTGTTTAACTTGAAGGATGATCCGTATGAACAGCAGAACTTGGCTGAAGAACGCCGTGATATCTGCAAAACGGCCGTTTATTTCCTTAATGAGTGGCATGATGAAATGATGTCGACAATGGACTTTGACGTCGATCCGTTATGGACAGTTATGAAAGAAGGCGGGCCATTGCACGCTAAAGAATTCAAAAGATAATATTTTCTGCCCTGATGTTTGGTCGTCAGGGCCTTCAAAGTTCAACAGCATCTTAGGGGGATGAGCTATGAGTACTGGCTGCCTGACAACAGCGAACCGCAATATTAGTGTGATGTGGAAGACGGTTTCAGAAGATTGTAATTTAGCATGCGAGTATTGTTATTACAGTACTTGCGGTGGAAAGCCTGGGAAGAAAATTAATCGCATTGACTCTATTGTTTTGGAAAAATTCATCAAAGAATACATGGAGCGCTCGAAAGGGGCTGCCACCTTTGCCTGGCAGGGAGGCGAACCGCTTTTAGCCGGCCTTGATTTTTTCGAGGAAGTCGTGATGCTTCAGGCAAAATATGCACCAAAAAACACGATGATCAGCAACTCGCTGCAGACGAATGGTACCCTTATTACTGATAAATGGGCAAGTTTTTTTAAGAAATATAACTTCTTAATCGGGGTAAGCCTTGATGGGCCGAGAGAGGTTCATGATGCTAAAAGGGTGGACTCCCGCGGGCAAGGCAGTTTTGACAGGGTAATGCGGGGAATTGATTCTCTTCGCAAGCATCAAGTTGATTTCAACATTCTTACAGTTGTTCATAAGGGGAATGTGACCAAAGCCACTGAGATGTTGCGCTTTTATGAGGATGAGGGGTTTCACTTTGTCCAGTTTATCCCTTGTATGGACTTTCGCTCGCAGGAAATTAACAAGCCTGGTGTGTATGACATCACACCGAAGGAATACGGAGATTTTCTCTGTGAGGCGTTTGACTATTGGTACAATAATGGAGAGACACGGTCATCCATCCGCTTTTTCGATGAAATGCTGAATGTATATGTGAACCGGGAGCCAGGATTATGTATCCATCGCGCGGCCTGTCCGCAGACGATTATATTAGAACAAAATGGCGATGCTTTTCCCTGTGATTTTTTCATTCATCCAGATTGGAAGATTGGTAATGTTGGTATACATTCGATTGATGAGATTTTGGCGCACCCTTTATACGATAAATTTTTGAGTATGAAGCCGAATCTGCCTGAACCTTGTAAAACCTGCGAATGGAAGAAGCTTTGCCATGGCGGCTGCCCGCGGAACAGGAAGTGGGGCCCTGACCTTGCAACATCAGAGGTTGATTATTTCTGCTCCAGCTACAAACAAATATACAGCTACGCCGACGAACGCATGAAACAGCTGGGCGACGGTGTTAGAGCCACATTGTATGAACAGAATCTTACACGCTTTTACAACGGAAAGACACCAAGTCGCAACGCTCCATGCCCATGTGGCAGCGGAAAAAAATTAAAACAATGCTGTGGATGAAGCAAGCTTTCTCGTTGCTTCTCTTTTTTTTTCGCGGATCGATTACTTCAAATACAGTATACTGCTTTCTACTCAGAATTATTATTATCTTATGTCTATTCTTGGTCGATATTGTCGGATCCTTAATCGGTCTGTTATAATTTTGAGGATACTGCTCGAACTTGTCCCGCGTATTTTTTGCTTGAAGTGAAAAAAGGCGTATAATAATTTTTATTATAAGAAAGAAATGGAGTACATCAAATGGTCCAATCAATCAATACAAAAGTCGATTTAGTTATTGATGCAACCTCACATATGGGAATTTCAGACTATGGCAAAATAATGATTGGAGACAAAGGATTTGAATTCTTCAATAATCGTGATGCTCGTAAGTTTATTCAAATTCCATGGGTAGAAGTTGAGTACGTGATCGCTTCCGTCATGTTCAAAGGGAAATGGATCCCACGGTATACTATCCAAACTAAGCGGAATGGGAAGTATACATTTTCTTCAAAAGAGCAGAAAAAAGTTTTGCGAACCATTCGTGAATACGTTGATCCGAATCAGATGGTCCAGTCATTAAGTTTCTTTGATGTTATCAAACGAGGCTTGAAGAGTAAATTTAAAAAGTAAATAGTTTTACAATACAAGACATGGTTGAGCTTGTATTTTTTTATAGAGAAAAATCAAAAAGTTGTTAACGGACAAATAAATTTTTCTCCTCTTGTAAGAGGAATAATTAGTGTGATATAATTCTTGTGGAAGCTCATTGAAGTGATGCAGCAAATATTGAAAAGAATGTATTTGATGCAGATGCTATTTATTTAACACTCTATTTACAGCGTTTACAAAATAAATTTAAATCGCTATTATTTTTTACGTGTTACTGATTCGATCAGGCATGAGTGAAAAGTAGTGATTGATATGAAGAATTAAGGGGTATTCTATACCTAAATCTTCATTCAATCTACTTTTTGCTCATGCCTTTTTTGTTGTTTTGTAGAAACTGTAACCGCTTTAGATGAGCTGAAAAAATAATAATAGGAGGTATAAAGATGGTAGGAATTATCATTGCAAGTCACGGTGAATTTTCCAATGGTATCTTGCAATCCGGAGAGATGATCTTTGGAAAACAAGAAAATGTAAAAGCTGTTACATTAATGCCGAGCGAAGGACCTGATGATGTAAAGGCAAAAATAAAAGAAGCAATCGCTTCTTTCGACAACCAAGACGAAGTATTATTCTTAGTCGATCTTTGGGGTGGAACTCCTTTCAATCAAGCCAACAGCTTGTTTGAAGAACACAATGACAAATGGGCAATCGTTGCTGGCATGAACTTACCAATGCTGATTGAAGCATTTGCATCGCGCTTCTCAATGAACACAGCGCATGAAATTGCCGCCCATATTTTGGGTACAGCTAAAGAAGGAGTTAAAGTAAAACCTGAACAATTAGAACCAGCAGAAGCATCTTCTGCTACAGCAGCTGCCGGACCATCAAATGCAGGAGCTCCTGGTAAATTTGAATATGTGTTAGCACGCATTGACTCACGACTTCTTCATGGACAAGTAGCAACTGCTTGGACAAAAACGACACAGCCTACACGTATCATCGTAGTATCTGATGCAGTAGCTAAGGATGACCTTCGTAAGAAATTGATCCAACAGGCTGCTCCTCCGGGTGTAAAGGCACACGTTGTTCCTGTTAATAAAATGATTGATCTTGCAAAAGATGATCAACATTTCGGCGGGCAGCGCGCGTTACTTCTTTTCGAAAACCCGCAAGATGCGCTTAGAGCAGTAGAAGGCGGCGTTCCATTGAAGACCATCAACGTTGGTTCTATGGCACACTCACCTGGTAAAGTTCAACCGAATAAGGTATTGGCCTTTAGCCAAGATGATATTAATACTTTCAATAAGTTAAAAGAAGCTGGTTTGAATTTCGATGTACGTAAAGTGCCGAACGATTCAAAAGGCGACATGAATGAAATTATCAAGAAGGCTCAAGAAGAGTTAAACAAACAAAAATAATCCAGAGAAAACGGAGGATTAATAATCATGGATTTGAATGTGATTCAAATAATATTAGTCTGTATCGTAGCATTTTTAGCTGGTATGGAAGGAATTTTGGATGAATTCCAATTCCACCAGCCACTCGTTGCTTGTACGTTAATTGGCTTAGTTACAGGAAACTTAGTACCGTGTCTAATTTTAGGTGGTACTCTTCAACTGATCGCTTTAGGTTGGGCTAACATCGGAGCTGCCGTAGCACCGGATGCTGCGTTAGCCTCAGTTGCATCTGCTATTATTTTAGTTTTAAGTGGACAAGGTAAAGCTGGTGTGGCTTCTGCAATTGCGATTGCTGTTCCGCTTGCAGTTGCTGGCCTTTTATTAACAATCATCGTTCGTACACTTGCAACAGCCATCGTACACTTTATGGATGCTGCAGCTCAAGAAGGAAACATCAGAAAAGTTGAATTTTGGCAAATCGTTGCTATCTGCATGCAGGGTTTGCGTATTGCCATCCCAGCGGCATTAATTGTAGCAATTGGTGCAGGTCCGGTTAGAGAATTACTCACATCTATGCCAATTTGGTTGACAGACGGTTTAGCAATTGGTGGGGGAATGGTCGTAGCCGTTGGTTATGCAATGGTTATTAACATGATGGCTACAAAAGAAGTATGGCCATTCTTCGCAATTGGTTTTGTATTAGCGACTGTTTCACAAATTACACTTATCGGTTTAGGAGCGATCGGTGTGGCTCTTGCACTTATCTACTTAGCGCTTTCTAAACAAGGCGGTTCAGGTAATGGCGGCAACGGTAAATTTGGTGATCCACTAGGCGATATTATTGATAATTACTAAGAAGGAGGAGGACACAAAAATGGCAAATGAATTGAGATTATCAAAAAAAGATCGTATTTCTGTTTGGTGGCGTTCCACTTTCATTCAAGGTTCTTGGAACTATGAACGTATGCAAAACGGTGGTTGGGCATATACGATGATCCCCGCAATCAAACGATTATATAAAACGAAAGAAGATCGTTCTGCTGCACTAAAACGTCATTTAGAATTCTTTAATACTCACCCATATGTAGCTTCACCTATTATTGGTGTAACTTTAGCGCTGGAAGAAGAACGTGCAAATGGTGCGCCGGTTGACGATGCGGCCATTCAAGGGGTTAAAGTCGGTATGATGGGTCCTTTAGCAGGTATCGGGGATCCGGTTTTCTGGTTCACGGTTAGACCAATACTTGGTGCTTTAGGCGCTTCTCTTGCTTTGACCGGTAACATTCTTGGGCCGATTATTTTCTTCGTTTTATGGAATCTTATTCGTATGGGATTCACGTGGTATACGCAAGAATTTGGTTACAAAGCTGGTTCTAAAATTACTGACGACTTATCTGGCGGAATCCTTCAAGATATTACGAAAGGTGCATCGATTCTGGGTATGTTCATCCTTGGTGCATTAGTTAACCGTTGGGTATCTGTGAAATTTGCGCCAGTTGTATCCGAAGTGAAACTTTCCGAAGGTGCGTATATTGACTGGAGTAATTTACCTGCTGGAGCGGAAGGGATTAAAACCGCATTACAACAGCAAGCTGCTGGTCTTTCATTAGAACCTGTTAAAGTAACTACTTTACAAGCCAACTTGGATAGCTTAATTCCTGGTTTAGCTGGATTGTTGATCACATTCCTTTGCATGTGGCTGCTTAAGAAGAAAGTTTCTCCAATCGTTATGATTCTTGGGTTGTTCGTAGTGGGTATCGTTTTCCACTTAATCCACTTAATGTAATAAATGAAAAAAGAGCAGCACCTCTGTAATAATAATCGGAGGTGCTTTTCATATAAATAGAACTTAGGGGGGCCATTATGCTTACTATTGGTTATATTGGAAATGGAAAAAGCACAAACAGGTATCATCTGCCGTTCGTCTTGCAAAGAGAGAATATAAAGGTAAAAACGATTTATCAAAGAAATCCTAAGCATGAAAGTTGGGAAAGGATTGCAGGAGTAAATTATACTTCTGATTTAGATGAACTATTAAATGACAAGGACATTCAACTTATTGTAATTTGTACAAGACTGGACAGTCATTATGAATACGCAAAATTAGTGTTAAACAAAAATAAAAACTGTTTGGTTGAAAAGCCTTTTATGGAAACCTCGGAACAGGCAAAAGAAATATTTGCACTGGCAAGAGAGAAAGGATTGATTGTTCAAACGTATCAAAACAGACGTTTTGATAGTGACTTTTTAACCGTTCAAAAGGTCATTGAAGAGGGGAAACTAGGGGACTTGCTCGAAGTGGAAATGCATTATGACTATTATCGTCCCGAAGTACCTGAGTCTGTTCATTCTTTTCATCCTGTTCGGTCATTTTTGTATGAACATGGCTGCCATACAATGGATCAGGTGATTAGCTATTTTGGCCAGCCGGATCAAATACATTATGATGTCAGACAATTATTAGGCCAAGGAAGAATGAATGATTATTTCGATTTAGATTTATATTATGGCAAGATAAAAGTATCTGTTAAATCCAGTTATTTTAGAATAAAAGAAAGACCAAGCTTCGTCGTTTATGGAAAAAAGGGATGCTTTGTGAAAGAAACGAAAGATCGTCAGGAGGAACATTTAAAGTTATTTTATATGCCTGATAACAAAGACTTTGGGATAGATACAATAAAACATTATGGTGTACTTACATATATTGATGAAGATGGGACATTCCACGAAGAAACAGTGAAGTCCGTAAATGGTGATTATGGAAGAGTATATGATGATTTATATGAAGCCATTATCAATGGGAAAGATAAAACCATTACAGACGAACAGACACTGCTGCAAATGGAAATATTAGAAACTGGAGTGAAAAAATTAAAGTAAAATGAAACAAAGGTCTTTCATCCTGAATGGATGAAGACCTTTTTTAGTCTATTGCTTATTTACAGGTTAATGCCTTATCTTTCGTTAGTAAATATGGTCTATAATAACCAACGGTGTTTGATAGGGGAAGTACTTCTTCAGATAGATTGATATTTAGCTGTTCTTGAATGTAATTTCTTCTTTTTTGAATTCTCGCCCATAATTGTGGGTATTCGTTCTTAAGTTTATTTCTTAATTCTTCATTTGCAAGAGCAATGGTATCTTCTGCACTAACACCGGCATAGCCTTCAATGGAAGGGATAATGTCAATTTGAAAAATCATTCCGCTTTTAATTTCTTCAATTGAATCCGGGTAAATCGGTGAAGACATCCATTCTTCATCGGAAACAAGATGACCGGGATTTAAATGCCAATTGTACGTTTCTTTCGGATAGATCCCTTCTATTAACTCGTAAAAGGTTCCACCAGACATCCCTATTTTAATGTTCTCTAACCAATATACAACAGTCTGATAATAAGGAATGGCGACTTTATCTAAATAATCCTTTTGAGTAGAAGGGAGTTGTTCCCTATTTTCAACAATAAACCCAGTTCTACTGGTCAGCCCTCCCTTATAGCCCGTGGTTAATGATAGAGGATCGCCTAATTGGGTCCGTTTATTAGTAGGATAAACGTTTGCATATTCAAAACGCTTGCCAGTAGCCGCAATGGTAACCACAGTATTTGTTTGCCCATCGGCATTCAGAATGCTGCCTAAAAAGGATTCTTTCACATCTATATCAATCGCATTCAAAGCTTTTAGCATACAAGATGAAGCAAGGTTTGACCCATATTCATAATGAGCAAGTTCATTAGCGTTATTTGTTGTCCTAGCCCCCATGTCTGCCCCTATCAATAAGTAAGCTGCATTGACAATCTTTGCATGATCATGCTTTGCCTTTCTAAATGCCTCAACAATAAAATAAGGAATATCAAATAACGTATCATTATCTTGTGTTTTTGTTGTGAACATTTTCCAGCCAACAAGACCAATCTTTTTACTCGTTGAGAAATTAATTTGATCTAATATCATTTCTAAGGGCTGATCATCGTTCATCGGTTGATTAGGCAAAGAAAAAAGTGAAAAAGGATAGACAGTACCCGCTAAACGAGCATGTTTTGCCATTTTTAGATTTTCATTCCCCAAAATATAGGAACATTCTCCATTGTTTTTCATTACAAAAAGAGCTTCTTCAAATCTTGGAATAAAACCCGTCAAATATTCAAAATTACTTCCATGTTCTTTATCTGCGTATATGACCAAAGCATCATACTCTTCTTTTTCCATCAATTGAAGAAGTTTTTCTTTTCTTTCGTTGATCGTTTCATCAGTTAAGTAAACTGGAGCAACATGTTCATAAATCTCAGGCTGCTCTATTTCCTTTAATAGTACTTGTTTCTGAATGTTCATAAACGAATTCTCCTCTTCTTTTCATTCTTCAGTAACGACTAGATCTACATTATTTTGAGCTAAACACTCCACAAACTTTAGGTCAGGCATCTTATCAGTTACCAATATATCAATTTCATCAAGAGAACATATTTTGAAATACCCACTTGTATTAATTTTTGTATGATCGGCTAAAGCGATGATCTTGTTCCCTTTCTGAACCATTGCCCGTTTAACCAGCCCTTCCTCCTCTGTATGAATAAACAAGCCCATTTCAGAAATGGCAAAAACCCCTAACAATGTATAGTCAACATTATATTGTCTAATTTTATCCACTGTATCTGCCCCATATAAAAACAACTGTTCACTATTAAGTTTGCCAGGAAGAACGGAAACACTTGTCCTTTCATTCTTAGAAAGAAGAATGGCATGAGTAAGAGAGTTGGTAATCCCTTTCAAACACTTCCCGTTTAATTTAGGAATAACAGCTTCCACCGTTGTAGACGAATCAAAAATAACGGATGAATGATCATTGACTAATTCAGCAGTCTTCTCTGCAATTTTTTCCTTAATCGTGTTTTCCTGATTTGCTCGTTCTGAGTAATTTAAAATAAGAGCCTCTTTACTAGCTAACGCTGCTCCCCCATGGATTCTTCTTATTAGATTCTTTTTTTCCAGTTTAATTAAGTCTCTTCTTATCGTATCTTTTGAAACTTCTAACGATTCAGCAAGATTTTCTATTGTCACACTCTTATTTTCTTCAATGATTTTCCGTACTTTTTCAAGTCTTTCTTCAATTAGCATAAAACATCTCCTTGTGTATAGATTAATCTACTTTGCAATAAAATGCAATCATTTGCAATGTTTCTTTATATTTACAAAGTATACCGCAAAATATTGCAATGTGATGTATGTTTAGTGTAGATTTTGTTACCAAATTCTTTTACTTTTGTACATTTGGTGAACTCTCCTCTCATATACACCATGTTCACGAAACCCTCAATTTTACTTAACCGAATCTTAACAATGGTTTTAGATAATGAGCTTGTAAAAACGATTCGGAAAATCTTCTTTTATGAGAAGTCCCCTGATATGGAGAGGAGCTTAAACATGAATAAATTATTTGTTTCATCCGTTGCAGCAATTGTTGCCACGATCGCGCTTGGGTTTACTGTATTTTACTTATTTGTACTAGATTCAAAGGGGCAGCCGGCGGTAAGTTCTGCAGCATCCGCACCATCATCAACGACTGGAGAACAAACAGAAGCCAAACCAGAACATCCTTATTTACCTCCAAGTATGGACGATATTCCAGAAGGGGAAGAAGGGGAATTAATCAAATTAGGGTTAAAAGAACATAATGAAACAAGCACGGTTTTGGATGGGTATGTTGGAAACAAACTGAGTTGTGCCAGCTGTCATGCGGATGGTGGTGTAGGTTCTTCCCTTGACCTGGCAGGTATTTCAAAAACCTATCCACAATACAATCCACGTGCAGGAAAAGAGGTTACGATTGAAGAACGTATTAATGGCTGTTTTAAAAGAAGTATGAATGGAAAACCGCTTCCGTTAGACAGCAAGGAAATGAAAGCAATGGTAGCTTATTATAATTATATTTCAACCAATGTTCCTGATGGGACGAAAGAAAGACCGTGGGCAAAAATGCCAAAAGCTGAGGGTGAACTAACTAAGATAAATGTGGATGCCGGAAAAGAACTTTACAATAAAGCTTGCATTGCCTGCCATGGAGAAGGCGGAGACGGCGGTGCCACAGGACTTCCGCTTTGGGGAGACCAATCCTACAATATTGGAGCGGGTATGGCTCGTGTAAGAACGGCAGGAGGCTTTATCAAAAAATATATGCCTAAATCACCGATGGGTGGATATGAAGCAGGTTCCTTCACCGATGAAGAGGCGATGAATATCGCAGCATATATTAACTCCATGGCTAGACCTGATTTTCCTGATAAAATGAATGACTGGCCGAAAGGCGATGCACCGGATGATGCAGCCTATGAAACACTTGCTGGGAAAAAGGTTACGGAAAATAAATAATAGACAATGACCCGTTAACAGCGGGTCGTTTTAATATATATAACACCACCTTTTGTGAAACTCTTTTTATCAATATAATAGAGGCAAGGGGTTGAAGAAGTTGGAAGATAAAAAATTGAGAGGTAAAACCATTTTAATTATAGATAGTAATAGTGAAAACAGACCTGTGTTAAGATTTCATCTAACAAGGCAAGGGTTCGAAATATTAGAGGCTGCTGATGGACAAACCGCTCGTGAAATGTACTTAAAACACGATCCTTGTTTTGTGCTTCTAGAAACAGCTCTTCCTGATATGGATGGACTTGAGGTATGCTTCTGGATGCGTTACGAACTAGACAGTAACGTACCAATCATCATTGTATCCTCTAATAATTCGGAACAGGATCGTATCGAAGGGCTGAAACGAGGAGCCGATGACTATATCGGTAAACCATATAATTTAGAAGAATTATCGGTTAGAATTGAAACGGTCTTACGACGAACCGCCAATCGATGCAGTAAACTAAGCTATAAAGGGTTAACGATTAAACCATTAAAAGGAATTGTAAAATTTCAAGATGAAGTACTTGATTTAACTCATTTCGAGTACAGATTGCTCTATCTATTTATGACCCATCCAGATCAACTTCTTTCAAGGGAGCAAATCATCAATACCATTTATAAAAAGAATGAAAAGGTAATCAACGAACGAACAGTAGATGTCCATATCAAAAATCTAAGAGAAAAAATTGCAAAGTATACAGATTATTCTTTTATCGTAACGTTAAGAGGGATTGGGTATAAGTTTACAACAGAGGGTTGAGAGAGAATAATTAAGTGGACTTTGCAATAATTTAATAATCTTTGACAACCTCTGTCCAAAATGCTATCATTGCAATTAAATTCAAAACATTAAAAATTTTAATACTCTTATGAAGAGAGGCGGAGGGACTGGCCCTATGAAGCCCAGCAACCATTTAACAACTTGTTAAAAAGGTGCTAATTCCAGCAAGGCGTATTGCTTTGGCAAATGAGAGGGATGAAAAAGGATCCGCCAGCCTCTCTATGTTTACTAGAGAGGCTGTTTTTGTTTATAAGAGAAAATGCAGATCCAAATCGGTTTTTAAAAACTTCATAACAAAAGCTTCAGGTGCTGTGTAGATGATCTGCACGGCTTAAAAGGGAAGACCGGTGAAATGCCGGCACGGTCCCGCCACTGTAAATGGGGAGCAACTTATCGAATAGCCACTGTTTCATAGGGAAATGGGAAGGGATAAGGAGCGATGAACCTTAGTCAGGAAACCTGCCTGTTGTATGCGCTAGTACTCTACGAGGAGATAGAGGAGGTGAGAACGTGTTGAGTAAACGAAAAGGTTCGGACTCAAGTTAATTAAACGTATCAATCTCTCTTTTCCATTTTTGAAAAGGGAGATTTTTTTATGTTTGACACACTAAGATGTAAAAGGAGAGGTAACCCATTATGGTAAAAGTGATAAGCTCGAATCTAGGATACCCAAGAATTGGGGAAAAACGTGAATGGAAACAAGCCTTGGAACAGTTTTGGGCAGGTAAGTTAGAAAAAGAGGCATTCTTAAAGAAAATAGAAGTGATTCGCCTGGAGCATCTTAAGAAGCAAAAGGAGCACGGAATTGATTTAATCCCTGTCGGGGACTTTAGCTTGTATGATCATGTCCTGGATACGGCTGTTATGTTCGGTTTAGTACCGAAACGATTTAACTACAGCGGCGGGAAGGTGCCGCTTGAAACCTATTTTGCTATGGCGCGAGGAACGAAAGAGGCAGTTGCTTCTGAAATGACAAAATGGTTTAACACAAACTACCACTATATCGTTCCAGAGCTTGAAGAAACAGCTCCTGCTCTTGTTGAAAACCGCCCGCTTCAATTTTTTCAAGAGGCGAAGCAAAAACTTGGTATACATGGTAAACCAGTTATTTTAGGACCGATTACATTTGTAAAGCTATCAAAAGGTTATACCGAAAGTGCGTTCAAAGCAGTTGTTGAACAATTTATCCCTCTTTATGCGGAAATATTACGCGAACTAGAGGCGGAGGGGGCAGAATGGGTTCAAATAGATGAACCGATTTTAGCTGCTAGTATTTCAAAAGAAGAGATTGCTATATTTAGCGAAGTCTATCAGGCATTACAGGATGCAGCACCAAACCTTAAGGTGATATTGCAAACATATTTTGAAAGTATCGAGCATTATGAAGAGGTCATTTCACTTCCTGTTCAGGGAATTGGACTTGATTTTGTCCATGATAACGGTCAGAATCTTGCTGCTTTGAAGAAGTATGGCTTTCCTAAGAATAAAGTACTTGCAGCTGGAGTCATTGACGGACGAAATATTTGGCGGGCGGATCTCGAAGGGACATTTTCACTTCTGACCGAGATTGAAGCGGTTGTTTTAAAAACAAGACTAATTGTTCAGCCATCATCAAGCCTATTGCATGTTCCTGTGACAGTAAAAAATGAAGAATTGCTCGATGAGATATTAAGAAATGCACTGGCATTTGCGGATGAAAAATTAGTTGAAATTAGCGCTCTTACAAATGGCTTGAATAATGGAAAGCAAGTGATAAAAAAAGAGATCGATGAAAGCACAAAAGCAATTCAAGGATTAAATCAGTCGTCAATTCGAAATAATACTCAAGTTCGAGAAGCCATTCGCAGTTTACAGAAGGATCAAGCAGAGCGGAAAGCGCCATTTACAGTACGCAGAGGGCTTCAAGAAAAGGCGTTTCAATTACCACTTCTGCCGACGACAACTATTGGCAGCTTCCCGCAAACGAAAGAAGTAAGAAAACAGCGTTTAAAATGGCGGAAAGGCGAATTAACTGACAGTGAGTATGGAGCCTATATTAAGGCAGAAATAAAAAAGTGGATTGAAATCCAAGAAAATCTTGGTCTGGATGTGTTCGTACATGGGGAATTTGAACGGACAGATATGGTTGAATACTTTGGCGAAAAATTAGCCGGATTTCAATTTACAAAATACGGCTGGGTTCAGTCATATGGTTCCAGATGTGTGAAGCCCCCGCTCATTTATGGGGATGTCGCCTTTAAGGAGCCAATGACAGTTGCAGAAACTGTATATGCCCAATCGTTAACAAACAAACCGGTAAAAGGAATGCTGACAGGTCCGATTACGATTTTAAATTGGTCATTTGTCCGTAATGATATTTCACGCTACGAGGTGGCAAACCAAATTGCACTTGCCCTTCGTAAAGAGGTGGAAGCGCTAGAGGAAAATGGCATCCGCATGATACAAGTGGATGAGCCTGCCATTCGGGAAGGCCTGCCGTTAAAACGTGAAAAATGGGCAGGTTATCTAGATGCTGCCGTTTATTCGTTTAAGTTGGCGACATCCTCTGTTCAAAATGAGACGCAAATTCATACCCATATGTGTTATTCGGACTTTAAGAATATTATTCATGCAATTAAAGCACTCGATGCGGATGTTATTTCTATTGAAACATCAAAAAGCCATGGTGAATTAATTCATGCCTTTGAAGAAAATACGTATGATATGGGAATCGGTCTTGGCGTATATGACATCCATAGCCCGCGAGTACCATTGCTTGAAGAATTGATCAGAAACATTCATCGTGCGCTTCAAGTCCTTGATCCCAAGCTGTTCTGGATTAATCCCGATTGTGGCTTAAAAACTAGGGGTATGGAGGAAACTGTTGCGGCACTTCAGGTGATGGTGATAGCTGCAGAACAAACGAGAGAAGAGCTGCTCGTCAAATAGGGAGCAAAGTAAGTCTGATAAAGGATGAATGATAAAGAATAGTATCTCCTTAGCATTTCGATAAAATCTTTATGTTTTAAAATCTCTATGTTGGATATAGTACTATCATCATAATAAAGGGGGTTTTTTAACGTGGGGAATGTACTTCAAAATCAGATTGCTTTTGTTACAGGGGCTGGCTCAGGGATTGGAAGGGCTGCTGCGCTAAAGCTTGCTCAAAATGGCGGAAAGATTGCTTTAGTAGATTTGCATAAAGAAAACGTGGAAGAGGTGAAAAATCAAATCGAAGAAATAGGGAGTGAAGCACTTGTCTTAGAAGCCAACGTTTCTCAACCGAAGGAAGTAGAGGACTGTTACAAAAGCACCATCGACAAGTGGGGAAGACTAGATGTTGTCTTTGCTAACGCCGGGATTAATGGGGAAGTTGCGCCGATAGAAGACTTGGAGCCGAAGGATTGGGACCTAACCATCTCCAATAACTTAACGAGTACCTTTTTGACGGTTAAATATGCAATCCCGCATTTGAAGACAAATGGGGGGAGTATCATTATTACAAGTTCAATAAACGGGAACAGGATCTATAAAAATATTGGAATGTCTGCCTATAGTACATCGAAAATTGGCCAGATGGGATTTGGGAAAATGGCCGCTCTAGAGCTTGCCAACTACGGTATTAGAGTCAACATGATCTGTCCAGGTGCAATTGAAACAAATATCAATGAAAACACATGGAAAGAAAATAAAAATCTAAAAAAAGTAGAAATTCCTATTGAATACCCAGAAGGAAACCAACCATTGGAACACAAACCCGGAAAAGCCGACCAAGTCGCCGACCTAGTACTCTTCCTTGCTTCCAGCCAATCCAACCACATAACCGGAAGCGAAATCTACATTGACGGGGCGGAATCCCTATTATAAATAAACAATTGAATTAAACAATACAACAATACTATAAATGGTGCCTGACACCACAAAAAGACACTACAGCCAAAATGTCCACCTCCAGTGGACATTTTGGTGTGTGATGGCTAAATTGCTGAGCTAGCCGATTCATATCTGGTCGAAACATATTATTTATTTTATTCTTTAGGATGGATGGTAAGCCCAAACGGATACACTGCCGCCGTTAACGGGGAAAGTGGCATATCCATCTTCTTCGATTGTAATTTGGTCATCCCTTGAGTTGGTTAGGTCTACCCATGTTTCTCCAGCCTTCCGTTCACCTACGTACATTCGTTTCACACCGTCTTCTCCGTTGGAAATGACGACTGCACAGCCTGAGTGCTGAAGTTCTTTAACACCCAACCGAACCCATCCAATGGTATTTGGATGGTCGAAGTAATCATGCTGTTCACCGTATGCTTTCTCATATCTGGCAAAGAGGAGGCGATCTAGGATTTCCTTTTTTCCTTCTGCCGGCTCAGGGCCTCCTATTCCGTAGTAATCCCCATAAAAAAGGCATGGATTTCCATCCCTTCTAAGGAGAATCAGGGCATATGCACTTGGCTTAAACCAGTCTTGAACCCACGATTCAAGGGACTCTTGAGGCTGAGTATCGTGATTATCAACGAAGGTAACAGCATTATTTGGGTGGGCGTTTACAAGGGTACCCTCGAAAATGCTGGTTAAATCAAACTTACTGCCATCATGGGAGGCTTGATGCAGTTTATAATGCAAGGGGACATCAAACAAATCGATCTGATAATCGACATAATCAAGGTATTTCTGGCAGGCAGGAAGATGGGGCTTCCAAACTTCTCCAACAAAATAAAAATCATCACCTCGGTGTTTACGCAGCTTCTCTACAAACTCACTGATGAAATAGTGATTAATATGCTTAATTGCATCAAGGCGGTATCCATCGCAATTAAGGGTATCGCTAAGCCATTTTCCCCATTCGATCATTTCTTTTTTTACTTCAGGATGTTCATAGTCAATATCGGCAAGCATGAGATAGTCATAATTTCCGTTTTCATCATCCACATGTTTACTCCAATCCTTGTCATCTCCAAGGATTTTAAAGATTCCCGATTTTCCCGTCTTTTCATCATAATCCGTTCCGGTAAAATGCTCCTGCCTCCATTCAAAAGAAGAATACTTTCCCTCACGCCCTGGAAATGTAAACTTTGTCCAAGCTTTTATTTCAAAGGGTTCAGCTATTTCTTCTGTCCTGTCCTCCTGATTCACTTCAATAACGTTAATTAATTCCGTCTCGTCAGCCCCTCCTTTATGGTTCATTACTACATCTACATAGACTTTCATGCCGGCATTTTGACACGCAGCTATTGCCTCTATTAGTTCTTGTTTAGTTCCGTACTTTGTCCGGCTAGCTCCTTTTTGATGAAATTCACCCAGATCATATACATCATATGTGGCATAGCCATTATCCTCAGGCGAGATTGCTTTTGTGACTGGTGGTATCCAGACGGAGGTAATTCCTTTTTCTTTTAATTCTGGTGCCATCTTCTTCAGCTGTCCCCAATGGCTTCCATCCGGCTCCAGATGCCATTCGAAAAATTGCATGATCGTGGTATTTCTATCCATGTTTATCCTCCCAGTATATCAATCTAAAGGTATATGAATATTTACCCGTTTTTACATCAAAGGAATCCTGTGAAAAACAAATAGACAAAGGTATGATTTTCTCAGAATCGTCGTTTTAGGGGGTATTTCAGGCATAGGTGTTTTACATATAATCATTCCAATAGGAAACATTTGCCTCGCCACTATAATTGGATATAATGGGCATATAAATGTTGTGCGGGGGTGTAAAAAGATGAATATAGTTCTGACATATTTTGTTTCCCTTATTGTCATTGTGATTTCAGTATTTATTACACTTGTTTTCAAGAATGAACTAGAGCGGATGTTTGGAGAAAATAAAAGTGTGTTCCCTTTTCATATATGTAATGTAGTTATTACCTTAATGGTTTCTTTTGGGGCTTATGCTGTAATGACTAGGTATATCATTGGGAATGAATTCGATGTGATACTACCAGTTTTAATCCTTCTGTGCATGATCTTACCAGTTTATACTTTAGGGCACTTTGCATTTGAGAAATATAAATCAGTTTATCGAAAATACATACCCACTGAGAACAGGAAAGTAGTTGTCCTTAATGAAAAGTATGTAAAAAAGAAAAAGCCGTTTTCAAAATTTAAAAATTATAATGCCATTTCTAAAGAAAAGTAAAGAAATATAAAAGATGAGGTTATTCCAAGTGTTATGCAAACTTACGGGATGCCTCGTTTTTCATTTCTACGTGGAAAGACATATTTAGATTAATAGAAATATGTTTAATTTAATAGAAAGCGGGAACATAAAGAGCGTAAGGGAATTCAAAAAAATGGGAGGAATTTTTAATGGCTGACAAAAATCGCAATAACAATGATAACGGACAGATGACGGTAGAAGAAGCAGGCCGCAAAGGCGGAGAAGCAACAGCTAAAACCCATGATAGAGAGTTCTATGAAGAAATCGGCCGTAAAGGCGGCGAAGCAACATCTAAAAATCATGACAGAGAATTTTATGAGGAAATTGGCCAAAAGGGTGGCGAAGCGCGTGCTAACCAGCGCCAAAACGATGATGACAACGATGGAAAAATGAGCAGAGAAGAAGCGGGCCGTAAAGGCGGCGAAGCGCGTTCCAGACAACGTGATAACGATTAAATACTAAGAGACACTCCACAAAATAATTTCGGAGATTATCCTAAAAGAAGCGGACCTATTACGTCCCTAAAAGAAATAAGAAGCTGGTGAAAACGTTTTGTTTTTGCCAGCTTCTTTTTTGTTTTGTATCGCAGGGCGATATAGCTTGCAAATAAAGCTAAAAAGCGTCATATTTAATAGAAAAGGAGGTCCGATATGCGACGTGATATACAACCGAATGAACAAGCTTTCTCTTCTAAGGAAGTGGCGGAAGAAATAGGGATTGCAACGCCCACTGTACGAAAGTATGGCCAAATATTAGAGCGGAATGGATATGAGTTTCTGAAAGATGGTGATCGACGAATCTTCGTTCAATCCGACATCGGAGCGCTTATAGCGTTACGCGATACGGACAAACCCCTGGACGATACGGCTAAAGACCTTGTGTATCTGCAAAAAGAAAGATTGGATAGATCCGAGGAAACAGAGATTGCGATACCCGATACATATGAATATTCACCTCATGATCCCAATCAACTAAAAGAGGTCTTAAAGTATTTAGTCAATGAACTCGCAGCCACACGAGAAATGAATGTCCAACTGACAAACGATATGTCACAGCTTAAAACAACGGTTTCCCGACTCAAGCAAGATCATCATGTTATAAGTTCTAGTATTGGAAATGCAGCGCAAAAAACTAATGCCAAAATTGAAAAATTAACTGAACAACAAAATACCAATTACGATACATTGCTGCAATTAGAAAAACAAAAAAGTGATCTCTTACAAAAAGAAATACAAAATATGCGGGAAGAACAGAAAAAGGAATGGAGTTCACAAAGCGATTTTAATAAACGGTTAGAAGAAGCGATACAAAAGCCTAAAGAAAAACGGGGTTGGCTTTTCTCTATATTCCGCAAATAAGGTGGTTTGGAGGATGAGAATTCCAACAAAAACAAGAGCCAACCTTAATAGAGTTCCTCAAATAGGGGGTGTATCAACTCTTTTTATTGGCTTGTATCGCAGGGCGATATATATTAAGCATAAAACCAAGGACCTTCTTCTATAAGGATGGAGTTCCAATATGCGATATGATTCTACCAAAAGAAAGATCAGAAGGTACCAATGAAATAGAGATAGCGATACCCGATACATTTTGAAATTTCACCCCTCGACCCCCAATCAATTTTCAAATTCCAACAAATTCCCGGGAAATATCTACAAATTCTGAGTAGGTATCGACAAAAAATCAAAGCATTTAAAGACCAATTGTTTGTGGGCAGATTAAACAAAGTTCTTTTTTTTGTAAGGACTTCCCAACATATAAGCCCTTAACGTAAAATATAATTACCTCATAAGAGAAAATAAATGGGAAAGTAAGGGAAGAAATGAACAATAAAAAAAGAATAAAGTGGATTGAGCAAATAATACAATCCACTTTAAGAACTGTTGGAATTGAAATTGAATTGAAGCATCAGCTAACAGGGGTGAATATGAGCTATAATTTTATCCTTGATTATATCGGCTATGATGTTAAACGTATAGAAGAAGCAATAATGGAAATGCAGGCCCCCGTTTCACTCAAATCGTATATTCATTCTTTTACACTTCATGAGTTAGGGCATGCGTTAGACCGGAAAGCTTTATTAGATTCACTGCCAAAAACACTTGAATATTACGAAATGAAAAAAAATCATTCAATATCCGAACAATACAGTGATACCAACCTTCTTGCTATGTTGATCGAAGAGCATGAGATGAATATCGGTTTTGAGGAAACTGCTTGGGTAAATGCTGAAAAGTTGAATAAGGAATTCGGTATTGTTGATTGGGCAAGCTTTGAAAAATTGAAGAATCAAGGAATGGATACTTATTTACAGTTATATGCTAAAGATTTACAGCGATATAATAAACTTTTATCAGAGCAAACCGAACAAATTGCTTAACGAGTATAAAAATGGAGTAAACAAAAGACGACTACTTTGGTCGTCTTTTGTCGTTTATTAACTAGCGGTAGAGAACTTTGATGAATGGTTGCAGATAGATCTCAAAATAAATTTTTATATTCTTTCTGAAGTTTCTTTGGAGAAAGATGATATTCCTTTTTAAAAAGCCTGTAAAAACTCGAATAGTCAGGAAAACCGCATTTCAAGGCGATTTCCTCGATGGAGATCTGATTTTGTTTAATCATCGTAACCGCGAAAGATAGACGCTTTAATGATACATACCGGTAAAAGGGCAGGTTCATGTTTTTTTTAAAGTAATGAGAAAAATAGTATTTATTTAAATAAAAATATTTAGAGATCGTATCTAAACTTAAATCCGGCTCTGTCAAATGTGACTCAATGTATTCTAGTATCGATACGAATCTTTGGTCCAGCTCATCCTTATTACTAAGGCTAGGCTTGCTGCTTGCAGGATCGAAGATAACTTGTAGCGCTTGAAATAATAGGTAATGTAATGTAAAGGATAAATGATCTTCGCCGGTTTTTTTTCTATTGGTTATTTCTTGAACTAAAGAAATGATATCTTGAAAATGTTTAGAATGCAGGTGTAACACATGAGAACCTTGTGTCTTTTGATAGACAATATTTTCCTTCATGGATGGTGAACTGGACAGAAAATCGTCCATTAAATGCTCACTAACGCTAATAATGATGCGTTCATAGGTATCGAAATTCCTCACATTAGCCTTATGAACAGCATAAGGAGGGGTTACGACAACATCCCCCCGCTTTAAGGAATAGGTTTTACCTTCACAGAAGAATTCACACTCCCCCTCTAAAAAGACAAGAAGCTCCAAAACATCGTGCCTGTGTAATTGGAATAACGACTCTATTTGGGAAAACTTCTCTGCTGATTCGTTATATTTCTTAAACAAAGCAGGGGATTGATTTTTTTTGCTAAAGTAATGAATTTCAAACCCTTTATTTATGACTGGAATAAGATCAGATTGCTTCATTTTGGTGTCATCCTCTTAAATAGCAATATTTACAATATTATTAGCAACAAACATCATTTATTTATAACTTTTTGTTGTTATTATATCACTAAAGAAAGAGGTCTTAAATTCAATATACATGGAGTGGGAATGAAAGATTGATTGATCTCGAGGGCATAATGAGAGATGACTAAGTTTAGGAGGCATAAAAGTGGAATCTAACCATAAACAACCTAAGTTAGAAGTCAGAGTGAAGAACATTATTGAAGTTGATGGGTTAAAATTTAAAGATTTGAATAATAGCGGGAAATTAGAGCCTTATAAAGATTGGCGTTTGAGCCCGAAAGAACGTGCAGAGAACTTAGTCTCATTAATGAATATCGATGAAAAAGTCGGCATGATGCTGATTAATACACGTAAGATGGGACTTTCACAGGAAGATAAGAGTAAGACAAGCCATGATGGTGTACTGGATGAAGCCATTGTTGAAAAAGGTGAAAATATTTTCGCTGTTTCAAAAATCTATGGTACCACCCATACAATTGAAAATATGCACTTACGCCACTTCATTTTAAGAGACAATTTTAGCCCTGCTGAAATGGCTGAGTGGGTTAATAAAATGAATGAATTATGTGAGGGAACACGTCTCGGTATTCCTTGTTTAATCGCATCGAATTCAAGAAACGAAAATGGAGAATCCATCTTTGGTATGAATGATGCGGTAGGGATCTTTTCTACTTGGCCAGGGACTTTAGGACTTGCTGCAGCAGCAAAAGGAGATATAAAAAATGGCGGTGATGCTTCACTTATCAGCCAATTTGCCAAAATAGCACATGATGAGTGGGATGCTACTGGTATCAGAAAGGGATATATGTATATGGCTGATACTGCCACAGATCCTAGATGGCAGCGGACATATGGCACGTTCGGTGAAGATCCGGAATTTATTTCTGATGCGATCGGCCGCATCATTGACGGATTTCAAGGAGAGACTTTAGGTAGTCATAGTATTGCAATGACAACAAAGCATTTCCCTGGCGGCGGTGCACGGGAAAATGGATTTGATCCGCATTATGAAGAAGGAAAGTGGAATTTATACCCAACACCTGGTAGTTTAGAAAAGTACCACTTACCGCCATTCCAGGCTGCGGTTGAACATGGCACTTCATCCATCATGCCGTATTATTCAATCCCACGTATCAATAAGAGTGTGGTTCAAGAATTCGAAGGAGAGGATATTCCTTTCGAAGAAGTTGGCTTTACATTTAATCATTATTTCTTACAGCACATCTTAAGAGGAAAATTAGGATTCAAAGGCTATATCAATAGCGACAGTGGTGTCACCAATAAAATGAGCTGGGGTGTTGAGGATAAGACTGAGGCTGAACGTTTTTCAAAAGCCATCAATGCCGGTACAGACCTTGTTGCGGATACGAATGATATTGAAAATCTTAAAGAAGCCATCCAAAATGGATGGATCAGTGAGAAGCGTATTGATGAAGCAAATGTACGCCTCCTTACAGAAATGTTTACTCTAGGATTATTTGATGATCGTACCTATGTTTCAACAGAAAATGCGACAGCAGTGGTTAGCAAACCAGCGGGCTGGGAAGCTGCTTATGAAGCACATAAAAAGTCGGTAACCGTTCTTAAAAATAGTAATCAGACATTACCTTTAACTGCTGAAAAGGTTGATAATAAGAAGGTTTATGTGGAGGCTTTTCACAAGGAGCCGGAACGGGCCGCTGCTTACACGGAGCAAGCAAGGAAGGAATGCCAAGAATTAGGCCTCTTTACTTTGACTGATGACTATAAAGAAGCAGATGTTGCTATATTATTATTAAGTCCAAAATCCGGAGCTTATTTTAATGCGACACCGGGTCTTTTAGAACTCGAACTTGTCGAGAATAAAACATTAACTGCTTTAGACGGGTCTACGTACGAAGAAACGACCTTGAGCAATATGAATCATTTAAAGGAAGTCGCTGACAGTATTCATGTTCGCGGCGGAAAAGTTATTATGACTGTGAATGTCGTTCTGCCTTGGATCCTTGGAAATGTTGAACCTTTGGCAGATGTTTTAATCGCAGGATACGATACATTTTATAAGGCACAGTTTGAAGTAATAGCGGGCAATTTCCGTCCAGTAGGTGTATTACCGTTAACGTTGCCAGCGAGTGAAGCTGTGATTGCGGTTGATGAGAATGGAGATTGTGTGTCAAGAAATGATGTACCTGGTTATGACAAGGACAAATATATGCCTGAAGGATTGTCGTATGCATATAAAGATAGCGATGGGAATATCTATAAACTTGGTCATGGACTAGCATATTAAACCATAAACTATTTCAAAATAAAAAGAGGATGACTTCAGAATGCTATTCTGTAATCATCCTCTTTTTTTAACTTGATGTTAACCATATCAATACAATGATATAAAAATGTTACCATCCAGAGTACATAAAAAGGCAGGGGTAAATCAATGGAGTAATTCTATCTTCCTTTAGTATAATAAGGAAATGGGAGTTGAGATATGTGAATAAAAAAGACATCGCTAATATCCGCAAGCAATTTAAATTAGATAATCATCTGATGAACATTCGCGAAATCTTCAATGTGTATGTTCAGAAAGAATCGGGTGATATTTATCATCATGTCAGTCAGCCATTTCAAATGTTAGAGCAGGAAGCCCAAGAATTATTTTTAGCAAACTTTAAAAAGGTATTGACAGGGCATCTTGATGCCAAACTGTTTGAACTGAAATTCAGCCGCGATGTGGAAGACAGCACCCAAATGTTCCTCTTTGAAGGGCTGCAGGCAGATACATCGGACGATTGGAAGGAATATATGCTTGAAATCGTCACGAAAATGTTTGCCCATACAGTGTATGAATTTGACACGGTAGTGACGTTTATCCGGGGAGAATATCGAAAAGCAACACGGAAACGGAATGTGGAATCTGAAGAGGGCGGGGATGACGAAGTCTATTCCACCCAGTTTATTCTTTGCAGCCTGAATAAAACCGATCAGCCGAAAAAAGCCTTGACGTTTGATTATATCGAGAAAGAATTCAAATCGCATAACTTCTTTGACCCGATTATTAATTTGGATTCTCCGTTGTCAGGCTTTCTTTTTCCAACGTTTAACGACAATGCTGCAGATGTGAACCATATTCTCTATTGTGCCGGGAAGATAAACCAACCTGACTTCGGATTTATTGAAGAGGTTCTCAATTGTGAAGAAATCATCACGGCTCAGGAAGATAAGGACTGCTTCGATTTCATCTTAAAAGAGGTGATAGGCGACGAAGTCGATTCCCAGGTTATCTCTAATGTCTATGCGGAAATCGATAAGCTGGTACAGGAGAATCAGGAAAATGAAGAAAGTGAAACCCCTACGTTGGATACTCGGGATATCGAACGGATCTTAACGGTCAGCGGAGTTGAAAATGTAGAATCGGCCAAAGTGGAACATGCCTTCAAGGCCGTTGTAGCTGATGAAAAACATGAATTCAAAGCAAGCAGTTTAATTCCAAAAACCATAAAGATCAATACGAAGGTGGCCGATGTATCCATCAATCCGAAAGATCTGAAATATGTTAAATATATTACATATGAAGGAAAACGCTGCCTATTGCTGGAAGTCGATGAAGATGTGGTCGTGGAAGGATTCCGACTGGAATCGGGGGAACTCTAATTTATCTTCAATGACAATTGGAAAAAATATATCTACTTTTTAGCTCCTTAATATGGGTATAACACTATGGAAATAGTAAGTTAATAACACGCTTGTGTTTAGGGAGGTAAAAAAATGAAATGGAAAGGTAGACGGGAAAGCTCAAACGTTGAAGACAGAAGAGGCATGGGTGGCAAAACGGTGATGGGGGGCGGCATTGGCGGGATTATTATTATTCTCCTCTTTACGCTCCTCGGTGGTGACCCTGGTGATTTAATCAATAACATGACAACGAATAATGGCTCAGATACAAACACTCCCTACCAGGAATCAGCTCAGGAAAAGGAGCTGGCTGACTTTGTATCGGTCGTCCTTGCTGATACTGAGGATGTATGGTCAGATGAATTCAAGAAAAGAGGTCTGGAATACGAAAATCCTAAGCTCGTTTTATACAGCGGCAGTGTTCAGTCGGCCTGTGGATCGGCGAGTTCAGCAGTGGGGCCGTTTTATTGTCCAGGGGATCACAAGCTTTACATTGACTTAAGTTTTTATGAGGAGCTAAAGCAAAAATTCCAGGCACCCGGCGACTTTGCGATGGCCTATGTCATCGCCCATGAGGTCGGACACCATGTTCAGACCCTCTTGCATACAGGGGAGCAGGCTCCGGCAGCCCAAAGGAAGTCCAACGAGTATTCAGTCAGGTTTGAATTGCAGGCTGACTATTTGGCCGGTGTCTGGGCCCACTATGCCCAAGGGAAGGGCTACCTTGAAAAAGGGGATTTAGATGAGGCGCTCAATGCCGCAAATGCAGTCGGTGATGACAATATCCAGAAAAAAGCACAGGGCTATGTGGTTCCGGAAAGCTTTACCCATGGAACTTCTGCACAGCGGAAGCGTTGGTTTTATAAAGGATTCGAGAATGGCACCATCGAGGGCGGAGACACCTTTAAAGCCGCTAATCTATAAATGATTGAATAGGAGAGGATGAATCTGAATGGCGGCAGCTAATCAAATTCATCCTCTCTTTTCATTCTGCAAAATTACCGCAATAAACTTATGACATCCGCTGGATATTAATTGGAAATTCTTTTTTCCCCTATATATTCCATGTTCCGCTATTTTCGAATAATATGTGACTCATTTAACAGGAATTTTCCAAAAAAATGTAGAATTAATAGATAGAATGCCGTAAAACGGTTTTACTGCCGCTAGAGGAGGAATTCCATTGACACAAGAACAAATGAATCCCACGATAGAAAGAATCATCGCAAACATTGAAAAAGTGATGATTGGAAAAAGAAATGTGGCTGAATTGAGCCTTGTTGCACTAATGGCTGGAGGCCACGTGCTGTTAGAAGACGTACCAGGTGTGGGGAAAACGATGATGGTCCGGGCACTTGCGAAATCGGTTAATGCCAATTTCCGCAGAATTCAATTTACCCCGGACCTGCTGCCATCCGATGTCACAGGCGTCTCCATTTATAATCCGAAAGAGTTGGAATTTCAATTCCGCCCGGGTCCTTTAATGGGGAACATTATTCTCGCCGATGAAATCAACCGAACCTCGCCGAAGACTCAGTCTGCCCTTTTAGAGGGGATGGAGGAGGCCAGCGTCACGATTGACGGCGTGACTCATAAACTGAACAAACCTTTTTTCGTGATGGCGACGCAGAATCCGATCGAATATGAAGGCACCTATCCGCTTCCGGAAGCGCAGCTCGATCGCTTTTTATTAAAAATGAAAATGGGTTATCCGGACTTGCAGGAAGAGATTGAAGTCCTTAATCGTGCGCAAAAGGTGCCGCCAATCGAGGATCTTGCGCCGGTCGTAGACCTTGAAGGCTTGCTCGCACTGCAGCAGGATATTAAAGAGGTATTTGTGGACGATACCATTAAACGCTATATTGTTGATATTGTGAACCGGACCAGGGGCCACGGCAGTGTGTACCTAGGCGCAAGCCCAAGGGGTTCAATTGCCTTAATGAAGGCAGCTCAAGCATATGCATATATGTACGGGCGTGATTATGTCCTGCCGGATGATATTCAGTATTTAGCGCCATTTGTGCTATCCCATCGGATTATTTTAAAATCTGAAGCAAAATTTGAAGGGATTTCAGCGGAAGAAGTAGTAAACAGGGTGGTTGCGAGGGTTCCGGTACCAGTTAGAAGGTTAGTGAAATAACATGAAAAAACGCTGGATTCCGTTTAAAAAAGGCTGGAAGTTGATCCTGCTCGTTTTTCTCATCCTTCTCACGTTCTCCTATGCCATGTTTCAAGGGGGATTTGTCAGCTGGTTTTTATTTTATAGCTTTCTGCCGTTTGCCATTTATTGCGTCGCGCTTTCCTTTTATTCTTTAAATGAGTTTGAAGTTACTCGGGTTTTATTAAAAGCGGACTATAATGCAGGAGAGGCTTTCAGGGTAACTGTCTCAATCAAGCGTTCAAAGGCGTTTCCGTTATTCTACTTGCTAATAGAAGATCATTTAGGTGATGCAATGAAATATGCCCCGCAGCAAAAGAAAGCAAAGGCACTTCTTCTGCCCGGTTTTAAAAAAGAAGTCGATTATGAATATATCATTGACCAACTGCCGCGCGGGGAACACTTTTTCACATCGTTTTCGTTAAAAATCGGCGATCCACTTGGATTATTTGAAAAAGAAAAAATCGTCAAAGCACCAGGGAAAATCGTTGTGTACCCCGCCTATTCAGAGCTTTTATACCGGCCGTTTGAAAATCAATTTGATCAAGGGTTAACAGCGTCGAGGGAACGGGTGCAGCGCGATACAACCATGGCGGTAGGTGTCCGGGATTATCAGCCGGGGGACCGGTTTTCCTGGATTAACTGGAAAGCGTCCGCAAAGCGCAACGAAATTATGACAAAGGAATTCGAGCAGCGGCAATCCCATGATGTGTTTGTTGTCATGGATTGTGTGCCTGATAAGCACTTTGAAGCAGTCGTTTCCTATACTGCGTCGTTATTACATGCGATTTTGAGGAAAGGTGCCCAGACGGGACTGTTAACGATCAGCAGCGAACGTGCATCCTTTCCGATTCGAGGCGGGGAACTGCACTTACGGCAGCTCTTTTATCATCTCGCAAAAATTGAAGCAAAAGGCTTGCGGTCGTTTGAAAAGGTGTTAGAGACAGACGGGCTTTTTATTCAACAAACAGTCTCCTTTATGCTTGTCACGGCGCAATTAACGAAACCGGTGATCGAAAAGGCAAGTTTTCTAGGAAAGAGAAAAGGCTCTATTACCGTTTTCCTTATAAAAGGTCAAAAGGAATCTCAGACGGAAACGGAGCGTTCCCTTGTCACAATCGCAAATGCCCGGGGTGTTCGAGTCGTCATGGTTCATGAGGGCGATTTTAAAGCATCCTTTTCGGAGGTGATGGGTCGATGATGAAAAGGGATTTTTCCTCGTTTCTACTATACGGACTTAGCTTTCTTCTGTTATGGGAATGGCTGCGGCCAATTGAAAAATTAACAAATACGGATAATATTGAAACGTTTATTGCCTTTATGCTAATCACCTTCGTCATGTCCTATTTTCATCTAAAGGGGATTTGGAAAGGTAGTATTAAGTTAGTATTTATCTTATTTTCTATTAATCGTTTCTATTATGAGCAAGGATTCTTTCATCTTAAATGGTTGAAGTCATTCCTTTTGGATGTGGCTGATAATATAGGTATGCTTACGGGCAGGCAGTGGAACGACTTATCTAATGAATTTCGAACGCTGTTGTTTTTTATCCTGCTTTGGTTAATGGTGTATTTAATTGATTATTGGCTCCTTAATCGCAAGCAGATCTTTATCTTTTTCTTTATGACCTTGATTTATATTACGGTCTTGGACACGTTTACGCCATATAGTGCAAAAGCAGCGATCGTGCGGACGGTTGCGGCGGGATTTGCTGTGATGGGAATGCTGACCTTTTACCGGATCATCCAGAAAGAAAACGTAACCGTTGATTCATCATTTATTCGAAAATGGATGGTTCCGCTGGCAGGGATGCTGGCCGTTAGTGTGGTGGCGGGAATGGCCGCGCCTAAGGCTGCTCCGATTTGGCCGGATCCTGTTCCCTATCTTACCGCAAATAACAATAAAGCTGACGGAGAAGGCAGTGGTTCCGGACCGCATCGAATCGGCTACGGTACCAATGATGGTGCACTTGGCGGACCGTTTATCAGTGACAACAACCCGGTTTTTAAATATGAAGCGAGCGGAAAAAGTTATTGGAAGATGGAGACTAAGGATACTTATACCGGAAAGGGATGGTTTGCTTCCGGCTCATCTCCCATCTCCTATCTGAAGGAAGAGCTTGTCCCTGTGTATTCGATTCCTGACTCAGTTGAAACGATTAAGGAATCTGCTTCTGTCAACGTCCATAATAATTATCGCTATCATTTTATTATGTACCCGGCAGGGATCCAGAAAATCACGGACATACAGCCAACTGATCCAAATGGAAATCGCTTCATGGTGGATACGACTAATGAGAGGATCAGCTATTATGATGAAGAACTAGAGCCGGTTGTTCCCCGTAATTTTACGGTAGACTTTGTCCGTCCAAAATATAAAGTCCAGGACCTGCAGCGGACAACAAGTGTGGACCCGTCAACCTTCTTTTACCAGAAGTATACGCATTTGCCGGAAGAATTACCGCAAAGAATCAGAGAATTAGCGGAAGAGATAACCGCTGAAAAATCAAATTGGTTTGACAAGGCGAAAGCCGTGGAAAGCTATTTTTCCAATTCAGGCTTTACGTACGACCAAAAAAATGTCGCGGTGCCTGGCACCAATGATGATTATGTTGACCAATTTTTATTTGACACAAAACGGGGCTATTGCGATAATTTTTCCACTTCGATGGCCGTTATGTTAAGGACGCTGGGGATTCCTACTCGCTGGGTAAAAGGGTATACGGGCGGGGATTTTCTAGAATACAGCAAAGATAACACTTCGAAACAATATTATGAAGTGACCAACAATAATGCCCACTCATGGGTAGAGGTCTTTTTCCCAAATCAAGGCTGGGTGCCGTTTGAGCCAACAAAGGGTTTTACCAATGAGATTTTAATCAATTATGAAGCAACGGAAGGCTCGGGAACTACCAACCAGCAAACAATCCCGCCGCCTGTGAAAAAGCCTCAGAAGAATGAACTGGAAGAACCTAAAACTGTGGAGAAACAAGACAAGTCCTTTGATCTGAAAGCGATTTGGGAACAAGCAAAATTGACAGCAGAAAACAATTGGAAAAAGGCTGTTCTCATTCTCATCATCCTAACAGTAATAGCAGCAGTTGTTTATCGAATCCGCGGCAAGTGGCTTCCGTATGGCGTATTGCTCGTTTACAAATTTAAGAAAAAGGATGAAAGTATCGCTGCAGCGTATATGGTTTTATTGAATCAGCTTGAACGTTATGGGATCAAGCGGAAGGAAAACCAAACGCTGAGGAATTATGCCCGTTATGTTGATATGTTCTTTTCAACGCGGGAAATGACACGGCTGACACACTTTTATGAACAATATACGTACCATCAAAACCTGCCAAAGGGAACTTGGAAAGAGTCGCATGAATTATGGGAAAATTTAATCAAAAAGACAATTGCTTGACCGGAAAAACAACCTATTGATACAATATGAACTAAATTCTTTGTCTTGCTATAGTGTCCATCAGCGCGCTATAGCTTTTCTAAATATTTGTTCGTTTCCTTCATATATCCTCGAAAATAGGGTTCGAGAGTCTCTACCGGGTCACCACTGTAATGGCCTGACTATGAAGGCAGAATTTTTCTGTCAGTTATTTTGTGAGATAACTAGAATTCTGCCTTCCTGATATTTGTTGGGGGGAGAATTCTATTTTTTTTTTTATTTTTTTCATTTGTTGTAAAAGCTAGTACTAACTTATAAAAAATGAGGTGGCTGCTTTGACGGAAAAGCATGATATGATCGTTGTTTTAGATTTTGGAAGTCAATATAATCAGTTAATTACCCGCCGGATTCGCGAGTTCGGTGTGTATAGCGAACTGCATCCGCATACGATTACGGCTGAGGAAATTCGCAAAATGAATCCGAAGGGAATCATTTTCTCTGGAGGTCCGAACAGTGTGTATGATGAAAATTCATTCCGCTGTGATGAAGCGATTTTTGATATGGGTCTGCCGATTCTCGGAATTTGCTACGGAATGCAGTTAATGACTGTCCATTTTAATGGAAAGGTTGAAAAGGCACAGCACCGTGAGTATGGCAAAGCAATGATATCAGTCGAGTCGGAATCTGCCCTTTTTACAGGCCTGCCTGCGGAACAGACCGTATGGATGAGCCACGGGGACCTGGTTGTTGAGCCTCCTGAAGGGTTCTCCGTTAATGGCACAAGCCCATCTTGTCCGATTTCAGCGATGAGTGATGAAGAACGTAATCTTTATGCAGTACAATTCCACCCTGAAGTGCGTCATTCTGTTTATGGAAATGAGCTCTTAAAGAATTTTGTTTTCAATGTTTGCGGCGCTAGCGGCAATTGGTCAATGGAAAACTTTATTGAAATGGAAATGGCGAAAATTCGCGAGACAGTCGGTGATAAAAAGGTTCTTTGTGCCTTGAGCGGCGGAGTGGACTCTTCCGTTGTTGCTGTTCTCATCCATAAAGCAATTGGTGATCAGTTAACTTGTATTTTCGTTGATCACGGCCTGCTTCGGAAAAATGAAGCGGATAGTGTGATGAAGACTTTCTCTGAAGGGTTCCATATGAATGTGATCAAAGTGGACGCGAAGGATCGTTTCTTATCGAAGCTCGAAGGGGTTTCCGATCCGGAGAAAAAGCGGAAAATTATTGGGAACGAGTTTATCTATGTATTTGATGATGAGGCAACTAAGCTCGAAGGAATTGAGTTTTTAGCCCAAGGAACGCTGTACACGGATATTATTGAAAGCGGCACAGCAACAGCACAAACGATAAAGTCACATCACAATGTTGGCGGACTGCCGGAAGATATGCAATTTAAATTGATTGAACCACTAAATACTTTGTTCAAAGATGAGGTTCGCGCACTTGGTACAGAGCTTGGCATTCCGGATGATATCGTTTGGAGACAGCCATTCCCTGGACCTGGTTTAGGTATCCGCGTCCTTGGTGCAATCTCTGAAGATAAGTTGGAGATTGTTCGTGAATCAGATTGGATTCTTCGTGAAGAAATTAAAAAGGCCGGTCTTGACCGTGAAATTTGGCAATACTTCACCGTACTTCCAGACATTCGCAGTGTCGGTGTGATGGGGGATACAAGAACCTATGATTATACAATTGGAATTCGGGCGGTCACCTCGATTGATGGGATGACTTCCGACTGGGCACGGATTCCGTGGGATGTACTTGAAGTCATCTCGACACGGCTTGTAAACGAGGTTGCACATGTCAATCGGGTTGTCTATGACATTACCTCTAAACCACCTGCAACGATTGAATGGGAATAATAAACAGTAAAATACGAACGATGTTAATTTTTTTCTATAACATCGTTCGTATTTTTTGTTTACAAGTTGGATTCTTCCTGTTAAACTAAAAAATGTGTTAAGGAACTTATATAATTGCATCGTATAATATTGGGAATATGGCCCAAAAGTTTCTACCGAGCTACCGTAAATGGCTTGACTACGAGGCAGTGTTTTGAATAGTGAGGCAGTCTTTTTCCTCTTTTTATTTATTGCACATGCCTAAAGTCAGACGCTCCGGTAGAGTATACCAGAGCGGTTTTTTGCATAATAAAGAAAAGATTTATAGGGGGAAATGAAAGTGCAAAAGTACTTTGAGTTTGAGAAGCATGGAACGAATTATCGCAGAGAAATTATCGGTGGATTTACCACTTTCTTAGCAATGGCTTATATACTGGTAGTTAACCCATTAACATTATCACTGGCGGCAGTTAAGGACTTCCCGGATGCCTTACGCATGGATTATGGTGCTGTATTCGTCGCTACTGCTTTAGCATCTGCAATTGGCTCGATCATTATGGGGCTGATTGGGAAATATCCAATGGCATTGGCGCCGGGAATGGGATTGAATGCCTTTTTTGCTTTCACGGTTGTGTTAGGCAGCGGAATTCCGTGGCAGCATGCACTGGGTGCCGTATTGATTTCCGGTGTGTTTTTCTTCTTACTGACATTAACAGGACTTCGTGAAAAAATTATCAATGCGATTCCCATTGATTTAAAGCATGCAGTCGGTGCAGGGATTGGCTTATTTATTACCTTTGTTGGTTTACAAAGTGCACAGATCATTGTCAATAATGATGCCACACTTGTTGGACTTGGAGATTTAACGGCAGGTGGTCCACTGCTTGCGATTTTTGGAATTATCGTCACTGTCATTATGATGACACGTGGCATTAAAGGTGCTGTTTTTTACGGAATGATGTTGACGGCTATTGTCGGCATGATTTTTGGCGAAATAAAAATGCCGCATCAAGTAGTCGGGCAGGTACCTAGTATAGCACCAACCTTTGGGGCTGCATTTTCCGCTTTTGGCGAGAGTTCATTTTATACAACAACGATGCTTGGAATTATCTTAACGTTTTTGTTTGTTGATTTCTTCGATAATGCAGGGACGTTGGTTGCGGTTGCCAGCCAAGCAGGTCTAATGAAGGATAACAAGCTTCCGCGTGCAGGACGGGCACTCATTTCTGATTCCGTTGCTACTAGTGTTGGGGCTGTTCTTGGAACATCGACAACTACTTCTTTCGTTGAGTCAACAGCGGGGGTTGCGGCAGGTGCTAGAACAGGATTTGCATCATTGGTAACTGCTGCATTATTTATTTTATCATTGTTTTTCTTTCCGTTATTATCAGTCATTACGGCACCCGTTACCACACCGGCATTGGTCATTGTGGGGGTATTGATGGTTACATCCTTAGGTAAAATTGATTGGAAACGGTTTGAAATTGCTGTTCCGGCCTTTTTAACAATGATCACGATGCCGCTTACTTATAGTATTGCGACAGGGATTGCCATGGGTTTCATCTTTTACCCGATTACCATGATCGTTAAGGGGCGGACAAAAGAAATTCACCCAATTATGTATTTCTTCTTTGTTATTTTTGTCCTATATTTCATCTTCTTAAAATAGTACGAAAGGGAACTGCAGATGGGCTGCAGTTCCTATTTTTTATTTTTGTAAACGACAAGATTTTACAAATTTCGCTATAGCGCTTCTGTATGATGTGGGTGTAGGTAGATAATGGAAATAGGGAGTGGTTATGTGAATATGCTAACCGTTCAGGAATTGCGCAAAAGCTTTGGGGATTTCGAGGCTGTAAAGGGAGTTTCATTTGCAGTCGAGAAAGGAGAGTCGTATGGGCTGCTTGGGCCAAATGGGGCAGGAAAGTCAACCACTATCAATATGATGACCGGATTGTTTCCGCCCACATCAGGGATCATTCGGATAAAGGATATCGATGTGGTGAAAAACCCGAAGCAAGCACAAAAATGGATTGGGGTTGTACCGCAGGAGATTGCCCTTTATCAGACGATGTCAGCACGGGAGAATTTAAAATTTTGGGGAAGAATGTACGATCTTTCAGGGAATGAGCTTGAGAAAAGTGTCGATCAAGTGCTTGAGATTATCGGTTTAACAGACCGGGCAAAGGATAAAGTTGAGACCTTTTCCGGCGGGATGAAGCGGCGGGTCAATATTGGGGCAGCGATTTTACATAAACCAGAATTGCTGATTATGGATGAGCCGACTGTTGGTATCGATCCGCAATCAAGAAATCACATTTTGGAAACGGTAAAACTTCTTAACAGTGAAGGGATGACGATCATTTATACCAGCCATTATATGGAGGAGGTTGAATACCTTTGTGAGCGGATTGGCATTGTTGACCATGGGCAATTAATTGCTTCCGGTACGTTACGTGAACTGCGGGAAACCATTGGTGATCATTCGCGGATTATTTTAACGATTGAGAAGGAAAGTGCAAATGTAGACCAGCTTAATCAGACGTTAACGGGCCTTTTTTCTTCAAATGATGTTCAAATCCAAGACCAGCAAGTGATGGTCTTTCATAAAGAGCCGCAATTGATATTAACAGAATTCATTCAGGCGGTGACCAAAACAGGCACAAAGGTTACCTCAGTGGATATCGTGGAACCGAACCTCGAAAGTGTCTTTTTGCATCTGACCGGACGAAATTTACGTGATTAGGGGGCGGAGAGGATGAAATATTGGTGGCTTGCATGGAAGGATCTCATACTTGTCGCGCGCGATAAAAAGGCCCTTTTAACTCTGATTTTAATGCCGCTGCTGTTAATCGCCATTTTAGGCTCGGCCTTTGGGGATATGATGAAGGAAGATGAAGAGTTTACAATCAAAAAATTCACCCTCGGGGTGGTTAATTTAGATCAGGGCCAGCTGAGCAAAGTCCTAACCGATGAAGTGTTTGCCAAAAGCTTATCAGAACAAATACAAGTGAAATATTATCAAGAAGAAGAAATGACCCAAAAAATAAAAGACCACAAACTTACCGTCGGCATCATCATCGAAAAAGACTTCACCCAATCATTGATGACAGGACAAGGAACGAAAGTAAAACTTTTATCGGTGCCTGACACCTTTATTAACTCAACCATTGTACAAAATGTGATTGAGCAGTTTTCGCGCTCGATACCAATTGAAGCTGCTGCGGCGCAAATGGCCCAGCCGGTGCAGGGAGGGAATCCAACCAGCCCGCTGCTGGAAGGGTACGGGGAAAAACCGCTGATTAAAGAAACAACAATCGATGCGAAAACGAAGCCGGTCAGCTCTTTTCAATATTACGCAGCTGCCATGGGTGTAATGTTTCTATTGATGACAGTCGTCCAAGGTGTTTCCACCATGATCCTCGAAAAAGAACAAGAGGTCTTTAAACGGCTGCTTCTTACAAATTTAACCTACCCCAATTATCTGTTTGGAAAATTGCTCGGCTTAATCAGTATTTGTTTGATGCAAGCATTTATCATCATTGCCGGTACCAGGCTTATTTTCGGGGTAGATTGGGGGCCGTCCGTTTCAAGTATAGTCATCATGACAGTAGCGTTTGTCATCAATGCGTGCGGACTTGGTGTGTTAGCGGGCTCGTTTATTAAAACAGAGAAATCGTTTAATGTGGCTGGCATGTTTGGAACACAAATCATGGCAGCTCTTGGCGGGAGTATGGTTCCATTGTATATATTCCCGGATTGGATCGTTTTCGCAACAAAGTTTATCCCTAATGGGCTGGCGCTGCAATCCTATTTAGATCTAATGTCAGGTGCGTCAATTATCAAGATCCTGCCGGCAATCGGCGGGTCATTAGGTCTTGGTCTGCTTTTTTTTGTCATTGGATTAATTCGCCTTTCATTCGAAAGGAGAGGGAAATATGCGTAAGATCTGGACGATTCTTTCACTTCATTTAAAAGAGTTTTTCAAATCCCCTGGGACGCTGGTGCTGATGTTTGTCATGCCGGCATTGTTTAGCTGGATTTTCGGAGGCATCTCTGTTAATTCAGAACAGACCAAACCAGTTGTTAACGTTGTTTCCGGTGATTCACCGGTCCATACAGAGATTCTGCATCTGTTAAAGCAGGAAGAAAATTATAGCTGGAAAAAGGTAACACGCAAGCAGGCTGAAAAAAATGTCTCTGCACAGGATGTGGTTGCTGCTGTCGTGCTGCCGAATGATATCAGCCAACGAATCACCGAAAAGAAACCGATATTTGACATAATTCTGCAGCGCAAGACGGAAAATTATCTAGCCTTATCTTCTCATATAGAGGGAACGGCAGGGGTGATTCTTCGTTCCTATCAGGTTGCATCCGCAAGGGATGAGGGCGCTTTTTCCGAAGTGCTCGAGACAATCGCTGCAAATAAAGGTGTGACAGTCGAAAAGCAAATCATTCAAAAAGATACCAATGATTCAGTAGTTATCAACCTGATGTTTGTTGGATTTGCCATCATGTTTATGATGTTCGGTCTGTCAGGAGCAGCCTCGGCAATCCTTGATGAACGAATTGGCGGTACATGGGGAAGGCTGATTGTTTCACCTGCAAGCAAACTGCAAATAAGCCTTGGCTATCTTTTGGCTTACTTTTTGATGGGGTGGATTCAATTTGCGGTATTAATGGCTGCTATGAATATCATGTTTGAAACAACCTGGGGAAGGTTATCTTATTTCATTCCCTTTGCATCACTCGTCATCCTATGTGTGGTGGGCTTCGGTCTCATGATTGCCGGGCTCGTCAAAACAAAGCAGCAAGCCTCGGCAATCAGTGCGGTTTTAATCGTGAGCACTTGTATGCTTGGCGGTGTTTATTGGCCGATTGATGTGGTACCGGAGATTATGCAAAAAATTGCCTTGGGCGTCCCGCAGACATGGGCGATGTCAGGCTTTAAAGAAATCATCAGCGGCAGCCTGCACACTGGAACCTTACTAAAAGATACTGCAGCACTGCTTGGATTTAGCGCATTGTTCTTTTTTATAGGTTTAAAAGGGATGAAATTTGAATAACTTCCCAGCTATGTTTTAGAAAAGTTGTCGAAAATGGTCGTTGACTTCCAGTGGAGCCTCTTATAACATTAAATATGAATGTATTAAGTAGGAACGGGGGGGAAACTGTTTGGCCAATTTATTAATTGATAAAGTATTGAATAATAATGTGCTAATCGCTAAACACCCTTCCTATGAAGAAGTTGTGTTAATAGGTAAAGGTATAGGGTTTAATCGAAAACACGGGGACTATATCGAAACTGAAGCAGTAGAAAAGCTGTTTGTATTGAAAAACGAAAAAGAGCAGCAAAACTACATTAAGCTACTTCCGTTTATCGATAACGAGTATTTAGAAGTCATTATTTCCTCGATTGACTTAATAAAACAGCGGACCCAATCTGTCTTAAATGAACATATTCATGTGGCGCTGACGGACCATTTAATGTTTGCTCTGACAAGAGCTTCGCAAGGAATGGAAATGCGAAATCCATTTCTAATTGAAACAAAGGCCCTTTACCACCGCGAGTATGAAATAGCGGAGGAAGTCGTTCGGTATATTAATGACAAGGCGGGAATAAGTCTGCCGGTTGGAGAGATTGGATTTATAGCTCTGCACATCCATAGTGCGATTACGAATAAAAATCTAACAGTAGTAAATCAACATTCGCAGCTTGTCAGCAGACTAGTTGAAATGGTAGAGAAGCAGTTTAAATTTGAAATCGATAAAGAAAGCATTGATTATATGAGACTCGTTCGTCATCTTCGCTTTGCTATTGAACGCGTAGAAAAGGGTGAAAGGGTAGCAGAACCGGAGAAAATTGCCTCCTTATTGAAAGAGGAATATCCTGTGTGCTATAATCTCTCGTGGAAACTCATTAAAGTGATGCAGCAATCATTAAAAAAGAAGGTCTTTGATGCAGAAGCAGTATATCTGACCATGCATTTACAAAGACTTCAAAACAAATTTAAATAGCGATTATTATAACGTGTTACTGATTCGACCAGGCATGAGTGTAAAGGACTTGAATTGAAGTTTTAGGGGTACTCTATTCCTATACCTTCATTCAATGGACCTTTTGCTCATGCCTTTTTTATTGTTCATTTTATTGAAAAATGTAAACGTTTTATGGGCTTGAATCCTTTCAGGAGGTAATTTACATGTTTAAAAGAGTTTTCGGGGTCTTACAAAAGATTGGTAAAGCATTAATGTTGCCGGTAGCCCTTTTGCCGGCCGCGGGTTTATTGTTGGGGATAGGAAATGCCTTGCAACAAGAAACAATGCTGCACTATCTGCCATTTTTAGATGTTCATTGGATACAACTAGTGGCAAGTGTCATGGAAGATGCAGGCGGAATTATTTTTGGTAATTTGGCACTTATCTTCGCCGCAGGTGTTGCGATAGGTTTAGCGGGTGATGGTGCCGCAGCACTTGCTGCCATCGTTGGTTACTTAGTGTTAAATCAGGTTATGAGTTCATGGTTAGGTGTTACAGCAAAAATGCTCGCTGAGAATCCGAGCTATGCCAGTGTTTTGGGGATTCCTACCTTACAAACCGGTGTATTTGGCGGTATTACCGTCGGTCTGATTGCAGCATTTTGCTATAATCGTTACCATGATATTGAAATGCCTTCATTTCTTGGCTTCTTTGCAGGCAAACGCTTTGTTCCGATAGCAACATCAGGCTTATCGCTAATTGCTGGTTTATTGTTATTAGTTATCTGGCCGCCGATTCAACAGGCTATGAATAGTGCATCCGTGTGGCTTATGGGCGAGGGAACGTATATCGCTGTCTTCTTCTTTGGATTTATTAAGCGATTGCTCATTCCGTTCGGTTTACACCATATTTTCCATGCGCCATTTTGGTATGAATTTGGTTCTTATAAGGATGCAGCGGGCCATATTGTTCGTGGAGATATGACCATCTTCTTCGCCCAGTTAAAGGATAATGTAAAAATTACAGCTGGAAACTTTATGGGGGGAGAATTCCCAATTATGATGTTTGGGTTGCCAGCTGCAGCGTTAGCTATGTATCACACCGCACGGCCGGAGAGGAAAAAGCTAGTTGCCGGTTTGCTTGCCTCGGGTGCTTTAACGTCATTCCTAACAGGGATCACAGAGCCGCTTGAATTTTCTTTTATGTTTGTATCTCCCGTCCTTTTCGTTCTTCATGCTGTATTGGATGGCCTTTCATTTGTATTAATGGCCGTTTTTAATGTTCATTTAGGTTATACCTTCTCAGGTGGCGCCATCGACTTTTTCTTATTTGGTATCTTACCAGGAAGAGAGAAATGGTGGATTGCAATTCTTTTAGGACTTTGTTTCGCCGTTATTTACTATGTAGTCTTCCGATTCGCCATTACTAAATTTAATTTAATGACCCCAGGCCGGGAAGCAATAGAAGAAGTGGATGAAGTAAGCAATAAAGGAAAAGCCGAGGACTTACCTTATAATATCCTTAATGCCATGGGAGGGCAGGAAAACATTGCTCATCTTGATGCTTGCATTACCCGTCTTCGTGTTTCAGTAAATGATGCAAAGAATGTGGATAAGGAAGAGTTGAAGAAATTGGGTGCATCAGGTGTCCAAGAAGTAGGAAACAATATTCAAGCAATCTTCGGACCGCGTTCAGAAATAATTAAGAGCCAAATGATAGATATAATGGTAGGAAAAAGACCGCGTGCAATCGAAAAAGCATTGGAAGAAAGGGGAGAACAACAAATTGAAGAAGCCTTCACATCAGAACGTGAGACCGATGATGTGTTTGCCGCGCCGTTAACAGGAGAAATCAAATCGATTACAGAAGTCCCTGATCAAGTGTTTGCTGGAAAAATGATGGGTGACGGCTTTGCGATTGTACCGGCAGACGGAAGGGTAGTGTCACCTGTAGATGGGAAAATCGTTAACCTATTCCCTACGAAACATGCGATTGGTATCCTCTCAGATAGCGGCCGAGAAATATTAATTCACATTGGGATTGATACGGTTAACCTAAAAGGAAAATGTTTTGAATTATTGGTTTCTGAAAATGATCGTGTTGAAAAAGGCCAGCCGTTATTAAACGTAGATCTAGACTATATTAAAGCGAATGCCACATCTACAATAACTCCAATTGTTTTCACTAACTTAGCAGAAGGTGAAAGAATCGTTATTAAGAAGAAAGGTCTTGTTGAACTTAAACAAGAAGGCATTGTAAAGATAACAAAATAAGAAAAGCCGGCCAATCGGGCCGGCTTTTCTTATTTTGTTAAAAAAGTACTATTTTGTTGTTGACCTTTTATTAGCTCGGTGTTATTATATTAAAGCAGTCGTTAATGCCGAGTTCACATTATGAAGATGTTTAAAACATTTTCAAAAAAGTGTTGACTTGAAGAAAACGACATGTTATATTAATAAAGTTGCTTCTGAACGAAGTAATGAAATTGTTCTTTGAAAACTAAACAAACAAAAACGTCAACAAACAATAAATTATTAGTTTCTTCTATAGAAACTAAGCCAACGTTTTAAATTATGAGCTAATCAACTCAACCTTTTTGGAGAGTTTGATCCTGGCTCAGGACGAACGCTGGCGGCGTGCCTAATACATGCAAGTCGAGCGAATCATTGGGAGCTTGCTCCCGTTGGTTAGCGGCGGACGGGTGAGTAACACGTGGGCAACCTGCCTGTAAGACTGGGATAACTTCGGGAAACCGGAGCTAATACCGGATAATTCTTTCCCTCTCATGAGGGAAAGCTGAAAGTCGGTTTCGGCTGACACTTACAGATGGGCCCGCGGCGCATTAGCTAGTTGGTGAGGTAACGGCTCACCAAGGCGACGATGCGTAGCCGACCTGAGAGGGTGATCGGCCACACTGGGACTGAGACACGGCCCAGACTCCTACGGGAGGCAGCAGTAGGGAATCTTCCACAATGGACGAAAGTCTGATGGAGCAACGCCGCGTGAGCGATGAAGGCCTTCGGGTCGTAAAGCTCTGTTGTTAGGGAAGAACAAGTACCGGAGTAACTGACGGTACCTTGACGGTACCTAACCAGAAAGCCACGGCTAACTACGTGCCAGCAGCCGCGGTAATACGTAGGTGGCAAGCGTTGTCCGGAATTATTGGGCGTAAAGCGCGCGCAGGCGGTCCTTTAAGTCTGATGTGAAAGCCCACGGCTCAACCGTGGAGGGTCATTGGAAACTGGGGGACTTGAGTGCAGAAGAGGAAAGCGGAATTCCACGTGTAGCGGTGAAATGCGTAGAGATGTGGAGGAACACCAGTGGCGAAGGCGGCTTTCTGGTCTGTAACTGACGCTGAGGCGCGAAAGCGTGGGGAGCAAACAGGATTAGATACCCTGGTAGTCCACGCCGTAAACGATGAGTGCTAAGTGTTAGGGGGTTTCCGCCCCTTAGTGCTGCAGCTAACGCATTAAGCACTCCGCCTGGGGAGTACGGCCGCAAGGCTGAAACTCAAAGGAATTGACGGGGGCCCGCACAAGCGGTGGAGCATGTGGTTTAATTCGAAGCAACGCGAAGAACCTTACCAGGTCTTGACATCCTCTGACACTCCTAGAGATAGGACGTTCCCCTTCGGGGGACAGAGTGACAGGTGGTGCATGGTTGTCGTCAGCTCGTGTCGTGAGATGTTGGGTTAAGTCCCGCAACGAGCGCAACCCTTGATCTTAGTTGCCAGCATTCAGTTGGGCACTCTAAGGTGACTGCCGGTGACAAACCGGAGGAAGGTGGGGATGACGTCAAATCATCATGCCCCTTATGACCTGGGCTACACACGTGCTACAATGGATGGTACAAAGGGCTGCGAGACCGCAAGGTTTAGCCAATCCCATAAAACCATTCTCAGTTCGGATTGCAGGCTGCAACTCGCCTGCATGAAGCCGGAATCGCTAGTAATCGCGGATCAGCATGCCGCGGTGAATACGTTCCCGGGCCTTGTACACACCGCCCGTCACACCACGAGAGTTTGTAACACCCGAAGTCGGTGGGGTAACCGTAAGGAGCCAGCCGCCTAAGGTGGGACAGATGATTGGGGTGAAGTCGTAACAAGGTAGCCGTATCGGAAGGTGCGGCTGGATCACCTCCTTTCTAAGGATAATGCAGTCCTTCGGACTGATAATAAGGTTGACGTTTCTTGTTTGTTTAGTTTTGAGGGAGCAATTCTCTCAAAGCTTTTTTTAATCGTTCCTTGAAAACTAGATAATCGTAAGAAGAAGCAAAGTAAACATCGAGTAATCGCCATTTTAGTTTTTCTCTCTTATTGAATAAGAGTTATAAACCTTTTTAGGTTAAGTTAGAAAGGGCGCACGGTGAATGCCTTGGCACTAGGAGCCGATGAAGGACGGGACTAACACCGATATGCTTCGGGGAGCTGTAAGTAAGCTTTGATCCGGAGATTTCCGAATGGGGAAACCCACTGTTCGTAATGGAACAGTATCTTTACCTGAATACATAGGGTATAGAAGGCATACCCGGGGAACTGAAACATCTAAGTACCCGGAGGAAGAGAAAGCAAACGCGATTCCCTGAGTAGCGGCGAGCGAAACGGGACATAGCCCAAACCAAGAGGCTTGCCTCTTGGGGTTGTAGGACACTCAACATGGAGTTACAAAGGAACGGGGTAAATGAAGTGACCTGGAAAGGTCAGCCAGAGAAGGTAAAAGCCCTGTAGTTGAAACTTCGTTCCCTCCTGAGTGGATCCTGAGTACGGCCGGACACGTGAAATCCGGTCGGAAGCAGGGAGGACCATCTCCCAAGGCTAAATACTCCCTAGTGACCGATAGTGAACCAGTACCGTGAGGGAAAGGTGAAAAGCACCCCGGAAGGGGAGTGAAATAGTTCCTGAAACCGTGTGCCTACAAGTAGTCAGAGCCCGTTTATGGGTGATGGCGTGCCTTTTGTAGAATGAACCGGCGAGTTACGATCCCATGCAAGGTTAAGTTGAAGAGACGGAGCCGCAGCGAAAGCGAGTCTGAATAGGGCGTTTGAGTATGTGGTCGTAGACCCGAAACCAGGTGATCTACCCATGTCCAGGGTGAAGTCCAGGTAACACTGGATGGAGGCCCGAACCCACGCACGTTGAAAAGTGCGGGGATGAGGTGTGGGTAGCGGAGAAATTCCAATCGAACTTGGAGATAGCTGGTTCTCTCCGAAATAGCTTTAGGGCTAGCCTCACGTTGTTAGAGTCTTGGAGGTAGAGCACTGTTTGGACTAGGGGCCCTCATCGGGTTACCGAATTCAGACAAACTCCGAATGCCAAAGACTTATCCGTGGGAGTCAGACTGCGAGTGATAAGATCCGTAGTCGAAAGGGAAACAGCCCAGACCACCAGCTAAGGTCCCAAAGTATACGTTAAGTGGAAAAGGATGTGGAGTTGCTTAGACAACCAGGATGTTGGCTTAGAAGCAGCCACCATTTAAAGAGTGCGTAATAGCTCACTGGTCGAGTGACTCTGCGCCGAAAATGTACCGGGGCTAAACGTATCACCGAAGCTGTGGATTGACACCGTTGGTGTCAGTGGTAGGAGAGCGTTCTAAGGGCGTTGAAGCTAGACCGTAAGGACTGGTGGAGCGCTTAGAAGTGAGAATGCCGGTATGAGTAGCGAAAGATGAGTGAGAATCTCATCCACCGTATGCCTAAGGTTTCCTGAGGAAGGCTCGTCCGCTCAGGGTTAGTCGGGACCTAAGCCGAGGCCGAAAGGCGTAGGCGATGGACAACAGGTTGATATTCCTGTACCACCTATGAATCGTTTGAGTGATGGGGGGACGCAGGAGGATAGGGTAAGCGCGCTGTTGGATATGCGCGTCTAAGCAGTTAGGCTGGTGAATAGGAAAATCCGTTCACCGTAAAGGCTGAGCTGTGACAGCGAGGGAAATTTAGTACCGAAGTTCCTGATTCCACACTGCCAAGAAAAGCCTCTAGCGAGATTCAAGGTGCCCGTACCGCAAACCGACACAGGTAGGCGAGGAGAGAATCCTAAGGTGAGCGAGAGAACTCTCGTTAAGGAACTCGGCAAAATGACCCCGTAACTTCGGGAGAAGGGGTGCTCTTTAGGGTTCATAGCCCTGAAGAGCCGCAGTGAATAGGCCCAGGCGACTGTTTAGCAAAAACACAGGTCTCTGCGAAGCCGCAAGGCGAAGTATAGGGGCTGACGCCTGCCCGGTGCTGGAAGGTTAAGAGGAGGGGTTAGCGCAAGCGAAGCTCTGAATCGAAGCCCCAGTAAACGGCGGCCGTAACTATAACGGTCCTAAGGTAGCGAAATTCCTTGTCGGGTAAGTTCCGACCCGCACGAAAGGCGTAACGATCTGGGCACTGTCTCAACGAGAGACTCGGTGAAATTATAGTACCTGTGAAGATGCAGGTTACCCGCGACAGGACGGAAAGACCCCGTGGAGCTTTACTGTAGCCTGATATTGAATTTTGGTACAGCTTGTACAGGATAGGTAGGAGCCTGAGAAGCCGGAGCGCTAGCTTCGGTGGAGGCGTCGGTGGGATACTACCCTGGCTGTATTGAAATTCTAACCCGCACCCCTGATCGGGGTGGGAGACAGTGTCAGGTGGGCAGTTTGACTGGGGCGGTCGCCTCCTAAAGAGTAACGGAGGCGCCCAAAGGTTCCCTCAGAATGGTTGGAAATCATTCGTAGAGTGTAAAGGCACAAGGGAGCTTGACTGCGAGACCTACAAGTCGAGCAGGGACGAAAGTCGGGCTTAGTGATCCGGTGGTTCCGCATGGAAGGGCCATCGCTCAACGGATAAAAGCTACCCCGGGGATAACAGGCTTATCTCCCCCAAGAGTCCACATCGACGGGGAGGTTTGGCACCTCGATGTCGGCTCATCGCATCCTGGGGCTGTAGTCGGTCCCAAGGGTTGGGCTGTTCGCCCATTAAAGCGGTACGCGAGCTGGGTTCAGAACGTCGTGAGACAGTTCGGTCCCTATCCGTCGTGGGCGCAGGAAATTTGAGAGGAGCTGTCCTTAGTACGAGAGGACCGGGATGGACGCACCGCTGGTGTACCAGTTGTCTTGCCAAAGGCATCGCTGGGTAGCTATGTGCGGACGGGATAAGTGCTGAAAGCATCTAAGCATGAAGCCCCCCTCAAGATGAGATTTCCCATAGCGTCAAGCTAGTAAGATCCCTGAAAGATGATCAGGTTGATAGGTCAGAGGTGGAAGCGTGGCGACATGTGGAGCTGACTGATACTAATCGATCGAGGACTTAACCATTTTTAATTGGTTGAACTCGTTTTTACAAAACTTCTTCTGCATTATCTAGTTTTGAGGGAATGAAACCTCAAATAAATAGTCTGGTAACTATGGCGAGAAGGTCACACCCGTTCCCATACCGAACACGGAAGTTAAGCTTCTCAGCGCCGATGGTAGTTGGGGCATGCGCCCCTGTGAGAGTAGGACGTTGCCAGGCACAAAAAAAACAACCTGTTGTGGGTTGTTTTTTTTTGTCTTTTTACAAGGAAAAAAAGAAGTCGTTGATAAAACCAGAAAAGTTGTTGATAGAATGCTAAAAGTCGTCGATAAATCTTAAAACCCGTCGATAATTACCCAAAAGTCGTTGATAAATGCCCTAAAACCCAGAGAAAATAGTTTCCAATCCTCTTCAATAAAGCCTGGAATAAACTAAAAACTTCCTCCCAATTCTACTTTTCATAGTACCAGCTCGCTACGGTGATGTTTTTTATCCACTCATTCCGGTTAGTAAGCATTTGCGTAAGTAACAGATTGAAATGGAATACTAATAGCAATAAGAAAGATAATAACAAGAATTTTTTTTTGCAAATTATCGCCCCTTTACTTGAATTTACGGGTATATTTATTTTGTACTGTTGTGTAAGAATCATCAGGAATTTCGGGAACACTTGTGATAAAGTGTAGAAAGCATACAAATAAGGGGGCATCTCTGTGTTGGAAAACGGTTTTATGATGGTTGCGATTATCCTAATTATTAATATTGTCTATGTTTCTTTTTTTACGATTAGGATGATCTTGACGTTAAAGGGTCAGCGCTATCTGGCAGCATCGCTAAGCATGATTGAAGTGGTTATTTATGTACTCGGTCTCGGCCTTGTTTTAAATAATCTGAATGAGATTCAAAACCTTATTGCGTATGCGGTTGGTTATGGAATCGGTGTAATTGTTGGGATGAAGATTGAGGAAAAGCTCGCGTTAGGTTACATTACAGTCAATGTGATTACAGTGGAATATGACAAAGATGTACCGAAATTGTTGCGGGAGAAAGGGTATGGCGTAACGGACTGGGCCGCCCATGGACTTGAGGGGAATCGAATGGCGATGCAAATCCTCACACCGCGAAAATTTGAATTAAAACTATATGATACGATAAAAAGTCTGGATCCTAAAGCCTTTATAATTTCTTATGAACCAAAATCGATCCACGGGGGCTTCTGGGTAAAATCAGTGAAAAGAGGGAAATTGTTTTCATGAGCAAAAAGAAACTGCAATTTGAAGTGCAGGAAAATGAAAGTATTGAGGAGTGCCTTAATAGAATAAAGCAGCAGGGTTATGTTCCTGTCCGCAGAACGGAGAAGCCGATCTTTCAAGAGGTGAAGAAAGGGAATGAGACAATTTACGAGCCAATCGGCCGTCAAATCGTCTTTGAAGCCAAGTTAATTGAGTAAAACACGAACATTATTGTGCAATTCAAAAATATTGTTCGATATATTTATTGACAACCTACAGCCTGAGTTGGTATGATGAAGCTAGTTAATGAAACCAAAACCAATTATCTTTACCCTCGTATATCCATGGGAATATGGCCCATAAGTTTCTACCCAATAACCGTAAATTATTGGACTATGAGGGAAAGTCAATATGTTCGGCACAATAAAGGGGCTTAGGCTTCTTGTTTGGTGACCTCATTTCTGTATGCCCGGACAAATGGCTTTCTCTTAATTGAGAAGCTATTTGTTTCGGGTATTTTATTTGTGCAGAAAAGCGGCGGAGTGCCACATAAGTGAATCACAACGTTTAAAATATATTTTTAGACTAGGGGGAACAAGGATGCGGAATCTTGTCGGAGTGATTATGGGAAGTAAATCAGATTGGGAAACAATGAAGCATGCTTGTGAAATACTAGAACAATTTGAAATTCCATATGAAAAAAGGGTAGTATCAGCACATCGTACACCTGATTTGATGTTTACATATGCAAATGATGCGAGGAAAAGAGGCCTAAAGGTGATCATTGCCGGCGCAGGCGGAGCGGCTCATCTGCCTGGGATGGTGGCAGCGAAAACAACCTTGCCGGTGATCGGCATTCCTGTTCAATCCCAAGCCTTAAATGGACTGGATTCCTTACTGTCCATCGTGCAAATGCCGGGCGGGGTTCCGGTTGCAACAGTGGCGATTGGAAAAGCAGGTGCCGTGAACGCTGGCCTGCTTGCCGCACAAATTTTAGCAACCGAAGACTCAGCACTCGCTGATCAATTAGAAGCTAGAAGAGAAGCTATTAAACTAGAAGTTCTAGAAAGTAGTGATCAACTTGGCTAACAAAACGATTTTACCGGGATCAACGATTGGCATTATCGGCGGCGGACAGCTTGGGAGAATGATGGCACTTGCAGCGAAAGCCCAAGGTTTTCGAATCGCTGTATTAGAACCAAGTTCCGATTCTCCTTGCGGGCAGGTGGCAGACTTTGAGGTCATCGGTGCTTATGATGACCGCGAAGCCATTGCCCGGCTAGCCGCCATGAGTGACGTGATCACTTATGAATTTGAGAACATTGACGCCGATACATTAGGCTGGCTTTGCGAAAAGGCTTATGTCCCGCAGGGGAAAGAACTTTTAACGATTACGCAAGATCGAATCAGTGAAAAAGCAGCCATCCAGCATTCCGGAGTTAAGGTTGCTCCTTATGAGGTTATCGAAAACGTAGAAGAATTATTTCTAAATATAGAACGGGTGGGGTATCCAGCTGTATTGAAAACAGCAAGAGGCGGCTATGATGGCAAGGGACAGCTTGTGATTAAAAACGAGCAAGATTTAGCTAAAGCAGAGCCGATTCTTGCTCATGGCAGCTGTGTGTTAGAAAAATGGATTCCGTTCGAAAAGGAAATTTCCGTCATTGTTACCCGAAAACTAGATGGTGAAACAGTATTTTTTCCAGTTGGGGAAAACATTCATCAAGAAAATATCTTGCATACAACCATTGTTCCAGCCCGAATTTCTGATGAACTAGGAGAAAAGGCTATCCAGATGGCAAAACAGATTGCTGATTCACTTGGATTAGTCGGGACGCTTGCTGTTGAGATGTTTGTGACAAGTGATGGCACGATTTATATTAATGAATTGGCACCAAGACCGCATAACTCTGGCCATTATTCCATCGAGGCCTGCGAGACGTCACAGTTCGAACAGCATATCCGTGCTATTTGCAATTGGCCCTTAGGAAGTACGGAGCTATTAAAACCAGCTGTTATGGTCAATCTATTAGGAGAGCATCTTGATGGCATTTTTAAGGAAATCCCGGACATGAATGGCTGGAAGGTTCATTTATACGGTAAAAAGGAGCCAAAATTGAAAAGAAAGATGGGGCATGTTACCATTTTGAAGGATAACGTGGATGAGGCCCTTAGTGAAATTGAAGAAAGCAGCATCTGGCGTACAGCTAAAGAAGTGATCGGAGGATAAAACATGATTGATCGTTATACAAGACCTGAAATGGGAGCTATTTGGACGGAGGAAAACCGCTTTAAAGCCTGGCTTGAGGTAGAAATTCTTGCATGTGAGGCTTGGGCGGAATTAGGGGAAATTCCGAAAGAAGATGTCCGAAAGCTTCGTGAAAATGCTTCGTTTAATATCGACCGCATTAATGAAATTGAAAAAGAAACAAGACATGATGTGGTTGCTTTTACCCGTGCGGTTTCGGAAACATTGGGTGAGGAGCGGAAGTGGGTTCATTACGGTCTAACATCAACAGATGTCGTTGACACAGCCCTTTCCTATGTTTTAAAACAAGCCAACGCGATTTTATTGAAAGATCTGGAAAACTTTGTTGAGATTTTAAAAAATAAAGCAATGGAACATAAAATGACCGTGATGATGGGACGGACACATGGAGTCCATGCGGAGCCAACTACTTTTGGTTTAAAGCTTGCCCTTTGGTATGAAGAAATGAAACGTAACCTTGAACGTTTTAAACAGGCAGCGGCGGGTGTAGAGTTTGGTAAAATTTCCGGCGCGGTTGGAACCTATGCCAATATTAATCCGTTTGTTGAACAGTATGTTTGTGAGAAATTAGGTATTCAACCAGCGCCAATCTCAACACAGACACTGCAGCGTGACCGTCATGCACACTACATGTCCACGATTGCTTTAATTGCGACTTCTATAGAGAAGTTTGCGGTTGAGGTACGCGGGCTGCAAAAGAGTGAAACACGCGAGGTAGAAGAATTTTTTGCAAAAGGTCAAAAAGGATCATCAGCGATGCCGCATAAGCGGAATCCAATTGGCTCCGAGAACATGACCGGTATGGCGCGAGTGATTCGCGGCTATATGTTAACGGCATATGAAAATGTGCCGCTATGGCATGAGCGCGATATCTCCCATTCTTCAGCAGAACGCGTTATTTTGCCAGATGCGACGATTGCCTTAAATTATATGCTTAATCGCTTTGGCAACATTATTAAAAATTTAACGGTTTATCCGGAAAATATGAAGCGGAACATGGATCGGACACTTGGATTAATTTATTCCCAGCGCGTGCTGCTTGCCTTGATTGATAAAGGCTTATCACGTGAAGAGGCTTATGATACTGTCCAGCCGAAAGCGATGGAGGCATGGGAGAAGCAAGTTCCATTCCGTGGATTGATTGAGGCCGATGGAAAAATTACCTCATTGCTCACTGGCGACGAGATTGCCGATTGTTTTGACTACCACTACCACCTGCAGCATGTAGATACCATTTTCGATCGGCTAGGGTTGAACGAGTAAAAAAATAAATAGGGGGCAGTTAAAGCAGGAGTTTGCCCCCTCCTCTAGTTTGAAGATTCCCAATATTGCGAATTAAGGAGTGATTCATCGTGACAGAACTTCTTTATGAAGGAAAAGCGAAGCGCATTTACAAAACTGATGAAGAAAATGTTGTACTAGTCCAATACAAAGATTCAGCCACTGCTTTTAACGGAGAAAAGAAGGCGGAAATTACCGGTAAAGGCCGTCTCAATAACGAGATTACTAGTTTGCTATTTTTAAAGCTAAAAGAAAAAGGGATTGAATCACACTTTATTCAAAAAGTTTCTGAAACGGAACAGCTCGTGAAAAGAGTAACCATCATTCCGCTAGAAGTAGTCGTTCGTAACGTGGCTGCCGGCAGTTTTTCAAAAAGATTGGGAATCGAAGAAGGGACTCCGCTATCAGCACCAATTGTTGAGTTCTATCTAAAAGATGATGCTCTTGGTGATCCGCTGCTGACAGTAGACCATATCCTTGAACTTAAAGCGGCGACGGTCGAAGAGATTACGATTTTACGAGAAAAAGCGCTGGAAGTAGATGCGGTTTTATCGAGCTTTTTTGCAGAACTAGGTATTAACTTAATTGATTTCAAACTTGAGTTTGGCAAAGATGAACAGGGTCAAATTTTATTAGCAGATGAAATTTCGCCTGATACCTGCCGCCTATGGGATCAACAAACCAATGAAAAGCTGGATAAAGATGTATTCCGCCGCGATTTAGGAAGTTTAACAGAGGCATATGAATCGATTTTAACAAGACTTGGAGGTCATCAGCATGTTTAAAGTCAAAGTATACGTAACATTAAGAGAAAGTGTATTAGATCCGCAAGGTAAGGCGGTAACGCAATCATTAAATTCGTTAAATTATCAGGAAGTAACCGATGTCCGCATCGGCAAATATATGGAACTGACGATTGAAAAATCAGAGCGTGACCTTGATGAAGTGATAAACGAGATTTGTACAAAGCTGTTAGCCAACCCGGTGATTGAAGACTACCGTTACGAAGTAGAGGAGTGTGTCGCTCAGTGAAGTTTGCAGTGATCGTATTTCCAGGCTCCAACTGTGATGTCGACATGTTCCATGCGATTAAAGATGAGCTTGGGGAAGAAGTGGAATACGTATGGCATGATACGGAAAGTTTAGACGGATTTGATGGAATCCTTTTGCCAGGCGGATTCTCATACGGCGATTACCTCCGTACAGGAGCAATTGCCCGTTTTAGCAATGTCATGAAAGAAGTCATCAAGGCGGCTGAGGCCGGCAAGCCTGTGCTTGGGGTGTGCAATGGATTTCAAATCCTTCTTGAAGCAGGCTTGCTGCCGGGTGCGATGAGACGGAACGAAAGTCTCTCCTTTATTTGCAAGCCGGTGGAATTAATCGTAGAAACCAATCAATCCATGTTTACTTCTGCATACGAGCAAGGCCAAACCATCACGATTCCGGTCGCCCATGGTGAAGGAAATTACTATTGTGATGAAGAAACACTAAAACAGCTAAAAGCCAATAACCAAATCGTGTTTACTTATCAGCAAAATCCGAACGGAAGCCTTGCCGATATTGCGGGGATTACCAATGAAAAAGGAAATGTTCTTGGCATGATGCCGCACCCTGAACGGGCGGTTGACGAGCTTTTAGGCAGTGCCGATGGACTTAAATTGTTTCAATCGATTGTGAAGACTTGGAGGGAAGCACATGTTGTCAACGCTTGAACCAAATCCTAACCAAATTAAAGCAGAGAAAATCTATCAGCAAATGGGTTTGTCCGATGAAGAGTTTGCAATGGTCGAAAAGATCCTCGGAAGGACACCAAATTATACTGAAACCGGTCTTTTCTCTGTTATGTGGTCAGAGCACTGCAGCTATAAAAATTCAAAGCCAGTTCTGAAAAAATTCCCGATTACCGGTGAAAAAGTCCTTCAAGGTCCTGGTGAAGGTGCAGGGATTGTCGACATCGGTGACGGTCAGGCAGTTGTATTTAAAATCGAAAGCCATAATCATCCATCCGCGATTGAACCGTATCAAGGTGCGGCAACAGGTGTTGGCGGGATTATCCGTGATGTTTTTTCAATGGGAGCACGTCCAATCGCAATGCTAAACTCACTTCGTTTCGGTGAACTGGATAAGGCTAGGACACGCTATTTGTTTAAAGAAGTGGTAGCGGGAATTGCCGGATACGGCAACTGCATTGGCATTCCAACCGTTGGCGGTGAGATACAGTTCGATCCATCCTATGAAGGAAATCCGCTTGTCAATGCGATGTGTGTCGGTTTAATTAATCATGAGGATATTAAAAAAGGCCAGGCCCATGGATTGGGCAATACCGTGATGTATGTCGGTGCAAAGACCGGCCGTGACGGAATTCACGGTGCGACGTTTGCTTCTGAAGAATTAACGGAGCAGTCTGACGAAAATCGTCCGGCGGTTCAAGTCGGTGACCCATTCATGGAGAAGCTGTTGTTAGAGGCCTGCCTGGAACTAATCCATTCGGATGCCCTTGTCGGGATTCAAGATATGGGTGCTGCAGGACTTGCCAGCTCTTCTTCCGAAATGGCGAGTAAAGCCGGTATGGGCATCGAGATGAATTTAGACCTTGTACCACAGCGGGAAACGGGCATGACTGCCTATGAAATGATGCTGTCGGAGTCGCAGGAACGGATGCTCATTGTCGTGAAAAAGGGCAGAGAACAAGAGATCAAGGATCTTTTTTCAAAATATGATTTAGATGCTGTTGCGATTGGCAAGGTAACGGATGATAAACAATTCCGCCTGATCCATAAAGGGGAAATAGTTGCCGACCTGCCAGTGGATGCATTGGCAGAAGATGCACCGGTTTATCACAAACCATCAAAAGAGCCGGCCTACTTTGCTGAATTCCAAGCGATGGAAAATGAAATTCCGCAGGTAGATGACCTGAAAGATACATTAGTAGCATTGTTAAGCCAGCCGACCATTGCCAGCAAGGAATGGGTTTACGAGCAATATGATTATTTGGTGCGCACGAACACGGTAGTGTCTCCTGGTTCGGATGCTGCTGTCACTCGGATCAGAGGAACACGTAAAGCGTTAGCGATGACCACGGATTGTAATTCCCGCTATGTGTACTTGGATCCAGAAACTGGTGGAAAAATTGCTGTTGCTGAAGCGGCCCGCAATATTATTTGTTCCGGTGCCGAGCCATTAGCGATTACCGATAACTTGAACTTTGGCAATCCCGAAAAACCAGAGGTATTCTGGCAGATTGAAAAGGCAGCTGACGGAATCAGTGACGCATGCCGCACACTAGGGACACCTGTGATCGGCGGAAACGTCTCATTATACAATGAAACAAGCGGCACGGCGATCTATCCAACGCCGGTGATTGGCATGGTTGGGCTTGTCAGTGACCTTGACCATATTACGACACAGCATTTTAAAGCGAGCGGTGACCTTATTTATTTAGTGGGGGAAACTACACCTGAATTTGGCGGGAGCGAGCTGCAAAAGCTGTTGAACGGAAGCATTTTTGGAAAAGCACCGCAATTACATCTTGAAATAGAAAAAGAAAGACAAGAACAAGTTCTAGCTGCCATTCGTGCTGGAGTGATTCAATCTGCCCATGATTTGTCTGAAGGCGGTTTAGCTGTTGCCGTTGCCGAATGCCTTTTTGCTTCGGGAGAACTTGGGGCAGATGTGAACATTACTGGGAATCCGGTATCAGCACTATTCAGCGAAACCCAATCTCGTTTTCTTTTATCCGTAAAAAAGGAACATCAGGCCGAGTTTGAAAGTCTAGTAGACGCGAGCCTTATCGGTGAGGTGAATGATTCGGCTAATCTGAGCATTCGATCCGAAGGTCAGGCTGTGCTTGAGTCTACTGTAGATGAATTAAGAGCTGCCTGGAAAGGGGCGATCCCATGCTTGCTGAAATCAAGGGACTAAATGAAGAGTGCGGTGTCTTTGGTATTTTTGGACATCCGGATGCCGCCCAGTTAACCTATTACGGACTTCACGCCCTGCAGCACCGCGGCCAGGAGGGAACCGGCATCGTTGTCTCCGACGGGGAAACATTAAAAGGATTTAAGGGCGAAGGACTCGTGACTGAGATTTTTACGGAAGAGGCAATGACTAAGCTTACGGGGTCTGCCGCAATCGGTCATGTCCGCTACGCGACCGCAGGGGGCGGCGGCTATGAGAATGTTCAGCCGCTTCTGTTCCATTCGCAAAGCGGCAGCCTCGCCCTTGCCCATAACGGTAACCTGGTGAATGCAAATTCTTTAAAACATCAGCTGGAAGCACAAGGCAGTATTTTTCAAACCAGCTCAGATACCGAGGTGTTAGCCCACTTAATTAGAAGAAGCGGCTTCCCTAAAATGAACGACCAGGTGAAAAATGCCCTGTCCATGTTAAAAGGGGCTTATGCTTATTTGATTATGACGGAAAAAGAGTTAATGGTGGCGCTCGATCCTCATGGATTGAGGCCGTTATCGCTCGGCTGCCTTGGCGATGCTTATGTAGTTGCCTCGGAAACCTGCGCCTTTGATGTTATCGGGGTGGAATATATCCGCGATATTCAGCCGGGAGAGCTGTTAATCATTAACGAAAATGGAATCACATCGGAACGGTTTGCGATGAGTACCACTAAAGCGATCTGCATGATGGAATATGTTTATTTTTCCAGGCCTGATAGCAATATTCAAGGTGTCAATGTTCATACTGCCCGTAAAAATTTAGGGAAGAGACTGGCCATCGAGGCTCCGATTGATGCGGATGTCGTGACAGGTGTGCCGGATTCCAGTATTTCAGCGGCCATCGGTTATGCGGAAGCGACGGGGATTCCTTATGAAATGGGTTTAATAAAAAACAAATATGTCGGCAGGACTTTTATTCAGCCCTCCCAGTCATTACGTGAGCAAGGGGTAAAAATGAAGCTTTCTGCTGTTCGCGGGGTTGTAGAAGGAAAACGGGTGGTTATGGTTGACGACTCCATTGTCCGCGGCACGACTAGCAGAAGAATTGTCAGGATGTTAAAAGATGCCGGTGCGACAGAGGTGCACGTGGTCATCAGTTCACCGCCGATCAAAAATCCATGTTTCTATGGAATTGATACTTCATCGAAAGAAGAGTTGATTGCATCAGACAAGTCGGTTGAGGAAATTCGCCAATTGATTGGTGCTGATTCATTAACCTTTTTAAGTGTCGATGGCATGGTAAAGGCGCTGGATCCAGAAGGGAAAAGCGGCTTTTGTCTAGGCTGTTTTAACGGAAATTATCCTACTGAAATTTATCCAGATACACTGCAGTACTATTATCAAAAGGGGTGACGGTCATGGCAAATGCATACACACAAGCAGGGGTAAATATCGAAGCAGGCTATGAAGCGGTGGAGCGGATGAAAAAGCATGTACAGCGGACAGCCAGGGCCGGTGTGATTGGGAGTCTTGGCGGATTCGGCGGTATGTTTGATCTATCTGAGCTTAAGTTAAAAGAGCCAGTTTTGGTGTCTGGCACCGATGGCGTAGGCACGAAGCTGATGATTGCCTTTATGATGGACCGGCACGATACAATTGGAATCGATGCGGTGGCAATGTGTGTCAATGATATCGTTGTTCAGGGAGCAGAGCCGCTTTACTTTTTAGATTATATTGCTTGCGGTAAAGCGATTCCGGAAAAAATTGAAGCGATTGTCAAAGGGATTGCCGATGGCTGTGAGCAGGCAGGCTGTGCCTTAATTGGCGGTGAAACAGCGGAAATGCCGGGGCTTTACCGTGATGAAGAGTATGATCTTGCCGGATTTTCAGTAGGGGCATGTGAAAAGCCGAAATTGATAACCGGTGAACACATTCAGCCGGGAGATGTCCTAATTGGCCTGGCTTCAAGCGGCATCCACAGTAATGGGTACTCATTGGTTAGAAAGGTATTTAATAACTGGTCTTTAATCGAGTTTGTTGATGAGCTTGGATGTACATTAGGTGAAGAATTGCTGAAACCAACGAAAATTTATGTAAAACCGATTCTGGCGGCATTGGAAAAATTCCAAATCAATGGAATGGCCCATATTACCGGCGGCGGTTTTATTGAAAATATACCAAGGATGCTTCCTGCCGGACTTGGCGCCGAACTGATTGAAAAAAGCTGGCATATTCCATCGGTGTTTAAGTTGATCTCTGAGGTTGGACAAATCGATTATCAAGAGATGTATAATATTTTTAACATGGGCATTGGCATGGTCCTCGCTGTTAAACAGGAAGATGCGGCAGACGTCATGGAGCATTTCAAGCAATCCGGCGAAACAGCTTATGAAATTGGCTCTGTTACAGCTGAAGAAGGAATTCAGATTAAAGGCTTTGGTGGGCGGCGATGAAAAAAATTGCCGTATTTGCATCAGGGGGCGGAAGTAATTTTCAGGCCATCATCAATGTGATTCGTGAAGGGCTGCTCTCGGCGGAAATTTCCCTGTTAGTTTGTGACCAGCCCGGCGCTTTTGCGATTGAAAGAGCAAAAGCTAACCGCATTCCTTGTTTTATTTTTAGTGCAAAGGATTACTCCAGTAAGGCAGATTTTGAAAAAGAAATAGCTGGGTTGCTGCGGGATTTGGATGTGGACCTGATTGTTTTGGCTGGTTACATGCGGCTGATTGGTCCGACCTTACTGAAAGAGTATGAAGGCCGAATCGTGAATATCCATCCATCACTGCTCCCGGACTTTCCAGGAAAAGACGCGATTGGTCAGGCATTAGCTGCAAAAGCAAAATGGACGGGTGTAACGATTCACTTTGTTGATGAAGGGATGGACACCGGCCCCATTATTGTTCAAGAGCGAGTGCGAATTGCGGAAGCTGAAACAAGGGAAAGCTTACAGCAAAAAATTCAATCAATCGAACACAAACTTTATCCATCAATCTTACACATGCTGTTAACACAAGGAGAGGTTATAAATGGCGAAAAAGCGCGCACTTATTAGTGTTTCTGACAAAGGCGGGGTTAGTGAATTTGCTCGTGAATTAGTCCGCCTTGGATTTGAAATTATCTCAACCGGGGGCACGAAGAACATGCTTCAGGAACAAGGGATCCCTGTTCTTAGTGTTAGTGATGTTACCGGATTTCCGGAGATATTAGAAGGCCGTGTCAAAACATTAAATCCTTATATTCATGGCGGGCTGCTGGCGAAACATGATGATGAACATCACCAAAAGCAGCTTGGTGAACATCGGATTGATCCCATCCAGCTTGTTTGTGTCAATCTTTATCCATTTCAGCAAACAATTGAAAAACCGGAAGTGACCGTTGCTGACGCGATTGAGAATATCGATATCGGCGGACCGACCATGCTCCGTGCATCAGCGAAAAATCATCAATACGTGACTGTTGTGGTTGACCCGGCCGATTATCAAACGGTGCTTTCGGAATTACAAGCAGACGGCAGTACGAAACTTGAAACACGCAGAAAGCTAGCTGCTAAGGTATTCCGTCACACTGCGGCTTATGATGCCTTAATTGCTGAGTATATGACGGACCTCGCCCGGGAAGAGACACCCGAAAAATTAACGGTAACCTATGAATTAAAGCAGGGCCTGCGCTACGGGGAAAACCCGCATCAACAAGCCGCTTTTTATAAAAAACCACTTGGCTCCAAGTTCTCGATTGCCTATGCCAAGCAGCTCCACGGCAAAGAACTTTCCTACAACAATATCAACGATGCCGATGCAGCATTGCAAATTGTGAAGGAATTTTCGGAACCGGCTGCCGTGGCGGTGAAGCATATGAACCCATGCGGCGTCGGAACAGGGAAAACCGGATATGACGCGTTTACGAAGGCGTTTGCGGCAGACCCTGTATCCATTTTTGGCGGGATTATTGCTTTTAACCGTGAGGTCGACCGTGAGGCGGCTGTGAAGCTCCACGAAATTTTCTTAGAAATTATCATCGCACCATCTTTCTCGGATGAGGCGTTAACGATTTTAACAGCGAAAAAGAATCTTCGACTGCTGACGATTTCGTTTGATGAAGTGAAAAAGGCTGAACTGAAAATGACAACGATTGAAGGCGGATTGCTCGTTCAAGAACAGGACCGCTATTCACTGACAGATGCCGAGGTAACGGTTCCGACAAAGAGACAGCCGACAGAAGCGGAGTGGGAAGCCATGGAACTGGGCTGGAAGGTTGTTAAGCATGTTAAATCAAATGCAATTGTCGTTAGTAGTGAAGATATGACTCTGGGAATTGGCGCAGGGCAAATGAACCGTGTGGGTTCGGCAGAAATTGCTCTGAAGCAGGCAGGCGATAAGGCCGAAGGTGCCGCGCTTGCATCGGATGCCTTCTTCCCAATGGATGATACCGTTGAGGCGGCGGCCAAAGCAGGAATTACCGCCATCATTCAACCCGGTGGCTCCATCCGTGACGAGGATTCCATCAAAAAGGCAGATGAATACGGAATCGCCATGGTATTTACAGGCGTTAGACACTTTAAACATTAGGCTGGAGGGGTGCAGGATGAAGGTACTAATCATTGGCCGAGGCGGGAGAGAGCATGCTATCTGTCAAAAGGTAAGCGAGAGCTCGCTAATTGAAACTGTATATGTCGCACCCGGAAGTGCTGGCATGACCGACGTGGCGGTTCAAGTTCCATTTGAGGAGTCACAGCACGAGGAGCTTATTGGGTTTGCGAAAGAACAAGGAATAGGATTAACGATTATCGGTCCAGAAGTCCCTTTGTTAGAAGGGCTTGCTGATAAATTTGAAGAAGCAGGATTGACGGTATTCGGACCGCGAAAAGCGGCTGCTGAGATTGAAGGAAGCAAATCTTTTGCCAAGGAACTGATGGAAAAATATCAGATTCCAACTGCAGAATATGCTGTGTTTACTTCGTTTGAAGAGGCATGGCAATATGTGGAGGAAAAAGGTGCACCGATTGTGATCAAGGCGGACGGGTTAGCTGCGGGCAAAGGTGTAACCGTTGCTTTTTCGAAAGAAGAAGCTTTCGCAGCCTTGGATGACATGCTTGTGGGGGCGAAGTTTGGTGCGGCATCTTCCCGTGTGGTTATTGAGGAATTTTTAAGCGGCGAGGAATTTTCGTTAATGGCATTTGTGAATGGCGAAGTGGTCATTCCGCTTGAAATCGCACAGGACCATAAGCGGGCATTTGATGGTGACCAAGGACCGAATACCGGCGGAATGGGTGCTTATTCGCCGGTTCCGCAGATTGGTGCGGAAACCGTTCAGGAGGCGGTCAGGACGGTACTGATTCCTGCGGCAAAAGCAATGGTGCAAGAGGGCAGGAGTTTCTGTGGTATTTTATATGCGGGCCTGATTAAAACGGTGGACGGCCCTAAGGTGATTGAGTTTAATGCCCGTTTTGGCGACCCGGAAACACAGGTCGTATTACCAAGATTAAAATCAGATTTGGTTCAGGTGATTTTAGCATTGTTGGATGGTGAACAGCCGGCGCTTGAGTGGGATGCCCAGCCAATGGTCGGTGTTGTTGCGGCGGCAAAAGGGTATCCGGAAGCATATGAAAAGGGTGCTGTGCTGGCAGGATTAGCGGATTTTTCTGAGGAAGTTTCTATTTTTCATGCCGGAACGGCTGTGGATGTAAACGGTCATTTTATCACAGCTGGCGGCCGGGTGCTGCTCGTTGGCGCCAAAGCTGAAACCCTTGAAGATGCCCAAGAAAAAGTATATCGTGAGCTGGAAAAACTAAATTGTGACGGCGTTTTTTATCGAAAAGATATCGGTGCAAAAGCAATACAGGCTATTATTAGGTAACGGTATAGTGATGAAGGACAAATTAGTTGTTTTTGCGAAGCGAAATGTCCTTCATAAGCCCGATGAAGGACAAATTAGTTGTTTTTTCGAAGTGAAAAGTCCTTCATGAGTGCGATGAAGGACTTTTTATTGTATTTCAAATAAGAAAAGGTCTTCATCCGTAATATGGTCACCCAACCCTAAATAAGAAGTGCCTTTTCGTCATTTAAGACGGATTATACGGCACAACTGAATCCCCGTCCAGCCCTTCCATTCCATCCATAGAATCCGTTGCTTGACTGTGCTCCTGAATCATATCCTGGCATCTTTCACATAATGCCGTTACTGGACAATAACGGACAATCCCCTCAGCTACCTTCATGGCGCCACACAAAGCTGCAAACAAATAAGAATCCCTCCACGGATGCTTCACAAGCTTCGACGTGCTCCATGCAAGAATCGTTAACCCAAAAGTAATGCGGATTAATGCGTTTAAAATTCCGATATTTGGTTTGATATTCATCATGATCACTCCTTCACAAAATCTTTACAATATTTATCAATTCTTTACTGCTTTAAATGATAAAATATGATACGATAGAAACTATAGAAAAAATGTAAGGGCTTTCTTTACTGTTAAATCAACACTTTTTTATATAGATAGTTTTATAGGGAGGGACATGGTATGCTGGAACAACGCTACCGCTGGAAAAATAAACACTTACGCATGCATGTATCCGTTTTGGATGGGAAAACAAATCCAACCATTTTATTGAAAAATGCCTTGTACTTAAATCAGACATTTCGTAAATGGCTGAGAGCAAATATTTGGATATATGAAGATCGGATTGTTTATGTTGGTGAGAACTTACCTGCAAATATGGAAAATTGTGAAATCATTGATTGTACCAATGAAATTCTTGTCCCAGGATACATTGAGCCGCATGCACATCCATTTCAATTATATAATCCCCTAACATTGGCGGCCTATGCATCACAGTTTGGAACAACCACACTTATTAATGACAATATGGCCTTGATCATGCATTTGAAAAAAGAGGAAGCGTTTTCGTTACTAAGGGATCTCCGTTCCATTCCAACGACGATGTATTGGTGGAGCCGATTTGATTCACAAACGGAAATTTTGAATGAAGAAGAAATTTTTTCGCATAGTAATGTTAAATCGTGGCTTGAGCATGATGCAGTTCTGCAAGGCGGAGAGTTAACGGGCTGGCCAAAGCTGCTTGATGGCGATGATATGATGCTTCATTGGATTCAAGAAGCAAAACGGATGCGCAAGCAAATTGAAGGGCACTTTCCTGGTGCTTCGGAAAAAACGTTAGCGAAAATGAAGCTTTTAGGCGCGGATTGTGACCATGAAGCAATGACGGGTGAAGAGGTCTATGATCGGCTGATGCAAGGATATATGGTTTCATTAAGGCACTCTTCGATTCGTCCTGATTTACCACAGCTGTTGGATGATATGAAGCGGCTGGGAATTGAGGCATATGATCGATTATTTTTTAATACGGACGGTGCATCTTCTACATTTTATGAGCAAGGAATGAACGATCAAATGATCCGGATTGCCATTGAAAAAGGTGTCCCTGCCATTGATGCCTATAATATGGCGACGGTCAATATTGCCAGGTACTACAATATTGACCATTTACATGGTAATATTGCTACTGGCCGTGTTGCCAACATTAACTTTTTATCCAGTATCGAAGATCCAACACCGGTTTCGGTTTTGGCGAAGGGAAAATGGGTTAAGCGGAATGGGGTAAGAGTAGAAGAGGCTTACTCAGCAATCAATTGGGATCAATACGGGCTTAAACCACTTGCATTAAATTGGGATTTATCGATGGATGATTTGCAATTTTCAATGCCATTTGGGATTAAAATGGAAAATGCGGTCATTACCAAACCGTATTCGATTTCCATTGACGCTTCTGTAGATGAATTGCCATCGGATCATGATGAATGTTTCTTCACGCTGATTGATCGATATGGAAAATGGCGAATTAATACGTTGTTGAAGGGATTCGCAACAACATTGCCGGCCTTAGCCAGCTCCTATTCCAATACAGGTGATATTATTTTAATCGGGAAAAATAAACAAGATATGATCCATGCTTTTAATAGAATGAAAGAATTAGGCGGCGGCATAGTCATGGTGGAGAATGCAGAGGTGGTCTGCGAGGTGCCGTTAAATCTAAGCGGAATTATGTCAGGCCTTTCAGTTGAAAAATTAATTGGGCAAGAAAAAAGACTGTTAGTTGAATTAGAAGAACGGGGTTATAAATTCTTAGACCCTATTTATAGTCTTGCCTTTTTCTCTGCTACTCATTTGCCATATATTCGTATAACGCAGCAAGGAATGTACGATGTTATGAATAAAACAGTACTCTTTCCGTCAATAATGCGTTAAACTGTAAGTAATTAAAGAGTTAAAGCGTGAAAGTGAATTGCAGCGTTGTCATCGAATCGGGGTGTCATATGAAAAAATGGGCTGTTGCATTGGCAGCTGTTGCTCTACTGTTCTCTGGATGCAGTAAGGAAAAGGTTAAGGAACCAGTGAAGAAAGAAAAAGTGGTGGAAAAAGTAGTAGAAAAAGAGGCGGAGAAACCGGAATTCCCTTATTATTTTCCACTAACGGGAGTTGGGTCGCAAACTAGTACAGAAGAACGAGCCATCGCAGTAATGGTTAATAATCACCCAAAAGCAAGGCCGCAATCGGGCTTAAATAAGGCTGATATTGTCTATGAAGTTCTTGCTGAGGGCGATATCACTCGCTTCCTGGCCGTTTTTCAAAGTGAAAAGCCAGCGAACATCGGGCCTGTCCGAAGTGCGCGGGACTATTATATCGAGCTGGCCAAAGGTCTTGATGCACTATATGTTGCCCACGGCTGGAGTGAGGAAGCGAAGCAAATGCTGGAAGGAAATTATGTGGATAATATCAATGGAATGGTCTACGATGGGACCCTTTTTCAGCGATCAAGTGCTCGAAAGGCACCGCATAACTCCTATATTACGTACGAAAATATTTTAAAAGGTGCGGAGCAAAAGAACTATTCGATGGAAAAAAGCCCGCCAAGCTTTACGTTTTTATCTGAGGAAGATAGAAAAAATATTACTGGAAACGAAGCGAATTCTGTGAAAGTCTCTTATTCCTCGGGCGGCATTTCCGATTCTTTATATCAATATGACAGCGCACTTGGAAAATATAAGCGTTTTTCGGGTGGGGAGCAGACGGTTGATTTAGACTCAAACGAGCCCGTTTTGCTCGATAACATTTTGATTATCGAAGCCATCCACAATGTGATCGATTCGGTAGGACGCAGAGATATTGATCTTACATCCGGCGGTAAAGGCTATCTGATTCAAATGGGTAAGGAAAGCGAAGTTGAATGGGCGAACCGGAACGGCAGAATTGTACCGATGAAAAATGGGGAAGAAGTTCCTTTTGTTCAAGGGAGAACTTGGGTAAATGCTGTGCCGGCAAACCCTGGACTCCAATCAAGCGTTTCTTTTAATATGCAATAGAGATTTTAACTAAAGGGGCAAAGTATATGCAAATAAATAAATTACGAGGAAAAGAACTCGATCAATTATTTCAGGCTGTTCTTTCATTAAAAGACTTAGAAGAATGCTATCGCTTTTTCGATGACTTATGCACAATCAATGAGATCCAATCGTTAGCACAGCGCCTCGATGTAGCAAGAATGCTAAAGGAAGGAAACACCTATCATAAAATTGAAACAGAAACAGGAGCAAGTACGGCGACCATTTCCCGTGTAAAACGTTGTCTTAACTTCGGAAATGATACCTATGAAATGGTACTTGAACGCGTTAAAGATGAAAAAAGCACAGCGAAAGAAGAATAAAAAATAGAGCACTGAAATAGAACCGGGGAGTAATCTCTTCGGTTTTTTTTTTTAATATAATTTATTTGTTTCGATTTTGAGAAATGTCTAGCTCCAGCACCCTAGCGGCTAGTGTCCTTCGCTCTCCGCCCTACGATAAGTCAACATCGGTTCACTCCGCTCACCGTGTTTCCTTTATCTCAGTTGGAGCGCTCCAGGCCATACGCCGCTGAACAGGGCGCTTCCGCTTTTCTTTCGTTGGTTATCTTTTCTATAAATAGAATCAGTGTTTTATTTTTTTATCGTTTCCTCAAATGCTATAATGGTGAAATGGACTACAAGGTAGGGGGATTCTTTTCATGTATGATTTTCGCGAGTGGCGGCATGTGTTTAAACTCGATCCAAATAAAGAAATAACTGACGACAAATTGGAAAAAATTTGTGAATCAGGGACAGATGCGGTGATTGTAGGCGGAACGGACGGAGTGACACTTGAAAATGTCCTCGACTTAATGGCGAGAATTCGCAGATATACAGTCCCCTGTGTGCTTGAGGTATCAGATATTGAGACTGTTACACCTGGATTTGACCTTTATTTTATCCCAACAATTTTAAATAGCAAGGATGCAAAATGGATTACGGGCCTGCATCATCGGGCTGTAAAGGAATATGGAGACCTCATGGATTGGGAAGAGTTCGCCATGGAAGGGTATTGTATTTTAAACGGGGATTGCAAGGCAGCACAGCTGACAAGCGCCAATGCACTATTAACAACGGATGATGTCAAGGCCTATGCCATGATGGCTGAAAAAATGTTCCAGCTGCCGATTTTTTATTTAGAATACAGCGGGAAATACGGTGATCCCTCTCTAGTAGCAGAGGTAAAAAAGGTGCTTGAAAAAGCAACCCTCTTTTATGGCGGCGGAATTGCTACAGTGGAACAGGCGGCTGAAATGGCCAAGCATGCTGATGTAATTGTCGTCGGAAACTCAATATATGAAGATTTTGATCAAGCGTTGGAAACCGTCAAAACGGTTAAATAGAATTTGCTTCAGAATGAAAAGGGAGATAGAATAAAAGTAAGAACAAATGTTTGTAAATGGTGGTGGAAAAAATGCAATTTTTAACAGATAAGCTTTTAAACGGTCTAAACCCGGAGCAGCAAAATGCCGTAAAAGCGACAGACGGACCGCTCCTATTGATGGCAGGTGCCGGAAGTGGAAAAACAAGAGTATTAACACATCGAATTGCGTATTTAATTGTTGAGAAGCGAGTTAATCCTTATAATATTTTAGCAATCACCTTCACCAATAAAGCAGCAAGAGAAATGAAGGACCGGATCGGCAAAATGATGGGCGGGGCTGCTGAAGAAATCTGGATATCCACTTTTCACTCGATGTGTGTCCGGATATTGCGCCGCGATATCGACCGGATGGGTTTCAATCGGAATTTTACGATTCTGGACACAACAGATCAGCAATCGGTGGTAAAAGGAATCCTGAAAGACAAAAATATTGACCCGAAAAAGTTTGACCCGCGGGCGATTTTAGGCTCGATCAGCTCAGCAAAAAACGAACTAATCACCCCAGAAGAATATGTGAAAATCTCCGGTGGTTATTTCGAACAGACCGTAAGTGAAGTGTACACAGAATATCAAAGGCGGTTACGGAAAAATCAGGCGCTTGATTTCGACGATTTAATCATGATGACAATTCAATTATTTCAAAGGGTACCGGAAGTACTTGAATATTATCAGCGCAAATTTCAGTATATTCACGTCGATGAGTATCAGGATACAAACAGAGCACAGTATATGCTGGTGAAAATGCTTGCCAGCCGTTTCCGAAATCTGTGTGTTGTCGGGGACTCCGATCAGTCGATTTACAGATGGCGCGGCGCCGACATCGCCAACATTCTTTCTTTTGAAAAAGACTACCCGAACGCAACGGTGATTCTCCTTGAACAAAACTACCGTTCAACCAAAAGAATTCTGCTCGCAGCCAATAAAGTGATCGAAAACAACTTAAACCGGAAGGCGAAGAATCTGTGGACAGAAAATCCTGAAGGAAATAAACTCGTCTATTATCGTGCTGACAGTGAGCAAAGCGAAGCACAGTTTGTCGCCGGGAAAATTAAAGAATTAACCCGGGATGGTAAGAAACTTTCAGATATTGCGATCCTCTATCGGACAAATGCGCAGTCGCGTGTGATGGAGGAAGTATTACTTAAATCGAATATTGGTTACGCCATTGTTGGCGGAACTAAATTCTATGACAGAAAAGAAATTAAGGATATGCTGGCGTATTTGCGGTTGATTTCCAATCCGGACGATGATATCAGCCTGCAGCGAGTGATTAATGTTCCAAAAAGAGGCATTGGGTCTACCTCGGTGGATAAAATTTCTAATTTTGCGGACATGCATGATCTTTCCTTATATCAGGCATTGGACTCGATTGAATTAATCGGCCTAAGTCCGAAAATCACAAAAGCAGCACGAGAATTCCGCGATTTAATTCGCAATTATACAAATATGCAAGAGTTCCTCTCCGTAACAGAATTAGTTGAGGAAGTTCTGGAAAAGTCGGGTTATCGCGAGATGCTCAAGGCGGAAAAATCACTTGAAGCCCAAAGCCGCTTAGAAAACCTTGAGGAATTATTATCGGTAACGAAAAACTTTGAGGAGACCAACGAAGATAAAAGCTTAATAGCATTCTTAACGGATTTAGCACTCGTTGCTGATATAGATTCGCTCGATGAAGATGGGGAAAAAGCTGACTCCATCACCTTGATGACCCTACACTCGGCAAAAGGGTTGGAATTCCCGGTTGTCTTCCTAATCGGGCTTGAAGAAGGTGTCTTCCCGCACAGCCGCTCGTTGATGGAAGAAGCAGAGATGGAAGAGGAGAGACGTCTTGCTTATGTAGGAATTACAAGAGCGGAACAAAGTTTATTTATTACAAATGCACAAATGAGAACCTTGTTCGGAAGAACCAATATGAATCCAGCCTCAAGATTTATCGCGGAAATACCGGAGGATCTAATCGAGGGTGTGGAAGTGGAGAAGCGGATGAATACGCCGTTTGGATCGGGCGGTGGCAGAGCGTATGGCTCAACGGGTACCTCGTTTGGGTCGTCGAGAAGCTCTTTCGGCACACCGGCTTCACCAAGAAAACCGGTCATGCGTCCAGTATCGGCTGCTTCCGGCGGTGAGGATATCGGCTGGAAGGTTGGCGATAAAGCGGAGCATGGAAAATGGGGAATTGGAACAGTCGTTAGTGTTAAAGGCCAAGGTGACGGAATCGAACTGGATATTGCCTTTCCAAAACCTGTAGGCATCAAGCGTTTGCTGGCGAAATTTGCACCAATTAAAAAGGCATAACTAGTCTTCGAAATACCTAATGAAAGGGCTGGATATATGGACCTTCAAATCGCGGAACAGAAAATCAATGAAATCAGAAGCCTGTTAAATCAATATGGCTATGAATATTATGTGCTAGACAACCCATCAGTACCGGACGCGGAATATGACAAGCTGATGCAGGAACTTTTGGAGCTTGAAGCAAAGTTCCCGGAGCTAAAATCAATAGATTCCCCGTCCGTCCGTGTTGGCGGTGCGGTGCTTGACCTGTTTGAGAAGGTGGAACATCGCACCCCGATGCTAAGTTTAGGTAATGCTTTTAACGAACAGGACTTACGGGATTTTGACCGCCGGGTTCGTCAGGCAGCAGGGGATGAGATATCCTATGTTTGTGAGTTGAAAATTGACGGCCTTGCCGTCTCATTACGATATGAAGATGGTCTATTTGTTCAAGGCGCCACCCGCGGTGACGGCACAATCGGTGAAGATATTACTGCAAATTTAAAGACCATTAAATCAATCCCGCTTCGCTTACGGGAAAATGTTTCTTTAGAGGTCCGCGGTGAAGCCTTCATGCCAAAACGTTCATTTGACGCCTTAAATCAGGCTCGAGAAGAGCGCGGTGAGGAGCAGTTTGCCAACCCAAGAAATGCGGCTGCCGGATCGTTAAGGCAGCTTGATCCAAAAATTGCCGCGTCGAGAAGACTGGATGTCTTTTTATATGGGATCGGCAACACAGGAGCCAGTGGAGTTGTTTCCCATAGTGAAGGACTGGATTATTTAGATCATCTAGGCTTTAAAACGAATAAAGAACGAAGAAAATGTACCACAATTGACGATGTCATCCAGTATGTGAATGGCTGGGTAGAAAAACGCCCGCATCTACCCTATGAAATTGATGGGATTGTTATTAAACTTGATTCCTTAGCGCAGCAGGCGGCACTTGGCACAACGGCAAAAAGTCCGCGCTGGGCAATTGCGTATAAGTTTCCGGCTGAAGAAGTGGTTACAACACTTTTGGCTATCGAATTAAGTGTCGGGAGAACGGGTGTGGTCACTCCGACTGCACTGCTTGAACCTGTAAAGGTGGCAGGAACAACCGTACAGAGGGCATCCTTGCACAATGAAGATTTAATCCGTGAAAAGGATATAAAACTGGGAGATAAAGTTGTCGTCAAAAAAGCAGGCGATATCATTCCGGAAGTGGTCAATGTTTTAGCTGATCAGCGGACGGGCAGTGAAGTCGATTTCTATATGCCGACGCATTGTCCAGAATGTGAAAGTGAGCTTGTCCGTCTTGAAGGAGAGGTAGCACTGCGCTGCATTAATCCGAAATGTCCGGCACAAATTCGCGAAGGCTTAATTCACTTTGTCTCGCGTAATGCCATGAATATTGATGGTCTTGGGGAAAAAGTTATCAGTCAGCTTTTTGCTGTAAAATTAATCGGTGATGTAGCCGATATATATAAGCTTACCCGTGAACAGCTTTTAGCCCTCGAAAGAATGGGGGAAAAGTCTGTTTCCAATCTATTAAAAGCGATTGAAACGTCAAAAGGGAATTCCCTTGAAAAGCTGTTATTTGGTCTGGGAATCCGCCATGTTGGGGCAAAGGCAGCAAAAACGCTGGCCCAGCAATTTGGTTCCATGGGAAAATTAGTTGAAGCTGCGAAAGAAGATTTAATTGCCATCAATGAAATCGGCGATAAAATGGCAGATTCCATTGTTGCCTTTTTTGAACAAGAAGAAGCAGGGGAACTAATCGATGAACTGGCTGCTGCCGGAGTAAATATGGAATATAAAGGTGTGAAGCCCGTTGCCGCCGAAGAGTCTGACTCTATTTTTGCCGGGAAAACGGTTGTCCTTACAGGAAAACTCGAGCAGTTATCACGCAATGAAGCCAAGGAAAAAATTGAAGCGCTTGGCGGCAATGTTTCCGGGAGCGTCAGTAAAAAAACACATCTTGTCATTGCGGGTGAAGATGCGGGTTCCAAGTTAACAAAAGCACAAGAACTGGGGATTGAAGTGTGGGACGAGGAGAAGCTTTTAGTAGAATTAAATAAATAAGAGGTGGATCGACGTGAGAAAACTCTCATTGCTTGCTCTCTCCCTTGTCTTTTTGCTAAGTGCCTGTGCACCAAACTTCCAAAAGCAAAATGAAGCCGTTCAAACAAAGGAGAAAGTAAAAGGGAAGGCGATTATTCCTAAATATAATATATCAGATAAATATTACCGGACGATTCTGCCATTCGAACCAGGGGAAGCACGCGGATTGGTCGTCAATAATATCAATACAAGATATGACTTAAATGAGTTTGAAATAGGTTTAATGCGAATTGCCCAAAATAGCTTTGATACAGAAAAGTATTTTTTTCGTGAAGGCCAAGAAATTAAAGGAAAGACCATTAGACAATGGTTAAACCGCCTATATACAGACGCGCAGCTTAAGGAAAAGAATATAAAAGCGGAAGATAATATCGGCTTAAACCCGGTGGATAATAGTGCCGCCGGAAGTGAACCCACAAGTCCGATCTATTTAGCCCATATTTTAGAACATGATTATCTGACAAAAGATGATAAAGGGAATGTGGCGCTCTCCGGAGTCACGATTGGTCTTGCGTTAAACTCCATCTACTACTATAAATTAGTTAAGGATGGAGATACGTTTGAGAAAAAGATTGAGTTTAGTGAAATGGAGAAGGAAGGGAAGAAACTGGCTGGTGAAGTGGTCAAACGCGTCCGCAATATGAAAAATTTGAAGGACGTTCCGATTACCATTGCGTTATTTGAACAAGAGAGCAAGTCATCTGTGACGCCAGGAAGATTCTTTGCCTATAGCACCGTGAACCAAGGGAGTTCAACTCTAAATGATTGGGAAAAGGTAAATGAAAAGTACTATTTATTCCCATCAACGGCTGCTACAAACGATCACCGTGATGATACCATTGCCTTCCTAAACTTTAAGCAGGACGTAGAGGAATATTTTCCAAACTTTAATGGTGTCATTGGCAAGGCATTTTACGTCGATGATCAGCTGCAAGATTTAAATATCACCATCCCAATCCAATTCTATGGAAAAACAGAGGGAATTGGCTTTGCTCAATATGTGACAGGATTAGTGATGGAGCATTTTCCTAAGTATCTTTCCGTTTCGGTAAGTGTTACTTCTGTTGATGGACCTGAAGCACTGATTGTTCGAAAAGCAGATGCAAACGAACCGTTCGTTTATATTTATCAATGAGATCCAGCAGATGTGCTGGGTCTTTTCTAATAAAATTAGAATTTATCAGTTTCGGCCATACGCCGCTGACCAGGGCGCTTGCGCTTTTCTATTTGATACTAAGATATGAATAATGTAGAATGAACATTGGATGTAAACGTTTTAATACATATGTAGGAGGGGTTTAAAAATGATTCAACCTTACAAGCATGAACCATTTACAGATTTTACGATTGAAGAAAACCGTCAGGCGTATCTTAAGGCGTTAGAAACAGTAGAGGGTTATTTAGGCCAGGATTACGACCTTGTCATCGGTGGTGAAAAAGTTACAACTGAAGATAAAATCGTTTCCTATAATCCGTCTAATAAAGAAGAAGTCATTGGCCGTGTATCCAAAGCAAACCAGGAGCTTGCCGAAAAAGCCATGCAAGCAGCGGTCGAAGCTTTTAAGACATGGAAAAAGACAAAACCAGAGGTACGTGCAGATGTCCTTTTTAAAGCAGCGTCGATTATTCGCCGCCGCAAGCATGAGTTTTCAGCTCTTATGACGAAAGAAGCTGGTAAGCCATGGAGAGAAGCAGATGCAGATACAGCCGAAGGGATCGACTTCCTTGAATATTATGGCCGTCAAATGCTGGCATTAAAAGATGGCGTTCCCGTACAGAGCCGTCCAAATGAATTTAACCGTTATGACTATATTCCACTAGGTGTTGGTATTATTATTTCACCATGGAACTTCCCATTTGCCATTATGGCAGGAACAACGGTAGCTGCAATCGTATCTGGTAATACCGTTTTATTAAAACCAGCTTCAACTACACCAATTATTGCAGCAAAATTTGTTGAAGTCATGGAAGAAGCAGGTCTTCCTAAAGGCGTATTAAACTTTGTGCCAGGAAGCGGATCTGAAGTGGGTGACTATTTAGTTGACCATAAAGATACTCGTTTCGTCAGCTTCACAGGTTCCCGTGATGTCGGTCTTCGTATTTTTGAACGTTCATCTAAAGTGAACCCTGGTCAAGTATGGATGAAGCGCTTGATTGCAGAAATGGGCGGAAAAGATACGATTGTTGTTGATAGTGAAGCAGATCTTGAACTAGCTGCACAATCTATCGTTGCCGGTGCATTTGGCTTCTCTGGCCAAAAATGTTCTGCATGCTCTCGTGCGGTGATCGTGGAAGACGTATATGACCAAGTGTTAAACCGCGCAGTGGAATTAACCAATCAATTAACGGTCGGTGACCCAACAGAGCAAGCTACATTCATGGGTCCTGTAAACGACAATAATGCGTTTAAGAAAATTATGGAGTACATTGAAATCGGCAAAGGTGAAGGTAAATTAATGACCGGCGGGGAAGGCGATAATTCGAAAGGCTACTTCGTCAAACCAACAATTATTGCAGACCTTTCTCCTACAGCCCGTATTATGCAGGAAGAAATCTTTGGCCCAGTAGTAGGCTTTACAAAAGCAAAAGATTTCACGGAAGCAATCGAAATCGCCAACAATACTGAGTATGGCTTAACAGGTGCTGTTATCACGAAAAACCGTGCTCACCAAGAACAAGCACGTGAAGATTTCCATGTAGGGAACCTATACTTTAACCGTTCTTGTACAGGAGCAATCGTCGGCTACCAGCCATTCGGCGGATTCAACATGTCCGGAACAGACTCTAAAGCAGGCGGTCCTGACTACCTATTGCTGCACATGCAAGCGAAGACAACTTCAGAAATGTACTAAAAAAATTAATGAAATAGAAGGAGCCTTCATTCCTAAAAGGGGATGAAGGCTTCTTCTATTTCATTTTAGCTTGATAAAAATGTAGAATAACATATTAAGTATTAGTATACTTAATATAAGTTAGAATATTAATGAGCTAAGGGTGAGCTGATATTAAAATTGAACCGCTATATCAACAAATAAAAAATAAAATTAAAGAGCAAATACAATCTGGTAAGCTGCGAGTAGGTGACCGTGTTCCCTCAGAAAAAGAGTTAACTGAGGAATTTCATGTTAGCCAGATCACCACTAAAAATGCACTATCGGGTCTTGCGGAAGAAGGGATCGTAGAAAGAATTAAAGGGAAAGGAACCTTTGTTTGTGAAAGTAACCTAACAGCCTTCATCAGTATGCCAAATAAACAGAAAGGATTAATTGGACTTATTCTTCCTAGTATGAAAACGAAGATTGAGCAAGAGTTTGTCAATTATATTGAGAAGTATGTTTCTAAAAATGGCCATATCTTAGTTATAAAGATCACAAGAGAGTCTCAATTTGAAGAAGCTGATGCTATAGAGATGTTTAGAGAAATGGGAGTAATGGGAATCATTATTTTTCCTACTGAAAAAGAAACTTATAATGAAGCTGTGTTAAGACTCTCATTAGATAGATTTCCGTTAGTATTAATTGACAGGTATATGGAGAATATTTTGACGTATAGTGTGACCTCTGAAAATGACCTTGGAACGTTCGAAGCCATTTCATATTTATTAAATAAAGGACATAAAAATATTGGGCTTATATCTCCAATCATAACAAATACAGTAACTAACGAGAGATCGAAGGGATTTGAAGATGCCTTTTTAAAAAGGAGAACTACAATTAATAAGAATCTATGGCTGCTCCTAGGCTTCAATGAAATTTCTCCGAATAAAACCCCAAAGCTAATTCGAGAATTCCTGTTTTGTAAGCCTGAAGTAACGGCTGTATTTACAATGAATGCAGAGTTAGCCCTTTATACGCATTTAGCAATAAGTTCGGTGAAGAATGAAACAGGCCGTGACATTGAATTGCTGACCTTTGATCCACCTGGTATAACAGGAGTTTCATTTATAAAACAGGATATTGCTGAATGTAGTAAAAAAACCGTTGACCTCCTTTTGGAACAAATTGAGGGGATTTATAATCCGACAAGGATATATGTACCTGTTACTCTAAAATTGAGTGAAAATGTGGATTTGTTAGATACAATCGTAACTTAGATGAAATTCATGTGAATAAACCCAAACTATGATATCTCCATTAATTATAGTTTGGGTTTGATTTTTGCGCTTTTTTGTTTGGAAAGTATATTTTATACCAACCTTAGTATATTAATGCTATAGGACCTAATATAAAATTTTATTGTAAGCATTTCCAAATGATTGAATTATTAAATAATTACTTTCTGTTTAAAGGAGAAATAGAGAATGATAGAAAACAACTTACCAAGAAAAGAATATCCTCGACCCCAATTTGAAAGAAAAGATTGGCTGAATTTAAATGGAGAGTGGAATTTTAAATTTGATCGAGAGAACAAAGGTGAAAAGGAAAAATGGTATAAGGAGGTAAATTTTGATAAAAAAATTATTGTTCCATTTACCTATGAAACAAAAGCCAGCGGCATTGGTGAGGAAGTATTTTGTCCTAATGTCTGGTATCAAAAAAGGGTAACCATTCCTAGTGAATATAAGAATAAGGAGATCACCCTTCATATCCAAGCGGCTGATTATAAAACGAAGCTATGGGTGAACGGAGCTTTTGTTGGTGAACGTAAGGGTGGACAAATCGCTTTTTCTTTTAATCTTACAGATTATGCAGATGAAACAAATGAATTAAATATTGTTGTGAAAAACGAAGATAGTCAAAGCTGCTTCCAGCCAAGAGGAAAACAAAGATGGTTAGACAAGAGTTATGAATGCTGGTATATTCAGACAACCGGGATTTGGCAGACTGTATGGCTTGAATTCTTACATGAAGTACATGTTCAAGCGGTCAAAATCACACCAGATATCGATACAGAATCAGTGGAGTTTGCTTATGAGGTTTCAGGGGACATTGATCCATCGTTAGTCTTGAAAACATCAATTTCGTTTAAAGGCGAGCCAATTAAAACATTTGAACAAACGATACATCGTCCACATCAAACAATCAAAACGAATATTGCAAGTGAGTTTCACCATTGGCGAGTGGTCCACTGGAGTCCTCAAGCCCCTAATTTATATGATGTAGAATTTACTTTATCTAAAAACGGTGAAGTCATAGATTCTGTAAAGTCCTATTTTGGAATGAGAAAGATTTCCATAGAAAATGGAAATGTATTATTGAATAATATACCGATTTATCAAAAACTTATTTTGGATCAGGGTTATTGGGAAGAGTCACATTTAACACCACCTTCAGAAGAAGCGATTATTGAGGATATCGACCGGACACTAGAAATGGGTTTTAATGGTGTAAGAAAGCATATGAAAGTTGAAGATCAACGATATCTATATTGGGCAGATAAAAAAGGTCTCCTTGTTTGGTCTGAAATGGCAGCAACCTATGAATTTTCAGATGAGGCGGTTCAAAATTTTACTGAGGAATGGATTGAGGTTGTTAAACAGCATTATAATCACCCATGCATCATTACCTGGACTCCGTTTAATGAATCTTGGGGTGTGAAAAATATTTATACTAACCTAAAGCAACAAAAGTTTACAGAAGGAATTTATCATCTTACCAAAGCTATTGATAGTATGAGACCTGTTATTGTCAATGATGGCTGGGAGCATACCGTTTCAGACATTCTCACTCTGCACGATTATGTAGAGCTTGGAGATGAGTTTTTAAAACGGTATAGTGAGAAAGAAAAAGTAGTGAATAACGATATAGTGTTTAATAATTTCAAACATGCGATGGCTCAAGGTTATAAATATAAAGGTCAGCCAATCATTATCAGTGAATATGGCGGCATTGCATTTAATTCTGAAAAAGGCTGGGGATATGGTAATCAAGTAAAGAGTGAAGAAGAATTCTTACATCGTTATGAATCTATTACTCAAGCAATAAAAGATACCCCATATATTAGTGGATTTTGCTATACACAAATTACAGATGTGCAGCAAGAGGTTAACGGTTTGCTAAAGGAAAATCGAGTACCTAAAGTAGACTTAAATAAAATTAGAGCAATCAACAGTAAGTAATTTTCATTTAGGTTATAACTAAAAAATCAGGGGGAAAACAAATGAGAAAATCAGTGCTGTTAATGTTTTCTATACTTATTGTGTCAATGATGGCTTTGGCAGGATGCAGTTCATCCAGTTCAGGTTCCGGTGGTACTAATGATTCAGCTAAAAATGAAATCGTGTATTGGAACCCGTTTACGGGGCCTGATGGTGAAAATATGAAACAAATTGTTAATGAATACAATAAGACAAATCCAAAGTTCAAAATAAAAAATGTATCCATTCAAGCGGATGATATGTATAAAAAGATTCCAACAGCCGTTAATTCTGGAAAAGGTATTCCTGATCTTACCATTGTCCATGCGGAGAGAATTAAACAGTTTGTAGACAGTGACCTATTAACCACTTATGACGATAAATTGGCTGACTATCCTGAAATTAAAGCTGAAAACTATGTACCAGCGGGATGGAACATTGGTGATATTAATGGAAGTAGATATAGTGTTCCATTAGATGTACACAGTTTTGTCATGTATTACAATAAAGATTTACTAGAAAAATATGCACCAAATGCACTTGATGATAATGTTATTACCTTTGATGAAATAAGAGCGGCTGGAGAATTATCTAAAAAAGATAAAATCACTGGTATTGGTATTACGTGGACTCGACCAATCTTCTTATCGATTTACAATCAACTTGGTGGAGATATCACAAGTGACGGTGAAGCACCAACACTAAATACTCCAGAAGCTAAGAAAGCATTAGAATTATTAAAAGGGTTAGTTGATGACAAAATTGCTAACAAGGATGGAGAAGACCCGGGTCAATTATTCAAATCCGGTATGGCAATCTTTTATCCAGAAGGTATTTGGATGCAAAACAGCGTTAATGAAGCGAAAAATTTAAAATGGGGTTTAACAAGCTTTCCACAGGTTTCACCTGATAAAATTGTCAACTGGACGTCCTCTCATCAATTCGTTATGTTTAAGGACAAAAATCGATCTGAAGAGAAGACAAAGGGTATAATGGATTTCCTTGATTATGTCAGAGAAAATTCACTTCCATGGGCTAAAGCCGGCCAAAACCCGGCAGCATTAGCAACATTAGAAAATGCAGAATATCAAAATTTACCACAGTCATTCTTAGTGAAAGATCCTGAAATGCAAAATACGCTTAAAATCTTTGATTATAAATATAATGGCTTTGTTGCCGAAGAAGTGGATAAATTAGTCGGTGATGCCATATTTGGAAAACTAGACATTGACAAAGGACTTAAAGCGGCTCAAAAAGCAGTTGAGGATAAAATTGCTGCCAATAGTAAAAAATAAGATTACTAGAAATTGATTAATTGAGATTGTTAACGAAATATGAGAGAAATCCTTTTACATACAAGGGTTTCTCTCTATTCGCTAACGAAAGAATAGGAGTCAGTATCTATGATAAATACGGGAGTGAACGAGGAATTAGATATGTCTGCAGCGACAGAAAGAAATTCAGGAAAAAAACATCTTAATCTTACTCCATTTCTTTATATTGGACCACATCTCATTTTGTTTTTAATTTTCTTTCTCTTTCCTACTGTTTATGGTATTTATATTTCATTTACAAATTGGGATCTATTGAGCGAACCTGAATTTATAGGATTTGCTAATTATAAGGAAATTTTGTTTAATCAGGACTCGACCTTCTATGAACAACTGCGAACAGGGTTGGGAAATACGTTTAAATTTGTACTTTTTACAGTGCCGGCTTGTATCATTGTTCCCTTATTTTTAGCTGCAGGTCTTCACACTAGACCGAAGGGATTGAAGTTTTTTCAAGCATTATTCTACATGCCAACTTTGTTCTCCGTTTCTGCCGTAATGATTATTTTTTCCATGCTTTATAGTGTTTCTTTTGGGCCGCTTAATCATTATCTTAATGCAGAAACGAACTGGTTAGCTACCCAGCCATATGCTTGGATTACATTAGTGACTGTTACGGTTTGGTGGACAATCGGTGCGAATATGATCATTTATCAGGCTGCCCTTAACGGGATTTCAAAAGATTTATACGAGGCTGCCTCTATTGATGGGGCAAATAGTGTTCAAAGATTTTTTAAAATTACTCTACCTAGTATAAGAGCTCAAATATTATATACAGTGATCATTACGACGATTGCACAATTTAATGTTTATGGGCAACCACTCATGCTAACGAAGGGTGGACCAACAAGCTCGACTGCTGTTTTGTTAATGTATATTCAAGAGAACGCATTTGGTTCTGGAAATTCTATTGCAGGTATTGGGGCTGCCATGGCTGTGATCCTGGGTCTATGTATTATGGTCGTTTCTGCCATCCAATTTTTCTTTTTAAGACAACGTGATTAGGAGGTGTATACCTTGAAGAAAAAAGGTGCTGCAAAAATTGTTTCTTTACTTTTTTTATTCATCATGGCTTTTATTTGGATTGTCCCTTTATTTTATACAATGATCTCTTCCTTTAAAAGTGAAGCAGATATACAATCAAATGCATTTACCATTTTACCGATTCATTGGGTTATTGGGAACTATCAGGATGTCCTCTTTGGAAATACAAGTGCACCGGTTGCAAAATGGTTTATGAACTCACTCATTATTTCTATATCACAAACAGTACTCGTGTTAGTAATTGTTTCATTAGCTGGATATGGGTATTCAAGAATGAAATTTAAAGGTAGAGATGCCATCTTTCTTTTTTTAATGGCAACGATGATGTTCCCAGCGGTTGTAAATCTTATTCCACTCTATAAAATTATGGATACCTTTGGATGGATCGATAGTTATTTAGCAGCCATTGTTCCAGGTGCAGCTGGAGTATTTAATATCTTTCTCGTAAGACAGTTTATGCTAGGGATTCCGATAGATTTTGATGAATCAGCGAGAGTGGATGGTGCTTCAGATTTTCAAATATTCTTAAAGTTAATATTACCGTTACTCAGACCTGTTTTAACGGTTGTAGCTCTATTTACATTTACAGCTTCATGGAATGACTTTTTATGGCCATCAATCGTTTTTAATGATGTTGAAAAAATGCCTATTACACCAGGATTACAATTACTACAGGGGATGTATGCGCTAGATGTTGCCCATGCATTAACTGGCGCGCTCGTAGCGATAGTGCCAACATTTATCCTTTATTTATTCACACAAAAATACTTTATGGATTCGCTCTCCTTATCATCTGGGGTTAAAGGGTGATAAAAATAGTAAGGAGGATTAATGATGAATAGAAAGCTAGAGAGAAGATTAATTATGGTCGGTTCTACATGGCAAATAGTCTCAGGTCTCGTTACCATTTTTGTTTATGCATCATATATAAAAAATGAAGGATTGAATTCTTCGTATAACACTCTAGCAAAACTTGAGGCTGTACAATCTATTTTTGGCAGTTTGTATATGTTTTCAGTTTCCTTTGGTATGCTGTTTGTTATTCTTGGAATCGTTAACTTTGTTTTAGCGAAAACATTGAAGGATGATAAAGCAGAGGTGAAGAAACCTATCTGGTTTATTTTATTAGGATTTTCATCCTATCTAATGATGGATCTATTAGGAGCTTTAATGTTTTTATCTGCAGGAATCGTAGCTTTAGCAAAAAATAAATCAATCTCAAAGTTAGTAAACTATCAATTACAAAATCAATAATTCCTCTAATCTTTATCGCGATAGTATTCGAAGAAAAATCAATAGTCTATAACTAAAGGAAGGTAAATACATCCCTCGTTTCCTTTGGTTATAGTTTGATTTTTTTTAGTCTGCTTTTTTGAAATAGTAGGTTTCATTTATTCTTGGAGAAAAGGAAAGTGAGGAGATTTTTTTGAAGAAGCTTATCTCGATGGTAATTGCGTCTAGCCTTTTATTGTCCGTTCCATTATCAGCATTAGCCTTCAGTAATCCCATTAAATTATCAGATTCTTGGAAATGGGATACAGGGGTGTTTTATGGAGAAGGAGATCCCTATATTTTAAAACACAATGGTATTTATTATCTTTATGTTAGTACGGTGGATGATAAGAGTGGAGTAAAAGCTTGGAAGTCAGAAGATTTGGTTAATTGGGAGTACGGTGGATTAGTGACGGAGGAACCTACAACAAAGGCTGCCTATGCTCCTGAGGTTGTTTATTGGAATGGTGATTTTTATATGTACACATCGCCTGGGGGAAATGGGCATTATGTGTACAAAAGCTCAAATCCTCTAGGTCCCTTTGTGAAGCAAACGGATAACCTAGGCATGGGAATTGATGGACATGTGTTTATTGATGATGATGGAAAATGGTATTTCTATAGTACGGGAGATCGAAGAATTGATGCACGTCCAATGACAGATCCCTATACCTTTGGGCAGGTATCAAACACTGGTGCAGAAATGAATGGCTGGACAGAAGGACCAACTGTTTTGAAAAGAAATAGTAAATATTATATGACCTATACGGGAAATCACGTTTGGAATAAAGCATATCGGGTTGATTATGCAAGCAGCGATAGTCCGATTACTGGTTTTTCTCATAACCTTGACCAAAATCCAATTTTGATAAATTCGGAAGGATCGAATGTAGGACTTGGGCACAATTCTGTCGTTAGAGGTCCAGATCTTGACTCTGAGTATATGGTGTATCATAGTCATGCGAATCCAGGACGATATATGAATCTAGATCGAATCGCTTGGAATGGCGAAAAGATGCTTGTTCTTGGTCCTACGACTTCAGATCAGCCAAACCCGGACTTACCTGACTTTAGTGAGCGTTTCACACAATCATCATTTACTGAAAATTGGGAAAACACAAACGAAGGAAGCTGGAGTATTGTTGCAGATGTGCCTGGCTGGCTTCAACAAACGACAATAGAAAATACCCATTCATTTAAACAATTGACGAAGGCTTCCACTGCCTCAGACTATACTGCTGAATTCAATATGAAAGCGATAGAACAGGGAACGAAAGGTGATCCACAATTAGGTGCCGTTTTCTCTTATAAGGATGAAAACAACTACGGCTTAGCGGTATTAAATCCTAAGAAAAATCAATTAGAATCTTATTTTATCGTAAACGGGGTCAAACAAAGCAGTGAAGCGACAGACCTACCTAAGGGCTATGACTATTCAAAGCTTCATCAATTACGAGTAGAAAAGTCTTCCACCACTTATAAGATTTTCGTAGATGGAATGCAAAAGCAAACGCGCAAAATGGCTGGGCTAAACGGAGGGAAAATTGGATATATAACTTCTAACCTTCATGCGGCATTTGGCTATACTGCATTCAGCAATAAAGTGAACGGAAGCAATATATTTAATGCGTATAAACCTTTACCGGGAAAGATCGACGCTGTTCACTATAATACAGGCGGTGAAGGAGTAGGCTTTCATGATTCAACTGCAAAGAATACTAGTGATCTATATAGAAGAGATTCTGTTGATATCAAAGTGAATTCTGAAGGTGGATATAACGTAAGCTTGAATAAACCCGGTGAATGGTTCAACTACAATGTCAATGTTGCTGAAGACGCTACTTACAATGTAGACCTAAGAGTATCAGCCTCGAGCGATGATGCCCAAGTAAAATTAGTGTTAGATGACTCGACCGATTTGACAGGTGTATTAAATATTCCAAAAACAGATGAGTGGAAAACATTTTCGATTGAGGGCATTGATTTACCAAAAGGAAAGCATTCGATAAAAATAGTCGTTAACGATGGAACGTTTGATTTAGCCAATATGAATTTTCAAAAATATAAAGAAGTAAAACAAGTGATTTCAGATTTTAATGATGGAAAGAGTGATGGCTGGGAGGAAATAGAAGGATATTGGACGGTTAAAACAAATAAACCCAGCCCTTTTGATGCACACAAACCTATACCAGGTTCAATTAGTGCCGCCTACTATATAACTGGCGGTGAAGGGGTAGCTTATCATGAAACAACAGCTAAAAATATTGGCGGCGTATTAAGAGGAGATGCTGTCGATATCCGTAACAATCCAAAAGGCGGGACGGCAGTTGGATGGAATCAAACAGGAGAATGGTTTAAATACAATGTCTCCATTAAAGAAACAGGTCGCTATAATGTTCAATTAAATGCGGCAACAACCTTTCAATCGGCAAAGGTTCGTTTATGGTTAGATGATAAAACAGATTTAACTGGTGTGTTAGATGTCCCTAACACAGGTGATTGGAATAATTGGCAGCCTGTTATTAAAGAAGGGATTACAATGCCGGAGGGTGAGCATACGATTAAGGTTGAGATTGTAGAAGGAGAATTTGATTTTACTAGTCTTGATTTTACATCGTTTGATATTCATAAACCAGTGCCTGGTATCATTGAAGCTGCTGAATACAATCTTGGTGGTGAAGGCGTAGGATACCATGATAACACTGCGGGGAATAGTGGAGGAAAATATCGAGCCGATTCTGTCGATATCCGAGTGAATCCAGAAGGTGGTTTCGCAGTTACCTCCAATCAAGCAGGTGAATGGCTGGCATATGACATAAACATTGAAGAAGAAGGCACATATGGTTTAGATTTACTTACAGCTGCAACCAAAGATGGAGGAAAAGCTAAGCTCCTTTTAGATGATACAATTGATTTAACAGGAGAAATGACCATACCAAATACAGGGGATTGGAATAATTGGAAAAGTGTTTCATTAAAGGACATTTCATTACCAGCTGGAAAACACACATTAAAGCTAGTAACTCTTCAAGGAGAATTTGATGTTTCTAGATTAACACTTCACAGGTTTGACAATCATAAGAAGCTTCCAGGAAAAATAATGGCGGCTGACTATATTACAGGTGGAGAAGGTATTGGTTATCACGATAATTCTCCTGTAAATATTGGTGGTAAATATCGAAGAGATGCTGTCGATATTCGCGTTAATCCTGAGGGTGGTTATAATGTTGGCTGGAATCAAGCAGGAGAATGGTTAAAATATAACGTCGATATTGAAAAAGAGGACAAATATCAAGTAGCCATCAGAATGGCAACTGATTTAGAAGGAAATCAAATTAGACTTTGGCTTGATGATACTGTTGATTTAACAGGTATCATAGATGTGCCAAAAACAGGCGGCTGGGATAACTGGGAAAGTGTCATTAAAGAAAATGTCTCTTTGCCCGCTGGAAAACATACGATTAAGGCGGAAATGGTAAAGGGTGAATTTGACTTTAGAAGTCTTGATTTTACTTTAGATAAAGGAGAAGAACCACCGGCAGCTGAAGGGGAATATAGTGCAGCACCAGGTACCTTTGCGAAATCTGTAATCGGAGATCACTTGTGGAAGGATTATACGGTTGAAGCAGATATTAATATTGGAGCTGGGACAGGTGACGGCGGAATAATTTTTAGAGTAAATAATCCAGCTAATGGGATTGAACTTGGTCAAAATAATCCTGATTTTATGCAAGGGTATTTAGCCTATATCAATAAAGATGGTGTTCATTTAGGAAAATTTAATTATAATTGGTCGTACCTAAAAGGTGCAAAAATCAGTGCTCCTCTAAATACATGGCAGCATATGAAAGTTGTTGCAAAAGGAACCAATATTAAAATATTTGTTGGTGATATGGATACTCCTAAAATAGATTATACAGATAATAGCAGCACAGCATTTACACAAGGAAAAGTAGGACTTAGATCAAACTATAATTTTACGAGATTTGATAACTTTCATGTGAAACCAATAGAAACAAGTCACAAAACAATTTTGAAATTGCTTGATAAATACAATGCTTCAGGAGAAATAAATCACAGTTTATATAAACAATTAAGCAATAAATTAGAACAGTCAAAGCATCATATGGAAAAAGGCCATATCGAACAATCCATAAAACATCTAAATGATTTTCAAGAATTACTTGATAAAGCAAAAGGAGATTATGTATCTATACGTGCAAACGAAGAACTATTGTCAGATGTAGCTAGATTAGTAAGGGAATTAAAGAAATTATAAAATTTCAGCAAAAAAGGTAGATCTTAGATGTCTACCTTTTTTTAAAATGAGCAGCGACTTGTACTTAACGATAAAAATCAAGTCAAAGATAGCCGTGATAAGCCAATATGGAGGTGCTAATAATGGAAACAGAAACACACAACATCGTTACACGTCAAATAGATGAAATGTTTATGAATCCCCTGTTTGAAAGTGGTCCAGATCCTTATATTTATAAACACACTGACGGTTACTATTATTTAACCATTACGTTATCCACTCATATAGCCATTTGGAGGAGCCCGACCATAACAGGATTTTCAACAACTGCGAAAAAAATAATATGGTCACCTCCAGCAGAAGGTCCATATAGCCACAATATTTGGGCGCCAGAAATACACTATATTAACGGTAAATGGTTCATTTATTTTACTGCCAATGATGGAGGTGGGGATGACACTCGGCGTATCTATGTACTTGAAAATTCTTCACCCAATCCATTGCTGGGCAATTGGCATTTCAGGGGTGCGGTGAATACCGATTATCCTGGTTTAGATGGAACCGTTCTTCAGCATAAGAATGAATTATATTTCCTTTACTCAGGATATGGATATTTTCCTGATTATGGTTCAGCACTTTACATGGCAAAAATGGAAAACCCGTGGACACTAATAGGTGAAAACATATTATTATCGGCTCCGGTGGATGAATGGGAGAAACAAGGTGGAATGGCAATAAATGAAGGTCCAATCTTTCTAAAACGGAACGGTAAAATTTTTCTCGTTTTTTCTGCAAGTGCAACATGGTCTGATGACTATTGCTTAGGGATGCTTACAGCATGTGAAACGTCTAATCTTCTTGATCCTGATTCTTGGGCAAAGCATCCAGGACCAGTTTTCTCGAAAAGTGTAAAAAACCGAGTATTTTCCCCTGGGCATAATAGCTTTACACAATCCCCGGATGGAACTGAGGATTGGATCGTCTATCACGCATTTTCGTTTTCAGAAGCGGAAGGTGACCATCGTCTGGGAAGGCTTCGGAACCCAAGGATTCAAAAAATCAATTGGAAACCAGATGGTACCCCTAATTTTGGTACTCCACAACCAGCCTATACACCGATGGTCAAACCTTCTGGAGAAGTGTAGACTTTATGTTTAAAAGCAGGAGGGAGTTCCTCTCCTAATTGTCCACCCCCCATGGAAAATGTCCACGAAGGGTGTCAGGCACCGATTTCAAATATTAATTTATGCAATCAAAAACCCCTATTCAACTTTAGTAGGGGTTTTTTGGTCTATTTTTTTGGCACATCTATAACAAATGGTACTGTGAAGACTTTGCCATTGTGTTTAAATTGTCCCCAAATTTTATAAATGCCCGGTTCAGGAAAAATGGTCATAAAGATAACCTGTGGCCCATTGCCTTCTGTTGTCATCGGGTGGATGTGCAAGTATTTTTCAGCATCTGCACTCATAGCAACCGTGTGGCCCATGGCCCCTAAATACGGCTGTAAATTTTTAATCGGCTGACCGCTCTTTGCATCATTAATTGTATAGGTCATATGCAACGTTTTACCTGCTTTCAGTTCACTAAACGAGAGTGATACCTTTTTGCCGTCTACCACCTTGGTAAGCTCTTGTTCAGCAACCAAGGGTTCCTCCTTTGCTGTCTCTCCCTCAACATGCTGCCAATGATTTTCAATACTGCTGTCTCCGCCTCCTTTAGGCGTAAATTCAGCAATGATCTTATAGTCCCCGCCAGCAGGGAAGCCGGTGGTAATATTAAATTCCCCGTCTCCCTTATATATGGGATGTATGTGGGAAAAGTAAGATAAATCCTTACTAACAATAAATAAGTGCATTTTTTTCTCATGGACGGTTTCGAATTTTTTGATGGGTTTATTGGAAGTGTCTGTAATTAAAATGGAAATGGGAATCCTTTCATTTGCCTTTGGCTGGACCGCAATCGTCCATTTGGATTTTGTTGGGATGACATTCGTTGAGGCGGCGCTCATTTTATGATCCATTGTTGATTTTGGGACTTTAATTGAATTACAGGCAGACAGGGATACAGTAGTGATTAGGAGTATGGCAAGAATGAAATTTTTCAACGGACATTCCCCTTTCTTAGCTTCATTCATTCATTTAATGTACATTACCTAAATAAGTAAATGCAAGAATTTTATGTAAGTTTCTTAGTCAACTAGATTAAAAACCATGATAATATAGAGAAGACTCGAAACATTTTTAGTCTAAATGACGTCTTGTTTTAAAGATGAATGCTTCCAAGGCCATTTGAATAAAAGTAAAACATGGGGGAATTGAGCCTTTGATACCATTATATTTGTTGCATGTAACAGCAGTGGAGCACAGTGAAAGCATGCTTTGGACGTTTATAACCTGCAATATCTTTGTCGTCACTTCCGGAATCCTTTTTATCTATAAATTATTTACGCAAAAAAAAGTGCGTGTGGCCGGAATCGCCTTTGGGATTGCATTAGTAATAAATTATATTCTGATTGCCATTTTTGGAGACCCATTTGACCTTCTGGGATAAGGTGAGGAGAGGGGAAGATCCGTTTGAAATATTATCGTTTATGGGTTCTGGCTTTTTTATTAAAATTCATCGGTTCCGCATGGGATGCTTCGTATCATTTTAAATATTTATTTGAAGAATATTCGATTCCTCATATTGTTAATACTCTTGGATTTGTGCTTGGTGGATATTTGTTATTTAAAGAGTGGCGGCGCGCACAATACATGGACCAGTTTTCAAGAAATCTGATCACCATTGGATACGTTTTATTCCTCATCGGAATTCCATTGGATTTTACGTACCATATTGCTTACGGGATTGATTTAACCACATGGAGTCCAACTCATTTTATTTATTATATTGCAACCGGCATCATGATCTTTGGAGTCTGGCGGGGATATTACTTGTTTACCGGAGATGTGAAGCCGGATTGGAAGTCGATGCACACGTGGTTCGCGATGTTCCTCCTCGAATGCTTAATGTTTCCTAATATGCAGCAGGAAAATGGGGCGATTTCTTATGATCAATACATCCATGGAAAATCTATTGCCTCACAGGAAATTCTTGAGTTGATTTCCGATCCGGCATCGCAAATCTTTGGCGGCATTCCGGAATGGGTGTATCCCATCTATTCCGTACTGATGGTGGCATTGCTTACGGTGTTGATCATTCGAATTTGCCGGGACTTTACTATACCAGTAATGGCAGCGGTTCTTTATATTTTCCTTAGATTTGTTGGTAAAGCCATTTTTGCAGCGGTTGGATATCCAACATCCTATGTACCGATTACATTACTTTTGATCCCGCTATGCTTTTTCTTGTTTAAGAAGATGAATTGGTTGGCAGGTCTCACAGGCAGCCTTGCTTACTTCCTTGTTTTGTTCGCGATCCATAAGTTTGATATCCTGATTACTCCGCCATTAGAACTATGGGAGCTCGTCCCAGCTGTTATTTTAGGTGCTCTCGTTCCTGCAATTAATGCATTATATAAACCACACCCAGCATTAAAAAAGAATAAACAACTTGCATAACGTAAAAAGGGTGTCAGGCACCACATGGTGCCTGACACCCTTTTTGACAATAATGTGAAATGATTCACATTTATGAGTAGAATGTGACGAACTTCACAAATTTAAAGCGATAAGGTGATTACAATATAGTTATAGAGCAAAACATAAAAAACGTGATTAACTAGATAGGGAGTGACCCACTGATGAAAAAATTAGTGATGATCGGGAACGGGATGGCTGGGGTCAGGACGATTGAAGAAATTATTAAACTGGCACCGGAACAATTTGAAATAACGATTTTTGGACAGGAACCATACCCAAACTACAATCGGATTAAGTTATCAAATATTCTTCAAGGAGACACAAACTTTGAGGAGATCATTATCAATCCGCTAGATTGGTATAAAGAAAATAATATTCAACTATTTACAGGAGAAGCAGTTGATCAAATTGATTTAGAAGCAAAGTGTGTCATCAGTGATCAGGGTCGTGAAGTTGAGTATGATGAATTGATTATTGCGTCTGGCTCCAATTCATTCATCCTGCCCATCCCAGGTACAGACAAAATCGGTGTCACCGGGTTTCGTGATATTCAAGATTGTGAAATGATGATCAAATCATCAAAGCAATATAAAAAGGCAGTGGTCATCGGCGGCGGTCTGTTAGGGCTTGAAGCAGCAAGAGGCCTGCTGAACCTTGGAATGAAAGTCGATGTGGTACACTTGATGCCGCATCTAATGGAACGCCAGCTTGATCCGATTGCATCGTCATTATTACGAGCAGAACTAGAAGCACAAGGCATGAATTTCTTAATGGAAAAAGAAACCGTCGAAGTTCTCGGAGACAAGCGTGTGAGCGGATTGCGCTTTAAAGATGGCTCCGAGGTCGAAGCCGACCTTGTAGTGATGGCGATTGGGATTAAGCCAAATACAGCTGTCGCAAAGAACAGCGGAATTTTCGTCAATCGCGGCATTGTCGTTAATGACTTTATGGAAACCAGTGTGCCGAATGTGTACGCTGTTGGGGAATGTGCCGAGCACCGAGAGATGGTTTATGGATTGGTTGCGCCACTATACGAACAAGGAAAAGTGCTTGCAAACCAGATCTGCGGCACCGCCGGAAAACCGTACGAAGGATCTGTTACTGGTACGCAGTTAAAGGTAGCCGGTGTCGACCTTTTCTCTGCAGGAGAAATTTTCGAAGATGGTTCGACTAAATCGATCATGATTTACAATGAGTATGACGGCATCTATAAACGGGTGCTAACAAGAAATAATGTGATTGTCGGGATTGTTCTTTATGGCGATACAAAGGATAGCACAAGGCTGTTCCGGATGCTGACGAAAAAAGAAGATATCAGCGGGAATTCCATTTTCCACACAGAATGCTCCGGAAGCGGGGCGAGTGATGATATTGCAGCCATGCCAAATGATGAACTCGTTTGTGGCTGTAATGGGGTAACCAAAGGGGCCATCGTTGAAGCGATTAAAACGCAAGGGCTCACAACCCTTGATCAAGTCAGCCATTGCACAAACGCCGGCCGTTCCTGCGGACGCTGTAAACCAATGGTCAGCAGCATTCTGGCCCATACACTTGGAGACCAATTCGATGCTGCCGCTGTGCAAAAGACGAGCATTTGTGGTTGTACGACGATTAGCCGCGAGGAATTAGTTACTGAAATCAAGGCGAAGGGCTTATCAAGTGTAAAAGAGGTCATGAACGTGCTGGAGTGGAACAATGAGGAAGGCTGCACGAAATGCCGCCCTGCGATCAACTACTACCTAGGCATGATTCATATGGATGAATACAAGGATGACCGTGATTCCCGCCTCGTTAATGAAAAAATGCACGCCAATATTCAAAAGGACGGTACCTACTCCGTTGTCCCAAGAATGTACGGCGGCGTCACTACCGCAGCTGATTTGAAGAAAATTGCTGAAGTGGCCGAAAAATACGATGTGCCGTTGGTAAAATTAACCGGCGGACAGCGGATTGGATTGTTCGGGGTGAAAAAAGAAGACCTGCCGGGCATGTGGGAGGACCTTGATATGCCATCCGGCTATGCTTACGGAAAAACGCTTCGAACCGTTAAGACTTGTGTTGGTGCGCAATTCTGCCGCTATGGCACACAGGATTCCATGGCACTTGGAATCGAGCTTGAAAAGAAATTTGAACGTTTGGATACACCGCATAAAGTGAAAATGGGCGTATCCGCCTGCCCGAGAAACTGTTCAGAAGCAGGTATTAAAGACATCGGCTTTGTCGGCATCGACGGAGGCTGGGAAATATATGTTGCCGGTAACGGCGGTGTGGACCTTCGCCCCGGTGACCTATTGTGCACAGTGAAAACTGAGGAAGAGGTAATGGAAATGACCGGCGCCTACCTCCAATATTACCGTGAGACAGCGAATTATTTGGAACGTACGTCAAAATGGGTCGAGCGCATGGGGCTTGATCATGTGAAGGAAGTTTTGGCAGATGAAGAAACCCGGAAAGCCTTGAACGAGCGGATGGACCAAACCTTAAAGAAGTATATCGAGCCTTGGAATGAAGCGATTGAAAATGAAGAAATTCAAGATAAGTATTATTCAAAGCACACTATTACGGTTGGGAGTGAGTCAAAATGATTGAAACGATCACACGCATTCCGGTTGCACACAATTCTAATTTAAAGACTAGGACAGGTTATTCTATTAAAATTGATGACACCGAAATTGCTTTATTTAAGGTCACAAGTGGGGAAGTTTTTGCATTAGAAAATCGCAGCCCCCATCCGAAGGGCGGTGTCCTTTCAGAGGGACTTGTCAGCGGCAACTATGTCTACTGTCCAGTTTACGATTGGAAAATCTCTTTAGCTGATGGCAAAGTTCAGGCACCAGATGAGGGTCAAGTGAAGACCTTTAAGGTCGAAATGAAAGAGAATATCATTTTTATTGTATTATAGAACAACAGGGAAGGAAGGCTGCGGGATGAAAACAGGAAAAGTATTTTTAGTAGGCGCAGGGCCAGGGGACGTTGGGTTAATCACCGTGAAAGGATTGGAAGCAATTAAGCAGGCCGAAGTCATTTTATATGACCGGCTTGCCAATCCAAAACTATTGGAATTTGCTGCAAGTGATTGCGAGTTAATTTATTGCGGCAAATTGCCTGACCGCCATATTTTGCGCCAGGAGAACATCAATGATCTTTTAGTGGCAAAGGCGTTAGCTGGAAAAATAGTTGTCCGTTTAAAGGGCGGCGATCCAGGTGTTTTCGGCCGTGTTGGTGAAGAAGCGGCAGCCCTCGCGCACTACCAAATTCCTTTTGAGATTGTTCCTGGTATTTCATCGGGGATTGCCGCTCCTCTCTACGCGGGGATCCCTGTAACCCATCGCGATCATGCCGAATCCTTTGCTGTTGTCACCGCCCATGACAAATCCGAGGGTGGAAAACCGCGCCTCGATTGGGAAGGGCTCGCCCGTGGTGTGGATACGATTGCTTTTTACATGGGGGTAGGAAATTTACCGTTTATTTGTGAAAATCTTGTCAATCATGGCAAACCAGCTTCCACTCCAGTTATTTTGATTCAATGGGGTACATTTGGCCGTCAGAAAACATTGCAGGGGACACTTGCCGATATTACGGAAAAGGCTGCGGCAGCCAAGTTCAGCAATCCCGCGATTATCCTTGTTGGAGAAGTCGTCTCACTTCGTGAAAAAATCAACTGGTTTGAGAAAAAGCCGCTTTATAGCCGGCAGATCCTCCTGGCCCGTACCGGCGAAAGTGTAAGCTGCTTGGCGCAGGAATTGATGAAGCATGGTGCGGATGTCATTGAATTTCCAAAATGGAAAAGGACGATATTGCCTGTCGATCTAACAAATGTGCCCTCCTACGAAAAGATTCTTTTTACCTCACCCGAAAGTGTGGCAGAATTTTTTATAGCCGTATTTGAGGAGGGAATAGATATCCGAACCATTCGTGCCGACTTTTATGGAGCTTCTAGTAAATCGGTAAAAGCTTTAAAGCAACGCGGATTTAAGGCGAAGCTTGCTGAGAAGATGCCTGAGTCTGGAACGTTACTCATTGTTGGCGATGACCGTATAAAGCTCGAAAGAAATGCTGACATATTGGTAACGAGTAAAAAAGAGATAGACCGGCAGTTTGTGCCTATTTTTCAAAGAATGCTAGAGGAATCTGACGTGAATACAATGGTCTTCCCAAGCAGTGCCTCTGTTGAACCGTTTGTCGAAGCATTAAAAGAATGTGGCATAGATGCAGCAAAACTATTAAACGGGCTTCAGGTTGTCAGCATGGGAAAGCTAACAATGACAGTGGTGGAAGCTGCCGGGCTCCCATCCCATGGAATGCCGGAAAAAGCGACGAAGGAATCCTTGGTTGAATATTTGGCGGGCCAGACGTATGAGGGGGCGTGAGATATGGAAGCCATTATTTATATCGCACACGGAAGTAGGCTGAGCAAAGCGAATGGGAAATTTATTGATTTTATTAAAAAAGTCATGAAGAAGGCTTCGGCTCCCCAACAGGCCTATGGTTTTCTAGAACACGCTGAGCCGTCGGCTGCACAAGCCATTGAAGCATGTATCGAAAAAGGGGCAAGTGAGATTACAGTAGTCCCTGTATTCTTACTTCCAGGGATTCATGCCAATTTTGATATTCCGGTAGAACTTGAACGTTATCCAAATATAGTTTTTCATTATGGAAAACCACTTGGTGTTGACGCTATTATGGTCGACATTCTTGCAGACAGGCTGGCTGAAGCAGGTTTCGGTGAACAGGCGAATGAGGCGGTGCTGTTGGTGGGCCATGGAAGCCGTGTTCCTGAGGCGGCGATTGAATTTGAAAAACTAGCATTAGATTTAGCTCAGAAACTGGCGTGTCATGTTCACACGGGCTTCGTCACTACTCCTACTTTCTATCATGATACGGTGAGGAATCTAGCGGGCCGGAAAATTTTTATTCTGCCTCACTTCTTGTTTTCCGGAGGCTATACCGTCAAAATGAAGAGAGAACTAGAGTGGGCGGGCGACGATATTAATTTTTGCAAACCGGTTGGTTTTGTTGAAAAGTTGATTCCGCTTATTGAAAAACGGGTAGCAGAGGTGCAGTATGAATTCAACTTATCCAATTATGATACAGCTTGAAGGGAAAATAGTGGTTGTGGTTGGCGGCGGCAATGTGGCTGAACGGAAGGTTAGCGGCTTACTTGGCACCGGAGCCAATATAGTGGTGGTCAGCCCGGAAGCGTCGGAGGAATTACAAAGGCTCTCTTGCGATGGAAACATTGAGTGGGTGCAGCGTCCATTTTGTGTTGGAGATTTGCAAGCCGCTTTTATGATCTTTGCGGCAACGAACGATAAGATGGTGAATCGTTTGATTAAGGAATCAGCCGTACCCGGGCAGCTTGTCATGGTGGCAGATGACCCGGATGACTCAGACTTTCATCTTCCGGCCGTTGTGCAACGCGGACGTTTATCAATTTCGGTTTCAACTGGAGGGGCCAGCCCAATCCTAGCCAGGAGAATCCGCAATATACTGGAGCAAGAGTTTGATCAGTCTTATGAAGACTACCTCGAATTTCTTTTTATTAAGCGGAAGTGGATAATTAGGGAAGTGGCGGATTCCACGTTAAAAAGAAAACTGTTAACGGCCATTGCGAGCGATGAATTCTTTAGCAGCCGCGATCGTGAGGGAGACTTTCAGCGGCTATATCAAGAATTGACTTTCTGAATCAGTAATAGCCGTTAAGGACATTTTCAGCGATATTCCGGTGAGTGTTGTCTTTAATAAGGGTTCTTAAGGACATTTTCAGCGATATTCCGGTGAGTGTTGTCTTTAATAAGGGCTCTTAAAGACAATTTCAGCGAATAGCAGTGAGTGTTGTCTTTAATAAGGGCTCTTGAAGACATTTTCAGCGAATAGCAGGTGGGTTTTGTCTTTAATAAAGGTCTTTAAAGAAAATTTCAGCGAATAGACAGCGTGTATTGTCCTTAATAAAGGCTCTAAACCAACGTTATTTTTTAAGTTATTCAATAAGGATCATCGTAATAAACAAAACATCCCCATGAATGAACTCCTTCTCCTTCACAAACCCGATTTTTTCATAAAGATGGATGGCTCGGTTATTAAAAGCCGCCACAGTAAGGCGAATAGGCGTGTCTCCATACTTCGCTTTAATATAATCTAAAATAAATGAAAAAAACAAAAGCCCCCGTCCTTGCCCCGTAAACACTGGATTCATCCCAATGCCAACATCTACATAACCTTTCGCATAGATCTCAAAATCACTACTAATCGGCACCTGAGCAGATTCCCCAATACAGAAAAAGCCAAATATTTTATTTTGATCATCTAAAATAACAGAATACGAGCCATTTAATAACTCCGCTATGGCCCCCGCACTATATTCATTACTGTAAAAATCATAAGGTGCTTCGTATTTCCAAGTCAAAAATTCCTCAGCAAAGATTTCATCCATTTTCTTCACAAATAACCGCATAAAACCCCTCCAAAGCTCAAATAGGTAAAAGTACCCGCGTCGTGAAATGGTGATATATCAAGGTCTATTATATAACAGACGGATAAATTTACCTATTTTTATAAAATTTTCAGAAAAGTAGTTCCATTTTTGAAAAGTGTGTTATATAATACAAAACGAGGACAGTTACTGTATTATAACAAAGAGGTGATCTAGTTCATGTCGACGCAAACGACAGGTATTGAAGTGGTTGGGGCATTGAAGGCCCAGTACGATGAGATTTTAACACCAGAGGCTTTAAATTTTATTGAAGAATTGGAGCGTAATTTTGGTGAGAGAAGAATTGAACTGTTACAGTACAGACAAAAACGCCAAGAGGAAATTGATAACGGTAAACTACCTGATTTCCTTCCTGAAACAAAGTATATTCGCACTGGGGAATGGACGGTGGCCCCGCTGCCAAAAGACCTTCAAGACCGCCGCGTAGAAATTACCGGGCCGACTGACAGGAAAATGGTTATTAATGCCTTAAATTCAGGGGCAAAATTGTTTATGGCTGATTTCGAGGACGCCACTTCACCGACATGGGAAAATGCCGTCGAAGGACAAATCAACTTACGGGATGCAGTAAATCGGACGATTTCGTTTGAAAACCCAAATGGAAAAAAATATGTGTTAAATGAAGAAACAGCAGTCCTAATCCCAAGACCGCGCGGACTGCATCTTGAGGAAAAGCACGTGCGATTAGATGGCAAGCCTATCTCGGGAAGCTTCTTCGACTTCGGGCTTTACTTTTTCCATAATGTAAAAAATCTGCTGGCAAGAGGCACAGGCCCTTACTTCTACCTTCCAAAACTGGAAAGCCATTTAGAAGCCCGGCTTTGGAACGATGTGTTTGTTTATGCACAAGAAAAGCTTGGAATCTCACAAGGAACAATCAAAGCTACGGTATTAATCGAAACCATCATGGCGGCGTTTGAAATGGATGAGATTCTATATGAGTTAAAGGAACACTCAGCCGGCTTAAACTGCGGCCGATGGGATTATATTTTCAGCTTTATTAAAAAACTGCGCACCCAAAAGGATGTCATTTTACCGGATCGCGCTCAAGTCACGATGACTTCACCATTCATGCGCTCATACTCATTACTTACAATTCAAACCTGTCATCGCCGCAAGGCACCGGCAATGGGCGGAATGGCTGCACAAATTCCGGTGAAAAATAATCCGCAGGCAAACGAAGAAGCCTTTGCGAAAGTCCGCGCTGATAAAGAACGGGAAGCACGTGACGGTCATGACGGCACATGGGTCGCACATCCAGGACTAGTGCCTGTGGCAATGGAAGTGTTCGACCGCGAAATGCCAACGCCGAATCAAATTCACACCGCGAAACAACAGAAAATTACCGTTACAGCGCAAGACTTGCTTGAGGTACCGGGCGGAACAATTACTGAAGCGGGTGTCCGCACCAATATCAATGTTGGGATTCAATATGTAGCTTCGTGGTTATCCGGCAGAGGCGCGGCACCCATTTATAACTTAATGGAGGATGCGGCAACGGCTGAAATTTCCCGTGCCCAGCTTTGGCAATGGATCCGCCATCCGAAAGGCGTTTTAGATGACGGAAGGAAAGTAACCGTGGAAATGTATGAGCAATTAAAGGATGAGGAACTAGAAAGAATCAAACGGGAAATTGGGGCACTAGGCTTTGAGAATGGCCGGTTTGATGAGGCAGTTCAACTATATGACGAGTTAATTATCAATAATGAGTTTGTAGATTTTTTAACACTACCTGGATATGAGCAACTTTAAAAAGCGTTTATTTTAAAAAAAATTTTAATAGATTGATAGGAGGATTTTAAAATGACAAATTCAAGAGTAGACCAATTACAAGAAAGCTGGGAAATGGATAGCCGTTGGAAGGGGATTACACGACCATACACGGCAGAAGATGTAATCAAGCTGCGCGGTTCGATTGACATTGAGCATACGTTGGCTCGCAAAGGCTCTGAAAAACTATGGAAACTGTTACATGAGGAAGAGTATATTAATGCCCTAGGTGCCCTAACGGGAAATCAAGCTGTTCAGCAAGTAAAAGCAGGCTTGAAAGCGATCTACCTAAGCGGCTGGCAGGTTGCGGCCGATGCCAACCTTTCCGGTCATATGTATCCCGACCAAAGCTTATATCCAGCAAACAGCGTGCCAAGTGTTGTCAAGCGCATTAACCAAGCCCTTCAGCGTGCAGACCAAATCACGCATTCAGAGGGTGATGACTCTATCGATTGGTTCGCTCCGATTGTTGCCGATGCCGAGGCAGGCTTTGGCGGACAGCTAAACTGCTTTGAATTGATGAAAGGCATGATTGAATCCGGTGCGTCAGGGGTTCACTTTGAAGACCAGCTATCATCTGAGAAAAAGTGCGGCCACTTAGGCGGTAAAGTATTGCTGCCAACACAAACGGCGGTTCGCAACTTGATTGCTGCCCGCTTGGCTGCCGATGTTATGGGTGTTCCAACTGTATTAGTTGCTCGTACGGATGCTAATGCTGCTGATTTAATTACAAGTGATATCGATATGAATGATGCCCCGTTCATTACTGGCGAACGGACACCGGAAGGATTTTTCCGTGTGAAAGCCGGAATTGATCAAGCGATTGCCCGCGGTTTAGCTTACGCACCATATGCCGACCTTATCTGGTGTGAAACTTCTGAGCCGAATATTGAGGAGGCAAGACAATTTGCCGAAGCGATTCATGAGCAGTTCCCTGGCAAACTATTGGCTTACAACTGTTCACCATCTTTCAACTGGAAAAAGAAACTCGATCAAGAAACAATTGCCACATTCCAACAAGAGCTTGGTAAAATGGGCTACAAATTCCAATTCGTTACCCTTGCCGGTTTCCATGCATTGAACCACGGCATGTTCGAACTTGCCCGCGGCTACAAAGAGCGCGGCATGGCGGCATATTCTGAATTGCAGCAAGCGGAGTTCGACAGCGAGCAATATGGTTACACTGCTACACGCCACCAGCGTGAAGTTGGAACAGGCTACTTTGATCAAGTATCAATGGTGATTACAGGTGGAACATCTTCAACAACAGCCCTGAAGGGTTCTACGGAAGAAGAACAATTCACAGGTTCTAAATAATGATCAGTATCCTTCTCTCCGATTTGGAGAGGAGGATTTTTTGGGTTAAGAGGATATCGGAAGGTGTGTAGGCGGGGTTACTGTCGAATAAGCTGTGGTTATTATCGGATAGACTGTTTTTACTGTCGGATAACATAGGTTTACTATCCGACCAGCCGAGTTTACTGTCGTATAGCCATTTCTCCCCCCATCCCGATTCGTAATTTTGGTTTGGAACACTTTTTAGGGTATGATCATAGATAATAGTAGCCTTTAAATGGAGATGATTTTTTTGAAGAAACCTACCGTTGACGAGGTCTTGCAGCAAGGCATATATGGCACTTTAGAAACAAAACCGGATGAACGGCGTAAATACTTAGGGACGATTAGAGAACGAATCATTGTTGCTCTGTATAAGGACCAGGTGGCTGAAGCAGCAGTTTATCCGCAAATTGAGCAGTCGATGAAGGAAAATCCAGGGGCACAACTTTTTCTAAATGGAAACATGAGCTATGAGGAATTATCAAAGTATGTTAAATTGGCTACGAAACGAAAGATTGATCATAAGATCGTCACAAATAAAGAGCACGACACGGAAATTGGCTTACTATTAGCCATGCCCCACGCGATTGACAAAGAGGAAATTTTCATCACAAAAAAAGCGCCAAACCTAGAAATGCCTCAGGAAAAAAAGGGACTATTTTCAAAGATATTTAAATGGTAAATGAGAAGTGTGTGATTCAATTCAGAATTGCACATTTTTTATTTTTTTAAGACAAAACGGCGCGTAATTGTCGTAAGATTAAGATAATACAAATGCATAAATGGGGGAAGAGCTCTTGAATCAAAAATCACTATGGCTGTCATCACTAATCATCTCTCTAGGAATAATTATTGGCTGTTCTCTAATTGCTTTTAAAGCTTTACCCGCTTCAACCGAGCCAATAAATAAAGATGCAGTGGAAGGTAGTGTCATGCTTGATTTAGAAGGTGTGTCGAAATTTCTCGGTTTTTCATCCGAAGAATTGAAAATGATTATCGCTAGTGAAAAAAAGGATTTGGAGATAAATGGAGGGTTTGAAGGTGTGATGCTGCCTTATATTACGGTAGAAGGTAATCTATATTTTGAAAAAACAAAGCTGTTACTTTGGGCGCAGCAGAATGCTGAGCTACGGAAGGAATATTAATTTAAAAAGGTGAGAGTATGACGATAAAAGGAATAAACCATTTACTATTTTCCGTTTCCAATTTGGATCAATCGATAGAATTTTATCAGAATGTGTTTGATGCGAAGCTTTTGGTGAAGGGGAGAAGCACTGCCTATTTTGATTTAAATGGCCTGTGGCTTGCTCTTAATCTAGAAAAAGACATCCCTCGTAATGAAATAAACCAGTCGTATACTCATATTGCATTTTCAATCGAAGAAGCGGACTTTTCAAAAATGGTTGAGAAACTAAAGAGATTGAATGTCAATATTTTGCCTGGACGGACAAGAGATGAAAGGGATAAAAAATCAATTTATTTCACCGACCCGGATGGGCATAAATTTGAGTTTCATACAGGAACATTACAAGATCGAATGGATTTTTATAAGCAGGAAAAAGGGTATATGGATATTTACAATTGAAAAAGGGACTAAGTTTTTAGGTGAGTGTTCATGGGGACATTAAACGTCGAGCAAGAGCTGAAATTGCCCTCATGAGGCGTTCATGAGGACAAAACTCGTCAACCAGGAGCCGAAACTGTCCTCATGAAGCCCTAGCCCAATATATTTGCTATCTCCACCGTCGCGTCCAGTTCAACAATCACATTCCCTTGAACAGCGCGGCTAATCATACAGGATGTTTCCGCCTTTTTAGCAAGCCGCCCCGTTATTTCAACATCTTTTTCAGTAGCTCCAGGCTTCAAGACAATACGAGGGCGGTGGATAATTTTTTTATAGGTTATAACTCCTCTAGTTACATCAACAATTCCCTCAGATTCCATTGTTAAACCTACCTTCTCAAGACCGCTGCGTTCCATCATCGCCGCAAGGGTAATGATATAGCAGGTTGCCGCGGCCCCAAGCAGCATCTCATCGGGATTGGTGCCGACACCGGGTCCGTCCATTTCCGGCGGTATGGAGACTTTAGTTTTTAAATTCTCGGCCTCGATTTCCCCAACATCGTTCCGTAATCCCGGCCAGTTGGCTTTTAAGTGGAAAATATGTTCTGCCATGTTAAATTTCCTCCAATTCTAGTTTTGCTCCCACGTCATTTGGAAAATATGGTATGGTTATTTTGATATGTTTAAAATGGAGCAGTGATAAATGAAAATTATCTTTAAAATGACCATGTTTCTAATTCTTCTTTTATATTTAGCGATTCTTTCAAAATTAATTTTGTTTAAATACATCCCGTTATCTGAAATTATTAATCACTTTAACTTTACCTATGATGAATACCACTGGCGATCAAATAATTTCGTCCCCTTTAAAACCATCTATTTTTATCTGTTTTTAGCAGATATCAATTTAAATATCCGGATTGAGAATGTAGCAGGGAATATCATCGGTTTTATGCCCTTCGGATTTATCTTACCATTACTGGCGAAAAAGTTTCAAAAGCTTGGCGCTATAACCGTTGCCACCTTTAGCTTAAGCCTGACGTTCGAACTATTGCAGCTAGTATTTGAATTTGGCAGCTTTGATGTGGATGATTTGATTTTGAATACCATTGGCGGGATATTGGGGTACCTGCCTATTAAAATTGTTTTCTTGTTGATCCAATCGAAAAATAAAGAAAAGGCCTTTTAGGGGTAAAATAATATAAAAAAACCAACCAATGCGCTCTCTAAAAGGAGCCATTGGTTGGTTTTTCACTAGCATTTACTGGAATACTATCAGCCAACAATTTCATGTTTTTCACTACCTTTGTGCTGTAGGTAAAATCGCCATAACAATAAGGATAGCGAAAATTATCTTTATCGCCGCCGCAATTATAAAGGGTTGGCTTTTCTTTTGCGCGGAGGAGTGAGTATTCCTTCGCCAGTTCCTCGCTATGTTTGCCGCCGTGCTGCGCTACATAATCGATATATCCGCTCCCCATGTTATAAGCTTGAATAATTGTGGAGAAATCCACCTTTTTCTGATTTCCATAGGTTAATACTCTTTGAAAATGTTTTACTCCAGCCTCGATACTTTGCTTTGGGTCTGTGATTGTGTTCCTTGGTAGACCGGCAGATTCTGATGCCTGCATAGGATCCCCGCCTTTTCCGTGGCTTTCCTGCTGCATCAAGGCAACTAGGACGGGGGTGTGTTCCTCAAGCTGATATTTTGCTAATTCATCGTAAATCTGCGGGCTATATTTTTTTACATCAGCAAATGGATCATTTTTTACTATTTGGGGAAGGGAATTTTGTTTTTGAAAATAATGTTGAAACATCGCCAAACCACAAAATATAATAAACAGCACGAAAAAGGTTCTGAACTTCTTCCGTCTTCGTTTTTTCATTAATAAACTCTCCTAAATCAATTCTGCATGGACTATTATAATGGTTTGTTAAAGCAAAGTCAGTGATAAACGTTTAAATAGAGGCTCAATTCAATAAAAGTAATCTAAAAATACAAACTATTGCCCATACTGAAGAAGGAATCATTGCGGTAAAGCGGAAAAGTTTGATATTATCAATAGTAAAATAACATTGGGATTGGGGGTTATGGATAATGTCACGAATTTCAGAGGAACAAGTGAAGCATGTTGCCAATCTAGCGCGATTGGCAATCTCGGAAGAAGAAACAGAAAAGTTCACAAAACAGCTCGATGCCATCATTACGTTTGCTGAGCAATTAAATGAATTGGATACGGAAAATGTGGAGCCTACATACCATGTGCTTGATATGAAAAATGTCTTACGTGAGGATGTTCCACAGCAAGGATTGCCGCGGGAAGAGGTACTGAAAAATGCACCGGAACATCAGGACGGACAAATTAAAGTACCGAACATAATGGGAAAGGAGGATTAATAAGATGAGTTTATTTGATTATAAGGTCTCAGACCTTCATGAACTAATACATAAAAAAGAACTAAAAGTAACAGATTTAGTCGATGAATCATATAAGCGGATTGGTCAAGTCGAGGACAAGGTCCAGGCTTTTTTAAAGTTGGATGAAGAACAAGCTAGAAAATCCGCAAAGGTATTTGATGAAAAGGTAAATACAGGCGCAGAAAAAGGATTATTATTCGGAATGCCAATCGGCGTAAAGGACAATATTGTCACTAAAGGCTTACGAACAACTTGTGCGAGTAAGATCCTCGAAAATTTTGATCCGATTTATGACGCAACAGTTGTGCAAAAGCTGCAGCAGGCAGAAACGGTGACAATCGGAAAGCTAAATATGGACGAGTTTGCAATGGGTTCTTCAAATGAAAACTCAGCATTTAAAAAGACCCGTAATCCATGGGCTCTTGACAGAGTGCCAGGGGGTTCTTCAGGCGGTTCAGCGGCAGCGGTCGCGGCTGGAGAAGTACTATTTTCATTAGGCTCTGATACGGGCGGTTCCATTCGCCAGCCCGCTTCCTTCTGCGGTGTGGTTGGAATGAAGCCAACATATGGCCGCGTTTCCCGTTTTGGATTAGTTGCCTTCGCTTCATCACTTGATCAAATCGGACCGATTACGAGAACCGTTGAAGACAATGCATATTTATTACAGGCTATTTCTGGTCTTGATCCAATGGATTCGACTTCAGCGAATGTGGATGTTCCGAACTTTGCAAGTGCCTTAACAGGTAACGTAAAGGGTCTGAAAATCGCGGTGCCAAAAGAATATCTTGGTGAAGGTGTCAGTGAGGCCGTTCGTCAATCGGTGTTAGATGCGTTAAAGGTACTTGAAGGTCTTGGTGCAGTATGGGAAGAGGTTTCTTTGCCACATTCTAAGTATGCTCTTGCAGCCTATTATCTGCTTTCCTCATCAGAAGCGTCAGCGAACTTAGCCCGTTTCGACGGTGTGCGTTACGGTTACCGGACACCAGATCCAGAAAGTTTGATCGATTTATATAAAAAGTCCCGTGCAGAAGGCTTCGGCGATGAAGTCAAACGCCGCATTATGCTCGGAACGTTTGCGTTAAGCTCAGGTTATTATGATGCTTATTATAAAAAAGCACAGCAGGTTCGGACTTTGATTAAGAAGGATTTTGAGGATGTGTTTGCCAAATACGATGTAATCGTTGGGCCGACAACGCCAACTCCAGCTTTTAAAATTGGTGAAAACATCGAGGATCCGTTAACAATGTACGCGAATGATATTTTAACGATTCCTTTGAATCTTGCAGGTTTGCCGGGGATATCCGTTCCATGTGGCTTTGATGCGGGTCTGCCGTTAGGATTACAAGTAATCGGCAAGTATTTTGACGAAGCAGCCATTTACCGTGTAGCCCATGCGTTTGAGCAGGCAACTAATTTCCATAAACAAAAGCCGGAATTGTAGGGGGTGAAAACAATGGAATTTGAAACAGTGATTGGACTTGAAGTCCATGTCGAATTAAAAACAGATTCAAAAATTTTCTCAGCAAGCCCAAACCATTTTGGTGCTGAGCCAAATACGAATACAAGTGTCATTGACCTAGGATACCCAGGGGTCTTGCCTGTCCTTAATAAAAAGGCCGTTGAATTCGGGATGAAAGCGGCTATGGCGCTAAACTGTGAAGTTGCCAGCCATACGAAATTTGACCGTAAAAACTATTTTTACCCCGATAATCCAAAGGCTTACCAAATCTCACAATTTGACAAGCCTATTGGCGAGCATGGCTGGATTGAGATTGAGGTAAATGGCTATACGAAACGGATTGGGATTACGAGAATCCATTTGGAAGAGGATGCCGGTAAGCTGAACCATGGCAAGGGTTATTCTTTGGTTGATTACAACCGCCAAGGGACGCCACTTGTTGAAATTGTTTCGGAGCCTGACATCCGTACCCCTGATGAAGCCTATGCCTATCTTGAAAAATTAAAGTCCATCATTCAATACACAGGCGTTTCCGATTGTAAAATGGAAGAGGGCTCACTCCGTTGTGACGCCAATATTTCAATTCGTCCGCTGGGACAAGAGGAATTCGGTACCAAAACGGAATTGAAAAACCTAAACTCGTTCAACTTTGTCCGAAAAGGCCTTGAGTATGAAGAAAAACGCCAAAGAGAAGTTGTTTCAGCAGGTGGAGTCATTGAGCAGGAAACCCGTCGTTTCGATGAGTCCACTGGTGCGACGTTGCTCATGAGGGTGAAGGAAGGTTCGGATGATTACCGGTACTTCCCGGAACCGGACTTACTCGATATCTATATTGATGAGGATTGGAAAGCTCGTATTCGTGCGGAAATCCCTGAGCTTCCTGATGCTCGGCAAAAGCGCTATATAGAAGACCTTGGCTTACCTGTGTATGACGCTAAGGTATTGACAGTTACGAAGGAAATGGCTGATTTCTTTGAGGCGACGGTAGGTGGCGGCGCCGATGCAAAGCTTGCTTCGAACTGGATTATGGGTGATGTTTCTGCTTATTTGAATGCAGAGTCAAAGGAGCTTGATCAGATTGCGTTAACGCCAGAAGGACTTGCCGGAATGATTAAGCTGATCGAAAACGGTACAATTTCATCGAAAATCGCGAAAACAGTTTTTCTGGAATTAATCGAAAACGGTGGCGATGCCGAGAAAATTGTGAAGGAAAAAGGTCTCGTACAAATTTCTGATGAAGGGACTCTTTTGAAAATTATCGCAGAAGTGCTCGATGCCAACCCGAAATCGATTGAAGATTTCAAGGATGGGAAAAATAAAGCGGTAGGATTCCTTGTTGGACAATTGATGAAGGCGACCAAGGGACAAGCCAATCCGCAAATGGTTAATAAATTATTACAGCAGGAATTACAAAAGCGATAAAAATGAAAGCTGGCAGAAGCTACTCTGCCAGCTTTTTTATTGGGAAAAAAGTCGAGCGAATTTCGACATTCTTTGTTTCAATTTCCCGGGAAAAAGCTATATGGTATAAGGATTCGGCCTGTTTTCAAACAAACGTTTAATTGAAAGTAAAATATAGAAGTCCTTGTCGAAGAGTGTAAGATGAGTCGAGAAGGGCAGTTGTTCGCCAGGGATTGCGGATAAAGCGAAGAATGGAGCTCTAATTTCGACAGTATTTGCAATCATTTTCTGGGATAATCCCTTTAATCAAAGGCTTAGTTACGGATTCAAACAAACATTTGATTGGTATATTTTTTACCAAACAATCGTTTGTTTGAAATTGGTTATAATATTGATATAACGGGCTTTAGTTATTAAAATTACTAAAATATTTGTTGAATTATGGCCTGTAAAAAAAAGGGAAAAAGGCATGTTTTTACAGGTTATTTAGAAATTAGATACCACTGAAAACAAAAAAAGAGGTATCTAATAAGCCCTTAGATACCCTCTCCTTAGAATTAAAACGCAATCATCGCCCCGCGTTCATCAAAGACAGAGCTTGGATTCCAAGCTACCTCCCATAGATTGTTTTCAGGGTCGGCAAAATAGGCAGTGCGTCCGCCCCAAAAGGCATCACTTGGTTCGCGCAATATTTTCCCTCCGGCTTCACGTATTTCCTCAATGGTTGAGTCAACTTGCGCCGGTTTCTCCACGTTTATCGCGAAGGTCACAGCCCGATAGGTTTCGGGGGATTGCGGCAGATCAATGCCCGCGTCCTTGGCTAACTCTGCAATCGGAAACAGTGATAGCAGGACACCTGCTGTCTTAAAGACCGCGTATTGATTAGAGCTAAATTCAGTTTCTTCCCAGCCCAGCGATTTGTAAAATGCACGTAAAACAGGTAAATCAAATGCACCTATTGTGAGCAAGCTTACTCTCTGTGGAACCATGATTCTATACCCCCATTAAAGATCTTTTCCTTTTATTGTTCTTTATGTGTTTTTGAATATCCTCCTTGAAGGGGACGCTGTTGGATTTAAATAAAAAACGCTCGAATTTTTCAATTGAAAATTCGAGCATTTCTAATGTTACTATTCTTGTTTTAAAAGGCGGACACTTTCATCAAATTCCTTCTCGATCGCTTCATTTTTCTTATACGTGATTAAGCTGACAACAACAGCTACAATCAGGTTGAGGATAAAGCCCGGAACGATTTCATAGAGTGATTCACCGAAAAAGACCGTACCAAGGTCGCCATTTTTCCAGACGATGACGGTAACAGCACCGACGATCATGCCGAACAGGGCGCCCCAGTTCGTAATCCTTTTCCAAAATAGACTTAATAAAATGATCGGGCCAAAGGAGGCGCCGAAGCCTGCCCATGCATAGGCAACCAGATCTAAAATAGTGCTATTTTGTTTGAAAGCAAGTGCTGATGCAACGATCGCAACAAGAAGGACTGCCATTCTTCCTAAGAAAACAAGATGCTGATCCTTTGCCTCTTTATTCATGACGACTTTGTATAAATCTTCAACCAGGGCACTCGATGTTACGATCAGTTGTGAAGAAATCGTACTCATAATCGCTGCTAGAATTGCAGCCAATGCAAATCCTGCAAAAATAGGATGGAATAAAATCTGACTTAATTCTATAAAGACGGCTTCAGGATTTTCTAAAACATGCTGAGGATTATTATGGAAATAAGCGATCCCAATTAATCCAGTAAAGATGGTGCCCACAAGTGAGATAATCATCCAGCTCATGCCAATACGACGGGCGCTCTTTGTTTCTTTAATTGTTTTGATGGCCATAAAGCGGACAATAATATGCGGCTGGCCAAAATAGCCAAGCCCCCATGCCATTGCTGAGATAATTCCAATTACCGTTGTCCCTTTTAATAAGTCTAGTCTTGCAGGGTCAATTGCCCGAATGGTATCAAACGTTTCAGCAGGTCCGCCAGTGCTGAATATTCCGATTGCTGGAACGAGTAATAGGGCAATCAGCATCATTAATCCTTGAATAAAATCGGTATAACTTACTGCCAGGAACCCGCCAAATAAGGTGTAGGCAACAACCACACCGCCTACGATATAAAGACCCGTATGGTAGCTTGTTCCGAATGAGCTTTCGAAAAATACTGCTCCAGAAACCATCCCCGATGATACATAGAAAGTAAAGAAAATAAGAATAACAATACCTGAAACGATACGGAGTAGTTTCGATTTGTCTTTAAAGCGGTTCTCAAGGTAGCTTGGAATCGTGATCGAATCATTGGCAACCTGAGTGTACGAGCGCAGACGTGGTGCAACTAAGAGCCAGTTTAGATAAGCACCGATTGTTAGACCTATGGCAATCCAGGCATCAGCTAAACCGGTTACATAAATTCCGCCGGGCAAGCCCATTAATAGCCAGCCGCTCATGTCGGCAGCGCCAGCACTTAAGGCAGTTACTGCAGGTCCTAATGACCTTCCCCCAAGCATGTAATCCGTTAGATTGCTTGTTTTTCGATAGGAATACCAGCCGATAAATAACATCATTGCGATATATACTCCAATTGAAACCAGTTGCAGTGAAACATCGGACATATATTTACCCCCTTTGTTATCAATAGAAAATAATTACAATAATATTTCCTATATATAAAATATTCTATCAATTACGCTGTACTTTTTCTAGTGTAAAAATATTGCTTTTTTAAAATAGGAAATAATGCTTGTACAATAATAAAGAAGAATGAATGAAGCAGTTCTTTTGTAACGTGTGGTCGAAACGATTATCATAAAAGAAAATGAAAGAGGTGCAGTGTGGATGGAGTTGAATAGTTGGTTTCAAAAAGGATTGACTGCGGAAGAGTACATCAATTCGATGAAGCAAAATAAAGAGGAAATGCTTTCGATCTATGAGAAATTTTCTTTAAGTGCTGGTGACAAAATGAAGCTTGAAGCAATCCAGGCACAAAATCTTCGTGGAATTGTACTGACCGAGGATTGGTGCGGTGATGCACTGCTGAATAACCCTATTTTGATGCGGGTAGCGGAGGCGGCGGGTATAGAACTGCGTTTTGTGCTTCGTGATCAAAATCTCGAGTTAATGGATCAATACTTGACGAATGGCACGTCACGTGCGATTCCTATCTTTATTTTTATAAAAGAGGATGGCAGTGAGGCGGCTGTATGGGGCCCAAGGGCGGCTGAAATGCAGGCGCTTGTGATGGAAAGACGGGCAGCGCTGCCGGATAAGGATGCGGCGGATTTTCAGGAGAAACAAATGGAAGTGTATAAGCAGCTTCGGGCGGAATATCTAGTAGATTCGAACATTTGGCAGACCGTTGCGAACAGTATTATCGCTGCGCTAGTAAAATAAAAAAATCCCGGTGGAAGTTTCCGCCGGGATTTTTTTAAAATATAAGGATTTATAAGTTTCGACTTGAGAAATGTCTAGCTCCAGCGCCCTAGCGGCTAATGTCCTTCGCTCTCCGCCCTACGATAAGTCAACATCGATTCGCCTCCGGCTCATCGTGTTTCCTTTATCTCAGTTGGAGCGCTCCAGGCCATACGCCGCTGACCAGGGCGCTTCCGCTTTTCCTAAAAACCGCTGTTTTTTGGCGGGATTCGATCGTTAATTAAGTTTTTGTCATTTATCTTCGGTTCGATGCCAAGGATGAAGTTGCGGATGTTCGAGCGGTGCAGATAAATTAAAAATAACGAGAATAATAAAAAGATAAGTTCAAAATTGAGCTTTGGAGAAATAAAATCATAGATAAGCATGCTTAGGCCAACAGAGATGGAACCGAAAAACACATATTTTGATAAAAAGATAACCAAAAAGAAGCTTACATAGGCAATGACAAGTAAGGGAAGGTTTGTAATTAAAAGTGCACCAGCGGTTGTGGCAATCGCCTTTCCACCTCTGAAACCAGCAAAAATGGGGAAGCAATGGCCAAGAACGGCCATAAGTCCAAAATAAAGTGGTTCTGCATTAAGGTTAAAATGAATTGGCAGGTACGCAGCCAAGGCTCCTTTTGCCAAATCGATAAGCAGGACAAACATAGCTGATTTCTTACCGAGAACCCTCAAGGTGTTGGTGGCACCGGGATTTTTGCTGCCGTGGTCACGGATATCGACCCCGAAGACCAGCTTGCCTACGATTAGGGCAGTTGGAATGCTTCCAATCAAATAGGAAGCAAGAAGAAGCACCCAGAACAAATGAATTACCCCCTTTGAAATATTTACCTTTCCATTAGTATTCTATCATAATTAGATGGTATCATTTTTTTGTATTTCCATTATTAAGAAGTATCGGAATGCCAATCATGAGACAATTTTAGGGCATATTGCTAATAGCTATGCTAGAAAAAGAGAAGATATTCCTTAGTTCTTAATACCCTGCTTGCATTTGTTATAATATATGCCAAATGCATGCAAATAGATAAATAAAGTAGAATAAATTTAGTTAGATAAAAGAAAGGAACCATATGGATGAAGAAGAGAAATACCTTGGAATATAAAATTAAGACGTATTTTTCACTAATTTTTTTTTTCATGATAATACTGATAGGGATTATTATTATGCAGTATAGTAATGAGCGTTATCAGGAACAGAGTTACCAATATTTAAGAAATACAGTCGAATCAAATATAAGTTTGTTGGATAAGTATTTTAGCAGTTTACAGAATGTTGCCCGGCTTATCGTGAGTGATCAAGATGTAAGGACAGCGGTCGCCTATCGAAATCAAGTAAAGGAAATTGATTATTCGATTGAATTATATAATCAACGAAACGTAGATGAGAAATTACAACAACTTAAAATCATGCCGTATATTAAGAATGCCGTGATCATTGGAAGTAATCAAAAAGGATTATATTCCTATAAAGGAAACGTAAAGGAAGATTACGATTTTGCAAGACAAAAATGGTTTAATAGCTTAAAGAATATAGGAAAGGTTTCCATTAGCGGCAGTTACTTTTCTGGATTTCATCCTACGGACTATCTGTTGAATGGGGAACGGGAAGATACTATATCGATGGTCACACCTATCCAAAATAAGGTATCGTATGATTTCAAAAATAATTCATATCTGTTATGTGATGTTGATATTTCCTCTATCCTTCTAGCAAATACAGGAGAAAATGGGGTCCAGCTAGTCATTAATAATGGTACTGAGTGGATTCATTTATCAGACTTGGCGGGTGTATCGAATCGGCAAATAGAGGAAATAAAGCGGAATTACAGGAAGGGGGAAGAAGCTTTCCTGGTAAAAAGCAGGGGTTGGGGAGAAGATGATTTATTGGTGGTTAGAAATACCACGAATACTACAGGTTGGAACATATTAGGGATCAAAAGCTTAAAAGGAATCCAGGACACGAAAAGGACTGTTTTTTTGTTTATCTTGGGAATGATTTTTCTATCAGCTATCATTATTGCCATTGTTTCCGGGGTTATTTCAAAAACGATTTTGAATCCCGTCAATCAGTTAATTAGAAGTTTTAATAAAATTGCCAATGGTGACTATTCGGTTACGTTTGAAAAGAATAGCAGTGAAGAAATTTCGATGCTTTCCCGAACGGCAGAAAACATGATTCAAAATATGCTGAAGCTATCTGATGAGGTATTGCTCGAACAGAAGAAACTCTCAAAAGAACAGATGCGAGCCCTTCAAAATCAGATTAATCCACATTTTTTAAATAATGTATTACAATCGATTAAAGCGCTTTCGCTAAATGGAGAAGTAGAGAAGATTTCAAAATTAAGTACATTATTAGGAAAAATATTATCTTATTCCGTCTATCAGCCTTATGAGAAAGTGGCAATTGAGACAGAACTGCAATATACGGAACATTATATGATGATTCAAAATATCCGATTTGATAATAAAATCTTCTACTCTATACATTGTGAAAAAGAATTGAAAAATGAAAGGGTTCCTAAATTAATTGTTCAGCCATTAGTTGAGAATGCTCTAATACATGGATTTAAGGATCAGGAAACAGGAGTTCTAAACATTATTATTGAAAAGGATCAGTCGGATATATGCATTATTGTTACAGATAATGGAATGGGTATGGAAGATGAATTAGTAAAGAGGATTAATGAGGAATTAACGTATAAAGACACTTATTCAGCGCTAAAAAGTATAGGATTGCTTAATGTAAATCAGCGGATCAAGAGCGAGTTTGGGGATGCATATGGAGTAAAACTTATTTCCAAGATTCAAAAGGGTACAAGCGTTATAATCACTCTTCCATCTATTAGCTAAGGGGAGATATACATGTTTAGAGTACTATTGGTAGATGATGAAATACTGACAATTCGTATGTTACAGAGCCTCATTGATTGGGAAAGGTTCAATTTAGATTTGGTAGGATACGCACAAGATGGATTGGAAGCATACAATGCCTATTTAAAGCACGAGCCTCATATTATCATCACGGACATACAAATGCCTAACATGACAGGAATGGAGTTTATAAAAAAGGTAAGGGCTATTAATAAACAAACAGAGATTATTCTGGTAAGTGCCTATGGTGATTTTTCGAATATCCAAACTGCGATGAAAATGGGTTGTTCCGATTATATTTTAAAACCGATTGATGAGCAAGAATTGCATGATGCCCTGAAAAAAGTTTCAGAAAAAATGGATGGTGAAAAAGAGCAAAGAAGAATTATTGATAAAAGTGAATCACAACTAAAAAAAATGGAGCTTCGGTCCTATATGAAAACGGGAGTTCATTCTCAACATATTATGAAGCTTCAAGATGGCTACCATTTTAATTTTGAACGATATCATATCCTCATGTTCGAAATAAATCACAATACGATGGATGAATTTGTTACGATGCAAAGTATTGAATCAATGCAGATGAGTTATATTATTCACGTCATGGAGGATAAACTTAAAGACTATAAAAATATTCTTTTTGAATTTGAAGAAAATTCCTGGGTCATCTTACTTTCTGACATAGAGCAGGAGGAACTTGTTACTCTTAGCAAAGAAATGTTATTGATCCTAAAGAATCATTTCAATATAAATGTAAAAGCGTGTTTTAGTGATACTGTCAATGGATTGATGAATTTACCACTCCAATATAAACAAATCAAACTTTTATGCCGCTACAATTTTTACCTTGATACGGAAGATATTCTAGGATATGGGTATAATTGCAAAAAGGATGATTTTAAGGAAATCCAAAGTCGTACATTAGCAAAAGAAGTGGAAGAAGCATTAAAACTAAAAGATTTAACAAACGCAGAAAAAATAGTAAATGAAATATTTCAATTATCTAAAAGTATGAATCCATTTGAGTTAAACCATATCTATGAAATTTGTTTTGAAATGATATTGATTTTGAAAAAGGCAATTTCAGCAAAAAGTAAGAAAACGGAGAAAATGATGGAGATTTTATCTATTTCCTATCAAGACCTGTTGAAATTAAAGTCGATCAATAGTCTTCAGGATTTTATGTGGCATAGGATGGAGGAAACGCTCAATCAAAAAAAGGAGGTTAAAGGGAAATATAGCCAACTAGTAGAGGATAGTATAAAAATATTAGAAAGTCATTATAATGTAAGTCTGTCACTTGAAGATATATGCAATCAAATTTCAGTTAGCAAAAATTACTTTTGCTATCTTTTCAAACGAGAAGTAGGAATTAGTCTGTGGCAGTATCTGACAGAGCTAAGACTAGAAAAAGCAAAGGAGCTTTTACTAGAAACCGATATGAAGAATTATGAAATATCCTTTCAAGTTGGCTATGATAACCCTAGCTATTTTTCAATGCTATTTAAAAAATACGAATCCATGACACCAAATGAATTTCGGAAACGGAAACAGAAGCAGTAATATTATAGTAGAAATCCATAATTTTATCGCTTTTGTTATGATTAAATCTTTTATATAGTGGGAGGAAATCCGGATGTAGTACTGCCGCTAACTCATACATAAAAAAATTACTTTTCCTGGCAGCCGGTAATCCTAGGAGGGAACACTAATGAAAATAAAGATGTTGGAACGTGAATATTGGTACGGTGGTTACGTACATGAAGGAATAATCGAGCCTATTGGAGAGGAAGATTTTCGTGAGATTGATTTACGGATTAATCAGACACCCAATCAATCCATGCCGTTATTTCTGTCAACGAAAGGCCGATATCTATGGTGGGATAAGGGATTTGTTGTTACATTTAATCGAGGAATGATTGAGATTGATAAGGACATAGTGGTAGGTGAAGGATACCAGAATATAAAGGGTGCTTATTTAAGTGCGATGTCAAAGTATTTTCCTTTTACTATGAATGGACTCAATATGGAATTATTTCGATCCCCAATTTATAATAGCTGGATTGAGCTGACATTTAATCAAAATGAAAAGGATATCTTAACATACGCGGAGGATATTATAGCCAATGGTTTACCTGCAGGCGTCCTCATGATTGATGATGGCTGGTCAGACTACTATGGGAAATGGACGTTTAATAAGGAGAAATTTCCAAATCCAAAAGAAATGATTCAAAAGCTTCATGACCAAGGATTTCATGTGATGCTTTGGCTTAGTCCTTTTATAACTCCTGATACTGTAGAGTACCGGGAGACTAGGGATAAACAATTACTTGTCAGAAATAAAGATGGGAAACCATTTATCACGGAATGGTGGAATGGCCATTCGGCAGTTTTGGATTTTTCAAATCCTGACACGATTGTATGGATGAACGAACAATTAGGCCGTTTGTGTGATTTAGGTGTAGATGGGTTTAAGTTTGATGGCGGCGATAGCATTTATTACAAGGAAGATAATGAGACGTACGGAAATGTTACACCGGATGAACAGTCTTTATTATGGGCAAAGTTTGGTGAGAAATATTCATTTAATGAATACCGGGTCACCTTTAAGGCAGGGGGCATGTCCTTACTTCAGCGGTTATGTGATAAAGAGCATTCATGGGGAGATTCAGGAATTAAAGCGTTAATCCCAAATAGTCTCTTACAAGGAATTACGGGTCATCCGTTTAGCTGTCCAGATATGATCGGCGGGGGCGAATACCTTAATTTCCTTCATCTCTCCGAAGGGGCATTAGACCCCGAACTTTTTGTAAGGCACAGTGAAATTGCTTGTCTGATGCCATCCATGCAGTTCTCTGCAGCACCTTATCGAGTGCTGGACAAGACTCATTTTGAACATATACTCCGAAGCGTTCAAACACGAAAGAACTATCAAGATATTATTGAACAGTTGGTTTTACATGCAAAAGAAACAGGAGAACCTATTATTCGTTATATGATATATGAATTCCCTGATGAGCCGGTTGAAAAGATTGTCGATCAGTTTATGCTCGGAAGTCATATTCTTGTCGCACCTGTTAGTGAAAAAGGGGCAGCAGGAAAGGATGTATACGTGCCGAAAGGCGATTGGAAATATGGAGAAGAATTGATCCATAGTTTAGGAGAATATCGTGCCTTTTCCAGTACACAGGGAATACCGATTATTCTTGAAAGGGCATAGAAGCGTAATATTGTGATAGAAAAATAGGAGAAATAGAAAGATACTATTTATTCAAGTGAATAAATAGTATTTTTTTTATATAAGAACCGTAATATAGCTTATTTATAGCCTATAAAGAAACTTATACAATATACCTATCACAAATAACAGGGGGCATTTATATGAAGGGGAAAGCGATTTCATTGCTGCTGTGTGCTTCTATGGTAGCAGGCAGTTTAGTAGGTTGTTCAAGTAAATCAGAAACAAATAAGAAGGTTGAAGGAGAAAAGGTCGTAAAACTTCGGGTGATGGGGTATAACGCCGAGTCTACAAGAGCGACATATTTAAAATTATTAGACGAGAAGCTGCCGAATGTTGAGATCAATTTTGAGTTTGTGCCACTTGACAATTTTAACAATGTCTTGAATTCACAGCTCCAGGCCGGGGAAGGCCCAGACATCATTGAAGTAGGCGGGGAAGCAAAGCTCTTAGCAAAAGCGAATTACCTATTGGATTTGACAGATAAAGAATTTTCATCAAAGTATGTGGAACCAGGTCTTAAGCCATATTCAATAGATGGAAAGGTTTATGCAACACCATTACAATCTTGGTTTGAAGGAATCTTCTATAATAAGGCGATCTTTAAAGAAAATAATATTGAAGTACCAAAGACGTGGGATGAATTCGTTTCTATTAGTAAAGAGTTATCTAAAAATGGGGTTAAACCACAGGTTATGGGTGCTCAATCTTGGGAACCAATGATGAAACAGAGTATTGGTCTAGTTAACAATGAGTTTTATGCAGATAAAGAAAATAAAGATTTTGATGATAAGTTTAACGAGGGCAAAGCAAAATTAGCAGAAGAATGGCTAGCATCTGTAAAAGAGTGGTCTAGGGTCATAGACGAAAAAATATTGACAAAAGATATGCTGGGGCTTAGCTATGATCAGGCATTAGATCAATTTGCAACAGGAAAAGCAGCAATGTGGGAAAGTGGTCCATGGGCAGTACAAACCATCCTTGAGAAAAATCCAGATATGGAGCTAGGAATGTTTCCAATCCCAGGTAAAAAAGAGGGCGATGGCTGGCTGATTGGCGGACCTGGTTCTGCTTTGGCCATTAATGCTAAGTCAAAACACATTGATGAAGCACTAAAAGTATTAGAAGTAACAGCAACAGAAGAGGCACAGAAGGCACTTGTAAAAGATAATGCCGGCAGTTCCTTCCTAAAAGGTGTTGAAGTAGATTTAGGTGATATCTATCAGGATAGTGAAGGTGCCTTTAAAGCAGGGAATGTATACGCTCCATGGACAGCAGTTTGGACCTCCGGGAACCCAGTAGTTGAAGCTTATGGGAAATCCTTGCAAGAGGTGTTGGCTGGTACAAAGACGGTAAAACAAGCACTGCAGGATGCGGATGATACCAATGACAATTTAAGAAAGACGTTACAATAAAACTGTTTTTATATAGTTAAGATTGAACATTAATTGGAAAATGGGGTTCTCTCCATTTTCCGCCTTTTTTCATGATAACCATTTTTCTAGGAGCAGGGAGGATTAAAATGTACAGCAAGCAACGAGAACGGATCTTTATGTTGATGATCCTTCCAGCATTTATTGGATTTATGTTTCTTTTTATTGTACCTACGGCGATGAGTTTTTTCTATAGTTTTACAAATTGGTCTGTGTATAATACGACACTTCAATTTACTGGATTGGATAATTACAAGCTTCTTTTTCAAGATACAAAAACAGTCGCCGCCATCAAACATACCTTGCAGTATGCTGTATTAATTACCATTTTGCAAAATGTTATTGCGATCTTACTAGCGGTATTTTTGAATAAAAAAACGGCAGGAGCCAATTTTGTAAAATCAGTCGTCTTTTTACCGGCTGTACTAAGCATTTTAGTTGTTGGTTTCCTATTTCAGTATATTATGACTTCGGCAGATTACGGGTTATTGAATAATATGATTCAATTTTTTGGTGGAAATCCAGTGAATTGGCTGGGAGATTCAAAGATTGCGTTATATTCCGTTTTAGGAACCCAAGTATGGCAATGGGCCGGATGGTCGATGGTCATTTATATAGCAAACTTAAAAAGTATTGATTCTGCTCTTTACGAAGCAGCAGAGATTGATGGGGCAGGGAAGATCAGGAAATTCTTTTCTGTAACATTACCACTATTATACCCTGCTGTATCCTTCAATGTTCTAATGAGTCTTATTGGCGGAATGAAGGTGTTTGATGTTATTTTCGCGATGACCAAAGGCGGACCAGGATATGCAACGGAAACCATCATGACTACATTGATTCGGGAAGGGTTCAATAGCGGCAGAAACGCCTATGCATCTGCTCTTGCGGTGGTATTTTTTATAGCCGTTTTTGTATTATCGCGAATTGTCATTACTTTCCTAAATAAGTGGGAAAGGAAGATCTCTTAATGAAAAATAAACTAATAGGAAAGACTTTTTACCGTATGGGACTTATTTCAATCAGTGCTCTGGTGTTCCTGCCTATTTATTATTTGATTATTACCACGTTTAAATCTCCTTCAGAGGCAGCTGCAAGTCCTTTGGGCTTGCCTAAAAGTTTGACATTTGTAAACTATGCCAAAGCCTTAGATGCCATGAATTATCTTCAGGCATTTAAGAATAACGTAATCATTACGGGTGTAGCTGTCATCCTGCTGGTTTTCTTTGCAACGATGGCTGCCTACGTAATCGCTAGAAGTAAGAAGAAAATCATTAAAATGATGTATTCCATCTTTTTGGTAGGATTGATCATACCATTTCAGATTGCTATTGTCCCGTTGTATCAGATTATTTCTGGATTACACTTGATGAATACGCACCTCGGGGTCATTTTAGTCAGTGTTTTCTGTATTAATCTTCCATTGTCTATTTTTCTATTACGAGGTTTTATTAATACCGTCCCAATTGAATTGGAAGAAGCTGCATTTATGGACGGTTGTGGAACCTTTAGAACCTTTTGGTTAATCATCTTTCCGTTGTTGAAGCCAATTATTTCTACGGTTGTCATATTAAATACATTAGCCATTTGGAATGACTTCCTTACTCCATTATTATTCTTGCAGTCACCGGAAAAAGCCGTTCTACTGCAGGAAGTGTATAAAAATGTAGGGCCATTTTCAACAGACTGGACATCATTCTTTCCAATGCTTGTGATGTCAACACTTCCATTAGTTGTTTTCTATATCCTTATGCAAAAACGTGTAATCGATGGTGTTGTAGCGGGATCCGTGAAAGGCTAATGAATCATGAGGGGGTGAATAATGGTATGTATGGACTTTCAGACGAATTATTAATTGAATCCTTTTAAGAGCTAGAGAATTAAATTTAGATACTGATTTTATACTCCTAATTGAAACTGAAATGTTCAGTCGCTCATTATTTCATAATAAAAGTGAATTTCCATCTAATCGTTAACGGCGGTTGTGTTGCACAAGTTAGATAACGATCCAGGAAAATTTAATCTTTGTTTCTCAGTCTTGTGATGCATTTATAGAGGGAGGATATGATAACATGACGAAGATAAAAAAGTTTATTAGTATCATTTTGGTCACGCTAGTTGTTCTGAATATTAGTAGTATGGGTGTGCTAACTAATAAAGCCTTTGGTGAGACAACTGAATCTAAAAAATTTGTGATTACATTTGATCCTGCCAATGGCCAGGAAGTAAAACAAGTCAAAATAGTGAAGGGTAAAAAGCTTAAGGAGAAAAAAGTACCTTTTTCAAAAATGAAAAAGGAGGGGTATGACTTCCTTGGGTGGTACAATGGTCAAAGTAACAAATATGAGGTAATCTTTCCGTTTCAACCTGACCAAGATATAACCCTTGTAGCAAAATGGGGAAAACATACACCGCCAAGTCCAGTAAAAAAGGATGGATATCGGTTAATATTTGATGAGGAATTTAATAATGCTAATGGAAAATTAGATTCAACATTATGGGTGGACCAATATTTGTCATCTTGGACAAGGACCCCTGAATTCGCTAAACCCATTTACAAAATAAATAATGGAGTTATGAACCTACAAGTGAAAGAAGATACACCTGGATGGGCTCCGGAGTATGATGGGGAAACTCGGGTAAGTGGATTTACAACGGGAAATAGAAATGGACTTCATAATTGGAATGGTACCAATGTAGTGCGTAATCCTGTTGATACTCAGTTAACACATATTAATCAATATGGGTATTATGAGATCCGGGCAAAGGGTCAAGCTGGCTCATCAAGGCATTCTGCATGGTGGTTGTTAGGGTTTGAGGATAGAGAAGAGCACTCAGCAGAGATTGATATCTTTGAGATTCTAGGAAACCAACAGACTGCGGTTCCGAGAGCATTTCATGGTTGGAAAGATAAAGATGCTTTTGCTGTTAAAGATCAGGGAGAGACATTTATAAATGCCCAAGCAAACTTCCATGATGAATGGCATACATTTGGAATGGATTGGCAAAATGGTACGGGTGCAGGTGCATATCCTGATAAACTTGTATTTTATGTCGATGGAAAAGAAGTAGGAAGTAAAAACGTAAATATCGACTATCCTATGATTCAATTATTCTCTCAGTATGAGAAACGAGCAGGCGGATGGACGGGTCCATGGGAATGGATGCCCTATCCAAACTCTTTTGATATTGATTATGTAAGAGTTTATAAAAAGCTTTCTAACGGTCAGAAGGAATTATCAAAAAAACAACTGAAAGTGGTACATGTTGAGGATTCAATGGTAACAGTTCTGAAGGGACAGGCGGCTCTCAAACAATATACTTCAAGTGTGAACGGACATGAGGGAGAAGTATATACGGAGCCCAACTTACCAAATACAAAATCCTATGTCAATGTGACATGGAATGACGGTGTTATCACACAAGAGTTTGTAAAATGGGATCCGATTACACAGGAAGATTTAGTAAAGTTAAATAATGGAGAATCGATTACAAAGAATGGAATCCTTCCAAATCTAAATAAAGTTGCAGGTATAACAAATCCAACATTACAAATTGCGGTGACAACGCCACCTCCACCACCTCCGTATACGAGTGAAAACCTAGGAGTGGCAAACAGTCAAACTGAATTGGCGAAACTGTTTGATAGTAATCTGGAAAGCAACAGTGGAGAATTTAGATTTGCCTCTAATCAGTTACCAAATGATAAAGAAGTAAATATTCAGTATAACTTTAATAAGAATGTTACGTTACATTCTATTTCATTTACTACAAACTTTGGACAGGATCAGGGAATTAAAAAGTTTAAGCTGGCAGCATGGGATTCGAAAACGAATAGTTGGGTAAATCACGATAAGGAATATAGTATTCCTTGGACAGCTGCTGGAAATACTGAAATCGGAGAAACGTTGAAAGTTGAAATAGATTCTCTTGAAACATCGAAAATTAAAATGATCATTACGGAAGTAGGACTTAGATGGGAAAATAAAATAGCAATGCGCGAGATTGCATTTAATTAGAGTTTTCCTTGGACGACCGATGAAATGGAACAAAATAAGCACACAAAGGAGCAGGTAAATCGCCTGCTCCTTTGTGTGCTTGTTAGAAATGGGTGACATTCACCGTTTTGAAAAAATAAACAGTAGAATGCATATGCAGGTATCGACAATTACGTTAGGATTGAGAAAACAAAAAAACATTTTTATAAAAAGTGTAGGGGTTTGAAAAAAACGAATCGTCTATTCATGTGTAAGTAGGATAAGAAAGGGGGAGAGAACGATTAACGACACAGCCTTAATAGAAAAAGTGCTGGAAGGCAATGATCATGCCTTTCGTCTTTTGGTTGAGAAGTACCGCAATGATGTGTTCCGGACTGTCTTTGCTGTTCTTCGCGACCAAAAGGAAGCGGAAGACGCGGCACAGGAAGTGTTTATGAAAATTTACACCTCTCTCCCCAAATATGAACATCAGGGGTTTAAAACGTGGATGACACGGATTGCTGTGAACCATGCGATAGATGTGAAACGAAAACAGGCAAGACGAAGAGAGGAAGTTGTCGAGGCCCTCGAGCAAGCGGCATTAGGGACGCCGAGGGATAGTGTGGAAAAGGAAATTATTGAGCAGGATCAGCGCAGACTTGTGAGGAAAAAGCTGAATGAAGTACCTGAAAATTACCGCGAAGTGATTTATGGCTTTTATATAGCGGAGAAAAGCTATCAGCAAATGGCCGAGGAACAAAATGTCCAGGTCAAGACGATAGAAACAAAGCTGTACCGGGCCAGGAGCTGGATGAAAAAGAATTGGAAGGAGGACGATTTTTCATGAAGCATTATAGTTACGATGAATGGATGGAATACGTGAGTGACGAAATCAATGACCAAAAACGTGAACAGCTGGAAAATCACTTATATACATGCGACCAATGCCTAGAGACATACTTACAAGCAGTCTCAGCCAATGTAACATCCCTCCCAGTTCTTTCAAACGAAAGCAACTTCACAGACCAAATAATGGCAATGGTAGCGCCAAAGGCGGTGCCTAACACCAATAACGACCTTAGCACTATGGAAACAGTTCAATTGGTGCCTGACACCAATAACACTATTAATACTATTAACACCATCAACAACACGGTTAATAGGAAGAAGCGTTTTTATCAGCAGGCGGTGTTTCATTATTTGTTGGCGGCGGCGGCGACGGTTCTTTTGATGTTTTCGGGGGCGTTTCAATCGCTTGCCAATTATGCGAACTCGATAGAAAGTCCGCAGCACATACAGGAAAAAAAGCCTTCGGTGACGGAAGGGGTTATTAATAAAACATTTGCATGGATGGATTCACTAGAAAAGAAGGAGGCAGATAAGAAATGAAAAATTCCACGAAGGCTTTAACACTATCGCTTTTTCCCGGCCTCGGACATATTTATTTCGGCAACATGATTCGCGGGGTGATGTACTTACTGTCAGTAATAGGATTGGCATTTATAACGGTTATTGCTTTATTCACCCATAATGAGGAAGTGGCGATCCTAGCTTTTATGGCTGGAGTTTCAATTTATTTAATTAGTTTCATTGATATGGGAGTTCAGATTTCAAAACAAAAGAAAGCACTAATAGAAACAAATCCTGATTACCAACAATCTAAAGCGGCACAGGATTCAGAACGTTTTTATACGATTGTCTTATCGTTTATTCCGGGGCTTGGCCATTTCCAACTCGGCTTAATGAATCGGGGTTTAACCTTATTGGCGACATTTTTTGGGCTGGGCGCCATGGTCATTTTCATCACGGCACTGTCTAGCCGGTCAGAATTTCTAATCTTTTTAGCGGCACTTCCCGTTATATGGGTGTACGGATTTTTCGACGCTGTTCAGCAGGTAAATAAAAAGCAGCGTGGTGAGGAGCTCATAGACCGTACCATTTATGAGGATTTTGAATTACGCCGCGAAGACGGCAAGAAAAGCAAAGCCATTGCGACCTTTCTCTCGATTTTCCCAGGAGCCGGCCACTTGTATTTAGGTTTGCAGCGCCGCGGCATCCAGCTAATGGCAGCGTTCCTGTTCTCGATTTATATTTTAGATGTATTGCGCCTTGGCATCTTCTTGTTTCTAATTCCGATCATATGGTTTTACAGCTTTTTTGACGCGATGCAAAAGGTATCGCGGTACGGGGAAGAAAAGTTGGAGGATGTCCCGATCATCTCGTATTTCCTTAATCATCAAAAATGGGTGGGAATCGGACTTATCTTATTGGGCCTTTATTATTTGGTCATGAATGTCCTATTACCGGCATTTTCACCAATGTTAGAAAGATTAATCAACTTTGACATTATGTATTGGGTGCAAAACTACATCCAGTCAGGCATTGTATGTGTCTTGTTGATTGTGGGAGGAATCAAGCTTTTATCTGGAAGTAAGGTTAAAAGGGAGGTTAAGAATCATGAGTAAGTGGGGAAAAACGGTAGCGGGACTGGCCTTAATCGGAGCCGGAATTGGGTTCCTTTTTAGAAAAAGAAAAGGGGGAGAAGAAGTATGAGAACCTGGCGTGTTGGGACGTTTTCGATGGGGGCCTCGCTTTTGTTTCTTGGCCTCTTTCTTTTCTTTTCAAAGTTCTTGGGTTTAAATCTTGTTCAGGTGATGACGGCTTGGTGGCCGCTTCTGCTGGTCGTCCTCGGAATTGAAATTCTTCTTTATTTATTTCTTTCACGGCAGGAAAAGCCAATATTAAAATATGATTTTCTGAGTATTTTCTTTGTTGGGGTGATTGGCACGATTGGCATTGCCTTCGCTGTTGTCAATGCAACAGGACTGATGGACAAGGCAGAAGAGGTAATGGCAAGGGAAGAGCGGTCGTTTGAACTTCCTGCTTTCTCCTACCAAATGGAGGACAGCATTAAACGGGTTGTGGTAAGAACGGTCGGCTACGACATGACGATTGAGGCGACAGAAGAGAAAGAAGTATCGATGTTTGGAACATACCGGGTGCAAACGGCAAAGAAAGAGAAGCTGCTTAAAAGTGCCGATGATTTCATTGCGGCAAACCAAAAGGGAGATACACTTTATTTAAACCTTAAGTCTCTGCCAAACGAGATGGGTCCGTTTTATTCGGAGGGAATGGCAGCGGGGACCATTCTAGTGCCGAAGGATGTAAAACTTGAGGTCATCGGAAATGGGAATTCGTTAACATTAAAACCGCGGACGCTCGCGAACGACTGGAATATTGAGAGTGTCTCATCGATTGTTGTAGATGTTGCTGAAAATAATAATTTGAAGGTTTCTGCTGTAGGTGTGGAGAATGTGAGCGGAAAAGATGGTGAATGGCAGGTGTCCGAAAAAGAGAGCTCAGACAATGAGACGGGAAAAAATGCTGTTTATCAATTGGGTGAAGGGAAATACCGTATCAATATTGCCAAAGCTTATGATGTTAGCCTGAACACATATTAATAAAAAATTCTTCACTTATTTTTTGCAAAAAAATAAATAACCATTATGATAGTAAATGGACGTGGGGAGGAGATAATAATAGGTATCCTGCATGAATGGGCAGGAGGATTCCCACGAATGGAAGGTCCAGTTTGATGGCTTTGCAATATGTTTGTAAGCGATGATGAAAATTGGTAGAATATAGAATTGACAAAGCCATGTATTTAAAAAATAGGATGATGATAATGAAAAGAGCAAGACTGATTTACAATCCTACCTCAGGACGAGAAGTTTTGAAGCGGAATCTGCCGGAAATTCTTGAAAAATTAGAGATTGCCGGATATGAAGCATCCTGTCATGCAACGACGGGCGCGGGCGATGCAACAGCTGCAGCCCGGTTAGCTGTTGAACGCCAGTATGATGTGGTGATTGCAGCTGGCGGGGATGGAACGATTCATGAGGTCGTTAACGGCTTAGCTGAACAGGAGTATCGTCCGAAATTAGGCATTATTCCAGCAGGTACAACGAATGATTTTGCCCGAGCCCTTCATATTCCAAGAGATGTGGGAGCGGCCGTGGACATCATTACTAAAGGGGAGTTAATCCCTGTTGATATTGGCCGGATTAATGACCGATATTTTATTAATATTGCAGGCGGCGGCAGAATTACCGAGATTACATACGAAGTACCGAGTAAATTAAAAACGATGCTCGGCCAGCTAGCTTACTATTTAAAAGGGATGGAAATGCTCCCTTCAATAAAAGCATCGGATCTAAAGATTGAATATGACGGAAAGCTGTTTGAAGGAGAAGCAATGATGTTTCTAGTCGGGCTGACCAATTCAATTGGCGGATTTGAAAAGCTGGCGCCAGATGCTTCCATTAATGACGGTTTGTTTTCCCTGTTAATTTTGAAAAAAGTAAATCTTGCTGAGTTTACCCGGATTGCAACGCTAGCGATTCGCGGTGAGCATGTAAATGATCCAAATGTGATTTACACACAGGCCAATCGGATCAAGGTTTATTCTGATGAGAAAGTGCAGTTAAATTTAGATGGTGAATTTGGCGGCTTACTGCCGGCAGAGTTCGAGAATCTTTATCGTCATTTAGAGGTATTCGTGCCCCTTGATGATATTCGCCCAAATGACCGGCCGACAGACTGGGAGTCGGGGAAAAGATATAGCTAACAAGAAGTTCGTTCCTTTAGGAGCGGACTTTTTTTATAGAAAAATCCCTTGGTACTTTTGCTTTCGGGTGCCTCAATTAATGTGTATAATGAATTAAAGACATCAGTCAAGACAATGTAAGGGGCGATGGGTGATGAGGGCATTAATTAATATTGATTACACGGTTGATTTTGTTGCAGATGCGGGGGCGTTAACCTGCGGAGAGCCGGGCCAGGCGATTGAGGGGAAAATCGTTGAACTGACACAGCAGTTTATTGATCAAGGGGACTATGTTGTTTTTGCAATCGATGTCCATGATCAAGGGGATGAATACCATCCGGAAACGAAATTGTTCCCGCCGCACAATCTTCGCGGGACATCAGGCCGGGACCTATTTGGTGCACTCCAGAATGTTTATGATGAAAATAAACAAAAAGAAAATGTTGCTTTTATGGATAAAACAAGATACTCGGCATTTGCGGGGACAGACCTTGAAATCAAATTACGTGAGCGGGGTATTACCGAAGTCCACCTAGTTGGTGTTTGCACAGACATTTGCGTCCTCCACACTGCCGTGGATGCCTATAATAAAGGATTTAACATTGTCGTGTACAAGGATGCCGTTGCATCGTTTAATCCCGCAGGACATGAATGGGCGCTGGGACATTTTGAACAATCGCTTGGAGCTATGGTTAAATAGTGCTATTAATGATATTATCAGTTATAATGGTGAAAAGCTGTAATAGTACTCCGGAGGTCAATTATGAAACACATTTATCATGATGATAGTTTAACTCTGCATACAGATCTATATCAGATTAATATGGCAGAGACGTATTGGAGAGATGGAATACATAATAAACGTGCGGTCTTCGAACTATTTTTCCGCAAGCTTCCTTTCGGAAACGGCTATGCTGTTTTCGCAGGCTTAGAAAAAGTCATTCAGTTTATTCAAGGATTCCGTTTTAGCGAAGAAGACCTGGATTATTTGAAAAATGAAGTAGGGTACAAGGACGATTTTCTTGAATATTTAAAGGATATGCGTTTTACGGGCTCGATTCATTCCATGAAAGAAGGCGAGCTTGTCTTTGGCAATGAACCCATTTTACGGGTGGATGCACCTCTAGGGGAAGCACAGCTAATTGAAACCGCGTTGCTCAATATTGTGAATTACCAAACATTAATTGCCACAAAAGCCTCGAGAATTAAGCAGGTCGTTGGCAGTGAAGTGGCGATGGAATTTGGGACAAGACGGGCGCAGGAAATGGATGCAGCGATTTGGGGAACGAGATCTGCCTATCTTGCCGGCTTTGAAGCCACAAGTAATGTCAGGGCGGGAAAACTGTTTGGTATTCCTGTTTCGGGAACCCATGCCCATTCGATGGTCCAAGCCTATAAAGATGAATATACGGCCTTTCATAAATATGCAGAAACACATAAAGACTGTGTCTTTTTAGTGGATACGTATGATACCCTTCGTCTCGGCGTGCCAAATGCGATTAAAGTGGCTAAGGAACTGGGAGACAAGATTAATTTTATCGGGATCCGCCTAGACAGCGGCGACCTTGCATACCTATCTAAAGAAGCAAGAAAGATGCTGGATGAAGCCGGATTTACGGATGCGAAAATTGTTGCGTCAAGTGATTTAGATGAGTACACGATTATCAACTTAAAGTCGCAGGGTGCTAAAATCGATAGTTGGGGAATCGGCACCAAGCTGATTACTGCCTTCGATCAAGCAGCGCTCGGTGCTGTTTATAAAATTGTTTCGATTGAAGATGAGAATGGCAAAATGGAGGATACGATTAAGATTTCCTCTAATCCGGATAAGGTGACAACTCCGGGGATGAAAAAGGTTTATCGTATTATCAATAATACGAACCACCATGCCGAGGGAGATTATATCGCGATGGAGGATGAAAAGCTGCCGGAAAAACGTATCCGTATGTTCCATCCAACCCATACGTACATTAACAAGGTGGTAACGAACTTTACTGCAAAAGAGCTCCATGAAACTATTTTTGTCAATGGCGAGCTCGTTTTTGAAATCCCTTGTCTGGAGGAATCACGCGAGTATCTAAGACAAAATCTTGATGCATTATGGGACGAGTACAAGCGGATCTTGAATCCAGAGGACTATCCACTCGATTTAAGTCAAAAGTGCTGGGATAACAAAATGAAAAACATTGAAGAAGTGAAAGAAAAAGTAGAAGCGATGAAGGAATAAGAGAAAGAAGGGGCGTCCTTAAGAAGGGCGTCTTTTTTCTATGGATTATGGCGGAGCGCGGCAATCCTTAATGGTGTAATATGAAAAAGTGCATAAACCTTTCGAAAAAGTCTGTCATTTCTTATAATGAATAAGGACACAGGGCTAACGGTAAAGGAGAAGGAATATGTTCAATTTAGCTCCATTGATGCTCGAAAAGGTTGGAATTATCGTGATTGTGGCATTTTTGCTTTCGCAAATGCGGTCGTTTCGCCAAGTGATTCAAAACGAGCACAGCACAAAAGAGAAAATCATGCTTATTTTACTTTTTGGTTCGTTCGGAATCATTAGTAATTATACAGGCATTGAAGTTCACCATCATACGATAGGCAGACCCGATTGGCTTACTGAAATGGACCATGAGAGTGCACTAGCAAACACAAGAGTGATGGGGATTGTCATTGGCGGTTTACTTGGGGGACCAGCGGTTGGCATTGGCGCAGGACTGATTGCGGGAATTCACCGCCTTACCCTAGGGGGATTCACTGCCTTTTCTTGTGCTTTTTCTACCATTCTTGCTGGAATTGCAGCAGGATACTTTGGAAAAAAACGAAAACAGAAGGGGAAACAAATCACGTCCTCGTTTGCTGTCCTTATCGGAATGGCCTTAGAAGCTGTTCAGATGCTTATCATTCTTGTCGCAGCCAAACCGTTTAATGATGCCTGGGAACTCGTTCAGCTCATTAGCCTTCCAATGATTTTTGGCAACGGTTTAGGTACATTGCTGTTTATGTTTATTATTCAAATCATTAAACGTGACGAAGAACGCGCCCGTGCCAACCAAACGAACCAAGCCTTTCTTATTGCGGATCAAACCCTGCCTTTCTTTCGCCAAGGACTTAACTTCCATTCCTGCAAGGAAATTTCAGAAATTATGCTGAAATTGACCCGTGCAGATGCAGTAGCGATCACTGATGACCACCAGGTCCTAGCCCATGTCGGTGCCGCTTCAGATCACCATATCCCAAAGTTAAAGCCTGAGACAGGCTTGACGAAAAAAGTACTTGAAAAAGGTAAAATTTCCATTGCAAGATCAAAAGAAGAAATCTCTTGTTTTGATAGTCAATGTTCGCTAGAAGCAGCGATCGTACTGCCATTAAAGGTAAAAAACAAAATCTTTGGCACCTTAAAAATGTACTACACGGAGCCTGGAAAGCTGGATAGGGTACAACAGGAATTGGCTGAAGGGCTGGCGAATCTTTTTTCGACTCAGCTGGAGCTTGCGGAAGCAGAAAGACAGACAAAGCTATTAAAAGATGCAGAAATTAAGGCTTTACAAGCGCAAATTCATCCGCACTTTTTATTTAATAGTCTTAACACCATCTCCGCACTCTGCCGTACAGATGCAGATAAAGCTCGTAAATTACTATTGGAACTTGGTTCCTTTTTTCGTGGCAATCTCCAAGGAGCAAGGCAGATGCTAATCCCTCTGGAAAAGGAATTAGCGAATGTTAGGGCCTATCTATCATTGGAACAGACTCGCTTTCCTAATAAATACAACATTGATTTTAACATAGAGTCACACCTAGAAAAGGTAATGATTCCTCCTTTTACCTTGCAGCCATTAGTTGAAAATGCGATTCATTATGGTTTTCCTCGAAGTAAGTCTGAAGGGAAAGTGACCATCACAATTTTTTCAAAAAACAATCAATTGCAGATTATCGTAGCCGATAATGGAAAAGGAATCCCAGAGGATCAGATAGAGTTGCTTGGTAAACAAGTTGTCCATTCAAAAAAAGGAAATGGCACGGCGATTTATAATATTACGGAACGTCTAAAAGGAATTTATAATGGTCAAGCAAGTTTATCTTTAAAGAGTAAAGTTGATCACGGAGCGACCATCACGATTTCCATTCCGCTTGAGAGGAAAGGAGTTTTTGATCAAGATGTTGAAGGCCTACATTGTGGATGATGAACCATTAGCAAGGGATGAATTAAAATACCTGCTCATTCGAAGTGAGCAGGTGGAAATCTTAGGAGAAAGTGATTGTGTAGAGGATGCAGTGTCGGCTATCACAGTTCTAAAGCCGGATCTTGTTTTCTTGGACATTGAACTGGATGATGATAATGGATTAAGTTTAGCGAGGCAATTAGAAAGCCAGGAGCAAACTCCTGCTATTGTCTTTGCAACAGCTTATGATGAGTATGCCTTACAGGCATTTGATGTAAATGCAGTCGATTATATTTTAAAACCCTTTGATGAAGAGCGCCTTCAAAAAACGTTGGAAAAAATCAAGAAAATGCAACATTTTAGGGATAAGCGGGTACCTATCCAGTCCTCTATGAAACACAACAATAATGGGAAAATTGCCGTTCTTGCGGATGAACGGATTATATTATTAACGCTGGCAGACATTCTTTATTTCGCATCCAGTGAAGGAAAGTGCCATATTGTAACCCTCGATCAAGCATACAAAGTGGCTGATGCACTTGTTGTTTTGGAGAAAAAGATAAATAGCGCAAAATTTTTCCGTGTTCATCGTAGTTTTATTGTCAACTTGGATCATGTTATCGAAATAGAACCGTGGTTTAACTCTACCTATAATTTGCTTATGAAAGACGGCTCCAAAGTTCCAGTAAGTCGAACCTATGTAAAGGAATTAAAGCAGCGTTTCGGTTTTTAAACTGATTGTATTTCATTTGTTGATTTTTGCAATTCATCCTTCTATTTGTGCATTTTATCGTGAAAACGGAATATATTCGCTTTTATTTTGTAAAATTGATGAAGTAGATACAAAAGTGGAGGGAGAATATACGAAAATGAATGCGATTACAATTGTTATTGGCTCGATATGTATCCTTTTAATTGTTTATCGTTTATATGGTACTTTCATGGCAGCAAAAGTTTTGAAGCTTAAGGATTCAAAACCGACTCCTGCTCAGAAATTTGAAGATGGACGAGATTATGTACCAACGAACAAATGGGTAGTATTTGGCCACCATTTTGCAGCGATTGCTGCAGCAGGTCCACTAGTTGGCCCCATCCTAGCTGCGCAATTTGGTTATTTACCAGGCTTGCTTTGGCTGCTGATTGGTGCTGTTATTGGCGGCGCTGTCCACGATATGGTTGTTCTCTTTGCCTCTATGCGCAGAAATGGAAAATCGTTATCAGAAGTAGCCAAAGAAGAACTTGGTCCTGTTGCAGGCTTTTGTACAGGCTTAGCTATGCTATTCATTATCACCATTACAATGGCAGGATTGTCATTGGTTGTTCTTGGCGCACTTGAAAGAAATCCTTGGGGAACGTTTGCGGTTGGGATCACGATTCCGATTGCAATGGGTGTTGGATTGTATCATAAAAAGACAGGAAACTTAAAACTAGCAACGATTGTGGGCTTCGCATTAATTATGGTGGCAATCGTTCTTGGACCAAATATTCAAGGTACATGGCTAGGTGACATGTTAACTCTTGAAAAAAGTACATTAGCACTTATTCTGCCAATCTATGCTTTTTTTGCGGCTGCATTACCAGTCTGGCTATTATTGGCGCCACGCGATTATTTAAGTACATTTATGAAGATTGGGGTATTTGCCGCCTTAATAATTGGGGTATTCATTGTAAATCCAGACGTACAATTCCCTGCTTTTACAGAATTTCTTAACGGCGGTGGGCCGGTTGTAGCAGGGCCAGTTTGGCCATTTATCTCGATAACGATTGCTTGTGGAGCCATTTCGGGCTTTCATGCATTTGTAGGATCTGGTACAACACCAAAGATGGTCAATCGTTGGAGCGATGTGAAGGGCGTTGCATTTGGAGCCATGCTTGTTGAATGCTTAGTAGCAATCATGGCTTTAATTGCTGCTGTATCACTGCAGCCAGGTGATTATTTTGCCATCAACTCTTCACCGGAGAAGTTTGCTACACTTGGAATGGAAACAGTTCACCTGGATGAACTGAGTAAAGAAGTTGGAATGGACCTTGAAGGAAGAACGGGTGGAGCCGTTACACTTGCAGTAGGGATGACGTACATCTTCACTGCCGTTCCGTTTTTTGCAAAATTGGCATCCTACTTCTATCAATTTGTTATTCTATTTGAGGCAGTTTTCATCTTAACAGCTATTGATTCAGGAACACGGGTTGCCCGCTACCTGATTCAAGATTTCTTGGGAGACTTCATTAAACCGTTAAAAAGAACAGATTCAATCGGAGCAAATATATTTGCCAGTGCGTTAGCCTGCTTTGTCTGGGGATATCTTCTTTTCTCAGGTGACATTAGCTCTGTCTGGGCGCTATTCGGTGTATCGAATCAATTGATGGCATCGATCGGTCTTATTGTCGGAGCGACCGTCGTGTTAAAGATTGCGGAAAAGCGCTGGTACATGCTGACATGTCTAATCCCACTAGCATACCTGTTTGTCACGGTTATGGTAGCAGGGTATTGGATGGTGAAAAATGTTTACTTAAATGCAGCTAATCCTGGTTTCAACGTATTGAACGCTATCCTTTCCATTATCATGCTGATCCTTGGAATCGTCATCATGGTTACATCCATTATTAAATGGACGAATCTATGGAAAATTCCACAAGCAATATTAGTGAAGAATTCCGAAAAGGAAGTTGCTTAAAAAAAACAGCACTCATTCATTTTGAATGGGTGCTGTTTATATATCTCATCAATGAACCTTTGCCGAAATTGATTTTAAAAAACTAAAACCGGATAATTTTAATATGAGTTTTTCTCTATCTCTAATCCTCTTTTGTACATATATGGAGAGATCGTCAATCATAAATTCATGATAGAGGTCTAAAGTCTTTGGTTTTCCCGGTACGGCTACCAGCTCCTGTACTCCTGGGGCACAGCAAGCTTTTACTTCAATCGTTTTTACGGTTAACTGGTTGCCTTTAGATTCTAACCAGTTTTTTGATCCAGCATCGATTTCGATAATCAACCATTATCCACTCCTTTTTAATTACCCTTAATCTAGTATAATATTTAATTTTATTGTGTACTATGTTTTAGGACTTAATGTAATTATTAAAAAAAGCAGACCCATGGAATGCTGTTCCTCCTGAGTCTGCCTTTCTGTTATTTTTGTCTAAAGTAATCCATAAAAGCATGGAAGATTTCGATGCCTTGGTAGGTGAGCATTCCTGCTGCCGATAACGAAAAGAATCCAATCAGAGCAAAACGAATCCACATATTATTTCCTCCCTTTTTATTCATTTTTCTTATGAATTGGGTGGGAGGATTAAGTAGTTTGATTGATGAAATACCGGGATGAGAAAAATAAGTTTTCTGCTAGGTGCCAATAACAACTGCAGGGGTGAAATCATTGCTGTTGAAATGACTAATACAAGTACAAACAGTAATTGCAGGTATATCGGCTGTTTTTTCTCATCGTCTGAAAAAGCCTTTGCCTTTGTATCATCCTCGTTGATAACAGCTTTGATTGCTGAATGGGATTGCGGAAGAATAGTTGAAATGTGTAAAAAGTTTAAAGCAAAGAAGGCAAGCAGCAAAGGAATGGAAAGGGTTTTTATGCGTTTAATCATCATCCACTCCTTCCAATGAGATTGTTTTAATCATATACACTTTTATTATATTTGAAAACAAAAAAGTTCTGACAAATTTTTCGCACTTATGAAAAAAAGGGCTCTTGATGTCGGCAGTTTTCGCATTTAACCCGCTATTGTGTTACAATCTTAGCTAGTCAAAACGAGTAAAGGAAGAAATTGATGAGCAAACAATTACCAGTTAACAAAAATGATTATATAGATGTAGTCTTTGAAGATTTAACACATGACGGGGCGGGAGTTGCGAAGGTGGATGGTTATCCATTATTTGTTCCAAACGGACTGCCAGGCGAAAAAGCTAAAATTAAGGTGATTAAGACTGGCAAAGGCTATGGGATTGGTCGCTTGATTGAACTTTATGAAAAAAGTCCTTACCGTGTGGAGATTGCTGGCAGTGAACGGCATAAATACGGCGGCTGCCAGCTCGAGCATATTAGCTATGAAGGTCAGCTGAAATACAAAGAAAATCAAGTCCGGCAAGTTCTTGCGCGCATCGGTAAATTGGAGGATGTGGCCGTTCATCCTATTTTAGGGATGGATAATCCGTGGCACTATCGAAACAAGGCCCAGGTACCAGTCGGGGAAAAAGACGGTAAATTGATTGCGGGATTTTTTAAACCGCGTAGTCATGAAATTGTTGATACAAATGAGAGCTTAATTCAGCTCCCGGAAATTAATGAAGCAGTACAAGCAGTGAAGGAGATTTGCAGTGATCTTGGGATCCCTGCGTATCATGAAGAATCCCATAAAGGAGTTCTCCGTCATATTATGGCACGGTACGGTAAGCAGACAGGAGAACTTATGGTTGTCATTATTACAAGAACAGCAGAGCTGCCGCAGAAAAATAAAATAGTTGAAGAAATTGTTGGCCGGCTACCGAAAGTAAAGTCGATTGTTCATAATGTGAATTCAAAGCGGACAAACGTGATTATGGGCGAAAAAACGAGCGTCCTTTGGGGTAGTGAAGTGATCTATGATTACATTGGGGATGTGAAGTTTGCCATATCGGCTCTCTCGTTTTATCAAGTTAATCCTGTGCAGACAAAGGTTTTGTATGATAAGGCGCTTGAATATGCCGGGCTTAGCGGTGAAGAATCTGTAATTGATGCCTATTGCGGCATTGGCACCATATCGCTATTTTTAGCACAAAAGGCATGCAAGGTTTTCGGAGTAGAAGTGGTTCCTGAGGCGATCGAGGACGCCAAACGGAATGCGGAATTGAACGGCATTACGAATGCAGAGTTTGCAGCCGGTGAGGCAGAAGCGGTTATTCCAAAGTGGTATAAAGAAGGAAATATCGCTGATGTTTTAGTCGTTGATCCACCGCGCAAAGGCTGTGATGAGGCTTTACTGCAAACGATTATTGAAATGAAACCGAGGAAGGTTGTTTATGTTTCCTGTAACCCGGCAACATTGGCTAGGGACCTTCGGATATTAGAAGATGGCGGATACAAAACCGTGGAAGTGCAGCCGGTGGACATGTTTCCGCATACGACGCACGTCGAGTGTATCTCGCAACTCATCTTAAAGAAAGGCAACTAACCCTCTGTACTGCACCCCAAAAGTTAGAGTGAAATCTAATTTTTGGGGTGTTTTTTAGTGGTTAAATATAGTGAAGGCTTTAAGTTAATGCTTGTAAAAGAGTACCTAGCAGGTAAATTGGGATATAGATTATTAGCACAGAAATATGGTATGAAAGACTTTACACGCATTATGAGATGGGTAAAAGTTTACGAAAAATTGGGGGAGAAAGGGTTAATGAGAAAGAAGAACAAGGAATCTTATTCTGTTCAATTTAAGCTAGATGTATTAAGCTTTATTAAAAGAACAGGTTCTTCTGAGGCAGATACAGCCCTGCAATTTGGGCTAACCAACCCTTCTATGATTTCGTCATGGAAGAAAGCTTTTTTGGAGGTTAATCAATTGAGATTTGTAAAACTTATCATTGATTACGTCGTGAAAAATGGAACTCTTGAAAAGAAAGTATTGCAGGAAGATCCATTCCGCTCACTAGGAAGCGTAACTGATTTATTTAGAGATAACCTAGATAATGTGCGTGGCATTATTCGTGTGATTGATACGATTAACAGGAATGTAGAGGAATATGAAGGTGCGTAATCTAAATAGTATTTCCCTAGTTTAATTGTCTGCATACCATTTTGCAATACTAATGATAAAGTGAATTTGTATTAAGATGCTGCTGGTTTGACTGAAAGAACATTAATTTAGTTAGCATTTCTTCATCTATACATCGAATAAAGTAATCATAACCCTCGCTTGATTTCTTTTGGGCAGAATGAGGATTATTATTTGTAACATACTGAAAGAGACCCTAACCGTGAAAGGTTAGGGTCTTTTCTGTGTGGAAAGTTTCATTGCCTTAATATTATTATTTATACTAAATCACTAGCGAGAGAGTAGACTTTACTATCCAAAGAATCAAGCCAATATTCAACAAAGTCTACACCATCTATAAGTTGAATATTAAGATCACTGGCGTATTGTTTTGCAGCTTTAGTAAATTGTGCGGTAGTAATTAAATAACCACCCTTTGCGTTTTGTTTAACCATATTAGAGTGAAGAATTGCTATCGGTTCGTATCCTACATCTTTTTTCCAAGCTTTTGCTTGTCCTAGATAAAGCCCATCCTCCCTTTTTTGTTCAAAATCTACTCCAAAATCGCCGGAGCGATTTGTTACAAAAACTTCTCCGCCATAGAGTTTTTGGAAGACTTGAGCAGCAAACTCCTCAAAATCATACGGAACTTGCTTTAAAAAAAGGTCTGTACTTTCCTCAAAATATGTTATTCCATCTTCCTTTTTAGTGGTTGGGTAGTTAAAACGTAAATATAGCCCCATTGCCAGGGTTTTTTTGAGTTCTAAACTTGAGTCAATTTTTTGAGCAAGTAAGGCTGTTCCTTTTTCTTCTCGCTTTTTAAAATAAAGAATTAAAGCTCCGTTTAATAAAATTAAGAAGATTACAATAGATGTAACCATATCTCATCACCTCCTTATAATTTGTTTCCAGTTAACCTAGTTTATAAACTAGATAAAACAAGATAATTACAGAAGGTAGTCTTTTATATTCTAGATCTTTATGAAACTAATGTTCACCCTTTCAATAAAGATATTGGATTAAGACCCTTTAAAAATCTACTTTCATAATTTCGTACTAATTGTAGATAATCTGCTTTTTGTTGTTCCATTGTTCTTAAACCTCTGTTTATCACCAATGGGCTTGGATGGTATAAAGGATATATAAATCTACCGTTCCAATGATGAAAAGTTGCAATATGTTTTTTTAATTTCAATTGATGTCCCTTAATTTGTTTTAGGGCATCCAAGGCAACTGCCCCAAGAGTTACAATTACTTTAGGATCAATTAATTCAATTAGAAGAGCTAAATATCCACTACAATTTTTTATTTCACTAGATTTAGGTGGTCGTACTTTTCCATTCATACTGGTTGGACAACATAGTACCGCATTAGTTATAAAGATATCCTCTCTTTTCAAACCAACTGAACTCAAAATTTCTTCAAAATTTTTACCCGTAATATCCCCTGATAATGGAATCCCAGTTTTATCTGCTCCCCTTGGACCGGGTGCTTCGGCAATAAATAATATATCAGCATTAAGATTGCCGTTTTGGTAACCTATAATCGCCTCTTTATCTAACATTGACTCACAGAAGGTACAATCTTTTGTAATTTTTACTAATTTTTCGAAATTAATAAAATCTTCATTAGGTTCACCTATTACAATAATTTTTCCAATCTGTTCATTAGGCATAAAAAAGAAAAATTCAAAGAATCTGTCCTTTGTTAATACGTCATAAGAGATTATTTCTATTCCCTCCGCTCGGATATCAAATTTTATAGAGCTATTTTGAATAAATGTTATGGTTGTATATCCGTTTGGAATTTCATCATCAATAAAATTTACCCTTGTGCTGCCTGTTATGTTAGTACTAATAATCTTTTTTTCACCTTTATGGATCTCTATATCAATTCGGTTTGGTAATATTCCATAAAAAAGGTTTTTGACTTCTTCAAGATTTTTGGAATGGCTCATCTTATACGCTCCATTTGTTAGGGGGATTTTTAATATTATTATATATTTCTCTTTACATACTTGAATTCCTTTTATTCCTAAAAGTGAATTTCCCCCTTTCACATTTAGGGGGGATAACAAAAAATGTATCCTTTTATTGATAGTGTTATAATGATTTAGTTGGGAAATTTCGCTAAAAATAGAATAGGTGGTATTAAGGGAGGAAGTAATTTGTTTTCAAGAGCTACTATAATGGATGTTATGTATTTATTACGAGACTTGAACACCCACGCTACATTAGATACATATGCATATAGATATGGATTAGAGGATGTAGCCATAGGTAATAGTAAAGATCAAAAGGTTCTATCCATAGCTAGGCATTTAATTAGCAATCCCGAAAGACCTGGAATTTTAAGTAATAATCTTATGTATGAAATAGTAGAAGATGTTTTAACCAGAACAATATCAAGCACCTTTCATTTTGATTCTGAAATAAATGAATTTGTTAATTATCCACAATTAAGAAGACTCCTTCTAAAAGATGGATATGTAATTGAAGACGGTAGACTTGTAAGAACTTTCGAGAATGACATTGATTTTAATAAGAATGAGACATTATTGGAAAGTCTTCTTAATAAACTTAATCTTGATATTGCAAAAGGACACTATGATCAGGCTAGTAATGCTTTCAACCGAAGATAATGGGCTGCTTGCAATAGTCAATTAAGGAGTTATGTGGAAGAACTATTAAATAAAATTGCTGAAAAAATAACTGGAAATACCTTTACGAGTAGTCAAAATGCTAAAATTGCTTTATCCAAATGTAACCCGCCTATATTTTATAAGCAGTTGAATGAATGGCTAGATAATGGACAGGGTTATTTTGAAACATTTTGGAAACGCCTTCATCCCCAGGGATCACATCCAGGACTTTCCGATGAAGACGATTCAATTTTTCGACTGAATTTGGTGCAAATATCCACCCTTGAGATTTTAAGAAGGTACGATCAAAATTACTGTTGAAGCCTCAATGTAATAAATTAATAATTACTATTGTATATTGATTTGATTGGAGTAGAACACATTGGAAAATTATTTAAATTTCATTAAAGATAAATTGATATTGCCTTTAGAATATAATGGAGATTTTTATATTTTTATTGAAAAATATTTGGATGATTATATAAAAGAAGTAACAGATCCTGGTCTTGGTAGTATTTTTAATAAAGCAAATTTAGATAAGCTAAATAGTATAATTGAAGGGATAAAAAATGGTGTTCAGGAATATTATAAAGGTCATCCAGCAAAAGCATTTAATGATTTTAAATCCGGATTAGATGCTATTGAAATGGAACTAAGTGCTATAAATGACTCTCAAACCTTAAATGACTTTTATAGACTTCGAATTGATGGTACAGGTACTAGTCATAGTTTTAGTAGAGAGCAAATGTTTCATATACCGTTCGAACTTCGATCATTAGTTACTACACAAAGATTTAGTATTCCCGGATTACCATCTATATACTTAGGAAGTACAATGTATGTTTGTTGGGAAGAAATGAATCGCCCCAATTTTAAAAATGTAAAAGCTTCTCTTTATAGAAAAAAGGACAATTTAGCTATTGTTGATTTGGGATTGCATCCCTTATATATGATTAAATATTTAGGAGACCAGAATGAGAAGGATCCTGCTGATGCTGTAAATGAATTAATAGTTTATTTAATTCTATGGCCATTGATTGCTGCAAGCTCTGTAAAGGTAAATAATAGAGAACACCCATTTAAACCGGAGTACATTATTCCACAATTGCTTTTGCAATATGTTACACGAAGTGAAAAGATAGATGGAATTAGATATTTATCAGTTCAAACTTCGCCTAAACCTCAAAACTTTTGGTTATATCATAATTATGTATTTCCTGCTAAAACACTTTCACCAAAAGGATATTGTAATAAACTTAATCAATTATTTAGTTTAACCCCGGGTGTATCTTGGCAAATTTTTGAGATACATAAGACCGCTTCAGGCTTGCCGTCAGGGGAGGGACCATTACATAATTACAGGCTTAATTTTGATCCTCATACTCCGCCCATTAATTATGGGCAAACTGATTTCGGACGGTTTGAAAGATTCTTAGATGAAACTAATTCATTAGGAGATATCATTTGAAAAAAGCAAGGAAAAGTACAGATTACATTTAAGAATTTGATACCACCAACATTTTCTGGTGCGTCAATTATAGTCCAAAGATTTGGGTGATCGATCTATCCACGAAAGTTTAAAATGAAAGTGCATTGGTGTTATTGGAATATTGATAAACCCACCAACTTCCCATAGTGTTATAAATTACAGTCCAAACATTACGACAGTAATTAAAAAAAGTGCTAGTGAATTAACAGATGTGACTAAGGATATAATAGTGGTAGAAAATCCATTGGTGTTCACCAATGACCCCATCCTAATTTAAACAAGCAAGGGTGGGTTTTTTAATGCTCTAAACTTATCTTCCCTTTTTTAAGTTCGATCAGATTTAAATTATAGTAGGTTGTTTAATTGACATTATATTTTTTTGACAAAAGGAGTAAATGCATTATAAATAGACTCTTTCGGCTAAGATTCTATCTAAATAAATTACGGGGTGAATTTTTATATGTCTTCCTCAATATTCACTAAACCATTTTCCATAACTCAACAAGTTTAACTCCACCAATCAATTCAATATTCAATCCATTAGGATATCCTATGCGGCGGAAGTAAAAGATCCGATAGTGATTACATACCGTAAGTATCAATATTGTTTTTCCCATTTTCCTGAGAAGATACCCAAAAATGTTATATGGTATCCGAATTTAAGTAAGAAAAAAAATACTTTTTAAATTATCTATTGCGGGAAGGGATCAATTAATCTTTTGGAAATTAACATTAGGATGAGAAATCAATTTATGAATTTATAGAGAAAAAGCTTTTTTGATTTAGGTTATTTAGCATCCAAAGAAATAATTTAATATAACTGGCAGTGTGCTCATTCATCTATCGGTAGGCGATTGGATAATGCAAAAAAGACGAAAAAAAATTGTTAGAGTTTCCCGTCAACCTCGCTCACGACTTACCATCGTGATGTCATCCCGTTAGAAGGGAATTAATTCCCCAGATTGATCCTAAATACTTCTTACATTTTTAGTTTTTAGGATTCAAACATCCCGTGCTCGTTGCAAATTGCAAGGTGGGTTGTGGTACGTTTCGTGGTGAAACGGTTGGTAAAGCGAGACCTGGGCGACTCAGAAGTGCATTTGATGCACTTGCTGGTACTACAAAATTACGGCGGCTCCAAACGCAAAACAGGAGTTTTCTATTAATGCAGAATTATACCCCTAAAGTGAAGGGTGAATTCTGGGCTTCACCACCACATATCAGGTTAGTGAACGTTCCTTTACATTCTGTATTCCCTTTTATATTTAAACGTAAAGAGATGTTTTTCCTTCGTTGTATAATTTTGTAATTAATTGTATTCTATTTATAGTAGACAATTACCTTCTGCATCATTATAAGGGGTGTCAAAATGTCAAAAAAACAGACGACAGTGCAGGAAAAAACGTCCGCGGATTCAAAAGCTATTGGCTTCGAATATCAGTATTTCTATTTTTTATATCAATTGTTGCAGTTACAAACTGGCCAAACAGTAGGGTATGAGGTAAAAGATGATGTACATATTGACAAGCCCGATGGAGATCAAATTTTAGTGCAGTTAAAACACTCTGTAGAAACAAGGGCAGATGGCAATATTATAAACTTAACAGAAAAAGATGAAGATCTATGGAAAACAATTTCAAATTGGATAAGTATTATTAATGATCCAGCGGAAAAAAGGTTATCTTTGGAATCGCAATTAGAGTTTATCAATAAAACTGATTTTCAGTTGGTAACTAATAAATCCAACTCAATAACAAATCTGTTCATTACTAAACTCGAAGAGTATCAAAGTGGGAAACTTAGCTTGGTAGAAATGAAAGCTTATTTAAAAGTGCTGAGTAATCCTAAGAAAGGTAAGGAATCTTCTAAAGTTGACACATACATATCCACACTGGAAAATCAGGATGAGAAATGGCTAGAAAGTTTTTTGAATAAACTGAGGATAGAGCATAACAAGGATGATTTAATTAATAGGATAAAATTAAGGATTAAAGAGAAAAATGTAAAAAGTTCACGTATAGATGATGTGTTTGTAGCTGTAAATTCACGTTTAAAAGAAATAATTTATGAAGATATTAAGGCTGGTAAAAAGGTTAAATTTACTTTCGATGAGTATGATAAACATTTTACTAGACTTTTTGAATTGGGAAGAAGTATAAAACTACCTATTATCTTAAGTAATAAAAGAGTTCCATTACCTGAAAATCCGCAAGATTACACGGTTATAAAACAATTACTCGATGTTCAAATTTTAAGCAAGTATGATGCGGACTATGAAGAGAACTTGGTAAATATTTTTACGAGTAAATATGAAATGCACAATCATCTATTACGTTGGTTGCAAAATAGTGAAATAACTGAAGATGTAAAACGAGAATTTGATGAGGAAACAAAAAGTCAATGGACAACTATTTTTAATAGTACTTACAGCAAGCTAAAAAGAAAACTTCGTGGAATGTCTATCGAAGAAATTGATAATGATGAGTTGTTGGACTTAGCAAGTCAGTGTTATTTTGAAACATTAAAATTAAAACTATCTATAGATGATACCCCGATAAATACTACTATGAGTTATGGGCAGTTGTATCTTTTATCGGATATTCCTGTTATAGGATGGGATTATCGTTGGAAAGAAAGGTTCGCAAAATGAGTAATTTAGAGGTAGAAGAAGCATCTGAGTCTAATAGTAACTATGTAAATATCTACAATAACGAATTACTAGGCTGCATAGGAGTATATTCTGTTATAAAGCATATTAAATCAATAAGCTCTGCAAAAGCACTTCTAATTCTTCCGTTTGTCTTTCAGAACGATTTAGTTAGTTATATTGGTAGATCGAATGTTCACATAAAAAGTATCGAACAATTGATCTTAAGGAAACCAGAATTAATATCAAACTTTAATGAACGATTTTACGCACTGTTAAGGGTTTCCGTTAATTCAATTTTAATGTTAAACGCATTAGGTTTTTTAGCAATTAGACCTAATGGGAAAATTGAATTGTTAGGTGAAGAAGATTTTATTCCAAGTTACGAAAAAAGGGTAATAGGTATAAGAGCTACTCAGATAGTTAAGGCATCGCCTAAAATAGCAAAATTATTAGAAGATAAAGTTGAAAATTTATACCTTCAATTAAGGGTGAAATTATGAAATTTTATATTAGTAAACTTGTACTGTGGCTAAAAAATGGTAAGGTACGTGAATTAGACTTTGAAACTAATAAGGTAAACGTAATTACTGGTGAGAGTGGTACAGGTAAATCAGAAATTATTAGTATTATTGATTATTGCTTTTTTGCCAGTAAAGTAGATATTACTGAGGAAAAAATTAATGAAAATGTAAATTGGTATGGCATTCGTTTTAAAATCAATGATAAAGTGTATACCATTGCCAGAGGTAGGATAAATCAAAGGAAGCTTTCTTCTAAGTACTATTTTTCCTCTTTAGGGGTAATACCTGAAACTCCTGTAGATAATATGCAGGAGAAAGACATTAAATCCATTATAGAGAAAGAGTTCAGTATTACAGATAAGACTGTTTTTCCCTTCGGTGGGAAAAAAATATTATTAGGAAGTAAAATATCCCCTAGATATTTTTTTATGTTTAACACACAATCCGGTGATGTTATAACGCATAGTGAAGTTTACTTTGATAAACAAAATGATGACAAATATAGGGAAGCTTTGACTAGAATTTTTGACTTAGCGGTTGGGATTGAAACAGAAGAAAATCTCAGTATAAAAGAAAAAATAGTGAATTTAAACAAAGAAATTAACGCTTTACAGAGAAAGCAATCAGTAATAGATAAAGAAATAAATGCATTTAATCAAGAAATCAGGTTGTTGGTCCAAAAAGCACAAAGCTATAACTTAATAGAATACAAGTCTTTTGAATTTAATGAAGCACTAACAAGATTTAAAGAGTTAACTAATAATTATAAAGAAGAAAACATTGATATCAATATAGATAAGATTAATGAGTTAAAGGTAAATAAAAATTCACTCATAAGAAAAGTGAGAAATTTAAGGAGATTTAAAAAAGAATATGAAGAGTATAGAAAGCTCGAGGCTGTTAATCTTGATAGTTTAAAACCAGTTATCGCGATTAAAGAGGCATATTACAGACTTATCGGATCACCCGAGGTTGATTTGTTTATTAATGCTTTAAACGAAGAATATTATGAAATTAAGAAAAATATTGAAGGTAAACCTCCATTCGATTTTAATATTGATGACAGAATTAAAGAGTATGAAAAGGATATTGAAAAAATTAATACTCTAATTAATGATATACCTTTGAATGAAGTGAAAACTAGAAACGAAATCGATAAGCTAATGTTTATTGGGGAACTAAAAGCTAAAATTTCTCTTTATGAATCACAGTGGGAAGATACAAATGATAAAGATCAAATAAAAAGCGAATTGGAAGAAAAGTTGTCTTTGAAAGATAAATTAGAAAAAGAGGTAGTTGATTATACAGAAAGAAAAGATGCCACTTTACGGCTTCTTGATGAAATAATTCAAAATTATTTAGATAAGAGTGCAGACGCTATTCCAACCTATAAAGGATACAAATCCTCATTTCAATATAAAGAAAAAAGTTTAAAACTCAAAGCACCAAAAGCTTTAATACCAAGTAAGGTTGGAAGCAGTTCCAATCATTTATTTTTACATTTATGTCTCTTTTTAGGATTGCAAGAGTTAGTTATTAGACAGCAATCACCCTATGTTCCTTACTGGTTGATAATTGACCAACCTAGTCGACCATATTTTGGAGAAGAGAATAAAAAAGAACAAAAAGAATGGAATGATGTCTTAAGTACAGACCGTTCAAAAATAAGAATTGCAATGCAACTGCTAAACAACTTTATTACTTATATAAATAACGAATTAGGGATGGACTTTCAAATTATAGTATTAGAACATATTCCAAAGTCTATATGGGAGGAAGCAAATTTAGAAAACTTTTATCTTGTCGATGACGAGTTTAGAAATGGAAATGCATTAATTAGGTTCGATAAAGGTGGAAATCCTTATTAATGGATACTTAGGTTAAATTGATTTCTTCTTAAAACCCTATAGAAAAATATTAGCCTAAAAACTTTAGGGGGAAATTTTAATTAAATGAAAGAATTAAGACGTATTGTTTTAAAAAATTCGGCACACGAGTTAATTAATCAATTAATAGGTAATAAAGAAATTGAACTTTTGGAAATATTCTCCTACCCAGAAGGGACAGCAATATGGGTATTAATGAATCGAGAAAAAAAACTGGACAAAAAAATTACTATTAAAGAGCCAGAAAAAGTTCGTAATCAAAGAAAAGCTATAGAGAGAACAAAATTATATTCGAACCATCGGTCTAAAATAAAAATGAATAAAAAGATAAACCAACTTTTGAATTCGGGTAGCAAAAATGACGATTTTGAACTGGAAAAGGAATTACATCGGATTGTATTGAATAAAAAAAGTCAAGATTTAATTATTCCATTGATAGAAAATAAAATAATTGAAGTTTTACAAGAGTTTAACAGCTATCCTGAAGGAAAGGTCTTTTGGATTTTAGTAAATCAAAAAACACTACACGAGAATCCATTTTTAAAAGGTATTAAAGAAAAAGAACCTCGCCGTAAAAATAGAATTGCTAAAGAAAAATTGGAACTTTTGAAAAAACAACCCAACCAAGGACCAGAAGAAATAAATAATAGGTTCAATATCCGAGGGGAGCTGAAAATAAAATATTTAAGCAAGGATAATCTAGGAACATTAAGCTTTTTGGAGTTTAATAAAAATAACAAGAACTTATTGGGGAAAATAACTAATAAGAATGGTATAGAAAAATCCTTTGTTTGTAAGAATTTAAAGTTTTATGGACTAGATACATTTAATATATATAAAGATAAACTGATTTCTTCAAATACTCAAAAAGTCTTATATGATGTTATAGATGTAGGAGTATTCGGTGAAGAAATTATTAATGTACGAGTGTATTCTGAGTTTGGAATTAGTAGCGAGTATAATGGAAAAATTGGCTTTAGGGACTCTAATAATAGCTGGGTGATTGAGCCAAAATTTGATATATGTACGTTAAAGGAGAGAAAGAACCTTGGATACTATATCTTTAATTCAGAAAATATAGCTAAAGTTCGTTTTGAAAAAAAAGATGGTTTAATTAATAAGGACGGTCAATATTTAGTTCCACCAATTTTTGATAGAATCCTAAGTCTAGAAAATATACCTCAAGTACCCTTTAGTAGAGAAGTAAACTTTATTTACCAGGAATCATATGTAAATGTTATGAATGACGGCTTTTTTGGTATTTATGATATTAGAAATAAAGAAGTTGTTGTCCCAGTTATTTTTGATAAGATTTTGGATGATTTTGGCAATAGTCAATCTTTTGTATGTGTAATGAAGGATAATTTTGTAGGTATTTATGATATAAAGAAACATCAGCCAGTTGTTATACCGCCAATTTTCAATAAAATTTTAACTCAAGAGGATTTCCCAGAAATACCTTTTAGCAAAGGCTCAAATTTTATTTATCAAGAATCATATGTTTTTGGAATTAAGGATCATCTTGTAGGTATTTATGATATTAATAAACAACAATTTATTTTAGAACCAGTTTATAAAGATATTACATACAATGAATTATCGTATTATACGTATGTATTTAAGTGTAATAGAGATAATACTTTTGACTTACTAAACGAAAACTTGCAATTGATCATTAATGATATTAATGATGTGGGTTATGATTCTGGTTGGTTTGAATCTGAAAGAGAAGAACAGGGACACTTTAGATCATTTTATATAGTAAATAAAAACGGCAAATATGGAATTATGGAATGTTTTAATCAATATATGCTGATTCCTTTTAACTATCAATACATTAATCAGCTAACAAGTTTTTTAAACGAAAACACAACTTTATTTGTAGCAAAGCACAATAATTTATACGGTGTAATTAATCATAGAAACGAAAAAATATTAAATTTTGAATATGACAGTATAATTGGGGCAAGTGGTGAAACTTTGAAACAAATTCAATATAAAGTAGTAAAAAGAGGAGAAACCCTATTGGTGGATTCGGATGGCAAAAAGATAATTTCAATTGATAAATTTGATAAGGATAAAATTAATTATGTGTTGTTCAGTGAAGGATTAGCGGCAGTCCAAAAAGGTGAAAAATGGGGCTACGTAAATTGTAACGAGGAATGGGTAATAAAACCACAATTTTTATGGGGAGCACCATTTAAAAATGGTCTGGCTAAAGTGAAGATTATAGCGAGCTTTTGTAACAGAGCTGATGGAATTATTGATAAAAATGGACATTTGATAGAAGGACCTACCTGTAATTGCCCTATACCAGATAGTAAAGGTAGATGGTATCTTTGATACAAATAAATATAAAGACTTTTTTCGTAATATCAAATTCCTATAATTACATAATCAATCCTAGTTGTTATTGAACGCTGGCTTTAGTAAAAATATATGCTGTTCTTTCAATTGTATTTTAGAAAATATGTCCCAAAAATATGTTTAAGTGAAAATGTTGATAAACCCACCAACATCCATTGTGTTGTCAATTACAGTCTACACATGTTGAGACGATTGCGCTGCTGCAGTTGAAATAAAGGATTAAACCCTCGAGAATGCAGATCTGATAGCTTTTTTGAGGGTTATTTTTATGTTTGGAAACGGATGGAGGAATTTTAGGTGCCCTTCTAGGGGATTTTGGGGTTTAGGTCGAGTGGGCAGGAATGGGATAAAGGCACGATGGGAGACACATCCTGAATTTGGTAATATGCTAGACCAGTACAGAGCAGTGCGGTTCGAAGATATACAGAGAACGCAAAACACATAACGGATTTTGATATTTATGTTAAAGACACTGGATCACATCAATGTTTTTGAAATTGGAAAAATGGTGGTCATCTTCATGGATTGGACGGAAATAGAATGCAATGGAGAACAGAAAGAATAGTGATAATGGCTGATTTGAATAGATTTTCAAATCAGCCTAATTTTGTTTATAAGAATACAATAGAAATTCATTTATTTTCTGATAATATTGTAATTAGTAGGGTTTACCAAGAAAAGGTATTATGTTGCTAAAAAAAATTTTGAGATAATTCATTTGGATATTAAACCCAAAAGTACTAAGGATAATGCGAACCAAAATGATTTGGCAAGAGATTGAAGATACACTATGAAATACAAATCATGGTTTTGTAATTAAAGAGGAGGGCACAAGGTTGAGCAGATTAATAGATAACAGTATTACAATATACGAAGCTTTACAGAACATAAAAGACGGAAAATATGTAATGCCTGCATTTCAAAGACAGTATGTTTGGAGCATGGAGCAGATAGAAAAGCTGTGGGACTCTATTCTGCTTGATTACCCAATTGCCACATTCCTGTTCTGGCACGTGGACGATGACAATGTGACCTGGGATACATACTTCTGCAACTTTCTGTCTGAGGTAACCTTTGATAGTAGAAAACAGGCAGACAGCGTAAATTATGATTTAAGTAATATTGATGTAAGGATTACAGATACAGCAGTACTTGATGGACAACAGAGATTAACATCCCTTTTCCTTTCCCTTTTGGGAAATTCATATATCCGCCAGAAACACGCAAGAAGAAATAATAACGGTGGATTGGTTACAAAGTTACTGATTGAACTGAATAAGAATAAGCTGACTGTTGATGAAGAGGAATACAATAGTAAAAAGTATGATATCAAATTCAGTGAGAAAGTTGGAAAACTGAGTCCGACACAGTTTGAAATTAAAAACATCCTAGATAAGAAATTTCAGGATGAAACAACAAGACCACAAGCTATTGAGGCGGCCATAGTTAATGTTCCGGCAGACAGCAAAGAGTATGCAAGGGAAATTCTGAATAAGCTGTACAATAAAATATTTGTGGAAAAGCTGATTCGCTTTACGGAAATTCAGGATATGAAGCAGGACGATGCTCTGGAAATGTTCGTAAGATTTAACAGCGGTGGTAAAGCGCTCCGCAAGTCTGAAATAACGATGTCTATTCTTGAGGCTTACTGGCCAAGTGCTAAGACTGAGTTTGGGAAGCTACTCGCTGATTCTTATGTCGGATTTGGATCTGATTTTATTATCCGTTCTGCTCTTATGCTTTATGGTGATGTTGTAAAATCTAATATTAGTAAGCAGATAGCAGAGGAACTTAAGAATAACTGGAATGAATTCAAAAAAGCATTTAAGAACTTGGAAATTGTGCTGAAAGGAATGAAGATAGAGGTCAGCCGCTTTTCAAGTAGCTGGAACGTACTACTTCCAATCGTCTATTTCATTTATTACAATCCTAATTATAATAACAATCTTGAGGGCATCCGTGCCTACTTGGTTAGAGCAGTGTTGTTCACCTATTTCCAATCTGGCACAACAGGGAAACTGCAACAGATGAAGAGCAGCATTAATAGCAATGATCAAGAAATCACGGTTGATATGCTTGAGCAGATGAATGACCTTAGAGTAACAGATGGCAAAATAGAAGACATTCTAAATACAGAAAAAGGAAGCAGAGTTGCAGGGGAGGCTTTATACTATTTGAGCCTTGATTGGACAAATAAAAATTTCAAGTATGAACAAGACCATCTCCATCCGTTTGATAGATTTGATGGCAGTAAGCCGATATCCGTTTCTATGGAAGATTGGAGACGATGGAGAGGCAACCGTAATAGACTCTCGAATTTACAACTTCTTGAAGGTAGAAGTAACGGTAGCAAAAATGCTATGCGCCTCGTTGATTATTACAATGATATGAATGATGAGCAAAAGGCAAAATTCTGCAAGGAGGCAATTATCCCGGATGGTGTTTCTTTTGAATTAGAGCATTTTGATGAATTCTATGAAAAGAGAAAAGCTATTTTGACAGAGAAAATTCGTGAGTTGTTAGGGTAAGAGAAGAAAGGAGTATGCAAGATGGATGTAAAGGCATGGGATGGACAACTTGATAACATTGCTATGCGATATAAATTTTCTTCCAATGAAATAAAAGAAAATAGTGCTGCTCCTGTTGTTATAGAAGATTTTTTATCTTTTGATAAAGAGATCAAAGCAGATAAGGTTGATTGCCTAGTTGCTGTGTCAAGTGGAATATTAACAGCTGCATTAGATGTACTTTGGGTTGGCGAGTTCTCATTGAGATATGCCCAGGATATTGGGACGGAGCAGATAAATAATCTTATAATTGAAATTGCGAAAAGCAATCTTGTTAAGAAATTTACAAATAAAGAATGCAAAAAAGACGATTTGAAAGGTTGTATTAAGTTCTTAGAAGACAATTTTCCTTTGGCATCAGATAAACTTACCAACGAATTTGGTGGTGGATTACAACATCATTTGCGTGATTTTTCGCACCATGCATCACCATTTGGATTGATATGTTCTATTCTTAATCAATTTACAGGAAAGGGATATGGAACAGATACCGATGGTAAAATTATAACTCCTGATATTCCTGAAACGGCTGCATTGGGAAAATCATTCGAGGAACGAGTGATGCTTGGTGTTGTGGGGTGGTTCCTCCATCTCGTTAGTGATATGGCTGGCTCAAGTGGAAGTTCAGGTAGAGGAACAGGAATACCAGGACCACTTTTGTCATTAGCGAAGGTGCTTTCAGCCACTCCTTTATTCAAGGAATTAAATGTCAAATATAAAGATGATGACATTGGATTTTCAGTTTGGATTTCAAAACTATTTAATGGTACGGCATTTGAGCATACTAACAATAAAGATTTGATTCGTTTTGATTTGCGTACGGAGATAGGTATTGGAAACTTTGCCGTTAAACAAGCGGTACCAGTTCTTATCAACCAATGCATTGTAAGAAGTTTTTACTTAGTAAGAAGATTAGCACACGAGTATTCTGAAAAGGAAATTTCTTCAATTTTAGATTTAAAACGCTTAGAACCAAGCCGTTTTATGCCTTTTAACAATCGTTGTATTACACGAATGATAACATTAGCAACAGGAACATTTTCTGTTGTTGATAGTGCAGATGCTGTGATTAGAGCTAAAATTAAAAATCCAAAAGATAATGCGAAAGTATTCTCTGATACATTGTTACGAATAAATTTTGCAGGTGTAGGGGCCTTTGTTTTATCTATAAAGAACGAAGTGAAGTATGTCGCTCAAGATGTTAAGGGTTTGATGAATAGAAAAACAAAAGCCGAAATGATACTTGAACAGCAGTCACAAATTGAAAAATTGATTCAAAATATTGATGTAGAGGTGCTTATGGATAATAGTGGTTTATATGAATACGCTTTTGATTGTATGTATAATCACGTAAAGAAATGCAAGGATGATATGTCTCAAGCACAAGAGGTAATGATGGCTATGCAGCGTTCGGTCTTAATTACGTCAGATAATAATTCGGAATTATATAGCAGAATTACTAGGAAGAGCACATATCCTTTGATGGTTGAAACTGAAAAGTTAATCATGCGATTATTTACATTAAATAATGTGACTTATAAACCTTTTGATGGTGATGAAAAATATAACAATATGCCTTCTTTTACAAGAATGGAAGATGGAAAACGTATAGCCTATATTTTTTCTACTAGCATAACAGAGAGAGTAATTAATTGGAAACAACTTAAAGAGAAGTATCAGCTTGATGGCATTAAGGTTATTGCACTTGTTGAATTGCAAGGGGAAACCGAAACAATAAATATCATAGTGAATCATGAAACCGCATTGACAGATGGTTTTGTAACATATGAAACCTTAAAAGATTTATTTGCACTGTTGGGCGAGAACGAATATGGTGTTTATAAAGAGTATGCTACAAGATTTAATAATTCAATAAGAGAACTTATTGGATACAGCACGGTTACTATACCATCAAAGGATATGATGGACGCCTTTAAAAAGAATACTTTGGATATGATAAAGGCAATTGATTACAAAAAGTATGTGCCGGATTTACGAGACCAGCAGATAGAGATTATTAATCGTAATTATTTTGAACGTGAGCTTAATAGAGCAGTTCTCGGTGATTCGGATTTGGCTGAAAGTTTCCTAAGTGCTGAGTGGTATTATTCTATGCACACTACAACAAGTGGCTTAGAACAAACCGCAATTGTTGCAGGGTATCTAAAAGCTGTCGAACAGCTCTTGTACAAAATAGTTAGACTTTCAATTAATACAGGAAAAGATATCAAGAAGAAAGGCAACCGTGATTATATTGAATACTCGGATGTGAATGAATCTGATGCAGATATTACGCTCGCAAGTCTAATTGGTTATGTGAAACATTACCAAGATTTATGGGATGTTAATAAATTTGCTAGATATTACATTACCGATAAGCTGACAGAGTATAGGATAAAATATAGAAATGACCATTTCCACAAGGACAATGTTTATGAACTAAAAGAGATTGAAGAAATCAGAGATCAGACTTTACTTGCTTTCTATTTGATCCTTGGCGCTTGCTCAATTACGGATGATGAACTGCCAAGCTTCAATCCATATTGTGATAAGTCTGAAATCCAGGAAACATTAAAATATGAAGAATTAGAAAAGTGGCTTGATAGAATTCTAGGAGGAGATACCCTTCTCGATGAACATATTCCAATTTACTTTAAGTTTAGGTATGGTCAATACCGCTGTGAGTTGCAGTTCAATACTGTAAGTGGTTTTACTAATAACTATCCGGATGATATGAAATATCCTTATGTTTGTGATTCGTTATATTGGCCAGCGTTACTTGAAAAAGATGAGGCTGAGATTGAAGTGATTCAGTTTATAAAAGGATATCTTGAAAATGGAAAGTATGCTGCAAAATTAAAACAACATAAGATGGTATCTGTTGGCCATTTCGGGCACCCACAAATTGTGTATGAAAAGCAATAATCAAACACATTTACTCGTACCGACAAGGCATTTTTCAAAGGTCGTTTACGCAGTAATGTGCTAAAAACAGCTCAAAAGTGACTATGATATATTTAGTCAAACGGTTGGGGGTGTATCCAATAGTTTGCTATCTCATCGGGCCAAATGGAAACGGGACTGTTGATGGTCGATATATTCCCGCCTACCGATAGTGTAAAAAATGCCGTGGATATGTTTCCAAGAACGGATTGGCTCGAAAGACATTCATTCTGTCCTTTCAAGCCATGTGGAAGTGATTACGAAAATTATATTAAGGATGAATTTCAGATCAGTTTTGGAAGGGGATTTATTTGTGTTTTGATACATTAAAATATACCTTCAGACATCCAAAAAAACATAGTGGAAAAAGTATTAGTATTTTATACTCTACTTGCTAAATTTCGAGGGGTGACAATCACTGAAATCAATATATATTGGCGTGTAAATGTACAAAAGTATTTCACTGTTGAAAAGTACATAAGAAAATTATTAATTTTTGAAACTAAGTGATCCAGTCTTTTTCTTTTGCGAAGAGGTAAAATGAAAATAATAGGGGAGGTAGAATATGGATAAAACGTTACTCGAGCATTTACTTGATCAAACCGAGAGTGAACATTTAGATTTTAAAAAAGGGCTATATGTAAAAGCAAATTACGATAGTTTATTAAAAGATGTAATTGCCATGGCGAATGCTAAAGTTAATGGATCACGATACATTATATTTGGTGTGAAAGAATCAGCTCAACAAGAAAAAGAGCTTTATAATATTACAGAGCCAATTGATGCAGCGACTTATCAAGAATTAGTATTCGAAAACATTGAGCCACAGTTAGATTGTCAGCTTCATTACCTCACATATAAAAATCACTTGTTGGCTGTACTTGAAATTAGAGATCCAAAAAGCCAACCCTACTTACTAAAAAAAGACTTTAATAAATTACATAAAGGCTTTTGTTATATTCGGCGAGGAAGTAAAAATGATTTTGCTACAAGAACAGATTTCGATTATTTCTATAAGCAAGGTCAATTTGAAATTCATATTCTTGATGGATACTTACGAGCTGTTGATTCAGAGAGTGGTTGTGCCTCCCTCGAATGTTCTTTTAGAAACTGTACCGATTTCCCAATTACGGTTTATAAGGGGTATTTAGAAGTGTGGGACACACAAAAATTACGTACTCATCATCGTCTCTTTGGACATTCCCATCATATACCAGGTGCAGACTATCGCTTGGAGATTCCTCCAAAATCTGAAATAGTAAATGATTTTAGATTTGGCTTTGAATCTAGTGATTGTCTTCGTTTAGAAATGGACGAATACGGTCATTCTGATTTAGATTTGAATTTTAAATTATATCTACTGGATACATTAGGAAATGAATATGTAGGTAGGGCACAAGATTGTATTGTTTTTGCTAAAGGTAAATTTTTATGGAAAATAAAAAATTAGAAAAATAGTAGTCGCCTGAACAGAAAAACGGCAGTCCCTTATATTCTTAATCCTGATTCGATTGTATAATCAATACAAATCTAGGCTGGATCCAGTAGTGATTCAGTCTTTTTATTAAGCTCAATGCTTTTTTAATCTTCTGTTTAAAGGTTTATATTGTGTTCAATTGTTAACCAGAACGATTTCTATTTAGTTAGGAAGACCTCTGGAATAGGAGACCCACAGGGACAGGTACCTCGGTCCAAGTCATGAGCAATCAATCTTAAGAAATCACACTTTTGGGGATTTCTGTAATCCACAATATCTGCATATGTGTTATAGCTTTTATCCCCTTGAGCGAAGGTTCCTGTCCCCATGGCACTTTTGCTACAAGGGTTAATTATACGTATATACTGTGAAAGTTAGATTAATCTCACAAACTTCTCATATGTTGCCACATACACTCTGGACTTTGTGAGGCAGCTGACAAGAATATTATAGAAAGTAGAAGCTTGATTAAGTTCTGGTTTTTGTTCCTTTTAACAGACAATTTTATTAAATGGTTTAATATTAGGAGTAAGGTTAACCCTTGCATAAGTAAGAAAAGTTTGTAAAAAGAACCACCTAGAACCTAGATGACAGCGTTTTAGGTGGTTTTAAATATATTTGTCATTGCTTTTGCCATTTACGTCCTTTTTCTTGTGTTGGTGGAAGCCTATCTCCAGGTCCAATTTCAACTACCCGAGGTTTACTAACTTCACCACCTCTAGGGCCTACTTCTTTATATTTTCCTGGTGGTTGATTATCCGTTCCAGGCTTTTTTAAGTCGCTCATAGATTACCACCTCCTTTGTAATCATTATACCAATTTTTGTTATAATTGAAGCTGCAAGTTAAGGTTTAACTGACAACCTAGTATAACTAGGGATGACAAGAACCTTTCATATTTGAAGATTAATATAAATTGGTAACTACAAAAGTGATAAAAGATTCCTAATTTGACGTTATAAGTAAATTTAATTGCTATTTTTTAAACAATTTCACTATCAAATTTGTGTACGAATGGTACTACAATTTCAAAAAAATACTTTTTATCCCAACTTACGAGCCCGTAAAAATAACGCCGTAGTAACTAATGATCCATAAGTTAAGGTTGAGCTTTAAAAGTAAATAGAATAGAAGGTGAAGTAAATGGTAGAAAAAAAGTGCTATTGGTGTGAAACTGAATCAGTTTCTATGGAACACGTTCCACCTAGATGTTTGTTTCCATGTATATTGCCACTCAAAAGTGCCACCTCTGCCATTTTTCAGAGCCACTTCTGACAGATTTCAGTGCCACCTCTGCCATAGCCAGTGCCACCTCCTGTATAATGAATTTGCACACTATTGTGCAAATTCATTATACAGGAGGTTTTTTTGTGATCAAATACCGTGAAATTCTGAGATTGAACGACCAAGGTCTCAGTAACCGCAGTATTGCGTCTAGTTGCGGTTGTTCTCGCAATACTGTTAATAATGTGATAAAAAGGGCTGATGAATTACAGGTTTCCTGGCCGCTTAAGGGTGACTTCACTGACACTGACCTTCAGAATGTACTCTATCCGGAAAAAGGTAAGTCGGATTTGAGGAAGCAGCCTGACTGTGAGCACATCCACAAAGAAATGGCCAAAAGTGGTGTTACTCTTTCCCTGTTATGGCATGAGTATTCTGAAGCATGTAGGCAACGGAGGGAAATTCCCTATAGTTACCGCCAGTTTTGCCGCTTCTATCATAATTATGCGACCGTATCCAAGGCAACGATGCGGATTAAGAGGAAGCCAGGAGAAATCATGGAGGTCGATTGGGCCGGCCAAACTGCATTTCTAAAGGATTCCCTTACAGGCGAATCCATTCCTGCGTATGTATTTATAGCTGCACTTCCGTGCAGTCAATATTCTTATGTGGAAGCCTTTGTGTCCATGGACACCGCCAGTTGGATTACCGCTCACCTCCACGCTTTTGACTTTTTCGGTGGAGTTACCCAAATGATTGTCCCTGATAATTTAAAAACAGGGGTTGTTAAAGCATCTTCTACGGATCCAGTCATTAACCGAACATATCAGGAGATGGCGGAACATTATCATACAGCTATCATGCCTGCGAGGGTAAGGCAACCAAAGGACAAAGCGAATGTGGAACGGACTGTGGGGATTATTTCAACCTGGATTATCGCTTCCCTACGGAATGAAACATTCTTTACCCTAAATGAATTGAACAAGGCAATCAAGGAAAAATTGGCTGAGTTCAACCAGAAGGATTTTCAAAAGAAAAGCGGAAGCAGGCAAACTGCCTTCATGGAGGAAGAGAAGTTCGCGCTCCTTCCGTTACCTGGTTCTCCGTACGAGTTGGCAACTTGGAAGAAGGCAACCGTACAATATGATTATCACATAATAGTGGATAAAATGTATTACTCGGTTCCCTATGAATTTATCAAATACGAGGTCGATGTAAGGATAACCCGAAAAATCATAGAAATATTTTATAAGAATTTCAGAATTGCATCCCATATGAGGCTAGAGGGAAAGGATGGGCAGCTCTCTACTATTCCGGAACATATGCCGATTCAGCACAAGCAGTATCTTGATTTCAATCGGGACTATTTCTTGAAATGGGCTGAAGCAGTTGGTCCCAATTCATTGGCGATGGTTAATGCACTTTTAAATTCCTATAAGGTAGAAAAACAGGCATTGAAGTCATGCATGGGGCTGACCAAACTGGCCGATCAATATTCCATTGAACGTCTAGAATCTGCTTGTAAACGGGCATTCTCATATTCGCCAAGGCCTAATCTTAATAGTATTAAAACCATTTTAAAGACCGGACAGGATAAATTGAATACTTCTGCCACTCGAACTACTGATGTTGATAAAGTCGACCAAGACTTTACGCATGGTTTTGTAAGAGGCGCAGCCTACTATGGGAGGAAAGATAAATGACAACCGAAAGCACATTAACCAAATTACACGAAATGCGTTTAAGTGCAATGGCAGAACAATTCCATGAACAACTGCGGAATGAACAGTTCAACGAGCTCCCCTTCGAAGACAGATTCGCTTTGATTGTCGACATCGAATGGTCACGCCGCAAAAACAATAAGCTAGATCGGATCATCAAGGGGGCTAACTTCCGTTATCCCCAAGCCTGCATAGAAGATATTGAGTACCACGCAGACCGGAGGCTCGATAAGACTCAAATCCTTAGGCTTGCATCTGGTGATTATATTCAGGGGAAACACAATTTAATCATCAAAGGTGCATCAGGGAACGGCAAGTCCTATCTTGCCTGCGCGTTTGGAATTGCCGCATGTCGCCAGTTTTACACAGTTAAATATGTCCGTCTTCCCGATTTACTTGAGGAACTGGCTATTGCTCGAGGCGAGGGAAACTATAAGAAAGTAATGAAGGCATATAAGAAAGCGGATCTGCTTATTTTGGATGAATGGCTACTTACTTCCCTTAGGGAAAATGAGGCGCGTGACCTTTTGGAAATAGTAGAATCGCGCCATCAGGTCGCCTCTACTATTTTCTGTTCTCAATTCGATATTCAAGGATGGTATGAAAAGATTGGAGAGGGTACCCTCGCAGATGCCATTCTCGATAGGATTATCCATGATTCATATAATATATTCATAGATGGGGAAACGTCTATGAGGGAAAGACATGGAATAAAAGAATAGACTTCTGACACCACTACCGCAAGGTAGGTTGGGATTCTTTAAAAAAATCCCCCTACCAGTTTAGTTAGGTAGGGGGAATTAAAAATATTGGATAATTATATTTCTCTTAGTGACCGGTTCTCCAGCCTCTAATTCTTTAATTCTATGCCTTAACTCATCTATCTCTTCTAACAGCTGCGCATTTTTAGTTTTCTCATCTATTCCTCTTTCATAAACGGTACCACTTCATCAATAATCCTCTGTTTCGTTTAATGTATTATATCCGGAATTGGTAAGTTGGGCAAAAGGTCATGGCACTCAAGATGGCAAGAGTGGCACTCAATTTTGTCACAGGCGGCACTAAAATTTGGCACTAGTGGCACTTTTTAATGGCAATATACATTCCAGAAGATAAGGATGTAAAACGTATATTTAATAAGACTTATAGACAACATTTAATTACCGTTCCATCATGTGATGAACATAACTTACGTAAATCAAATTTAGATGAATATTTAATGGTAACTTTGTCGGGTAAAGTTGGGAATAATGGTTTAGCTTATGTGCAAACACTAACTAAAATTGAAAGAAGTAGAAAGCGGAATAGTAAATTACTAGATATTGAAAGTGGTGAAATTATAAAACTCAAAGATAAGGAATTCCCTGTATTATGGATAAATGTTGATACTCAAAAGTTAAATTACTCATTTGAATCTATAGCACGAGGACTGTATTACCACGAGAATAACAAATCATTTATTGGTGAGATTACAATTGTTTCAAAATTATTTAATCACCCAGATGATCCAGAGGGTACAGAATTTAATATAAGAGCATCTAAAATGATTGAAAGTGAAAGAATGCATTGGAATACTGAAGTAAAAGGGGGAAATAAGGAGGTTTTTTCATATCAGTTTAGTCCAATTGATGATTTTAAAACTCAAACACTTGCTTTAAATTTTTTTGAAGGCATTGATGTCTATATTATTTTAAATGATTTAAATGAAAAAGATTTCAAAGAAGCGAAGTTGAAATTATCTTTTCTAAATAAAGTATTTTTTGGAGATTTACAATTAAAATACGAACCATAGAGATATTAGTTACTTAATCTGTAGCTTAATGTAAACGATAAACTAGAATCAACAGTATTCCACAAATAAGGATGGTTCTTACGTCATTTTGGTGAATGTTTGTAGCCCTAAGTAAAAGTGTTACCTTCGGTAAAAAAATGTTATATTAATCAAGTTTTAACCCTGGAAACGTAAGCGATTTAACAACACCGTTGGTTCTTACGTCTTTTTGGTGAATGTTTGTAGCCCTAAGTAAAAGTGTTACCTTCGGTAAAAAAATGTTATATTAATCAAGTTTTAACCCTGGAAACGTAAGCGATTTAACAACACCGTTATACCTGCACGTCCATACATCATCCGTTTGATATTTTTCAACTTATTTATGGTTCCTTCAGTTTTCCCGTTTGACCAAGGTAATGTTATAGCGTAATAAACAGCCTTAATGTCACCTCTGATGCCATTAAGGAAGGTTTGGAAATAAGTAAATGGTGAGTGCTTATGTTCAATCAGCCATTTTCTAAGGCCGGATGAATGTTTTTCCTCAAAAAGGCTCCTAAAGGATTGAATGAATTCGCTAATTTCCATTAACGATGGGAACGTTTTTAGAAGGTTGGGATACAAGGATTTAAATGCTTTCTTATGGTTCTGTACGTCCTTATCCCAAAGGATCCGGATGATTGCCTGTTGAAGATTCAGTGTCTGTGGCTTTTTATTTCGGATATCCCGGCGTTCGTCCGCAATCATGTAATTTAGTGTGTTGCGATGTCCACCAAACCCTGCTTTCCTGCACGCAGCCTCTATCTCATCACCCTTTGATCCATCTGCGATCATGTTACGGATAAGGGGAAGATATCGGTCATATAAAGAAGTTCGTTTAAGGGACGGTTTCGATGTCGTAGCTAAATCCTTATAAACGGTATTACGGGAAATACCTAGCTGCTTTGCGATCGCTGTGATGCTCTTGCCTTCTTTCTGAAGGCGCCGGGCATTTTGAATTCTCTTCCAAACGTTTTCTTCGTGTTCCACCAAAGGCTGGAGCCGTTTTGGCAAAGGGCGTGATGAACTGCATTGTTGGACATTTGAGTCTTGACCAGTCGGTTTCCATCTTGGCGGCACAATAGACTTAATCGTCTTCTTAACTGCGTCAAAAAGATGCTGGAGGATATGCCAACGATCACCAACTTGCTTGATTTTTGGTGACGCTTCCTCTGCCGCATTTTTATATGCATGGGCACGATCTCTTGTAATCAGTTGAATTTCAGGATGTTTGATGAGCCAGCTCCTTACTGACTCTTTGTCTCGGTTTGGTAAAAAATCAAGGATATCACCTGTTTGTAGGTCTATGAAGATCGTGCCATACCGTTTTCTTTTCTTAAAAGCAAAATCATCAATGCCCACGAAAGGGACACTCCCTTGGCTGAACCGGTTCTTCCTTTTTAATCCGGTACAGAATGGCATCATGGCTTATCGAAATGCGCATTTTTCGGCAGATTTTTTCAGCGGCCAGGCAATTATTAGTGAATCCCACATGACGAATCAGGTTTTCCAGCCTGTTTGTTTTTCTGGCGGAAGGGCTTAACCAGTTCAAACGTTCGGTGAATACTTTAACCTTACAGTCTTTGTTACCACAAAACCATTTGTGCAATAGAACGGTTATATGAACCGAATGACCTGAGACCGGAAGGTCATCGACTTTCCTAGCATATTGGCTGTGCTGTCGAGACGATACATGTTTGCATTCTGGGCATTGTGCATGTTTTGAACATATCTTTAACACGGCATACATTGCATCCGGTTCCATTATGGTATAAAGGACTTCAACGTTTTGGTCGAACTTGAAAAGTTCATTGAAGTTTGAAATGACCATTGTAACCACCGCCCTTTGAGTATTAGTATTGCTATACCCGAAAAGCAGTAAAAAATGCTTTCACCATGTTTGCGTAAGAACCAATCTTATTTACTAAAAACTGTTGATTTCTACTTGACGGTTACACTTAATTGGTTAAGAAAATATTCGATCATCAGATTAAAGCTAAGATATTCATAATTGAGCAAGATGTTATCCCTCCTCCTCCTCTGTATATTCCTCTTACTTTACAATACATATTGGAAGCATTATTGTAAGACATATAAAAGAAAGAAAATAGTATACTTCATTGGCGAAGGTGGGGCAGTTAGGCTTATTTAAGGAAGCAAATATAATTATTCTCTGATTTTCCACAAACAGGCGCGATGTTTTAGAATTTTTTATAGAAAATTAAAAAGGTAAACACTGCTACATCAATATGTCTGCCATCACCACTCAAGCCACGTCGAGTGCGTCTCGCAGCTCATTTTTCAATAATGTAATAATAATGCCCAGTCTTAGGACTGGGCTGTTTGAATTTGAAAAAGAGATATTTATTAGTTTTAAATTGGAAGGTGCCTGGCACTTTTTTTCTTGGAACGGACCCCAATGTCGCTAACTCTCCTAAAACCTGGCGGCATGGCCGTGCAACATTCCCGAAGAGCTTCCGTGTCAAATTGACTATCATTCTACCTATTATAATGCATATTCCAAATTAGCTAGGATCCTACTTTTTATAATTAGTTTAAATCAACTACAACAAAAGTATAGAAAATCCAATAAATTTAGAAGAATTATGAATGTCTCGCCATCCCAATTGGTGAGTTGTATTACCATAAAATAGCATCTAGGCTTTAATAACTAATATTTATAAAATTTAAATAATTCGAACTATTCATGTAAATATATATTTATTTATTTATAATAAAACCGACTGATAATAATAGGGGGTAGCAAATGTTGAAGAAGAAGTTTATTGTTCCTGCAGTTCTGTCGTCGGCGTTGTTGGTAGGTTCTATTCCAGCTAGTAATGTATTTGCGAAGCCGGTTGATTCGAAGGTGGTTAATAGTGTACAAGCATCTAAGGAATGGAATGAGAAGGCAAGCGTCCCATTATTTGTAAAGGAGCGATTTGCCGAGAAATTCTCTTCTAGCAATCCAGCCAATGCAGTAAATTATTTACAGAAAAACGAAGGTAAAACCGGAATTAAAAATCCGGGTAAAAATCTAAAAATAAAAGATACGCAAACAGATGAATTGGGTATGACTCATGTCCGCTTTAATCAGTCAATTAATGGAGTTAATGTAGAAGGGTCCGAAGTTATTGTTCATTTTAATAGGGATAATGAAGTCGTATCCGTCAACGGAAGAGTAAATCAGACGATTGCCGATGATGCAGTGGACACGACTGCCTCTTTAAGTAGTGATGCTGCACTAAAGGCGGCATTATCCTCTGTCAATGCTCCCGAAGAGCTGACATATGAGCCAACTTCCGAGCTTGTTGTCTACCCATTTGAAGGGGAAAATCATACGGCTTATAAAGTGAATGTTAACTTTATGGGTGATGAACCTGGAAACTGGTTTGTCTTTGTGGATGCAAAAACGGGAGAAGTCGTCGATAAGTATAATGGCTTAATGCATGCGGATGAAATGAAAACACAAAAAGGTGCTGGGAAAGGGGTACATGGCGCTCACAGGGAATTACATATTACCCAAGTGAAGGAACCGAATTCTGGGACTAAGTTTGCGTTGGCTGATTATTCTCATGAGGGTCTTAAAGGCATTATCACGTATGATGCTAAAAATGATAATACTTCCAGTAACGATACTATATATGTTGGAAATTCTGCTGCATTTATTGGCGACTATGATCGGGCTCTAGTCGATGCACACTATAATTCAGAAAAGGTATATGACTATTACCTTAATGAGCATGGTCGCAATTCCCTTGACGGTAAAGGGATGGCCATCATCTCTAGAGTCCATTATGGAACCAATTATAACAATGCCTCTTGGAATGGGCGTTGGATGACCTATGGTGATGGTGACGGTGAGTTCATGATTTCTTTATCAGCCGGCCTAGACGTTGCTGCCCACGAAATGACTCATGGCGTCATCACTAATACAGCAAATTTAGTATACCAAAATCAATCTGGAGCACTAAACGAATCATTCGCTGACATCTTTGGCGCACTCGTTGACGATGATGATTGGGAAATGGGCGAGGATATTATGGCGCCTGCTGAAAAAGCTAAGGGTAATGGAGTATTGCGCAGTTTAAGAGATCCACATAGTGTTATTGTACAAAACGCACAAAGAAGGGCATATAGCACAAATGGCGGCGTCTATCCGAAACATATGGATGAATTTTATCATATGCCAACTTCAGTTGATGGCGGAGGTGTCCATGTTAACTCTTCGATTACAAACCATGCCGCATACTTGATTGCACAAGATATCGGCAGGGAAAAGTTAGGAAAAATTTTCTACCGTGCTTTATCTGTTTATTTAACGCCAAATTCCAATTTTAGCGACGCGCGTAAGGCGGCTGTTCAGTCTGCAATCGATCTTTATGGTGAAGGCAGCGCGGAAGTGGCTGCAACTAATTCCGGATTTGATGCGGTGGGAATCTACTAATTAAATAATTGAATCTGCCCGCAGGAATCAATATTTTTATGGATTTTAGAATAATATTGAAGTGCGTTTTATGTTCCCCAGACTAAGAGTTTGGGGGATTTTTTGTTATGGTCTCCACCAGCATCCCATGTGTAGCCACATATACACTGGACATGTGGAGTGCGTGTCGCAACTCATTATTAATAAATAGAAAAACTGTAGCCCTTTCGTGTAAAGGGCTTTATGCATTTTAAAGAGATATCTGATTTATTTATACTTTATCTAAGATTAAACCAACTCTGATTGTCGGGATTAGCCGTGTTTAAAGCCAATATAAGTATTGAATACATACCAAATTAATGCTGCATGCAGTTTTTCAGATCAGACAATCATGAAAGTTTGCAATTTCATGATTGTCTGACCCTTTTTTACGTTGTCAATTATAATCCAAACATGTTAAGACTGTAGTAATGGTGAAGCGAAAATGGGTAAACTATGAAATGAATGTTTTTATTATCAAGTAATGGGTTTAGTTCTGACGGTATCGTTGAACGATTCATTGAAAAGTATTAATGCATAGAAAGGATAGTAAAATGTCAGGAATAAAAGATGAAATCATTTTAAGAGGACTTAAAGAAAATAATTTAAAAAATGTAGATTTAAACATACCAAAAGAAAAAATCATTGTATTTACTGGTCTTTCAGGCTCAGGAAAGAGCTCAGTGGTTTTTGATACATTAGCAACAGAGAGTAGAAGACAAATGACTTTGAACTATCCTCTCTATGTCAGAAATCAAATGCCAAGGTACGAACGACCCCACGCCGATCTTATGCAAAACTTAAGCCCGGTTGTAGTAGTAGAACAAAGACCTATAGGAGGCAATTCCCGTTCAACAGTGGGCACCTATATGGATATTGATCCATTAATTAGACTTTTGTTCTCGAGAGTAGGAAGTCCACCGATCGGTTCTGCCACTGATTTTTCAAGTCAAAGTTCTTTTGGCAGATGTCCTGAATGCAGCGGATATGGGGAAGTCATTGCACCAGACCTTGATAAGATGATCGATTACGATAAGTCACTTCGAGAATATGCAGTGAAATTTAAACCATTATCGCCTTCAGGTTGGCAAGGTCATTGGATGATGACCTGCGGATTATTCGATCCAGATAAACCGATAAAGGACTACTCAGAAGAAGAACTCCACCTGTTCTTATATGGTCCCCGAGAAGGTGAAAGAGCCTATGCGCCGTTTCACACAAAAAATGGACCCCATAATGCAGAGTGGGATGGGTTATTACCTAGATTTACGCGTGTTTATATAAATAGAGACATCTCAAAACTAAAACAAGTTTCCCAAGATGATGTCTTAGCAGTGTCAACACATTCATTATGCCCAACATGTAAAGGCTCAGGCTTAAACCCCAAGGTATTAGAGTGCAAAATAAATGGCCTAAATATCGCAGAATACGACCAATTGGAGCTGCCAGAAATTCTAGAAGAACTAAAGAATATAAAAGATCCTATGGGGAAATCGATAGCACAACAGGCGATCCCGTATGTAAAACAACTAGTCGACATGGGACTGGGATATTTGAGTCTGTCAAGAAAAATGGGCACCCTGTCCGGCGGTGAAGCTCAAAGGGTAAAAATCGCTCGTCATTTAGGAAGCAGTCTAAATAATATCACCTATATTTTTGATGAACCAAGTGCGGGACTCCATCCAGAAGAAGTGGATATGTTAATTATTATGCTAAAAAGAATAAAAGACCAACATAATACCGTAATCGTAATCGAACATGATCTATCAGTAATAAAAGCTGCGGATGAAATAATTGAGATGGGACCAGGAGCAGGTGTAAATGGAGGAAAAGTTGTCTATCAAGGAAAATTAGAAGGACTAAAAAACTCTCCCACCGGAACAGCCTTAAAGCACCAGCTAAAAGTAAATAAAAACCCAAGGGAAATAAAAGGTTATTTTACAATAAGAAGAGCAGGTAACAATAACTTAAAAAATATAAGCGTCAATATTCCTAAAAATGTCTTAGTCTCTGTATGCGGAGTATCTGGTTCAGGTAAAAGCTCCTTAATATTGGAGGCCTTCACGAAAAAGTATCCAGAATCCATTACGGTAGGACATGGCGGTATAGGAATTTCCAATCGTTCAACTATGGCTACCTATATGGGAATAATGGATGATATTCGCGCAATATTTTCAAAAGCAACAGGACAACCGGCAGGATTGTTTAGCTTTAACTCCTTAGGAGCATGTCCGGTCTGCAAAGGAAAAGGTGTCCTAACGCCAGAAGTAGCATTTGCAGATCCAGTGACGATCCCTTGTGAGGCATGTGGCGGTACGAGATACTCAGACGAAGCGCTTAAGTTTAGCTATCAAGATAAAAATATAGTTGAAATTTTAGATTTAACAATAGACGAGGCTATAAATTATTTTAAAGCACCAAAAATCATAAAAAGAGTGCACACGCTAAAAGATGTGGGATTAGGTTATTTGACCTTAGGGCAGACGACAAGTTCCCTAAGCGGCGGAGAAATTCAACGTCTTAAACTGGCAAGCCACTTACAAAAAGAGGGCCAAATCTATCTGTTAGACGAGCCATCCTCAGGACTGCACTCAGAAGATAATGAAAAACTCTTAGATGTATTTCAAAATCTTGTAAACAGAGGTAATTCCGTTATAATAATTGAACACAAACTAGACCTGATAGCGACGAGCGACTGGGTAATAGAATTGGGTCCAGGAGGAGGAAAACAAGGCGGACAAATTATATTCGAAGGAACACCGGAAGAGATGTTAAATGCAGAAACATTGACGGCGAGATGGTTAAAGGATGGAGTTAGAAGACATTCGGAACGGGGCGTATGGTCGGCCAATATCTAAATCTTACTACCTAGAACGAATTCTCAAGGAAGAATTTCGTTCTTTTATCATTTAGCAAATGTAACTCGAGAAGATATCGACTCAATCACTTATACCATAAATAAAGGCTTGTTCGTAGATGATGACATTATAATCCGCGTAAATGTAAAATATACAGATGGAAACTCTGAACAACAAGATATTGTTGTAACTCAAGAATCAAATTCCATTTTACTCAAGCTTAAATAAAATAATTGAAGAGATAATACTGCAAAATAAAGAACCAGTAGGAACAAAGTTAACTAAGATCGACAGAGAAAATCAATGGTCACCTAACAACTACGGCGCCTTTATTTCATTGGTACTTCAAGGGGTTGAAGAGAATAAAACTTTATTTTACATCACGGTAAAATATTTTGTCAACAATAAATTTGTAATAATTTATAAAAAATGTTATAATTGTCTTACAATTGTTTTTTTATGATATTCCGTATCCCGTATTCTGATGTATTTTTTGCAGTTAGAATGATGGATACGTTTTTTAATATCCTTTTTTAAACAAAGAAGAATTCAAACAGTTGTGTAAGCTTTAAAGGTAAGTTAGTTGAATAAAATTATCAATTTACTATCTAACAGTAACTTAGTTTTTATTCTACAAGGAGGCCTATAATATTGAATCTAATCAATAAGAAAGTTACACACAAGCGTTTTGGCACGGGGAGTATAGTTAAGCATAATGATTCTATTATTGAAATACATTTCGCATCGGAAAATAAAAAGTTTGTTTTCCCCGATGTATTTGGAAAGCACATAACGCTGCTTGATAAAAGTGCTGCTAATTTACTCGAAAAAATTATACAAAAAAAGGAAAGTGAAAGAAGAGAGGAAGAATGGAAGAAGGAAGAGGAAAAAAAACTACAACGGAAAAACCAGGAACTTCGCTTGGAACATGAAAAACTTATGAAAAACCATAAACTACATCCCGAATCACAAATGGTTTTTTGGTGTGACACAGAAGAACGGAATCGTTCTTTTTCAGAGTGGAAGGTTTTTTCAGGTGTAATAAAAAGTGGTAATAACAAGGGGAAGCCAAACAAACCCATCCGCTTACACCAAAATAGCGCTGTCCTGTTAACAGCTATAGATCCTGGCATGCCTGAAAAAGACAGACGTATCTTAGGTGTCTATATGGTGAATGAAGATTTTATCGGTAAACTTTGTGAAGATGGATATATCCCTGCTCATTCAATATACAGACTCCAACTTTCAGAGCAGGAATCTAATCAGATGCTTTTCTGGGAATATTATGTAAATGAGAAGTTCCCACAAAAAATGACATGGAATACAGGTAAATACCGATATTTTGAAAATTCATGGTTGGCTCAAATTTTGCTTGATATCGTTTCGTTGAAAAGTGACCCAAAAGAACGAGAGCAGGCACAACAATTTTTTAAACATTTCTGTAAAATGAATCAGATAACAGATCAAGAGTTACCAAAACCTAATGGCGCATTATTGCGTATTTAGTTGTTAGCCCAAAGCTTTTTTAGCAGGAAGTTTGATTAGTGTTTGCTGTTTATTCCTGCTGTAGAATAATTAGGATGATTCTTTATCGTGGAAGGAGTCTTCTAAGTATCAGGGATAAATAGCTGAACAGTGATTGAAAACTTACCAGCATCTCATATTGTATGGCCACATACACTCTAGTCACGTTAAGTGCGTGTTGCAACTCATTTTAAAAGAAGGCAACTAACCATTAGTTGCCTTCTTTGTCTTAAGAATCATTAACTCTTTGAAAAGAAAGAGCCATCTGTTCCTAAAAAGTTATACTTTTAGGACTTCCCTCAATAAACAACAACCGGATCATAGGTGCTGAGATTGTCATATACAGTTTTCATAATACTTGGAGGTGTGTTGACACAGCCATGCGATCCTGCACTAAGATAGGCATTACTTGCCCAATTGCCCCGCCAGCTGGCATCGTGGAACCCCTGACCGTCATTTGTAAAAGGAGCCCAATAGTTTACATCTACCTGATAAGTGATTTTTCCGTTTTCTCTGCCCGTTAGGACGGAAGGCGTTTGCTTATAGAGGATATACCACACACCCGGTGATGTATCATGACCAGTGCTGTGATTCCCGGTAACAACATTCGTAGTGACGACTAATTTTCCATTTTTGTATATCCAAATTCGCTGCTCTGCAATGGAGACTTCAGCGTACGTATCGCCAATACCATTGTTTACGATTGTGTCATATCCGTAGCCTTCACCCTTCCAGCCATGACCGTAAATATTAGACGCAGAAACTGATTTCTCCCCATTTTCAAAAGCGCTCATAATGCCCGGTATTTCTTTATCAACATCGATGGCCCAGCCATAGCCTTTACCTTTCACCGATATCACCGAACCTGAATGGGTCATGAAGGTGAAGTCCTTATTTAATGTGGATTGGGAATTGTTAATTTCAGCAATCTTATTCTTAATATCACCGGCATCATCAAGCTTAATCTGCAAATCTTTTGAAATAGAAGCATTTTTAATTAATTCACCCGCGTTTAACGTAAACACTTTATCCTGTACCTGATAATCGACGGTCTGTGCAAGAAATTCCTCCAGCTTTTTCTGTTGATTTTTAATAAACTCGCTGTCTTCTTTAATTGGCTGTATGTATGCTGGATTGAGGCGGATTTCACTAATATATTCTTGCTGTTTTTCGTAATCATTCAATAGACTAGCGACATCATACTGCTCTCCGCTAATGCTGTTAGTGACAACAATTTTGCCTTGTTCCAAACGAACCATCGCATCTTGTGGCGCTTTTAAACTTTGATTCATGGCTAACAGCTTTTCTTCTACCTGTTTTTTCAATGTCTGGTTTCGATACTGGTCCTGATTGCTTGGCATGATTGAATAATCTTTAACCTTTGAAGAAGGAAAAAAAGTCCGCTGGCTCTTTAATAATTTTTTGACGTCGGGCAGGTCCTCATCCGAAAATACCATCTTTGTATCGTTTCCATCTAAAATTTGCTGTTCTCCGATGTAGACAACATTTTTTAATACGGTTGCTTTTAATTTTTTTAGCGCCTGATCAGCAGTCATTCCACCGACTTTGATGCCATTAATCTTGATTTGTGAATTAAAATGGTTTGCCTGATAATAGCTGCCTGCTGCAATGAAAAGCACGATAATAAGAATGATCCCTGCTGTAATAAACTTCCAGTTTGCATGCCATTTAGCTGAATTTACATGTTGTTTCTCCATTTCTTGAACATTTACCGTGCTTTCCATTAAGTTACCCCCTATACTGACCTTCTGTCCTAAACATCTTAGCCATTAGCAATTGATATTGTAATTTTGGTTACCACTGTTTAGAAAAATGTAATTTATACTACTATTCTACAAAATGTCAGATTCGAACATTGTCGGTTTTTGGGCAGGATTAAACTTTATGTATATAAAAAAGGGCAGCCGGAAAATCGGCAGCCCTCTTGCTTTATTAACAGATTTATTAAGATGTCTTTTTGATGAATCTAAGAAATTTTCAATTGGTGCGGGAGGTTTCCCCCTAGGCACCTAATCTTAAATTCCGTTTTATTTCCCCATGATTTCTTGTATTTCTTGGTGATTCATAAGAATTTCATTGCCATAATAATAACTGATGGATAGTACAATGATCAGACCAATATAAATGAGAAATAATTGCATTTTTGTTGCTTTGCTTGTTTTATAATAGCTTTCCGTTATCTGTACTTGTTTTTTATAATCGAGTAATTTTTCTTCCAATCTGTTGAGGATATTTTCTATAACCTGTTGATTATGATGAAGGTCATCTTCATTCCATACTGGGACACCCGATAATTGTTGAAGGTAGCGATCCTTTTTCATTTGTTCAATTTCTGTATTCAGTGTATATAATATTTTAGTAATTTCCTGGTTTGAAACTTTCTGTTTTGCCTTGCTGGTCATTTCTTGAACGAAATCTAAATCATTTGATCCTTGCTTTATTTTACCTATCAAATGCTCCAGTTCTTGTACTTCCATTTTATTGTCATGCAGACCTTTTTGTTTTTTATATATTTTGTACCATTCTATTCCGCCCATGATGACAATGATAAATCCTATAAAAATATGTTTTATTATTGAAAACGCCAATAAAAGGATGATGCCTAACCCCCATAGTTTCGTACTGATTCCCGCAACGATTCTCCCGCCGTCCAATGGGGTGATTGGGATTAAATTAAATAAATTGATCATTCCTCCCAAAATAATCAGAAGTGCCCAAAAAGGTTCATGTGTAAAATAATACAATGGAATCGCAGGCAAGAAGGATAACAACCCGAATAACGGACCCATGTATGCTACGAATCCTTCATCCTTTGCATTTTTAGGCATTTCCTTCAGGCCGATCACTGCTCCGACAAATGGAATAAATACAGCAGGGCTAACCGGAAGTTTAATTCTTTTAGCAGCATATAAATGCCCCATTTCGTGAACAAATAACAAATAGACTACAGCAATTGCGAACTTCCAACCGAAAAAAAGGGCATAGGTGCCAAGGTAAATGAACATGCTCACAAGTGTTTGGAGTTTTAAAAATTTAAAAATGACTAAAACAAACTTTAATTTACCAAATAAAAATGCCCCTATTGCCGTAAGTATCCCCCAATAGGTTTTCTTGCTGCTAGTTACATTCGTTTTACTCAAATAACCATCCCCTTAAATCCCTGCCCGATGTAAAATCAAAATATAGCTTTACAAACATTATACAGGAAATGGTTGGAAATTTGGTTAAACGGTTGGGAAGAACAAGCAATTTTCATTCGTTTTTTTGGCATATAACCAACCCTAATAAACTGGCTCCATTTTCCTTTTTTACTAATTGGAGCTTAATGAGGACACACATTATGACGTGGTATTTTATGGTAAAATTAAAGTACGTAATGGGATGGAGATGAACTAAGAAATGGAAGGGATTATTGTTAAATATTGTAAGAGGCAACAATGAAAATAAATATTAAGTAGTGAAATCAATTGGAATGGTTCTTATTTGCCCTGAAGGGTAATATGAACTGTCACCATAGAGGAGGCGCAGTATGAAGCAGCTTTATATTAAGCAGAAGGTATTTAGTCTGGGTGGCAAATTCACGGTAAAGGATCAGCAGGAGAAGGATGTATATTACGTGGAAGGTAGTTTTATGAAAGTCCCAAAGACTTTCACCATTATGAATAATGCAAGAAATGAAGTTGCACTTATTACCAAAAAGACGTTCAGCTTTTTACCGAAGTTTTTTGTTAACGTGAATGGTCAAGAGGTGTTAATGATTAAGAAAGAACTTTCTTTCATTAAAGCACGTTATACGATTGAGGCAGCAGGCATTGAAGTACATGGCAATTGGTGGGATATGGAATTTCAGGTAATGCAGCATGGTGAAGTTGTTGGTAAAGTGAACAAGGAGTGGTTTACTTGGGGCGATAGCTACAAAGTTCAAATCATTGATGAAAATATGGAAGCTATCGTTATTGCGCTTGTTGTCGCAATTGATTGTGTAAAGGCAGAGGACGCAGCTGCTTCCTCGGCATCGACGATTTAATTTCCCAAATTACGGAGAAGGTAATTATATGAAATCAACAGATAAATTTACAGATAAACTTCAGAAGGGCAGTTGTTATCTATTTTGTTATTTAATCAAGTGGTTTTTGAGTTTTCTTAATATAAAAAATATTGTTGACAACAAAAATCTATGATGCTACCATTTTTATAAACCGTAGACGAGGGAGTTAAACTGTTAAACGATCTCTCAGCGAATCCGGGATGGTGTAAGCCGGATAGATGCAGTAACAGCAAGTGGGCCTCCGAGGGCGAAGCGAAAGAATTTTTTTAAGTAGCTTAGACGCAATGCCGGCGTTACAGGGCTAAGGGTGTGTATGCACCCTACAGAGTGGGTATGTATGATACATATCAAACAAGGTGGTACCGCAAGTTAACACTTGTCCTTGAATTATTATTTGAGGACAGGTGTTTTTTATTTTTTTATGAGGATAGGAGAATGTGCCATGGATGATAAATTTACGCTATATAACTTAAAAGTAGAGGTTGTAGCTACAGAGAAACCAATGGTATGCCGGCATAAGGAAGGCAGCTATTTCTTAGTTATAGGGGAGGACATTATCTTCCCAGAAAATAATTCTTTTTCCATGTATGCATTAAGCGCTATTTTGCCATTACTGCCTGCAAAGCAGCGGCCATTACACGCGAATGACTGGATGTTGTCCGATAGTGTCATTGCCTGCCCGGATCCAAACTGTGGTGCCAGATTTAAAATAAGTCGTATCGGAACGCAAGAATTTAGTCATGCTGAATGCACAATAGAACCAATAGATAAAGGAGATAAACAATAATGGCAGAGCGATTCGAACTAGCAAAAGATTATACAATCAACAGAGTGATCAACGGCTGCTGGCAGCTATCAGAAGGCCATAGCTTACAATCAAAACTAGATATGCAAGATGTTATGAAGGCCTTCCACATGCTTGCTGAGAGAGGATTTACGACATTTGATTGTGCAGATATCTATACGGGTACGGAAGAACTCCTCGGTGAATTTTTAACGGAACTAAAAGAAGGAAGCACCCTTTCGCCGCATGATATTCAAATTCATACCAAGTATGTACCGGATATCAATTTGCTTAGTGAGGTCGATTACAATTACACAGAAAAAATAATTGACAGAAGCCTTAAACGTCAAAAACGAGATGTATTGGATCTTGTTCAGTTTCATTGGTGGGATTACAATGTGCCTGGCTATGTTGAGACAGCGGGAGATCTGTTGAAGCTTAAAGAAAAAGGAAAGATCCGTAATATCGCCGTTACAAACTTTGATACGAAGCATTTGCGCGAAATCGTTGATGCCGGGATCCCTGTTGTGTCCTGTCAAAATCAATACTCGGTGTTTGATAGACGTCCAGAAAAAGAATTAATAGATTATTGTAAAAGCAAAGGAATTTCCCTGCTGTGCTACGGTACATTATCTGGCGGTTTGTTAGCGGAAAAATGGATCGGCCAAACTTCGATTCAACCAGAAACGCGCTCTCACGTTAAATATTTTCAGGTGATTGAAGATACTTTGGGCTGGGATGGCTATCAGGAATTGTTGGGATTGCTGCAAAGAATCGCTAAAAAGCATTCAGTCAAGGTTTCACAGATTGCTACAAAATATATATTAAGTCAAAAAGGAGTCGGGGCATCTATTATTGGAGTGAGAAATAGCCGGCATGTGGAGTCAAATACGCAAATATTTGCTTTCGAGCTTGAACGTACCGATATCGAAGAAATAAAACAATTCTTAAACAACTATCCAATCGTAGACGGCGAACCGTTTGAGTTAGAGCGTACTGTTGATTCAAAATATCGCAATATTATGAAGATGAACTTAAATGAGAAATAAGTGATAGTGTATGTTTAGTCTAGCATAGAGAGTTTAGTAGAGGAGAGGGAGTTTCGATATGAAGAAGAGACTTGAATTTAGAGGTGGCTGGGGAACTGCGTTTATTCCAGTCGTGATTTTTCTATTTTTCTGCATATTGTTTTTTATTGTTTTTAAAGCGTTTGAAATGTATGCTCTCGCCATGGGCGCTTTCGTTGCACTGATGGTAGGGGCCATTTTTGTAAAAAGAGGAAACTACGATCGGTTCTGGGATTCCGTCTATGACGGCGTAAAGGAATCCGTACCGATTGCCATCCTACTGTTCGTCATCGGGATGTTCTCAGAGTTGATCAAAGCTACTAACATTTCGTCAGGTTTCGTATGGCTTGCTGACTTGCTGGGCGTGGATGGGGGATTATTCACTGCGTTTACATTCTTAGCCGTTTGTATCATTTCTACTGCTACGGGATCATCCATCGGAACTATGTTTACCTGCTTTCCTATTTTCTACCCGGCAGGAGTATTGTTGGGATGTGATCCCGCCATTCTTGCGGGTGCAATTGTCAGTGCATCTATTTTTGGTGATAACTTAGCGCCAATATCAGATACGACCATTATCTCTGCAGGAACGCAAGAATACACAAAAAAAGAAGGTTTTGCCGAAGTGGGCGGCTGTGTTGCCAGCCGGCTAAAGTATTCCTTGGTCGCAGGTTCTATCTCGTTTGTTCTGTTCTGGATTTTAGGCGGCGGAGGTACGGTAGGTGCAGGGGCATCTGATATCCTTGCAAAAAACATGAATCCTATCTCGCTGGTTATGCTGGTTCCGGTAGCCGTCATGTTAATCGTAGCCATCAAAACCCGCAATATCTATAAAGCGATTACTATAGGGATCATTTTAGGGACCATTACAGGTCTCGCGTTTAACCTGTTAACTTTCGACAAGGTTATTTCAGTGGAGGATGGGGCGCCGAAAGGGTTCCTAACGGGCGGCATCAGCAGCATGATGGCAACCGTCACGCTGGTTATTTCAGTCTACGGGATAATGGGGGTGCTTAACGGTGCGGGAGTGCTTGAAAAAGTCACAAATGGCATCCTTAACAGCAAAATGGGCAAGACGGTTCGCGGTGCTGAAATCGCAATGATGTTAGGCATTTCGTTTACAACGTTGATCTTCGGTGGTGTGACAAGTGCATCGATGACGACATTTGGAAAAGTACAAAATGAGATTGGAAAACGTGTTGGTTTGCATCCATACCGCCGTTCCTATCTACTGGATGGTTTTGCTAATGCGATTGTGCTAGTCATACCTTTCTTAAGTGTTTTTGTATTCCTCGGTGCTTTGCTGTCAAAAGGTTATGATTTTGTTGCCCCGCTTTTACTAACACAAGTCAGCAGCGGCATGATCTATTGCATGGTACTATTCTTGGTCCTATTGTCCTCTATCATTACGGGATGGGGCCGCGAATATGAAGGCTCTGAAGGAAAAGTAGTTAGTAATCCTCAAGAAATGTAAAACAAGATACCAAATCCGGCTCTCATAAAATGATGAGAGCCGGATTTGGTATCGAATCGTTTTTATTGTCACAGTGAGAGTGAAGAATAAATATGTACATAATCTGGCTACACTGATTCTAAGACTGGATAAGGAAAGTGGATTCATTAAAAAGTAGTTCAATATATGTTAGATGAAGAGGTTTTAATATGAATAATGAAAATAGGAAGCTATCACCTGAACAATGTGAAGAAATACTTGGAGTATTGAAAGTCCGTTTTGAGAAAAATATGAATCGCCATAAAGGACTTGAATGGGCTAATGTACAAGCAAAGCTAGAAAATAATACTGAAAAACTGTGGTCACTTAATGAAATGGAAACAACTGGCGGCGAGCCGGATGTTATTGTTCATGATAAACAGGCGGACGAGTACATTTTTTATGATTGTTCAGCGGAAAGTCCTAAAGGGCGCAGAAGTGTTTGCTACGACCGTGAAGCGCTCGAGTCAAGGAAACAACATAAACCACAAAACAACGCTATAGATATGGCTGCTGACATGGGTATTGAGATTTTAACGGAAGAACAATACCGGGAGCTCCAGAAACTTGGAAATTTCGATACGAAAACATCGAGCTGGGTGAAAACACCTGCTAATATTAGAAAACTCGGTGGGGCCATCTTTTGTGATCGTCGCTACGACACGGTCTTTGTATACCACAATGGAGCAGAATCCTACTATGCTGCTAGGGGCTTTCGTGGCTCGCTAAGAATCTAAATTTTAGTATGAAATGCTGCCCGTTGAAAGGACGTATGGGGGGGCCTGTTCGCCACTTGTAAGAAAAGATTAAAACAGATAAGACAGTGAGTAAAGAGCCTCTCCATAAGGAAAGGCTCTTGATTATTAATAAAAACAACTTAAGAATTTGAACCAAGACGGTTTTATTTTTTAATTAATTTAATACGAGTTACCTGCCAGTCAATTGCTTATTAACCCATATGATGTTTCCCAAACCGAACGAAAGAGTACATATCTTGTTCTAGAAATGCATGGTTGATGGCAATATTTTCAAAAAGACAACTTACACAATCTGACAAGGTTAAAAATTGTATAAGGAGGCGTTATCATGGCACGAGTTTTATTTATAAATGGCGGATCGGAAGGACATGTCAATCCAACGATCGGAGTGGTGCAAGAGTTGGTATCGCGCGGCGAAGAGGTCGTGTATTTTACAATCGAGGATTTTCGTGAGCGAATGGAGAATGCGGGGGCGACAGTGAGGACCTTTGATGTTCAAGAATTTTTAAAAGCCTTTCTCTCGGGAGGGAGAAATAATATGCTTGAAAGAATCAATGGTCTTTTGCGTACGGCAGATATTATGGTTCCTAGCGTTCTGGAAAATATCAAAGGAGAGCCATTTGATTACATCATTCACGACTCAATGTTAGGCTGTGGGCGATTACTTGCTCAAATCCTTAAGCTTCCGGCTGTCAATTCTTGTACTTCTTTTGCGCAGTCTAAAAGCTCATTTGATAACATGTTCAAACAGCTTTCTAAAAATATTCCTGCAGAAACATTCGATGAATATATAAAGCTGACTGCAATCGTGAAGGGGAAATATGGTGCGGAAATCCACTCGCCTTATGAAGTCTTTTGTAATCCCGCACCACTTACAATTGTATATACCACCAGGGAGTTACAACCTTTTGAAGAGGAATACGACCAAACGTATAAATTTGTTGGGCCATCCATCACTTCAAGAAAGACGCATGAAAGCTTTGATTTTACTTCAATCAAGGAAAAAAGCCCAATTTACATATCCTTGGGTACTGTCTTTAATCAAGCAATTGATTTTTATAAGCTTTGTTTTGAGGCATTTGGCGACACGGAACATACTGTGGTGATGTCGATTGGGGAAAAAGTTCACCAATCTGATTTGGGAAAGATACCTGAAAACTTTATTGTAAAAAATTATGTTCCGCAAACAGAGTTACTGAAATGCACGAAATTATTTATTACACATGGCGGAATGAACAGTGTCCACGAAGGTCTTTATTATGGAGTTCCGCTCATTGTCATCCCGCAAAGTGCGGATCAGCCGGTCATTGCCGGTCAAGTTGCCAAAATAAATGCCGGTATTCCATTACAAATGCAAGGCTTGACCGCAAATCAGCTGCGTGAATCCGCAGATCAAGTGTTGAACCAGCCATCATTCCATCAAGCTGCGGCAAGAATGAAAGAATCCTTGCAAAAATCGGCTGGGTATCAGCAGGCTGTTGATGAGATTTTTGAATTTAAAAGACACTATAACATCTAAACGAATATTGTGGTCAACCATTCAATAAAGAGATTGGTGAAAATTTACAAAAGTTGTTTATCTCCTCAGCTTAAAGGGTATTGGTTAGTAAAACCTTTTAAAGGAGGAAGCATTTATGAAATTGAATGTAAAATGTAATGTTGAAAATTGTAAATATTGGGCTGAGGGTGATCAATGTGTGGCTGATTCTATTTATGTGATAGGCCTTCATGGCGAAGTGGCTGCTGATGTAGAGGATACAGCATGTAAAACGTTTGTAGAGCGGAAATAAAATCAGAATAATTTTGCTGACTGGACGGCTGCGTGCGCGTCCAGTTTTTTTTACAAACCAATCGTTTGATTTAAAATGCAAGGAATCATTAAATACCCCACTTTGAAAGAAATCGGCTGAATTGGATATAATTAAGCTTATTGGTCGATTTCTTAACAGGAGGTAATAAAAAATGGCATTCACATCTAAAAATATCTTTATCAATTTATCGGTACAAGACGTGGGTAAGTCCACCAATTTTTTCAAGGAGCTTGGTTTTGAGTTCAACCCACAATTCTCCGATGAGACCACATCTTGTATGATCATCAGTGACAATATCTATGCAATGATTATGATTGAGGAACGCTTCAAAGGGTTTAGTAAGAAAGAAATTGTGGATACGACTACTTCCGCCGAAGCAATTTTCTGCTTATCAGCTAAGAGCCGGAATCAAGTGGATGAGTTAGTAAATAAGGCATTGGCATCTGGCGGTAAATCTTTTAGTGACCCTCAAGATCATGGATTTATGTACATATGGGGGTTTCAGGATGTAGACGGCCATTTATGGGAGATTGCTTACATGGATGAAAGTGCAATGAATTTGAAATAAGAAAATACGCCCATAAATCAGAAACCGGAACGGCTTTCGGTCTATTTTTGATGTCAAGATTCATAACAAAAAGTAAAGGTAGCAAAGGGTACTCCAAAGTTTAATTAAGTAATTGCCTAAGTAGCTGCGCCAGTAGCTATTTTTTTCTTTATAAATACAACGCTTATATGAATTAAATAAATTTTTCTTGGATAAGAATTTTTGTTAGGCTTATAAAAAGGAGATTAGCTAAATATGAAAGCTTTAAAAATAAGCAAAGAAAGGCAAGAGGACAGTGTAAAATATGCACAACAGCATTTAGCGAATGAAAGAACGTATCTGGCGTGGATTCGGACTGCTATTTCTATTATAGGTGTCGGTTTTTTAACTACTTCGTTACATTTTACTATTAAGCTCAGTTCCAATGCTGCAATTAATACTTTGGCGATATTTCTAGGAATCTTCGCTTGTTTGGTTGGTTTTACAACTGCTATCTTTTCAACCATACATTACACAAGGAAAAGAAGGGAAATCCAGAATGGATTTTTTACTCCGTCTAACTATTCTATAATATTTGTTTCTATTTTATTTTCACTTCTCGTTTTTTTGATTTTTATGTATCTTTCTTTCTTATTATTTTAGTCAGTTTGACTTTAAGAATTACCGGCAATGTAATTTGTTTGACATTATACCCTTATAGGTATAATGTCAAAGTATGTATTCATACCCTATTGGGTAATAGGGGAATTAGTAAGGGGGTTTTATAATGCCCGATAAAGAAAAACAAATCAAAGATTGTTCGACAACTGGTTCTTGAGGAATCAGCCGGCCAAAGGTTTCTGGAGATGGAAAAAAGGTTAAACGACCGTTTCCACTATGACCAGGAACGCTTGTATGGCTCCTGGCAGGAGTCATTTACCTGATTTATAAAGCGTTTAGTTGATTTTTTAACTTTCCTAAAGAAGAAAGGGGGGAGCCGGTAATAGAGGTTATCCAAATTGGTTCTTTCACCATTATGATGAAATGGATTGTTCTTGGTTCCGCCATTGTGATCGGATTCATTTTTCTGAAACTATGGCTGCTGCGTTCACAAAAAAAAGAATCTGGTAAACAATTATTCGATTTAGCATTAAACAGTGTTTTTTGGGGCTTTCTGATTTGGAAAGGCAGTCTGCTGTTACTGGAGCCGAAATTAATTATTGAAAGTCCAATGTCGTTATTGTATTTTACAGGAGGAACGAACGGATTCATTTTAGGAACGCTTGGTGCATTCATTTATTTCTTTGTTAAAGCCAGAAAATTAAGGATAACAAACCTTATAATTCTACAGTCCACGGTTGTTTTTATTTTTGCCGTCATGATTGGGTATTTTTTAGTTAACCTCTTCTTGAATCATGATAAGCCGAAAGTGAATACAGCCGGCACAAAGACAGTAGAAATTGGTCTCCAAGAAGGTAATAAAGCACCTGATTTTCAATTAAAGACGTTAAACGGTACTGACGTTAAACTGTCTGATTTGCAAGGGAAAAAGGTCATTTTAAATTTCTGGGCAACCTGGTGTCCGCCCTGTAAAGCAGAAATCCCGCACATGCAGGATTTTTATGAATCAAGAGACAAAACCAAAGTGGAAATACTCGCCATCAACTTAACCACATCAGAGAAAAATCCGGGAAATGTAAAGAAATTCGTGAAAGATAAAAACGTAACTTTTCCTGTTTTACTCGACAATGATGGGAATATAGGCGACCAATATCAAGCGATTACAATTCCAACAAGTTATCTGATTGATTCCCAAGGGATTGTTCGCAAGAAAATAGTCGGGCCAATGGATAAAGATATGATGAACCAATTAATAGAAAATGTTGATTGAAGGCAATATTAACAGAAGCTATAAAAAAGGCAATGGAGGGTCTAAAATGGTCAAAGTAACACATGCTGCAATTTCAGCTATTACAAGCGAAGTTCAAGATGTCATCGATGAGGGTAAAAAGCCGCTGATCCGCTTTTCAATGGGCATTGGTTGAGGGGGCCCGCAGCTTCGTCTGACTCTGGAAGAGTCGGCTTTAGAAAATGATGAAATCACTGAGCAGGATGGAATCGGCTTTTTAGTAAATGAAAGAGATCAGGTATATTTTAATAATGTAAAGATTGACTATGTAAAGTCATTATTCGGGGGCGGACAGTTTACCGTGCTTCGTGTTTGAGTGAAAGGGCTATTTTAGCCCTTTTTTTATATTCTTTGATGATGACCAACTTCCCTATAAAAGCGGGGGACCCAGAGAGATCGATTTCCTTTATACTCCGGAAGACTTCCTGCAAACATTTTCGGATTGGCGGGTTGTTCATTTCTTCATGGGTGAAGCTATTCGACATGAGGGAGAATTGCATACCGGCTTGGCACATGTTATTCAATTTGCTGGCCAAAAACCGGAATAAAAATCACTTACAGAGAATTAGCCAGAGGACTGGTCGGCGTATAACTATAATAAGAATAATGAAGTTACTTCGAAAACATTGAGCTGCCTGTGAGAAAGTTCCGGGCAGCTTTTTAGTATGAAAATTCATTGGGAACATCCCCCTTAACAAACACAATGTTGAAAAAATAGCAGCATGTCTATTATACTAGAAAAAATTGGATAGAATAAGCAAATCGAAAAGAGTATAAACAAAGAAAGAGAATGGTAAAGGGGGGAAACACAGTTATGATCCCAGCAAAAATAGATCCAATATCAATCACTCCAATTAGAGAAAAAGGCGTGGAGTCTATCCTCGATTGGTTCGAACGGCATAAACAAACGTTCTATATACTTGGATGGTCCTATCTGAGTAATCAGCAGCAAATGGAAGAGCTTTTTTACCAGTCTATTGTTAAAATCCACAAGGAGTTACCCCGATTTAAAAGTGAAACATCATTCGAAACGTGGGTTACGTCCATTTTTATACATATCTGCCGGGAGATTGCTAATGATAGCAGTTTACAAGCTTCAGAGGAAAGTGAACAACAGAAGAATTTATTTAAAGCACTTGATCAATTAAAAGAGTACGAGAAAGAAGCGATCGTCCTTACATATGTAAAAGGACTCTCTCATGGGGAAACGGCACAACTTCTTCAGGTTTCAGTGGAAAAGATAAAAGAGCTTTTGTTTTCCGGAATCCAGTTAATTAAAAAAGAAATGGGGTTCGGATTACCCTTCAATGGCTGTAAGGAGTATCATAAGGATTATATCGATTACTTAGAGAAAACCCTGGATCGGTCGAAAAAGATTGGATTTGAGAAACATATTTATCATTGTCAAGACTGTCAGGAGGATTTGGCAACATTCCAGGATGTCATGTTAACCATGTCAAATCTTACTGAAGGGATAGAGGATTTCCATGTGCCATCTGACTTCATGGAGAATGTTAAAGCCAGGCTGGCCGAAAAGGAAAAGCACAGACAACTGAAGAACAAGAAACGAAAAAGAATGGGGACTGTATTTGCGAGTGTTTTCGCATTATTAGTAGGTATAGAAGTCTTAACAGGGGCATTTACGAACATCTACTATTCATGGACAGAAGAGGATCAAGAGCTTCGTGCCTATCTGCAACAGGACCTGGGTGAACGGCTGAACTTGGAAGCAGAAAACAATGGAGTCAAAATTAAGATCAAGAGCGCGATTGCTGACGATGTTCAGACGCTTCTTTTTTATGAAATAGAAGATACAGCTGAAGACAATCAATATGTGATAAATAATTATGAAGGTATTTCTGTGGAGAACGAATATGACATCATGAACAGTAACGCAAATCAAATGTATTATCCTCCTGACCTTGAATCGGAAGTGAATAACGAAAAAAAGAACGTGTTTCAAGGGAAGATTAGTCTACTGCCGCTCTCAAAGGAAAAGGGGACAATCAAACTTAAGATCACACAGCTTCAGAAATTGATTGGTGATCCCTCTGACCGAAATAGTTTGAGAGCTTACGAGAACATGGAATATGGAACAGGGGAGTGGAGCTTCGAGATCCCTGTAACAAAACAGCCCTCTATTGAATATGCATTGGATGATGAAACAGAAGTCGAGGGGGTCCCGATTCGATTTGATAAATTAACGATTGCTCCAACAGCGACGATTCTGCAATATAGTATTAATCATGCCCAGTCAGGAAAACGGATTAATTTTCTCAATTTTGACAATCTAGAAGTGAACAATAAGAAAGTAAAAGCGGATTTGTATGGCAACTCTTTTTTAGAGTCACCTCTAGACATGAATTGGAGCTCTTTTCAAGCACATTTTAATCCTCTTTTTGGAGAAAAGCCAAAAGAGGTTAACGTTCAATTCGGATCAATCTATTTAACTATTGAGGACCCAAAAACCATTATACTCGATGCTGCTCAGGAATATCCCCAAACCTTTGAATATTCAGGAAGTACAATCTCTATCGACAAGGTGGAAGTTGGACTGCCTTCCAAAGTTGTCATCAGCAATCATAATATTGAGAAACGGGCATATGAGTCGCTTCAATTCAACATTATGGGTGAAGGGGAGAATGCAACTACCTCAATGGAGATGAATTCTGAAGGAGTGCTCGTCGATAAAAACGGGACTGAATACAATATGGATATAAACCCTGTCCCGTATGAGGAAATCGAGCAGCCACGTTATTTGCTTACTGTTCAAGGTTTGGAGTTACGCAGTGACAATGCTGGAGAGAAAGTGATTCCGACAAGACTGGAGATTTACGGATATAATACAACGAAGTATTTGGATGATGTTGTGAAGATTTCGTTGGAATAAATAAACTAGTTCTAAACCGACCCTGATTTCGTTAAAAAATCTTTAGCGAATTCTGGGTCTTTTCATATCCAAACCTTGCCGCTCCAGTTTTTCTTCGATTTTGTCTTTTTCAAAGCTTAGCAAATCTTTATTATTAATACAAAAAAATGTAAAAAAACAGGCGCCTGTATTTGTTGCATATTCGTTGTTAATGTTACTTAATTTATGTTATTATCGAGTTATGTAACATGTTCTAGGAGGCTTCCTATGGAGTTTGTTAATCCTATTAGAGATATAGAAAATATCAATGCTATAAAGGATATATTAAGGAAACATTCACAAAGAGATTTATTACTTTTTGTTTTTGGAATTAATACGGGAATTAGAGTAAGTGATTTACTTTCAATAAAGGTTACTGATATATGGGACGGAGAGAGAGTAAAGGAGTTTTTATATTTAAGGGATGAGAAAAGTGACGAAACAAGTGCTCACTATATTAATCATGTTGTTCAAGGTGAGTTAGAGAAATATTTATCTATTCATGATTTTAATGAAAGTGATTATCTGTTTAGATCAAAAAAGAGTAATCAACCGATTACTCGACAGCAGGCTTATCGAATTATTCATAATGCTGCAAAAGAGGTTGGGATACCAGATAATATAGGTATGCATACGCTGAGAAAAACATTTGGGTATCACGCATATCGAAAGGGGATCGCGATTTCCATTTTAATGAGAATTTATCATCATCACTCCCCTTCTGAAACATTAAAGTATATAGGAATAGATAAACATGATAAGCAACTTGTTAAAGTAGATGTGAATTTATGAGCATATTAAAGAGAATTAAAAAACCTCCACTATATTGTGGAGGAGGCAACTCTTATAAGTAATCATCATCAGAAGATAAGTTTGTATCCATTTGAACATTTGTTAAGTCTTTAACAATATCATCATTCACTTGAACTTGTAATGTTTCCTTGTCTTTCATAAATTTGAAGATACCGTTATTAAAGTCAGTTCCAAATTCCTTAAAGAAAATCCCTTCAAATACTATATCCTTTGTGTGTTTAAAGACAAGGAGGTAGTGATCGTGCTCCTTAACCAGATATGCACGTACACCTTTTTCAAAATGTCTATCAGGATTTTTTAGATAACGAGATACAGAAATGATATGAAGATCAACAAATGGAATTTCACGTAATAAGGAGTTAATAATAGACCCCTTCGCAATTTGTTCCCAACGACTTTGAGCAGTTTGACCGAGAATAATCTGCGTAATATTCTTTTCTCTTGCAACCTCTGCAATCACTTTTGAGATTGGTCTTTTTTCATTATCCTTAATAATAAATGCTTCGGCACTATGCTGGTCAGCTAATTGTTTCCATCTGGAAATATAATTCGTCTTTTCTGCATCCAAATCATCAAATGGTGCAGGGTCGACGGTAAGGATATAAAGAGGACAATCAAGCATATTAGCAATTTTACAGCCGCGTTGAATGAGACGTTCACCATTGGGACCATAATATACACATACAAGGATGCTTTCATCCATACGTTCTTTTATTTTCTTCATTATTAGTTCACCTCGCAATGGCTGTGAATTAACTACAAATTAATAACATAATTGAATAAACTATGTATGACTATACCCCATGGTGTCCTATCAGTCAATTTAATTAATAACTCTATACTATTACTGTATACCACAATAAAAGGAGGGGACCCGATGTCTTGGTTACACATGATGATTTTACTACCATTTATCTTTGCACTAGTGGTGCCGTACGTATATAAGAAATTCAACCCGCGCTTTCATACGGGGTGGTTTGTCCTCGTAATACCGTTGGTGATATTTATTCACCTTTTAACCTTTATTCCCCAAATTTCTCTAGGAAATTCAGTCACTTCAACTGTTCCGTGGCTTCCGTCTTATCATATTAACTTTACGACGTATGTTGATGGGTTAAGTCTTGTTTTTGGACTATTAATTGCAGGAATTGGAGCACTGGTCATCCTCTATTCCATTTACTATATGTCAAAGCATCGCGAAGCACTTCATAATTTTTATGTGTATTTGCTGTTGTTTATGGGAGCGATGCTTGGTCTAGTCTTTTCTGATAATATTTTTGTTCTCTATGTTTTCTGGGAAACGACCAGTGTATCGTCTTTCTTATTAATTGCCTACTGGTATGAACGTGAAAAATCTCGGTATGGTGCTCAAAAATCGCTCTTGATTACCATATTTGGCGGGCTTGCGATGCTAGCAGGTTTCATTATGCTTTCATTGATGACGGATACGAATAGTATTCGTGAAATGATCCGTAATGCAGTCGGGATTCCATCCCATTCATTGTTTATTCCAGCGATGATTTTAGTGTTAATCGGAGCATTTACAAAGTCAGCGCAGTTTCCATTCAGTATATGGTTACCGGATGCGATGGAGGCACCTACTCCAATTAGCGCTTATTTACATTCGGCCACAATGGTGAAAGCAGGTATCTATTTAGTTGCCCGTTTTACCCCGATTTTCGGTGGAACAGCTGAATGGTTTTGGCTGGTATCCGGAGTAGGAATCATAACTTTATTATATGGATCCGTGAATGCAGTGAGGCAAACAGATTTAAAGGCGTTGCTGGCCTATTCAACCATTAGCCAATTAGGATTAATTATGAGCCTTCTTGGATTAGGTTCTGCTGCATTGTATTACGGGATTGGAAATGATTCCTCCGTATATGCTGTAGCAATATTTGCGGCCATATTCCACTTGGTCAATCATTCTACATTTAAAGGCTGTCTGTTTATGGTAGTTGGGATTATTGACCATGAGACGGGAACGCGTGATATACGGAGGCTGGGGGGATTGATGCATCTGATGCCAATAACCTTTACCCTTACTGTGATCGGCAGTTTTGCCATGGCAGGTCTTCCTCCATTTAATGGCTTTTTAAGCAAGGAGATGTTTTTCACAGCGGTAGTAAATGCTTCGAACATGACTGTGTTTAATGCTGACCATATTGGACTTGCGATACCAATAATTGCCTGGGTTGCGAGTGTGTTTACGTTTGTATATAGCATGGTTCTTGTATTTAAAACATTTAGAGGGAAAAATAAGCCTGAAAAACTAGGTAAGGTTGTGCATGAGCCGCCGATCGGGATGTTGGTTTCCCCGTTTGTTCTCGGTTCTCTTGTCATTATTATATTCTTTTTTCCAAATGTACTGTCAAAATATCTTTTAAAACCGGCTTGGTATGCTGTATTGCCAACGCTTGCTAATGCAGGGGAACTGAAAGTGAAAATAAGTCCCTGGCACGGGTGGAATACGGAGCTGTTTATGACCATTGGAGTCATCATCATTGGCACTTTGTTGTACATTTATTTAAGAAAATGGTATCGAGTATATCGTTTCTATCCAGAAAATCTAACGTTAAATAATCTATATAATTTCAGTTTAGAAAGAATGGAGAATATATCGGGATCACTAACAAATAAATATATGACGGGGTTTATCCGCGATTATTTAGTATATATATTTGCGTTTATCATAGTTGTTGTTGGCGGTGCGATGTGGTTATTTGATGGATTTTCGTTTGACCCCTCTAATGATGCACCAGTTAATCTTTTTGAAACGGGGTTAGTGGTTGCGATGGTCATTGCTGCTTTAACCGTTCTCGTTTCAAAAAACAGGCTGACCGCCATCGTTGCTGTTGGGGCACTGGGCTTTCTTGTTTCATTTTTCTTCGTTCTATTTCGAGCGCCTGATTTGGCCCTTACCCAATTGGTTGTAGAGACGGTTACAACGGCCCTTTTCTTGTTGTGTTTCTATCATTTGCCGCAGTTACGGAAGGAAATCAGTCGTGTACGGTTTAAAGCAGTCAATGCACTCATCTCCATCGGTGTTGGTGTGGCCGTTACCATCATTGCTTTATCTGCAAATGGAAATCGGTTATTTGAATCCATTTCAGGCTTTTATGAAAACTCTTATGAACTGGCAGGTGCAAAAAATATCGTAAATGCCATCCTTGTTGATTTTCGTGGGATTGATACCATGCTGGAGATTCTTGTATTAACTATTGCCGGTCTAGGTGTATATTCATTAATCAAGCTTAGATTACCAGGGAGGGATAAAAATGAAGGAGCCGAATGATGTTATCATACGCAGCGTTACAAAAGTTGCAGTCGTGATCATTTTTACCTTAGCCATTAATCTTTTTGTTTCCGGCCATCATCACCCCGGCGGTGGATTTATCGGCGGTCTGGTATTTACATCAGCCTTAATACTGTTGTTTCTTACATTTGATATCGAATCAGTTAGAAATCATATTCCAGTCGATTTTAAAGTAGTGGCTGCTGTAGGTGTGTTGATTGCGGTTCTGACGGGAGTCGGTGCGATGCTTTTTGATGCCCCGTTTTTATCACAGGCATATGGGTACTTCGTACTTCCGATATTTGGTGAAACCGAGCTGGCCACAGCGGTGATTTTTGATGTTGGGGTAGCATTGGCGGTAATTGGAACCTCCATCACCATAATAATGAGCATAGGTGATGATCGATAATGGAAACGTTAATGTCTATCCTTGTTGGAATATTATTTGCCATTGGTATTTATTTGATTTTGACGAAAAGCCTGTTAAGAATCATTTTAGGAACATCGATTTTGGGGCATGGTGTAAATTTACTGATTATCACGATGGGAGGGTTAAAGAGGGGAGGACCTCCACTGCTCGGAATAAAGAATTTAACCTATGCTGATTCATTACCACAAGCCCTTTTATTAACAGCCATCGTGATAAATTTTGCCACTACAGCTCTTTTTTTAGTGCTGAGTTATCGTGCTTATAAAGTGTTGGGCACGGATGATACGGAGCAAATGAGAGGTATTGAGAATGAATAATTTGGTCATTTTACCTATCATTATCCCAATTATAGTGGGAATGATGATGGTTATCTTTAGAAAAAAAATAATATTACAGAGGTTTCTAAGCGTATTTGCTACAATCGCAATTAGCATATCGACCATTTCATTAATGATTCAAATTGAGAAAAGTGGAATTCAAACGCTTCAATTAGGCGGCTGGGAAGCCCCTTTTGGAGTTAGTATGGTGGCTGATATGTTTTCTGCTTTACTGATCCTTGTAACGAGTATTGTTTCGTTATGCTGCTTGCTGTATGCTTTTCACTCTATTGGACATGAGAGAGAATCTTATTACTTTTACCCACTATTCATGTTTCTGATTACTGGGGTAATTGGCTCATTTCTGACTGGTGATGTCTTCAATTTATTTGTTTGCTTCGAGGTAATGCTAGTCTCCTCCTATGTGTTGATTTCTTTAGGAGGGACAGGGATTCAGCTTAGGGAGTCTATTAAATATATATTGATTAATATTATCTCTTCCTTTCTATTTCTTGTTGCCATTGCATTTCTTTATGCCATGACCGGCACCTTGAATTTTGCCCATTTATCAGTTCGTATCACGGAGGTTGGACAAGATGGGCTAATGACGACGGTTGCTATTTTATTTTTAATTGTGTTTAGTTTGAAGGCAGGTTTATTTCTCTTCTTTTGGCTGCCGGGATCGTACAGTGCTCCTCCGACAGCTATTTCTGCCATTTTTGCTGCATTATTAACAAAGGTAGGGATTTATGCAATTATCAGGGTTTTCACCCTTGTCTTCTACCATGAACCAGAGGTTACGCATTTATTAATAGGTATTTTGGCTGCAGTAACGATGGTTTTAGGAGCAATTGGTGCCGTCGCTTTTTGGGATATTAAAAGAATTCTAACCTATAACGTTATTGTAGGTGTGGGATTTATTTTAGCCGGTGTGGCCTCTTTTACAACTGAAGGGATAACGGGATCTATCTACTATTTAATTCACGATATGATTGTGAAGGCACTGATTTTCCTCTTAGGGGGAACAATTATACACCTTACTGGTACAAGTAAGCTAAAAGAATTCAGCGGGCTTATTCGATTACACCCGGGATTAGGCTGGATGTTTTTTATAGCGGCATTATCACTGTCAGGCATTCCGCCGTTAAGCGGCTTTCTGGGAAAAATTTTCATAACAGAGGGAACTTTTGAGGCCGGCTACTTTTGGCTAGGGGGAATTGGGCTTATTACCAGCCTTATGGTCCTGTATTCGATAATGAAAATCTTTATGAATGGATTCTGGGGGTATACAGACTTACCAGGGGAGAACGGGACAACGAAGGGGTTATTGTTACCAATAGGAATCCTTACCATGTTAACGTTAGCGCTCGGATTAGGTGCAGAAGGAATTCACGATTACGTTAATTTTGCGGTTGAAGGTTTAATGAATCCGAGCATGTATATTGAGGCAGTTTTGGGCAGTAATCCAGGACAATAGATCAAACTGTTATTCTTGGCCGATAGGAAAGTATAACTTTCCCATCAGGCATAAGTGCAACTACGCCTCTGTCTTCGCCCTAACGGGCTCGCCAATCGGCGAGTTTTCTTTAATATAAGGAAAGGGGTGGTACCAATGCCCATGCAAGTATTAGTAAATTTATTGATCGGTTTAATTTGGATGTTTCTTCAGGATGATTGGAGCGGATTAACATTCTTGAGTGGTTACTTATTTGGTTTGTTGGTGCTTTTAATATTGCGAAGGTATCTTCCTACAAAGTTTTATTTGGTTACATTACTTGCCATCGTTCAACTTTTTTTCTTGTTTCTTTATGAATTGTTTACATCATGTATATTGGTGATTCGCCAAATTCTTCGTCCTAAGATCAATATTACACCAGGGATTTTTACTTTGGAAACGGAGCTAGAAGGAGATTTAGAGGTCACGTTACTAGCATTACTGCTTACGTTAACCCCAGGGTCTGTTGTAGTAGAGATCTCTTCAAACAGCAAGAAGTTTTATATACACGCGATGGATATTCCGGAATCGAGTGACGCTGTTCTGTTATCTAAAAATAAATTTGAAAAGGCTATAAAGAAGGTGACACGTTAATGATACAAGGAATATTAATTTTTTCATTAATTTTTCTTAGTTTTGCTATTTTCGCAACCATTTATCGGCTGGTGATGGGACCTACTGCTCCTGATAGGGTTCAGGCGCTCGATGCATTAGGGATTAATTTAATCTCAGGGGTCGCCATTTTTTCTGTTTTGCTAAGACATACAGGTTTTTTTGAAGTTATATTATTAATTGGAATACTTTCCTTTATCGGGACAATTGCCTTTGCAAGGTATATGGAAAGAGGTGTGGTCATTGAGCGCAAACAATCCGATTGATCTGATTGCCGTTCTTTTAATATTGTGTGGTACCATTTTTAGTTTTTTGAGTGCAATCGGCTTAATACGTCTCCCTGATATTTATACCCGTGCACATGCGCTTTCCAAAGGATCCACGATGGGTGTTCTATTTACACTTGTGGGAACCTTCCTTTTCTTCATAATTGAAGGACATTTCAGTATCCGGTTGTTTCTTGGAATATTCTTTGTATTTCTCACCGCACCTGTTGCCGCTCATGTCATTGTCCGGGCTGCATACCGTTCAAAAGTTGAGCTTGCAAAAGTAAGTGTACAAGATGATTTGAAAGAAGTCATAGGGAAGGAATTAGGAGAACCGTAAGGAGCTTGTATTAAATAAAATCACCGAGTGGTTTCTTGCCTAGAAATTACGCCCATTCCAACAAATGGGCTTTTTGTTGTGTTGAAGAATAGATGTGAAGGAGAAAGGTACCATATACTCTCTTCTTATTTTCCGCGTCGATTGTAGGTTTTCTCCAATTTTTTGTATAAAATAGAATAGAAAATAAAATAGAAAAGGTGATAAAATGAGCCAATTATCTGACTTTTTATCTAAACAACATCATGAGAATGTTGAGGAATTAAAAGAACTACTCCGGATTCCCAGTATTAGTTCCTTATCCGAACATAAAGAGGACATACAAAAAGCGGCTTCATGGATTGCGACTAAATTAGAAAACATTGGTATGGAACATGTTGAAATTATCCAGACAAAGGGTCATCCGATTATTTATGCGGACTGGCTTCATCAGGAAAACGCACCAACAGTTTTAGTATACGGCCATTATGACGTACAGCCCGTTGACCCTATTCAATTATGGGAAACGCCTCCTTTTGAACCAACAATCCGTGATGAAAAGATCTTTGCCAGAGGGGCAACCGACGACAAAGGGCAGACATTCTTACATATTAAAGCAGTGGAAACACTATTGAAAATAGAAGGAAAATTACCGGTAAACGTAAAATTTTGCATCGAAGGTGAAGAAGAAATTGGAAGCCCGCATCTTACGCCATTTTTAACTGATAACCAAGAAAAATTAGCCTGTGATGTGGTTGTGATTTCTGATTCAGATATGTGGGATCGAGGTGTTCCCGCCATTACCTATTCCTTAAGAGGTCTGTGTGCACTGGAATTTTCTCTAAAAACCGCAAATTCTGATTTGCATTCGGGCATGTTCGGCGGGGGAGTTCAAAATGCTAATCATCTATTGATACAGCTGCTTTCTACTCTTCATGATTCAACTGGTAAAGTAAATGTTGACCATTTTTATGATGATGTCGTTGAACTGACAGAATTTGAAAAGGAACAAATTAAAGCATTGGGTTTCGATGAAGAAAAACTGAAGAAATCGTTAGGGTTAACAGATTTTACGGGAGGGGAAAGCAATTATCCTTATCCTGAGAGAATCAGTTCCCGGCCAACATTAGAAATAAACGGCCTATGGGGCGGATTTCAGGGGGAAGGGACTAAAACCGTCATCCCGAACGAGGCACATGCCAAAATCACCTGCCGTCTAGTCCATAATCAAAATCCTGAAAAGATACAGGAATTGATCAAAAAACACCTGGAAGAACATACACCAAAAGGATGCACGGTAAAAGTGTCTCTTGGCGATACGGGTAATCCTTTTTTAACACCAATCGACAGTCCGATGATCCAAAAAGCGGCCGAAGCTTACCAAAACGTATATGGGAAAGCACCTGTTTACAAAAGAGAAGGTGGCTCCATTCCGATTGTATCGGATTTCAGTCATTCATTAAATGCTCCTGTTGTCTTAATGGGATTCGGTTTGCCAGATGAAAATCTTCATGCACCGAATGAACATTTCAACTTAGAAAACTTTGACAAAGGCATCTTAACGATTTGCTCCTTTTTAGAGTTGATTGAGAAATAAAATTGTAATCAGACATAAAGCCCTTTCCACGGAATAGGGCTTTTATGTTTTCAGTTGACAAAATTCGAAAAGTATCGGGGCGGACCTGTCACTTCTTTAGTCCTAATAATTTCAGAAAATTTGGTAAAATAACCCTATAGTTATCTGGTGCGATTATTACTAGAATTATAGATATCCAGATTTATACAGGGGTACCCACCATGTCTTTATCATACTGTTTTTTACCCGCTTAGCTCCATCTCACCATACCATCTAGGAATTTTCACATACATACAAAAATAAATAGGGGAGTGAAAGAATGAGGAGAACCAAACGATTTTGTGTAAACGCATTTATGCTTTTAACTGCGTTGGTAATGACCTTAAGCTTGGCCCTGCCGGTGAATTCACTTGCAAGTAGTGTAATCCCGGCGGATACGAGCTCCACAAAGGGCAAAGTCATCGATGCGAAACTAGCAAAAAAATTTGAGGAGGATGAATTCGCAAGATTCATTGTAATCCTGCACGACCAGGCTGATACGGAGAAAATTGCCTTATCTGCCAAGCAAACCTCCGCAAAGAAGAGTACTTCTCAGAAGGAAACGGAGGCCAATGTTCAGAAGGCTGTTGTACAAGCCCTGCAGGACAAGGCCAAACTCACACAAAAGGCGATTAATCTCCTGCTAAAGGAGGAAAAGGCTTCCGGAAAAATAAAAGAGATTCATAACTTTTTTATTATTAATGGTATGGCCGTAACAGGTACGAAGGAGGCTGTAACGAAGCTTGCAGCGCTGCCTGAGGTAAAGTCAATCCTCCTTGATGAAAAACAAACACTTGAACCGATCAAAAAGGAGGAGCCGTCTGCAACGCCTAAAGCAGATGAAAACAACCCTGTCGAATGGAATATTGACCATGTTGGTGCCCCTGAAGTTTGGGCACGAGGAATAACCGGCGCTGGGGCGGTTGTGGCAAATATCGATAGTGGTGTAGCAGTCAATCACCCGGCCTTAAAAGCCAAGTATCGCGGATATGACCCGAATAATCCAGACAAACTAACACACACGTTCAACTGGTATGATGCGATTTACAAAATTGGCAGCCCGGTTGACTCTGACGGGCACGGTACACATACGATGGGAACAATGGTTGGGCAGGAGCCTGATGGGCAAAATCAAATTGGTATCGCACCAGGTGCAAAATGGATCGCCGCAAGGGCCTTTGCTAATAATGAAAGCTATGATTCTTATATCATCCAAGCAGCTGAATGGGTGCTAGCACCGACCGATGAAAAGGGAGTTCCACACCCCGAAATGGCGCCGGATGTAGTTAATAATTCATGGGGAGGACGGCCGATTAATAACGATTGGTTCAGACCGCTTGTTCAGGCGTGGCGTTCTGTTGGAATCTTCCCGGTTTTCTCGGTTGGGAATACCGATCTTTTTAATCCAGTTGCACTGCCGGGAACTGCAAGTTCACCAGCGAATTATCCGGAGTCATTTGCCGTTGGAGCAACGACGAAGACAGATGAGTTGGCAAGCTTCTCCTTAAGGGGACCATCAGAAAGAGGGGATGTGAAGCCTGACATTTCTGCACCGGGAGTTGGTGTCCGTTCAGCATTGCCGGGTGCGACTTGGAATACATTTGAATATGGAAGTTATAACGGTACTTCGATGGCGGCTCCGCATATTGCCGCTGCGGCGCTATTATTAAAACAAGCGGATCCAGCATTGTCACTTACACAGATTGAGGATATTTTAAAACTAACGTCTACCACCAAAACAGATGAAAATTATCCAGAAGCCCCGAATAATGGCTATGGCTATGGAATTGTAAATGTAAATGCAGCGGTACAGGCCGTTGAACAAGGAATTGGAAAAATAAAGGGTCAGGTCGTTGGTCCGGGTAATGATAATGAAGTACCGACGTATGTTCAGGACACTCGTCGGGTGGTCTACGAAGGACTGAATGTACCATTTTCCATCCAAGCAATGGACAATAGCAGTGTGAATAAGGTTACCCTTCATGTCCGTTATGAAGATGCGAACGAAGCAGCATTTAATACCGAACGATATGCAGGGGACCATCGAAATGGCTTATATGAAGCAATCATTCCAGGCGAAGCTATAAAAGGCAGCACACTTACCTATTGGTGGACGATCCAAGACTTTTCAGGTAATGAGGTAAAGACAGAGGAAGCACGGGTTTCCGTTAGGGATGGGATACGAGCAGGCTATGTTGAGGATTTCGAAAGCATTCCTGAGGGCTGGTACTCTTATGGCATCAATAACTCATGGGAATGGGGCGTTCCAACCTACGGTCCAAAGACCGCTCCGCCTTCCGGCAAAAATGTCATGGCTACTAATTTACGCGGTCAGACTGAAATGTTCTCCAATATGACGCTTGTGATGCCGCCTGTCATTGTAGAAGGGGAAACACAGCTTCAATTTAAGCAGTGGTATAGCATGGGCTACTGGGATTTTGGAACAGTTCTTGTGTCTGTTGACGGAAAGAAATGGGAGCAGCTATACCAAATTACGAGAACAAACCAAAACTGGCATGAGGTCGGTATTGATTTATCGAAATATGATGGTAAAAAGATCACGATTGCATTTAACCTTCAAACAGATGATGGGAAGTATCCAGGCTGGTACTTGGACGATATGCAAATTAAAGGCAGTGCACCGGCGGGTGAAGCAGAAAATGTAATCCATAAAGAAATTAAGTTAACGAGTGAAGCATTTGTCAATCAAGCCTATCCTTTAATGGACTTTCATAATGAAAGTAAGGCATCAGAAAAGGCAGCGCTATTACCAGTTGACGCAACGATTAAGGTCTTAGAAACTGAATGGACGACAGAGTCAAATCCGCAAAACGGTGAGTTTGTGATTCATCATCCGCCAGGAGAGTACACGGTTGACGTGAAAGCCTATGGGTACATGCCTCAGACCCAGAAAGTAACCGTTTCAAGTAAGGGTGAGGTCACGCCGAAAGTCACGCTCGAGCCGTTACCAAAGCAAACGGTTTCGGGTACGGTTACAGATACATCCGGAAATGCATTAAAGGATGCGACGATTCTTCTGTTAGAGGATGAAAAAGCTGAGCCCGGTCATTCAAGTGAAAATGGGGATTATCAGCTAAAAGCGTATGAGGGTACCTATACTGTTAAGGTATTTGCTAAGGGCTACTACAGCAAAACCTACACAATGGATGTGGAGCCGGGTAAAAATCTTAAACGTGATATTCAATTAAGTCCCTTTGTTAATAAGGAATCAGGTGAAATCAAATACGATAATGGCAGTTACAATAAGAACCTTGTCATGGGCAATGCCGGAAGCGGCTTTGCGGTGAAAATGTCGTTAAAAGACGGCGAAACCTCTGCAATGCTAAAAGGGGCGAAGCTGCAATTCTGGGCTGGACATATCCCTGTACCGGGCGGAGAGGACATTCTTATTTCCGTATATGATGCAAAGGGTAAGAATGGTGCACCGGGAAACAAGCTCGCAGGACCAATAAAAGCGAAGGCTGAGCGCAATTTATCCAAATGGACAGAGGTGGATCTCTCCAGCCTGGGTCTGGTTGTTAAGGATGATTTTTATATCGCCTATTTACAGGCCGACGACTATCCATACGTGCCAGGGTTTGTCTCTGATGGGGATAAGAAGAACTGGGCCGCACGAAGCTGGGATTATTTAGGCGGACAATGGTTCAAAGCCGACCAGAGTGTTGGAAACTATATGATTCGCGCTGTTGTCGATTACGGTGCTCAAGAGCCATTCCAGTATGCTAAGGCGATTGTAAAAAATTCAGAAACAAGCGGGAATGCACCGTTTGAAATCAAGGCTGAGGTTTGGCAGGGATCAGAAGACGTTGAATCAGTCGATTATCAGCTTTCTTCAAAATCAGACCCTGATGCGGCCGGTTCTTGGAATAATGTGAATCTTCCATCTTACGGCGGTGCATTTACAACCACAGTTACTGATGTGGGGACATGGTATTTGCATGTAAAGGTTAAGGACAAGGCCGGAAATGAAGAAATTTCTTCATTTGGTCCATTTGAAGTAAATGAGGCAGCTACAACTGATTTGGAAGTGACTCCGGCTTCCCTTGATTTGATGGTTGGCGCAACAAAGAAACTAACGGTAAAATCAATCAAAACACAAGGTGACAAGGTAACGGAAACAGATGTCACTGAGCTAGCGGCCTATAGCGGCTTTGATACAAAGGTCATTAAGGTCGAGAGGGGACAGGTAACAGCCCTTGGTGCTGGTACGACGAGCATGACGATTACCTTTGGTGAGCATTCCAAGACGGTAGCGGTTAAGGTCGAACCAGAAACAAGCACCAAACTTTCGGTTAGTCCAACATCACTTGAATTGAAAAAGGGCAAGGCATCTCAAATTACGGTAAAATCCGTTGAAACAATAGGCGACAAGTCAACCGAAACTGATGTGACGACTCTAGCCAGCTACAGTGGTTATAACTCGAAAATAGTAAAGGTTGAAAAAGGAACTGTCACCGCATTAGAACCTGGATCGACCTCCATTACCATCACATATGGAGCAGATAAGGCAACTGTGTTGGTGGTAGTCGGGGCTGATCAACATGGCTGGAAAATGGAAAACGGAAAATGGTATTACTATGATGCAAAGGGAAATCCGGTAACCGGCTGGTTATCTGAAGGTGGAAAATGGTACTACATGAATGAAAAAGGCATCATGCAGACCGGATGGCAATATGTTGGAGGCATCTGGTATTTTCTTGCATCTAGCGGAGCAATGCAAACAGGCTGGCTGAACAGCGGAGGAACTTGGTACTATCTCGCAAAGAGCGGAGCAATGCAAACAGGCTGGTTGAACAGCGGAGGAACTTGGTACTATCTTGCAAAGAGCGGAGCAATGCAAACAGGCTGGTTGAACAGCGGAGGAACTTGGTACTATCTTGCAAAGAGCGGGGCGATGCAAACAGGCTGGCTAAACAACGGGGGCACTTGGTACTATCTTGCAAAGAGTGGAGCGATGCAAACGGGCTGGCTCCTTGATGGCTCTAGCTGGTACTATCTCAAAACCTCCGGTGCAATGGCAACTGGCTGGCTTACAATAAATGGAAAACGCTACTTCTTTAACCAAGCCGGCAAGTGGGTAAAATAGAATAAGTGAGGCATGGGGATGTATCCCATGCCTCGTTTTTTTCTGCATAAAAACCGCAGGAGGATTCCCTGCGGTTAAAGAGTTGAGTTGGTCATTTACCAGAGTTGAGTGAGGTCATATCAATATAACCAATGTTACCAGGATTTTGTGAACCAACCATTAAATAAGATTTACCATTTAAATCATCAATTGCTTGAACTCCAGTGACTTCCCCTCCATCTGGAGCTGAAATAATCCGGGAAAGTTTCTTTGTATCTACGTTATAAGCCCATCCAAAGTTATTGACATGTCTGTCGCTATCTTCAGCTATGAATAACGTTCTATATTTTTCAGAGAAAGCAATATTGTCAGGGTTAGCAATTTTTTCAAGGTTAGATTTGTTTCCATCCTTATCAGGAGCAGGAAGGTCTTCACCTGTTAGCACTGCTGACATGTCCGTTACGACATAATCACTATTAATCTTTTTGCCATCACGATCTTTTTGTCCCTTTGCTAAATTCATTTCATAAATTGCACCAGAACTTAATTTTGGTAATTGAATATCATCTACAGGATCACTAGCATTTTTAGTCATACCTTTTTCAACATAGGACATGGTCATATAGACTTTATTGTCGGCTTTGTTTAACGTGAGAGTTTCCATTTTATTGAACTCGGAAGTTGCTCCCATAATAGCACCATAACGGCGGGATTCCAAAAACGCCGCAGCTTTCTCCATACCTGGTTTCACTTTTAGCCATTCGGTTTTGCCGCCGCCATTGGAATTTGTCTTTATTTCTTTAAACCCATTTGCATTGCCATATGCTGCATCGGTTGTTGTTTCAAAAATATCGCTGAATTTAGTGTTTTCAGCTAATTCCTTGACTTCTGTATCTGTGGCATGTCCCAATTTAATCCATTCGATATCAGCTGCTCCGCCATTTTTGTCGCTTGTTTGTTTCCATTGTGCTGCATACAAGGTACCGGCAGATAAATTGTTTGCTTTGTCTGCAACATACATGAAGGACATTGTGTAGCTGCCGTCGTCACCAAAGTAGGCTGTACGATTATCTGGTGCTACGGTAACATTTTCAAAAGATAAGCGTCCCATGCTGTAGTGTTTAACAGCTTCTGCTTCACCATTTGGGTGAACCTTTACTTCTGTCGTATGACCATATAGGTATGGATTTCCAACAGCATTAGGGTCTTGATAATAATTCTTTGCAAATGCTGTTACACTGGATGTTTCTGGATTTGCTTCAAATGCACGGGCATCCGGCTCATACTCTTCACTGCCTAAGTGGGTATTCCAAGGAGATAAGACACCTGCACATGGGGTCCAAATACCGCCATCTGCTGAAAAATCAATCGGATTGATATCCGTAATTTTCAATTCACCCGTTTTCTTATCTTGTACTACTGTATTTAAATACAATGGTTTCGGCATATTTCCGTAACCTTTTTCCGGGATACTTTCGAAGTGATTCACCATATATAATTTTCCACTTTTTCCGTTTACGCTAAGAAGTGAATTCGCGTCAGGTGCTGTAGAAACAAATGGTTTGCCATCTTTATCTTTTATGATCTTCCCATTTACATCATAAGCGGCGCCGACCACTTTGCCGTTAATGATTTCACCTGGGCGGGCCAATGATTTATATTCTAGAGGGACAGTCTTTTGAGAACCATCGTTTAATGTAACAAGGGCTGATGCTTCACTATACATAGAAGAACGTTTCGCATCAGTATCAGGAACCCCCATTCCCACAAATTCCACCGATTTTACCGGAACTGGCTTATAAGGGTTAGCGTGGACATTTACGGCAGACGGGAAAAGGATTGCAGCACTTAATAATGGTACGATTACCTTGCTCTTTTTCATTAAATAGAACCTCCTAATAGTTTGAAAGTTTATTTTAATACTACTTAATGATAGCCTGGGAGTATTAACGGAATATTCAAGTAGTGTAAAAAAGAAATAAAGTTTTCTAGTAAATAAGTAGCACCCTTTATCCTTCTGTTTCCTAGGACCAAGATCCTTATTCACTGAAATGGGGAACATTCACGATACAAAAGGGAAACTAAAAAACTCACCTTATGTCCGAAAAGATGAAAGGTGAGTTTTTTGAATAAATATATGGCAGGTAGTAGGTTATAATGAATATAAATTACTGACAATTATACAGCCTGATCTATTAGAATGTAACAAAACGAGGAGGATTTAGGATGAAAACATTGAAGATTGCAAACATACCAGGGGATGGGATTGGCAGAGAGGTGGTTCCGGCAGCAACCGATGTATTGAAAATGATTTCAGAAATCCATGGAGGATTAAAATTTGAATTTACGGAGTTTCCATGGAGTTGTGAGTACTATCTGGAGCATGATGAAATGATGCCAAAGGATGGGCTTGAGCAGTTAAAGGATTTTGATAGCATTTTTTTGGGGGCAGTTGGAAACTTAAATCTTGTTCCTGACCATGTATCATTATGGGGGCTCTTAATAAAAATTCGCCGTGAGTTTGAACAGGTGATTAATATTCGTCCTGCCAAAGTATTTAAAGGTGTGAAATCGCCACTGTTGAACCCTAAAGATTTTGATTTAATTGTGGTACGGGAGAATAGCGAGGGTGAATATAGCACGATAGGTGGAAATATCTATCAAGGTGAAGATGAGCTGTCCATACAAAATGCGGTTTTCTCAAGAAAAGGAACAGAAAGAGCCATGCGGTATGCTTTTGAATTGGCAGCTAAGCGCACGAAACATGTAACAAGTGCCACAAAGTCAAACGGAATTGTCTATTCCATGCCTTTCTGGGACAGCGTGTTTAAAGACGTTGCAAATGATTATCCTCATATCACTGCAGATTCTCAGCATATTGACGCTTTATCGGCATTCTTTGTCACTCATCCTGAAAGATTTGATGTCATTGTCGCAAGCAATCTATTTGGTGATATTCTGACAGATATAGGTGCAGCCATCATGGGCAGTATTGGGATCGCGCCGTCAGGAAATATAAACGTTAACGGAAAGTATCCGTCCATGTTTGAGCCAGTTCACGGATCTGCACCAGACATTGTTGGAAAAGGGATTGCAAATCCAATCGGTCAAATATGGACAGCCAAAATGATGCTAGACCACTTTGGGGAAGAGGAGCTTGGAAGTACATTATTGAATGTGATTGAAAGTGTAACAAGCGATGGGTTCTTAACACCGGATATTGGCGGTCGTTATTCAACAAGAGAAGTAACGGAAGAGATTATTAACAGGCTGAAAATCTTCGATAAAAAGGGAAATATCAGGAACACAACTATATCTTAATATGGTAAGAAGTTAGATAGGTACATATAGAAGGTTTAGCCCCTTGGTAACAGGGGACTAAACTTTTTCTATTTTTTACTTTCCTTTTGAGGATTGTCTTTACTTTTCATTAATTTTATTACATGTTCCTTTGGGTCCCAGCAGTTAAATTTATAGTTCGTTTTTGTTTCATAGCCTAACCGGCTACAATAATAGTTCATTCCTTCAGCTTTTTTCTCTGCTTTCATATGCTGGCATGTCGCACAGCAATGGAAATCTTTCATTTCTACCTGCCCCTTTTTCATAAAACCTTTGTATTATAATATGAATTTCAACATATCCCTCCAATCACCTTTATTAAAAGTGAAAAAGTTTCTAATAATATGAGGTGACGTGTTGAATATTATTGTCCATCCGGTTTCTCAAGGCAGCTGTCAATGTGTTACAATCTTAGCTAGTCAATATGATTTACGGAAGGAATTTGTTTCAACAATAGGAGGCATTTTTTGATGGATAATAACGATAAATTAATTCGCTTGAGATATGCACTGGAAATAAAAAATAAAGATATGGCAGAGATATTTAAACTTGGCGGCGAGGAAGTGACAGTACCTGAAGTAATCAGGATTCTCACTAAAACAGATGAAGAAGCAGAAGATAACGATCAAATAAAATGTAATAATAGTATGTTCGATGCATTTTTAAATGGCCTTATTATTTTTAAAAGAGGGAAACAAGAACCTAAACCCGGACAGCCAGAAACACCAGAGTCGTCTTACAAGAAAAGCGCAAACGTTAATAATCTGCTGTTAAAAAAAGTAAAAATAGCGTTGGCGTTAACGACTGAGGATATGCTTGATCTATTCGAAAAAGCAGGGATTACGGTAACAAAAGGAGAACTCGGCGCATTATTAAGAAAAGAGGGCCATAAAAATTATACAGAGTGCGGAGATAAATTTGCCAGGAACTTCTTAAAAGGATTAGCAATCAAATACAGGGGATAACGGCAGGAATGATTTACAGGGGATGACACATGATACATACCTACTCAGGTAAGACGATACGTTTTGAGATTAAGTACAAAAACCGAACCTCTATAGGGATTACGATAGATAGCTATGGAAACGTTGAAGTCCAGGCGCCGAAAGGGACACCCGATGAAAGCGTGCTTAAGGTACTTGAGGAAAAATGGAATCTTATTCAGGAAAAATTAAAAGAAATGAAAGATAGGCTGCAGGGTATACAGGAGAAGGTCTATGAGCATGGAGAGACCTTTCTTTATTTAGGAAACGTCTATCCGATAAAGATCTTTGAAGACATAAATATTACGAAAGACCATGTCGTGTTTGAAGGAGAAAAGCTGCATATATTTGTGAAGCAGCTTGAGGATGAAAGAATAAAACAAGCTTTAAAGCGATTTTACTATCAGCAATGTAAGTCTTTAGTGGAGAAGAGTATCTCTTCTTATCAAAGTAATTTTAAAACCAAACCACGTTCTATTAGTATCTCGGATAGTAAAACTACATGGGGAACCTGTGATTCAAAGCTGCAGCTAACATTCAATTGGAGGCTGGCAATGGCACCACGTGAAGTAATTGACTATGTAGTTGTTCACGAAATGTGTCATATGGTCCATCTGAATCATGATCGATCCTTCTGGCGCCTTGTTGGAAAAATAATGCCCGATTATATAGAAAAGGAAAACTGGCTGGCTTCATCAAACTGGAAAATGACTGTTTAGAATTATATACACTGAATATGTAAGACTGTAAGAAGAAACCATCTTCTTATGGTCTTTTTAAATTTGCAAATAAATAGTACTGAATTTGAGGGTGTTTCCTTTAATTAAAGTTATGGGAGGTCAACCAGATTGACATCTAAAAGCGGATTTTGTATAGTAAGTGGCGATGATGATGATTGGAGTGAATCGTTTGATTTCAAACTCTGAATTACAAAATTTAGACCTAATCGATTTAATAAGTGAGCGCCATAGTTTGGTTCGAAAAATCTCAGAGAAAGCATGGAACGATAAAAGTGAGATTTATATTTCAAATTCTGAATGGTATATCATGGCCAGGATTTATAAAAAGCGGCCGACCATTTCGTACGTTACAAAAAATGTAGAAATTTCTCGCCAGGCGATACATAAGTTTATCAAAAATCTTTCAGCAAAAGGATTAGTGGAAATCAATAATCTAGAAAACAACAAGAAAGAGAAGTGTATCCAATTAACACCTTTTGGAGTGGAATGCTACGAAAAAAACGAGGCCCTCAAGGCCCAGCTTGAGAATAATATTGCAGAAAAAATTGGTGCTGAGCAGGTAAAGATGCTTAAAGATCTATTAAAGCTAGATTGGGAAATAGAATAATAAAGACGAAGTAAAAGAGAAAACCTCATAATTGTCAATTTGATTGACAATTATGAGGTTTTTCTTTAAACTAGGTTAGTCAACCTGGTTGACGATAGAGGATAGGAGAAAATAATTAGTAAGGAGATTAAAATGAGTACACAAATTCAAGTGAAAAATCCTAAGATCATGGCAGCTATCTTAATGCTGGGTGCCTTTATTGGATTATTTGGGGAAACAGCATTAAATATGGCATTAACAAATGTGATGGAGCAATTTTCTATTAAAGCTCCTACGGCACAATGGCTGACAACAGGATATTTATTAACATTAGCTATTTTAGTGCCGATTTCAGCACTTTTAATGAAATGGTTTAGTACTCGCCAATTAGTTATTGGAGGAATTGTCATTTCGCTGGCAGGAGCCATTCTAGCAGCATTTTCTCCAAATTTTGCAATATTAGAAACTGGCCGTATCGTACAAGCAATGGGAACAGGTATTATTATACCGGTTATGGTGAGTGCTCTTTTAGTTATTTTCCCTGTTCATAAACGCGGCGTAGTCATGGGAATTATGGGTCTTGTGATTACATTAGGACCTGCTTTAGGACCAACACTTTCAGGGGTCGTTATTAGTACGTTAGGCTGGCATTATATATTCTGGATTAGTGCAGCATTTTATGTTTTATTGACTCTTGCTGCTGTATTAAAAATCGAAAATGTTGGGGAAATTACGAAACCTAAAATCGATGGTTTATCAATTGTTTTATCGACAGTAGGTTTTGGCGGATTAATTTATGGGCTGGCTTCAATGGCTGGAGCGCCTTTTTCAGCTCCTATCGTATGGGCACCAATACTTGTAGGAATTGTCGCCCTTGTATTATTTGGCACTCGTCAAAATACAATGGATAAGCCAATGATTAATTTAAGTGTATTCAAGTTTCCAATGTTCACATTAGGAACAGCGATGATGTTCTTAAGTATTTTAGTCATTTTATCAACTTCTATTCTATTGCCAATGTATTTAAAAGGATCTTTATTATTTGGTGCAGCGGCAGCTGGTTTATTATTACTTCCAGGTAATGCGGTCAATGTGATTATGTCACCGATTGTTGGAACGCTGTTTGATAAAATTGGACCACGCAAATTAGTAATCGTTGGATCTATCATTGTATTGATTGGTAATGCCATTTTTGCTGCTGCTATTTCAGCCACAACACCTGCATGGCAAATCATCGTAGCATTTATGGTATTATTTTTTGGATTAACAATGGTAACTATCCCATCACAAACAAATGGACTCAATGCGTTGCCGCGTGAGTTATATGCAGATGGATCAGCCGCTATGAATACATTGAACCAGGTAGCGGGTGCAGCAGGTACAGCACTCGCCATTACTTTGCTTACAGCTGGCCAAACTAGTTTCGCAGCCGATGCCCCAGATGCCGCGCAGGGAGAAATATTAGCTGCCGGCGTAAAATATGCCTTCTACTTTGTGACAGGAATTTCAGTTCTTGCATTAATCTTCTCTATCTTTATGAAAAAACCAAGCGAAGTAAAGGTAAAATCTAAAGCCGCGGTGAAAGCAACAGAACCTGTCAGCAGGTAGTGAAGATTTGGTTGATGAATCGAAGTGAAAAACTAGTAATATTAATGAAAAACCATTCGTAAACGTTAATTTATGAATGGTTTTTATTTGGCCATTTCTTTTCTTTCATTTGAAATAATCTTTTTTGAAATGCCGTCTATTATGTCACCCCTGTTTAACACCCCAATGACACGGCCAGCCCCATTCACTACAGGGAGCTTTTTGAAGCGATGCCGGGATAATAAACGGATTGTATCTTTGAATTCTTCATCAGGTGACGTTAGAGGTACTTAAAATCCCCCAGTCAGCAGAGTTACTGTTAACCAAATTTTTAACATGTCCCACAGGGTTCCGGCAATGAAATTATTCGGATATATCTGCTAGAGTCAGCGATATTTGATTATGTAAACTGATTGTGTTATACTATTATAAGATTAATAGTTAATTATTCTGGTTTATAGATTGAATTATCCTCCAACATACCCTTGATACTTGAAATTTGCGGTTTTAACTCTCCGAAAAGTATAACTAGATCTGTTTGAAACGATCGAATGATTCTATAACAGTGATGATGAATCATAAAAAAATCCTAATGACTACATATTGATTTTTGCTGAGTTATTTTATCAATATTGTGATTTTATAAAATAGATATAACAATATGTGAAAACATTCACAAATGAAAGGAATGATTAAATGAGAACTGGTCAAAAAGCAGATCTCAAAGCAAAAGAAGAAATGCAAGATGATTATTCATATGAAAGGGTACCGACAGAAAAAAGAAATATGGGCTGGTTTAGTATTACAAATATAACGTTTGGAATTGCAACGGCTATTTTTTACTTTCAAATGGGAAGTGTAATGGCACTTCAATTTGGGGCAATTAACGCAATCATTTCAGCCATTTATGCAATCATTGTTGCCGGGATCCTAGGAACAATCATTGCCTATTTGTCGGCTAAATCTGGTATGAATGTAAATTTATTATCTAGAGGCGGTTTTGGATATATAGGCGCTTCATTAACCTCGTTCATTTATGCATCAAACTTTATCATGTATTGTGCATTTGAAGGCATGATATTAGTTGCTGCGATTCATGCATTTTTCCCCATCATACCAGTATGGCTATTAATCATCGTCTTTGGATCAATTGTTATACCCTTAAATTGGTTTGGTATAAAACAATTAGATAAATTACAAAAATGGTCATTGCCAATATTCGGTGTATTTTTAATCACCACTATTATCGTCGCATTCAATAAAACTTCTATTTACGAAGGAAGCTTTTGGACATATTTGCCTGAGGGAGTTCAAGCAGGCGGGACAGCTTTGCTGCTCTGTATAGGAATGCAGCACGGTATAATGGGTTTAACAGCGCTTCTTGCATCCGATTACGCACGTTTCCTTAAACCGAAAGATATCAAAATTGGGTCATTTATGATCGGATTTATTCCGCAAATTTTCTGTTTTGGGGTCATGGGCGGTCTTGGTATTTGGTTTGGCGTCCGTTTAGGAGAGTCCAATCCGGGTGTTTACATTGTATCACTCCTTGGCCTCGGCGGCGTTCTGTTTACCTTGCTAACACAAATAAGAATTAATATTACCAATATATATAGTGCTTCACTTTCGCTTTCTAATTTCTTTGAGAATGTATTTAAATTTAAACCGGGCAGACGATTTTGGATTGTGGTAGCGGGTGTAATAGCCATGGCTTTGATGCTCGGCGGGATACTGGATCATTTAGATACTGCCATGACGTTCCAAGGAGTTTTCCTTTTGACTTGGGCGGCTATTTTAGTTACTGATGCCTTAGTTGTGAAAAAAATATTGAAGATCGGCCCGGGTTATTATGAGGCAAGGCAGGAGAATTTGTATAAGTGGAATCCTGTTGGGGTTGTACCTTTAATTGCAGCAAGTGTTATAGGGACAATCGCTGCATTAGGATACATGGGTATGTTCTTACAAAGCACGGCCGCCTTTTTTGCTGCAATTCTAGCTTCTATCCTTACTGTCATTTTCGCTGTTTTAACAAAAGGAAAATATTACAGTATGGGTAAAGCTGATGATATAGAGGAAGAAGAATACATCGCATCCTAATGGGTTCCAGACGTAGAACGTGAATTTATAGCTGGATGTGTATAGAAAATGTATATGAAATAGCACCGCATTTGCGGTGCTTTATGAATGTGCAATTAAATAGCCAGTTCTATTTAAAATGAGCCATTTAATATAGATTCACCATCTTTGTTTTTGTTTTATCATAAATATCCAATAAATTTCCGGTAAACTACTTTTCTACTCAAATATTCAAATCATTGCAAGCAAAATGTAGGATGCCTTTTTACCATGTTGCAAATATAAACATTAAACTTTTTAATAAACTGAATATTCACTCATGCACATTGCTATAATAAAGAGGAAAAGTATAAGACATAAGATGAAAGCTATATTCATCCTAAGATATACATAATATTCTAAGTTTGCTAGAAGGGAATACACTAGTTGATTTAGGGAAATGGTTGATTCTAAAAAATTAGGAGGGAATCATGGGAAGATTAGTTCATTTTGAAATTCATGTGGATGACATGGAACGTGCTAAGAAGTTTTATGGAGAGGTATTCGGATGGTCATTTCAAGATTGGAGTGAGTATGCAGGAATGCCATACTTTGGAGCAGTGACCGGTGATGAAAATGAGCCTGGAATCAACGGTGCCTTGATGCAGCGCCAAAGTGCTCCGCCTGTAACAAACCAGGCTATAAATGGATATGCCTGTACAATGGGAGTAGAAGAGTACGATTCAACGGAAACGAAAATTATTGAGAATGGCGGCAAGGTTGTAATGCCAAAATACGCCCTGCCTGGCATGGCCTGGCAGGGATACTATGTGGATACCGAAGGAAATGTCTTTGGAATTCATCAACCAGATGCCAACGCAAAATAGACCAAGGGTAGAACATGAGGACGGTTTTAGTGGCTTTTTTGGACAAGGAAAAGTGAATAAAAAAGGCATGAGCACCGTCCCTGTGGCATACCCGTTAGGCGAGTTTAAAAATGATATAGAATACACAAAACACGGTTAGTAGAAAAACGAAAATGAGATAGATTACCATGCTCCGTCTAAATGTAGAGAGAGAAATGCCGGAAGCTTGTGTATAATGGGAAGCTGTTAAGCCGGACAAAATGCCCATGATAACAAACCACGGCTCATAAAATAAAAGACTCCATAACGCCAGGCTTTGTACATCAAGTGAAATCCAGCCAGTGAAATGAATGGTAATGACATCTGCTAGAAGAAGGGTTTTTGTAATGATTCCACTGATTCCATGTGCAAGTAAATAAGCAGTACAGGAAAGGGTAGGGATTAATATAATGAGACGGTGGATATGTCTTCCGCCAATTAACGGCACCCATGTCGGGACCACTCGTCCCCATGGCTTGACAAGGGCAATTAAAATGAACCCACAGGTCATGATTAAGACGCCTGCAACATAACTTGCCATGTACATTCCTTTAGGATCCTCTAGCTGCCCCGGGAGACCTAAAGTTCCACCTGCAGCTTGATAAAATCGGACGAAAACGGCATACATGACTGCCCAAAGGCAACCGAGGTAAGCTGGCCATACCGCTTTCTTTGTCAATTTTTCAAAGGCATTCAGCCTTTCCGTTAGATCTTCCACTTTGTTTGTTTTTTCGTTCATGGTCACATAATCCTCCTCTTTTTAACCTCGTTCACACCTGGAACATCGGCCACGCCGACGATAATAGTAGGCGATCGCAGCCAGCCCGAGAGCCACTCCCCATGGCACCCAAAAAATCATCGGTCCCATAGTACCCCAGCCCTGACTGAGTATGATATTGTCCACCGCCACGAGTTGAAGTGCCAAGGCGAATATCCCAAATGTAAAGACAAAACCTGCTGCGGTTACAGCAATGGCAACAATAGAAGCAGGAATCACTGCAAGCAGGATGGGAACTCTTTTGCCGCCAATGAACGGGAACCAGTGAGGAAAGACTTCCCCCCATTTTTGGACTAAACCAAGTGTAAGGATCCCCCCACCTATACAAACAGATCCAAAAACCCATTCCGTCACTTGCGCCATCGGATTTGCGCTCGAGAAATCCTTAAGGAATTGCGGATCAACCCCTAATGGGATATCGAGTGCCCACGCGAAACGAACGAGGGCATAGGGAACAGGCGCCAGGGCTGCGATAACGGTTAATAAACGCCCCCAACGTACCAAGAAAAAGGGTTTTTTGTCCTTATTACGCCCGCAATATTCACATGCATGACGAGTTTTTCTTTGGTAGATAACAGCGGTCATCATCCAAAGAAGCGCGCCAATAATGCAAAAAATTTGATTCATCATTTGCCAGTTAAAGTCGAATTTAAATAAAAAAGCGTATGCCATGGCTGCAATTAACTTGGTATCAGGAACAAAGAGGAGCAGCGCAACAGAGAAACCCCATGAATAGGCTATAGCAAACCACCGAGAAAATGCCTTAAATTGTGGCTTTTGCATGAAAAGACCTATTCCAATGCCCATGAGACATAGAGTGACGAAAACAATAGAGCCAACTTCTGCTGGAAGATGGGTAACTATTGCTGCGAACAATCCCATACCTTCATTTTTAAAAGGATATCCAGCTCCACCTAATAACCAATAAAGATGTAATGTTCCATACAGCGCCGACCATAACATAGCAGCATAACCAATCCATGAGGGCCAACGATACCCGCTTTTATCCTCTTTATTCCGTAATAACGATGTGAAATTCAACGTAATCATCCTTTCTTTTTTTTCAATAGAAATAACCTCACTTTCATCCTAATCAGTAAAGGTTAAAATGAAGGTGAGGTTTCGTTTAATTTTTGTTTAATTGTTGGTTTTCTTATTCCGGTTATTAATTTTCGTACAGATATATTTGTGTACCCTTTGACGAACTTGTTATTTCCCATCCTAATTGCATTTCCTGTAGCATGAGTGACACGATGGAGAGGCCGATGCCGGCTCCCTTTTTGTCGGTTGTTACATCCAAGCCGGGGCCTCTGTCTTCAATCAGAATGGCTGTTTTCCCGTCATAATCCACGATTCGGACACTGACATACAATCCCGAGTTAGCGTGTCTCACCACGTTTTGGTAAAGATTGTCCAGGATGCGCATGAACCAATGGGGATCGATAGTCCAGATCAAAGCTTTTTCGGGCAGACTAACATCTACTTTAAAGCCTTTTTTTTCAAATACAGGATACCATCCTGCCATTGATTCACGAATGAACCGTATAATATCTATTTCTTTTCTTTGCAATGTGTATTTTCGCGCCGATAATAGCGTGTAGGATAGGAGATTTTCTAGTAGATGGCTTAAGAGATCTACCTTGTTTTCAATTAAATGAAGCGAATCTTTCCCTTTGGGAGATAAAGGTTCTGCTTGTAATGAATAGGCATGCCAGCGAATGGCGGTGAGAGGTGTCCGTAAATCATGGGATATATTAGCAATCAACTGTTTGCGCAGTGCTTCTTCTTCTTGTTCATGTTGCCTGCTTTTTGTCAGTTCATCGATCATATAATTAAACGCTTTGCCTAATTCACTGATTTCGTCTTTTTTATTGACAATGATTTTTTCAGGAATCCCGTTTTCCTTTGTTTCCGTCATGGCGGTTTGAAGGTGAACAAGTCGTTTACGGATCTTGAAGAAAAATAACCAGGAGACAAATAAAAAGAGACCAAATACGAGAAAAGCATATATCGCCAAAAACTTGTCATCTATAAAGGACAGGGTCGGAAGTTTTGAAACTGAAGGTGGTATTTGGAAAACCATAAAACCGTTGCTCTGGCCTTTGCCAATATGTGACACAAAGGTAATGGGATCACCATCGCTTTGATTCATAAACTCAATACTGTTCTCTAAGGTCCATTGAGCCGGAATATTCTTTTGTTTGGAAAGTACTAGTTTGGTTTTTCCTGCTCCATCCACCCAGAACATCGAAGCGAGCGGATATTGTTCTTTTAATGTGTGGAGCTTCTTATCTACCTGTTCTGGATTGGCTCCGTCCAGCTTTGCCGCTTCATAATGCCACATTTGCTTTAAAATGTTCGTATCAACATACTGAGCTTTTTGTTGAAGTTCCTCGTCCAGAAGATAGGACGGTATGAAATAGGCAGGTAAAACAAACGGCCATAGGATAAGTGCTACCATAATGATCAGTAAATATCTCGCCAACAGAGAATGTCGAAATCTCATTGTTTCACCCTATATCCGATTCCCCGAATCGTTTCAATAATTTGCGGTTGGCTCGGATTCTCCTCTATTTTTTCACGTAAATGGCGAATATGTACCATCAACGTTTTATCCCCCGCTATATAGGGGTATTCCCATACCGCTTCGTAGATTTGTTCCTTTGTAAGAATCTGGTTCGGATGACGAAGCAAATAAGTGAAAATTTGAAATTGCTTTGCCGTTAGGACGATTTCACGATTCGATCTTGTATCGACAATGCGATTTTGGTCTAAATAAATGCTAAGATGTGAAAGTTGAATGAGCGGTGGTGACATCTTTCCGAGCCGTCTTAACAGCACTTCCACACGTGCCGCCAACTCCTCGGGATGAAAAGGTTTCGTCACATAATCGTCGGCAAAATGAAGGCCTTGCAATTTATCGTCAATAGAGGTTCTAGCAGAAAGCATAAGAATTGGTATCAGCGGATATTCTTTTTTTAACCGCTGGCCGATGGAGAATCCGTCCAGTCCAGGAAGCATGATGTCAAGGATGACTAGGTCGATGCCCTCCATGTGATCGGGCGCGCCATCCCCCGAGGTCAGCCAGGTCACATGATAGCCCCGACCAGTTAAATCTTCGCTGACCCAAGTGCCGATTTCCTTATCGTCTTCAATGTATAAAAGTTTATTTATCATTTTCCCCACCCAATGGATTTTTTAAAAAAAGGATCAAATAGAGATGCTAACCTCATCCGTCACAAATAAAGAAATTTTCCTTTTGAAAAATATTCGTCAATCTATCCTATTAGTAATCCATTCCACGCTTAAGTGGATTTTCCTTCTTCGGACTTACTAGCTCTCTTATATCCTATATTGGGTTTTTGAGGAAAAAAGTCGAGCGAATTTCGACATTCTTTTTTTTAATTTCCCGGGGAAAATCAAATGCTAGAAAGACTTTCCTTGTTTTAATCAAATGTTTAATTGAAAGGGAAATTTAGGTGTTCTTGTCGAAGAATAAAGAATTAGCCAAAATGGGCTGTTATTCGCCATGATTTTCGAATGAAAGGAGAGGATTCACCCCTATTTTCGACAGCGTTTTCTATTGTTTTATGGGGTCATCCCTTTATTCATGGGCTTAGCTGTCGTTTTAATCAAACATTTGATTAGTTTATTTTTTACTAATCAATCATTTGATTAAAAATGCTAATAACCATTGGTACAATGGACTTTATTTACTAAGACTGCTGAAAAATTTGTTGGAAATTGAATGATGAGATCTTTTTATATTTTCTTTTTTGAAAATCCCGTCATGACAAAACACGTAATGAACGCAACGGTTGTCACGATCATTGCGAATAATATTCCAAATGCCCTCATAAATGTATCTTCACCTGGATAGGACGGCTTAAGAGTTACAAACATATAAATGAAAATAATCGTTAAGAAAATATAAAAACTGCTGCCAACGACGCCCATTTTCAAACGATTTCTTCTTGTTCCTTGCCATGCATTATTGATTAATACCCATAAAAAGATGCTCCCGATTACTGCCAAGAACATCACTAGTAAATGGATATATGGAATCATGAAATGCATGAACACATAAAGAACAAGACACGTCGAAAAAAATAGAAAGCCATTCAAGAAAAAAAGGAATATTCCCGATACCCAATGGTTTTGGAACCATTTTATGCTTCTTAGATACTTTACTAGCTTGTTGGTATCACCAAATGTACTTATGATGGGATTCTTTAGGAACATCACAAGTATTACACCAATAAGTCCAAATAATAAAAACGAAGACATACCATTTCCCCCTTAAACCTTTGATCCTGTCTCTAATTTTGGAAAAACTATGTTTATTTCATTAATTCGGCAATAAGATCGGAACTGCCGGGCATCAATAAAATCAGCGACGAAACAATGAATAGAATTCCAATAACAAACAGGAATATGACTATTTTAACTGAAAGAGATACGTCTTTTTTTAGTGCACCCGCGATAAGAAGAACAACTCCAATAAAGAGTAATAGTAAATAGTAAAAGCCCACGCAATCACCTCATTGATTTATTGAACAGACACTTTTGAAAATAGGCTCACTTTAGTTCAACGCCCAGGAGAGGGACCTCGATGTACCGTTAGCTAACGTGCATAGAACTATTATGTATATAGTTATTCTATGTATAAGGATAAACAAAGATAACATAAAAGTAAACACTTTTGTATAAATGTTACTTTAATTTCGAGGGTATGAACTAACAGCATTATTTTGGAAATGGTTGAAAGCATTACGGTTGTTGAGATCAATGAAGAAGTGATTCACTTGTTTAATCAAAAGTATTACTTCAATTCAAAATGACGGGTGTTATTTGTAATAAGAAGTTAGAAATAAAAATTCAAGGGAACTTATAAAATAGGCACTTTTAAAGTGGATTCACTGAGGAAGGACCCGTCTACTTTGATGTTTGAGTGAATATTTAGCCCAAACCCCGATGTAGAAACGGCCTACGTAGGTGTTTGGGGAATTTTTAAGCTCAAATGCCGATGTAGAAGCTGTCTACGTAGGGGTTTCGTGAATTTTTAAGCCCAAACCCTGATGTAGAAGTGGTCTACGTAGGGGTTTCGTGAATTTTTAAGCCCAAATCCCGATGTAGAATCACTCTACGTCGCACTTTCCTCCAACTATGTAGTAAAGCGAGCGGGAGTTACAGAATCATTTATGAATAACTACAGGAGTACCAATCGAAACTCTAGATGATAAATCGAGGACATCATGGTTAAACATTCTAATACATCCATGTGAGACATTTTTACCGATGGATGCTGGATTATTGGTTCCGTGTATTCCGTAATGCGGTTTAGACAAGCCCATCCATAGCACTCCAAAAGGTCCGCCTGGATTAGGTTGTTTATTGATGATCGTGTAAGTCCCAGGAGGTGAAGGGGTCAATATTTTTCCAACTGCAATAGGATAAGTTTTTATTAGCCTATTTCCATCAAACAGTTTTAATTGATGCTTCGCCGTCGAGACGTTAATCCATTGTGCCATGAAAACAACTCCCATTTTTTGAATAGTGTATGAAATAAAATAGGTATTTGTGATACACAAGTAATGAAAAAGGGAGTTAAAAGGCTTAATGAACAAATCCTTTCACCAAAGCCTTTAATTTTCTTTCATAACGGTTCCATCACGCCATATAAAAAAACACATGACAAGAAAAAAGTCATGCGTTTTTTGCGACTCAATGCTGCCGTTCCATTATGATCTTCTCTTGTTTCGCTAATCCCTTTCCAGGCATAAATAAAGTCACAAGTATGGCGATGATCACTAAAATGACTGTAAACATGTATGCATCACTCGTTCCAAGTATCGAGGAATCAATCAATAGCTGAGATTTTGAATGAACGTGTCCGGAATGGATTAACTCAACGGCATGACTTTTCGTTCTGGTTGTCATAATAGTGACCACTAGTGCGATTCCAATCGAACCGGCTACTTGGCGGACGGTGTTGGATACGGCTGAACCGTGGGAATGCAGGTGTTTCGGAAGGGCATTCAGTCCGGCAGTCGTAATAGGCATCGTAATGAAAGACATGCCAATCCGCAAGATGATGGTCCGAATCATCAGATAGTTATAAGTGGTTGTTTCAGTTAAATCGGTAACCCCCCATGATGCGGCGATAATAAAGACTAGACCGATTATCGCCAGCGGTTTTACGCCGAATTTATCGAATAAACGGCCGGATACAGGAGACATGAGAGCATTGATTAAGGCACCAGGCAGTAACAATAATCCCGTTTCAAGGACTGTATATCCTCTGCTTGACTGTAGGTAGATAGGTAGTAAAATCATATCCGCATACATGACCATCGTCACCAAAATATTCACGATGGTTGTCATCGTGAACACTCTGTCTTTGAAGACTTGTAAATTTAACAGAGGATCGTTTGAAGTCAGCTGACGCCTGCAGAATAGTAGTAGAAAAAGAACACCGACAGCTAGGCAGGTCAACACCAATGCGCTTCCCCAGCCTTTATCACCTGCATTACTAAACCCATAAAGTACCGCGCCAAACCCTATGGTGGAGAGAATAATACTGTTGATATCAAGTTTTGGTTTGGATGTTTCTGATACATTGACTAGATATTTAAATGCTAAAGCAATTACGATGGCGACAAGCGGGAACATGCCGATAAATAACCATCGCCATGAAAAATGCTCGATAATGAATCCTGCCAAGGTCGGCCCAATCGCTGGTGCGAAAATCATTACGAGTCCGAGCATTCCCATTGCCGTTCCCCGGTTTTCCGCAGGAAACACTACAAGGGTTACCATCATCAAAAGAGGCATAATAATACCTGCACCTGCAGCTTGAATCAGCCGGCCTGTTAATAATAGAGCGAAGTTCGGGGCAATGGCGTTGAGGAAAGTGCCCGCCAACAGTAAAACCATCGAACTGATAAAAAGCTGCCTTGTTGTAAAGCGCTGCATTAAAAAGGCTGTTACCGGAATTAAAATCCCATTCACCAGCATAAAACCTGTTGACAGCCATTGAATGGTTGTGGCAGAAACCTCAAATTCTTTCATCAAATCTGGTAAAGCCACATTTAGTATCGTTTGATTCAGAACAGATAGAAATGAACCTAATAGTAAGATGAAAAGAAGAAGCCCTTTTTTTATTGGTTGATTCATAATTGATTCATGTTCCTTTCATATTTTACTTAATTGACATTGAGTCTATTAATTGATAACGTGTCAATGAATAAAATACTATCATGAGAATAAGGATAAATGCCATTTACACTTTTAAGTTAAGTGTCAACTAATTGACACATAGATAAATGTATGTCGAGAAAGTCAGGAATTATAGACGAAGGGCTGATAAGATGTCTAAGAAAGAAAAGTTGAAGGTGGATCCTCGAATCAAACGAACAAAGAAAATGTTTAAGGAAGCGATTGTTTCATTGATTCAAGAAAATGTGGATATAGGCAAATTAACGGTCCAAAATATTGCTGACCGAGCCGAATTAAACAGAGCAACTTTCTACTTACACTATCATGATATCAATGATCTAATGGAACAGATGATAGATGAAGTATTTGAAGATTTGAATAAGACGATGAAATCTCCGCCAGGGGCTCATCAGACATTGAAAGGATCTCAAACACCACCTGCTAGGCTGGTCTCTCTTCTTGAGCATTTTTATCGTAACGCCAAGCTCTACAATGTGATGCTCGAAAATAAGGATTTCCGCAAAAGGGTGTTCGGGATATTGTTAGATATCGTCACAATTTCGGAAGAGAATAGAAAAGAGAAAGGGAAGTCGTTCCAATTGCCCAAAGAGATTCTAGTTTCCTCGTCCCTTGGCATCATAACGTGGTGGATACAAGAAGGGACGCCATACAGCCCGAGTTACTTAGCAGAGCTTATCATACATAGGTTCAACTATTGAAATGGTTAAATATAGGTACCTTAGGAAAGGAAATTCATAATTTTTAAAAGGAATAAAAAATTTAATTGGCACTCTAGCCGCCGGAAGGTTTATAGTATTTTTATATACTTTAAATCGTCTGGAGGAAGAACATGATTGCGCAAAAATATAAGAACATGTTAGCGGGGAAATCGGTCATCCGGGAGCTGTCTGAGTTTGCCGCAGAACGCGGGAAAGAAATCGGATATGAGAATGTATTTGATTATAGTTTAGGAAATCCGTCCGTTCCTGTTCCAAAAGAATTTACTCAGGTAATGATGGATCTCCTGTCCAGTAAAAGTCCCGCAGAGCTCCACGGATACAGTCCAAGTTTAGGCATACCATCGGTCAGGAAAAAAATTGCTCACTCATTGAACCGGCGGTTTGATATGAATTATACGGAAAACCACATTTTTATGACGACAGGGGCTGCCGGTGCGATCGCTCATGCCGTACGCTGCGTAACGGAACCTGGAGACGAAGTGCTGACATTTGCTCCATTTTTCCCTGAATATCATCCATATATTGATTTAACAGGGGCCGTACTGAAAGTGGTTCCTCCCAATACAGAAGATTCTCAGATTAACTTTACTTTATTTGAAGAAATGCTTTCGGAGAAGGTGGCTGCCGTATTAATTAATTCTCCCAACAATCCATCGGGGGTTGTTTATTCTGCAGAGACCATTCAAAAACTGGCCGAGCTTCTTCGTATAAAGGAGCAGGAATACGGGCACGAAATTTTTATTATTTCCGATGAACCTTACAGAGAGATTTTATTTGAAGGGGCAGATTCCATTTATGTGTCTAATTATTATGACAACACACTGTCCTGTTACTCCTATTCTAAATCTCTTTCACTGCCGGGCGAACGGATTGGCTATATTGCAGTAAATCCTTCGTGCGTAGATTCAGACTTGATTGTCAGCATGTGCGGACAGATTTCCAGAGGCATCGGCCACAACTGCCCGCCTTCCCTGATTCAGCTTGCTGTGGCGGAAGTGGTGGATATGACGGCCGATATGTCTGTCTATGAAACCAATATGAACTTACTTTATGACAAATTAATCGAATTGGGATTTTCCGTTGTAAAACCCGACGGAACCTTTTATATTTTTCCAAAGGCACTGGAGGAAGATGCCAATGTCTTCTGCAAGAAGGCCTTAAAATATGATTTGATTCTGGTCCCAGGTGACACGTTCGGATGTCCGGGCTATTTCCGAATGGCTTATTGCATTGACACTGAAAAAGTGGAACGCTCCCTGCAAGCATTGGAAAAATTCGTAATGACTGAGTACGGAGAATAGAGAACAAAAAAATGCTTCAGCCAGCTGAAGCATTTTTTCATTGAGTCTTATTAAAGGGGACCCATTTAAAACGCAAAACGTAATACCATTAAGGAAAGGATTCCAGCTACAACAGTACCTAATAAACTGCGTGTTACAATGGCTATAATAAAAGCAGGTAACGCGGCGATTAGTTCAAGATTATTTTGCAAAGGTGCCAGTCTTCCGTTGGGCAGCAGCAATTCTTGCCCCACTAATGCTGCCATAACAGCAATGGGGACGTAGCTCAACCAGCGCATGGCCCATTCTGGCAGTTCAACACGACTTAAGATAGCAATGGGGAGCACTCTTGGAATGAAAGTTACAAGGGCTGAGCCTAAGATAATTAAAAAAATGGACCATCTTACTTCCATTTTTCCACCACCATTCCAAGGCTAGCGGCAATGATTGTCGCCACAATAATACCCACACTTCCGGATGTCACTAAACTTACCCCTACAACAATGGCAACAGCACTAAGTGCAACAAGAATATCTTTCATCAATTTTCTTCGGCTGGCCAATTGTAGGACAAGAAGGCCAATAAACATTCCCGGCAATGCAAAATCAAGACCGAATTTTTCCGGATCCGAAATCCATTCTCCGAAAAAGGCTCCTGCAATATTGGCAATGAACCAATTTAAATAAGCAGTTATATTTAGGCCATACATCCATTTTTCGCTGAGCCATTTCTTGCTTGCTGCTTCGTTCATTGCTACACCAAATGTTTCATCTGTAAGTAAGGAACCGATTAATACATTCTTGAAGGGTGTAAGATGACGGAAATACGGCGATATTGCCGCACTCATTAAAAGATGGCGCAGGTTAACAAAGAAAATAGTAAAGATAATCGCCAGAGTGGGACTGTTAGCCCCAATCATCGCGGCAGCAATAAATTGACCAGAACCTGCGTATAAAAGCAAGGATATTAGTCCAATTTCAACAATCGAAAGTCCTGCTGTTTTTTCCACAACTCCTGCCGCAAATCCAATACTTAAGTAACCAAGTACAGTGGGCAGGCAATCCCGTACACCGGCAAGGAAGCTGCTTTCTTCCCGCAAAAAGGTGTTCTCACTTATGTTCATTCTCCCTCACCCACTTTTTCAGAGTAATTTGTATATAAATTAACATTACCATCCTCATTGTATGGCTTCAATGATATAATTGTATGCAATACAATTTTCCGAGGAGGGTGTTATATGCCAGTTAATTCATTTGAAAATTATCCTATGACGTGGAAGCCGGATAAAACACAGCTTGTCCCTCCATTATATCGGTCAATTGCTAGCTTGCTGGAATATGATATTCTCAATGGCTTTCTCGCACCCAATACGAGACTTCCTCCTCAACGGGAATTAGCAGATTATCTCGATATTAACCTCAGCACTGTTACTAGGGCATTTAAAATATGCGAAGTGAAAGGGTTAATCTATGCTGTTACCGGAAGGGGAACCTTTGTTACTCCCAATATAAAAAATGCTATTTTCATGGCAGACAGTGAAGAGAATAAGAATTATATAGAGATGGGAATCATCAAGCCCCTTGACAGCTCAACCCCATTTGTCGCCAAAGCGATTAAAAGCATTGCCTCCAAAGATTATTTGGAAAATTTATTAGATTACAGACACCCGTTGGGAATGCCTTATCATCGAATGGCAGCTAAAAAGTGGATGCAATGTTTTAACATGGATGTACCTATTGAAAATATTGCGATCACTTCAGGAGGGCAAAATTCGTTTTCGCTGATTCTGATGGCCTTGTTTCATCCAGGAGATAAAATAGCGGTGGATATATATACGTATCCAAATTTTATTGAACTGGCAAAAATGTTGAATATCCAATTAATCCCTATAGAGGGGGATGAGTCAGGCATCAAGCCTGATAGATTAGATGCTGTCTGCAGAACAAATCCATTGCAGGGAATTTATTTGAGTCCTTCCTGCAATAATCCTACTGCTGTCACAATGAATATGAATCGCAGAAAGGAAATAGCAGAGATCATCAATAAACATGGGCTTATCTTAATAGAGGATGATGTATACTCTTTCCTGGCACCAAATGGCTATTTCCCAATTTCCCATTTTGTGCGGGACAGGTTTGTTTATATCCTTAGTATTGCTAAATCACTCAGCTCTGGTATTCGGGTTGCATTTATTGCTTATGCCAATCAGTTTGTTGAAAAAATTACGTATGGAATTTTCAATCTCAACGTAAAAACATCTGCATTAAATGCAGAAATTATAACAGAGTTAATTAATACAGGGGATGCAGAACAAATCATTAAGAAAAAGAGGGAAATGTCACAAGAACGGAACCGGATTTATGAGAAATATTTTCAAATCGATCATTCAAGCGAAAATCCTATTAGTTTTTTTCGCTGGTTACCATTGCATAAGGAATGGCAGCTCAACCAGTTTGAGCATATTGCTTTAACTCGGGGTATCCTTGTATATCATTCACATCGTTTCTTGGTCAAAAAAGCTGAATCTCCCCAATTCGTTCGTATTTCACTAACATCGCCTAAGGACTCCGATGAATTGGAGAAAGGCCTTAGCATCCTAAAAGATTTCTGCTAGAGAGATTGTATTTTGAATTGGTTACAGGTAAGGTAATCTTAATGTGCAAGACTTCACAACAAGATTAGAGGGTGGAAATTTGTATAAATTAGTGGCAATCGATGTAGATGGTACGCTGTTTAATGATCGGAAAGAAATCACGAAGGAAGTAAATGAGGCAATTCAAGCCGCAAAAGGAAACGGTGTAAAGATCGTTATTACTACCGGGAGGCCAATAGTCGGGGCTCAGCCTATTATTGAGGAATTGAAATTAACGGATGAAGATGAATATGTGATTACCTTTAATGGTGCACTTGTGCAAAATACCCATACGAATGAAGTTGTTTCTGAAATTTCCTTATCATATCAAGATTTAAAGGTGCTGTATGGATTGAGTTTACAGCTTGATTCACCGATGCATTTTTTTGATTCGAAAAATGTCTATACACCGAATAAAGACATTAGCCCTTACACTGTTCATGAATCTCATCTCAATCAAATTCCTCTTCATTATCGGACGATTGAGGAAATACCCGAAGATTTTTTGCTCCCAAAGGTTATGTTTATTGATGAACCAGAACGTTTAGATAAAATCATTGATGCTATACCAAATTCCTTCAAGGAAAACTATACGATGGTCAAAAGCACCCCTTTCTTTTTAGAAATCCTTCACCCAAGCGTCAGTAAAGGGAATGCAGTTAAACAACTTGCAGAGAAACTAGGCATTAAACGGGAAGAAGTGATTTGCATCGGTGATGGTGAAAATGATTTAAGTATGGTGGAATATGCAGGCTGCGGCGTAGCAATGGGGAATGCAGTTCCAAGTGTAAAAGCGGCTGCTGAGTTTGAAACATTTTCTAATAATGAAAACGGAGTAGCATATGCCATCGAAAAATTGATATTAAACAAATAATAGAAACTCATATAAGGAGTAATCAATCTGTTAAAGAATAAGCCGAAAATAGACAAGATTTTATTCATCTTTATATATTTCCGGCTTATTTACATGATAGGAATTATAACCTATCTGTTTTTAGTTATTTACCCCAAACACTCTCAGCAATCGTAATCGCGTGTCTGATCTTGTTCCATTGATCCTCTTCGGTTAAATTGTTTCCTTCCTCCGTACTGGCGAATCCGCATTGAGGGCTTAAGGCTAAGTTTCCTAAAGGAATAGATTGACTTGCTTCTTTAATTCTTTCTTTAATCGTTTCTGGATCTTCCAGTTCCGGGAATTTAGATGTGATTAACCCTAGTACAACTGTTTGATCGGCTCGATTAAAGCTTTTTAATGGTTCAAAATCGCCTGAACGCCCGTCATCATATTCCAGGAAGAGTCCATCAACATGTAAATTAGCAAAGATGGCATCAGATATCTGATCGTATCCGCCGCTTGTGATATAGGTTGAACGGAAGTTTCCACGGCAAATATGCATCGTGATGATCATGTCTTCCGGTTTCTTCGAAATGGCTTCATTTAAACAGCGGACTCTTGTATCGATGATATCCGTAACATCCATGTTGAATTTTTCAACGACAGCTTTGATTCGTTCTTCCGAAACAAAATCAATCCACGACGTATCATCGAGTTGTAAATAACGGCACCCTGCATTATAGAATGCTTGAATCGCTTTTTGGTACGCTGCTACTGTATCATGATAGAACTGCTCGCTGTTCCCTTGGTAATATTCATCACCTTGAATTCTTGTAAATAACATATTAGGGCTTGGAATCGAGAACTTAGCCACTTGACTGCCATCGCCATAGCGGTCGACTGCTTGTTTTAAGAATTTGAAGTGTTCTAACATATAATGATCATTGAAGTCTACTTTACCTGTCACTTTAATGGCCTTATTTTTTGTTTTGGCCCCTTGGAAGTTACTAATATATTCCGTTTCAAACTCTTCGACGCCTTCTAAGCCTGCTAGGAAATCCAAGTGCCACCATGCACGTCTAAACTCGCCATCTGTAATCGATTTAAGGCCAACTTCAATTTGTTTTTGGACAAGTTTCTCAATTTCTTGATCCTCTATCGCCTTTAGGGCATCTTTATCGATTTCCCCATTTGCATAAGCCTTTCTTGCTTCTCTGATTGGTTCTGTTCTTAGAAAACTGCCGACATGATCGGCTTTAAATGGAGCTTTCACAGCTGTTTTTGTCATGAAGAATTCCTTCTTTCGTAAAAAATAAAAAACCTCTTCTCATAAAATAAGAAGAGGAAATATTACCGGCATCGGTTCTCTTCTTATCTTTAAGCAAATCGCTTCTGGAATTGGCACAGTACTCACATAAGTCTGCTGCCGAGGTATCCAAGGGCCAGTCCCTCCACCTCTCTTGATAAGAATATTCTAAAATATTTAACTATAAGTTACCTTACACCTGTTCTGCTATTCTGTCAAATAGAATCAAATAGGTGACTGTCATGTAAGGGTTTTATCCATTTTCAATCTTATTTAAATCCTCACCATTGTACATTTCTAATTGGTGCCGCAGATCCGATATGTAACGCATCATTGCCATTCTCACCACAGATGGATAGTATCGATTGTTAAGCTCCTGTTCACATTCCTCTAAATCCATTTTTTTCACCGAGATAATTTTAGTTAACTCTTCCGTGCTCATAGATCATCCCCCTCATTCTCTTAAGCTATATTTATAGCTATAGGATGGCCATTTTTTTCATAGCTTATACAAAATTCAAACTCCGAATTTTTTTCGAAAAACAATGGTATATTTTACTAGTGCCAAGTAAAATGTACATATAGACCATACATTTTAGAAGGAGGGAATTGTAAATTGATCATTGTGACCACGGAAAATATAGCAAATTATAAAATTACTGAAATTAAGGGTCCGGTATTCGGGCTAACGGTTAGAGCACGCGGAATTGGAAAGGATATCGTCGCTTCCCTGAAGGGTCTTGTGGGCGGAGAAATCAATCAATATACAGAAATGCTCGAGGATGCCCGAAAGCAAGCAATGGATCGGATGGTGCGGAATGCTCAGGCGATGGGGGCAAACGCCATTATCATGATGCGTTTTGACTCTGGTGAAATCGGTCAAAATATGAGTGAAATTGTTGCTTATGGCACGGCTGTTACGGCAGAAAAGGAATAGCCATGAAGTGGATTTTTGGCTATTTCGGTATCCAAATTGCTCTCCTCCTTATATTAATCATCGGCTCTTGGTTTATCTGGGACCGCCGCTTTAAAAAAAGACATGGGCAGCAAGTGCCAGAAGGCTTCATTCGTACAAATGAAGTGTCAATTGATCCGACAACAAAGAAAAGATTAGTTGTTTATTTTAACCCGGATACGGGAGAGCGATTTTATAAGGAAGAATAAGAGAAGCCGGAAGAAAGATCACTTCGTACATTCACATCTTTTGCTTAGAATCGGATAAGTGACTATGTGGCCAAGGGGGAAAAGAATGTTAACAGAGGTTCAATTAAATGAAATAAAAACACTTCAGGAGATTTGCGAGCAAGAAGGTGGATTTCACCTGAAGCTGAATTTCGATATGCTGAAAAATCGGGCGGAACATAGTAAGGAAGATTTGTTCCATTATGAAGACAGCAAACTCGTGGGCTTTCTTGGAAGCTATTATTTTGGAAGTAAAGTAGAGCTTTGTGGAATGGTGCATCCGGATTACCGAAGAAGAGGCATTTTTTCTAAATTGCTTGAAAAGGCGCTTAAGGAGACGGAGAATCGAAAAAGCAAGATGATTTTGTTAAATGCTCCAACAGCTTCTCAGCCAGCAAATGAATTTTTGAAAACGATTCCGTGTAGATTTTTAATTGCGGAATATCAGATGAAATGGCAGAAAACTGAATTGACGGAAGATCCAGCTATTACCGTAAGGCCTTCTTTTTCAAAAGATGACCAGGAAGCGGAAATACAGCTTGACGTCTCGGGATTTGGTTTGAATGAAAGTGATGTACGGGAGATGCATCAGAGTATTGTTGAGAGCAGCAGTGATCAGAGGCTCATTATTGAAGCCAATGGACAAACAGCGGGGAAAATGCGCATTTCCGAAATGAATGGCGAATCGTGGATCTATGGTTTTGCTATTTTTCCAGAACTCCGAGGGAAAGGAATCGGGAGAAAGGCGCTATCAAAAGTGGTAAAAATGGAGGATCAAAAAGGACTGCCCATTTTTCTGGAGGTAGAGGCCAAAAATGCCCATGCATTGGGACTCTACGAATCATGCGGATTTAGAAGCTACCATTCGCAAGATTATTATGAATATCAAAAATAGATCAGCAGGTGGCCAATTCATTAATAAGATACGATTTATTTGTTACTGGAATGATATTTTAAAGCTTTATGTTAGTTATGTAGTAATTCGACGGTTTACATGGTTTAGGCTTAGTAAACATAATTACAGCAAGCAGATCAAGCCCAATTTTGGGATAAATCTGCTTGCTTTTTTGTGTTTTATAGCAAGGCAAAATACTTGTGCTAAAATGGTAAATAGAAGATTTTGAAACACGAAGAAAGGGGCTAGCGTTATGACCATAAAAAAGGTATCTATAATTGGGCTAGGGGCATTGGGGATTTTATTCGGAAATTATTTATCTAAGAGAATGCCGAAAGAGGATTTACGAATCATTGCTGATAAAGATCGAATCCAAAGATATAAGGCGGACAATGTGTATTGTAATGGTGAACCGTGTCATTTCCATTATGTTACCCCTGAGGAAGGCTGCGAACCAGCGGATTTGCTTATTTTTGCCGTGAAATTTAATGGCTTGGAGGATGCAATCCAAGCGGTGAAGCATCATGTTGACGAAAACACGATTATTTTATCCTTATTGAATGGCATATCAAGTGAAACGATTATTGGTGAAACTTACGGAATGGATAAAGTCTTATATAGTGTAGCGCAGGGAATGGACGCCGTTAAAGTAGAAAATAAACTGACATATGACCATATGGGCATGATTTGCTTTGGAGAAAGGGAACCCGGCTTTAACTCCCAAAAGGTAAAGACGGTGGCCTCGTTTTTTGAAAAAATGGATGTTCCATTTGAGGTGGACCCCAATATGTACAGGAGACAGTGGGGGAAATTCATGCTGAATGTCGGAGTCAATCAAACGGTTGCTGTCCATAAAAGTAATTATGGTGAAGTACAACGCGAAGGCCACGCTCAGGAAACGATGATTTCAGCAATGAGAGAGGTAATGGCTTTATCGGAAAAAGAAGGGGTGCCTTTAACCGAGGAAGATTTACAATATTGGTTACAGGTATTGAGCACTTTGAGCCCAGAAGGAAAACCGTCCATGGCCCAGGATGTGGAAGCGAGACGGTTAAGCGAAGTGGAATTATTTGCGGGGACAGTTGTGAAATTAGGTGAAAAATATGGTGTTCCAACACCTACAAATAATGAGCTGTACCGTAGGATAAAGAGTATGGAAAGTCAATATTAGACATGGAAAAGGAAGGATCTTTTGCTATTCATTTGGAGCAAAGGATCAATCCCTTCTTATAATAGAGTAAAAGTGTAGCAGCCTGTTGCAAATAGTTTAGATATGAAAAACTAGGGGTAACCCGTGTTATCAAAACATCATTAAAAAAATATTAATGTTATAAATATAAGACAAGAGTGTGGTAACTGGTTAGTACCGCAGCCCAAGCTCTCCTATTGTTTCAGTATTTGAAGGTAGTGTAGATCCCACTCAATTTGGCTACTTTGAAAATAAAACCAGCTGAAATTATTAGGGAAACGGTAGATAGTCTTAGGTTCAATCGGCTAGGTAATAATCATATGAGCAAGGTTGAGCATATTGGTTTGAAAAGAGTCTATCGAATTGGATAATTCCTTAATTTTTTGTGCGAATGTATAGTGCACATTGTTTTCCTGTTAGATTCGCACTTGTTTTTGTGTGTTTTATTACCAAGTATTGGTATAATTATATTGTGTTCTTTAATTATTTAAAGAAAATAGTGATCTTTTGATCAATTATTTCATATTTTTTGGACTTTTTGGTTGAAAATCGCTGTCGCACTCCACGTGAGTGCGTGGATTGAAATCCACAAGCTTTTAAACCAATCCGTAAGGGATGAAGTCGCACTCCACGTGAGTGCGTGGATTGAAATTCTGATACGGTCGATTCTATAGGCGATATGTCAAGTCGCACTCCACGTGAGTGCGTGGATTGAAATTGGTATTGCTTGCCTACATCCGTAATAGGGATATGTCGCACTCCACGTGAGTGCGTGGATTGAAATCACTAAGACCGATCACTTCCCCAGATGATATTCTTGTCGCACTCCACGTGAGTGCGTGGATTGAAATCCTCCTTGTGTCACCCTTGTGTCATCCTTATAGGTCGCACTCCACGTGAGTGCGTGGATTGAAATTGTATCAAATTTTCCTATGGCTGATGAATTGATGTCGCACTCCACGTGAGTGCGTGGATTGAAATATCAGAGTCAAAGTATTGTGTATCAGGCAGCTGCAGTCGCACTCCACGTGAGTGCGTGGATTGAAATATAGATAAAAAGTTTAATAATGGTCAAGGCCTGGTCGCACTCCACGTGAGTGCGTGGATTGAAATTACCAAAACCGAATCAAGAGTAGCGGATGAAGGCGGTCGCACTCCACGTGAGTGCGTGGATTGAAATCATCCTTTAATATGCATATCACCTAGAGTGATACGTCGCACTCCACGTGAGTGCGTGGATTGAAATAGCCATTAAAGCAGTAGGAACAATCATCTTCATCCGTCGCACTCCACGTGAGTGCGTGGATTGAAATCGCCAACGCTCCAAAGGTCAACAACAAAGCAGCCGTCGCACTCCACGTGAGTGCGTGGATTGAAATATAGGTTAGAAACTCCCTTGCTGTCTCAGGACACGTCGCACTCCACGTGAGTGCGTGGATTGAAATATACCAAATATATTTACAATAGCCATGAGCAAACTGTCGCACTCCACGTGAGTGCGTGGATTGAAATGATGAATTGATAAAACAATCAAATGATGGTGATTGTCGCACTCCACGTGAGTGCGTGGATTGAAATATTATGGGGGGCAAATGCAGTTGATTGTAGAGAAGTCGCACTCCACGTGAGTGCGTGGATTGAAATCACCATCCTTTACTATCCGCACCCATCCTGTGCCGTCGCACTCCACGTGAGTGCGTGGATTGAAATTGAAAAATTCGGCTGACTCTTTTCGTGAGTCGGTGTCGCACTCCACGTGAGTGCGTGGATTGAAATTCAGACATTAGTTTATCTGAGTAAACTGTCCTCTGGTCGCACTCCACGTGAGTGCGTGGATTGAATCCTCTTGGCTTATAGACAATTTCAAGTTTTGATGGTCGCACTCCACGTGAGTGCGTGGATTGAAATCTACTCTCTATCGGCTTAGAAAACGGCATAGAGGAATGTCGCACTCCACGTGAGTGCGTGGATTGAAATTTTTATTGCTTGTTGAGGGGTCAAAGGTGGTAATGTCGCACTCCACGTGAGTGCGTGGATTGAAATGGCATTTTTGATGCACTTAAAGGTTTACTATTAGGTCGCACTCCACGTGAGTGCGTGGATTGAAATCTTCTTTTTGTCTCGCTTGCTTCGTACGCCTTGCGTCGCACTCCACGTGAGTGCGTGGATTGAAATCACCTCCCAATGGATATGGAATAATTGTCCAACGTCGCACTCCACGTGAGTGCGTGGATTGAAATTGGTAATATGAAAGTCATTTATTACACCCCCTATGTCGCACTCCACGTGAGTGCGTGGATTGAAATTTGTCGTATAAAAGGCTGCTGTCCTGCCTCTTGTGGTCGCACTCCACGTGAGTGCGTGGATTGAAATATTTCCTCTTGAGTATCGGCTTAGAAAACGGCATGTCGCACTCCACGTGAGTGCGTGGATTGAAATCTCGAATACTTGTGCCATTATCTCACCTCATTAGGTCGCACTCCACGTGAGTGCGTGGATTGAAATATTAAATTCTATTTGAAATGTAAAATGTCTAACAGTCGCACTCCACGTGAGTGCGTGGATTGAAATTCTTTTAAACACCACTGGATCATATCGTTGTGTGGTCGCACTCCACGTGAGTGCGTGGATTGAAATAAGTGTCATGCATCGTCACCCCTAGAAGATATAATGTCGCACTCCACGTGAGTGCGTGGATTGAAATTATGCTAATGGTGTGTCCGAGTGATGGGTTGGCCGTCGCACTCCACGTGAGTGCGTGGATTGAAATTTTAAAGGCAGGAAAGAAATTGACCTGGAGTTATTGTCGCACTCCATGTGAGTGCGTGGATTGAAATTCCAAGATCATCAAACAGTCCGGATATAACCCCAGTCGCACTCCACGTGAGTGCGTGGATTGAAATTTGTAAATCAGAACGGAATCCACCAGTTCTTGTCGGACTCCGTGTGGGTACGTGGATTGAAATAACAACACGAGCGGGGCAGTAAATGGAACCCTATGTCGCACTCCTCGGGGGTGCGTGGATTGAAATACGGACATTCCATTTTTCGAGGTAAATTCCCCTGACGCACTCCTCGTGAGTGCGTGGATTAAAATACCAAGGCAAGTTGACTTGAGTCCAAACCATGTGGTCACACTCTTTGTGAGTGTATGGATTCAAATAAATATAAACTGCTGTGAAGTTATTTCTAAGCTGAAAAGGGTCAGTCTCCCGATTCGATAATATAAATCTCCCGAATCAGGCGACAGGAGCCCATTGCATAATTGGAGTAATGTCTTCTTTCACACTTCCGAAGGCCCGGCTAAAGAGATAATGGTTCCTTCAGGGAAGGATTCTGTAATGTATTTTTTTATGGATCCCATCAACGGAATAATTGACATGATTAAAGGTCGCTGAGTGTTTATCGCTTGTTAACATCTGGGGCACTTCCTTATAGTGGAGGAAAACCTTGATCAACAGGGATGTGACAAGCACCGGCATGTGGTTATCAAAAAATTAATTTACTGAACATAAATGTGATAAAAGTAGGGCAAAAGTGTGTTATCCATTGACATTATTGGAAAGTAAAGACAATATAGTACTATAGTATGGTTTTTTAAAATTATTGACTGAAGAAATTATTCGTTTTTATAGAATGACTACTAATTGAGATACAACGAGAAGTGCAGAAGATTTACCCTTTTAAAGGGTGGCTTCTGCTTTTTTTGTCTTTTTCTGCATGAACCCTTAAATATAATGAATCCTAAGTTGCAGGTGAGAGAAATTTAGAGAACTAAATAACTAGGAGGGATAAAATGAGCTATATTGCTCACATCCGTGAAAGTGATAATCAGATACAAACAGTGGAAGAGCATTTACTTGATGTAAAAGAATTAGCAGAATCCTATGGTGAAAAAATTGGTGTAAAACATTTAGCAGGACTTGCTGGGGTTTTACATGATTTAGGTAAGTATTCCAATGAATTTAGGAATTACATAATAGAAGCCATAAATAATCCTGATGCACCGCCAAAAAGGGGAAGTGTTGATCATTCTACTGCGGGTGGAAAACTATTATATGAAATGTTTCATTCATCGAAAATCGTTCGCAACACAGCGCTAGTGGCCGAAGTGGTAGGAAATGCAATTATATCCCATCATTCATATCTCCAAGACTTTTTAAATCCTGACTTAGAATCAAATTATTTAAAAAGGGTTCGAGATAAAGAATTGAGTGAGTTTGATAGGTCAAAGCAAGCTTTTTTTGAAAATGTCATGAACCAAAAGGATTTTTACAATTATGTTGGTAAGGCTGCTGAAGAATTAGAGACTTTTTTAGCGAAAGAATCCCCGGAGAATAATGAAAAGCAATAAATGTTTTTAACAAAATTTATTTTTAGTACATTAATTGACGCTGATCGAACAAATACAAGATTATTTGAAGAAAATAATTGCAATGAATCTGTAGAGGATCATAAAGCGTTATTTAATACCTATTACGAAAGACTTATGGGAAAAATCAATTCATTTAATCAATATCCGAATGCTAATACTCCTATTAATCTTCTAAGAACAGAGATGTCAGATCAATGTGATCATTTTGGGGGGAATCCATCAGGAATATATACATTATCTATTCCAACCGGCGGCGGGAAAACTTTAGCTAGTTTACGCTATGCATTAAAACACGCCAAACTATTTAACAAAAAACGGATTATTTATGTTGTTCCCTATACAACGATTATTGAGCAAAATGCAGAAGAAGTTAGAAAAATATTAATGGATGAAGTAAACATTTTAGAACATCATTCCAACGTTATAGAAGATGTGAATGATAATGATGAACATCAATCTGGCAAGATGTGTGTCCAGCAAAAGCTAAAACTAGCAAAGGATAATTGGGATTCCCCGATTATCTTCACAACGATGGTCCAATTTTTGAATGTATTTTATGCCAAAGGAAGCAGGAATATTAGAAGGCTGCATAACTTAAGTGAGTCAGTGATTATTTTTGATGAAGTCCAAAAGGTTCCGATTTCATGCGTGTCATTATTTAATCAGGCATTAAATTTTTTAAAAATATATGCACATTCCAGCATGGTGCTATGTACTGCCACCCAACCTGCATTAGATTTTGTTGAACATAAACTAGAAATAAATACGGATGCAGAAATTGTTGAAAATCTGGAGCGTGTAATTGAGGCTTTTAAACGGGTGGAAATTATTGATCAAGCAACTGATAAATTATTTAATACTGAAAAACTTGCCGAATTTATTGAAGAAAAAATGGAAGAAGTTCAGAGTATCTTAGTCATTTTAAATACAAAAACAGTCGTAAAAAAACTATATGAACAATTACTAGAAAAAGAGAAGGTTATTCCTATATACCATCTGAGCACATCGATGTGTGCTACACATCGTAATAAGATTCTAGAGGAAGTAAGATTCCAGCTTAAAGAGGGCAATAAGATCATTTGTATTAGCACCCAGCTGATTGAAGCTGGAGTCGATGTCAGTTTTGATTGTGTGATTCGTTCCTTATCCGGCTTGGATTCTATTGCTCAAGCAGCTGGCAGATGTAATCGGCATGGTGAAAGAAATATTCAAAATGTCTATGTGATTGATCATGAAGAAGAAAAACTTGACCGCTTAAAAGAGATTAAGGTAGGAAAACAGGTCTCACGTAAAATTCTCATTGATATAAAAAAGGACAAATCAAACCACGGGGGACATATTTTATCAACTAAGGCGATGGACAGGTATTTTAAAGAGTTTTATACCGAATTTGAATCAAATTTAAATTATTTTGTACCAAAATTAAAAAAGGAAATGACTGAGTTATTGACAGAAACAAAAACTAAATATAGTTATCATGAAGCCTATTTTAATAATGAAAAAAAGCATCTTCCATTATTCATAACTAATAGTTATAGAACAGCAGCGGAACATTTTCGTGTGATTGATGATATCACCACATCAGTGCTTGTTCCTTATGGAGCAGGGAAGGATATTATTGCTGAGCTGAATGGAGATGGATCAATTGAAGACCTTTCAAGGTTATTAAAGAAAGCACAGCAGTATACTATTAACCTTTTTAAATATGAAAAGGAACGTTTAGCTGAAAATGAGGGCTTGGTAAGCCTTATGGATGGGGAAATATTAGCTCTAAAAGAAGGGGCGTATAACAAGGAGTTTGGGCTTAATATTGAAAATGACAGTCCTTTTGATTCTCTTATGGTTTAAAACTTTATCTTCAATTAAAGAAGATTTTCAAATAACATAAATATTTTTCAATCCACGCTTAAGTAGCGATACCCAATCATAACACATTTAAATTTAGGTAAATACAAACCGGAAGGAGGTGAGTACATGAGAAACTCGATTGAATTTGAAGTCTATGGAAATTATGCCTTATTTACCGATCCCTTAACAAAGATGGGCGGGGAAAAGCTATCTTACCAAGTGCCAACTTATCAGGCATTAAAAGGAATTGTTGAAAGTATTTACTGGAAGCCAACGCTGTTAATGGTAGTGGATGAGGTCCGTGTTATGAATGCAATCCGGATGGAGTCAAAGGGGATTCGTCCGATTGAATATGGTGGAGGGAATACGCTGGCCAACTACACGTATTTGAAAGACGTTCGCTACCAAGTTCGCGCTCATTTTATATTTAATCCTCACCGGCCGGATATGGCCTTTGACCGTAACGAACACAAGCACCACAATATTTTGTTACGCTCTCTTAATGCAGGAGGGAGGAGAGATATTTTCCTTGGCACTAGGGAATGCCAAGCATATGTGGAACCATGTGTATTTGGTGAAGGAAAAGGATTTTACGATAATTATGGTGATATTCATCTTGGTACCATGATTCATGGAATCAGTTATCCGGATGAAACAGGCAGAAACGAAATGGAAATACGTTTATGGAGTCCAGTGTTGAAGAATGGCATTATCCAGTTTATTAGACCTGATCAGTGCAAGCAAGTACGAAAAATTACAGATATGAAAATAAAGAAGTTTGATGATACAAATGTGGAATCCGCAGACGATTTACTAAGCCACTTAGAATAGGAGGTGAATATATGAGCTGGTTATTAAATTTATATGAAACCTATGAATCTAATGTAGACCGTGTTGGTGAACTTGAAAAAAAGCATAACGACCAGGAATTTACCCTATTACCTATTTCTCATACTACTCAAAATGCTCATATTGAAGTGGATATTACGGAAGAAGGCGAATACCATTCTGCTAGAGTCATAGATAAGACGGATTTTAGTACATTAATTCCATGTACAGAAGGATCGGCAAGTAGAGCTGGAGCAAAAATAGCACCATACCCACTTCATGATAAATTAAGTTATGTAGCAGGGGATTTCGTAGCTTTTGGTGGAAAAATAAAAGGAGAGGAGCCCTTTTCATATTACCTTGAACAATTAGGAAAATGGGCGAAATCTCCATTTGCTACCAACAAAGTAAAAAGTATTTATAAATATTTAAGCAAGAAACAGTTAATCAAAGACCTTGTAGAAGAAAAGATTTTATATTTGGATGCAAATAATCACCTGATAGAAACATGGGACAAAAAGTTTGAAGCTTTGCACGGTGATAAGCCAGCTATATTTGGTGCCGTGGCCGGTGGAAAAGAGAGCGCTTTCGTTAGGTTTAATGTTTATTCACCAAATAAAATTTTGAAAAAGGTATGGAAGGATAATGAGATGTATGAATCCTTTATTCTTTTTTATCAGGATTTATTGGGTGACGAGGATCTTTGTTATGTAACTGGAAAAAAGAAGCCCAGTACTGATAAGCATGCTAATAAAATTCGGAATGCTGCAGATAAGGCAAAATTAATCTCGGCGAATGACACCAGTGGATTTACCTTTAGAGGTAGATTTAACAAAAGTAACGAAGTCGCAAGTATTAGTTATGAAGTATCACAAAAAGCTCATAATGCACTGAAATGGCTAATTAATCGTCAAGGTAAAACCATTGATCAGCGTGTGTTCCTTGTATGGGGAAACGATGAGCTTTCCATCCCTGATCCAATAGAAGATACTTTTTCGATTAATCCTATATCCGTTGAAAAAAGGGAAAGAAAAGCCTTTACCAATCAGGAATTTGCCAATGAAATGGCTAAAGCTTTAGAAGGATATAAAAATAAATTATCAACAAAATCGAATGTAAATATTATGATTTTAGATTCAGCGACTACAGGCCGCATGGCTGTTCTTTATTATCGAAATATAGATAAGGAAATTTACTTGGACCAGCTTACGAAGTGGCATTCAACCTGTGCGTGGATTCATCGGTACCGTAAAGATGGCCAAGGTGAACATGTTCAATTTTATGGGGCTCCAGCAACAAAGGATATAGCCTTTGCAGCATATGGGACAAAAGTGAATGACAAAGTAGTCAAAGGGTTAATGGAGCGAATGATTCCTTGTATTATTGATGATAAAAAAATTCCAATAGATATCGTTAAAAGTGCATTCCATCGTGCATCAAATCCAGTGTCAATGGAGAAGTGGGAATGGGAGAAAACGCTTAGCATCACCTGTGCACTAATCAACAAAAAGGAGGGATATAATGTGGCACTTAATATAGAAAATAATGACCGTGATTATTTGTTTGGACGTTTATTAGCAGTTGCTGATGTATTAGAAAGACGTGCCTTAGGTTCGGAGGAAACACGTTCTAGTAATGCAATTCGTTATATGAATTCATTTTCTAAAAATCCAGCAAGAACATGGAAAACGATCCAGGAAAGTCTGCAGCCGTATCAAGCACGTCTCGGTACAAAAGCCCGGTATTTATCGAGCCTAATTGATGAAGTAGCTTCTAGAATTGATGTTGATGATTTTAATAATAAACCATTATCAGGTAAGTATTTGTTAGGCTTTTATAGTCAACGGCATGATTTATATCAAAAAAAGGGAAATAATAATGCGACTGAGGAAGTATCAAATTAAGAGGGGGAAATGAACATGACAATTTTGGACCACAAAATTGATTTTGCTGTTGTAATATCTGTAACGAAGGCCAATCCAAATGGAGATCCTTTGAATGGAAATCGTCCAAGACAAAATTACGATGGTCATGGTGAAATATCGGATGTAGCAATAAAGAGGAAAATTAGAAATCGTCTACAGGATATGGGGGAATCTATTTTTGTCCAATCTAATGATAGAAATATAGATGATTTAAAGAGTTTAAGAGAACGTGCTGAGTCTAATATAGCACTTCAGAAAATATTAAAATCTAAAAATAGCTCTAGTGATGAATTTGCTGAGATAGCGTGTGAACAATGGATTGATGTTAGAAGCTTTGGACAGGTCTTTGCTTTCAAAGGTTCCGGTTCTGGAGCAGGTGTATCAGTTGGGGTAAGAGGACCTGTATCTATTCATACCGCAACAAGTGTTGACCCTATTGATATTACCAGCATGCAAATTACAAAAAGTGTTAACTCAGAGCCTGGAAAAGAAAAAGGATCAGACACAATGGGGATGAAACACCGTGTGGATTTTGGTGTTTATGTTTTTTACGGTAGCATTAACACACAGCTAGCAGAAAAAACTAGATTCACTAATGAAGATGCGGAAAAAATTAAACAAGCACTTGTTACATTATTTGAAAACGATACTTCAGCTGCAAGACCGGATGGGAGCATGGAAGTGCATAAGGTTTATTGGTGGGAACATAATTCTAAACTAGGCCAATATTCATCTGCTAAAGTCCATCGCTTATTAGACATTAAACAAAATGTTGAAGAACCAAAGTCCTTTGACAATTACTCCATCACCTTAAGCGAATTAGAAGGTTTAAAGGTCGATGTCATAGATGGACTATAACGAAGAAGACAATTATTTGATGTTGTCCGGTATCCAGCACTTTCAATTTTGCAAACGCCAATGGGCGCTTATACATATTGAACAGCAATGGGAAGAGAACGTGAGGACTGTTGAAGGGCAATATCTCCATCGAAAGACGGATGAGCCCTTTATTAGAGAAAAACGTGGGAATAAACTCATTGTTCGCGCTATGCCGGTAAAATCAAATGAGCTTAAAATTACTGGTGTTTGTGATGTGGTTGAGTTTGTTGAAGATAAAAATGGCATTGAAATAAATGGTGCAAAAGGTAAATTTGTAGCATATCCAATTGAATATAAACGTGGGAAACCTAAAAAGGACGATTCAGATATTTTACAATTAGCCGCACAAGCGGTGTGTTTAGAGGAAATGCTCCTCTGTGAAATAGGCACGGGTTATATGTTTTACAATGAAATAAAGCATAGAGTCGAAGTTTCACTGACAAAAGAATATAAAAATAAAGTCAGGTCATTAATAGCAGAAATGAACGACTATTACAATCGTAGGCATACACCTAAGGTCAAAACAGGTTCCTTTTGCAAAAGCTGCTCCCTTCAACATATTTGTTTACCAGAATTAATGACAAAAAGGTCTGTAAAAAGCTATATTGATGGGAAGATAGATGAATGAAGAAACTCTTGAATACCTTGTTTATCAATCAAACAGATGTCTATTTATCTCTAGATGGTGATAATATTGTCCTTCTTAAGGAACAGGAAACGTTGGGCAGGCTACCACTTCATAACCTGGAATCAGTGATTTCGTTTGGATATACTGGAGCGAGTCCGGCGCTAATGGGTTACTGCGCAGAAAGAAATATTTCATTAGTATTCTTTACGATGAATGGACGATTTCTAGCCCGCGTTATTGGAAAAAGCAAGGGAAACGTCGTTCTAAGAAAGAAGCAATATCGATTATCAGATGATGAAGTTATGTCAGCGAAAATAGCTCGTAACTTTATAGTTGCTAAGATTTACAACAATAAGTGGATAATTGAAAGAATGACTAGGGATTATCCCCTTCGTATAGATGTGGCCCAATTTAAAGCAATCTCAAAGCATTTATCTTCTATTATTCTTGAGGTAAGGGAATGTGAGGATTTAGAGAGGCTAAGAGGGTTAGAAGGACAAGCAGCCATTAATTGCAATAAATTGTTTAATCAAATGATATTACAACAAAAAGAGGATTTTTATTTTAGGATACGATCAAGAAGACCACCGTTAGATAATGTTAATGCTATGCTGTCATTTGCTTATACGCTATTGGCCAATGATATGGCATCTGCATTAGAGGGCGTTGGTCTTGATGCTTATGTCGGTTTTTTGCATCGGGATCGCCCGGGAAGAGTTTCTCTGGCTTTAGATGTCATGGAGGAGCTGCGAGGTGTTTATGCAGATAGGTTTGTCTTGTCATTAATTAATAAAAAGGTTGTAAATAAAGATGACTTTTTAAAAAAGGAAAATGGCGCCGTAATTATGTCGGATGAGGCAAGAAAGAAGTTTTTAACAGCCTGGCAAAATAAAAAACAAGAAAAGATTACTCATCCCTATCTAGGTGAAAAAATACCTTGGGGGTTAGTACCGCATGCCCAAGCTCTCCTATTAGCACGGTTTTTACGGAATGATCTAGATGAGTATCCACCATTTTTGTGGAAGTAGGTGTATAAGCTTTGTTAGTTTTAGTTACCTATGATGTAAGTACTGTTACTGGTGGAGGAAAGAGAAGGCTGCGAAAAGTTTCAAAGGCATGTCAAAATTATGGTCAACGAGTCCAAAATTCAGTATTTGAATGTAATGTAGATGCCACTCAATTTGCTACTTTAAAAATAAAACTGACTGAAATTATTGATGAAACGGAAGATAGTCTAAGGTTCTATCAGCTAGGTAATAATTATAAGACCAAGGTTGAGCATATTGAAGTGAAAGAATCTATCGATTTGGAAAACCCTTTAATTTTTTAGTGCGAATGTAAAGCGAACATGGTAACCCTACTAGGTTCGCACCACATTTCGTGCGGTTAATTACCAAAATTAGGTATAATAATAGTGTGTTCTTTATTTATTAAAGAAAATGGTGTGTTTTTGATCAATTATGTCGTATTTTTTGGTTGTTTTGGTCAAAAATCGCTGTCGCACTCCTCGTGAGTGCGTGGATTGAAATATGCATGATGCAAACTCCTTTACTGGAAATTCAAGTCGCACTCCTCGTGAGTGCGTGGATTGAAATAAGATGGTACTGGTGCATATGTAAATAAAGGTTTGTCGCACTCCTCGTGAGTGCGTGGATTGAAATACCTATTCCGGCACCGCAAGTCGTTCGGGATAACGTCGCACTCCTCGTGAGTGCGTGGATTGAAATAACTCAAAAAGCTGCAGGAAGTTACGTGAAGTTACGTCGCACTCCTCGTGAGTGCGTGGATTGAAATGTTACGTTAGCATTGTGGTATACATCAACTACAGGTCGCACTCCTCGTGAGTTCGTGGATTGAAATCTTTATCTACTACGTTTGATTGACTGAGATTATAGTCGCACTCCTCGTGAGTGCGTGGATTGAAATCTCGACGCTATTGTTTTCCAGTTCACGTCTCTGGGTCGCACTCCTCGTGAGTGCGTGGATTGAAATAAATGTCTTGAGAGCAAGCCGCACAGTTCCTAGAGTCGCACTCCTCGTGAGTGCGTGGATTGAAATTGCAATGAAAGGATTAAGAACTCCAAAATTATTGTCGCACTCCTCGTGAGTGCGTGGATTGAAATATGCACGAAATACGTTTGATTCCTGGGCACGCGTCGCACTCCTCGTGAGTGCGTGGATTGAAATATCAAAAGTTTGGTGAGTTACACATTCGTTATTTGTCGCACTCCTCGTGAGTGCGTGGATTGAAATTCTTTTCTGTTGGAGCTCTTGAGATACCCGGCGACTTGTCGCACTCCTCGTGAGTGCGTGGATTGAAATATCATTTTAGGAGCATGGAAATTAAAAAAGGCAAAGTCGCACTCCTCGTGAGTGCGTGGATTGAAATAATGGCTACAAAGGATGATTTGGTTGATCCACGTGTCGCACTCCTCGTGAGTGCGTGGATTGAAATCTGAATGAGGAACTTCTCCATTTTGGGTAGTCTAGTCGCACTCCTCGTGAGTGCGTGGATTGAAATAACGACTATATCTTACTGTTAGCTATTGTATATCGTCGCACTCCTCGTGAGTGCGTGGATTGAAATGGGACACCTGATATCATCAATTACAATCGATTCTAGTCGCACTCCTCGTGAGTGCGTGGATTGAAATATATAATTTGTGCAGCATGCGCCACATTTTCGCATGTCGCACTCCTCGTGAGTGCGTGGATTGAAATTTGCAGAGAGTATTGGGACAGGCAAATCGGATGGCGTCGCACTCCTCGTGAGTGCGTGGATTGAAATTTAAATGATTTCTGGACAAAGTCTATGATCTATCGTCGCACTCTTCGAGAGTGTGTGGATGGAAACCTTAAGAATCAAATTATTCATACAGTATTAAATTGAAAAAGTCTAAATTTACAAAACCTGAGTATTATTTTAATAAGAAAAGGAGGCGATAAGGTGAAATCAATTGGAATCTTGGGAGTCGGTCAAGCCGGCGGGAATATTGCGGAAATTGCGGCAAGTATGGGCTTTCAAACTGCGCTTATTAATACGAACCAGCGCGATGGAATAGTGAATACAAGAGTAGAAAAGAAATATTTTGTTCCGGGGTATAATGGCGCTGGGCAAGATCGCTCAATTGGATTACGCGCCGTGAATGATCATTATAGAGAACTAATTGAATTTGTCCAGGGTGCTTTTAAAAACATTAAGCTTTTATTAGTAGCTTTTTCTACTGATGGAGGTACGGGCTCTGGTATGAGTCCGTTATTGATTGATCTATTATTAGATAATCTGCCAGGTATCAAGGTGGGGGCAATCGCGGTTGTACCCGATCGAAACGTATTAGCTGGAAATCGAATAAATGCCGCTGAGTGTATGGAGGAGATATCGAAAATAGACTCGCTTTCATCGGTGTTCCTAGTCGACAATGATCAGTTGCGTAAATTAAACCCACAATCTAGTAAACATCAAATCTACCTTTCCTCTAATCACCAAGCCGTGGAAGCGATAAATAATGTGCTTCAGGTAACGAAAAAGAGTTCCTTTTATGGAAACTTTGATGAAACAGATCTAATGAATATACTCTGGACTAGAGGCGTCACGATTATTGCTTCAACTGCAATAACAGATGCTAAGACTTCCTCGGATGTAACGAATAAAATCCAGCAATCTTGGGTTAACTCCATCTTTTGTCCTGTCGAAGCATCGGGTGTCATTCGCGCAGGGGTAATCTATGAAGGGCCAGAGAAAATGGCGAATTTGATTAATGTTCCTGGAATTTTCGAAAGGGTAGGGGAACCGCTGGAATTATTCGAAGGAACCTATATCACTGAATCTGACCCGACTATAACGACAATCCTAGCGGGAATGCCGTTTCCGAGCCGGCGGATGTTGGCGCTTGAGGAATCCCTGGAGAAAAATAAAGATCGGTTACAAAAACTTGTTAACAAGGAGCATACCCAGAAGTATGAGTCACGAATTTCATGGGCCTCCAACTTAAAAGCAAAACCTCAAGAAAGAAAAACGGGAAGCATTTCATCGAAGTTATCAAAATATCAAAAATAAACGCAGGAAGGGTCAGCCTCCCGTTGATTTTATTCAACGGGAGGCTGACCCTTTATTCTTTTTTACTATATTTACTTTTGTCCTGTTCAATAGCCGCTAGCGCTAATTTTTTAATCGTCATATCGTCCATTGGCGGATTGTGCAGACCGGCCCTTACGTCGCGATAATACCGCTGCAGGGGATTACTACGCTTAAGACTTTGTGCGCCGACAATCCTCATGGCTTTATCGACAATCGTAATCGCCGAGTTTGTTACCGTATGCTTAACGACGCCAAGTTCATGATCGATATAACCCCTGCGCGATTCATCATCATATGCTTCAGCAACACTGTAGATCAGATGTCTAGCCCGAATCAATTCTAGATCAATTTCCCCTAAAAGCTGCTGTACATTCGGTAATTGGCTGATGGGTCCGTTTAGACTGTTTGGTGCATGATGGTTAGCAAAATGGACAGCATAATCACGTGCTGCTTGGGCGATGCCGAGATAACAGGCAGGGATATGCAGAATCCAGCCGTTTATTTTGCCGCCCCTTGGAAAATCGGGCAGTTCGACAAGGTTGGAATCTTCGACGATGACATGATCCAAAACAAGGTCGTGGCTCCCTGTCCCTCTCATAGCAATGACATCCCATGTTTCATCAATTGCTAATCCCTCTAAGTCTTTATGAAGCAGGAAAAATCCCACTTTCTGCTTTTCTTCAATCCATGCCGATGTTAGAAAATAAGTTAATACAGGAGACATGGTGGTAAATGTTTTCCGCCCTGTCAGCACCCAGGCCCCGTCTTTTTTGACTGCGGTTGTTCCGGGACGCCCCCCTCTTGTTGGGCTGCCTGTTTGCGCTTCACTTACTGCCCGGTTCACTAAAGCGCCGTTAAGAACTTCTTTCGCGAAAAAGTTCAATTTTTCCTGATTCCAAAGCTTTGTTTCAAAGAGTTCGCCTACCACCCCGAGATTCCAACCCATTGCAAGTCCAGTCGTTCCATCAAAACTCGCCAGTGCTTCTTGCAGGAGGACCATATCATAGACCTTTAATCCTGCTCCGCCGAATTCAACTGGGAGGGTGATGCTTGAATAACCCATCTCCACTAAATCTTGAATATTTTCTTTTGGGAAAACCGCCAATTCATCAATTTCCGCCGACTTATTTTTAAATTTTTCCTCTTTTTCTCGTAATTTCTGCAGCCATTTCTTTTGATTTTCCGTTTTTATGAATAAGGTAAGCATAGTTTCCCTCCTAATTCTTTATCGATTGTTTTATGATAATTCCGACTTATTATATAGGAATTAATGATAGCGAAGCTTACTGGGACTGTCAAGAGATTTGATAGACCTTAATTTGTCATCCTTTTAAGATTTTACATAATAACTACCCAGTCTTAACATTGTCTCAATGAATAGGATGTATTGTATTAATTAAAGAAAAATAATTTTATAGATTCAAAATATGAATTAATTGTATAATATAAATGTTCAAAAAATGAATCTATAGCTTCGTATGGAGAGGAGAATAAGATTATGAAAGAAAAAACAGTGATCGAAGAAGTAACACCGTATCAACAAAAGGAAATGAACCGCCGCACTTTTTTGCAGAAGACAACGATGGTTGTTGGTGCAGCTGTGGGGGCCACACTAGTAAACTCAATAACTGGTTTACCTGTCAGTGCCGTATCAAGTTCGTCGATAATGAATTCCAGTGGAAACAAGCCGGATTTGATCTTTCCGGTGATCAGTGATGTACATATAAAGGCAAGCAATAATCAAACATTGAACAAGTTTGTCACAACCTTAGAGCAATTAAATTTGGCTGCCCCAAGGCAAGATGCTTTTGTAGTAGTCGGAGATTTAACGGATAACGGCTACACACAGGAATATGATAAATTTTTCAATGCCTATAACTCGAAAAAGCAGACACAGGCTGTTCCGATGTTTGCCATCGGCAATCATGATTACTGGAATGGCTTATCGGTTGCCAATGCGCAGCAACTGTTCCTTGAGAAAACGGGAATGGAATCGATATATTTTCATAGAGTGATTAAAGGCTATCACTTTATTATTCTTGGTACGGAGGATGGACTAACAGAAGGAACGTTTTCGGAAAAGCAAATTGGCTGGCTGGGTGAAAAGCTTAGAGAAGCGGCCGCTGAAGATCCGCATAAACCGATTTTTGTTTTTCATCACCAGCCAATCATGGGAACCATCTATGGAAGTGAGTGGGGCTTTTCGAAAAATAGAGACCTCTTCTATGATACGTTGAAAGCTTATCCACAAGTGATTTCTTTTTCCGGCCACACCCATTATCCGCTAGATGACCCGAGAATCATTCATCAAAAGGATTTTACTTCGATCGGGACCTCGACGGGGGCCTATCTATGGCTGGAAACAGGCAGGATTCAGGGGGAAGTTCCGGAAGGAGCAGATATCTTGAATCAGGCGCTTATAGTTGAGGTACACCATAACAAGGTATTGATTAAGCGCCGTGATATCCATAACAACGATTGGACGGGAGAGCCGTTTGAAATCAGCTATCCTGCTAAGCAAAATAAATTTACATACACAGAAGATCGTGACAAAAAAGCACCTTACTTTACTCATGATGCGATGATATCCATCGTTCATGACGATACGGCAGCTGCGGGTCTCACGGTTATGCTCACTCAAGCAAAGGATGACCTGCTTGTCCATGATTATAAGCTAAAGGCTAAGAATATGGAGACAGGGCAAGTGGAGAAGGAAGTCCTCGCGTTTTCGGAATTTTATAAGGATCCGATTCCAAATCCTTTAACACTACAGGTCAATGGATTAAAGTCCAATTCTCTTTATGAGATAGAGGTAAATGCTCTTGATGCATTTGCCAATCAAAGTCAAAACTCCTTGAAGGTGTTAGGGAAAACCTCCCAAGGGCCAGTGATAACGCTCTCCAAAACTGAGTTAAATGGTATCGAGGATAAAATGGATGTCGTTGTGGAAAATGTCAGGGTTCCAAATGGTGACTGGATTGGTCTTTATGAAGTGAGTGAAAATCCGGGGAATGTTGGCTCCATTTGGTGGATGTATACGAAGGTAACAGATGGAACATGTGCTTTCACATTCGATCCAAAAACGAATACCTATCCGGCGCGCTATAAAGAAGGCGCAACCTATAAACTCATTTATTTCTATGGCAGCGGCTATGATGCTGTAGCTGAAACGACCTTTACAGTTAGAAGTAAATAAAATGAACTAAGTAAATGGCACAGTCCTCCACCGAAGTAACGGGCGAGGGACTGTGCCTCTTCTATACATATTTATTAATCGATTTAATTTTTCCATCATCTCTTGGCTGAGGAGTGAGATTTTCATCTCCAGGCATCAGTCTCCATTTCTTTTTGACAACGATTCGAAGCCAGGTTCCAGGAATCCAGGAAGTAATAAGCGCTAACATAACAAGGATAGCAAAAAACTCCTGATTAATAATTCCTGCGGCGTAGGCAACGGAGGAAAGGACTATTCCGGGTCCTCCACGGTCATTAATCGCAACCCCTAAGTTAAAACTGGTTAAACGATCCTGTTTAATCGTACGCGAGGTGATATAGACGGCCAATGTTTGTGTTAAGGTTGCAAATAAGAAATAGGCAAGGAAGAATAGTGGGTTAAAATGTCTGATAAGGTCTAATTGTAATCCCACCGTTGCAAAATAGATGGGGATAAACCAAGAGAAGGAAATATTGCTGACCCCTTGCTCCAGTCGGCCCGATAATGCTTTTGGCAAAGCAACATTCGCAATAATTCCTGCCAGAAGTGCACCGAAAATGGTTTCCACATGAAGAGTGCCGGCAAGTGATGCAAGCATAAACATGATAAACAAGAAATATCCAAGGTTAGAGGATCGAAATAACAGGTTTTGTTTAATGACGGTTAGCCGCTTAAAAAGAACATAACCTAGGATAAAGGTTCCGAAAATAAATCCAAGCGATATCCCCACGCTTTTCAGGGCTGTACTAACGGTGAAAGCACCTCCATTACTGGCAATGGCAGTGGCGAAACCAAGGGCAACCCAAAGCAGAATATCATGGAATCCTGCGCATGCAATCACTATCTTTGCAAACCTTGTATGCATAATGCCAAGATCGTTAAATATTTTGGAAATAACTGGAATAGAGGTAATCGCAATGGAAATAGCGATGACGATTTTTATGGCTAAAGGATTATTGGCCGTACCTAGATAAGGGGAAATATTAAAAATATCAGCAGCAAACCAGCCAACAATAAAGGCTGGAATGGTTGCACCGACTGCTAAAGCAGTGGTGATTTTGATATCCTCCTTATTAAATCTAGTTTGAAATTTTAGCCCCGAACAAAACATCAACATCAATAAACCAAATTGATATAATAACCCAAATAACTTTTCCTCTGTCGGAAAACCAAGAAACAGCCATTTAAACGCCTCGGGGAAAAAATGTCCTAGTAAAGTAGGTCCAAGTACTAAGCCTGCAGCCACTTCCCCAATGACGCGGGGTATATAGATTCGTTCAGCTAAATATCCTAATAAATGTGCCATTGCGAGTAAACAACCCATTGCTAAGAGAAAATGACTTATTTCAGCGCTAGTCAAACTAAACATTTTTATGGTCAACTCCTAGTTAGATTAGTTTAAGGTATGCAGAAGTTGTCCTCAGGTAGTGGGCGAATGAAGGGTTGTCACAAAATGGGTGCATTTTCTATTTGTCCATTCGTTTGAATCAACCGTAATCGTCCAATTGAATGATATTGATAATAATTAAAGATGAGCAATTGATAGCCCGAGCCATTCGGAAGATGAAAATTGTGGAAGAATTCTTTATCTGATTGATCTCCATACACAGTGATACTGTCAAAGTATTTTATCGAAGTACCAAATTTACTGAGTTTTACAATCGAATACTTGATAGGCCATGAATGATCATGTGTTATTTGCGAACCAATGATGGTGACAGTATTATTTTTTATTGTAAACTTTGAACTCGAAAAAAACGGCACCTCAATTCCCAAACCCCAATTTATATAGTCGTCTCCATTTTTGTTAATGTGATTGAACCACCTGTCCCGATACCATTCTTTTATTTTTTTTAGCTTAAATAACGTGCTTATCCCATCTTTTTCTCCTCCAGCCAAAAATAAATCTTACTTTATTAAGTGCTTGCGGTATCTGTTAGGTAACGGCTTTGTCCCAGTTTAAACGCCTATTTTTAGGACAAGGTGCACAGCAGCATTTTAAAAAATGTTCATCGAGATGAATGAAGACTATTACTAATACACAAAATATAAAAAAATAAAAAGGAGTGGTAGAGATTGAAAAAGCTAATCTTATTGTTAGCGCTAGTAATTCCACTGGGGTATGGAGCCTATTTTCAGGGGGGTCTTGCCAAGGCAGCCCCGAAACAAACCCATATTTCTGAAAAGCAAGCAAAAGAAATTGCATTGGGTAAAGTAAAAGGGGAAGTTGTCATGGTTAAGCTGGAAGAGGATGATGGACGCCAATATTATGAGGTCATCATAAAAAAATCCGGTTCCATGTATGAAGTGGAAATTGACGCTAAGACTGGCCAAGTGATTGAGGTAGAACAGGAAGGATCACGCAATGGCGATGATCACGATGATCATGATGATGACCATGGAGATGATCATGATGATGATCACGGTGATGATTAAAAGAAATTAACAAAAAGTTGCATGTCACCTTTGATATGCAACTTTAGCTATTTATAAGAAAGGCGAAAGCGCCCTGTAGCTAGACATTTATCAAAGCCGAAACCTATAAATTCTTATATTTTAAAAAAGGAGCAGATTGATGATAAAAAAATTTGTGGTTATTTTATTATGTTTCAGTTGCTATTTGACATATGAAATACCAGCTTTAGCGGAAGCGTCTACTAGTAAGGAAATAGAAGGAAATGAGGGAAAGACAAAGCCCAGTCCTGTTACTACTGAAAATACTAAAAAAGAGAATAAATCGGTTACAAAAGGGAAGTCAAAAAAGCAGAAAGTGGAAGATGACGATGACATTGAACTAAAACCAGAAAATTTGGAAGATGATCTGAACTGTACAAAGGATATGCAGTATACAGTAGAGCAAAAAAAGCGCCTTGACCAGATTTACCATCGTATTTATAAGGATTATCACGCTTTAATAGAAACGTATGCATGGGCTGGGGCTTTAACAGACGAGCAAGCAGCTGTTCGCCATAGCATGCTGAAGAACTACATACTGACCTTTGCCAAAAGAAACTATAAATGGTGCAGTGAGTGGGAAGAAGATGAGTGGGAGGAAGAATGGTATAATATTGACCGTGATTAAAGCACTTTTTCATGCCATATTAGCATTTCTTTATTACCCTTGGAATATAGTAGTAGAAAAAAAGAAGTGATAAATATGGTATATTTTGTTGTGGGCTTGGGAGGGGTTTTAGGTACTTTTGTGCGGTTTTTTTTAGATGATTTCCTTTCCCGAACCGTTCTTCCTCTCTCCTCAGGTATCTTACTCGTCAATCTTTCAGGCTGTTTTATGATTGGCTTTTTCTTATCATTGAACTCAGAGCGTTTTTCACCTGTAATAAGAATTGGTTTTGCCACAGGTTTTTTGGGTTCCTATACTACCTTTTCTACCTTTAGTGTGAAAGTGCTGGACTTATATAAAAATTGGGGACTTCAAACAAGCGCTATTTATACGCTTTTGACAATCATTGGCGGTTATTGTTTTGTTCATCTTGGACATGCCCTTGCAATGAAAATCGAGAAAGGGCCGTATTAAGCCATGATGAAATTTCTACTGATAATAGGTGCAGGAGGATTTTTCGGTGCCATTTCTCGTTTCTTCCTTAGCAATTTGTTCTCGAAGTGGACAGTCCTTTCGATTCCAACTGCTACATTTATGATTAATGTCTCAGGTTCCTTTACTCTAGGATTCATTTATGGCGCAAACTATTTTTCTGCGGATCAAATGCATTTTCTTTCGGTCGGTTTTCTAGCCTCATTTACGACCTTTTCCACCTTTAATTACGAGTTGCTGCAGCTTGAAAATGGAGGAAAATGTTCCCGCTTTTTTCTATACGGTGCTTCCATGTATGTGGCGTGTATTCTTGCTGCCCATTGGGGATATTTGTTCGGGAGCAGCTAGCAGATCAAATAAAGAAGAAAGGATTAGTCCTGATTTGGACTAATCCTTTCTTCTTTTTATCATACCTATGTTAACGATTCTTTCCCTGTCGGAACGGTTTTCTCTCGTTCTTTCGGGATGATTAAATTTAGAATGACGACAGCAATCGCGCCAACCGCAGTTCCGGAAGAGAGAATATAGTTTGCAAAATCAGGAACGCTGTTTAAGATTTCTTTTGGAAGAACCATTGTTCCTACAGTCAAGAGGATTGGCACTCCGATGACCATCATATTACGGTCATCGATGACAACATGCTGAATGACTTTTAAACCGTTCATGACAATCGCCACACAGACAACCCCGAAGATCCCGTTAATGACAGGTTCTGGGACACATGTAATGATGGCCGATAGTTTAGGAATGAGTCCTAATGCGACCAAAATAATTCCTGCAGCGATAATCGCCATTCTGCTGGCAACCCCCGTAATCGCAATAATACCCGCATTAGAAGAATAACCTGTCATAGGTGTACCCCCGAAAAGAGATCCGACGAAACAGCCAAGACCTTCGCCGACAGATGCCCGGTTCAATCTTTTTTCATCTAGTTTACTGTCAGTAACGGTTGATACGACGAACCAAGTGCCTGTCGTTTCAATTAAGATTACCAAATAAATAAATACCATGGTTAAAATCGCTTGTAAATTAAATACTGGTTTTCCGAATGGGAAAAAGCTCGGAAACGAAATCCAAGATGCTTGTTTTACAGTAGAGAAATCAACGGTTCCAAATAGTGTTGCAGTAATCGTGCCAGCGATAATCGCCAGGATAACAGACACTAGGCGGAAAAATGTACCGTACCCCTTTGTTTTACGTCCAAGAAGAATACAGATGATTAATACCGCAGCGGAAACAAAGGCGATGATTACATTGTGCCCAACATTTCCAGGTGCGTGATAAATACTATTAAAAGCATTAGGCATTAATGAGATTCCGACAATGACGATGACCGTTCCTCCAACAAGCGGTGGAATAATTTTTTGTACGGCTTTAGCAAACCATTTTAATGGATACCCAATTAGTGCAATAATCAATGCCCCTGGAAGAAGACTGCCGAATACAGCACCTAATCCAAGCTTGCCGCCGATTGCTGCCAACGCACCAATTGGGACATAAGAGGGACCCTGAACAACGGGCAGCCGAAGACCGCCAATGGTTTGGATCAGTGTTGCCAGTCCAGCCGCTAAAAAACACATTTGAATGAAAAAGGTAGTATTCATCGAATCCAATGATAGTAAACCAGCAATGATGATTGGGGCGATATATAAATCCATCGCGAGAACATGCTGCATGCCAAGTAAAAAAGCCCTTCCCCAGCTGATTTTTTCATCGATGCCTACGGCAATGTTCGTGTTTTGCTCTTTTTGGACCACGTAATATTCTCCTCTACTTTAAATTTGTTTGAAACCATTAAACAATAAAAGAATGTAAGATTAGATAAAATAGCATTTTTCACTACAGTTATGTTAGAAACTTCACTTGAATTATAAATAATTATTTAGTGGTTGTAAACAGTAATTTACGTATAATTATATATTATTTTTATATAATGTTCGTGTTTTGGGTTGACTTTAACGGAAATGCTTCATAAAATATAAGTAATATTAGGAATTTGAAGGGATGGTATCGTAAAGATGATTTTGGAAGACAATGTTTTACGCAGTGACTGGATCGTTGCTTGTAAGATAGAGGATGTCAAAGAAGAGCCGTTGCAGGTAACGATTTTGGGAGAGCGGGTTGTTTTCTTCCGCAATGAAGAAGGAATATACGCCTTTAAGGATCTATGTATTCACCGAGGCGCGGCTTTATCTTTAGGCTGCGTAAAGGACGGAAATCTCGTTTGTCCTTACCATGGCTGGGAATATAATTCTGCCGGTACATGTACAAAAATACCGCAGCTCCCTGAAGGAAGATCGATTCCATTAAAAGCAAAGGCAATAAAGTATACATGCAGGGAAGCATATGGATTTGTGTGGATTAATCTAAACAACAATAACCCGGCATTCTTTGAATACCCTCAATATGCGGATGGTAATTATCGTACTGTCTTGTGGGGTCCGCAGGAGGTAAATGCTAATCCGCCAAGAATTGTCGAGAATTTCTTGGATGTCGGCCATCTTTCATTTATCCATGAAGGGTTTCTTGGGGTACAGGAACACCCTGTCATTGGAGATTACGATGTTCATATGGAAGGGGAACGGATTTTTTCAGATGAAATCGCCATTTTCCAGCCCGACCCGGATGGGTCCGGACAATCGAAGGATGTTTTTTATACCTATGAAATCGTTCGACCGCTGACCGTTCTATTCACAAAAAGAGATCCGGATACGGAAAACAAGATGACCATCCTGCTAACCATCCTGCCAATTGCAGAACGCAAGTCGATTGCCTATGGAATTATGTCATTTAACTATGAGACGGGAACAAGCGACCAAGAAATCATCGAATTCCAGGATATGATTTTCGCCCAGGACAAGCCTATCGTTGAAAATCAGAAACCAGAGGACCTGCCGCTTGATTTACAGGTAGAACTATCATTGAAATGTGACCGGATGAGCATCGCCTATCGACAATATTTAAAAAAACTTGGCGTAACTCTAGGTACGGATTAAAAAAAACGGGTCAATCCCTCTTGCGTTAAAGCAATGAGTGATTGACCCGTTTTCTAAAAGAAAAAGTATAAAATTTTGACTTTGAGAATTGTCCAGCTCCAGCGCCCTAGCGGCTAGTGTCCTTCGCTCTCCGCCCTACGATAAGTCAACATCGAAACGCCTCCGGCTCTTCGTGTTTCCTTTATCTCAGTTGGAGCGCTCCACAAGGAACGCTTCGGCAGCATAGGAATCGCACGAAGGAAAAGCGTTAGCTTTTCCAAGGAGGCCATACACCGCTGACCAGGGCGCTTACGCTTTTCTCATTCATATCTTAGAGCATCAATTGGGCTAAGCTTTGACGCCTTATTAGCCGGGAGGATTCCGAAGATGATCCCGATTAAAGCAGAGAAGCTGACGCCAATTAAGACGATTAAGGGACTGACCGTTGCCACAATAGGAGATAATTGCGAAACAAGGATGGTTCCGATTGCCGCTAGTCCAATGCCAAACAGTCCGCCTAAAGAGGTTAAGGTGATCGCTTCGATTAGAAATTGCAGAAGGATTTTCTTTCTTGTCGCTCCAATAGCTTTCCGAAGTCCTATTTCTCTCGTTCTTTCCGTTACGGAAACAAGCATAATATTCATCACGCCGATTCCGCCAACCAAGAGGGAGATTCCGGCGATACTGCCAATGAGTAAAGTCAGCAAGGAGATCATCGTGTTTAATTCTTTTTCATAATCCGCAAAGTCGTTTGTAGCGTATTTCCCATCTTCCAGTCCTTTTTGTTCTGTCAGAGTTTTAGCAGCCAGTTTCCCGGTTTCAGAAACCTTTTCAGGATCACTGGCAATCACTGATAATTGTTCGATTTCCCGGTTGCCGAACATCATCGATATGACCGCACGGGGCATAAGCATTTCACCGCCATCAGGATTTCGGTATTGTTCAGGGATTGGTGATTCATACACGCCTACGACCTTGTAGGGATTATCATTTAGGTCAATGATTTCACCAATCGGGTTTTCCTTTTCTTTGAAAAATTTCTTTCTTGCCACAGTGTCAATCAGGACAACCCGATTTAATCCATCATTATCTGCGGCATATAATGCGCGTCCTTCTACAACCTGAATACTTTTAGCAGAGAAGAATTCGGCTCCGACACCGGTAATTTGCATATCCCCCTGCTCATCATCCCGAATCATGGTTCCCCAGCCGTGGTTGATGGCAATGACAGCCTTCACACCTGGAACATTAGCAAGTGTTTGGACATCTTCCTGCGTCAATTCCGGCTCTTCCCAAAATGCTTCTGGTTCTCCTTCAGGCGGAACATATTCATAATACAAATCAATCGCATTTTTATCTGTACCGAACAATTCATCTGTCATTTGTTTTCTCGTACCCTGGCCAATCGCAACAATAATGATAACAGCGGCAACTCCGATAATAATCCCAAGCATGGTTAAGATCGACCGAACTTTATGATTCCAAATCGACGAAAGGGCAATTTTGAAACTCTCCAAGATGTTCATGGCGCTACCCTCCGGTCATCCGTAATCACGCCATCTTTCAGTGTAATGATTCGTTTGGCATAGGCGGCGATTTCCTCCTCGTGTGTCACGACAATAACTGTTTTTCCTTCTTCATTAAGCTGCATAAACAGCTTCATGATTTGTGCACTTGTTTTTGAATCAAGCGCACCAGTAGGCTCGTCAGCTAAAATGATCGTTGGATTGTTGACGAGGGCTCTAGCGATGGCGACACGCTGTTTCTGTCCGCCCGACAATTGATTGGGTAAATGCTTCATTCGATCTTCCAAGCCGACCTTAATCAGCATTTTTTTAGCCCTTTCTGTCCGTTCCCGTTTTGAAATACCTGCATAAACGAGAGGGGATGCGACGTTTTTGATGGCGTTGTCTCTTGGAAACATAAAGAATTGCTGGAAAACAAATCCGATATGTTCATTTCTTAACCGAGCCAGGACGCTCTCCTTTGCAGAGTCGACTTGACTGCCATTTAATTCGAATGTACCTGAAGTTGGATAATCTAAGAAGCCAATGATATTCATTAAGGTGGATTTCCCTGATCCAGATGGACCCATAATAGCGACAAACTCTCCATCCTCAATCGTTAAATCAATTCCATGAAGGACAGGAACCTCAAGAGCTCCCTTTCCATACACTTTTGTGATCTCACTCAACTTCATCAAATGAGGTCACTTCCATTCCATCATGCATTTGTTCGTTAGGTGTGATGACGATAAGTTCTCCTGATTTTACTCCTTCTGCCACCTCGATGAATTCATCATTCATCGCACCTGTTTTGACTTCCCGTCTTTCAAGCTTTCCATCTGCTAAAATATAAACAATTTTGATTCCGCCTTCGTCAACTAGTGCAGGATGTGGAACTACCAGTTTTTTGTCTGATCCGCCGACTTTAATTTCTAAGGAAACGTGGAAGCCCTGACGTAACTCAGAGGTATCATCAGTGATTGCGACCTTAAAAGGATACATCGTTACATTGCCGCCGGGTGCGCCTCCAAATTCTCCACCACCGCCGCCTTCCTCATTTGGAAATTGTGAAACAGATTCAACGGCACCCTTCCATTCCCTGTCTTTATAAACCTTTGGACGGATAATAACCGGCTGTCCATTCTGGATCTTTACGGCATCAAATTCACTCATCGTACCAATGACTTTATATGGCTGGCTTGAAATGATTTGAATGACAGGTTCCGCTGCCCCTGCTTCGGTTTTCGCCACGTTTTGATTGACCTTGACGATAATCCCATCCATCTTGCTGACAATTGTCATTTCTTTTTTCTGGGCATTCAGTTCTTTGATGCGGTCGTCTGCAGAGGCAATCTCTGCTTTTGTTCCCTCGTATCCCATCTCCAGCTGCACCTTTTCAGCGGTTAGCTGGTTTACATCTGTTCCGCCGCCTGCCTCATCAGTTGAAGGAGTGGCTGAATTCTTTTTCGCATTAGCGATGCGTTTCGCTAGATCGGCAATTTGTTTTTTTTCCGTGTTTCCTTTACTTTGTAGTAATTCCTTTTCACGAACAGCTCTTTTTAGCTCGTTTTCTATTTTTGAAGAATCATAGATTAGTAAGGGATCACCCGTTTTAACCATCTGGTTTTCTGTCACTTTATACTCGCTTATTTCTCCCTTATCCGGTTCCAAAAAGACCTTTTGCTCACTCTCAGGAACGATTTTTCCGGTAACTAGGATCGTTTCCGTCAATTCTTGTTCACTAGCTTTTTGAACGGTTATCCCCATTTCACCGGCTTCAGTTCCAGCAGGTTTTGCCTCGTTTTTGGTTATAAAATAGGCAGCTGTGCCTCCAATAACAAGCAATCCAACTATCGATACAACCCAAATCCAAACCTTTTTCTTCACAATATACCCCCGTCTAATCTATTATTTATCTCTATACATTTACTATAAATGAAATGGGGAATTTTTCAATTATTTTCTATTATTTACAACAGCGGGATCAAAAAATCGCTCATTTTACTATTGAGCGATTAACGAGAAGCTGCTTAATTAAAGAAAATACCTCTTTCTTGGTTTTAACGGATAGAAGAGGATGGATGGACAGGTAACGGTGATATCAGGGAAACCTTGTATTGTACGGATTGTCTGCTCATCTTCAAACGTTTGTAAATCTACCAGGCCGAGCGCGCCTGTTGTACAAGCCTCCACGCAAGCCGGAGCCATTCCGAGATCCTGTCTTGGGTAGCACATTTGGCATTTGCTGACCTTTCGCGTTACAGGATTAAATTGTGGTGCCTGATAGGGACAGGCTGTGACGCATAACTGACAGCCTGTGCAAAGATTTTCATCAATTTGGACAATGCCATCTTTGCGCTTAGTGAATGCTCTTTCCGGACAGACACGGAAACATTCCGGGCTGTCGCAGTGATTACAAGAAATAGATAGATATAGTTCAGGTGCTGCTTTTTTAACCCTTCGCCATTGGATGCCGGCAGGGGTTTGATTTTCATTTTTGCAGGCAATTTCGCATGCTTTGCAATTGATACAATCATCCGCATTGAAAATGAATCCGGCCCGTTTATACATGCGTATCTCTCCGTTTCCTAATTTTCACTTTGCTGTCATAAAAGAACGTACTAGATCCACTTGCATCCTTATCTTCCTTTTGGGAGATTAATTGATTAATGGGGTTGCTTCCAGCCTGGGAGGCTAGCACCACATTAGCCGGCAATGTTGGATTAATTTTAAGCGCCCCAGAGATGGACCCGTGTTCATTGTAGATCTCAATATTTGTATGATCTTCCATCCCATGTTCGTTCGCTGCACTTGTAGAGATTTCAATGATATTGTCAGTCTCCCTATGATCTAACCAAGATACCGATTCATATTGAGAATGGATTTTCAACAATGATTGCGGCGATAACAGTCTATAGGTTAATGGCTCCTGAGGGTCATCAGCTTGGAACTGCGCTTCAATGGCCGGAAGAAGTTTGAATTTCTCTGGATTCGGCTGAAAGTCATTTATTTCTATTTTTTGCTGCGGCCCTTCTAGTAAGTCCTCATAACTGGTAAGTCCATATTGTTGCATAATCTCCGGTGAAAGTTCTTCTTTTATCCAGTCAATTGGTTCTTTTTCAAAAGGAAAGTTAGAAAACTCTGGGGAGAGGTCATTCAGCTTTTTTGTCAATTCCCTGGCAATCTGTAAATCACTTTTTGCTTCGTAATAAGGAGGGATGGCTTTTTGGTTAAGGGCTAACCAATAATGCCAATACCCTACGTTTAAATCTTCTTCTTCAAAATGAGAGGCTGCCGGTAACACAATATCCGACTGTTTCGCCGTTTTGGTCAAATAAAGATCCACTGTCACGATGAGCTCTAATTGATTGAACAATTGCTGCCATGTATTAAGGTTTTGATCCTGCGTAATAATATTTCTTGACGCTACCCAAAGGAATTTAAGCGGCGGATCATTTAAAGCAAGTGCGTTTTTTGAAAAATTACTAATATCCACTTCTCTAGAGTCAGCAATGGTTGGATGAACAGGCCCTTGATGGTTAACAAGCCTTTGCGGGAAATGATCAATATCAAAATGCATATAGTATAATCCGCCATATGGAGTGCGTAGATTATTTGTCATAGCTGCAAGACTGGTGATCGCGCTGATACTATGGCCGCCTTTATCGTTTCGTTGAAGCCCTAAGCCGTTCCAGGTGATAGCTGGTTTTAATGTAGAGTAAATTTCAGCAAGTTCTTCCATTGCCTCCATTGGGACACCTGTTCGTTCCAATACTTCAGAAAAGTCGAGTTGATTCTGAAGAAAGTCCTTATATTGATCCCAGCCAATGGTTTGCTTCCGAATGGTTTCTTCGTCACCAAGCCCTTTTTCGATGATGATTTTGGCGATGCCTAAAGCAAGCCATCCATCTGTTCCTGGGTTTATTTGGATAAAGATATCCGCCTTTTCGGCAGTTCTCGTAAAAATAGGATCAATCACAACAAATTTTGCTCCGCTGCGCCTTGCCTCATAAATAAACTTCATTTGATGGACATTGGTAACGGCAGGATTCGCCCCCCAGATGACAATGAGGCTGGCATGTGCCATATCCTCGGGAACAGAGCTGTAGTTTTCTCCAAAGGAATGGTTAACGGCGAGTTTACCTGTTAAAGCACAAGGGTTCCCGGTAGGTTTTGTATGTGGACCCAAACTATTAAACATCCCTTCCACCGCATAGTGCAGTAATCCAAGATTTCCTGAGAATTTGTTGTAGCCGCTGGCAAGATTAGAACCATACCGCTGATTTAATTCAATGATTTTTCTAGCAATAATAGAATATGCTTCATCCCATGAAATTCTCTTCCAGTTTCCAGATCCTCTGGGACTTTGAATCATTGGGTACTTAAGCCTTTGTGTATTATAGACAAATTGGGTGGAGGCATATCCCTTGGCACAAAGTCTCCCCTTTGTAAACCCGTGTTTCGGATCCCCGGTCACTTTTATCAGCCGGCCATTTTTAACATGTGACAAGATGCCGCAAGTTCCATAGCAATTACGCGGACAGGTGTTTCTGTAAATGCCATCTTTCATTTTGTACAACCTTCATTCCTCATATTTTTCGAAGCTGTTTAATTTTGAAAGCTGCCATAATATCTAAGCGAACGTGTAAGTCATCCAATTTCACTTGGAGAATATCTTCAATTCTTTTCACGCGATAACGCAGTGTATTTCGATGAAGAAACGATTCTTTGGCCGTTTTACTCATATCAAATTGATTGGCAGCAAGAGCTTCAAGGGTTTCGATGAGGTTTCCATCATGATGCTTATCGTGTTCAAGTAAACTTCCTAATGTGTGGTGGTAATATTCCAGTAAATCTTGAAGATCATGTTTATATAAAATCCGTTCTAAGCCCAAATCGGTAAATAATGGTGTTGGAATATTCAATAAGATGCCTAATTCCAGCGCTACTTTTGCCTCTTGGTAACTTCTAAAGATGTCAGTGGGATTCATATACTTTTTCCCAATTCCACAAGCAATGGCAACCTCCGAGTTCATTTTTTCTGCCTTATTTAGAATCGTCTCAGCAAAGGTTTCCAGCTTAATTTTGTTTCCATCATGATGATCATCTGGCAGCGGGATCAGGATAATCACCTGATTTTGTTTGGCCATGGCAATCGGTTTGATATTTTGCAAAATCAACTCTTTTTCCACAACTTGCAACAGCATATTCACCATGTGCTTGTTCGTGAAAAAGTGATTTTCTTCTTTATATGAAAATACGATGACAACATAAGGGATACTAAAATCCCATCCCCAAATGTCCCCATATTCAATCACATCTTTCTTATTCTTGATGTTTCCATACAGCAGGTCAAAAAGAAAGGCTTCCTTAAATTTTTGCTTTTCTTGCCTGATTTCTAGACTTTTCTGCATTTGCAGGGCACATAAAGAAGCAGCAAGCGTAAGAGTATCTTCATACAGATCTGCCTCTAATGGCGAGTTGTTACTATATATAACGATATACCCTAGTTTTTTATTATTTGAGATTATGGGACAAGCAAATCCAGTCGTTAAAGTGTGAATGGTTGAAATTTGGCAGCTGAAAACAGGAATGGATGAATGAGGCTCCTGCTGCTGATCAGGTATGATCACTATTTCATCGATTGCATCATTTCCTGTTGAACAAGAAAGAACCTGATAGAACGGATCCACTACAAGGACTGGAAGGGATAAAAGGGTGGAAAGCTTTTGAATAATCTGGTGAACCCCTTGGCTTGAAACGGTCAATAATTCCTGGACAAATTTTGGAATAGCAAATGAAGTGTGCATCAATTATTCACCTTTCTCCTATTTAAATGGTATCTACATTCATCTTAAAGCAAGCAGATGGCCTGAACAATGAATGTCACAGAATCGTTAAAGACTTTTGTATGCTGGGCACAAAAATGGCCGTGCTTATTCGTACAGCATGGCCATATCAACTCAACAGCTAAAAAACTATAATAAAATCATAAAGTGAATGTGAATTTATTCACAAGTAACCGATGTTGAAGAAAACTTGCCGATTGGCGAGCCGTTAAGGCGGAGATTAGGCATAGTTGCACTTAAGACTGATAGGATAGTTATCCTTTCCTATCGGCTAAAAAAATCCGAAAAGGAAGTTTGATAAGATGAACAATCTTTCAAAAGACAATTTCAGGACAGTAAACAATAAATCACTTGTTTCGTATGCAGACATTTACGCAAATATTGAGGCTGCAACCCTTGAACAGATTCAGTCTTTTGGATTGCCGCTTTCCAAAAGGGAGCATCATAATGCTGAAGTACACGAAACATTGCTTTCGAAGGGCGCTACTTATCGAAATAACAACAAAAGTATTCTATCAAACAAACGGATTTCAAGTGCTTGTGAAGCCTGTGCAAAAGGGACTGGTAGTTATACCACCTTCGTATCGTTAAAATGCCACCGAGATTGCTATTTTTGCTTTAACAAGAATCAAGATGAATACAACTTTTATTTACAAAACAAGAAAAATATAAATGGAGATTTAAAGAGTTTAGTAGAACAGGGTGTCATCTTGACACACATTGCGTTAACAGGAGGGGAGCCACTGTTGCATAAGGAAGAAGCGCTGGCCTTTTTCCAACTTGCAGACGAGCTAGTTCCTGATGCACATACAAGATTATATACAGCAGGAGATTTGCTTGATGAAGAAATTCTACAAGCATTGTCTGATACTCATTTAAATGAAATTCGCTTTAGTATCAAAATGGAGGACTCAGCACAAAAGAGAAAGCACATTCTTACGAAAATCGCTCTGGCTAAGAAATATATACCGGATGTAATGGTTGAAATGCCGGTTATTCCGGGAACCGGAGATGAAATGAAGTCGCTTTTGCTTGAACTCGATCGGCTTGATATTTTTGGTATTAATTTATTGGAATTCTGCTTTCCTCTTGGGAATGCACAGGCCTTCAGGGATAAGGGTTTAGAGCTTAAAAATCCACCATATGAAGTGTATTACAACTTTTGGTATGCGGGTGGATTGGCTGTGGCAGAAAGTGAAAAACTTTGCCTGGATCTCGTCAAATTTGCACTGGAGAAGAATCTCAAGCTTGGTGTTCATTACTGCTCATTGGAAAACAAATTTACCGGGCAAATCTATCAGCAAAACCATGATCAAATTTTAGACGGGACGTATCAACTTTCCCCGCGGGATTATTATTTTAAGACAGCAAAGGTGTTTGGGAAGGACAAGGTAAAGGTGAAGAAAGTGTTAGAAAAAAGGCATGTGCCATTCACGATGAATGATAATTACGATTTTCTGCAATTCCCAATTGCGGCGATCCCATTTTTGAAATTTAGGGAGGTGGATATCGTCATTTCATCCAATGTGGTCGAAATGGAGGAATATGAGGAGGTCATCAGGGAAGTGCAGCTGAAATTAACCACACCTAATATGTTTGTTCTTAAAGAGGTTTGAACCTACTTGCAGAAAAGGAGCGATAATATGGAAACGGTAAAACAGTCGATTATGATCAAGGATCTAGTCAATATTTTCTATGCAAGGCAATTTGCATATGACATTTTAAGAAGATTCTTCATTGAGGAGCCATCAAAGGAGTACATCAAAGAATTTATTCAAAGAAACATGATTGAACAGTTCCCTTTCCAGGAAGAGGTAGATGGAATCCACGAAGGGGTTCAGGTGGTCAAACGGTATCTATCCAAACATGATCCTGTCCATATTGACAGCCATTTCGAGGATTTGCATTGGGATTATACGAGGATGTTTATTGGGCCTTTTGAAGCACCAGCGCAACCTTGGGAATCGGTCTATGTAAGAAAGGATAAGCTTTTGTTCCAGAAGACAACCATGGATGTAAGAAAGGTATACGAGAAATATGGTTTTCAAACATCAGATTTCAATGTTGAACCGGATGACCACGTTGGTCTGGAGCTTGATTTTGTCTATCGGCTAAACGAGTTTTGCATTCGGGCAAGTGATGAAAAAAAGCCTGATGTGTGCAGAGAAATTAATCATTTGCTTAAAGAACAGCAGCGATTCATCGATGAACACTTGCTGGCATTTATTCCTCATTTCGCTGGAAAGGTCATTGCACATGCCGAAACAGGATTTTTTAAAGGGCTTGGAGCGATCTTGGAACATTTTATACAAATGGATTCAAAAGTTCTACAAGAACTATTGAAGATAGAGATTGTTAAGGACAAATAGATAAGGAGGGTTATAAAGATGGATCTATTGAATAAAATTAGAGATTTTAAGTTAACGAGAAGATCGTTCATTGGCTGGACTTCTGCCGCTGCTGCCACAATGGTTGTACCGGTTTCCCGAGGTCTTGTCGCCAAAGCAGAAGGAAACATTGGAACTGATGATCCCAGTGGAGAGGGAGTATGGAAAACCGCAGCTTGCTGGCACAACTGTGGCAGCAGGTGCTTAAATAAAGTACTTGTCAAAGATGGTGTCGTGATTCGGCAAAAAACAGATGATACCCATGCAGATTCCCCGGATTTCCCGCAACAACGAGGTTGTTTGCGGGGACGGTCACAGCGGCATCAAGTCTTTAATGCGGATCGTTTAAAATACCCAATGAAACGGAAAAATTGGCAGCCTGGCGGAGGCAAGAAGGAGCTCCGTGGAAAGGATCAATGGGTTCGGATTTCTTGGGAAGAAGCAATTGAACATATCGCCTCAGAAACGAAGAGAATTAGTAGTAAATATGGAAACGAATCTATTTGGGTGACAGGCGGAAGTGAAATGGGGAAGGCGATGTCAACCGTGGGTGGTTATACTGCCAGTACGGGAACCATCTCATGGGGCGCATGGCTTTATACGTATGAGATGCTTGGTGTCGGCGAAGGCCTTTATGTCCAGGGGATTAATGACCGTGTGGATTTAAGGAATTCTCAACTGATTGTCCTATGGGGAGCTAATCCTGCTTGGAGCACGATGGGAAGTGCCACTTATAACTATTTGCAGGCTAAAAAGGCCGGGGCACGTTTTATCACCATTGACCCTCTTTATACGGACTCAGCTAATGTCTTTGGGGCTGAATGGATACCTGTACGCCCAGGCACAGACCATGCTCTGGCACTTGGTATTATGCATACCTTACTCGAAGAAGATGATCCGACAACGAATCCACTTGTGAAATGGGATTTTTTAAATAAATATACCGTTGGTTTTGATGCCGAGCATATGCCTGCAGGAGTGGATCAAAAGGAAAACTTTAAGGATTATCTTTTAGGAACATATGACAATCAGCCAAAAACTGCTGAGTGGGCAGCAGAAATATGTGGTGTGAAAGCAAGTACAATCCGTTATCTTGCAAGAGAAATTGGCGGTACTGAAAGAGTCGCCCTATTGACGGGATGGGCACCGGCAAGGATTAATAACGGCGAAGGCTGGGTACAGGCATTCTCCACACTCGGTATGATGACAGGACATATGGGAAGTTCCGGAAATATGACTGGTGTCAGCTGCTGGGAATATGCCGGGAATAATGGACCGGCACTATTAACGTCCGGGGGCAATGGATTACCTGATATTCCGAATCCGATTACAAATGTGATTAATGAAAATCAAATCTTTGATGCAGTATTGAAAGGGAAGTATTTGCAAAAAGGTGAAGGGGAAAGAAATGTAAACATTCAATTTATTTATCATGGATATAACGCTGTCCTTCAAACACGAAGCAATATTATGAGAGGAATTGAAGCACACCGAAAAGTTGAATTTGTTGTCACAAACGCTTATGCCTTGACAACAACGGCTAAGTATTCAGATATTGTTCTCCCAGTTACAACTGAGTGGGAAAGAGATGGATCTGTTACAGGAGGCAATCGTGAAATATTAATTGCCTGGTCTAAAATCGTTGAACCATTATACGAGGCAAAAAGTGATCAAGAGATTGCTAAATTATTGATTAAGAAACTTGGAAAGAACCCTGAAGAAGTTTACCCAATTAGTGAAAAACAACAATTTTTCAATCAGCTTGCCGGAAGCATGGTGGTAAAAGAAAACGGAAAAGACTTCGAACCACTTTGTACTATTACGGCGGAAGACATTCAAGAGTGGGGTGTAAAAGGAACACCACAGCAGGGTCGTATCGGGTTGCAGAAGTTTTTAGATGCAGGTATTTATCAGGTTCCAAGGAAAAAAGGCGATAATTTAGGCTATATTGCTTATAAGGATTTTATTGATGATCCTGTAAAGAACCCTGTATCAAGCGAGAGTGGGAAGTTTGAAATTTATTGTAAAGCGATGAATGAAGCATCCAAGAAAGCTTTTACCGAAATTTCTCCAATACCTAAATATGAACCAAGGGCGGAAGGCTATGAATCTACTTTTTCAGATTGGAAAAAGAAGAGAAAAGGAAAGTATCCATATCAGGTCTTTAACCCACATTACTTACGCCGCTCGCACAGCACCTTTGACAATGTACCACAGCTCAGGGAAGTATGGCCAAATCCGGTTTATATAAGTCGTGCGGACGCCGATGAATTGGGGATCAAAACAGGTGAGACGGTGATGCTTGCCAATGAATATGGAAAGACACTCCGGCCGGCACTTGTGGTCGAGACGCTGATGCCAGGAACAGTTGCCCTGCCGCATGGAGCCTGGGTAGATCTGGACGAGAAGGATGAAGTGGACCGTGCTGGTGCAGATAATATGCTAGTGGGATTTGTCCCAACAGGACTGGGTACTTCCGGATATAATACGGCTCGATGCAATATTGAAAAATGGAATGGTACACCACTTGAAGAAGATTACAAATGGGATCAGCGGATTATCAAATTTTAACAGACAGGACGAGAGAGGAGGTTGGCTGAAATGCCTCAAATGGGATTTTACGTTAACGTTGCCGAATGTATTGGTTGTAAAACATGTGTGATTGCATGTAAGGATAAAAGTAATTTAGAAGTTGGCCGGAATTTTCGACGGGTATATGATTTTCAGGAAGGGACGTTTCCTAATGTATCTATGTACCATTTATCTATATCCTGCAATCATTGTGATGAACCGGGATGTGTGAAGGGATGCCCCACGGGTGCAGCTTATAAGCGTACAGAGGATGGTGTTGTCTTAATCGACCAAGAAAAATGTATGGGCTGCCGCTATTGTGAATGGAACTGTCCATATGGTGCACCGCAATACAACAAAGAGCTCGGGATGATGACGAAATGTGATACATGTATGGATTTAAGGAAAAAGGGTGAGGAACCGGTTTGTGTAACCTCATGTCCGATGCGGGCGATTGAGTTTGATGAGATTGACAAGCTCCGTGCGAAATACGGGAAAAATGCAGACATTAAAGGGATGCCAAGCTCATCTATCACAAAACCAAACCTCGTGCTTACCTCATTAGGTCAATCAAAATAAAGGAGGGGAAGAAAAATGCATGAATGGGCATTATTAATCTTCACGATTGCTATACCCGCAGCGGTTGGCGGAATCTTGTTCCTATGGTTTATCAATGGGCAAATGGCTGATGGCGGCGCAAATTCTATTAAAGTAATGAAAGTACCACTTTTAGTCATTGCCAGTTTAGCGATTGTCGGTTTATTTGGGGCTTTCTTTCATCTTGGCAAACCGATCCATGCCCTTAACGCTATCAGAGGCTTTGGCCGGTCATGGATGAGCAATGAAATTGTTGTAACAGGTGTATTCATTGCGTTAGCGTGTGTAACAGCAGGTCTTGCGGTTGTTCAGAAGAAAATCAATCCGGTGCTTATGTTGATCACCGGGCTGGTTGGGATGATTGATATTTATTGCATGGCATCAGCCTATACTGTTACTCGTGTTAACGGCTGGAATCATCTGAATACGTATTTTGTCTTTTATGGTACAGCCTTTTCCTTGGGGCCAATTCTTGGGGCAAGCCTACTGGCAAAATCTCTTAAGGGTGAAGCAATCCTAAAAGCAATCAAATGGGCATTCACGTTTAGTATCATTGGGATTGCCGTTCAATTAATTGGTTCCGCTATGTTCAATGCGTATATACCTGAAATTCAGACAATTGCGGGGGAAACAGCTGCACATAAAATGGTGCCATATTCCGGCATGATTGGAGTTCGCTGGGTTATAGAAATTGCCGGGCTCGTACTGCTGGCCTATTTATCACTTAAGAATAAATTGAATTATGCCTTCATCTATGCTGCGCTGATCTTCTTTGTAATTGCTGAGGGAATGAGCAGATATGTGTTTTACGTATTAGGATCATAAGAGATATCGTGGAGGCAGCCTGCTTCTGCCTGTGAAAATAATCGGGGGTGAGGTAAGTGGGATTTGTTGATAAGTGGGTGGAAAGTCTTGCATATGATTTTGAAATTTTACCATCGGCTTGTGTGCGCCATATAAGCCCCCGATCTACTTGTGAAAAATGTTTGACCGCCTGTCTGGAAGATGCGATTACCTTTTCACAAGGAAAACTGGTAATTGATAATCAGAAGTGCACCTCATGCGGAAATTGCCTGGCAGCCTGTCCCGTTCAAGCGGTTGCGGGCATATTACCAAAGCAATCTTTTTTTCAAAAAAAATTAATCGCCATGACTAATGTGGATCCGCCGCCTTTGAAGGAATTGTTGATTTACCATGCTAAAGGAGTCACCACGATTGCCTGTGAAGAAAAAGAGTTTAGCCAGGCATGGACGGATTCGCTGGAAGAAGTCCATTCAGTGTTAGATCAGCTGGGGAAGAAACCTTTTATGATCGAGAAGGAAATAGTTCTTGAAAACTCATATTCAAGAAGAGAATTATTTTCACTTTGGAAGAAAGAAAGTCAGTCATTTGTTAGACAAGTGACACCGGCTAAATGGCGTTTTAATCATAAGGATTTAGATGTAAATCGATACTATCCAGACGTTCAATTTTTTGATGTGACTATTGCTCCCGAGAAGTGTACACTTTGTAAAGCGTGCGAAGTGACCTGTCCTAAAACCTGCTTTAACTTGGGTGAGAATGATTTCACTATAAATCTTCAATCCTGTTCCGGCTGTATGCTTTGTCAGGATCTTTGTCCTGAAAAGGCTGTTAGTGTAACAAGATTGCTGGCAACAGCTTTTTCGAAAAGCTTAGATGTGTATCAGAAAACGTGCACCTTGTGCAAAAGTAGCTTTCAAACTTTACATGACCATGATGAAAAATGTCCGGTTTGTGCAAGTCGGAAGGATGGTTACTTAAGTAGCCAAACATGTTAAAATGAAAAGAGATGATTTAAGATGTTATCAAACATCGGAATACCAGGTTTAATTATTGTTTTAGTCCTGGCTCTGATCATATTCGGCCCTAAGAAACTACCGGAACTAGGAAGAGCCGTTGGTCAATCTTTAAAAGAATTCAAAACATCCACTAAAGGATTGATGGATGAGGAAAAGGAAGAAAAGGTTTAATCATAAAAAATTCTTGTGTAATTAAATTTGGCGTCGGGCGCACCACGAAATTCTTTCGTGGTGCCTTTTACCTTTTTTGAATCCAGAATTCTTTGATAATCTGATAAAAAGTACTATAGTGTTTAATGTATATTGGACAAACTAATGTTTGAATAACAAAGGAGAAGTGATTTATGCTAAATGAAATTTTATCAACCTTTGCATCCATGTTTGATTGGCATATGTGGGCCGAGGTATTGTCCTCTCCAAAAGCCTGGGGCATGATTTTATCCTTAGCGGTATTAGAATGTATATTATCTGCAGATAATGCCTTGGTGTTGTCGGCCTTTGTTAAGCCGTTACCAAAAGAGCAGCAGAGGAAAGCACTAATATATGGGTTATGGGGAGCTTATTTATTCCGCTTTATTTTCATTGGATTAGGAACGTTTTTAATAAAACTTTGGTTTATTAAGTTAATTGGTGCGTTATATCTGCTATGGCTGTCCGCCAAATTTTTTATCGAAAAATATAAGCATAAAGATAATGATGATGAGGAAGCAAAACATCAGCCAAAGGGCTGGTTGACAAAAACATTTGGTGTCTTCTGGGCAACGGTTATCAGTGTCGAGTTAATGGACCTAGCGTTTTCTGTCGATAGTATTCTCACTGCCTTAGCTGTTTCGGAAGAAGTTTGGGTTATCTTGCTTGGCGGGATGATTGGAATTTTGTTAATGCGGGGAGTGGCAACATTTTTCATTAGTTTGATGAACAGGGTCCCAGAACTTGAAACGACGGCATATGTTTTGATTACATTTATTGCGGTTAAGATGGGACTCACGCTTGTGAATATTCATATTGCGAATGAAATATTTATTATTGTAATGGTCATGGCGTTTGTGATTACTTTTATTATCCATGCCGTTCGGAAGTCAAAAACTGAAAAATATTCTCATTAATAAGGTTTAACAATAGATGGCAAAGAAGGAAGGGGAATCCTATGCTTAAATTAGGCATAATCGGACTTGGGGATATTGCGCAAAAGGCGTATCTGCCTGTCTACAGTAAAATAAGAGATGTGGAATTTCATTTATACACAAGAAACAAAGAGAAGCTGGAGTCCATTGGCAGTCAATACCGTTTTGAAAATCTGCATACAAGTCTTGAATCATTACTAGATAGTGGGATAAAGGGGGCATTTATTCATTCGTCCACGTCTTCACATGAAGAAATAGTCCAAGCATTGTTACAGAACAATATCCATGTGTTTGTGGATAAACCGATCACGGATCATTATGAGGGTGCTAAAAAGCTTGTTGAACTTGCAGAGGAGAAGGGTTTAATTCTCATGACCGGTTTTAATAGAAGATATGCCCCTTCTTACACGAAACTGAAAGAAGTTGCCGACCCAAATATGGTGGTTGTCCAGAAAAATAGGAAAGGTCTGCCCGGTGAACCGAGAACCTTCATTTATGACGATTTCATTCATGTTGTCGATACAATGAGATATTTATTTCCGTACCCAATTGAGGAGCTAATCGTAAATGGGAGAATGGAAGGCGACAAGCTCTACCACGTAGTCGTTCAATTTATTTCAAACGGAGCAACAGCAATAGGGATTATGAATAGGGATAATGGAACAAGCGAGGAAGTTACCGAAGTCATGGGGCCTTTGGAAAAAAGAACGGTTTATAATGTGTCGAAGTTAGTGATTTCGAAAGATATGGAAACGACCGAAGTTCGCGGCAGTGATTGGGAACCTACCCTTATTAAACGTGGATTCCACCAACTCGTTACAGATTTTATCGATGCACTCGGAACACACAGTAAACCAAGATTCTCGTCATTAGATGCACTGGAAACCCATGAAATCTGTGAAAAGATAATCGAAGAGTTAGCAAAAGGTATGGAAATATAACAAAGCTACCCTCCACCAAAGGAGAAGCCTTCTTTGATAGACAATTTTACCCATAAAAAATGTTTGTATTTGCATCTTGAAATATTACTGATTAGTGGTATGATAAGGTTATACGTTATATATTGATCACATGTTACTGATACGATCAGGCATGGTGGTAAAAATGAATGGATCTTTATGTCCATTTATTTGTACCTCCATGTCTTTTTTTGTTGTTTTTTTTACATCTTTTGGGAACCATAAACAAAAAAGTAAAGGGGTAATTGTAATGAAGTTTAATTTTTTTAAAAAAGAGCCAGTTGAATTTTATACACCAGTCAATGGGAAGATTGTTTCTCTTGAGGAAGTTCCCGATCCTGTTTTCAGTCAAAAAATGATGGGCGATGGGATTGCCGTGATGCCAACAAGCGGGGATATTGTTTCTCCTGTAAAGGGGACAGTTATTCTCGTTGCAGCCACTAAGCATGCAGTTGGCCTTCGTGCCGAGGATGGTTCAGAAATCCTTATTCATGTCGGTTTAGAAACCGTAGCTTTAGACGGTAAGGGCTTTAACGTTGCCGTTAATGAAGGGGACAAAGTTTCTGCGGGACAACTCCTAATTGAAGTGGATTGGGAATATATTAGTACAAATGCAAAAAGCACAATCACACCGGTTGTCATTACCAACAGTGAAGATGGTAAAAAGCAATATACATTTACTGAGGAAAAGGAAGGCACTGCCGGTAAGACGGTTTTATTTACAGCTGCTGCAAAGTAATTTATCAGAAGTGAAGGGCTGCCTCAATTTTCAGCAGCGCTTCACTTTTTATAAAAAATTTGCCTTTAAGGAGGTGAGTGACAAAATAGTAAAACGGATTCCAGGCTGCTACTCGTCATGCTGTAATTTCAGAAATTATTTATTTTATTGTTAGCTCGTTTGGCGTTTAGTAGTAGTTTAGTAGTTGTTAAGTAGTAGTTTGACAAAAATTTATAGGGGGTAAAAAAATGAAAAAGTATTTTCAGAAACTGGGAAGTTCGTTAATGTTACCGGTTGCGATTTTACCAGCTGCGGCCCTTTTATTGGGTATTGGTTATTGGATTGATCCTACGGGCTGGGGAGCAGATAGTCCGTTAGCCGCCTTCTTAATAAAAGCAGGGGGATCAATCATCGACAATATCCCAATCCTTTTTGCAGTTGGTGTGGCGCTGGGGATGGCAAAAGAAAAAGATGGTTCAGCAGCGCTAAGTGGTTTGGTTGCCTATCTAGTCGTAACAACCCTGCTTTCAACTGGATCGGTTGCATTGCTGCAAGGAATTGATCCAGCAAAGGTAGACCCAGCATTTGCAAAAATCGGCAATGCCTTTATCGGTATTCTTTCAGGTATTGTTGCTTCGATGATGTACAATCGCTTCAGTCATGTAAAGTTGCCAGATGCATTTGCTTTCTTTAGCGGAAAACGTTTAGTACCTATTATGACAGCGGTTGCAATGTTAGTGGTTTCTGGAGTGTTGTTCTTTGTTTGGCCGGTCATCTATACTGCACTAGTATCATTTGGTAAAACGATTAGTGATTTAGGTGCTGTTGGCGCGGGTCTTTACGGCTTCTTCAACCGACTTTTAATTCCAACGGGATTACACCATGCGTTAAACTCCGTGTTCTGGTTTGACGTTGCCGGAATTAACGATATTGGGAACTTCTTATCTGGTAAAGGTGAAAAAGGAGTCACAGGCATGTATCAAGCAGGCTTCTTCCCAGTTATGATGTTTGGGTTACCTGCAGCAGCATTAGCAATGGTTCATACAGCAAAAACAAAAAAGAGAAAACAAGTAGCTTCCTTAATGCTTGCAGCAGGCTTTGCATCCTTCTTAACAGGGGTTACAGAACCAATTGAGTTTGCGTTCATGTTCTTAGCACCAATGCTGTATCTTGTTCATGCCGTTTTAACGGGTCTTTCATTGGCAATTGCAGCCGCATTCCATTGGACAGCAGGCTTTGCTTTTAGTGGAGGATTTATTGACTTTTTCTTAAGTCTAAGAAATCCAATGGCAAATCAGCCGTTTTGGTTGATTGTTCAAGGTTTAGTGTTTGCAGTTATTTACTACTTCTTGTTCCGTTTCATTATTAAAAAGTTCGACTTAAAGACTCCTGGCCGCGAAGATGATGATGAAGATGCTGAAGAAGTTTCTTTTGCTAAGGGAGAAAGCAAATTTGCTGCGATGGCAGCTCAAATCTATGAAGGCTTAGGCGGCGACGCAAACGTAATGGCTGTTGACAACTGTGTCACTCGTCTAAGAATGGAAGTAAAGGACATGAAAGCTGTCGACCAAAAGAAAATTAAAGCAACAGGCGTACCTGGAATCAATATCGTCGGTCCGCAAAGCATTCAAGTCATTGTCGGAACAAATGTACAATTTGTAGCTGATGAGATTGTGAAAATCCGAAAGAAAAAATAATAATAGCAGACAAAAACGCTTGGACACTCTTTTTCAGAGCCCAAGCGTTTTTTATCGTTTTCGCAGTCTTTCGATGTGAAGTGTTAAGTATCCAAGTTCATGCTCTGGCAGATGGATTTCGTGATTTTGTGAAAGGTCTTTGGCAACCTTTTTTGCACATTTGTAGGCAATGGGGAATTTATTAGTGATCATTTTCAGCATCTCATCATCGATTGTATTTGGTTCACCATTACTGATTCTTGAAATAGCAAAGCGGAGATGGGTCATTAGGCGCTGGTATGAAAGATCGTCTTCAACTATTTCAATATGTAAATAATCCTTAATCGTTTGCACCATATCTCCAATGATGGCCGTTTGTCGAAGCGTCTGTTTCATGTCCCCGCCATTTAAATTAGCGGTGTGAAGATGGAGGGCGATAAAGGCTGCTTCATCCACAGGCATCTTAATGGCTGTCTTTTTCTCAATATGCCGAAGCGCCCACATGCCGATATCAAATTCCTTTTTATATAGAATTTTGATTTCATTAAGTAGTTTATTCTTAAGATTGATTCCATCCCGCACTCGTTCAATGGCAAAGGATAAGTGATCGGTCAGGGCAATGTGAATATGCTCGTTTAATTTGCTGCCAAGGGATTCTTCGGCGTAGGTAATAATCTCTTCTGAAAGTGCAAAATGTTCTTCAGGTATTTGTAGTAACAGCTGCTGGAATTTCTCATTTTCCTTCATGACAAACAGCTTTTCAATTTTGCTGGGGTTCACGATGTCATTTTTCTTTTTCTGAAAAGCAATCCCTGCACCAATGGCAATTTTTTCTTCATTATGATCTGTAACAACAACGGCGTTGTTATTTAATATTTTTTTGATTTTCACTGATCCACCTCCCGGCTCTTTCTTTCTAGAAATAGAGAATTGATGTTGTCCTTATGAGTACTAGCCAAATCATTCTTCTATTGTATATAAATTTCGACATTATACCACTTTTTCCTCCTTATCCAGCTGATAATCGCGAAAAGGGGATGCGGTTGTGGATTTAATGTCTTTTTTTCACAAAATGGTTTAATCTAGTATGGTGTTACTTCTGTTTTAAATATAATTGTATAGGTGTAAGTGATGAAAGAACATTATTATGATAAATTATTGAACATCAAAACAAAGGGAGACCACCATGGGGGGGCCTCCCAAAATAAGTCCTTGCATTATCATCCGTATGAGCCGACGCCTTATAGTGCACTGGAGGAGCTATTTCGTCATTATGAAGTGAAAAGCAGTGACCGGGTAGTTGATTATGGCTGCGGGAAAGGGCGGTTAAATTTTTATCTCCACTATTTTTTTCATGTGTCTGTAGTGGGAATCGAAATGAATGAGCTTCTTTATCAGGCCGCTGTTGAAAATCTTGGCAGTTATGCGCGGAAAACGAAAAAAGGGCCTGAGCAAATTCAGTTTCATTGCTGCTTAGCAGAGGAGTATGAGATTAATCCAAGGGATAATCGCTTTTATTTCTTTAACCCGTTTTCAATTCAAGTGTTTAGGAAGATAGTCAACCATATTTTGCTGTCGGTGGAGAACGTGGAACGGGAGATTGAGCTGGTGTTATACTATCCATCCGAGGATTATATTTATTTTCTCGAAAACCAGACTTTGTTTGTATTAAAAGGAGAGGTCATCCTGCCGGATTTGTATGAACATGACCCGAATGAACGGTTTTTAATATATCGGCTGGAATATTAGGGGGAGGAGCGAGGACTTTTTTATGTACCATCGATTATGGAGTGCTGCTAATATTGTGTTGATTGTTGTCTCGATTGTGTATATATGGTTTTTCCGACCGCATGACAGCTCATTAATTGTAACAGGACAGGTACTGGCTCAGGCAGCGGTGTTTCTCTTTTTAATCAATATTAATATGTATTTCATCTTTTTGGTCATTCGGAGAACAACCATTCGGAAGGTGAAGATTCGGCTTGCAAAGTTTTCCCGGTACTTAATGAAATGGCATATTAAGATTGCACTGCTTGGTACTACAGTTATTATCGGACACGCGTTAATTAATATTTACGAATTTGGAGCAATGCTGGGCTATGGACATGGAAAGTTGCTGAGCGGCTACCTGGCAATCGTGCTGCTAGGTATAACACTGATTGCCGGTCTCTTGAGACACAAAAAAGCCTCTGGCTTCCGCCGCAAATTCCACCTCATCACCGCCATGACCTTCCTATCGGCCTTCCTGTTACACATGTTTCTGCTAATATAATAGTGTTATTGGTGTTATTGGTGTTATTGGTGTCAGGCACCATTCGTGGACAGTGTCCGTGTGGCGTGGACAATTGAGTTTGTTTTGTTGTTAGAGGGGGGATTGGTATGGAGAGTATTACGGTTGTTTCGCTTTTGGATGTGATTAGTGAGTTGTTTTCGGAGGAGATTTCGATCGCGGTTTCGAATACGAAGGAATATATTTATTATCGGCCGAGTAAGCGGATTGATTTGAAAATCACCCCTGGTGACTCGTTGAAGGAAGGGACGATTGCCTATAAGGCAATTCATTCGAAACAAAAAATTTCTGAGTTTATTAATCGTGAACTGTTTGGAGTTCCCTATCATGGAATGGCGGTGCCGTTTTTTCACGAAGGGAAACTGGAAGGCTGTGTGACGGCGATTTTCCCGGCACTGACAAGCGGGAAGTTAGTCGTGACAATAAAAACCGGGGACGGTTGGGTGCCGCTGCCCTTCGCACAGGTAATTTATTTAGAGGCGAAGGATAAAAAGACATATGTTCATACTAAAGTTCACAGCGGCACGCATAAATATTCTCTCCAAGAATTTGAGTTCTTGCTGCCCAAGGATTATTTCATCCGCTGCCATCGTTCGTTTATTGTGAACGTCAATCATATTAAGGAGATCTTCCCTGATTCTCATTCAACTTTTATCCTATCGATGGATAACGGCGACCGAGTGCCTGTAAGTCAATCTTATTCCAGTTATTTTCGCAGACTGCTAGGATTTTAGAAATATTCTGTTTAAGACGGCGGAAATGCTGTTTTATCTGAATTTTCCGTAATGTATCTCTGAAACCTCTAGTTGATAAACTTTATCGGTTAAAATTATCTTAAAATTTCACTAGGGGAGTGGGATGACAGATGGATAATAAATTAGAACGGATTCGGGATCAGCGTCTTTGGGATCGGGTAGTAACTCCAGAAGAGGCAGCATCGTGGATTGAAGATGGGATGACATTGGGGTTAAGCGGATTTACACGTGCCGGTGATGTTAAAGCAGTTCCATTTGCGTTAGTGAAACGAGCTGAGACAGAAGTTTTTAAAGTTAATGTGTATACGGGAGCTTCTTTAGGCTCAGATGTGGATAAGTTGTTTGCGGAGGCTGGAATTCTTGGAAAGAGACTTCCGTTCCAGGCGGACCCGACGATGCGAAGTAAAATCAATAATGGCGAAATGCTGTTTGTTGACCAGCACTTGTCACACACGGCTGAGTTGGTAAGAGCAGGTGTAATGGATCCTGTCGATTTCGCGATTTTGGAAGCGTTCTCAGTTACAGAAGATGGGATGGTGATTCCAACCACCTCGGTTGGGAACTCCTTATCGTTTGCTTTAAATGCAAAATCACTCATTATTGAAATCAATTTAGCACACCAAGTTAATCTTGAAGGATTACATGATTTATACGACCCTGGAAAGCAGGGGGAGAGAGACCCAATTCCGTTGAAAAAGGCAGATGACAGAATGGGGACGATTGGAATTCCAGTTGATATCGAGAGGGTAAGAGGGATTGTGTTCACGAATCAGCTTGATTCGCCATCAACGATTGTTCCGCCTGATGAAGAGACCGTAATTATGGCGAATCACTTGATTGAGTTTTTACGGACCGAGGTGAAGGCCGGACGGTTGACGGAGCGCCTTGCCCCACTCCAGTCGGGAATTGGTTCGGTAGCAAATGCTGTTCTGCATGGCATGCTCAAGTCAGAGTTTACGGACTTAGAGGTTTATTCTGAGGTATTGCAAGATGCGGTGTTTGATTTAATCGATGCCGGCAAGGTTCGATTCGCGTCCTGCTGTTCCATTACCCTTTCTGATGAAAAAATGAAAGAGGTATACGGGAACTTTGAAAAATACCGCGACCAATTAATTATGCGGCCGCAGGAGATTTCCAATCATCCGGAAATCATCCGCCGCCTCGGCTTAATCTCGATTAATACGGCGCTGGAATTAGATATCTATGGGAATGTCAATTCTACCCATGTATCGGGAACGAAAATGATGAATGGTATCGGCGGTTCAGGTGATTTTGCCCGCAATGCCCGCTTAGCGATTTTTGTGACGAAATCAATTGCCAAGGGCGGGAAGATTTCGAGTATTGTCCCATTTGTTTCACATGTGGATCATACTGAGCATGATGTGGACGTCATTGTCACGGAGCAGGGGTATGCCGATTTACGCGGCTTGGCACCGCGGCAGCGGGTAGAATTGATTATCGAACGTTGTGCACATCCTATGTATCGTGAACAGCTTCGTGAATATTATCAAGAAGCCCTTACGCGAGGAGGGCAAACCCCGCATGTGCTGGAGAAGGCATTTTCGTGGCACACAAATTTTGCTGCAAACGGAACCATGCTGCAGCCAGTGCGAGAAACCGTTTAACCTGATTAAACTGTATCCCTGCACCCGTTACCAAATAAAATCAATAAACAAACAAAAGCAGCGCTTTGATCCATCGAATCAAAGCGTTTTTCCTTTTTCCTGAGAATCAATTGTTGTATATTTATGGGAGAAATAGTAATAAGGGTGTCAGGCACCATTAGCACTATGAAGGAGATAGTAATGGAAGATAAAAGACTGGTTATGGATGGAAGTACACGAATTGATACGCTGGATTATTTGCGGGGGTTTGCGTTATTGGGGATTATTTTGGTGAATGTGCTCCCGCTACTGTCCGTGAAGCTGCCATCACCCCATACGATGGAGGCCTCTTATTGGAGATTATTATATTTATTTGTGGAAGGGCGCTTTTATACAATTTTCACCTTTTTATTTGGGGTTGGATTTTATATTTTTATCACACGGGCCAATATAAAAGGAAGAAACGGTTATATTTTATTCCTGAGGCGAATGGCTGCGTTATTTATTATCGGTTTAGTCCATGTTCAGTTTCATCCAGGGGAGGCCTTAACGGTTTATGCCATATGCGGCTTATTTATTTTGCCGTTTTACAAAGCGAATAAAGTGGTAAATCTTGTGTTCGGAACCGTGATGTTAATTGTTTTAGGGTTCTTCTCCTTTAAACTGTTTATGGTGATTCCGCTGATGTTATTAGGAATCGCCGCTGGACAATTTCAAGTGTTTGAACGGCTTTCTAAAATACGCAATAAGGTAATCCTTTTTACCAGTATCATGTTTGCTTTAAGTGTTCCCGGCCTGATTTATCAATATCAATTTGCGCCTGCCAGCATTGGATATGGCTCAGAGGCGGATTTGCAGGCGGTACAGCGCTTCTTAAGCATCGGAATTACAATTGGTCCGGTTATCTCAGCCTTTTATGTCGGACTCCTAGTTTTCCTGTTGCAATCTTCCTTTTTTCAAAAGGTATTATCCCCCCTGAAAAGCTATGGAAGAATGGCATTGACTAATTATATTTCGCAGACAGCTTTACTGTTTCTAGCTGGTAATACGCTAAATTTATTTAATAAAATAACTTATATCCAATCCCTTTACCTGTGTATAACGATTTATATCATCCAGCTCTTTTTCAGTGTGATGTGGCTCCGCTTCTTCCGATATGGTCCGGTGGAATGGATATGGAGAATAGTAACCTATTTTGAAATCCCGCCGCTTAGAAAACAAACATAATAATATATGCCACGTTATTAGGGTAAAAAGGGTGTCAGGCACCATGTGAATTTTTCACATGGTGCCTGACACCCTTTTTTCTTTATCCAACGTATCTAGATTCTTGTGGAATTTTCCCCAAAAGGGTACAAACCTAGAGCCTGTCTTATGCTCGGCACATATAAATAAAGTACATAGAAACAAGAGAGACAAATGGAAGGGGGGGACAGGAGCGGACGAACTGTTAGGGGAGTGAATGCCGCATCATGATGACATCATGAATTATGAGCATTTGAGAGGAGATCATTATGCAATTTCAACCAATGGTGTGGATGACCATTTTCTCGTTTGTGGCCACACTGATTTTTATCCTTTGGAGACCGCGCGGAATGAACGAGGCGATTCCCGCCACAATTGGCGCGGTTCTTGTTTTTATCAGCGGAAGTGTTACGCTGGCCGACCTTGGTATCATCACGGAAACCATCAGCGGTGCCGCCATCACCATTATCGCCACGATTGTCATGGCCATCGTCTTAGAAAGCTTTGGCTTCTTTAACTGGGTGGCTGAGAAACTCGCCGCCAAAGCAAAAGGGTCCGGTATACGGCTTTTCTGGTACGTTAACCTATTATGTTTTCTCATGACGCTTTTTTTCAATAATGATGGAAGTATTTTAATCACGACACCGATTCTAGTAATGCTGCTAAATAATATGGGCCTTAAAAACCATCAAAAAATCCCGTATTTATTATCGGGGGGCTTAATTGCCACTGCTTCAAGTGCCCCAATTGGCGTTAGTAATATCGTTAACTTAATCGCGTTGAAAATCGTCGATATGAGCCTGTATATGCATACAGCGATGATGTTTGTTCCAGCAACACTCGGGCTTCTGCTGTTGGTCTATCTGCTGTTCCTTCGCTTTAAAAAAGTATTGCCGAAAACCGTTCCGATAAATGTTAAGGGACTAACTAAATCATCCTATCACCCGCTAAAGCCTGAAATAAAACATTCTTCTGAAAAAGACCGTTCCAGGTTCATGCGTAATGTCCTGCTATTTGTTTTTGCTGTTCGTGTCAGCCTTTTTGTCGCATCGTATTTTGCTATCCCAGTTTCACTTATGGCGGTAATCGGTTCCCTTATTCTATTGGGGTGGAGATGGGCGTATCTCAAAATTCCCCCAACTGATATGCTGAAAAAAACTCCTTGGTATATACTCGTTTTTGCTTTTAGTATGTATGTGATTATTTACGGATTGAATAATATCGGTTTAACGGACTGGCTGATTGCCTTTATGGAGCCAATGGTATCCGGAAGCCTGCTTCATGCAAGTGTGATGATGGGCGGACTCCTATCCATCCTCTCTAATATTTTCAACAATCACCCGGCACTCATGGTTGGAACGCTGACGTTGACCCATATGGGACTAGACACGTTGACTCTGAAGGTAGCCTATTTAGCGAACGTCATTGGCAGTGACATGGGATCCTTACTTCTCCCGATGGGTACACTTGCTACACTGATGTGGATGCATATCGTTCGAAAAGGAAAAATCATGATCACGTGGTGGGAATACGTAAAAATCACCTTCGTGGTTATACCTCCAGCAACATTGTTTACGCTAGTAGTTTTATATTATTGGGTTTCATGGCTCTTTGGCGGGGCACTACAATAACAAGGGTTAAAAGATGAAGGAGAAATGAATATGAATGAGTTTGGCGATTTAATGAGGAAAAATATTGAAATTGAAATTTCAGGCGGGAATTTTTACTCAGGCATTCTTGTTGATGCTGGATTGGACATCATTGTTTTATATGTGGGGAGAACGGGGAACTTCTACTATATTCCGTCCATTCATATTCAGCGGATGAAAGAAACGAAAATCGAGGAAAACAGCACCTATTATGAACTACCCACTGAAAAGCCGCTTGAAACGGATTCACAGGCGATTTCGTTTCGGAGAATGCTGAACAATGCAAAGGGAAGATTTGTTGAGGTATATGTAACAGGGAATAAGTCGATCCACGGCTATTTAACAAGTATCATGAATGACTATTTTGTTTTTTACTCGTCGGTATATAAAACCGTATTTATTTCAATGAACCATGTGAAATGGCTAATCCCATATCCGGAAAATGCAACGCCGTATTCCTTGGACCATCAATCTCTCCCTGTTCATTCAATGAAGATTCCATTGGCAAGAAGCTTCGATGAGCAATGTAAAAAGTTGGAGAATCAGCTGGTTGTCATCGATGGCGGGGATAGCAGTGAAAAAATAGGTTTGCTGCAGAAGGCCGTGAATAGAAGGTTATCGTTAATCACAGCAGGAAGAGAGACCGTGTATCGGAATTTAGAGCATGTGAAGACCATCTATCTGGCGAATTAAATCTGAAGGGTGAGCAGAGTGTTAAGAAAAAGAAAAAAAAAATAATCCACACTTGTTTGGCTGACAAAGGATGGATTATTCTTTCAATCTCTGACAATATTTATTTGGCCGTGGTGTTAAGGGACCACGGTCCTCTTTTAGGTGATATTCTATTATTAAAATATGTTTTTCCCGAAAACAATGTTCATGTATTTTTGAGGTGCATTCAATTATTTTCCAATTTTTACATCATGTTCCTTCGCCAGTTTGGTTAGCTTACTTTTATAATCGCGGATATGCGTGCGGGCTTCCGCCAGCATGTCGTTGGCTTCCTGGATTAGACCCGCATCCTGTTCTTCTAAGGCCTGTTTTATTTTAGCAAAGGCATTAAACTGGATGTCTGCGCCCTTAATATAAATCTCGTGAATTTCTTTTACCTCATCCGTTTCAATGTTGGCCGAGTCCAACTCCTTAATAAATTCATTATACGTTGGAATCACCTCGTTTAGCAGGACATCGTAGAGGGTTTGGTCATCCTGATAATTTGCACCGGTCACACTTTCGTAGGCAGAAACAGCCTCAACTTCCAATTTCGCTGCATTCTTCATTTCTTTATTTACATAGTTTAGTAAGTCATCCTGTACAGGATCGCTAAGACATCCCGACAATAAAAAGATGAGCGGTAAGACTAAAACCAATAGGTATTTTTTCACTCCATTCACCTCCTATTGCCCAATTTATGTGGTGTAGGAAGTCCATTATGTATTGGAAAAATATATTTTTCATTTTTTGGAATCTGCTTTTCTAATTGATAAAAGTTCTCATTTACCGTTGACAATGTATTTTACTTTGTTATAATCAAAATTGTAAGTTAATGATAATGATTTTCAATCTCATCTATAAAAACTACATTTTATTGGGGTCAGTCATGAAGAAACGATATTTACTATTGGGATTATTGATTTTATCTGCCGGTTCATTGTTTGTTGGGGTTAGCAGTCTTTCACCAATGGATCTACTAGACTTTCAATCTGAAGAAACACAAATATTCCTGATCAGCCGGGTGCCGCGGCTTGTGGCGATTCTACTGGCAGGAGCGGGAATGAGCATTGCCGGTTTGATCATGCAGCAGCTTAGCCGCAATAAATTTGTCTCGCCGACAACGGCAGGAACCCTGGATGCGACTCGTCTGGGAATCCTTGTTTCAATGTTGCTATTTGCCAACGCTTCAATGCTCGAAAAAATGGCCATTGCCTTTGTATTCGCGCTTGGCGGAACGTTTTTGTTTATGCAAATTCTCGATCGAATCAAGTTCAAGGATGCCATTTTCATTCCTCTTGTCGGGCTGATGTTTGGGAATATCTTATCCTCTGTCACGACATTTTTTGCCTATCGGGCAGATGTGATTCAAAATATGTCGGCGTGGCTTCAAGGTGATTTTTCGATGATCATGAAAGGGCGGTATGAACTCTTATACATAAGTATTCCGATATTAGTTATTGCCTATTTCTATGCCAACCGCTTTACCGTAGCCGGGATGGGGGAGGATTTTTCGAAAAATTTAGGTCTTGCATACAGCAGGGTCGTTAACATAGGGCTTGTGCTTGTTGCATTAATTACGGCAACGGTCGTGTTAACGGTTGGGATGATCCCGTTCCTAGGTTTGATTATTCCGAATATCATCTCGATTTCTAAAGGAGATCATCTGCAAAAAACCTTGCCGCATACAGCTCTTCTGGGAGCGAACTTTCTGCTGGTTTGCGATATTTTAGGCCGGGTGATTATTTTCCCGTATGAAATTTCAATCAGTCTCATGGTTGGCGTCATCGGCAGCGGGATTTTCCTCTATCTTCTATTTAGGAGGAAGGCTTATGCGTAACTCGATGAAAATGGTCAGTCTCGCTTTAGTTGCTGCCGTGTGCTGTGTGCTTTACTTATTACATGATCTAAATGGCAGTTTTGATTATGCCTTACCAAGACGGGCGGTAAAGGTGATTGCCATGGTGATTACTGGGTTTACGGTTGCCTATGCAACGGTTGTATTCCAAACGATTACCCATAACCGCATTTTAACGCCTAGCATCATGGGATTAGATGCATTGTATTTACTGTTGCAAACGGTGATTATTTTCTTTTTAGGCTCAAGCCACTTGATTGTGGTAAATAAACAGATGAACTTTTTACTTTCTGTTGTTGTGATGATTGTGTTTGCCCTTTTTCTTTCTCGCTTTTTATTTAAAAAAGGCGGCCAGTCGGTCTACTTTTTATTACTGGTCGGCATCATCGTCGGTACATTTTTCTCAAGTATCTCGACCTTTTTTCAGGTGCTGATTGATCCAAATGAGTTTCAGATTGTTCAAGACCGGATGTTTGCCAGTTTTAACAATATTAATTCGGATTTGGTGTGGCTTGCTCTTGTCATCGTTGCGTTAGTGGTTGTCTATGCGTGGCGCTATATTAAGTATCTTGATGTGTTATCGCTTGGCCGCGAGATGGCAATCAATCTCGGTGTTCCATACGATTTAATCGTGAAACAAATGCTGGTGATTGCAGCCATTTTCATTTCCATTTCTACGGCACTTGTTGGACCAATAACCTTTTTTGGCTTAATTGTCGCTAATCTATCGTATCAGTTTTTTAAAACATACAAACATAAGGTGCTAATCAGCGGTGCGGTAATTATGAGTATCATTGCACTTGTCGGCGGGCAATGGGTGGTTGAAAGGGTGTTTACTTTTTCGACAACACTAAGTGTCATCATTAATTTTGTTGGCGGTGTTTATTTCATCTATTTACTATTGAAGGAGAGGAAAACGGCATGATTCAGGTAAAGTCAGTATCGAAGTTTTACGGGAAGAAGTCGGTTGTGGATGATGTAACAGTAACGATTAAACCTGGAAAAATTACTTCTTTTATTGGGCCAAACGGTGCTGGTAAATCCACTCTCTTGTCGATGGTCAGCCGTCTGCTTGATGCTGATACGGGAGAAGTGCTTGTCGACAAGGCGGATGTAAGGAAAATGAAATCGAATGATTTCGCCAAACGTGTGTCGATTTTGAAGCAGTCAAATTTCATGAATGTCCGCCTTACGATACGCGAGCTTGTTTCGTTTGGCCGGTTTCCTTATTCTAAAGGCCGGTTAACCGAGGAGGATGAACGGATTGTCGGGCAATCGCTTGAGTTTATGCATTTAACGGATATACAGGGCAGCTATTTAGACGAACTATCAGGCGGTCAGAGGCAGCGGGCCTTTATCGCGATGGTCATTGCCCAAGATACTGAGTACATCCTGCTTGATGAACCGCTGAATAATTTGGATATGAAGCATTCAGTTCAGATTATGAAGATTTTGCGCCGGTTAGTAGATGAGCTCGGAAAAACGGTTGTGATTGTCCTTCACGATATTAACTTTGCCTCCGTTTATTCGGACCGAATTGTGGCGATGAAGGATGGCAGGGTTGTGAAGGATGGGCCGACTGAGGAGATCATTCAGTCGGAAGCTTTGAGTGAAATTTACGATATGGATATTCCCATTCAGGAGATGAACAACTGCAGGATCTGTGTGTATTTTAATTCATGATGTAAAGGAGAGAATGGCAGATGTTTAAAAAATGGAGTTTTCTAGGATTAGTTTTTACTATGTTCTTGGTTTTAGCTGCATGTGGAGGGGAATCAAAAGAGGAGGGCAAAGCGAAAACGGCATCTTCCAATAAGGTAGTAACGGAAGAGAAGATGACAATCAAGCATCAATATGGTGAAGCCATTGTGGAAAAAAACCCGAAGAAAGTAGTTGTGTTTGATTTTGGTGTATTAGATACCCTAGATGAGTTAGGTATAGTAGTTACGGGAGTCCCGCAAGCAACCGTTCCCTCCTATTTGGAGAAATATGCAGATAAAAAATACACCAATGTCGGTAGTCTAAAGGAGCCAGATTTTGAAGCGATTCACGCGCTGAAGCCAGATGTTATTTTTATCTCTACACGCCAGGCAGAATTATATGATCAATTTGCAGAGATTGCACCAACCGTATATATTGGACTTGATTATGGCAATTACATGGATTCTTTTGAAAAAAATATGAATCTAATTGGCGAAATTTTTGGAAAAGAAGACAAAGTAGCGAGTGAATTAAAAAACATTGAGTCCAGTGTCGAAAAATTAAACAAGAAAGCATCTGCACTTGATCAAAAAGGATTAATTGTCTTAGCGAATGAAGGAAAAGTAAGTGCCTATGGCCCAAGCTCCCGTTTTGGACTCATTCACGATGTGTTTGGTTTCGGCGCGGCAGATAAGAATATTGAAGTCTCCACACACGGACAGAGTATTACGTTTGAATACATTAGAGAGAAGAATCCGGATGTCCTGTTCGTCATTGACCGCGCGACCGCTGTCGGCGGCGAAGTTGGCGCGAAGGAAATCGTAGAAAATGAGCTGGTAAAGAAAACCGAAGCTTATAAAAATGATAAGATCGTCTACCTCGATGCAGACTCATGGTACCTAAGCGGCGGCGGCTTAAAATCCGTAAAAACAATGGCAAAAGAAATAGAAGAAGCATTATAAAAAATAGAAAATTAGCACCACAGAAACGCTTAAGCTACTCCCAGGGCTCAAGCGTTTTTACCTTTTACCAAACGTGTCCTCCTAAAGTGTCCTCCTGGAGTGGAAAGTGTCTTTTAATGGTGCCTGACACCCTTTTAAAAAATTTTCTTTCATTCGCCCAAAAATTCTGTAAAATGGAGATTGATAGTACTTTTGATGTGTTTGGAGAGATTTCTATGGCGAAGTGTTTCCCGATTTTTAGAAAAGAAAATGAATCTGTGGTCTATAATCCCGATGAATTAATTGACCTTTTTCTTGATTGTACGGCCGATGGAATCTGTATCGTCGATATGGAGAATCGGTTTATTCGCATCAATCAAATGTATACCAAGATTTTTGGCTATACCGAAGAGGATATTTTAGGGAGAACATTCTTAGAATTTCCCAATCCAGTGGAAGTGGTACAAATAGTAGAAGCAGTGAAACTAGGAAAAGCCTTCCATAATATGAATACACAACGTAATCATAAAAATGGAAATCGGATAGATATAGCAGTCTCCTATTCTCCTTTTAGAAATTCAATGGGAGAGATTATTGCTATTATCGCTATCTATCGTGACATTTCAGAGAGTGAAAATATTAAAAGGGAATTAAAAAGAACCCGTGAATTGTATCGCTTAATTACCGAAAATACCGCAGATATGATCAAACTTTATTCAATGGACAAGAAGATTGTCTATGCCTCCCCTTCACATGAAAAAGGAATTGGATATAAGCCGGAGCAATTAATCGGTAAAACCGTCTATGATCTTATTTTACCAGAGGAAAAGGAGCACTTTGATCGTATTTGCAATGCAATGATTGAAACAGGTGAGTCTCAGCTGTTTCAGATAAAAATAAGAACTGGGAGAAATGAAGTAATTGATTCTGAGACTACTATTTCTCCTATTTATAGTGAGCAGGGCGAGGTCGAATCCTTTGTGGCGGTTGGCAGAAATATTACGGACAGGATAAAAAATGATGATGTACTCCGAAATTTAGACCGGCTTTCCATCATCGGTCAATTAGCTGCTGGAGTCGCCCATGAAATTCGAAACCCATTAACTTCATTAAAAGGGTTTTCCAAACTTTTGAAAAATACTAGTAATAAAGAAAAGCAAGACGACTATTTATCAATTATCACGAATGAATTGGATCGAATCGATATGATTGTCAATGAATTTATGTCACTCGCCAAACCACAAGCCATTCAATTTGAGCGGGAAAGCCTGGGTTCAATCTTGGAAAGCACAGTGAAAATACTTCATCCACAGGCATTGCTGCATAATGTGCAAATCATCAACCATTACCATTCAAACGAGATTGAATTACTATGCAACCCAAACCAAATGAAACAAGTTTTTGTGAATTTCCTGAAAAATGCTATTGAATCTATGCCAAATGGTGGAACAGTCCATATCGATGTCCTGAAACAAGAAGGAAAGAAGGTACTCATTCGTTTTTCTGATGAAGGTATTGGGATTGATTCGGAACTGATGGGCTATTTGGGAACACCATTTTATACAACGAAAGATAAAGGAATCGGGCTTGGCCTAACCGTCAGCAACAAAATCATCCAAGAACATAACGGCACCATGAAAGTAGAAAGTGAGTTCGGTAAAGGCACCACCGTAAATGTAGAATTAAAGTATATCTAATATGGCTAACGTAATAAGGGTGTCAGGCACCACCTATGGACCATTGTCCTTTGTGGTGCCTGACACCCTTATTTGGTGTACCGGTTCGCATAGCTTGAGGCGACGAAGGCATTCGGTTTGATTTTCGGTTCTACTCCCATAGATTCCATTCGTGTGACCATTTCTTTGACGAATTCACTTGTCTTGTTTCGTTTGCCTGACCCGATATCGATATGTCCCTCCATAGTGAAGGTTGCTCCTTGGTAAATATGAGGGAGGACGATGGCTATTAATTCATTTTTCCTTTCCTCGGTAAACATAGATACGATTTCCTCGGTTAAGGACAATTCTAGTGAGATTCGCTCATGTAACTGTGTCATCCTCCTTGGTACGCTCAACTTTCTTATGCATGCCCATACACCATTTCCTTCATTTTGAATCACAATGCCAGTGATAAAAATAGTCTGTGTTCTATGAACCTGTGAATCTGTGCCAACCATTAGGCGGTAATTCCCTTTAGGGTCACTGTTCATGAATGCAACAATCCGTTCAAATACCTGCTCGAACGAAAGCCCATTCTCCTGAAGATTTTGAAACGAATGGGGATAATCCGGGGAATTCTTCATAAATAAGCACCACATCTTTCCCTTCTATTTGAAAAAGGTAAATCGCAATTCTTATTGCTATCTTATGGAAAGTGGTTTGTAGTCGTGCAGCCGTTGAAACGATAAGACCGCTAATAAAAGTGTAAAGGGTGTAAAGGGTGTCAGGCACCGTCCGTGGACAAATGTTTTTTTGTGGTGCCTGACACCCTTTATTCTATTTCTAATGTAATAATGTGGAGTTTTATTCATGAAATGACTTTTTGTGGACTTATTGGTCCTTTTTTCCTGGTCAGGTTTCTTTTTGTTGTTGATTCCGGGAGAAAGGATGGATGGTATTTTAATAGTTTTGCTATTAAAATAAGTAAAAATGCATCAAAATGAGTGAAAATTCAAATTTATTATCGGGGGTTAAGGATGAAGAAGAAGAAGATTGCAGGCCTTTTAGCTGTTAGTTTACTTACCACTGTGCCATGGACTGTCGGGTTTGCTGAGGGACCAAAATGGACAAATGTCAATGTATATGAAGAGCAGGATGGTAGTAAGTTTAATAGTGAAAACTATGACTTTGTAAAATTCTCACAAATTGGCTCCAAGTTGAAAGACATTGAAAAACAATCTAACCGTGTAAAGGTTGAGGTTCGAGGTACGTCTGCAGATGGTCATCCTCTTTATGTTGTGACGATTGCTGATCCTGGGGCACAGGGGAAGTTTGGTAAAATCCAATCACTTAGAAAACAAATGTTTAAAAACCCTGGCAAAGCTCAGGATTGGATTGCTAACAATCCAGACTTTAAAGTGCCTATTATGATTAATGGTTCCATTCATGGCACGGAATTTGCTGGATCTGATGCCATTCTCCAGTTAATTGAACGCTTCGCAACCGAAAATGATCAAGAGACCAAGAATATTTTGGAGAATAATATACTTATTTTTAACGTCGTTCAAAACCCTGATGGACGTGTGGATGCCACCCGTTTTAACGGGGAAGGAATTGACTTGAATCGTGACTTCATCACCCAGTCCCAGCCAGAAACGAAAGAAACCGTTGGGCTTATTAAAGAATGGAACCCGATGGTATTCCTTGATACGCATGGATATGTGAAAAATTATGGGCCAAACCTACAGGGATTAATCGAGCCATGTACACCGCCGCATAATCCGAACTACGAGTATGATTTATATAACAAGTGGGCTTATCAGCAGGCAGAAGCAATGGAAGCCCAAATAATGAAAGAAAAGGGTCAATTCTCGGATAGCAGCCTATATCAAAATATGGAAGGAGTCTACGTTCCACAGCGTGATGACGCTGATGGATGGGATGATTATCCGCCAATCTTCACCCCGATGTACGCGATGTACCATGGTGCATATGGACATACCTTAGAAACGCCAACGAATGATTGGAATGGCGTCCGCTGGATGTATAACGCTATTATGGGTGCGCTTAATTTCGCGACGGAGAACAAGCAGGCAATGATTACTGACCAAATTGAAATGTTTAAACGCGGGATTAATTTTGATCATCCATTCCACAAGGATGGCTTCTTCCCGAAAGCCTATATCCTTCCAGTCGATGAAAAAGACCCTACTGTCACGCATAAAGCGGTCAATCATTTAATGAATAATGACATTGATGTGGTTCAAGCGCCGAAAGCATTTGTTGTCGATGGAAAAACATATCCTAAAGGAACGTTCATCGTAAAGATGGACCAGGCAAAGGCTGGATTAGCGAACACGATGCTTTGGGACGGGGAAGACATCTCAAACGATACGGCTGCGATGTATGATATTTCAGCATGGAGCTTGCCGGAGCTTTGGGGCTTTGAAGCAATACCGACACAAAGTTCTGTCGACGTGATAACAACAAAGGTCAACAACATTAATGAACAAGGTTCAGTTACGGGCAAAGGTCCATACCTGATTCCGAACAGTTCTGTCAAATCTATCGAGCTAGTAAATACGCTGCTTCAACAAGGTGTAGCTGTTAAACGTGATACAAAAGGTGATTTTTACACAGAAGCAGCAGCCAATACGATCTCAGCAGCTGTAAAAACATCTGGTTTGCAGGTGGAAAGCACGGCTAAAGTGCCGGTGGATGCGGTTGCCTTATCGACCTTAAAAGTAGCGATTTTAAAGGACGGCGGAATGGGGAAAGTTCAGTCCCATAGCGGTACAAAGCTAGCCTTGAAGCGACTTGGCTTTGATGTAACCGAAGTGACACCGATTGAAGTGGCGGAAAACGGTCTTAATGGTTTTGATGCCTTTGTTTATAGCGGCACGGCTAGCTTGATAACCTCAAACTTAAGTGCTGCCAACAAGGAATTTGGTTTACAAGACAGGGCACAAGAAGCTAAGTTGAAAGCGAACATTACAGACTTTATTGCCCACGGCGGCAAATATATTGCAGTCGGGTCAAGTGCATCCCAGGCTACGAAAACTCTCGGACTAACGGATGATACCATAAATACAGGCGGGTCCAACAGTAACGGAATTGTGAAGGTTAACTATGAAGGGACCGGTTTAACTGCCGGCTATGGTCAGGATGATCTAGGGTTTGTCTACCGCCCAACATGGTATACGAATACCGGAAATGATAAAGTAGTCGCAACCTATGCAAACAGTAACGATTTCTTTGTGGCCGGCCATTGGAGAAATAACAGTGGTGCGAAAGGGCAGGCTGTTATGGTTAAAGAGCAGGATAAAGATGTGACATTGATTGGTTTAGAAGCAGGCTTCCGTGACCATACGGATTACTTATTCAGACTATTATCCAATGCGATTTTTGAAAAATAAGAACGATGAAAAAGCCTAGTTCAGTGATGGACTGGGCTTCTTTATATAAATTTTTATAGTAAAAAAAAGAGTTGACCCCTATGAGCCAACTCTCCTTGCTAAAAGAATTACTTGATTGTCAGTGTTACAGTGTTAAAATTATTTCCTTTGCTAATAGGATTGTAGTTTTTCTCAATATTACCTGCTGCGTCAACAGCGAACCAGTTCAATGTGGACGTTTTACCAATTTTTAAAGTCTCTGCATTTTCTCGGGTTCCGCTTAATTTGAGTTTTGCAGATTGGAAGGTAGGGCGGCTGCCGTCGAGTGTATAATAGATCGTTGCTGCTTCGCTTGTTTCAAATGCAACCTCAACTGGTCCAGAGAATTTACCATTACCCGGTACAGCTTTTGTGGAAGGCGGCTGTTTATCTTTAGAATGATTATAGGCTACTTTAATCAAGCCGATCAAACCGTTAGCAAATTCCATGGCCTCTTCATGACCCTCTTGAAATGCTGGCTGGAAACCAACTGCTTGCCATCTTTTCGTATCCTTATTCCATAAATCTGCCCCTACTTCGAAGTTCCAGGCATATATTCCCTTTTCATACCATAGGTAGTCCGCAGAGTTACCTGCTGCAGAGTACAGCACATCAGGAATTGGACCTGTGCGGCTAGGAAGAATGACAGTTCCGCGGTGGTCTTGGATGTCATTTAAAATTTTATCAGATGCTGCCCAGTAGAAGGCTTCCTCCCCTGCAGATGGACGAGGGAGAGTAACACGGTTTGGATCGTATGAACCAGGCGACCACATAAAGTATCCACCATAGCTATGAATATTCATCGCAAACTTAATATTTGGATTTTGATCAGCAAGCCATACTAGATTCCTGGCTTCTGGCTCGGAATTCTCTGCAGGACCAGCGTAGGTACCACTTCTACATTGTGTAGTCGATGCACCCACATATCCATCAAAAGCTGAACCGACAGTGTGATTGCGGTTAAGGTCAACTCCCCAGGAAGTTCGATATCCTGGATCGGATTCAGTGGGACCACAGTAATTGGTCATATTTTTACGTTGACCATTGAAATCATAGAAACTGTAATGGGCTCCATCAGGATTTACTGACGGCACAAGGAAAATATCAAGGTTGTTTACCAGTTGCTTCGTTTCGCCATCATGGGCGTAATTGCGTAGTAGTCGTTCTGCTGTTTCAATCGTTACTAGTGGTGTTACCCACTCGCGGGCATGCTCTTGTGCGTATCCAAGGACACCGGGCTTTGAACCGTCACGGTGCTTCCCGATTCGAATTGCTTTTACGGTAAACGGGTCACGAGAAATAGTGGCTGGTGCACTTAAGTCGTCCGTTAATTTCACCGCAGTTGTTGTTGGGGAAACAATTCCGGTTCCGCCAGTGGTGCGATATGTAATCGCAGACACAAGATTACTTGCATGAGTATTTAGTGCTGCAGCCACTTGGCTTGCTGTACTAGTGACTTTCCCTGTTGAATCGGTAGTCAAATCTACTAAAATCTTTTTATCTTCTAGGTTAACTTTCAATGAAGCATTATTGGCCCCTGGATTCTTGAATTCTACCGACACATCATTGCCGCCTTCATGCCCCCATGCTTTGGAGGTAACCACAACAGCGGAAGCTTGAGTACCTCCCACTGTTCCTTGTGCAAGACGTCTGTAGCCATTTGTTTTGTTAGGCATATCGATAATTTCTACTAAATCGGGAAACTCTTTCGCAAGCTTTTCAGCACGTTGATATAATTCGGTTGGATCCATGTAGTGGTCTACAAAATCCTTAACATAGTGTTTTTTCGGATTACCAGGCTTGTCCGCACCGAGCCATTCCGTAACTGCAGCAGTAGCTGTTCCACCAAGATTACTGTTTATTTTTACAGAAGTAGGAATGGCGTTTACAGGTAATTCCAAATAATGATACATGTATTCACCGTAATCAACGAATCTAGTAAGTGTTGCGGATTTTTCAACACCATTCTCGGTCCAAGTTGCCGTGAGCGCAGTACTCGCTGCTGTACCTGCACTGGATTTCGCTTCGATATACAGGAATGTGCCCGATTGATTTGTAAAATGGTTGGCACGAAGAATTTTTACTGTGTCCTCAGCGGTGGCCAAATTTGAGGTTAACTGCATAGCTGTTTGCCTTTCTGAGGTTCTGAGATTCCATTCATTTTCAGTAATGATGGTGTCTTTCACTTTGATGCCAAAGGTTTTCAACATTGCAATCTCTGTTGGTGTGACAACTGCATCCACTTCAAAAATTCCATTGTGTTCATGGGCTCTGTGGGTAAGGTCAATACCCAGCTCAAGTAGTTTTTCCTTTGCTTTCTGATTCGGTACCTCTAGTTGAACAATAGAGACTGACTCTTCCTTAGGAATCGGCTGGTCAGCCTGTTCGACTGCTGCAACCGGAATACTAAGGCCCGGGTAAAAAGTGGAGAATCCTAGTCCGGTAATGGCAGTCATTACTACTAAATTCCTTTTCCATTTCTGTTTTTTCTTTTTCACCAAAAACTGCACCCCCAAAATGCATAGAATTTTAATACAAGCTTATTGTAAATGGAATGTTCATAATATCTTGTCGTAAAATCAGAGGCAGTAAAAAATTCGCTCTACAAAAAGTTTTATTGGGAAAATAAAATACTTTATGTCAAAAGATTAAAATTTGGGCTGTTTTTCCTATTTAAAAAGTACTGTGCTATCCGAAAAATCTAATAATTTTAGGGGTATAAAATAGCTATATTATATATCAAAATAATTTCCACAAAATGTATATCGATTATTAGCTGTTTTTTTTGTTAAATATTGTTGCTTTATGTGTAGTTTTGTAAAAGGAAAGTTGTCATACATTTTATAGGGATTGCGGCATCTATTGATAAAAAACCATTAAATGCCTATCAACCTTTGTGCCAGTCCAACATTAAATAAAGAAAGGAAGTTTCACTTTATTATGAATAGGGATGATGGGGAATGGCAAAAAGAAACCGGGGAAAAACAATCAGCTACCTGCCTTCAAATGGCCGGGGGACATGCCCGCTGTGTGAACGAACAGGAATAAAGCTTCTCTACTCACACAAAACAGACACAAACCAAACTATCAAAGTCTGCAAAAACTGCCGTCATAAATAAAAGGATTGGGCAATGAAGATTGCCCAATCCTTTTTGTATGCCGATGGAAATAGATTATTATTTTCTTGCCTTTCATACCAAAATAAATCAAAAACGTTTGTTTGATCGTCAAGTTACATTTAATTTTAACCGATTGTTAACCTAATAATAATTTAGTTGACAATTTGCTCTTCACGCTTTATTTTAGATTTATAACTATCGATAATATTTTAGGGTGGGAGAATGAATATGAAGAAGTTTAGGGCACTTGATTTAACGCTTGCCGGAATGTTTGTGGCACTGATGGCCATTGGAGCCAATATTACAACAATCGCTCCTTTTTTACAGGTAGGGGGTGTGCCAATAACGCTGCAAACCTTTTTTGCTATTTTAGCAGGAGCGATTTTGGGCAGCCGCTTAGGGTCAATAGCAATGACAGTTTATATGTTAGTGGGCTTTGTAGGGGTTCCAGTTTTTGCTGGCTTTATCGGAGGGCCCTCTATCATCTTCCGGCCTACCTTTGGCTTTATTCTTTCCTATATTTTCACTGCATTTATCATAGGAAAAATAGTTGAAAAGAAGAAAACTATGTCTGCCTTTATCATTGCATCACTAATCGGAATGGTGGTCAACTACTTATTCGGTACAAACTGGATGTACTATGCCTATAAACTTTGGGCAGCAGCACCAGACGGATTTACCTACAAAATGGCATGGCTCTGGATGATAGCCCCACTGCCAAAGGATATCATCCTAGCCATCTTCGCAGGAATCATGGCCCACCGCCTAGAAAAAACCGTCCTCTCAAAAGGACATTTCAAACATATAAAACGTGCTTCATAACTTAATGGTGTCAGGCACCATAAAAAGACACTTTCCACGTAGGGTGGACACGAAATAGAATTCTCATGAAATAGAAGCGGCGCTGCCGCTTCTTTTTTTTATCCCCATTGATGCTAGATTTTTCAGGGGTTCTACTACCTGGAAAGTTCATACATTGTCATATTTCTGAGAATTTGTTAAATTATATCAGTATATCAAAAAAAGAGGTAGAAAAGGAGTGAGTAAATGAAAATAATTGAAAGTTTTGTGAATGGGACAAATACTTTACTTTGGTCATATGTTCTAATCATTTTATTAATTGGTTCCGGTCTTTATTTTACTTTTCGTACAAAGTTTGTCCAGTTTCGAATGGTAGGAGAGATGTTCCGCCTTATGGGTGAAGGGGCAACGGGGGATAAGAAAGGAATATCCTCTTTCCAAGCCTTTTGTATTAGTACGGCTTCACGCGTAGGAACCGGGAATCTTGCAGGTGTAGCGATTGCCATCACAACTGGCGGCCCGGGAGCCGTATTCTGGATGTGGTTGATCGCTTTGATTGGGTCAGCTTCCGCTTTTGTGGAAAGTACACTTGCGCAAATCTTTAAGGTGAAAGATGGGGACACGTTCCGAGGCGGACCAGCTTATTATATGGAAAAGGCGCTGAACGCCCGATGGATGGGAATCACTTTCGCGGTTTTAATTTCACTTACTTTTGGACTTGCCTTCAACTCTGTACAAGCGAACACAATTACAAGCTCGTTAAATAATTCTTTTGGCTTCAATAAAACCGTGATTGCAATTGTCTTGTCCGTTATTACGGCGGTCATTATTTTTGGCGGTCTTAAACGGATTGCTAAAGTGGCTGAGTGGATGGTTCCGATCATGGCAGGAGCTTACATTTTAATTGCTTTATATATAATGGTAACAAACTTATCTGAAATTCCAGGTGTCTTTAAATTAATTTTTGAAAGTGCCTTTGGCTTTAAAGAAGCAGCGGGTGGAGCACTTGGTGCCGCTATGATGAACGGAATTAAACGCGGATTGTTTTCAAACGAAGCAGGTATGGGTAGCGCACCGAACGCTGCAGCGACAGCAAATGTCAGCCATCCTGTCAAACAAGGTTTAATTCAGTCCCTTGGTGTATTTGTTGATACACTCGTGATTTGCAGCTCGACTGCGTTTATCATCCTTTTATCAGGTCTATATACGTCTAAAGAGGGGAACGGCATTATCTTGACGCAAAATGCGCTTGAGGGGTCATTAGGATCATGGGCCGGTATTTTCCTTACGTTCATCGTATTCCTATTTGCCTTCAGTTCTGTTGTGGGGAATTACTATTACGGTGAATCAAATATTGAATTTATGAAAAATAACAAGGTTGTCTTAAACCTATATCGTATCGCTGTTGTTGGTATGGTCGCTTTCGGCTCGTTGGCGGAGTTAAGCTTTGTCTGGAGCCTTGCCGATTTATTCATGGGATTAATGGCTATTATTAACTTAATCGCAATTATTCTACTTGGAAAAATAGCTTTCGCCGCGCTTGCAGATTACAAAAAGCAAAAAGCAAATGGCCAAAACCCAGTATTCTATTCCTCAAATATCGAAGGGCTTACAAACTTAGAAGCATGGGAAGAAGCCCCAACAAAAGCAATTCAAAAGAAAAAACTAGGCTAATATTGTGGAAATAGTGGAAAGGGTGTCAGGCACCGCCTGGCGGTGCCTGACACCCTTTCTAATATGATCAGGTGAAAAAGCTAGTGCTCTAAAGGTGCTTGCTTTTTTTGTGGATGTTATGGGTGTAATTATTGTAATAATTTTACAATTCTTTTTCCTTCATTAGGATAATATCATTAGGATAAGGATATGTCTGAAACGGATTGGAGTCAGTTCATGAAGGAAGAAATGTATATGAAGATGGCGGTGGAAATTGCCTACGAAAACGTAATAACAAACGGCGGCGGTCCGTTCGGGGCCATAGTGGTTAAAAACGGGCAGATTATTAGTACTGGACAAAACCAGGTGACCCTAATAAATGATCCGACTGCACACGCTGAGATGCAAGCTATTCGGACCGCATGTAAGGTATTGAATAGCTATCAATTAACAGGCTGTGAGCTATATACAAGTTGTGAACCCTGCCCAATGTGCCTTGGGGCAATCTATTGGTCAAGACTAAAAGTAGTATACTATGGTTGTACAAATGAAGATGCGGCAAAAATTGGATTTGATGACCAATTTATCTATAAACAACTAAACATACCTCCGGATCAGCGAAGCATCCCAATGTATCGAATCCTCCCGCCGAATACGTATGCACCATTCAACGCCTGGATCAGCAAACCGAATAAGAAGAATTATTAGAGGGTGTCAGGCACCACTTGTGGACAGTTGTCTTTGTCATGTGGACATTCAGGGAGTAAAAAAGCGTTATCCTTTTGGATAATGCTTTTTTTGTTGTTGTTCCTTTTTTGTTCAAACGTCCGCCCCTAATTATGTTTGAAAAGTCAAACTAATATTGTTTTTTATTTCCAAATATAATATACTACATTACAACACTAATGTACTATGTTAGAGGAAGGAGGGAAAGGATTGATTCCTAATCTGGATGGAACGAAGCCGATCTATATCCAACTATCGGAGTGGCTGGAAAATGAGATCTTGAACGGTAATTTTGAAAGCGATCAAAAGATTTACTCCCAGTATCAGCTTGCAGAGATTTTTAATATTAACCCGGCAACTGCCGCGAAGGGACTGAATATTTTGGCGGATGAGCAGATTTTATATAAAAAGCGCGGGCTTGGGATGTTTATTACAAGCAATGCGAAAGACACAATCCTTAAGAAGCGAAAAAACCAAACCTTAAAAAGGCTAGTACGTGATATTGTTGCGGAAGCAGGACGGCTCCAGGTAAGTAAAGAGGAATTAATCGAAATGATCAAAGCGGCTGACACTGGGGAGGCAGAGAAATGAGTGTAATCGAATGCAACGATTTGACAAAGGTGTATGGTGGAACAAAAGCGGTAAACAATCTTTCCTTCAAAATCGAAGAAAATAAAATGACCGGTCTCATCGGCAGAAATGGTGCCGGGAAAACAACACTGCTCAACATGATTGCTGGTTTGGTAAAAGAAACGGCTGGAGAACTGAAGGTTTTTTCCGAAAGTCCCTTTAATAGTCTGCAAGTTTCAGCCAATGTCATGTTTATTCATGACCAAATGAATTTACCGACTGCCTTAAATCTTAAGGAATTACTAGAAACGGCAGCAAGCTTTTATCCCAATTGGGACCGCGAGTTGGCAGGCCGCCTTTTTGATTATTTCTCCTTCAATCCACTGCAGCATTATAACGGACTTTCAAAAGGAATGAAGAGTACGTTTAACATGATAGTAGGCTTATCTGCCCGGACACCGTTAACACTTTTTGATGAACCGACTTCAGGGATGGATGCGGCAGTAAGAAAGGATTTCTACCGCGCCTTACTGAAGGATTACATTGCCTATCCACGCAGCATCATTATTTCCAGCCACCACTTAAATGAAATCGAGGACATACTCGAAGATATTCTACTCGTAAAAGAGGGGAAAGCACTTCTTCATATGCCTGTTGCCGATTTAAAGGAATGGGCAATTGGGCTCCAAGGGAAAAAAGCTATTATCAATGAATGGACACAGAACGAGGAAGTTATTTATACAAAAAGCATCGGCCTTGAACAGTCGTACGTTGTCGTAAGGAATCATTTTTCCGAAACAGACTTGCAGCGGGCCAATCATGCTGGGATTGACCTCACACCAGTTACAGCAAGTGACCTATGTGTCTATTTAACTAGCAAAACGAAGGGGGGAATTGATGATGTCTTTAACAAGGGTTAGTCTGACCGATATAGTAAAAAAGCAATTTGTTTATAAGATGAAGGCTTACAGCCAGGTATTTATGTCACTGATGTTTCTCCAATTGTTAGCCGTTTTTTTCTCATTGAACGGTGTGGGGGGGATGGGCGCCGGCAGTGGGAGTGTTGAAATACAAGTGAAGTATTTTTCACCTGATTATGTTGCGGCCTTTACGATGCTGTGGGGGTTTATTACCGCCATCCTTATTACCACAAAGGCATATCGATACGATGACTTCGTATTTGTAACCAATCGGATCAGCAGCAATCTGTCCAATGCAGTATTTTTACTAACGGCTAGTGTCATTGGCGGGATCACCGCGATGTTGTCGTCGTATTTATTAAAAGTGATTGTTTATTATTTTATAAGTGATGTATCGATAAATAGCTCCGCAGTTTTAGCTGCGCCAATGGAATTGCTCTTGGGCATATTCTCTACATTGCTATACGTCTTCCTTTTTTGTGCGTTAGGTTATTTAGTTGGCACGCTTGTCCAGATTAGTAAGGCATTCACTGTCTTGTTACCGGCGGTTTTTTTCGGGGGATTAATCTTTGATGGTCTAAGGGGGAAATCGGGGGCTGTCGCATATGTATTTGAGTTTTTCTTTACCGAGTCATCATTAACACTATTTTTTGTAAAAATAATTGTTGCGGCAGGATTGTTATTTTCTGGAACATTTGTATTGTCGAATAGATTGGAGGTCAGAGCATGATGGCAATGCTACCTCTAATGCTAATTGCTATTATCGTCATCGCCTTGGCAATTTTAACAGCTAGGACCATGAACAGACATGGGAACAGGAAAGGTAAGTATTCCTACAGTCGTCGCGTTCGCTTACTATTCAGCGGATATATGGCTGTCCTATTGATCTGTGTTGTTTTGGACACTGTCCATCCCGTAAACACAGTAGAAGGGTGGAAAAAGGTTGATACGGAGGAGCTTGACAAGGAAAGCAATGACTTGTACGATGCAGCGCTTGCGGGAGAAATTGCTCACGTGGACAGTAAGTTTCTTCGGGAAAAATGGAGTTTCGATTACAACGGACCCCAGCTTGACGTGGCCTGGGTCGAAGATGATTACGTAAATATATCTGTCTTCGTGGAAAGGAAGAAAAGTAATGATGGTAAAATCGAAGCGGTCTTCTATCAAACAAGATCAAGTGTGAATGGAATGGAGATAACAGACTACACCAATCCACCAAGTCTGGAGATGGCGAAGGATGAACTGTTTCTTAGAAATCCGAAGATCAGTAAATTTGAATTCGCAGAGTTTACAAATGTATTTTCTGTCAAACAATTTACCGGAGAGAACTTTTTTTCACATCACTCCGAGTTTTCCGGGGATCAAAGCATCTTATACATGCGAATTCCCAAGGACTTAGAACTAAATGACAAAACTGGCATCAACCTAAATTATGTTGAGTAATGGAGTTTCCTCTTAAAAATCCATACAGGTAGAAGGGCAGAATTTGATTCTGCTCTTTTTATTTTTAGTAAATTTTTTAGTAAAATATTTGAATTATTTTACTGAGGGAGGTAAAATGGGTTTGTAAACAATTGCTAGAATAGATTGTTAGATACCTGGTGAATTGGAGGATAACATAATGAATATTTCTACATTAAAAACAATATTCCAAGACTTATTTCAGGCTAAACATGAAAGGGTTTTCTTTGCCCCGGGCCGGATTAATTTAATTGGTGAACATACGGATTATAATGGCGGCCACGTGTTTCCGTGTGCGATAACATATGGAACCTATGCGGTTGCGAGGAAGCGTGAGGACAGAATAGTCCGCTTGTACTCCGTTAACTTCCCTGGCAAAGGGATTATTGAAATGGATTTAAACCTGCTAGATTACGATATAGAACATAATTGGGCCAATTATCCAAAGGGGATGATTCGCTACATTCTAGAAGCCGGGTATGAAATTCCAACGGGCTTTGATTGCGTCATTCACGGAGATATACCGAATGGTGCAGGGCTTTCCTCTTCAGCTTCAATCGAATTATTAATAGGAGTTCTTATTGATGGCTTGTATAAATTAAACATTCCGCGACTGGACCTAATTAAGCTTGGAAAAAAGGTTGAAAATGAATTTATCGGTGTCAACAGTGGCATCATGGATCAATTTGCAATTGGGATGGGTAAGAAAAATGCAGGTATTTTACTAGATTGTCAGAGTCTTAAATATGAATATGCACCGATAGAGCTGGAAAATCACAAAATTATCATTATGAATACAAACAAGCGCAGGGAGCTGGCAGATTCCAAATACAATGAGCGAAGAGCAGAATGTGAGGCTGCACTCGCACAGCTTCAGCAAAGACTGCAGATTGAAGCCCTTGGGCAGCTTTCTGAAAAAGAGTTTGATGAATATCAACATGTAATAACCAATGAAACCGTTCGGAAACGGGCGAAGCATGCAGTTTATGAGAATATAAGAACATTGAAGGCTTTAGAGGAACTGAATGCGGGAAAATTAAAGGCGTTTGGCCAATTGATGAATCAATCCCATCAATCATTAAGGGATGATTACGAAGTGACCGGAATCGAGCTTGATTGTTTAGTTGAAGCCGCTTGGAACCAGCCGGGAGTGATTGGTGCCCGTATGACGGGGGCGGGATTTGGCGGCTGTGCGATCGCCATTGTGGCCAATGAGGAAGTGGAACATTTTATTGCTAATGTGGGTGCCGATTACCTCAGTAAGATTGGTTATAAGGCTGATTTTTACGTAGCCAGCATTGGGGACGGAGCAAAAGAAATTGAACTTTAGATTGTCACAGGGGATGATAGTATGATTAACCAATTAGTTCAACAATTGATAAACCAAGCACTTTCTGTCCAATTAATCGAACGGGAGGACGAAATTTATGCCCGGAATCAAGTTCTGTCACTGCTGCAATTAGCGGAGTATAGGGAAATTGAAGGTTCCGAAAGCATTGCTCAAGAAATCCCTGATTTACTGGACCAAATCGTTGACTACGCTTGCAAGCATGGAATTATTGAGGACCTATTTGATGAAAAGGAAATTTTTTCAAGTAAGATTATGAATTGTTTTATCGCCCGACCGTCTAGTGTGAATCAGCTTTTTTACAGAAAATATGAACAGAATCCACAGGTGGCGACAAAGTATTTTTACCACTTAAGTAAAAATAGCAACTACATCCAGATGAAGCGCATCCGTCAAAATATTGAGTACAAAGCCGCAACGGAATATGGTGATTTGGACATTACCATTAATTTATCAAAGCCAGAAAAAGATCCGAAGAGTATCGCGCTGGAGCGTGCAGTCCAAAAAACAAACTATCCGAAATGCCTGCTATGTATAGAAAATGAGGGATATGCAGGAAGAATCGGCCATCCTGCCCGTTCCAATCATCGGATGATTCGAGTGAATTTATTGGATGAGAATTGGTATCTGCAATATTCTCCCTATGGTTACTACAACGAGCATTGTATTGTGTTATCGGAAAACCATACGGATATGAAAATCAGCCCATCAACGTTCGCAAGGCTCCTATCCTTCGTGGAGCAGTTCCCGCATTACTTTTTGGGATCGAATGCTGATATTCCGATTGTCGGCGGCTCAATTTTGTCACATGAACACTACCAAGGTGGAAATTATCAATTTGCGATGGCGAAGGCGAAGAATGATTGGAGCTTTACCATCGCGGGATTTCCGAATGTGCAATGTGCCGTTGTTAAATGGCCAATGTCAGTGATTCGTCTGCGTTCAGGAGAAATTAGCTCGCTTGTGGATGCTGGTGCTCACATTTTAGCTAAATGGAAAAATTACAGTGATGAAACGGTTGGCATTTTGGCGATGTCGGGCGAGACCCCGCACAACACCATCACGCCGATTGCCCGCAAAAATGGAAACCTTTTTGAAATGGATTTGGTTCTTCGCAATAACCGGACAAGCGAAGAGCATCCGCTGGGCATCTTCCACCCACATGCCGATGTTCACCATATTAAAAAGGAAAATATCGGTTTGATTGAAGTAATGGGGTTGGCAGTATTACCAGCACGCCTAAAAGTGGAACTTGATGAGGTGGCGAACTTCATCCTAGGAAAAACAACGGTGGTCGCCGATTACCATTTGAATTGGGCAGAAGAATTAAAGGGATGCTATCAGGATGTTGGTAACGTGGTCAATGTGGAATCGTTTGTCAGAGAAGAAGTTGGGAAAAAGTTTCTAAGAGTACTAGAGGATGCCGGTGTATTTAAGCGGGATGAAGCAGGGACTGCTGCGTTCAAGCGGTTTATCCAGGCCTTATCATAACTTTTTTCTCAAATATTTATCGACTGTTGTAGGTGAATGTCAAAAGTAACTTAAGTTTAGGTGAATTCCTAATTGATATCCAGTAAATGTCGTAAGTTTTGAAAAATAGGTTGTAAGTGCCTAAAAATACGTTTTAAATACTAAAAAACATGTCATAAGTACTCAGAAACATGTAATAAGGGAGTGAGAGTCATTGAAATTAGTAGATAAAGTATTCGGCCTGTATGCTGGTGAGACTGTGATCGAGTATTCACTCGTTAACGATTCCGGAATGACCGTTTCTTTTCTGAATTACGGTTGTGTGATAACGGAGATTATTGTCCCGGACCGTCACGGAAACTTTGAAAATGTTGTCCTTGGCTTTGATGAGTTAGAGGACTATCTGGAATTGTCGCCATACTTTGGGGCGGTAGTAGGCAGAGTGGCAGGAAGAATTAAGGGTGCCAGGTTTGAACTGGATGGAAAAGAATACCTGCTTGCTGAAAATGAACATCCCAACCATTTACATGGCGGTAGAAAAGGCTTTAGTTCAGTGATTTGGCAAGCGGAGAAAATAGAGACTGAGCAAGCTGTGGGTGTGAAGTTTTTCTATCAAAGTCCAAATGGTGAAGAGGGATATCCAGGTAATTTGGACACGAATGTTACCTATCTTTTAAACAATAAAAATGAATTTAAAATTACCTTTGAAGGAAAAACAGATCAAACAACCATCGTTAATTTAACCAATCATTCCTATTTTAATTTGAGCGGGAATTTAAAAATGGATTGTACGGAACATATTCTTCAACTTGAAAGTGATCGTTTTTTAGAGTTGGCTCCTGACCTAATTCCCACAGGTCAAATGCTTAAGACTAAGAATACCCCGTTTGACTTTCAGCACGGCCGCCGTTTAAATGCTGGAAGAAGTTCGACACATCCACAAAATGTCCTTGTAGGGAACGGTTATGATCACCCGCTTATTTTCACGAATAAGGGTGAAAATCAGATTGTCTTAACTGACGAAGAAAGCGGACGGACGTTATTGGTGACGACAAACCAGCCATGCGTGGTTCTGTATACAGCGAATCAATTAGAAGCTCCCTATTCGATCATGGGTGTTCGGGCGAGAAACTATTTGGGAGTTTGCCTTGAAACACAGGGGCTGCCTGATGCGATTCATCATCCGGAGTTTCCAACTACCATTTTAAAGCCAGAGGAAGTATACTATTCCACAACGACGTATCGTTTTTTTGCAAACACATTAGGAGACTGATTTATGGCTACCATTAAAGATATTGCCCAATTAGCAGGCGTTTCGATTGCCACGGTATCGCGGGTGTTAAATTATGACACGACGCTTTCTGTCGGCGATGATACGAAGAAAAGGATTTTCGAAGCAGCAGAAGAGCTTTCATATAAGAAGAAACCAGTAAGGAAACAAGAAACGGGGAGAATTGCCTTATTGCAGTGGTATACCGAAAAGGAAGAACTAGAGGACTTATACTACATGTCCATCCGGCTTGGGGTGGAAAATCGCTGCCGCCAACTCGGGGTTCACATGGGAAAGTACTTTCAGGACAACTACGAAGACTTAAAGGACGTTGATATTCAAGGGCTAATTGCAATTGGAAAGTTTAGCAGCAAACAGGTTAAAGAGCTTCAATCGCTTACCAAAAATATTGTCTTTGTTGACTCTTCTCCGGACGAAGATCACTTTGATTCGATTGTGATTGATTTTGAAAAAGCAACGGAAAAGGTGCTGGAGCATTTGATTGAAAAGGGTCATGCGAAAATTGGCTATATCGGCGGGAGAGAGGGCTTCAAAGACAAAACCTCCATCCTTGATGACCAAAGGGAACTGACTTTCAAGCGCTTTTTAGGGGAAAAAGGGCTATTAAACGAAGCGTTTATATACAGTGGCTCGTTTTCCGTTGATGATGGCCACTCTCTAATGAAACAAGCTATACAAGAGCATGGTGACAACTTGCCGACAGCATTCTTTGCCGGGAATGACTCTATTGCCGTAGGTGCACTGCGGGCTCTCTTGGAGGAAGGAATTTCAGTTCCAGAGCGGGTGAACATCATTGGGGTAAATGATATCAGCTTCTCCAAGTATGTGTTCCCATCCTTAAGCACGGTTAAAGTCTATACGGAACTAATGGGCGAAACCGCAGTTGACACACTTTTGGAAAGAATCGAAGGCCGAAAGACCGCCAAAAAAATCTTCATCGCAACCAGCCTTGTGATTCGAAATAGCAGCTTTTAAACACAAACCCGCCTACATGTTTAGGTGGGTTTTGCTATTGTCGATTTTTAGGATGTTCCGTATAATGTTTGTATCTATATTGGTAACGGTTACAATATTTGGCAAGCTTAGTGATTGGGGGTAGGGTATGGGCAGGTATTCAATTATGGCGTATACGTTTGGTGCTTTATTTTTTATTGTCAGTTTCTCATTTTCCATTTTTTATGGTGTTAAGGTCGTGACCCATGACTTGCCAAGTGAGAAAACTTCGCTGGAAAAGTATCGCTATCATTTTGTGCTTGTTCCAGAGGAGCTCGATAATGAGTATTGGCGGCTTGTAGAAAAAGGGGCAAAGGCTGCGGCCAATGATTACGGGATTGTGCTGGAGTATGTCGGACCAAAACAATCCAATATTGATGATCATTTAAAAACAATCGAAATGTCGGTGGCCTCTAAAGTAGACGGCATTATGACACAGGGGTTAAGTGATGAGCAATTTACCCCATTAATTAATCGAGTCATTGAGAAGGGGATTCCAGTTATTACTGTCGATACCGATGCCTCCAATAGTAAGCGGATGGCCTATATTGGAACGGATAATTATTATTCCGGCTATTTAGCGGGAAAGGCCTTGATTGCCGATACAAAGGGAAAGGCCAATGTGGCGATCATAACAGGCAGCTTTTACAAGAATCATCAAATCCAACGGGTAAAGGGTTTTGAAGATGCTGTTAAAGCAGAAAAAGACATCAAGATCATTGATATACAAGAATCAGATATTAGCAGAGTTATAGCAGCGGAAAAGGCTTATCAAATTCTCCAGGAACACCCTGAGGTCAATGCCTTTTATGGGACAAGTGCCCTTGATGGGATTGGGATTGCCCAAGTGGTGAAGAAATATAAAAAGAACGACCAAATCTATATCATGGGATTTGATACATTACCGGAAACACTTGAGTACATTCGCAAAGGGATGATTAATGCCACTGTTGTCCAAGAGCCGTATGAAATGGGCTATGAAGCAGTGAAAATGATGATCGATTTAATCGAAGGGAAGAAAGTGCCTTCCGTCATTCATACAAATACAAAGATTTTGAGGGTAGAAGATTTACCGCCAGGGCATCCTGATCGAATGGAGGAGAGACAGTAATGTTATTTCGAATTAGGTCGAAACTGCTCCTTTATTTCATCGTCCTGGTCGTATTGCTAACTTCCGTTGGCTTGTTTTTTTACAACAGCAGTGAAAAACTAGTCAATGAATATGATGATAGCTTCGAGCGATTTTTGCTGTTAAATGATATCTCGCAAAGAACGAACTTAATTACCGAAAAGCTGCATGCGTATATATTAGATAAAGAAGAATCCTATTTGGAAGACTATCGAAAAGAAAAAGTAAAGCTGATCAACGATCAAAAAAGACTATATCAAGAAATGGATACGAGTGATATTACCCTCATCAATTATAAAAATATGATTGATAGTTTTATAGATGAATGTGATGCCACAGTGGGGGCCTTCCAAAAGGACGATATTAATCACTACTCGAGCCATTTTAATGAAGTACTGAAAATCGCCTCTTTCCTGCAGGAGAGTACACTGGCACTGTTAAATAATAAATTGACCGATTATCAAAAGTTCTATGATCAAATGGAACAACAAAACCATTATTATAAGCTCATGTCGATATCCTTGTTTACAGCGGCGTTTTTCTTAAGCACCTTGTTAGCGCTTTGGATTTCAGGCGGGATAACGAAGCCGATTAGTCTGTTATCGAAAGCGGCGAAGGAAATTTCAACAGGAAATTTATCCGGAGAAGATATAAGAATCACAACAAAGGACGAATTAAAGCCATTAACGGAAACGTTCAATCAAATGAGAACGAATTTGAGACAGCATGTTATGGAAATTAAACAAAAGTCTGAATTAGATAAGCTTTTAAAGGAATTGGAATTGCGCAGCTTGCAAAATCAAATTAATCCCCATTTTCTGTTTAACACGTTAAATACAGTTTCAAAAATGGCCTATTTAGAAGAAGCAGAACATACTTCCCGGCTAATTGAAGCGGTAGCGGCCATACTTCGGTACAACCTCGGTGATTTAAATAAAGCCTCGACGCTTCGAGAGGAAGTGCGAATCGTGAAGGAGTATTTTTTTATCCAGCAAACCAGGTTTGGGGAACGCATCCAATTTGTTACGGAAATAGAAGACAATTGTTTAGATATTGAAATACCAAGCTTAATACTGCAGCCCTTGGTTGAAAATGCCTTTATTCACGGGGTTGAATCGTATGAAGAAAATGCAGAAATCCGCCTCCATATTTATCGGCATCAAGAACGGATTCACGTGGAGGTTATTGATAATGGAGATGGGATGGAGGAGGCAGTTAAACATAAACTCCACACCTATATCGAGGGCACCGAAATGGACGAGTCATATGAACCCGAAAAATCAAAAGGTCACTCTACAAGTATTGGCGTGAAAAATGTGATTAGAAGGCTGCAGCTGTTTTACCAGCGAAACGACATTGTCGAAATCGAATCAGAGTTAGGAAAGGGAACCAATTTTAGACTAACGATTCCTACTGTGGTAAAGGGGAGAAATGAGCTTGTTGAAAATTCTTATTGTGGATGATGAAGTGCTTGAGCGAAAAGCATTAACAAAAATGATTAACAGCTCGACAATGGACGTGATGGTCGTTGGTGAGGCTGCAAATGGAAGAAAGGCAATTGAAATGACACTCGAGCATAAACCGGATCTCATCTTTATGGATATAAAAATGCCGGGAATTGATGGCGTCCAGGCAGTAAAGGAAATTAAACAACTTTATCCCAGCATCCACTTTATTATGGTTTCGGCCTTTAATACTTTTGAATACGCCAAGGAAGTCATGCAGCAGGGGGTTAAGGAGTATATATTAAAGCCTAGCAGCAAGCAGGATATTCTCGCTGCGATCGAGCGGGTTTCGAGCGAAATCCTTGAGGAAAGAAATCAGCAGGAGGAACAGAAAAGCTTGCGGGATCATTTGGATCGAGCGGTTTCGATTGCGCAAAAAGAATGGGTTTCGTCCTTAATAGTGAACCAAGTGCAGGATATTACCTTTGATGAATGGAGCGAACTGCTGGGAGTAGAAATTACCTCGGGATATATCATGCTGTTTACTTTACTGCAGCCAGCGTCCGCTGACCTTACTGCAAGTGAAAAGCAAAACTGGTATATCTGGTTAAAGGACACCCTAAAGGATGTCGTAAAAAAGCAAGAAGTTATGATTGGTCCGGTAACGGATACACAGGTGCCCGTTTTATTCCTTTGTAAAAAACCCACGGAAAAAATGCATTTTAGAACAAACGCGCAAATGTTTCTTGAGAGCTTGATTCACTTTTTCAAAAAAGAAAGCTTCAGGGGTGATATAAGGATTGGGATTGGCCATCCTTACAGTCATGCCCATGATTTGAATAAGTCCTATCATGAAGCGGTTTTGGCTTTGGAACAGCTGATGAAAGTGCCTAATCGCAGGTATAGATTCTGCGACCGCCAAGGGACTGCCTTCGAGCTGCCCGCTGAATCAGGAGTATTAGAAGTAGAGAAAAAACTTTTAGAAGCCGTCAGGCAGGGAGACGTCAATCAGGTCTTGTTTATCTTTGATTCGTTTATTACAAGGCTTGAGTCGAACAAGACCATTACACCATCATGGGTGAAAAAATCATTCGATGAATTGTTTATTCTCCTTTCCCGTATGCTTCATGACCTAGGCATCCATTATGAGCGGATTCCGGCAATCGACGAGTCTGATGAAGTCTATTTTATGTTTGAAAAAGGTAAGGCGCATCTGCTTGCGGTCGTCCAGCATGTTCAGTTGTGGCGGAATAATCATGCAAAAGGCATGCTCCAAAAGGCAAAGGAATATATCGAAAGGCATTATGCCGAATCGATTTCATTGGAATCAGCTGCCGAATATGTCGAGCTTAGTCCCTATTATTTTAGTAAATTATTTAAAGACCGGTTTGGTTTGACGTTTATCGATTACTTGACGGAAATAAGAATCAAACATGCCAAAGCGGAAATGATGTCTCCGGGAAAAAGCTTAAAGGAAATCTGCTATTCAGTAGGCTATAAGGACCCCAACTATTTTAGCCGCGTGTTTAAAAAGGCAACAGGCTTGTCCCCAACAGAATATCGGAAAATAACGGTAAGTTAAGGTTTTAAAATAAACAGGCCAATTCGTATATAACGGGTTGGCCTGTTTATTTTTAAGCCGTTCGCAAAATAGTCTAGAAATTCACAAATATGTGCTAGAGGTTTGAACTATTGCATGATTTCTCTGGATGCTACCATAGGTGTAAGGGCTTACAAAGGACTTTAGTTTAGCAGGTTAAATAGCTTGCCGAAGTCTTTTGTTAAAAAAGTAAAAGGAGAATGATCACATGGGTAAGAAGAAAAAAGGGTTAATTCTATCTTTAACAGTGGCATCTAGTATTCTATTAGCGGCAGGCTGCAGTAGTTCAACTGGCGGGACAGATTCCGGCAAGGGAAAGGACGGCGGCGGTCTTCCTGCGGTTGGGGCAACGATTTACAAGTTTGATGATAACTTCATGTCCTACGTGCGCCGTGCAATGGAAGATTCCGCAAAAGATAAGGTAAAACTGATGTTGAATGACTCGCAGAACGACCAAGCAAAGCAAATTGAGCAAGTGGATACGCTGATTGCCAAAGGGGCAAAATCACTGGCGATTAACCTTGTTGATCCAAAAGCTGCCCAAACGATTATTGACAAAGCTAAGCCAAAGAACATTCCGGTTATCTTCTTTAATAAGGAGCCGGATGCAAGCGTGTTAAAAGGCTATGATCAAGCTTACTATGTTGGCACAACCTCTTCAGAGTCAGGTATCCTTCAAGGCGAATTAATCGCTAAGGCTTGGGAAGCAAATAAAGATAAATATGACAAAAACAAAGATGGTAAACTGCAGTACGTATTACTAAAAGGGGAGCCAGGACATCCCGATGCGGAAGCTCGTACGAAATTTGCGGTGGACACGGTAAAAGAAAAAGGAATCCAAGTAGAAGAGCTGGCAATGGATACGGCAATGTGGGATGCAACAAAGGCAACTGAAAAAATGGATGCCTGGTTAGCAAAATACAGCGAAAAAATTGAATTTGTCATTGCCAACAATGACGGTATGGCACTAGGTGCAATTGCTTCGCTTGAAAAAGCAGGATTCTTCACCGGTGATAAATATATGCCGGTAGTTGGTGTAGACGCAATTCCGGAAGCACTTGAAATGATTGAAAAAGGCAAAATGGTTGGTTCGATATTAAATGATGCGAAAAACCAAGGGAAAGCCACCATCGACATTGCGGCAAACGCGGCGAAGGGGAAAGACGTGTTAGACGGAACAGAGTGGAAGCTGGACGATAATAAAGCCGTTCGTGTCCCTTATGTTGAAGTGACTAAAGATAATATCCAAGTTGGTAAAGACGCTTATAAATAAGAAAAGCGGAAGCGCCTTGATTAGGGGCGACAGGCATAAGACGGGCCGGTGAGAAGGCTGTTTTTTAGCCTTCTTGACGGATTGGCTTATGACCCCGAGCCCCTAGGCGCTGGAGCTAGACAATAAGAAAAGCGGAAGCGCCGCCAGTCCGGGGGCTGGAAGCAGTCAGCCCTAAGGCGCTCTTCGAACGAAGGAAAAGATCTTGCTTTTCCTTCGTTCGGGGTTTTATTTCTTTTCAAACTGGACTTTTGTTTATAAACATTTTTTCTATCGATATGAGACTCGCTTTGATTGTCTCATATTTTTTAAATGGTTAGGCGGGGAGGTTTGCTTATGTCTGAGGCTAGTGCAACCAATTTACTTGAAATGCAGCATATAACGAAACGGTTTCCCGGCGTGATTGCCCTAAATAGTGTTTCACTCAAAGTGAAAGCGGGAACCGTACATGCCTTAATGGGTGAAAACGGGGCAGGTAAATCAACGTTAATGAAATGCTTGTTTGGGATTTATTCGATGGATGAAGGCAAAATTCTTTTTGAAGGAAAAGAAGTAGCATTTGCTAATTCCAAGCAGGCGCTTGAAAACGGTGTTTCCATGGTGCACCAGGAATTGAACCAGGTGCGGCAGCGCAATGTTATGGATAATATTTGGCTCGGCCGTTATCCGAAAAAAGGCGTCTTCATTGATGAGAAGAAAATGTATGAGGACACAAAGGCGATTTTTAAAGGACTTGATATCAATATTGACCCGCGCAGCAAAGTGAGCACCTTATCCGTTTCGGAGATGCAGATGGTGGAAATTGCCAAGGCAGTCTCGTACGGTTCAAAAATTATCGTCATGGATGAACCAACATCATCCCTGACAGAGAATGAAGTGAACCATCTCTTTACCATCATTCGCAAGCTCCAGAGTGATCATGTTGCGATTATCTATATTTCACACAAAATGGAAGAAATTTTGAAGATTTCTGATGAAGTAACCATCATGAGGGACGGTCAATATATTGCGACGAAAAGTGCGAAGGAATTAACGACTGATGAAATCATTAAGCTGATGGTTGGCCGTGATTTGTCACAGCGTTTTCCGGAAAAAATCAATAAACCGGGGGAAATGATTTTGAAAGTCTCTGATTTAACAGCAGAGACACAGCCTTCATTTTCCGATGTAAACTTCAAGCTGAGGCAGGGAGAAATTTTAGGAATTGCCGGCCTCGTGGGTTCCAAGCGGACAGAAGTGCTGGAGTCGATTTTTGGCATGAGATCGTTGAAATCCGGGACGATCGAATTGAATGGGAAAGTGGTCAAGAATCATTCACCGCAGCATGCCATCAAAAATGGCTTTGCCTTAGTAACGGAAGAAAGAAGGTCCACAGGTATTTTTCCAGAATTAAGCATCAGCTTTAACTCGATCATTTCCAACATTGAACAATACCGTAAAGGTCCGTTCTTATCAGATAGTAAGGTGAAGGAAGACACGCAGTGGGTTATTGACTCCATGAAGGTGAAAACACCAACCCAAAAAACATCCATCGGTAGCCTTTCAGGCGGAAACCAGCAGAAGGTGATTATCGGCCGCTGGCTGTTGACGAAACCGGATATTTTATTGCTGGATGAACCAACACGGGGAATTGATGTAGGAGCAAAGTTTGAAATCTATCAACTTATTAACCAATTAGCAGCGTCCGGAAAAGGGATTATCATGATCTCTTCCGAAATGCCGGAGCTTTTAGGGGTGACAGATAGAATTTTAGTTATGAGTAATGGAAAAGCAGCTGGAATCGTAGAGACGTCTTCTACCTCTCAAGAAGAAATTATGCGATTAGCAGCGTTGTATTAGGAGGCGACGGAAATGAACACGGAGGCTTCAAAAAAAGCGAATGTATCTAAATGGCTTGTTGATAATGTTATATATGTAGTGTTAGTCCTTCTTGTTGTAGGGATTGTCATTGCTTCACCGGACTTCTTGTCGATGACCAACTTAATCAATATTTTGGCACAATCCTCATCAAGGATCATCATCGCACTTGGGGTTGCCGGTATCTTAATTACTGCAGGTACGGACTTGTCAGCAGGACGAATGGTCGGTCTTGCCGCTGTTATTTCGGCATCGATGCTCCAGGCTGGGGATTATGCCTATAAAATGTATCCTAACCTGCCTGAATTACCGCTGTTTGTACCGATTATAATTGCGATGGCAGCAACTGGTCTAATTGCTGCATTAAACGGTGTAGTCGTTTCGAAATTTCATGTGCCGCCGTTTATCGCAACACTCGGTATGATGATTGGGGTATACGGACTAACTTCGATTTACTTTGACCGTCCGCCATATGGCGCCCAGCCAATCGGGGGTTTAAGTGAAAAGTTTACCACTTTTGCCCAGCGTGGAATTAAAGTAGGGTCATATGAATTCCCCTATCTCATTTTGTATGCCATTATTGTCTCTCTCATTATTTGGGTAATTTGGAATAAAACTCAGCTTGGTAAAAATATGTACGCGATTGGCGGCAACCCGGAAGCCGCTAAGGTTTCCGGTGTTAACGTCGCCAAAAATCTGATTATCATCTATACGATTGCCGGTCTTCTTTATGGCTTAACAGGTACATTGGAGGCAGGCCGTGTCGGAAGTGCGACGAACAACACTGGTAACATGTACGAACTCGATGCCATTGCAGCCTGCGTTGTTGGCGGCGTATCCCTTTCCGGCGGGATTGGAACCGTTCCTGGCGTTGTCACAGGGGTATTAATTTTCCAAGTCATTAACTATGGCCTCGCATTCCTCGGCGTAAGCCCATATATCCAATTCATCGTAAAAGGCTTAATTATCATCGTTGCAGTGGCCTTCGACATGCGCAAACACGCTAAGAAAAAATAGGGTGTCAGGCACCATTCGTGGACAGTGTCCACGGGTGGTGGACACTGTCGTTTAGAATATGTTAGGATGTCCCGATGACTTTTTGGCCTTGGGGCTGTGTGTTGTTTGGATTGGGCTCTAGCGTGATTCCGATGTCATCAAAAGAGAGGTCTTTTGGCAGACGGCTGGTGATTATGCCTTTACCATTTAGGTCAGGTTTTAGGGTGCCAGCACTTTGCCGATGGCCATTCTTTAAGAGCCATACTTGATATACTTCCTCATCTTTTGTACTTGGGAGCTTAGATAACTCTATAACAAGTACGCTGTCACTGCTTTCTTGAAGAAGGTAGGCGTTTCCGCTTGCCGCAGCAGCTGAATTCATCCCCTTTAAGTCAAATGTCCGGACAATTTGCATCTGAGAACCAGTTTTGTTTTCCAATGCGGTTATGTTTTCCTTCAATTGAAGGTTACTCCAGTAAAGCCCAATCACTCCTGCTAGTAAAACTGCTGTAATACCCGCAGATAAAGCTGAAAAGTGCCTTTCTAGAACTCCTTTTAACCTATCAAGAAAATGGTGCTCTTTTCGTTCGACTTCAACAACAGGTGAAGTTGACTGATGATTAGCTGCCTTCACTTGAACTAGTGATGCTGTCCCATTTTCTTGAAAAATAAAATCCATGACCTCCGCTTTTAGTGATTCTGGGACATCCATTTCTTCGACATCATAAGAAAGCATCTGCCATGTCTCCTTTAAAGAATTTACTTCTTTCCGGCAGTGTTTACATGTTTTTAGATGGTGTTCGAATTGTGCCATTTCATGGACTGACAGTTCACCAATAATATATAAAGACAGGTTTTCGCACTTATCTTCCATGCTGAACACCTCCTGTTTCTTTACTGAAATATTTACGAAGTATTTTTAATGTTTGATGCAGCCGGCTTTTAATGGTACCAAGTGGTTTTTGTTCCATTTTCGCAATTTCACTTAAGGAATAGCCTTCCCAGTACAATAAATTGATGAGGCGCTGCTGTGGTTCGGAAAGATGTTGCTTGGCTTCTTGAATTTGCTGCTTTAATAGACTTTTTGAAACTTGCAGAGGTACACTTTCTGTTTCCTGATCCTCCATTTGCCCCCATTCATTAGGCTCAAGCTGGACACTCCCAGGCTGTTTTTGTTCTTTTCGTATACTATCAATGGCAATGTTTCGGGTAATGGTGAGCAGCCAGTTTACAAATTTGCCTTGCAGCGGGTTGTAGGGCCGTTTCACTGTCCAAATTCGGAGAAAGACTTGCTGGACAATTTCTTTCGTTTTCTCTCTATCACCTTTAGTTAATTTAAAGGAGAAACTGTAGACGAGCTTTACATATCGATCATACAGTTCTTCAAGCGCCGGTCGATGTTTTTGGATAATTAATGCAATCAGTTCCTCGTCCGTTTTTGATTTCACTGCCAAATTCTCTCCTTTATGAAAAAGTTTTACTAAGTATAAGACAAGGTAAAGAGAAAAAAGAACTGCCAAAAAGGGCAGTCCTTTCGTATCATGCTTATGGTGTAAAGGTTGTTTCGCTGTTAATGATGAACCAAACGTCCTTAACCCCTTGTCCGTTTACATCCCCAGACGCTTGATCTTTAACAAAATAATACAGCGGGTAGCCTTTATAGGTTGTTTGCTTTTCACCTGTATCCTCACGGGTAATGGTGCCGAAATCATCTTTATTAAAGCCTTCTGGAACCTCAAAGTTTTCCTTATAGAAGGATGGCCAGTTTTGCAGACATTCACCGCTGCAGTTTGAAGTATTTGGCTTATCATTTTTGAAATAGTAGAGTGCCTTACCGTCAGCATCAGTCAGATATTTGCCGGTCTTTTCATTTTCCATTAGCTGTAGTGCAGGCACATTTTCTTGAGAGGATTCTTCTGTTTTCTTGTCACTTGGTTCGTTTGACACTGCTTCTGCCTGATCATTTTTCTGTGTATCCTCCGCTTTTTCTTTAGAACTGCAGCCAACAAGCAGCACTCCTGTTAAAAGAAATAAGACAATCCAATTCCACTTTTTCATCATGTAAATCCTCCTTTTACTGATCTTTTCAATAAAGGTAACGAAGGAGGAGTAAAAACGGTTCGATAAAAAAATGAACTATTTTCAATCTAGTAAGCGGATACGGTTAAGCAATAAAAAATGTAACAATGGAGAGGATGACCGACGTAATCAACATCGCAATCAACGGCCGGGCCGCTTTAGTCCGCAGGTCCTTTAAGTTTACATTCAATCCGAGACCAACCATTGCAGTTGTCAAAATAAAGGTCGTAGCATTGGCAACGCCATCCATGGCAGTTTTTGAAAATGGAATGGATTTGCCAAGAACATAGCTTCCAAACAAACTCATCAAAATAAAGCCAATCAGGAACCAAGGAAATTCAATTTTCGAATCTCCAGCACTGCTTGAACTTTTTCTTTTTACCCAATACATTAAGATAAAGCATAAAGGAACAAGTAACAGCACCCGGCCCAATTTTGCCAAAAGGGCAATGGCTAATCCATCCGGACCTGCCGGAGCTCCAGCTAAAGCGACATGGGCAATTTCGTGGAGGCTGATTCCGCTCCAGATGCCATAATCTATCGCTGATAACGGGAGAAAAGGCCTTAGAATCGTATAGGTAATGGAAAAAATCGTCCCAACAAGTGCAATAATTCCTATACCGATAGCGGTATCTTCATCCTTTGCTTTGATAATTGGTGATACGGCTGCAATCGCTGCTGCCCCGCACACTCCAGTTCCGACCCCAAGGAGCAGGACAAGAGAGTTTTCAGCTTTCAGTAATTTTCCCAGCCATACGGTAAATAATATCGCAAAGGCAATCACACCAATATCACGTGCAAGCAGACCAAGTCCTTGATGAAGCACGATATCAATATTCAGTTTTAACCCGTATAAAATAATTGCAAAACGTAAAAAGCGTTTCGAAGAAAATTGAATCCCCGCTCGAATTTTTTCGGGATAACCGAAAAATTGCCGATACATGACTGCAATCACAATGGCACATGCAAGCGGGCCGACACGATCAAAGCCGGGAACTTTTGCTAATACGTAACCGATTGCCGCGATGACAACAGTAAAGGCGATTCCTCCTAACCATAACGCTAAGGAAGGTTTGGGCTGCGGCTTTTTTTGCTGCTGGCCTGCCTGTTCGTTTAATGAGATAGCTCTTGCACTCTGACTCCCCATTTCTATCACCTCAGTTAAGTTTCTATCCTCAGAATACTCCTGATACGTACATAAGGGAAATAAAGATATATAATAAGGATAATAATAAAACTATATAAATAAAATAGGCCAATGATTAGTAATGAGGGCAAAATGATGGGAGTCATACAAACTATCAAATCATTTACCTGAAAAATTTTATGTTTTGTCTAATGACAACTAGCAGGTGTATTATATAATTAAAATAACTGAATATTTATATAAATTATTTTATAGATTACCTTGGGTATGGAACGGTTTGCATTATGAAAGGCCGTTGCCGTTGCAGTAACTTAAATCCGCCTTTTACTCCATGAGATTTAAAACTTACATAAAACCGTTCTTCATCTCATATTAACGAGGGAGTTGTTTAGTCATGCAAAAACAAAAACTATTGATTAATGGGGAAAGACTGAAACAAGAGTTGGAAAGGTTTGCTGACTTTGGCAGGACAAAACATAATGGGGTTACAAGGTTGTCCTTATCAGATGAGGATTGCCGTGTCAGGGAGTACTTCCGGAGTTGCTGCGAAGAATTGGGGATGACGGTCAAGGTCGACGATATGGGCTGTATGTATGCAACACTAGCTGGTGCCGAGGATAAACCGCCGATTTTGATTGGCTCTCATCTGGATACGGTAAAAAAGGGCGGCCGCTTTGATGGTGTTTTGGGAGTTGTAACCGGGTTAGAAGTGGTTCGAACGATCGTTGAAAATAACCTGAAACCGCGCATTCCAATTACAATTGTAAATTTTACAAATGAAGAAGGCGCAAGGTTTGAACCTTCAATGATGGCTTCAGGTGTCCTTTCCGGCAAGTTCGATAAAGCGGATATGGTAAAAAAAGCTGATTCAGAGGGTGTTACCTTTGGGGAGGCACTGAAGGCGAGCGGGTACGAGGGGGAAGCCGAGAACCGTTTGAAAGAAGCGACTGCCTTTTTGGAATTGCATATTGAGCAAGGACCGATTTTAGAAAAAGAAGCTTTGACTATCGGTGTTGTGGAATGTGTTGTCGGGATGGCTTGTTATGAAATAGAAGTAACCGGCGAATCGGATCATGCCGGGACCACTCCAATGAACATGAGAAAGGACGCTCTGTTTGCGACCAATAACTTAATTAACGAAATCCGCAAACACTTAAGTGCAATGGACGAAGAATTAGTTTTCACCATTGGCAGAGTGAACGTATATCCGAGCATCCATACAGTGATTCCAAATAAGGTTGTGTTTACACTTGAAGCACGACACAAGGATATGGAAATCGTCAACGCCGTGAAGGATTTCATTCAAAGCCTGCCGCATTTAGGCGTTAACGAGGGCTGCGAGGTCAAGACGACCAAATTATGGAATCGGGATACGGTTTGGTTCGCACCGCAAATTTGTGATACGTTAGAACAATCAGCAGAGTCACTTGGTTTTTCTCATAAAAGAATGGTCTCAGGCGCCGGTCATGACGCGCAATTTATTGCCGGCTATGTCCCAACAGCGATGCTGTTTGTTCCGAGTATTAACGGAAAAAGCCATTGTGAAGAAGAACTTACGACCTGGGAAGATTGTGAAAAAGGGGTAAATGTAGTGTTAGATACAGTCTTAACATTATTATCAAAATAAGCAGCAACATGAATCAAATTCATCAAGCAGACTTTTTCGCTTTTACTTGCGGAAGAGTCTTTTTTTATTTATGAAACTATTACAATATTTTTATTGTAAAATAGATGGGAAAAGTGTAAAATTACACTAAAATATAAAGTGAAGATACATACATTTTACTGTGAAAGGGAGGATTATCATGGGAGGAAGATTTTTGCTTTTGTTATTTAATTTCGGTGTAATTCCTTTTGTGTTGTCTATCGTTGCATTTACCTTAATGACCACGGGACTGGATGATATTATGATTGCTGCACTTTTGCCTCTAATTATCGGCGGTTTTCTCGCAGGATATTTCATCAGTAAGAAGCGGGCTCAGTCTGGCAGATTGCCGGAACTTTTCACTCTCTTCCTTTTGCCGCTCGCCTTTACAGCTGTATTATGGGCCGTGTTTATGCTGATCAGCGGCGGGTTTTTCGGGGCAAATACCTGGCTTTTCTATTGCCTTCTTCACCTGGCACTGGCACCTATCTATTTTATCGCGATGTTTTCCGGTGAGGGAAGATTATTTCTATGGGCACCGCTCGCTTATGAGTTAGCATTTGTTGGAGGGGTATTGGCTGTAATGATAATGAGCAAGATGCGGCCAATCTTTAATTTAAAGCAGCAGCTGCTGGTATTGACTGTGTTTTTTCTTGCGATGGGTACCGGTGAAGCAGTTAAATGGCAGCGCAGTCAAACCGTTTTGCCATCCTATGGTTTTAAATATGGCGGCGGCTACTCTAGTACGGACTTAACGCCTTATGAAGTGACGAATCCAGATAATAAGCTGCCAAAGCTGACGGAGGCATCGACATTTACAATCAAGAACCCAAGCGAGATGCCGATTTTAGATGGGGCTGAAGCGGCCTTTCCGGTTTACTCGGCATTTGCCAATGCAGCCTATGAGGATATTGGAAAAGTGATGGGGGAGAAGGGAGAGGTAGTCAGTTTTACCAATACCATTTATGCCTATGAACGCCTATTATCCGGTGATGTAGATATTTACTTCGGCGCCGTTCCGTCGAAAGAGCAGCTGGAAATGGCGAAGAAGGATGGGAAAGAACTTGTCATGACTCCAATTGGCAAGGAAGCCTTTGTCTTCTTTGTCAATCCTAGTAATCAAGTTAGTAGCTTAAAGGTTTCTGAGATTAAAGAGATTTACTCTGGCAAAATGAAAAATTGGTCCGAGGTTGGCGGGAAGAATAAGAAAATTATTGCTTTTCAGCGTCCAAAAAACTCCGGCAGCCAAACACTTTTGGAAAAAATTATGGGTGATACACCAATTATGAAGCCTCTAAAGGAAGATGTACCTGAAGGGATGGGCGGAATTATTGAACAGGTAGCAGATTATCGCAATTATGATAATTCAATTGGCTTTTCATTCCGTTTCTTTGCAATTGGGATGAAGGAAAAACCAGACATTAAACTGCTGGCCATTAATGGGGTGGAACCAAATCCCGAAAACATTGCGAGCGGGAAATACCCCTTCACCGCCTCCCTCTACGCAATTACGGTGAAAGGCAACCCAAAACAGACAATACAACCATTCTTAGAGTGGATGCAGGGACCACAAGGGCAAGAGATAGTTGAAAGAATTGGCTACATTAAAGCTGCTGAGTAGGGTGTCAGGCACCATTAAAGTACATTTGTCCTCCTCAGGTGGACACGATGATGCGTTATTCCAAATGAAAAAGCGAGGAGCGTTTTTGTGGCTCTTCGCTTTTTATTTTTCACTGCTTCATAGCGAGATACGCTTCCCCTCTTTTTTAAAATAATTTATTCGCTTGGGTATTTGGTTGGCACATATCTTGCATGAGAAATAGGTGTGAGGAAAATGAACTTCATTTATTTTTCAGGAGGTGCTTTTAAGTGAATAAAATCATTTCAATTGAAGAAGCTTCATCAATGTTTTCGGACGGAATGACCATTATGGCAGGTGGATTTATGGGAGTGGGTACACCACAGGCACTTGTCAATGCCATGCTTGAAGCAGAGGTTAAGGATATTACTTTGATTGCGAATGACACCGCTTTCGTCGAAACCGGCGTAGGGCCATTAATTGTAAACAAACGGGTAAAGAAAGTAATTGCCTCCCATATCGGAACGAACCCGGAAACAGGCCGGCAAATGATTGCTGGTGAAATGGAAGTGGAGCTTGTTCCCCAGGGAACACTTGCGGAACGTGTACGTGCCGGGGGGGCCGGTCTTGGCGGGGTATTGACCCCGACAGGTGTTGGAACGGTTGTTGAAGAGGGGAAAGAAAAGATTATGGTCGATGGACAGGAGTATCTGCTCGAAAAACCACTGCGTGCAGAAGTTGCCCTTCTTAAGGCATTTAAAGCAGATAGAGCGGGAAATTTGATTTATCATCGATCCGCTCGGAACTTCAATCCGTTGATGGCGTTGGCTGCTGATACTGTGATTGTTCAGGTGGAGCAGCTTGTGGAAGTCGGCGAGATTGACCCGGATGAGGTTATGACCCCAGGAATCCTAGTTGATAAAATTTTTGTTCAGGGAGGATGTCAATCATGAACAGCACGCTCGTAAATCCAAAGCAATTAATCGCTGCCCGAGTAGCGAAGGAATTGAAGGACGGGGATGTAGTCAACCTGGGAATCGGATTGCCAACGATGGTGCCGAACTTTCTGCCAGAGGACGTCAACGTGATCCTTCAATCGGAGAATGGCTATATTGGCCTCGGACCCTTGGAAGGAGAGATTGACCCTGATTTAGTCAATGCCGGTGGACAGCATTCCAGTATTCTTCCTGGTGGTGCTTTTTTCGACAGTCTTTTCTCATTCGAATTAATCCGTGGGGGGCATGTGGACGTAACTGTTCTAGGCGGATTAGAAGTAGATGCAAAAGGAAATCTTGCCAATTGGATGGTTCCTGGAAAAATGGTTCCCGGCATGGGCGGGGCAATGGACTTGGTCACAGGGGCGAAGAAAGTTATTGTCGCGATGGAGCATATGGCCAAAAATGGATCGTCAAAAGTACTTGAACAATGCCGTTTGCCCCTTACCGGAAAAAGTGTTGTCGATTTGATTGTCACGGAATTAGCTGTTTTTTGCGTAACTGACGAAGGATTGGTTCTAGAAGAACTTCAAGAGGGTGCTGATTTAGCGACGGTAAGGGAAAAAACAGAGGCAGCGTTTATTGTTAGCCCTAGATTAAAAATACAGGAGGAATCGATTCATGCGTGATGTTGTAATTGTAAGCGCTGTTCGGACAGCCATTGGCAGTTTTATGGGGACTTTAAGTAATACCCCTGCCGTAGAGTTAGGTGCACTGGTAATCAAGGAAGCGTTAAACCATGCGGGCATAAAAGGCGACCAAGTGGATGAAGTGGTAATGGGAAATGTTCTTCAAGCCGGCCTTGGCCAAGGCCCTGCCCGCCAAGCTGCTATGAAAGCAGGCTTGCCCATAGAGGTTTCTTCGATGGCCATCAATAAACTCTGCGGCTCTGGATTAAAGGCCGTGCATCTCGCCACTCAGGCGATTCAAACCGGGGAGGCTGAAATTGTTGTCGCCGGCGGAATGGAAAATATGAGTCTAGCACCTTACCTATTGACGGATGGCCGGACTGGATACAGGATGGGCGATGGGAAAATCATCGACAGTATGATACAGGATGGTTTGCAATGTGCCTTGAATTCCTGCCATATGGGGGTGACAGCAGAAAATATCGCGGAGCAGTATGGCTTAAGCCGAGAAGAACAGGATGCGTTTTCTGCTTGGAGCCAGCAAAAGGCAGAAGCAGCAATCAACGAAGGGAAGTTCAAGGATGAGATCGTTCCCGTCGTGATTCCACAGCGAAAGGGCGAGCCTATCGTTTTTGAAACAGATGAATTTCCACGTGCCGGGGTAACAGCCGAAAAGCTTGCAAAACTAAAGCCTGCTTTTAAAAAGGAAGGAACCGTTACAGCTGGAAATGCCTCTGGTATAAATGATGGGGCGGCCGCGCTAGTCCTAATGAGCAGGGAAAAGGCAAGCGAACTAGGCATTAAACCAATGGCGGTAATCCGCGGCAATGGCACGGCTGGAGTGGACCCGAAAATAATGGGCATTGGGCCCGTGCCTGCTACTAAAAAGGCTTTGGAAAAGGCAGGACTGACAATGGAGGAGATAGACTTAGTCGAAGCAAACGAAGCCTTTGCCGCGCAGTCGCTGGCAGTCGAACGTGAACTGCAAATTGCAAATGAAAAGCTAAATGTCAATGGCGGTGCCATTGCCTTAGGTCACCCGATTGGTGCCAGTGGTGCACGGGTACTTGTCACCTTACTGCACGAGATGAAACGCCGGGATGCACGTTTCGGGCTGGCAGCACTTTGCATCGGTGGCGGTCAAGGGATTGCGACCATTGTGGAAATGGAATAATTGTGGGGTTCCTAACCACAGCCGGGGTCATGCGTGCAAGAAAGCGATTCCGAAAAGGCGGAAAATTCCGTTTTTTCGGAATTACACCTTGGTTATTTTCCGGAAAAGCGGAATTTCATTTCAAAATAACAGGTAGGTTTTTTAATTTAATTATGTTTATAAACTTAGAAATATGTATTTTAATTGAATAATAGAGGCAATACTTTTATTTTTCAGAAAAGGTGATAAAGTTGGCATGAAAATTGCAACTAAATTATGTAAGTTTCAATTTGTAAACGCTTACCCATTAACAGCTATGTGAAGCTTACAAAAAACAAAAAAGGGGGATTTGCATGCAATTATTTATTATTCTTTTGTCACTTGGACTGCTGATGTTTGTTGCCTACCGGGGTTTTTCAGTTATCTTATTTGCGCCACTCTGTGCACTTTTGGCGGTACTGCTTGTTGACCCAAGCCATGTTTTACCGTTCTTCTCAGGTGTGTTCATGGAAAAAATGGTTGGGTTTATTAAATCCTACTTCCCAGTCTTCTTATTAGGCGCCATTTTTGGGAAGGTAGTGGAAATGTCGGGGATTGCTGAGTCCATTGCCAAGACCATTGTCCGCATGCTTGGTGCAAAACGCGCCATGCTGACGATTGTGTTATTGGGGGCTATTTTAACCTACAGCGGTGTAAGTCTATTCGTAGCTGTTTTTGCCATTTATCCATTTGCTGCACAAATGTTCAAACAAGCTGATATTCCGAAGCGGCTCATCCCAGGGACCATAGCACTTGGTGCCTTTACCTTTACGATGGATGCTTTACCGGGAACGCCGCAAATTCAAAACGTCATTCCAATAGCCTTCTTTAAAACGAATATTTATGCCGCGCCAACACTTGGCATCATCGGGGCTATTTTTGTCTTAGGTCTTGGACTGCTATATCTGGAGATGAGAAGGAAAAAGGCGGAAAAAGCAGGAGAAGGGTACTATGGCTTCAAAAAAGAGACTGCTGCAGCCGTAGAGTTGGCAGTATCAGAGGAAAAGGATGAATCTGCCCCTGATTTAACTTCTAGTCAATCTGTTTTCAAACAAATAATGGCATTTGTCCCGCTGATTCTCGTAGGGGTGACAAATAAACTATTCATTACCTACATACCAAAATGGTATCCGAATGGCTTTGATTTTTCAGCGATCGGTTTAAAAGCCTATTCAGTAGATGTAGCGGCGGTTGCAGCGATTTGGGCGATTGAAATGGCGCTAGTCGTCGGGATTGTCTCGTCACTTGCTTACAATTGGAAGCGCGTTACCGTGAATTTTAAAGAAGGTCTAAATCTAAGTATTGCCGGTGCCTTGCTTGCCACCATGAATACAGGGGCCGAATACGGGTTTGGCGGGATTATTTCCTCACTTCCAGGCTTTGCGAAAATTAGTGATGGTATCTCGAATACCTTTACGAATCCGCTTGTCAATGGTGCTGTAACAACTAGTTCCCTTGCCGGTATTACCGGGTCTGCCTCCGGTGGAATGGGGATTGCGTTAGGGGCGATGGCTGATAAATACAATCAGGCGATAGCGGCAGCTAATATTCCGCCAGAAGTCATGCACCGTGTTGTCGCGATGGCATCGGGTGGAATGGATACACTTCCGCATAACGGGGCCGTTATTACCTTGCTTGCTGTTACAGGATTAACTCACAAGCAATCGTACCGCGATATTTTCGCTATTACCATCATTAAAACAATAGCTGTTTTCTTCGTCATCGCGCTTTATTCTATCTTTGGAATTATTTAAAAGTCCGTTAGTCATTTAAGGAGGATCTTGTATGAAAAAGTCATTAGAAGGAAAAACAGCATTTATTACAGGTTCTGCAAGTGGGATTGGATTGGAAATCGCAAAAACTTTTGCACAGGAAGGCGCGAAAGTGGTGATTTCAGATGTACATGCCGAAAAAAGTAAACAGGTAGCGGCTGCATTAAAAGAGCAGGGGTTTGAAGCATTGTCAGCTCCATGTGATGTTACGAATGAAGAAGCTTTCAAAAAAAGCCTTCAGTCAGCATACGAAACATTTGGAAGCCTAGATATTTTAGTGAATAATGCCGGAATGCAATACGTTTCGCCAATTGAGGAATTTCCTACTGAAAAATTCGAGCTGCTCTTAAAAATCATGCTTACTGCTCCGTTTATCGGGATAAAGCATGTATTCCCGATAATGAAAAAGCAAGGATTCGGTCGAGTTATTAATATGGCCTCCATTAATGGGGTCATCGGGTTTGCAGGGAAGGCTGCCTATAATAGTGCAAAGCACGGTGTAATTGGTTTGACGAAGGTTGCCGCATTAGAAGGTGCTGCACATGGAATTACCGTGAATGCCCTATGCCCTGGCTATGTTGATACGCCGCTCGTACGAAATCAGCTGGGAGATTTGGCTAGAACAAGAAATGTTAGCTTAGACAGTGTAATTGAAGAGGTTCTATTCCCGCTCGTGCCGCAAAGAAGGCTTTTATCCGTAACGGAAATTGCAGACTATGCTGTCTTTTTGGCTAGTGATAAAGGCAGAGGCGTTACTGGTCAGGCGGTTATTTTGGATGGCGGATACACTGCTCAATAATAGAGTTCTAGAATCCTATTCGATTACAGGGAATAGGATTCTTTTTATCGGGGTAACAGCCAATTTACTTTTTGTTATAATGAACTTATCAAATCTAGCAAGGGCGTGAAAAGATGCACCGAGGAATGGAAGCGATTCCACTTAATTGGCATGAGCAAATCATTAATCTTCTGGCAGAACGAATTGTTGTGGTCGATCGTGACGGTATTATTCTCTATATAAATGAGGCTTATTGTGAGTTTTTAGGAACGACCGTTGCAGAGGCCATCAACCGCCCCGTACAAGATGTGATTGAAAATACGCGTATGCACATCGTCGCTAAAACAGGCCAAAAAGAGCTTGCTGCAGTTCATCCGATAAACGGAAGTGAAATGGTTGCAAACCGCTTTCCGCTGATTGTAGATGGTGAAATCGTAGGCGCCTTAGGAACAGTGATGTTTCGTAATCCTGAGGAATGGCGGATGTATAAAACAAAGATTCAGAATCTGGCGGAAGAACTGAAATATTATAAAACAAAAGTGGAAAAAGAGTTAAAAAGTAAATACCATTTTCATGATTTAATTGGAAATAGTGCATCATTTCTCGCTGCAAAAAAACTAGCTGAACGTATCTCTGCCAGCAATTCTTCTGTGTTATTAACGGGTGAGTCAGGTACTGGGAAGGAATTATTTGCCCATGCCATTCACAACGATAGCGGTCGGTCGACCCTGCCATTTGTTGCCATCAACTGCGCATCGATTCCAGAGCATTTACTAGAATCAGAATTATTCGGCTATGATGAAGGGGCTTTTACCGGTGCGAAACGGGGCGGAAAGAAGGGGCAGTTTGAAGTTGCAAATAATGGAACCTTGTTTTTAGATGAAATCGGTGATATGCCGCTATCGATGCAAAGTAAGCTTTTGCGAGTTTTACAAGAAAAAGAAGTGCAGCGGGTAGGCGGACAAAAATCTGTCCCTATTGATGTCCGAATCATTGCTGCTACCCATCGCGATTTAGAAAAAATGGTGGAAGAAGGGAAGTTCCGTCAGGATTTATATTACCGGTTAAATGTAATCAAAATCGAGATACCTCCACTAAGAAAGCGAAAAGCGGACATTCCATTAATTTCTATGACACTATTGAAAAAGATGGAAGGTAAATTTTTTCGAAGAGGAATTGAACTTTCTACGGAGGTAGAACAAAGGCTGATGCAGCATACATGGCCGGGAAACATTCGTGAACTTGAAAATGTGCTTGAGCGGGCGATCAATGTGTTAGACGGTAAAATGATTGACGTATACCACCTGCCGCTATATTTACGAGACCAAGAGTTGGTGGCCAGCCACATGAACGAAACAAATACGGTTATGAAGGATCCTTTAGTAAATAAGCAACTATCGATCTCTCCATTAAAGGATGCGCTTGCCAAAGTTGAAAAGGAAGCGATTCTCCAAGCACTGGCCGTGACAAATGGAAATAAGCAGGATGCCGCCAAGCTGCTGGAAATAGGAAAAACCAGTTTTTATGAAAAATGCAAATTGCATGATATTAAATAGGAATGGGGCTTGGTTTCAAACTAATAAATTCTCTTGCTTATATGGATGAAAATTCCAATAAAAAGTATATCTACCATATGGAAATAGTACTAACTGTAGTTTAAGATAAGAGAGAATAGGATAAATTCGACATAGTATGGGTGGGAGTCAGTTGGTTCTTTTAGACTACATTATTAATCTCTCGATATTTTCACTATTAGTAAGTACGCCGTTAATCATTCGTTCATTCATTAATCTTAAACCGCTGAAGCAGGTTGATTTTTGGGTCGGATTGTATGGTGGAATTGTTTCGGTTATCCTCGTAGCGCTATCTTTTCAACAAAATGGGTACTCCTATGACATTCGCTACGCCCCAGTCATTCTGGTTTTTGCCTATTTTGGACCCGCACCAGGCTTTATTACCGGGATATTTGCTTTGACCTCCAGACTGTTTTCAAGTGGTCATTGGGGTCCGGCTATTATCGGATGGACCATCATCATGATTGTTTTTTCTCTCATCCATTTGTATACAAAGCGTCTTACCCCTGTGAAAAAAAGTGTTATTTTATATGGAGCTTATCTATTCATCTATGTAATCATTATACCCATCATATTTAACGTATTTAGAGATGAACCTTTCTTCCATTTTCAATATCTATTATTCGTGATGTTAGGTGTCATCATTGGGGTATTACTTATTGAGTCATATTTAAAGCTGTATCGCTTAAATAATCGATTATCGGAAATGTACAAAATGGTGGAGGCAAGTGAATCAAAGTACCGCCTTATCGCAGAGAATACGTCTGACCTCATCATGGTGATGAATAAAGAGCAGTCGATCAGTTATTTCTCTCCTTCGCACGAGCATGTGTTAGGATTCCAATGCTGTGAACTGGAAAGGATTGAATTATGCAAGTTTATTCATCCGGACGATGTGACGAAGTTTCAAATGGCAATCTTGAAGATGTTTGAACAGAAAGAGTCCCAATCATTGGAGTTTCGTTTGAAGCATAAGGAAGACCGCTGGATTGAAGTGGAGTCCCGCTGTATGCCTGTTAAAGGCGAAAAAGAAGCGATAGAGAATATCGTCCTGATCAGCCGTGATATCTCCGAACGGAAAAAATCCGAAGAAATTCTTTTGCAATCTGAAAAGCTCTCGATTGTCGGAGAATTAGCTGCCGGAGTAGCCCATGAAATTCGCAATCCTCTTACCACCATTAAAGGCTTTGTTCAATTATATAAAGCGGAAAATAGTTCGATTGAATATAATGACCTGCTTTTAAGTGAATTAGAAAGGATTGAAAGTATTACTAGCGGACTTCTCACATTGGGGAAACCGCAAGCCGTGCAGCTCAACGTAATTGATGTAAGAGACTTAATTGAAAATACACTCGAGTTATTATCACCCCAGGCTCTTTTGAACAACATTCAATTTAACTTACAGTTTGAGGAATCATCATTTATGATTACAGGGGAAAAGAATCAATTAAAGCAGGTGTTCTTAAATATTTTCAAGAACGCGATAGAGGCAATGCCGCAGGGCGGAGACATTCAGGTTAACCTTCGAAAGGGGCTGACAGATGAGTGCATTATTTCTGTTCAAGATCAAGGCTGCGGCATCCCCGAGGAATTACTGCCTCGCTTAGGTGAGCCTTTCTATAGTTTAAAAGAAAAAGGAACAGGACTCGGCATCATGATCTGCCACAAAATCCTAAAACAGCACCACGGCAGCATAGTCTATAAAAGCAAATTAAAAGAAGGAACCATAGTCGAAATAAAACTGCCATTGGCAAGTTGAGAATAATAGTAAGGGTGTCAGGCACCACCCGTGGACAATGTCCACGAATGGTGCCTGACACCCTTTATACTATGTGCGGATTGCAAATGGTGCCTGACACCCTATGATTTGGTTTTGAGTTTGGAGGTGATCCGCAGTCCGTATTCGATTACTTTTTCGGTTAATAGGTTTTGTTTTTCTTCTGTTACATTGTAATTGACATAACCGATGCTTAGTGCGCCGATGAGTTCGTTCATTTGATTAAAGAGCGGGGCCGCGACGGCAGAGGTGCCCGGTGTTCTCTCACCGTGACTCTCTCCAAATCCTTGTTTTCGAACCTTTCTTAATAATTGCAAGAAATCCTCTTTATCCTCCACTGGCACCAATGAATCAACAATTAGGGCTGCCTCCTTCATCGGCATATTTGCGAGCATCACTTTATTTGCCGCCCCAATATGCAAAGGAATTCGGATCCCAAGTTGGTCATAGATACGGATAGGGTTATGCGGACAATCGATTCTTTCGACGACCAGCGATTCTAACCCAGTTGGTTTACTAAAGTAAACACTTTCCTCCACTTCACGCATTAACTGCTCCATTTCGGGACGTATCAGCCCTACAAAATCAAAGGTATCATACATTTGCAATCCGTATTCTAGCCATGTGTTCCCCATTGAATAGAGTTTCAGCTCGGGATCCTGTTGGATTAACCCATGTGATTTCATCGATTGCAAAAGCCGGTGCATCGTACTAACCGGTAAGTCACATTCCTTCGACAAATCGGTAATCGAGTACCATTTTTTCGTTTCATTTCTAGCAAGAACTTTGATTACTTGCATAGCCCTATCAATTGTCTGCACAGTATCATCCCCATAAAATTTATCTCTTTCAATAGAAAGTTATTAATTTGATTTATCTGTTATCAGTAAATTCGAAATATATTGACATGCGTTTCTTGCTCCTATAATATCATATTATAAGTTTTCCTGTCAGGGGAAATGCATTCCATTATACGGAAAAGGGAGGAAAAAAACTTGGTATCGTCGATGTACAAAAAACTAAATACTGTAATCGTTAAACACCCAAAGGATGCCTTTCAGAGTCAAGAGCATCTGCGAAATGAATGGAAGAAATTCAACTATATAAATGAACCTAATTTTATGAAGGCACAGAATGAATATGAACAGTTTCTTTCGATTATGAAGGAACATGTGGGCCAAATTGAGTTTTTACCAGTATCCGAACGGGTCGGCTTGGATTCTCTTTATGCCCACGACCCTGTTAAGTTCACGAAAAAGGGCGCGATTATATTAAAATCAGGAAAAAAACTGCGTCAGCCGGAAGCAGAAGTGTATAAGGAATTTTTACAAGAAAAGGAGATTCCAATATTAGGTGAATTGTCTGGTGATGCGGTTGCCGACGGTGGGGATCTTGTTTGGCTGGATGATCGTACATTATTAATTGGGCGCGGTTATCGAACAAATGACGAGGCAATCCGCCAAATCAAGGAGATGACAAAGGATTTAGTCGACGAATGTATAGTTGTTCAGCTGCCGCATGACCACGGGGAAGAAGAGTGTCTGCATCTGATGTCTTTTATCAGTATTGTAGATGAAAACTTGGCAGTTGTTTATTCGCGACTCATGCCTGTCTTTCTAAGGCAAATGCTAATTGAGCGCGGTTTTCAACTGATTGAAGTACCAGATAATGAATACGGCCGGCTTGGCTGCAACGTACTTGCTTTAGCACCAAGAGTTTGTGTTATGGCTTATGGAAGCCCTTACACAAAGGAACAGTTAATCGAAGCAGGAGCAACTGTCTATGAATATGAAGGAAATGAAATCTCTTATTTAGGAACAGGAGGACCAACATGCTTAACATGTCCAGTAAGTCGCGGGTAGAACAAATGAAGGGAGGAGCCAACATGTTTAAAAACACGATTGTCAAAACACCTGGGGAAAGTTATGTCAACGGATTAACGACTTCCGATTTAGGGATTCCTAATTTGGAAAAAGCATTAGAACAGCATGCTGCATATATTGATGCATTGAAGACATGCGGGGTAGATGTGACCATCCTGCCTAGCAATAACGAATATCCGGACTCGACATTCGTTGAGGATACCGCTGTGCTGACACCGGGCTTTGCGGTTATTAGCAATCCAGGCGCTCTTACCCGTAATGGAGAGATTCAAGAAATGGAACCTGCAGTCAAGTCATTCTATGAAAATATTTACTATATAAAAGCTCCCGGAACGCTGGATGGCGGCGATATTTTACAAATAGAGGATCATTTTTATATTGGAATATCTGCAAGGACAAACCAGCAGGGAGCTGAGCAATTAAAACAAATTTTAGAATTAGAAAACTATAAAGCTACTATTGTTCATTTAGATAAGTTCTTTCATTTAAAAACTGGAATTGCCTATTTAGGAAACCAAACGATTGTTGTGGCCGGGGAGTTTATCGACCATCCGGATTTCAATTCTTATTCAAAAATTATTGTCCCTCCTGAGGAAGAGTATGCGGCAAATTGTATTCGCGTGAATGATTATGTCATCATTCCGGCGGGATACCCGGTTACAAAACAACAAATTAACGATGCTGGCTATCAAACCATTGAGCTTGAAATGTCGGAATTTCGAAAATTAGATGGTGGATTAAGCTGCTTGTCATTACGGTTTTAGGAACAATCTGCACAGCACAATACGAGGGGTGTGAGAAGGATGGTCGGACAAGAGGGTCAGGAAAATCAATTGAATCGGTCCATGAAACGGCGGCACTTATTTATGCTTTCGTTAGGGGGAGTTATTGGAACGGGGCTGTTTCTAAACGCAGGTTATACGATTAATCAGGCGGGAGCAGGAGGAGCTTTAATAGGGTATTTATTTGGCGGGATCATTTTATACCTTGTCATGGTGTGCTTGGGGGAGCTTGCGGTTCATATGCCTGTTACTGGCTCTTTTCAAACGTACGCTAGTAAATTTATCAGTCCATCGGCGGGATTTTCGTTAGGGTGGATGTATTTTATTGGATCGGCCACAACGGCAGGGGTTGAGTTTACCGCTGCCGGTATCTTGATGAAACGCTGGTTTCCGGATATCTCTGTCTGGATTTGGTGTGCTATTTTTATTGCATTGTTATTTGTCCTTAATGCCTTGACGACAAGAGGCTTTGCAGAAGCCGAGTATTGGTTTGCCGGCATTAAAGTAGTGGCAGTTATTTTCTTTATTATTATTGGGGCCGGGGCTATTTTTGGTGTGATTCCCTTAGAAAACAGACCCGCGCCATTTTTAGAGAATTTAGCACCCACTGGTTTATTTCCAGCAGGGATTGCGATTCTGTTTGTTACAATGATGAATGTTATCTTTTCCTACCAAGGGTCGGAGCTAATCGGGATTGCGGCTGGAGAAAGTGAGGAGCCTCAGAAAAATATCCCTCGTGCCATTCGAAATGTTCTTATTAGAATTATCGTCTTTTATCTTGCATCGATTATTATCTTATCTGCCATATTTCCTACCAAGGAACTCGGTTTATTAGAAAGCCCATTTGTGACATTGATGGATTTAGCGGGGATTCCTTTCGCACCGGATATTATGAATTTTGTCATCCTGACGGCGATTTTATCAGTAGGAAACTCGTGTATTTATGCATCAACACGTCTGCTTTGGGCGATGGCGCATGATGGGATGGCACCGAAGCTGTTTGGAAAATTGTCCAAACGCAAGGTTCCCTTTACAGCCCTTGTGTTTACAATGATTTTCTCTCTATTATCTTTACTGACAAGCGTTGTAGCAGCTGATACAGTGTTTGTTCTATTAATGTCTATCGCAGGGATTTCGGTTACGATTTCTTGGATCGGTATTGCCCTCTCGCAATTGATGTTCCGTCGTAAATACCTAAAGGCCGGCGGGAAATTAGAGGACTTACAGTACAAAGTTCCTTTTTATCCATTAATCCCGCTCATTTGTATCATTTTCTGTGTCTCAATCCTAATATTCCTGGCATTCGACCCAACCCAATTAGTTGGCCTCCTAGTCGGCATAGGATTCCTACTCACCTGCTACCTATTCTATTACATTAAAAACAAAAAAAGCGGGCAGACCAGCCCAGAAATAGAAACGGAAACGAACTCGGGAACGAACTCGGAAACGAAAACACTATAGAGAGTTACTAAAGGGTGTCAGGCACCATTCGTGGACAGTGTCCACCCTAGATGGACACTGCTCGAACTGATGGGTGCTGTCCCTATTTTCTTATTATCATTTTGTTGAAGGAGTTATGGTGTGAATGGAACAGCTTATGTGGGGAACGCCAGAGGCATTGCGCCGTTTATTGTGTGAAGTGGTGAGTTGGAAGAGTATGACGTTAACAGAGGGAGAGCGTGAATTTCCCTTAAAGGTTCGAGCGAAGCTTCAGGAATTGGCTTATTATAAGGAAAACCCTAATTTTTTGTCTCTTCATGACGTTGATTTGGATCGGCATTTTTTAACGGCTTTGTATAAGCATCCTGATGCATTGGAAACGATTGTTTTGATTAGTCATTTTGATACGGTGAATACTGAAGAATATGGTGACATTGAGGAGTTTGCTTATCAGCCGGAGGAATTAACCAAATTACTTCTAAGCAGAATGGATGAGTTGCCGGAGAATGCCCAACAAGATTTGAAATCGGGTGAGTATTTATTCGGACGCGGTACCATGGATATGAAAATGGGGCTTGTCATGCATATGGGGTTGATCGAAAAAGCAGCTGCTGAACAATGGCCGATTAATCTTCTCCTTTTGACTGTTCCGGATGAAGAAGTCAATTCCGCCGGTATGCGTGCAGCAGTGACTAAACTATTAGAATTAAAAGAAGTGCATCAACTTTCCTATAGCCTTTTCTTAAATGGGGAGCCAGTATTTTCACAAGAACCAGGTGATCGAAATTATTATGTGTATTCCGGTTCAATAGGTAAAATCATGCCATCGGCTCTTTTTTACGGGAAAGAGACACATGTGGGGGAACCTCTAAGTGGAATTACCGCTCCATATATTGCATCATTTTTGACCCAACGGATGGAATGGAATCAGAGTCTACAAGAGACGGTGAAGGGAGAAACAACACCACTGCCGGTTACCCTTCAGCAAAAGGATTTAAAGCTGGAGTATTCGGTTCAAACCCCTTACCGGGCAGCCGCCTTGTATAATGTGTTTTTAATGGAACGAAATGCTGACGAAATCATGCGGATTTTTGAAACTGTTGCGGCAGATGCAGCTAGAGCCTGTAATCTTGCGTATAGGGAGGTTTGTAAAGCACAAGCCGTAGATGCGCTCCGAGAAGTCAGGGTCATACGTTATGAGGAGTTGCAAGAACATGCGATTCATAAATATGGTCCCGATTTTGTGGAGGGTGTCAAAGCGGCGGTAAATAAACATACAGAGTGGGACGACCGGGAAAAGTCATTCCGAATCGCCGATACTCTGATGATTGAGTGTCAAGAACTGGCCCCGGCTATGGTCCTGCTATTTGCGCCGCCATACTACCCTGCGGTTAATTCTTCTGCAAATGCACTGGTTAAGCAGTGTGTTGAATACGTGAAAAAGCAGGGTCTTCAACAATTTGGTTTAGATGTGGGGCAAGTACATTATTTCAATGGTATCAGCGATTTAAGCTATGTAAATTATCAGGACCTGGAGGATGGATGGACGGCCTTCAAAGCAAATACACCAGTATGGGGCCGAAGCTACAGTATCCCATTTGCCGCAATGGCTGAGTTGCAGGCCCCTGTCTTGAATGTTGGTCCATTTGGAAAAGACGCTCACAAACGGACAGAGCGTCTGCATATAAAAAATGCATTTGAGGAAGTCCCTGCTCTTGTCGAAGGGATGATCAGAGAGGTCATTTCCGGTAATCTTTCCACTATTTCCACTTGTTCAGAGTGACAAATGGTGTCAGGCACCATAAATGGACATTTGTCCACTAGCGGTGACTGACACCATTTTTTAGGTATTGGAATAGACATTTCATTGATTGGTATTTATTGATTACTAAACAATTGATTGACTAGGATAAAATGGGCGAAGAAAAGTTAAATTCCGACTTGACTCATTGGAATAAATGTATTAAAATTTTCAATAAATTAAACAAGGGGGATTATTGTGAATACCATTCTAATCATTGTGAATATTGCAATCCTATTATTATTAATGTTTGGATTATTTATCATGCAGAAAAAACATGTTTCATTTTCAAAACGTGTATTTACTGCATTGGGGTTAGGTATTGTTTTTGGTTTTATTATTCATTTAATCTACGGAACAACGCATGAAGTAACTACTGGATCGATCGATTGGTTTAACGTTGTAGGGTACGGATACGTAAAACTTTTACAAATGGTGGTCATGCCACTCGTCTTCATTTCTATTGTCGGTGCCTTTACTAAGTTAAAGTTGACTAAAAATATCGGAAAAATTAGTTTTCTTGTGATTGGAATCCTGCTCGGAACAACCGCTATTTCTGCAGCAATTGGGATTGGTTCTGCTTTAGGATTTGGTCTTGATGGTATTCATCTAGCTGAGGGTGATGCTGAAAAAGCACGGAATGAACTGTTAGTGGAACGGGTGGCTAGCGTTGAAAATATGACGATGCCGCAGCAATTACTCGAATTAATTCCAAGTAATCCGTTTCAAGATTTAACAGGTGCCCGTCCGACATCGACAATTGCGGTTGTTATCTTTGCTGCTTTTCTTGGTGTGGCTTACCTGGGAGTTAAGAGAAAAGATCCCGAGCATGCAGACTTCTTTGCCAAGATTATTGATACTTTTTATAAGATTATCATGAGGGTTGTTACACTTATTTTACGTCTTACACCGTATGGAATTTTGGCTATTATCACCAAGGTAACAGCAACGAGTGATTTTGCAGCGATTGCGAAGTTAGGTAAGTTTGTCATTGCCTCTTATGTGGCGCTTATTCTAATGTTCATTGTTCATTTGCTGCTCATTTCATTTGCAAAGCTAAGCCCTGTAAACTTTGTGAAAAAAGCATTGCCAACCTTGACCTTTGCTTTTACCTCACGTTCAAGTGCGGGAACATTGCCAATGACAATCAAAACACAAACAAAAGACTTTGGTGTATCTGAAGGAATTGCCAACTTTGCCGGTTCATTCGGACTTTCCATCGGTCAAAATGGCTGTGCCGGTATTTACCCAGCGATGTTAGCGGTAATGGTCGCTCCTGCTGCAGGAATCGATCCATTCAGCCCATCATTTATTCTTACTCTTATTCTAGTAGTTGCAATCAGTTCATTTGGAGTCGCGGGCGTTGGCGGCGGTGCGACATTTGCTGCCTTAATCGTTCTTTCGGTTATGAATCTTCCAGTTGCAATTGTAGGACTATTAATCTCTGTTGAACCGTTAATCGACATGGGCCGTACAGCCCTAAACGTAAGCGGCGCCTTAACAGCCGGTGTCCTAACAGGCAAAGCAACAGGTGAAATCGAAACAGAAGTTTACCAACAGCCAAACGTAGTCGAAGCATAATTAAACAAATGTATCGTGCATATATTATTTAGGGTGTCAGGCACCATATTCATGGTGCCTGACACCCTTTTTACCTTTTTTCATTTTGTTATAGAACTAAAATGCAAAAGCATAAAATCCCCGTAATGGCTCCAAGCATTCCTCCTGCGAGGACATCTGAAGGATAGTGAAGCCCTAAATAAATGCGCGATATTCCCACACAGATACCTAAAGGAATAAGAACACTTGCCAATTGCGTGTTGAATAATACATAAGGGGTCACAACAGAGAAAATTGCTGTTGTATGCCCCGATGGGAATGAATGATCCTGCAATGGGTTCGCAGGGAACTTGGTTTCATTAATCATTAAATACGGCCTTTTTCGTGGAAACAGCTGTTTGATTATATGGACCGGAATATGGCTCGCTGATAACGCAAGTGCACTGGCGATTGCTGTCAATTTTGCCTCACTAGATGCTAAAAAGATAAGGAGGAGTGCAGAAGCAATGGTGACGTCCGCTCCTCCAAGATGTGTAACCGTTCGGAAAAATAGATTTAACAGCTTTTTATCAAAATGACGGTTTACCCGTAGTAACACCCGGCACTCAAAGCCATACATTGTCTGAATCCATCTTGTCATGTTCGCTGCTCCTTTAAAAATTTTTCATTCGAAACGTATCAATTGCTTAATATCCTTAGGAAAACAGGAACCGCCATTGCCAATCCCAGTTTTAAAAAAATGATGGCCAATCCGTTTATCTTGACCGATGCCAAAAGCAACTTCCTCTATATCCGCACCGACATTATCGCAAATGGCTGCTATTTCATTGATAAAACTAATTTTTGTAGCTAAAAAGGCATTAGCAGCATATTTAATCATTTCTGCACTTCTGGTATCTGTCTTCAAAATCGGAATATTTAACGGCAGATAAAATTGTTCCATAAAAGCTGCTGTTTCACGATGACTGGTGCCAATCACAATTCGGTCTCCGTGGAAAAAGTCAATAATTGCTGCGCCTTCGCGTAGAAATTCGGGATTGGCCACCACTTCTGCATGTAGGTTAGGAGGTTTCCTGCTGTCAATAATTTGTTGAATGAGCTCGTTCGTACCGACTGGAACCGTGCTTTTTGTACAGACAATGATATCCTGATCAATATAGTTGGCAATGGTATGAGCAACCACATGTATGTATTTTAGGTCTGCAGAACCGTCATGTGTTTCAGGTGTTCCAACTGCAATGAAAATGATGTCTGCACCTGAATATGCCTGATGAGCATCCGTGGTAAAATGCAGTTGCCCGTTACGCAGATTTCTTTCTATTAGTGTCTCTAATCCTGGCTCATATATGGGTGAACGTCCGCACTGGAGCATGTCGATTTTCTCTATTTGTATATCTATGCATGTTACCTGATGTCCTAATTCTGCTAAACAAGCACTCGTGACCAAGCCTACATATCCTGCTCCAGCAACTGTAACCTTCATCCAATCCCTCCAATGTGTTTGTTAACTCCATTGTATTAGAGAAAAATGGATATTTTCTTAACTTACTGTAAAGAGAGTGTAAAGACTATGTGGAGTTATTTAAAGTGATTTAAATTAAAAATAATTGAATCCAAGATAAATCCAAGATACACTTTAAATAAGACGAATCTAGGATTTTTTGTCTTCCGATGTATGAAGTATTAAATTGAATAAAGAATAATAAATGCAACTTCTAACAAAGAAGTGGAGGATATATAAAATGGAGAAGTTTCATCAAAAACCAAGTATTTATGTTGGAGAGGTTACAATCAAAGTTAAGAATCTAGACGATGCCGTAACTTTTTATCAAAATATCATTGGACTTCAAGTATTGGAGAAAACCGTACAGCAGGCCGTTTTAACAGCAGACGGGAAAAAACCGCTATTAACGCTTGAACAGCCTGCAGATGTGAGCCCGAAGCCGGCTAATACATCTGGTTTGTATCATTTTGCCATCTTACTGCCATCTCGTGCCGATTTATCGGTCTTTTTAAGGCACTTGCTTCAAACGGGCTATCCCCTGGGTGCTGCGGATCATTATGTCAGTGAGGCGCTCTACCTCAATGACCCGGACGGCAACGGGATTGAAGTCTACCGAGATCGCCCATCTGAGGAGTGGACATGGAAAAATAACTTAGTGGAGATGGCAACTGAACAACTGGATGCGGAAGGGATTCTTGCGGAAAGTAATGCGGAATGGACTGGTCTTCCCCCCGGGACAATTATGGGCCATATCCATCTTCACGTTGGCGATTTAAAAAAAGCAGAAGATTTCTACACAAAAGGGCTTGGCTTTGAAGTGGTCAGTTATTATCCGCAGGCAGCCTTTCTTTCAACAGGAAAATACCATCATCATATTGCGATCAACACTTGGCAGGGTGTGGGGGCTCCAACCCCTCCGGAAAATAGTGTCGGCTTAAGCTGGTATACTCTAGTCTTCCCGGATGAAGCAGAAAGAGAGAAAGCAATACAGCAGCTAAGGCGGCTTGGCGCCCCGATAAACCAAGAAGCAGATTATTATGTAACAAATGACCCATCAGGAAATCAAATCCGATTGGTGGTCTGAAAATTTCCAAGTAACTATTTCTGAAATAGAAGAAAACCATCAATCATAATGACTGATGGTTTATTTAGTTAAAATATCTTTGCTAAAAAAAGACTAAACCGAAGCGACACATACGGAATGTTAGAAAGGGCGCTTTTTTAACCTTTCTTACAATCCTTAGTGCTGCAGCCCTAAAAATACATTATAGGTTGTCATTGAATAGAGATATTTATGAACTTTTGTTAAATTTATTTTAATTAAGTTGAATTTTTTGCACAATATGGATGGTGCTATTAGAATCACAGAATAATTTTTAAATTATTGAAAGTGGATAATTAGGGAAATTAATGAATTTTATGACTTGTGGATGAACGTACAAGCAACAGATCTTCGATGGTGGGAGGTTTGGGCTGTTCCAATATTAATTGGTATTTCTACTACTTTTATAACCATGCAAAGGGATAGTTTTCAGGATTCTTTAATGGAGGCACTTTCTAACAATTCTGTACAAAATGGATGGGTTAAATATACTGACAAAGGATTTCTCTCTTAAAAAGAGACATGGGGGTACAATCAGAACGGAGAATGGGTAAGAAACAAATGGATTTCATCGAATGGCAAATGGTATTACATAATGCCTAGTAAAGTAATGATGGATAAAACATACGATAAAGATGGTTGGGCGTTAGCTCCTGCGTGGACTGGAAGTCAATACAGCGTTGTTTTCTTTTTGCAGAACCTTTGGCTTTTTTGCATGGAACCAGCGACAATCATATTAGAAAAAGGCGCGTATAAACTGAAAAACAAAAAAATAAACTGGTCTTACCCCTGTCAAGTAGACAGTATAAAAAAGCTAAGCTGCTAACGCGTGTCGATGGGGGCTAGACCCCCAATAAGCTTGTTGTTTTTCCTCGAATTTTTAAGCAACAGTTAAATAATTGTTTTACTCAAATCAAGAAATTACTTTTTCAAAAAGGTGGAAAAAGAGGAAGTGTTTAACGGATTTTTCTACAAAAAGAAGATAGTGAAATGAAGAAAAATATATTGGAATACATCAAGGTAGCTAATTTAGTTGTCATAACAATAAGCCTATCCATTATTGCTTGGAAAGATGTGAATCAAGTTAACGCCTACAAGAAACTCAAGAAAGTCTAAACCATATTACAGCTAGATTTAGTCAATTTAACTTAAATATAGCAAACTGAGGCACCATTCAATCAAAGATTTGAATGGTGTCGAAAATTCGAGGAATAGGTAGAATCATGTAAGTTTACGTGAAACAAATTTGATCGTGTAAATACATGAGGTACGATCTGTAAATTTACCTGACAATTCTCGACAACTTTCTTTTTAATTTTGCAGGGGAAATCCCAATAGATTAATATTTAGCATCTTTTTCAATCAAATGTTTGAATAGTATAACCTGTATGGAATTTTATCGAAAGGATGTTGAATGGTGAAAATTAGGGTTCGAATCTAATTCGATCCTTATTTTTATGAGCCCTTTAAACCATTTTTTCATCGATTGGACAAGAAAAAGGTCTATTTTTCAAATGCTGCAGCAATTTTAAATAATCGTTTGTTTGATAGGGAAATTTCAGGAAAATACCTGAGGAGTGTTTGATGGCGTAAGGGTTGATATAGATATATCCATCATAGTAGATGGATTTTAAAGAATGAATAAGGCCGAGGTGATTGCTGCCTCAGCCTGGATATTTAATCATGAAATGTAGTAGAAAAGAAATCAACTCTTGTCGCTGTATTTTGATTATGCGCCCTTTTTAGGCCCCTTCGATTTAGAAAAAGGATTGTTCCTTTCCCGGACATGATGTTTCTAAATTGCTCTGCTATTTGCAGTTTATGGTTAAAGGAATAAAGTTTAGGAAGGGACCGTAATAATTAACCCATTCTTAAACTCTACCCTGGCTTTTCGATTTAAAGTGTTTGTTCTTAAAATATTACACGGATTAAACCACATAGTGTCAGAGTGTTAAACAGATTTATTAGGAAATACAACAATAGTATGTAACGGGTTCACCATTACAGGACACATTTGTTTGTCGCCAAGGAGTAGCTTTGCAGTCTCCATTGCCCCTTTCAAATTAAAACCCACACATCTGATACTGTCATTTAGGATTTCTAAGGGGAATCAATTAACAATAAAGACTCTATTACACTCTGTTATAATTGTACATAGCTTTGCATTCCGATAATATTGCCCCACCATAAAATTAAAATCCGGAGTAATAAATACTTTTCTTCTAAAAATATTACCAATAAATAGTTTATTTTTCATAATTAATCAAATTCCTCCTTATCTACCTTGTGGAACTTCTTTAAACTAAAAAATTGACACCAAATCTGCACACAAATGCAAATTTAGTCATCAAAATCCACTTTTGAACGCAAAAATGAAGCTTATCGCACTAAAATGGCCATCAAAAGTGAAATGAAGCCGTTCGATTTTCCGCGCCAAACCCGCTATCGTAAAGATGCCGGAAACAGATAATAGCGGCGAAAGGGTGGCGCAAGATGATGAATTTGAAATCAGGCAACATTGAGGGATTTGAACAGTTTTCCCAATTTGAGAGTTTGCAAGAGTTTAATCAGCATATGGAATGGTGGCTGCTAGAGCATAAGAAGGATTTTTCAAAAGGGGAGCTAGTCGGCTTAAAGCGACTGGTTCGTTTTGCTGCGAAAATTCCTGGAGTATGCAATGCCAAAATCGGCACAATGTTAAAAGCGATTCATCAAGAGTACAAGAATAATGGCATTTCCCGTTCCACTTTTAAGCGGATGATCGGGAAGGCAAAGGATGTAGGGATTTTCACGGTCTATGAAACGGAACGCACAAACGGCTCCCAGTCGAGTAATCTCTTTGTGTTCAATCGTTTTCCGGTCAGTGAACCACCTAATCAACAAACAATGAACCACCCAAAAGAAACTATTAATCTTTTAAAAACTGAAAAAGATCAAAAGATAAAAAAACGTAAAGAGGAACCGTCTACATTGGACCATACCTTTGTGAGCAACCGTGTACCAAAGCCTTTTGTAGAATTTGTTACATGTTTCTTCGACGATGCGAAATTAATCGAAGACTTTTGGCGTATGGTTCATATTCTTGCGTTTGATTATAAATTGCACCAAGAAACGGATGTCATCGTTCCAATCGCCATCGATGCGTTCCGGCAATTAATTAGAAAACTAAAACTTACAAACGTCGTTAGAAAGCCCATTGCCTACTTTTACGGAATCTTAAAAGAGAAGTTCTATCTGTATTATGATAACTTATGCGATGAAAGGATGGCAGCTGAGCCTAGGAAAGATGATGAAAAGGTACTTTATGAGATTGGCGGAGAATTCTATGAGTGGGACTGGTTGAATGGGGAAGACATGAAAAGTGTTCATCCTCCTCAACGGTTCACAGCGCGGGGACTGATCGTGCATGTTCGAGACGATGCCTGCCGCCAACCGGAAGAACTTGTATTAACCCGAAGGATTAACCATTAGTCGATCAAGTTCCTTTCCAAACAGCCAATCCGCTACACACTTCCCCATTATATTCAAGCATTTGGAGGGGAAGTTCAGGATTGCTAGGGTTAAGTCTAATTTCAAACAACGTTTAACTAATGGCGAAAATACAAGAAATTGACAGAATCATGACAGTTAACGTGCAAAATTAAAGATAGGTGGCCACAAGTGATTCTGGGTATCTCGATGAATGTAGTCCGTACTTTTCGACATTTTTCAAATCAAACTCCAGCTGTTTTTCCCTCATTTCCTCAATAGATATTGCCAAAAACAATTTCTTCATGTGCTTTACAAATTCCTTTCCTGCTTTTTTAAAGTATTTATTGCAGTGTATTAAGGTATCGTCTAAATCCAATATCAAGGTTTGTTGTTTCGTAAAAACAATATCGCTTTGGCACGTTCTCCTGATACTAAAGCTTACAATTATTTTTTATCTAAACGACGTAAGCCCTGCCTAATTTACATCCTTACGACTCCGAAGCCTATCCAGAGTGAAAAGTTACTCTAGTAAAGCGTAAAGTATAGGACCCTAAACATTTCTAAATTTCTCCGTAAACTCAATGTATTCCGTATACCAAAATAATAAGAATAAGGAAATAACGTTAAAAACTGAGGGTTCTTATATAAAATCACTGTAATTCCAACTGAAGATGATAACGGTAATTTTTGTAAAAACAGTATAGAAAACAGAGGTCAATATCGAAAGGAAGACATATTATAATACGAGGTGTATAAAATGGGGATTTATGAAAGTGAATTACCAGGAGTAAAAGTTATTGAACCAAATGTGTTTAGTGATCATCGTGGATGGTTTATGGAGTCGTTTAGTGATGAATGGTTTATTAAAGAAGGAATAAGCACTGTTTTTGTTCAGGATAATCATTCACTTTCTGTATCAAGTGGTACCTTACGGGGGTTACATTATCAATTAATTCCAAAAGCCCAGGCAAAGCTTGTCCGCTGTACAAGAGGTGCTATCTTTGATGTTGCAATCGATATTCGAAAGGGTAGTCCTGCATTTGGTATGTGGTTTGGAATTGAATTAAGTGCAGTTAATCGAAAACAGTTGTTCATTCCAAAAGGATTTGCTCATGGTTTTATGACATTAACAGATGATACAGAAGTTCAATATAAGGTGGATGCCTTTTATGATCCTCAGTTCGACAGGGGCATTAAATGGAATGACCCAGCAATTGGGATAGTGTGGCCAGCTTCACTTACCCCAATATTATCAGCTAAGGATCAATCTAATCCAAATTTAGCTGATATAGAGAATAATTTTATCTATGGAGAAAAACTATGAAAATACTTGTTACAGGTTCGACAGGGCAGCTTGGTTTTGATGTGATGAAAGAAGGGCATAGCCGTGGGATGGATATGATTGGAGTGGGGTCAAAAGATTTAAATATTACAGATGAACCTTCAGTTGGTAAGTTTATTGCCGATTTGAACCCTGATGCGATTATTCATTGCGCTGCCTATACAGCTGTTGATCAAGCTGAGGATGATAGGGAAAACTGTTGGAATGTGAATGTGGAAGGGACAAACAATCTAGTTCAGGCCGCAAGGAAAATTCAGGCAAAGTTTATGTATATTAGTTCAGATTACGTGTTTAATGGATTGGGAGATTATCCGTTTGATGAATCGGAGCAGCCAAGCCCTGTTAGTTATTATGGACTGACAAAATACGAAGGTGAAAAGCTTGTTCAGTCCAAATTATCGGAATGGTTTATTGTTAGAATTTCATGGGTTTTCGGCAAAAATGGAAATAACTTTGTTAAGACAATGCTTAAACTTTCAGAAAATCACACTATGCTTAATGTAGTAGAGGATCAGATTGGCTCTCCTACCTATACAGTTGATGCAGCGCGACTACTGTTGGACATGATTCAAACAAATCAATATGGCTTCTATCATGCAACGAATGAGGGATATTGCAGTTGGGCTGATTTTGCAAGGGAAATATTCCGCCTTAGCGGGAAATCAGTTATTGTTAAATCCATCAGTTCTGAAGAGTACCCTACTAGAGCCATTCGCCCAAAAAACTCACGGTTGTCTAATCAAAAATTACGTATTCATGGATTTAGCCCCCTGCCCTCCTGGCAAATCGCGTTAAAGCAATATCTAAATGATGGAACCAACAAGGAGTGAGGTAAATTTGACTACAAGGAAGATTTTGATAACCGGAGGCTCGGGATTTATCGGTGGAAACTTCGTTCAGTATATGGTTAAAAAATATCCGGATTATCATATTTATAATTTAGATTTACTCACGTATGCGGGTGATATAACGAAACACCGTGAGATTGAATCACATAAAAACTATCATTTTATTCAAGCGGATATTACGAATCGCAGTGTTATTATGAATCTTTTTGAAAAAGAGAAGTTTAAGTATGTTGTTCATTTTGCCGCAGAAAGCCATGTGGATCGTTCGATTTTAGATCCGGAAATATTTGTTCGAACCAATATTTTGGGGACACAGGTGCTGCTTGATGCAGCAAAACATATGGAAGTGGACAAATTTATCCATGTTTCAACAGATGAAGTTTATGGAGAGTTAGACTTTGATCCATCAACTTTTTTTACAGAGGAAACACCGCTTAAGGCAAATAGTCCGTACAGTGCCAGTAAGGCGTCCAGTGACCTCTTAGTTAGAGCGTATCATGAAACATTTCAACTCCCCGTCAATATAACCCGTTGTTCCAATAATTATGGTCCGTTTCACTTTCCTGAAAAACTAATTCCACTCACCATCCTTCGTGCCTTAAATAATGAAACGATTCCTGTTTATGGGGATGGAAAGAATGTCCGCGATTGGTTACATGTCCACGACCATTGTACGGCACTCGATTTAGTATTGCATAAAGGGGTGAATGGTGAAATTTATAATGTTGGCGGCAATAATGAAAAAACCAATTTAGAGGTGGTTACTACTATTCTTCATGCCTTAGGGAAATCAGAAGATCTCATTACGTTTGTCCCCGACCGCTTGGGACACGATAAGCGCTACGCCATTTGCTCGAATAAATTAAAGAAATTAGGCTGGACACCCCAATATTCTTTTGAAACGGGGATATCCATGACTGTTGAATGGTTTGTCCAGAATAAATGGTGGTGGAGGCAACTATTGAGTGATGGATACTTGAAATATATTGAAAATCAATATTCAAAAAATGATGGTGACTAGGAAAATAAGACCAATTCCATAAATGGACACTCAAGCTAGTACCAAAAAAAACCTTTTCTCATAAATTGATAAGGAGTGTTATTCATGGAAAGGGTGAAGAGAATGAAAGGTGTCATTTTGGCTGGGGGAAAGGGTACACGTTTACAGCCTTTTACAAAAGTACTAAATAAGCACTTATTGCCTGTTGGCTTGCAGCCAATGGTTCATTGGCCAATTACCAAGTTAAAGCAAGCGGGTATTACGGAAATATTAATCGTTACAAATCAGGAAGATGTAGCTGACTTTCAAAAAATAGTGGGTAACGGTAAGGAATTGGGAGTTAACTTATCATACACGATCCAAAGTGATAATGGCGGTGGAATTGCCGATGCTTTATATTGTGCGAAGGAGTTCGTTGAAGATAAGTTTGTTGTGTTACTTGGGGACAACCTGTTTGATGATGATCTCGGGTCATATATTGAAGAATTTAAGAATGGCTGCCATGAAGCGAAGGTTTTTTTAAAAGAGGTGCCAGATCCGGAAAGGTATGGGGTGGCCATTCTAGATGAAAATAATCATTCCATTCTCTCGATTATTGAAAAGCCTAAGATAAGCAATTCCAATTATTGTGTAACAGGAATGTATTTCTACGATAAGCAGGTTTTTGAATTAATTCATCTGTTGGAGCCTTCTGCCAGGGGGGAAAAGGAAGTGACAGATTTAAATAATTTGTATATTAATCGAAGGGCATTAAAGTATGAAAAACTAACAAAATGGTGGCTTGATGCGGGAACACATGAAGCCTTATTCAAGGCAAACCAACATTATTATGAAAATCTGTTGAAGGCAGAGAACGAACATGATAGGGAATTAAAATAAAATGGGGTGTGATTGTGCCGAAGGTTTCTATCATATTAACTAGTTTTAATAAACAGGAATATGTCGCGAAGTCAATTCGTGCCATATTGGACCAAAGTTATGATGACTTCGAGTTATTTATCATGGATGATAACTCAAATGAAGCAACGCTAAGAGAGATCCAACCCTTTTTAAAAGATACTAGAGTGAAATTTTTTAAGAGTGATATTAAAACTATTGATGAAAGAGTAGCAAAAACAAGATATGCCGTTCTCATTAATCAAGCACTTGATTTAGCACAAGGAGAATATATTACGTATGCAACCGATGACAATGTGTTCCATAAGAAAAAAATAAAGAAAATGGTTGATTACTTAGATCGGCATCCAAAGGTTATGGTCGTTTATTCAGCATCGGAAACGATCTATTTGAATGATAAGGGGGAAAGTACGCATTCGGTTATCAGACCTGCTAAGAGTCTATCTTGGCTGGCATCGTGTGTGATAGACCATTGTTCGATTATGCATCGTAGAGATGTTTTACCTGTGATTACAAAAACCTTTGGCGCAAATTGGGATGAAGATCCACAATTTTATCGGATCGGCGACGCTCGATTCTTCTGGAAATTAAATCACTATTGGCCATTTTATCCCCTTAATGAAGTATTAGATTTTAATTACATTACCCCGAAATCAATTCATACGCAAATTTTCCATGAAAAGCCAAGTGAATTTGCTCAAAAATTACCCCCCCAGCGAACATGCAAGGAACTGCGAGAATCCCTGAGGGCATTGAAACGGGGGAATCCGCATTGAGTCATTATTTAGCAAACTATTGGAACATCTATCGCGAGTTTTTGGAAACCTTCAAAAATTTTAAATTTAACAATATTCCTATCGCCATTGTAACAAATTTTTATCAGCATTTTGATTCAGAGCTTAAAAGAAAAATGGAAGCTGAAGATTTTACTAATGAAAGTCGATATGAACTGAAAAAAGAAATGATTCAACCCTATTTTGATAAATGGCTTGGGGATACGAGATTAACCCATACGGACGGGGTGAAGGGTGGAAAAGTCCTGATCAACTATGACTATACGCGTATTCCCGAGTCATGTTATAAAACCTTATTTGATCCGAAACAGACGATTATTCTTTCTCGGTCTGCGAAAACACATCTTTATGGAATTCCAGTTGAGACACTCCATAAATACGAACAGTCCAATGACCTTATTTCGATTCAGCTTGTCAAAAATGCGGAGACTATATTTAAGAAATTACATGACCATCCGGTATTTAGCAATGAATTCTTTCAACAGACCTTCCTTAAACGGATACCCTTGATCGTGAAAACGATAAGTACAGTATGTCATTTCTTTGAACACGTAAACATCTCAGCTATCGTGGTTGGTACGACGGAAGATGTGGTAAGCAGAGTACTAGCTATTGTTGGCACCATTCACGGCATCAAAAGTGTATGTCTGCAGCATGGGGCATTAATGGGGGAAGAAGCTTTTATGCCGGTATTTACCACTACTGTTGCCGTATATGGAGAGTATGAAAAAAACTGGTATTTACAAAGAGGAGTGCCGCAAGAGCGTATCGCTGAAATTGGTCATCCGAAATATGACGAAATATTTACTAAAACCAGAGGGAAGAAAAAAAGCTTTTATAAGCGATTCAATCTTGATCCAGCCAAACAGACTTTATTAGTCATTACTGGACCTAATATAGAACCTGAGAAATTTTTGCGGCTGATGAGAAATATTCTAGCTAACACCAGTTATCAAATCATAATAAAGCCACATCCATGGGAGGTAGGAAAGGGAAAGTGCGGTATATATTTTGAACTTGAAAAGAAATATAAAACGGTTCAAGTGTTTACATCGCGAGAGAATTACTTATATGATCTAATTTCCCAGGTTGATGGAGTAGTTGCCTCATTATCAACAGTCGTGTTAGAAAGTATTTTATTTAGTAAACCAGTGTTTATATTTGACTTTGTAATCAGTAATCGATCGTATGATTATTATGAAAAGCTAGGAGAATTTTTACAAACAGGTCCTGATCGATTAACTGAAGTCATTGATCAATTTTTTTCCACGAATGAAAAAAAAGAAGACTATCAAAGAATTAGAAGCGAATATGCGTCTTGTTCTTATAATGATGGAACTTCAGGAAAAAAATTACTTGCCCACCTGAATGAGCTTCAAGCATGAATTTCCTCTTTTTCTTAAAGTCTCTTTACCGTTTAAGTGAACCTCAAATGAATAAAAAAATAGTAAGATATCACTTCGGAAGGAGGAGATATCTTACTTTTTTTTACTGTGACAGCATGCTCCAGTCGGCAGGAGTTCCTGCTTTAATGCTTACTTGTACCTGTTTTCCTAATAATTCTTCATAGAATTTAGGAGCTAGACCATATCCTGGACGTATAATTTTTAGATTCTCTTTTGTTAACGTATCCCCTGCTTGGAGATCTTTCGCAATATAAATGGATCTTCTGTATTTTAATGACTTTTTTTCTTCTTCTGTTGGACCGTAAGTTATTTGTCCGAGGGACTGCCATGCACGTTCCGACTCTGCCACTAAAGCTTTCATTTCTGACGGTTCCATTGAAAAGGCAGAATCAACGCCGCCATCAGACCTAAGAATTGTAAAATGTTTTTCAATTACTGTAGCACCTAACGCCACACTTGCTAGAGAAACGCCAATTCCCATTGTATGGTCAGAGATTCCAACTTGGCAGTTAAATAATTGCTGTAAGTGGGGGATGGTTAAAATATTTGTATTTTCTGGAGTTGCAGGGTAGGTGCTGGTGCATTTTAATAATATTAAGTCGCGGCATCCTGCTTCCCTTGCGGTTTTCACCGTTTCTTCCAATTCCTCTAGAGAGGCCATTCCTGTTGAAATAATCATCGGTTTCCCTGTTGCAGCAACTTTTTTGATCAGTGGCAAATCGTTATTCTCAAACGAGGCAATTTTATACATAGGTACGTTTAATGTTTCTAAGAAATCGACAGCTGTTTCATCAAACGGGGTACTAAAGGCGAGCATTCCAAGTTCTTGTGCCCGATCAAACAGAGTCTTGTGCCATTCCCATGGTGTATAGGCCTCTTGGTATAATTCATATAAGTTCCTTCCTTCCCACAAGTTTCCTTCGTCCTTTATATCAAAACCCTCACCATTCACATTTAAGGTCATGGTGTCGGGGGTGTAGGTTTGGATTTTTAAAGCATGTGCGCCCGTTTTAGCAGCTTCCTCTACAATTTTCAAGGCTCTTTCTAAGGACTGATTATGGTTTCCTGACATTTCGGCAATTACAAATGGCCGATGGTCTTTTCCTATAATATAGTTCCCGATTTTGATATCCATTCAATTATTCCCTTCCAAAATATATTCTCTGGTCTTATGGATTCCTAGATTTGCAAGAACATCGATAATGGATAAATGAGAGATAAACCCCTCGTGATGTTTTTGAGTGTACTGGCCAGGAATATAATCATGATATTCTACCTTTATATTACTTTTAGAAAAAAGCCCTTCTTGTTCAATATAGTCCTTGGAACCTCTTGCACTCAAATAGACTTCTGCCCCTAAATAATGACAAACGTTTATGAGATACTCAGACTTCCGGCCAGATACCGGCAGTTCACTGCTCTTCCTGATATTTGTGCGGATCCCAAGCAATTGGGCTATTTCCTTCGTTAAGGCCATGGTAAAATCGGCTAATAATAGCGTATCATTTTGGTAGAAATGGTTAAGGAGGTCTTTGATTTCATGAAAATAGGGGTGTTTTCCATAGGTTTGCTGAAGCGTTAGCAGGTGTTTTTTTTTCCACAACTTGGTGAGGTCTGTTTTGACATCCTTAATCAATTGTTGCTTCTCTCCACCAGTTAATACTGGGATGGTTAGATATTTCGCTTGGTCTTTGAGTAAAATTTTATTCCTTTGCTGCCAGGAGCCTTTAGAAAATTGAACATCGTCAAGAAAAATAAAAAAATCTGTATTGGACATCATGTGAAAGTACCCCGCCCATGGCAGATAGGTTGGCTGCATAATGGCAATTTTCATAGCAATTCTCCTTTATTCTTCTTCCAATCCTCTTTCAATAGTGAGAATCTTAATTGATCCCGAAAGTGTCCTTCAAAGTAATTCGATTGTTTTTCAATTCCTTCTTGCACAAACCCGATTTTTTTATACAGTTTAATCGCATAGATGTTATCAGGGAAGACCTGCAGCCAGATTCGATTGAGTTTGAGACAGTCGAAGGCATATTGGACGACAGCTGCCAAAGAGGAATAACCAATCCCTTTACCCCTTACATCATCTCTCCCGATATATAATTGGAAAAATGCAGAATAATGTTGAGGATTGATGAATAAAAGGATGTTTCCACAATAGATGTTGGTTGAATCGAAAATTGCCCAAATAAGGGTTTGATTCAATGATTTTATCCATTGACGATGCGATTCAATAGTGACTTTTTTAGTAAGCCCAAAACTTTTGAATACCACCGGGTTATTTAGCCACTCAACAGTTTGCTGGTGGTGGCATTCAGCGTATGGGATAAGCCGGCAATTTTTATGAAATAGACAAATATTCATGGTTATCAACCTCTTATGAAATCAATGATTCGAAAATTCTTTTTGTTCCGAAACCATCGACAGATTGGATACACTTTTGATACATTGCATTTGTTAGGTTTTTATCACTAATAAATCTTTGGGTTTGAATGATAAATTGATTTTCCTCCAACGTATCAGCATCACCAAAGTATCGGCAAAATCCCCTTTTTTCTAAGGTTTCGAGTATCTTAATTTGATTGCTGTTGATTGATAGATATGCAGCCGGCAATCCAACACAGGCTCTTTCCCATGTGGTTGATCCAGCTGCACCAATAGCTAGATCACACTCAGCCATATATTCAGCCATATTTTCAATGTTTTGTTTCCATTGGAACCTGTTTCCGTATTTTTTAGACAGTTCGTGTATAGAGTCTATGTTCAAATAATTTTCACCGATTACTGCTTTTACAAAAAGCTTTGGGAAATGTTTTAAAATCAGGTTACTAAACTTTCCAGTATGGCCTTTATAGTCATTGCCACCAAAAAAAACATGAATGGTAATAAGGTTGTTATTGATGTGAAAGCTATTTTTTCTGTGTTCCCTAAATTGTGGGCGTAAAATAGCAAAATCTAATCCAAATAAACCTATGCAACTCGAAGGCAATAATCCTTGGTAACGTTCTCCTGTTTCACCGAACGTTTGATCTACTATCATGTCACAGACATGTTCTCGGTTGGCTAAATCATCGATCACCATAATCTTTTTGACATAAGGAAGAAGAGAGGCTTCCCACTCCTTACTAATTTCATAATGATCAATAATAAGCCAATCAATGGGAGCTAATGTTTCTGTAAGAATAGTGATGGTCTCATCGGCATCGATTTTCCATTGAAAGTTTTCTTGGTCCTCTCTATAGTGAAGGAGGTGGGAGGCATAACATTTATTATTGATTAAATGAACAGAATGGCCTGTAAGTCTTCGGCAAATAAACGTGATATTGTGGCCGTTTTTCGATAATTCGTCCGCCAACGTTAAGCACCTTACAACATGACCAGTTCCGATTTTCGTTGATGAATCTACTCGAAAACAAATGTTCATATTACTCCCTCTTAATATTTTTTTTGTTGAATCGCTGAGTTTAATAACATCCAGTCTTTGTTTCTATTTAATAGTTCGATTACATCTTTTGTTAAAAATGTAGGGTGAACGGGATAAATGGCCGTAAGGATCTTTTCAATTAATAAAAAGTCTTCTATTGTGTCTACTGTCCAGCGCAAATGACTAAAATCCTCGGCAGCTTCCAAAGAGCCCATTTTGAATAACTCCTGATGATCAAATATAAATGTGGTAACATGTTCTCGATGACCATGTTTACGAGCGGTTTCGTGAAGTTTCTTTAATGTCTCTTTAGAAAAGACTTCCACATCAAGCCCACGAGGGAATTTCCTATTAATAATGTTGGCTGTATAGTCAAATTGGTTACTCAAATAAAGTTCAATGGTTTGATCGATGATTTCATGATCAATAAGGGGACAATCTGAAGTTAATCTAATAATGGTCTCAAATGAAAATTCATTTGCAGCTTCATAATAACGAGAAAGCACATCGTCCTCAGAGCCGCGATAATAGGATATTCCTAGTGATTCACATAGTTCCACAATGGGAGTGTCATTATCTGATATGGTGGTGGCTATAACGATTTCATTTATCAGCTTCGAACGTTTTACTCGTTCAATTTGATATTCTAATAGCGTTTTTCCAAGCACTTTCTTTAATATTTTCCCAGGCAGTCTTGTTGAACCCATTCTTGCCTGAATAATGGCACCAATCTTCATATTAATTACACCCCTTTTGAATAAAGGGTAATCGTTTCTTTCACAGCTCGAATTACATCTTCTACATCTGTTTCATTCATAAGGGGAAATAAAGGGAGAGTCAATATGGCCTCATATAGAAACTCTGAAATTGGTAAATCTCCATGCTTGAAGCCTAATTCCTTGTAGTATGGAAGAAGATGAATGGGCAGGTAATGAACATTAACCCCAATATTATGGTCCAGTAAAGTTCGATAGATTTCTGCTCTATCAGTGGACAGCCGCGTTAAATCAAGTTGTATTACATAAAGATGCCAGCTTGACACCCCATCCGAATCCTGAAAAGGAGTGATAATTTCTGGGATATTAATAAAAGCTTCTGTATACATGGCGGCATATTTTGTTCTTCTCTCAATAAATTGGTCAATCTTTTGTAATTGGCTTATCCCTAATGCAGCTTGTATGTCAGTTAACCGATAATTAAAGCCAAGAAACTGCATTTCATAATACCATGGACCGTGATTATTCAGTAATTTACCAGGATCACGAGTAATGCCATGAGTACGGAACTGCAGTAATTTTTCATAATAATCTTTGTTGTTAGTAGTAATCATTCCCCCTTCACCCGTTGTAATATGTTTGACGGGATGAAAGCTAAACATGGTCATGTCGCTGATGGAACCTATTTTTTTACCTCTGTATGTGGCGCCTAAAGCGTGAGCAGCATCTTCGATTACAACTAAATTATGTTTTTTAGCAATTTCGCCGATTTCGTCCAAACAGGCTGGTTGCCCGGTGAAATCAACAGGGATGATTGCTTTTGTTCTCGGTCTGATACATTTTTCAATTTCTTTTGGGTCGATATTGTATGTTTTCTCATTGATATCAGCAAATACAGGAGTACCACCTTGATATAAAATACAATTTGCACTTGCTGCAAATGTCAAGGGGGTTGTGATCACTTCATCTCCTGCTGTAATCCCTGCGGCAAAGCATGCGCCATGTAATGCTGCCGTTCCATTTGCGAAACTAACAGCATATTTGGCACCAACATAATCAGCAATTGCTTCTTCAAACTTGTAAACAAAGGGACCTGTGGTTAGAAAGTCGCCTTTTAATACTTCAACGACCGCTTCAATATCGTCATTATCAATCCACTGGCGGCCATACGGAAGATAGGTGTCTCTAATTGGCTTCTGATTCACGTTACCCTTCCTTCCTGGTTGGTTGGTCGTCCTTAACCAGCTCTCTTAACTCATCAATAGAAAGCCATTGAACATTGGTGTTACTCACATAACTAAAGCCCTCTGGTAATGGTTTTCCGCCATTTGCACCTTCTTGAGCCCACCATGGAAATTCCGGCTGTATCACATAATATGTGCCAAAGTCCAAGGTACGCCTTGCATCGTCCTCTGTAATCATGGCTTCGTGTAATTTCTCACCGGGACGAATGCCAATCACTTCTACTTTGCATTCCGGTGCAATTGCACTGGCTAGATCCGTAACTTTCATACTAGGTATTTTCGGAACGAAAATTTCCCCGCCTTTCATTCTGCCAAGGTTGTCAATCACAAACTGCACTCCTTGATCCAATGTAATCCAGAAACGGGTCATCCGTTCATCTGTAATTGGGATCGTTCCGGTTTCCTTCACCTTTTTAAAAAATGGAACGACACTGCCGCGGCTTCCAACCACATTTCCGTAACGAACGACGGCAAAGCGAGTCTTTTTCATTCCGGCATAGGAGTTAGCAGCAACAAATAATTTATCTGATGCCAATTTTGTTGCCCCGTATAGATTTACAGGGCTTGCAGCTTTATCCGTACTTAGAGCAATTACTTTCTCCACGCCTTTATCTAAGGCGGCTTCGATGATATTTTGCGCACCGTGGATATTGGTTTTGATGGCTTCGAACGGATTATATTCACATGCACCAACATGTTTTAAGGCGGCGGCGTGGATCACAATATCAACACCGTCAAATGCTCGGATTAATCTGTCTTTATCGCGCACATCTCCAATAAAGAAGCGAATGCGGGGGTCAGAGAAATCTTGTGCCATTTCATATTGTTTTAATTCATCACGACTGAAAACAATGACTTTCTTTACATCCAAAGTAAGAACTTTCCTGATAAATCTTTGTCCAAATGATCCTGTTCCGCCGGTGACTAGGATGGTTTTTCCTTTTAAATTAAACAAACTAATGAACCTCCTTTTACAATAATCTGCAACACTCCAATCTAAAAGGGCTGCGTGTTCTATTCATTTAATAATTGTTTTAAGGATAAATTGTATTCTATGCATAAAAGTATGGTTTGTTAATACTCTTTCCTTTGCTTTGTAACTAAACTGGTTTCTTGTGGTTTCATCATGTACAAATTGATGAATGTATTTTATACATTCTTCATTGGTTGTATAGGGAATAACCTCGCTTAAAGGGTCAAAATGTAATGCCAAATCGGGTTTACTGGAACAAAGCTGAAAGCCGTTGCATGCAGCGATATCAAATGTACGATTGTTAATACTTTTGCTTGCAATACCAAGTGTATTTTTATTTTGATGATAATTGTAGGATCGGTGCGGGTTAAGGATTATTTTTGAGGAATGAATTATGTCTTTGACCATAGTAGGTTCTACCCATTTATTGATTAGTTTCAATCTTTTAAAATGTTCACTACCAATAAACTTTTTCCATAGAGGACCAGCTATTATCATCGTATAGGATGTGTGTTCTAAAATGTGGCGTGCAAGTTCAATTCTTTCAGGATAGGGATAGCCGATTAAACAAATATCAAAATAGTTTTTTCCTTGTATATCAGGTGGTGAGTAGAGCTTGGGATCTGCTCCTAGTGGAAGATGATAAGTACTTTTGGCAGGGAGGGTTTGCTGATAATATTCAAATGCCCCTAAATCGATGGTAAAGATAAGGTCGAAAGCTTCCGCCAAACGAACAGACTCGTCGATATAAAAGGGATCTTCGGTTAACCAAACTCCAAGAACATATCCTTTTTGCTTTAAAAATTGTATAAATGGTTGTTCTAATTTATATCCGACAAAGGATAAGACGAAGTCGGGATGGTACTGTTCAATTTGTTGCGTCGTCTGAAGGTTAAAATTTGGACTAATTTGTAATACTTGATGGTTCAACTGAGAGAATGCATGTAGAATGGACTGTTCAAAATAGGGATAGATTCCTGAATAACCGGAAGCAATAAATACTATTTTCAATATTGTTCACACCCTATTAAACTTTGTATTTGGATATTATAAGTGAAGACAGTAAATAACTGTCTTCACCACTTATCAGCTAATCATCATCGTCATCATCATCACCATTGCCGGGTGTTATTTCGACTGAAAAGCTTTCAATGTCATCAAGCATGATATGCCTTACTCGCTCTGACATAAACGGACTTAGCATTTCTGCTTCAACGATTTCCAATAAGCTATTCTTGGAAATATGTCCCAATACACCTGTTATAACATCTCCTGATCTGGTTCTAAAGGTGATTTCTTCGCCGACATGCTTCTTTAGGATTTTATAAAATTCCCTACCGGAAGACTTGTCCTTTTTTTTATTCTTCTTTTTTCCCATTTGACTACTCCTCCTTTCTTTAATTAAATTCGGAATAGTATATTCTAAAAATAATAAATGGACAGGGCTATTATCATTTTAAAAAAATAATTAGTCGATATATACAATATACACGGTAGTTTTTCCCGATTCTTTCATAAAATAATCGTTACTGTTTCTGGGACAGAACATGAAGGGAAGGCTATAATCTTGATTGTTAGTCTTTTTCCGCCCTTTAAGCGCTTTTTTATCCTTACTTTAAAATATCCCATACAATCCGAAGTTGTTTTGATAGGGTTGCGCTCTCCTATGCTAATTTCTATTATTGCATAAGGTTCGCTTCGGCCTTTAACTATTATTTTCTTCTTTTTTCTTTTGATTTTTACCGTTAGAGAGTCATCCAGGGCAGGCGGAGTTTTTCGTTCCAATTGCAAATTTACCTCTACTTCTTCCCCAGGCGAAAGAGAAAAAGTCGGGCAGCATATTAAATTATACTTTTCGTTTATCATACTAACCCCTAACTATCCACTTGAACAGTAGCTTTGACTCGGTACGTTCCAGAAGGGATATCACCAAATAAATATAACCCACCGACATTTGTTTTGGTGATTTCAATGATACTTTCTGTGCCGTTTGAGATCGAGTATAGTGCAACAATGGCATTTGCGATGGGTGTGTTGGAATTGCCATCTGTTACTAAACCACTGATTGTTCCTGTATTTGCATCAGGATCTACAGCTATACCAATATCACTCGGGACAAACTCTCTTCCGCTTATAGTTAACGGTACTGTTTGATTGGATAAATAACCAGCCTTCGCAGCATCAAGTTCGTAAGTTCCATCTAGTAAATTGGCAAATAAATATTGACCTTGAGCATTTGTACTTACGGTTCCTGCAAGTACTGGACCGCTGCCATTATTACTGAAAAGCTGTACTGTTGCATCTGCAATGGGCTGATTATTTGTTACGTCCTTTACAATCCCAAAAATAGCATTTTTAGTTCCGTCAGGGTCTGTTTGCATTGTAATATTGACAGTTGTGTTTCGATTTGACAAGACAGTTATGGGGATACGATTTGGAGTCAGATACGTAGGTTCTGAAGCTGTGATAAAGTATGAACCCACTGGAACTCTAGGGAAAATAAAGTTACCGGCAGGATTACTATTAATATGGTCATAAGGTACGTTATTGGAGGTAAATAATTTTATAGTAGCTAAGGGAATTGGCGTTCCATCAGGGCGACTGACAGTTCCGGTGATATTACCTGCATTTATATTTGGATTTGCTTGAAGATTGAAATCTGCTGTCTCTTCATCCCGTCCATTAATTGTAATTAATGGACTTGGCTGTAAATTATATGGTTCTATAATTGCCATCGTCATCTTCCTTTCATACAAGATGTTATAGTATATGAGACGGGAGCATTGATGGTGTGGACAAGGTTATAATAATGATTTAGGATCTGTCTGACCCTAGTGAAATAATGTGTTATTCTTTTCGTATATATCAACGAATAGTCAATTTATATGATCAACACCCAATAAGATAGGTACATCAGAGGAGGTGATGGATAAGCTCAAACAAAACCCAAGGCCAAATATTGGGTCAGGAGATATTGCACATTTTGCATCAGAATTAGTTCAAACAAGAATCTTTCCGTTTCCAAACCCGCGGTTTCCTCCATCATTACTTCTTTCATTCTCTTGTTTTTTCGCTGATTTCAGTTGATTGACAGGCCATTTACAATATTTTTCGCAAATAATATAAATTCACGGAAAAGGCAATTCCAAGATTGGAAAAGCCTTTTTATTCTAGCCCATTATATAGGTAAAACAATAAAACTTTATACATTTTATCCAAATTGAACAATGTGGGGATAATAAATATTCCTCATCATGAATTGAATAATAATTTTTTATACTTTGAACATTTGAAGTATTACTGGTGCCCCTTTTGGAGGTGTGTCATCAGTTTTTAACATAATGACTCCACTTTGTACTTCATAGCTTTCCTTAGGCTGTAAAACACCATTTATAAATAAGTTCATGTAAGACACCATACAAGGATCCAGAATTACTTGATTTCCTAATTCTTTCATTCCATCATCCTCTTTGTAAATTCTGCAATATCCGTCGGAGATTGTGTAATACTCAAAGACTTCAACCTGCTTTGGGAGGCGAAACCGTAATACTTCTGTAGGTAGGGTTGGAATCATTAAAAATGGCTTAGTTAAATTATGAATACTGTTATATTTTTTCATTAATCATTCCCCCTACAATTCCTCATATTTCCACTCAATATTTTATCGTTTGTTCCTTTTTTGGTGCTTGGTTACTTGATCAGTATTATTGTCTATACACAAAAATTCTGATGACATAGAATGAACTATAACTTGGAAAGGAGGTTTTTTTATTGCCATTAAAAATTATGAAGCTTGCAATTACGGCGAATACAACTATCGATACGTTTCCAACTGTGGAGAGATTCTTTAATGAAGCAGCTTCCACTGTAACAGGAGCAGGGACTTTAACTATTGCTGTTGGTGATTTCTGGGATGACACAGGAGCAGCCGCTACTACTCTTCCTGCCCTAGCAACCGATAATAGTTACTTTAATGTTTATGTTAATGGTGTTCTCCAAATGGAAGATTTATTAGCCTATACTCCTGGTGGTACGGGTGTAGGACAATTAGTTATTACAGTTCCTGCTGGCTCTACCATTGAACAAAATTCTCCTGTTGTTTTAGCTGTTACAAATTTCACTCCATCCAGCGATACAACTGTTATCACTTAATCCTATTGCCTGGTATGAACTATCGGGCTGGCAATGTCTTAGAACCAATAGTCAAAAAAAAAGCTGGTGGAAAAACATATATTTTTCGCCAGCTTCTGAACTTATATGGTTGAAATGACAAATGATGCGTACAAGGGTAACATGTCTTTTATATGAATTTAAGCTAAGGGAAGTTTTAATAATCGGTAGAATCCTTGTATTGGGAGGTCACGGATTTTTTGAACTATCATAGCCGATAAGTGATATATCTTATCGAAAGGTGGATATTATTGAAGGCAGATGCAGTTTTTGAAGGTGGCGGGGTCAGGGGAATTGCCTTTATCGGAGCGGTTCAAGCTATGGAAGAAGCAAAAGTAGAATGGCAAAGACTGGCTGGAACATCTGCGGGAGCCGTAATAGCTGCTCTTTTAGCAAGTGGCTATAAAAGCGATGAAATTAGAGTCCATATGGGTGATATCGATTTTTCGAAGCTTCGTAGTAAGTCAATCTTGAATCGATTTCCCATTTTCGGAATTCTTTTAGAACTTATGATTCATCTCGGGATGTATAAGAACGATTATTTGGAAACATGGATAGATTCACTTCTTTCAGTAAAAGGTATTGAGACATTTGCTGATCTTCCCGATGGAAAGTTGAAGATCATTGCTTCTGATGTTTCAAATGGGCAAATGCTCATATTGCCAGATGATTTGGAACGCTATGGGATGATTCCTGCTGATTTAAAGGTTTCGACTGCAGTAATGATGAGTGCATCATTGCCATTTTTCTTCCGTCCGGTTATCTGGAAATCAAAGGACTATAACAAATCTTATATTTTAGATGGTGGTTTACTTAGTAACTTTCCAATATGGATATTTGATGCAGACAATCCTCGTTTTCCAACCTTTGGCTTCCATTTTGTAAAAGAGAAAGTGAACATAGATGCGGTAATCCCAACACCGCTTCACCTTTTCAAAAATATATTTAAAACGATGCTTCAAGCCCATGACTTACGGTATATGAATGAAGAAACTCTTGAACGAACCATACAAATTCCAACTGGCGACATCACTGCAACTGATTTTGAACTAGACGAGGAAGAAACGGATTTTCTCTATAAATCAGGCTATACATCTGCAAAAAAATTTTTATCGAACTGGGATTTTGAACAATATAAGGAAAAACGAATGCAAAAAGTAAAGATTCTGGGATGCGAGAATGAAACAAGATGAGCCGTTATAACGGCCAATCTTGTAGGGAGCGAGTGTTTTTAACATTCGCCCCATAAATTTATATCTGAAACGAACAAGCAGATTGTTTCTAGAAGATTTCCTCGGTATTCTTAGGGGAGCTCTTTACGTATTGTCTCTAAATTTTGGACTGATGAATCAATCATTTTTCCATATAAGTCTACTATTGATTGACCGTAGCTGCTGCCAGGTACAGCCCATTTTCCATTTAAGGCTATCCAAGTTGGGGCAGACCCTCTTGCCACTAAATTAAAGCGGGTATCAGCTAAAGGATACTTTGCGGGTAATGGGTTTGTTACAGCGTAAGCGTATAAATGCTGGAGATGAGCAAGAACGCCTTCCTCGGGTGTTTTAAAGCTGGCTCCTGAATTATCTTGCCCCGTTGCACCTAATCCGGCAAAGTTGTTTTGTTCGGGTTTTACTATTCCTGTAAAACGTAAATAGTTTGTTTCGTGCAAAGCTTGTGCAAAAGCTACGTCTCCCCTTATTCCGTAATACTCGCCGAAGGTTAAATAATGGTTACCTACTTCTACAGCGCTCGGATTAATTTTTTTGACAAATGCATTCATAAGCTCTGGAGAAAGTAGAGTTGGACCAAGAATGGATAACCCGGTTGGGATGGGAATAGGCGGTTGGTTGTCTTGTCCACCAGGTAAACTTCCACTCGTGCCGCTATCTCGACTCGAGTTTTCACTAACAATAAAGGCATCGGTAAAACCGGCATTTTGAAGTCTAATCAAGCTTTTTTCTGCATTTTCACGATTTTCAAAGGCCCCAACTTGAACACGATACCAAATCGCACCAGAAATCATAGTTGATACGATAAATGATTCGATTCCTTTTGTTTTTAATATAGTGACACAATCGTCTGCGTTTTGTTTGGATTTGAACGACCCAGCGATTACCTTGTAAAGCGAGCCGGGAACAGAACCCGATGATTTTTGCTTAAGGTTAAATGCCTTAGCAATTCCATTTACATGAGCTTGAGCTACAACTTGGCGCCAAGAAGCTTGTTTCATTAATTTGGCATCTTGTGCATTATCGATAAAGCCATTTTCCGATAAGAGTGCTGGCATGGTGGACTCGCGAAGAACGTGAAAATTCGCCTTTTTCTTTCCACGGTCACGGAGTTGATTTGTTTTAACTACTTCTGCATGAATAATCTTTTGAATGTTCGCTGTGGTTGAAGTGTCGGATAAGCCGCTGTAAATATAGTCCTCGTATCCAGTTGCTCCCCCGGCATTAATATGAATTGCTAAATAATAATTTGCCCCCCACACATTTGCCTCATTAGTTCGCTGGCTTAAACTCTTCGTAGTATCGCTTGTCCGACTCATTTTTATCTCGATATTTTCATAATTGTTGTGCAAGATTGAGTTAATTTTAAGGGCAATATCTAATGTAATTTCCTTTTCGGTTAATCCGTTGGCAGAAGCACCTGGATCCGTGCCGCCGTGTCCAGGATCTAAATAAAGTTTCATCCAATCCCCTCCAAATGAATTATTTTATATTATATGAAAGGAATGCACTTATGGAGTAGACTAGTTCCCAATACGGAAATTATTGTGACATTATATTTATTGAAAGAATTTAAACCTTGCCTTTGACCATTGCACACTTTTAAGACTTTTGGCCAGAATCGATTACCTTATAGAAGGAAACATGCTCCACCCAAACATTGAAACATGGGATTCCATCTAAGATGGGAGGGATTTATTTTACTTTATGATGTCAATTTTGATAAAAAAATCTGGAGTGGCCACAATTATGAACAGGGAAAATGGATTGAACTGGGGATCGATATTGGGGTAGATCACCTGGTTCAAAAAACCGAGAGTTTGATGTAGGGAAACGGCTGATTCCTTATTGCCGATTTTTAGCGATGAAAGGATTAGATACTAAACTTTCGTGAGTAGCCGCCCAAAGGTTGTAAGCCATGATACAATGGATAGCAAATAACGACCATGAAGGCGGTGTGAGTGGATGTGTTTAATCCTATTTGCTTATCAAGTTCATCCTGTTTATAAGCTGATTGTTGCTGCTAACCGGGATGAATTTCATCAAAGACCCACTGCTCCGGCACAGTTTTGGCTGGATCAGCCTGAAATTCTTGCCGGCCGTGATTTAGAAAAAATGGGTACTTGGATGGGGGTTACAAAGACTGGACGTTTTTCCGCCCTGACTAATTATCGCGATCCTTTGGAGGAAAGAGAAGGAAAACGTTCACGCGGCGAGCTGGTGGCTGATGCCTTGGCCTATCAGGGAAAGATCGCTGATTATATGAATACCCTAGAGATAAATAAGCATCAGTATCCGGGCTATAACTTATTATCAGGCGATGCAAATGAACTGTACTATTATTCCAATGTTGGAGGGGAGCTTCAAAAGCTGAAGCCGGGGATCTACGGGGTGAGTAATCATTTATTAGACACGGAATGGCCAAAAGTGAAAAAGGGAAAGACAGGCTTGGCGGACATTATCGGTGGAAATAGGGACGGATTGGTTGAACAGCTGTTTTCCCTATTGAAAAATGCAGATCCCGCCCCGGATGAATCCCTGCCAAGTACAGGGGTATCGCTGGAATGGGAACGAATGCTTTCGCCGCTTTTTATAAAAAGTGAGCAATACGGGACAAGAAGCTCGACGGTGCTTCTAATGTCTGATGAAGAGATTCAATATGTGGAACGGGTCTTTTCGGTGGATGGGGCAGAGGACCGGGAGTTTCGCCTAATGAGTTGAAAGAAAGGTTTTCTTTCTGAGAAAAAAGGGAAGATATTAGTGCGTTGATATATACTATAAGTGAGAAGGGAGCGTGAAACGTTTGAAAAGAGGATGGTTAGGAATTGGAATCGTGGTCGCCATTATTGTTATTTTCGGCCTCATGTTCATGTCCAGCTATAACAGCTTTGTCAATCTAGAAGAAAACGTAGACCAGTCACATGCTCAAATCGAAAATCAACTGCAAAGACGACTGGATTTAATCCCCAACCTAGTGAATACCGTCAAAGGGTATGCTTCGCATGAAAAAGAAGTCATTGCATCGATTTCTGATGCCCGGGCAAGGCTTGCCGGGGCAAACACGCCTCAGGAGGAAGCGACTGCTAATGCAGAATTATCGGGCGCATTAAGCCGGCTGCTTGTAGTCGTAGAGAATTATCCCAACCTAAAGGCGGATCAGCAGTTTACGCAATTAATGGATGAACTGGCCGGAACGGAAAATCGAATTGCCGTTGCCCGGAAAGATTATAATGATCAAGTGGCGATTTTTAACAAAAAGGTGAAACGGATGCCGGGATCCATTATTGCGCGGATCGCCGGGTTTGATGAGAAAGAGTATTTCAAAGCGGACCCTAAAGCTGGAGAAGCACCAAAGGTTGACTTTGGGGGCAATGGATAATGAAAACGAATAGGGTCTTCAGCTGTATTTTGGTGTTTTTCACTATGTATCTGTGTGCTTCAACGGCACTTGCTGAGGATGTCCAAATTCCTGCTCCTATAGGAGATATTTATGTACAGGATTTTGCCGCGGTATTAACTGATACTGAAAGGGCGGAATTAATCCATTTAGGCAGAAGTATTGAAGATCAAACAACAGCACAAGTGGCAGTGTTAACAGTTGAAACAATTGGAGACCGGTCGATAGAGGAATTTGCCAACGAGGCCTTTCGGCAATACGGAATCGGAAGCAAAAAAGAAAACAATGGCGTAATGCTCGTGTTAGCGATGAAAGAACGGGCAGCAAGAATTGAAGTGGGCTATGGGCTCGAGGGCAGGATACCGGATGGAAAGGCAGGCCGGATTCTTGATGAATATGCGATTCCCTATCTGAAAAGCGGGCAGACGAATAAAGCAGTTGCTGAAACCTATAAGGCTCTTGCTTCCGAAGTTTTCGCGGAGTACGGCATTGAGGGTGGAGCAGAAACAGCACCGACTCCAGGCCCGGTGGTCTCTAATGACGAAGGGGGCGGGGTAGGGATCCCTTCTTGGCTGCTTGTCATTATTGTGGTGGTGGTCGTATTTCTCGATTTTAAGTTTTTCGGCGGCACCCTTACATACCTCCTCCTTTCTATCATCACTCGTGGTGGTGGCAGAGGAGGCGGTGGTGGTGGTTCACGCGGAGGCGGCGGCGGATCATCAGGAGGCGGCGGAGCCAGCCGGGGATGGTAGTGTAAAAAGATGCTCTTCCATTATCGGGAGGCATCTTTTTGTATGTAATATTCCTGAAGTCATGATGAGGCATTTTTTAGTAATCTTCTTTTCCTCCGATAGGAATACAAAATAATAAATCCGAGTAGGAAAAGGACGATTATATAGATACTATACCTAGAAAAGTAGGTTCCTACATGAACCCAATTCTCTCCCAGCGTTCTACCCAAGGTGATAAAAGTAAAACACCAGATAACCGCCCCAATATAGGCAAATAAGGCAAACTTTTTATAGGAATAGCGGTTCATTCCAGCGAGATATGCCGTAATATGCCGGACCCCGGGAATAAAAAAGCCAATGATCAGGAGGAACGGCCCAAACTTAATAAATAATTTTCTCGTTCTCTCAATCCGCGCCTCAGTGATATGAAGCTTAGGACCAAACTTATGCAAAAACGGTACGCCTAATTTTACACCTAAAATGAAGCTAATCGTAATCCCGCAGCCTGCCCCAATAAAAGCACAAATGAGTGAAGGCAGGTAAGCCATTTTTCCAGCAAACACAGTATACCCTACATAAGTAAGCAGGACCTCATCAGGAATAGGCAGGCCGACAATCCCGCCCAATAAAGCAATAATAATTCCAAAATAGCCAAAATGTTCAATAAGACCATTCAAATGCTGCATCATCACACGTCCCACAATCATTTCTTTAAAGAATAAAAAAACAAAACTACCCAAACTTATCATCCTCAAAATTTTAAACTTTATCCTGTTGAAAATACAGTTTTTGGTGCCTGACACCAATTTCATCATTGTCACCATATTCGTAAATATAATAGTATAAATTCGTTTGTTAGGAGTGTGGGAGTATGGCGATTGAGTGGTGTGAGGCGGATCAGGTGTTTCATTTGTTTAATGGCAATGTTAGTTATTTGATTCAGCTTGTTCATGGGAAGTATCCAGCCCATTTGTATTGGGGGAAGCGGGTGCGGGTTTTGCAGCCTTCATCGATCCTTGCTTTTAAAGGAAGGGCATTTTCGCCGACGTCGGAACCAGAAGATCCTAAATTTTCACTTGATACGCTGCCGCAGGAGTACCCTGCATTTGGAAATGGAGACTTCCGGGAGCCGGCCTATCAGCTTCTCAGCCACGACGGGTCCACGATAACTGAGTTTGTTTATGACTCGCACGAAATACGAAAAGGGAAACCTTCTCTTAAAGGATTGCCATCATCCTACATTGAAGATGATTCGGAAGCAGAAACACTTGTCATCACCATGGTAGATTCTAAACTGGGAATCGGGCTGAATCTAATGTATACCATTTACCGTAACCTTGATGTCATTACGAGATCGGTGTCTTTCGAGCACCTTGGCAGCCACACCGTAGAAATACATAAATGTATGAGTATGTCAGTAGATTTCCACCAATCGGATTGGGGCTGGCTGCACCTTCACGGAACATGGGCAAGGGAGCGTCACATAGAACGCAGGCCGCTGCATCATGGAATCCAATCGATTTCTTCGGCAAGGGGGGCGAGCAGCCATCAGCATAATCCGTTTGTTGCGTTACTTTCAAAGAACACTACGGAAGAATATGGCGATGTTTATGGTGTAAGCCTTGTATACAGCGGCAATTTCCAAGCCTCTATCGAAGTAGATCCTTTTGAAACAACCAGGCTCAGCATCGGAATCAATCCGTTTGAGTTTATTTGGCAGTTAAATCCGGGAGAAACGTTTCAAACGCCGGAGACACTCATGGTCTATTCGTCAGAAGGTCTTGGCGGAATGTCGAGAACCTTTCATAAGCTATTGAGAACTAGGGTGTGCCGCGGTGTTTACCGCGATCAATCGCGCCCGATTCTGATCAATAATTGGGAAGCTACCTATTTCAATTTTAATGAGAAAAAATTAAAGGATATTGCGGATGCGGCGAAGGGACTGGGAATTGAGCTGTTTGTTCTTGATGACGGCTGGTTTGGCCGTCGTGACAATGATAAAAGCTCATTAGGGGATTGGGTCGTCAATAAGAAAAAATTGCCTCATGGTTTAGCTGGGCTTGCTGACTATGTAGAGAAAAAGGGAATGAAGTTTGGCGTATGGGTCGAGCCGGAAATGGTTTCACCCGACAGCGACTTGTACCGCAGGTATCCCGACTGGTGCCTCCATGTGCCCGGACGAAGCCGGACACTTTCCCGAAACCAGCTCGTCTTGGATTTAGGCCGGAGGGAGGTGTGTGATTTCCTGCTCGAAACAATGACCAGCATCTTCACCAGCGCACCGATTTCCTATGTGAAATGGGATATGAACCGAAATATGACAGAGGCGGGGTCGGCAGCACTTCCTCCTGAAAGACAAAAGGAAACAGCTCATCGCTATATGCTTGGCCTATATTGGATTTTGAGAAAATTAACTGAACGCTTTCCACAGATTTTGTTTGAAAGCTGCTCGGGCGGGGGCGGACGCTTTGATCCAGGGATGCTTTATTACATGCCGCAAACGTGGACGAGTGATGATACGGATGCAGTAGAGAGGTTGAAAATTCAATATGGAACAAGCATCGTCTATCCGGCAATCACGATGGGTGCTCATGTTTCGGATGTGCCGAACCATCAGACAGGAAGAATGACACCTCTCAAAATGAGGTGTCATGTGGCGATGGCAGCCAATTTAGGCTTCGAACTAAATATCGATAAACTCGGGTCTAAGGATAAAACAGTTGTGCACGATCAAATCAGTCTTTACCATCAAATAAAGGAGATCATCCTTTTCGGTGACTTGTATCGGCTGTTAAATCCATTCGCAGGAATGGACACAGCCTGGATGTATGTGAAACCGAATCGGGAACAGGCAGTAGTTTTTTACTACAAAATATTGGCAATGCCAAATCCGCCTTTTTTTCGTCTCAAACTACGCGGGCTAAATCCAAACTTTAAATACAAAATAAACAGCGGTGAGCAGCTGTACTATGGCTCCGAACTCATGCAAATTGGTTTAGCCATGCCGCTGATCAAAAAGGATTATACTTCATTCATTTTTCAGATTGAAGCAATATGATGCTAGGCCGCCAAGTTTAGTTGCCGTTGTTTCCGCCGGTACACGACCTTTGATAATAAAACACTGCATTCATATAAAAATAGCAAAGGGATGACAACCAAAATGTCGGATAATAAGTCCGGCGGCGTAATTATGACTGCAGTCACGATTAATCCAAAGTAGGAGTATTTTCTTATCTTTTGTAATCGGTACGGATTTAACACCCCTAAACTTGTCAAGAACATGATGATCACCGGCAGTTCAAATAAAAATCCGAAGGGAAGGGTGGTGTGTATTAAGAAACGAAAATATTTTTCGGTTGTAAAGAAGGTCATAAACATATCCGCCGATAAAGACAGCAGGAATTTATAGACCATTGGGAAAATCACGAAGTAGCCGAAGCAGATCCCAACAAGAAATAAGATGAATAATGCCGGAATATATGCCAATGTTATTTTTCGCTCAGCCGCTTTCAATGCCGGGCGGACAAATAGCCAAATTTGATAGGCGGCCATCGGAATCGTCCCTGAAATCGCACAGATGCAAGAAAGGATCAAGTATACCCATAAAATATCACTTGGGCCTAAGATCGCCAGCTTCACCTCTAATCCTTGAACAAGAAAGTTATAAATATCTTGGACAAACACAAAGGATAGGATAAACAAAAGGATAAACGTGCCTAAGATGTAAATAAGCCGTTTCCGCAATTCTTCAAAATGACCGATAAGGTCCATTTCATGATTATTCACAATACCCCTCCTTTAGGTAAAAGAAGATGCGAGCACACATTCTGCTGGCATCTTCAAAAATGATTGGGACTAGATCGTTTTTTCTTCTTTTTTCTTAGATAGTTCTTTGGCGGGCTCATCCTCAGAAACTAAGTCACGTGTGGACTTTTTAAATTCCTTTAAGGTTGAACCAACGGCACGGCCTAATTCCGGTAATTTTGATGGACCAAAAATAATTAGCGCAATCACAAGAACAAGAATTAAGCCGGGTATGCCTATGTTTTGAAGCATGGCAGATTACCTCCAATTAGATAGCTTCCTTTATTTTCATCCTTTGATGAATGGTATTAAACAGTACATACTTTGCTCTCCTTTTGAGGTGATTTGGTCGATCACAACTCTGAGTATAGGGCAGTACTGTAAAAGATGAATGAAGAGAGTGTAAAGAAATAATAAGAGATGATGAACTTTCTTAACTATTTGTAAATTATGAGGGGCACGACCATAAACAACAATTCCAGGGCGAATCATTTAAGTTAGTGAAAAACAGTATTGGAAATAAGTTTTACCTATATAGTAAAATGTAATAATTGCAAATTGGCAAAATATATTTTAGTAAAATACCAATTAAAGGCGTTTACCTTTAGTAAAATTGCAATTATAATAATCCTATAAAGTTCTACGATGGATAAGATGAAAAAGGTAAGGTTGACCATCGTTTAAAATGGGTTCAGAAGCAGGGAACCGCTTGCGGGATAAGTTTCTCGAGCTCACTCTTGTAGGCGGAATGGCGGAAAACTTTGATCTGCTTACAGGTAAAGGTTTAGTAGATAACCTCCTTTACATGGACATCGAGTGTATTTTTGCTGCTGTTGGCTAATAAAGTTAGGGGGGATTAAATGCGTAAGTATTTCGGGGAACTTGCTCTTACGATTACAGCGATTATCTGGGGCAGTGGCTTTGTGGCGAGTGCGATTGCCTTGGAGCACTTCACTCCGTATCAAATTTTAGCAGGCCGGTTTTTAGTAGGAGCTGTCATCCTAGGTGTTATTTTCCATAGGAAAATAAAAATGATTAATAAAAGCACCATCATTAAAGGAGCGATATTGGGGGTCTTTTTATATTTTGCGTTTGCTCTGCAAACGGTGGGTCTTCAATTTACGACACCATCAAAAAATGCCTTCTTAACAGCCGTAAATGTCGTAATTGTTCCGTTTATCGGCTTCCTATTGTATAAACGAAGAATGGATTTTTATGAACTGACGGGGGCTGTCTTAGCGATGGTCGGTGTCGGTGTGTTATCGTTGAAATTATCGTCCGATATCAATATTGGAGATTTGCTGACATTAGGCTGTGCCGTTGGCTTTGCGTTCCATATTTTCTATACGGCAAAATTTGTGAAGGATTCCGATCCGATTCTCTTAACGCTTATCCAAATGATGTCCGCAGCCGTCATTGGAATGATCGTTGTCTTCTTCAAAGGAGAAACCTTCACCGCAGTCAATATGGACGGGATGTTATCACTCCTTTACCTTGGGGTTTTTTCTACATCAGTTGCCTTTTTATTGCAAACCGTTGCTCAAAAAATGATTTCAGAAACAAAAGCTGCCATTATCCTTTCGACAGAATCGTTTTGGGGCATGGTATTTTCCGTTATCATTTTAAATGAGGTGATGACCATTAAAATGGTGTTTGGTGCCATCCTCATTCTTAGTGCTATTATCATATCGGAAACAAAAATTCCTTTTTTAAAAAGAAATAAATTAAAGGAACTGACAAGGTAGGTAGAGAAATAATGGCCACAATAAAAGAGATAGCCACTTTAGCTAATGTTTCAATAACTACCGTATCACGAGTATTAAACTACGATGAAACATTAAATGTCTCACCAGAAACAAGAAAAAGAGTCTTTGAAGCGGCAGAGGAATTATCCTATGTAATCACACCAAAGAAAAAGGCAAAAAGTAAATGGAAGATAGGTTTATACGATTCTTTCTCGCTGGAGGAGGAATTAGTCGATACCTATTACCTATCGATTAGGGTTGCCTTGGAAAAGAAACTGAAATTAAAAGGCATTGACTTCTATCGCATTGATAAGGGCGGCAATGCTGATTATAGTAAAAAAATCGACGGCATTATATGTCTTGGAACGTTCAAAAGCAAGGATATCGACAAAATCAAGAACTTTGACAAACCGTGTGTCTTTATCGATTCAAATCCGGACCAACGGTATTTTGATTCGGTTATTATCGATTTCCCTTCGGCTACCAAAAATGCTCTTCAGTATTTAACAGAATTAGGTCATAAGAGTATCGGTTTTATCGGTGGAGTCGAAACGGATATGTATGGAAATCGATTTAAAGATTTGCGTCAGGACGTTTTTGAAAATTATTTAAAGCAAAAGAATATTTTTAAAGAAGAATTAGTGAAAATTGGCGGTTATGATCCGAAAGACGGATATACCCTTTTAAAAGAAATGTTAGCAGGTGAACAAAAGCCTACCGCTATATTTGTTGCTAATGACACCATTGCTGTTGGATGCTATAAAGCGGCTTATGAGCTTGGTATAAAAATTCCGGCTGAACTAAGCATTGTTGGCTTTAACGATGTCGCTACCGCACAATATATGGTTCCTCCTCTGACAACAGTTAAACTATATACAGAAATTATGGGAGAAACGGCGGTAGAGTTACTGATAGATAAACTGTCCACCAAAAGGGAAGTTAGTAAGAAAATCACGATTAATACGAAATTGATTATAAGAGAAAGTGGAGCAGCTCCACGAAAGAAATAAGGAGATATTTAGCGGGTTATTTTAAATGAAGCGAAGAGTATATATTGATGCTCCTCGCTTTTTTTTCATGGAATGTATGCCAAAGGAGGCGGGATCTGTGTGATTTCGGTTTATAAAAAGCTAGAAGAAAAAGTAAAAAGCCAACTTTATAGGAGCATACGGGCAAAAATGGTGTTGTTTTTCCTTATGGTTGCCCTCATTCCATTAATTCTATTTGGGCTGCTATCATACGAAAAGTCGTCCGAAATCGTGAATAAACAATTTAATGATTATGAACAATTTGCAGTTTCTCAGCTCAATAAACAAATTGAAAACACATTTGAGCAAATGTATGTTGTCTCGAAAGACATCAATCATTATTTATCCGACCCAACGCTGGTTATCTTAAATGAGGAAATACCGCGAACATATACAGGGTTTATTGAGAATAAAAACTTCGAAAGATATTTGGAAGCACATAAGACGTACAATACCAAGGGTATCTATTTAATTACCAATACAGGCTACTATTATGGGAATAGTCGATTGGATATTCATAAACTCTTTCAAAAACCTTTTTGGAAGGAAACAAATAGTTTAAAAGAAGGGGATCTTTGGATAGGATTTTATACGGCTGACCATTATTACACAGGTGAGAAAGATAAGCAGTTAATGGGGCTGGTTTTTCCAATTGAAAGCCAATTTGGGGTGTTAAAAGGAAGTAAACTTTTAATTGAGACTGATGCTGAGGAGTTATTCTCTTATATAGGCTTTCTAGAGAATAAACTTCATTCCTCGGTCACCCTAAAAAATGGCGAGCATCAGGTAGTGTATAAGACGAAGAATTCACCAAAAGAATTGGCAACGGACATTGTCTGGAATAGACATTTTGATGCATATGGGTGGGATATCCATATTCGTATTCCAGAGGAATTCTATTATCAATCATCAAATGTAATTTATCGTTATACCCTACTAGCCATCATATTCTCTATTATTCTTGTATGTATCTTAGCTGCCGTCTTTTCCATACCGTTCACGAAGCGGATTAAACGTCTTAAATCCTCAATGAAACAGGTAAGTGAAGGGGATCTCAATACCCAAATAGCGGATACTTCAAATGATGAATTAGGGGTGTTAGCGCAAAGTTTTGATGATATGGTCAATCAAATTAAGGAATTAATCGATCAAATTAGCCAAACAGAACGTTTAAAAAGACAAGCTGAATTAAGGGCGTTCCATTATCAAATAAATCCCCATTTATTATTTAATACTTTAAATTCTATTCAATGGAAAGCTAGACTCTCAGGAGTTAAGGAAGTTCAAGAGATGATTTATCATTTAACAGAGGTTCTCCATGAAAATTTAAATTTTTCCGATGAGTTAATTCCATTAAAAAAAGAATTGCAGACGATATTGCACTATTTGAAAGTCCAAGAGGTTCGCTACGGAAACACATTTGAATATATAGAAGAAATGAAAGAAGATTGCCTAGACTATTTAATCCCTAGGATGACCCTTCAGCCTTTATTTGAAAATATCTTTTTTCATGCCTTTGAGGATGGCCAAGGCCGAATTGAGCTAGCGGTAAACGCCAAACAGGAATATTTGGAACTTACCCTCTGCGATAACGGCAAAGGAATGAATGCAGAAATGATAAGAAAGTTGCTTGACCCAAATCACCATGAGGAAAAAGGGAAGGGAATCGGTGTTTATAATGTAGATCAACGCATTAAGCTTCACTTTGGAACAGATTATGGCTTATCAATCGAATCCGTTGTGGGTCTCAAGACGATTTTTACCATTAAATGGCCAAAAAGGAGGTAAGCAAGTTGATTAAAGTACTAATTGCAGATGATGAGTTAATTGTTAGAAAAGGATTAATCGCAACGGTGGATTGGGAGAAATATGGCATGAAGGTTGTTGCAGATGCCCCAAACGGGCTAAAGGCGTTGGAATTGTTCAAAGAATATTCGCCTGAAGTGGTGATAACGGATATTGTCATGCCAGAAATGAATGGAATAGAGTTTGCTAGAAAAATTAAACAACGTTCCCCGGATGTAAAAATATTGTTGCTAAGCTGTCATCGAGACTTCACTTTTGCACAAGAGGGAATGAATATAGGTGCTTCTGGGTATATCGTCAAAACCGCCTTTCAGGATCAAGAGTTTGAAGATTATCTGGAACGGTTTAAAAACGAACTCAATTATTTGAATAATGGAAATACCAGTCATTCGCCATCTTTAGCCACTGAATTCTATGAATGGTTATGTGATTTCGAGAATTCTTTTCCAAAACGACTAGAAAAACTCTTTTCTAAAGAGTGGAACTGGATGATGCAGACGTATTTTATTTATTTAATAAATGGAATAAATAGTGGTGAGCTTTTTCAAGAGATGTATGAGGAAAGACAATATGCAGAAATTCCTTGTGGACAGGACCAAGCATTTATTTTTATTCCAGAACCATCACAAGAATGGTTTGAGCATCTTTTAATAGAATCAAGAAGTAAAGATTCATCCATTCGCTGGAAGGTGAATGGTCCTAATCAAGGAATGGCTAATTGGATGGAGGGAGTTTTAAAGCTCTATCACCAATTAAAATTCGAAAAGAAATTTAAATTTTCGATGGAGGATTGGCCGAGTCCCATTCAAAAGGCAGTTCAGATTATGATCGACCAATTAGACCAATCTCTATCCTCTAGTTCTATTGCAAAAGAAGTTGGGCTAAGCAGGAGCCACTTTAGCACAATGTTTAAAAAGGCGGTTGGGGATAGCTTTAGCGGTTTTACAGAAAAGATGAAAATTCAAGCGGCTTGTGATCTTCTTGAGAATACCTCGCTCCCTTTGCAGGAAATCGGCGAAAAAATTGGTATTCAGGATGGAAAGTATTTCAGCAAATGGTTTAAAAAATGTATTGGCAGAACACCATCCGATTATAGGCAGAACAAAAAGACGAATGTAAGCTAACAGATTTACTAGTATTTTTAAAATGTTCAAACAATTTTCCGAAAAATTCAAGATAATAGTAAGTTCTAAACCGCTTTCATTCACGTTACAATGAAAGCGGTTTCTACTATAAATAAAAAAAGAGGAACTAATCATGAACAAATGTTGGATAACAATTGTTGCCCTTATGCTGGTTTGTATAACTGCTGCTTGTTCAAATAATCTGTCTAATAAAAAAGAGACAACAGAAACTGAAAAGGACCAATTCGACATCATTCATCTTCGGTTTGCAACAGGAGAGACAGGAGATGCATTAGAAATTCAAAAAGTGATTGCTGAAAAATTTGAAGAAAAAAATCCGTATATAAAAGTACAAGTTGAGGCCTACGGTGATGAGTTTGACCAAAAGCTGACTGCTTCATTTGGTGCAAAGAATCCTCCAGATGTCATGTATATGAGGAATTTTCCAGCCTACTTTCAGCTGCTGGAACCTCTCGATAATTTTATTAAAAGGGATCCCTTTATTGACGTAGATGATTTTTACCAAGGGCTCTTTAACTATTCGACGATGTATCGAAAACTGTACGGTATGCCTGCAGGATTTACCACAAGAGTAATCTATTATAATAAGGATTTATTTGATGCAGCGGGGATTGCATACCCCAATGATGGGTGGACATGGGATGACTTTAAGAGTATAGCAAAAGAATTAACCAATCCAGATAAAGAGCAGTATGGATTTGGATTAAGTCCAGAGTTGGATTCCTATAGCCTTCAGGGAATTGTTTGGAGCAATGGTTCTAGTTTTATAAGTGAAGATGGGATGGAAATCGCCGGATATATGAATAGTGCACAAACGATTGAAGCGATAAAAGTGTTGGCAGGCTTGGTTCAGGCTAAGAGTGCAGTGCTTGTAGGCGGTAAAAATCAACAAAGTGGTGAGGAGTTTTTTAAAGCAGGGAAAATGGCAATGTGGGAAAGCGGTATTGGACCGTTAGAGGGATTTAAAAAGGCCAAGATGAATTTTGGAACCGTGGAAATGCCTGCTTTTCCCGGAAAACCAGTGAAAGGTGTTATTTCTTCTTCAGCGATTTCAATCGCGAAGGATTCAAAGAATAAGGATCTAGCATGGGAATTCGTGAAATTTTACAATTCACCAGCGGCCATAAAGCTGCGAACGAATGATTTACCGGTTCGTATTAGCATGGTGAAAGAAATGAAAACAGAGCAAGACCCTTTACTAGATCCATTTTATAAAATGCTAGAAAGATCAAATGTTACCCCAGCATTTCTCCTAAATAAGAATTGGGATGAAATCGATCAAAATTTATCTGCGGCAATAAATGCGATATTGCAGGAACAAGATGTTGAAACATTATTGAATAATGCTGTGAAGGATTCTGAGAAATATTTAGGGCAGTAAATTAAAAAACGGGTTGAATGATTCATAAAGATAAATCAACTAAATCATTTCAGGAGGGGATTTGAATGACAAGTCAAGATTATTTCGAATTAGAGGATAAAGTTTGTGTGGTAACAGGTGCTGCATCAGGAATAGGTTTAGCTACGGCAACGCTGTTGGCTGAAGTTGGTTCGAGGGTCATTCTGCTAGATATTAATGAAGAAAATGGACGAAAAGCAACGGCTGAACTGCGATTGAACGATTATAAAGTTGAATTTGTTCAATGTGATGTAACAAATGCAGATGACTGTGCTTCAGTAAGAAATCATATTGAAGAGAATTACGGTAAAGTCGATGTTCTTTTTAACAACGCAGGTGTCATTAGGCGAAAGACGGTTGTCGACTTAGAAGAGTCTGAATGGGATTTGGTCATCGATGTATCGTTAAAGGGAGTCTATCTTCTTTCAAAAAGTTTAATTCCGCTTATGTCAAAGAATGGCGGCGGGAGTATTATCAACACTGGCTCAGGGTGGGGGCTAAAAGGCGGCGACCAAGCTGCAGCCTATTGTGCAGCTAAAGCTGGGGTAGTGAATTTAACAAAAGCAATGGCAATCGATCATGGTCCACAAAATATTCGTGTGAACTGTATTTGTCCAGGAGACACAGATACACCGTTACTTAGAAGTGAAGCAAAGCAATTAAACCTTCAAGAAGATGCTTTCTTAGTATCGTCCGCCAAAGGACGCCCATTGGAAAGACTAGGAACACCAAGAGACATTGCGAAAGGTGTATTATTCCTTGCAAGTGATCTGTCATCCTGGATTACAGGTACTGATTTAATTGTCGATGGCGGAGGATTGGCATAATTTTATTAAAGGCTCTGTTAAAGTTTAGGGTTCTTACGTCATTTTGGTGAATGTTTGTAGCCATAAGTAAAAGTGTTACCTTCGGTAAAAAAATGTTATATTAATCAAGTTTTAACCCTGGAAACGTAAGCGATTTAACAACACCGTTATACCTGCACGTCCATACATCATCCGTTTGATATTTTTCAACTTATTTATGGTTCCTTCAGTTTTCCCGTTTGACCAAGGTAATGTTATAGCGTAATAAACAGCCTTAATGTCACCTCTGATGCCATTAAGGAAGGTTTGGAAATAAGTAAATGGTGAGTGCTTATGTTCAATCAGCCATTTTCTAAGGCCGGATGAATGTTTTTCCTCAAAAAGGTTCCTAAAGGATTGAATGAATTCGCTAATTTCCATTAACGATGGGAACGTTTTTAGAAGGTTGGGATACAAGGATTTAAATGCTTTCTTATGGTTCTGTACGTCCTTATCCCAAAGGATCCGGATGATTGCCTGTTGAAGATTCAGTGTCTGTGGCTTTTTATTTCGGATATCCCGGCGTTCGTCCGCAATCATGTAATTTAGTGTGTTGCGATGTCCACCAAACCCTGCTTTCCTGCACGCAGCCTCTATCTCATCACCCTTTGATCCATCTGCGATCATGTTACGGATAAGGGGAAGATATCGGTCATATAAAGAAGTTCGTTTAAGGGACGGTTTCGATGTCGTAGCTAAATCCTTATAAACGGTATTACGGGAAATACCTAGCTGCTTTGCGATCGCTGTGATGCTCTTGCCTTCTTTCTGAAGGCGCCGGGCATTTTGAATTCTCTTCCAAACGTTTTCTTCGTGTTCCACCAAAGGCTGGAGCCGTTTTGGTAAAGGGTGTGATGAACTGCATTGTTGGACATTTGAGTCTTGACCAGTCGGTTTCCATCTTGGCGGCACAATAGACTTAATCGTCTTCTTAACTGCGTCAAAAAGATGCTGGAGGATATGCCAACGATCACCAACTTGCTTGATTTTTGGTGACGCTTCCTCTGCCGCATTTTTATATGCATGGGCACGATCTCTTGTAATCAGTTGAATTTCAGGATGTTTGATGAGCCAGCTCCTTACTGACTCTTTGTCTCGGTTTGGTAAAAAATCAAGGATATCACCTGTTTGTAGGTCTATGAAGATCGTGCCATACCGTTTTCTTTTCTTAAAAGCAAAATCATCAATGCCCACGAAAGGGACACTCCCTTGGCTGAACCGGTTCTTCCTTTTTAATCCGGTACAGAATGGCATCATGGCTTATCGAAATGCGCATTTTTCGGCAGATTTTTTCAGCGGCCAGGCAATTATTAGTGAATCCCACATGACGAATCAGGTTTTCCAGCCTGTTTGTTTTTCTGGCGGAAGGGCTTAACCAGTTCAAACGTTCGGTGAATACTTTAACCTTACAGTCTTTGTTACCACAAAACCATTTGTGCAATAGAACGGTTATATGAACCGAATGACCTGAGACCGGAAGGTCATCGACTTTCCTAGCATATTGGCTGTGCTGTCGAGACGATACATGTTTGCATTCTGGGCATTGTGCATGTTTTGAACATATCTTTAACACGGCATACATTGCATCCGGTTCCATTATGGTATAAAGGACTTCAACGTTTTGGTCGAACTTGAAAAGTTCATTGAAGTTTGAAATGACCATTGTAACCACCGCCCTTTGAGTATTAGTATTGCTATACCCGAAAAGCAATAAAAAATGCTTTCACCATGTTTGCGTAAGAACCAAGTTTAGTGTTGATTTTTTACCACTGTTGATTGGAGCGGAAGCCGCGAGACTCCTGCGGGAGCAGCGGGACAGGTGAGACCCCACAGGCGCTTTAGCGCCGAGGAGGCTCAGCGCCCGCCCCGCGAACCGCTTGCGGATGTAGCGGAAATCAACAGCCACGTTTAACAGAGCCTAATTAAAAATAGTGATTCGAAGGAGGATATTTTCATGACACAAAAGGTTCATCCTTATATACCCAATATGGTTCCTGAAGTACAGGCAGAGATGTTAAACGTAATCGGTGCTGAATCTATTATGGAGTTATATTCCTGCATACCAGATGAATTAAAGCTTAAGGAAGATATGAAGATTCCTGCTGCCTTAACAGAGTATGAGCTTAGACGCCATATTGAAAGGATCCTTAATAAAAATACAAGTACAAAGGAATATTTGAATTTTCTTGGAGCAGGCTGCTGGCAGCACTTTATTCCTGCAGTATGTGATGAAATCAATCAGCGCTCTGAATTTTTAACTGCCTATGCAGGGGAGCCGTATGAAGACCACGGCCGTTTCCAGGCACTTTTTGAGTATCAAAGTTTAGTAGCAGAATTAGTAGATATGGATGTTGTGAATGTACCAACATTTGATTGGGGACAAGCAGCTGCTACATCAGTCAGAATGGCAGCGCGGATTACCGGAAGGAAAAAGATTTTGCTCGCAAAATCCGTTGCCCCAGAACGCAGCAAAATTATGATTAACTATGGCACACCGCAGTTAGAATTTGAATTTGTTCAATTTGATACACAATCAGGTGCCATGGATTTAAGAGATTTAAAAGCAAAGTTAACAGACGATGTTGCTGCCATTTATTTTGAAAATCCATCATATCTCGGTTTTATAGAATCACAAGGACCAGAGATCTCTAAATTGTTACAGGAAAATGGATCTTTAATGGTAGTAGGGGTAGATCCAATTTCCCTTGGCGTGATTGCGCCGCCAAGTCAGTATGGAGCTGACATCGTCTGTGGTGATCTGCAGCCGCTTGGCATGCATATGAATTTTAGCGGCGGGCAGGCTGGATTTATTGCCACTCGCGATGAAGTGAAATTTGTTCAAGAGTACCCATCCCGATTATTCGGAATCGTTCCAACCATAAAGGAAGGAGAATACGGATTTGGCGATGTTGCATATGATCGGACATCCTTTGCCTTAAGAGAAAAAGGAAAAGAATCGGTCGGTACGCAAACGGCATTATGGGGAATTACAGCGGGCGTATATTTAGCCTTGCTTGGTCCAGATGGCATGCAGGAGGTTGGACAAACCATTATGCAAAATAGCCAATATGCTGTGCAGCAGCTAAATCAAATTAGCGGAGTAGCTGGTTCTCGTTTAACATCGCCATTTTTTAAAGAGTTTATTGTGGATTTTAATCAAACAGGACTTTCAGTCGAACAGATTAATCAAAGATTACTGGAGAAGAATATTTTTGGCGGTAAAGACCTTTCGCAAGAGTTTCCTGAGTTTGGGCAGTCGGCACTATTTTGCGTAACCGAGGTTCATATGAAAGAGGATATTGACACCCTTATTCAATCTATTAAAGAGGTTTTAACAAAATAGAGAGGAGTTTTTTGATATGAAAAGGATCAAGCGCACGAGCAAAACCAGGGATTTCCATCAAGCGAAATGGAATGAGCCGATTATTTTCGAACTTCATCAGCCTGGAGAAAAAGGTGTAGAGATTCCGCCTGTTAATAAAGAAGTTGCATTATCTGTAGGGGATGGACTATCGGTTATTCCTGAAACGATGCAGCGAAAGGAAAAGCCGAACTTGCCTGAAATTGGCCAGGCGCGTGTATTACGACATTATGTAAGACTTTCGCAGGAAACACTAGGTTCCGATTTTAATGTTGAAATTGGCCAAGGGACATGTACGATGAAGTACATTCCAAAAATTAATGAGCTATTAGTTCGTGACCCAAAAATGATGGAACTGCACCCGTTACAAAATGAAGAGACAGTTCAAGGAATGCTTGAAATTTTTCATAATCTAGATTTATGTATGCGCGAAATTTCAGGGATGGATTATTTCTCATTCCAGCCAAGTAGTGGGACACAGGCGCTATTTGCGATGGCATCGATTGTAAGAAAATATCATGAAACAAGAGGTGAAGGAGAGAAGCGGGATGAAATCATCACGACCATTTTCTCGCATCCGTCACAAGCAGCAACGGCAGCAGTAAAGGGCTATAAAATTATTACTCTGCATCCAGATGAAAATGGATTTCCTGATATCGAGAAGCTAAAGGCAGTTGTGTCAGAGAGGACAGCAGGTTTTGTGGTGGCAAACCCTGAAGATACAGGAATCTTTAACCCAAATATTAAAGAATTTACCGATATCATTCACCAAGCTGGTGGTCTTTGCTTTTACGACCAAGCGAATGCAAACGGTCTTTTAGGAATGACGAGAGCAAAAGAAGCAGGCTTTGATATGTGTTTCTTCAATCTTCACAAAACGTTTGCGGCACCACATATGTGCGGCGGACCAGCAACTGGGGCACTTGGTGTTGTTGCAGAATTGAAAGAGTACCTGCCGGCGCCAATTGTTGAGCATCATAACGGCAAATATTCACTTCAATACAATCTAGAGCATTCCATAGGAAAGGTTCGTTCCTTCCATGGTGTTGCACAAACTGTTTTGCGTGCGTATGCTTGGATTCGCGCTCTTGGAGCTGAGGGTCTTAAGGAAGTGGCAAAGATTGCTGTCCTAAATAATAACTATATGTACCATAAAGTCTTAGATATTCGCGGCGCCAGCGCACCATATGTCGAGGGGCACCGCCTTGAACAGGTCCGTTATAGCTGGGAGCAGATGACAATGGAAACGGGCGTAACGACAGAAGACGTTACGAGGAGAATGACTGATTTCGGTCTCCATTATTGGACAAGTCATCACCCATACATTGTAAAACAGCCGTTCACTTTAGAGCCGACTGAGTCCTATTCCAAAGAGGATCTGGATGAATATATTCATGCATTGGAGCAAATTTCACAGGAAGCCTACGAAAATCCGGAAATCGTCAAAACGGCTCCGCATACTAGTACCATTCACAAAATGGACGAGCAAGATTTCCTTGATCACCCAGAGAAATGGTGTATTACTTGGCGTTCCTATTTAAAAAAGACGCAACCATGTGAAACTGTTAAATAAAAACTATATAAAAGTTGGGGGATCAATATGAAAAAGTATTTGTCTGTTTTACTTGCCGCTCTTTTATTAATGCTATCCGCCTGTTCAAACAATTCATCCGGGAATGAAGCGAAAACCGGTGATTCCAAACATCCCGCAGGTACGATAACTGTATGGGGCTGGGATGTTGCTGCGGCAACGATGAAGGCTTCAGTTGAAAAGTTTCAAAAGAAATATCCTGATGTAAAAGTAAAAGTAGAGGATTTTAATAGCGGAGACTTATATGAGAAGCTAACGGTTGGTCTTGCAGCAAGAGGTTCCGGACTGCCAGATGTTGTGTTAATGGAGGATGAGCGTATTCCTGGCTATACCTTTCAATTCCCGCAAGGCTTTTCAAATCTAACCAAGCTGGGATACGACAAATACAAAGACTCGTTTAATCCAGCAAAGGTAGCAGCTGTCCAGGATAAGGATGGGAATTTCGTCGCGGCACCATGGGATATCGGTCCTGCGGGAGTATTCTACCGAGTCGATTATTTTGAAAAAGCCGGTGTTGATCCAAAATCTATCGAGACATGGGATGACTATATTGCAGCAGGGAAGAAGATTAAAGAAGCAACTGGTGCAAAAATGCTGCCAATTGATATCCCCAACTATGATGGTATATTCCAAATGATGATGCAGCAGCAAGGACTTTCTTATTTTGATCAAGATGGAAAAATCACACTTGATTCACCAGAAGCTGTTGGTGCGATGAACGTCATTAAAAAGCTCCATGATGAGGATTTAGTTTTAAATAACAATGGCTGGGATGGCATTGTTACAGCAACCGTTAACGGTACCGTGGCAACTGTTCCTTACGGTGTTTGGTATACAGGCTCTATAATGGACCAGGCACCAGACTTGAAGGGAAAATGGGATGTATTTTATTTACCGAGCTTTGAAAAAGGCGGTAACAGGTATGCGAATTTGGGGGGCTCATCCTTGCTAATTCCTTCTACTAGCAAAAATCAATCTGCTGCCTATGCCTTTGTTGATTTCTTTACAACGGATCAAGATTCACAAATGCTGGGCTTTGAAAAATATGGGCTTTTCCCGTCATTAAAAGAAACCTATAACGCGCCGCAGTTTACCGAAAACAGTGAGTATTTCAATAATAGCCCAGTATTCAAAAAGTTCGCCGATATTGTTGACGATGTGCCGAAAATTCATTTGAACGAAAATTTTGCAAAGGCGAGCAAGCTTACTAGTAACGCTCAAGCCGCTATTCTTTTAGAAAATAAATCAGTAGAAGCTGCCTTAAAGGATGCGCAAAAGCAATTAGAGAATGAAATTAAATAATTGGTTTATCTGATGGGAGAGGGCGCTTTTTGCTCCTCTCATTTCCATCCATACCAATGTTTCCCTAGATTTAAGGAGGTGCCTTTAGGTGGAACAAACAGAAAAGGCCGTAAATACGACAACCAATTACCATGTTAAACCTAAGAAAAATGTGTTAACGCCCAAGCGTGCCCCATATGTGTTTATGGCCCCGGCGTTTTTATTAATAGTAATATTTACTGTTTATCCAGTTATCTCCTCATTTATCTTAAGCTTCCAAGAGGTGCGGGGGGTAGAGAAAACGTTTGTGGGTTTAGCCAATTATACTCGATTAATCCATGATCCTATATTCTATAAATCTCTCCTTAATACGTTTCAAATCCTAGTTGTCCAAGTGCCAATAATGATTTTTCTAGCTCTATTAATAGCGGTTGGACTAAATTCAAAACTGGTTAAAGCTAAGGCACTGTTTCGAATCGCCTATTTTATGCCGGCTATTACAGCTCTTGTCGCAGCCTCGATCGTGTTTATGATTCTTTTAGATGAACACTTTGGATTAGTAAACTATTTCCTTTCCTTCATCGGAGTAGAAAATATTCCATGGCTGACCACCCCATTTTGGGCGAAAGTATCCGTGATTCTTGTTATGACATGGAGATGGACCGGGTATAATATGGTGATTTTTTTAGCGGGGCTGCAAAATATCCCAGCTGATTTATACGAAGCGGCAAGTATTGACGGAGCAGGTAAAATAAAACAATTTTTCCTGATTACCATTCCACAATTAAAACCGGTGTTCATTTTTACAGTGGTAATGTCAACAATAGGAACACTTCAATTATTCGACGAGCCATTTATATTAACACACGGTGGTCCGAACAGTGCGACCATGACCATCACGCTTTATTTATACGAAGCTGGATTTAAGTTTTTTGATTTTGGTTATGCCTCAGCCATTGCCTATGTTCTCGTCCTCATAACTGCAATCATTTCGTGGATTCAGATGAAATTGGTAGGTGATACAGAGGGATGATTACTTCAAAAAAGCTTTCAACTAAAATCTGTATTTATATTTTATTGATCGTAGGTGTAATCCTGTCAATCGCTCCATTCTACTGGATGATTGTCGGAGCAACTCTTCCTTCCGGGGAGATTTTCCGGGTGCCGCCAAGGCTTCTTCCTGGTGATTATTTAGCTAAAAACTTTCAGTCACTTAGTGAGTCTTTAGGAATTGCAAAAATCTTTTGGAATTCTTTATATATTGCCGTGGTCTATACACTGTTAAGTACGCTTATTAGCGCAATGGCAGGGTATGCCTTTGCGAAATTCCGTTTTAAGGGGAAAAAAATATTCTTTTTTGTCATTTTATGTTCATTGATGATTCCTTTCCAAGTAACATTAATTCCGTTATTTGAAATGATGGTGACATTTGACTGGTTAAATACGTATCAAGCGATTATTTTACCGAGTTTGGCTGCTCCATTTTCGATTTATTTGATGAGGCAAAATATGAAGGCGGTTCCAGACTCTATTATTGAGGCGTCCCGTGTCGATGGGGCAGGGGAATTAAAAATTTTCTTTTCTGTTATTTTACCAGTAACAAGACCAGCATTGGCTGCTGTTGCAATCTTCCAATTTATGTCACAGTGGAACAGCTTACTATGGCCGCTCATCACGCTAAATTCTAAGGACATGTTTACACTGCCTGTAGCGTTATCCAGCTTAATTGGGATGGCACGAATCGATTATGGGGAATTAATGTTGGGGACCACTCTGTCAACTATTCCCATTATGATTTTCTTTTTATTGCTGCAAAAGCAATTTATCTCAGGAATTTTGGGTGGATCTGTTAAAGAATAAGGGGTGTAGTTATGAAAAAGTTAAAGCGATGGGAAGACATCCAAACAGACGGAATCAACCGAATGGATGCCCGTGCTCATTATGTCAGCTTTCCTTCCCGTGAAGCGGCAGAAATGGATGAGGCAGACAAAAGCCATTACTATCAAAACTTGAACGGAACGTGGAAATTTATGTTCTTGGAAGCGCCGGAATATAGTCCGGAAGGTTTCTACAGAGAGGATTTGGATACAAAAGATTGGGATGATATTGCTGTTCCCGGCAACTGGCAGCTGCAGGGGTACGGGAGAATGCATTATTCAGACCTGTGGTATAACTTCCCGATTATCCCGCCGCGCGTGCCGACAGATAATCCAACGGGGATTTATCGCCGTGAATTTGAATTGGACCGCAGCCTTGAGGGAGAGCGACTAATCATCCGTTTTAATGGGGTGGATTCCGCCTATGAATTATATGTAAACGGTGAGTTTGCGGGTTATAGCAAGGGTGCGCGGATTCAAGGCGAGTTTGATCTGACCGGTCTATGCCGTCAAGGTACCAACATCCTAACGGTCCGCGTGTTCCAGTGGTCGGACGGGACGTATTTAGAGGATCAGGATATGTGGTGGCTAAGCGGGATTTTCCGGGATGTCGAGTTGTATACAAGACCATCTGCGGGCCTCTATGATTTTACTGTGAATACGGAACTCGATCAAAACGATGAAAATGCGACTTTATCAGTGGCGGTTATGTTAACAGAGCAATCAGGCCAATCGGTGGTGTATGAACTAATCGCCCCAGATGGCAAGCAAGTCTTCAGCGAGGAAGAATCAGCGGATGAACTTTTTAAAAAAGCTGTTGCAGCACCGTTGAAATGGAGTGCGGAGGAACCGCATTTATATCATCTTTATATGACTGTCAAAGATGCAGGCGGCCGGATGGTAGAGGTGATTCACCAGCCTGTCGGTTTCCGCTCAATTGTTGTATCCGGTGACAAATTTTTGGTTAATGGGGTGGCCATCAAGTTTAAGGGCGTCAACCGTCATGATTACAACCCGAAGACAGGTCGAGTGGTAACGAAAGAGGAAATTGAGCGCGACATTAAGATAATGAAGCAAAACAATATTAATGCCATTCGCACAGCGCATTATCCGAATGCTCACTATCTCTACGACCTTTGTGACCAATACGGGATGTATGTCATTGACGAAACCGACTTAGAGTGTCACGGCTTTGAATTGACCGGTAAATATGATTGGATCAGCGACGACCCAGCATGGGAAACGGCACATGTTTCCCGTTTAGAGCGGATGATTGCAAGGGATAAAAACCATCCATGTATTATTATGTGGTCACTTGGAAATGAGTCATCGTTTGGCTGTAATTTCAGGGCGATGGCCAAACGGGCAAAGGAAATGGATCCAACCCGCCTTGTTCATTATGAAGGAGATTTTGAAGCAGAAGTTACTGATGTTTACAGCACCATGTACACATGGCTTGAAGAGCATGGGGGCAGGCTGACGATGGGCAAAGTGATTGAGAAAACAAAAAAGCCGCATATTCTCTGCGAATACGCCCATGCCATGGGGAATGGACCTGGGAATCTAAAAGAATATCAGGATTTATTTTACAAATATGATAAACTGCAAGGCGGCTTTATTTGGGAGTGGTTTGATCACGGAATTGAAACTGTGGCGGAGGATGGCACAGTTTACTACCGCTATGGCGGGGATTTCGGTGATGATCCGACAAATGGAAATTTCTGTATCGATGGGTTAATTATGCCGGATGGGACGCCGTCGCCTAGTTTAGCAGAATACAAGAAAGTGATTGAACCGGTTCAAACGGAATGTATCGATATGGAGAAGGGATTATTCCGTCTCATCAACCGCTATGATTTCTTGTCATTGGATCATTTAGAACTTACCTGCTCATTGTTTGAAGATGATAAACTGCTAGAATCCTTTAAGGTGGAAGTGCCAAAGATTGCGGGACGAGAAAAAGCAGAGATTCAGGTGCGATCAGGACAAGATATCGAAAGGATTAGCGGTGCCCATTATTATTTCGTATTTTCCTTTACTTTAAAACAAGATATGCCATGGGCGGTAAAAGGGCATGAATTAGCGAATGCTTCCTTTGTTCTTCCGGGTAAGGGAAAATTGCCGAAGGTACATCCTGAAGGGAAGCTTCATGTCCGTAAAGATGGTGCAATTGTAACGGTTTCTGGTAATGATTTTACAGTCACTTTTGATCACGTCAAGGGGACAATGAAAGAGGTTACTCGCAATGGCAAGGTTCAGATCGAAAAAGGTCCGCAGTTCAATTTCTGGCGCGCACCGATTGACAATGATATGTACTTGCTTTCGGATTATCGTACCAAATACTTCATGCACTTAGGTCATGAAATCGTGGAAGACGTTCAGTATGTGTTGAAAGATGGAGTTTTTGAATGGCAAACCGATGCATTCTACGGGACAACAAACAGCTCGTGGTACTATCAGCTTCAGTATCATTACAGTATTTATCCTGATGGAGATATTGTGTGTACTGTTAACGGTATTGCCTCCGGGTTGAAGGAAAATGCACCAGTAATGATTCCGCGCCTTGGGGTGAACCTGCGCTTAAATAAGGGCTTTGACAAGATACAATGGCGAGGCAGAGGACCGGGTGAAAGTTATGTGGATTCGAAAGAAGCGAATCAATTAGGCGTATACAGACAGACGGTTGATGGCTTGTTTACGAACTATGTGAAACCGCAGGAAAACGGCAATCGTTCTGAATGTGACTGGGTCAGTCTAACAGATCATGATGCGAATGGGCTTAGTTTCATCACTGATGAAACGTTTGATTTTAGCGCATCACACTATGAAATTAGAGATTTAGAACAAGCGAAGCATACGATTGATTTGAAACCGCGTGACTATGTTGTTTTAAATCTCGATTACAAACAAAATGGTCTCGGCAGCAATTCCTGCGGTCAAAATCAGCTCGAAAAATATCGTTGTAAATTTGAAGATTTAACTTTGAAATTCCGGATTTCACCATTCAATAGCAAACTAACTACAGCAGTAGATTTAGGACGCGAACAGTGTTAATACGGTGTCAGGCACCATGTGATTTTCACATAGTGCCTGACACCCTTTTAAATTTTCGCTAAATACTATATTTCTCCATTTTCCTATACAATGTCCTTACGCTGACTTTTAGTTCCTTCGCTGCTTGCTTTTTTCCTTCAAGATCATAGCCAAATTGATTGAGTTTTTGTAAGATGATCTCTTTTTCTGCCTCTTGTAATACTCCTCGTTCCTTTATAGAGTGAGGGATTCTCGATTTTGATTTCCTTCCTATGAAATCAGGTAGTGACGATTCGGTCAATTGTGTGCTTTTTTCGATATTCATGCTGTACTCAATGACATTTTCCAACTCGCGGATATTCCCAGGCCAATGATATTCCTTTAATCTCTTCAAATAACTTTTGCTATACGTTTGAATGAACTTTCCTGTTCGTATTTGCAGCTTTTCCAATAGGAAGGGGAGTAACTTCTCGATATCCTCTTTCCTTTCCCTCAATGGAGTTAAATGGAGCGGAATTACCTTTAGTCTGTAATAGAGGTCTGAACGGAATTGTTTTAATTCCATCAGGTCTTCCAAAGATTGATTCGCTGCCGCAATGATTCGAACATTTACCTTTTTGGGCAGTGTCCCGCCTATTCTTTGTACTAAACCGTCCTGCAATACTTTTAGAAGCTTTGGCTGGAGATGGATAGGGAGGTCTGCAATCTCATCTAAGAAAAGCGTTCCCTTATCCGCTAGCTCGAAATAACCCGGTTTTCCTCTTTTTCTTGCACCAGTAAATGCTCCTTCTTCATAACCAAACAATTCGCTTTCAAATAAAGATTCTGGAATACTCGCACAATTTATTTCCACAAAATCTCCCTTTTGAAACATGCTTTGTTCATGAATCATCTTTGCCAATAAGCTTTTCCCTGTTCCAGTCTCTCCCGTAATCACAATCGAAGAAGTGCTGTTTTTGATGTTTTTCAGCAGCTCTTTTATTTTTTGCATTTCCAAACTATTTCCAATAATATAGTCGGTTTTTTCATGTCTTCTCCTTATTTTCGGTACCCCGCCGGTTTCAAGAAGGATGATCGTAATAATATCCATTAATTTAGTAATCCAGTAGTTATATTCCTTTTGACGGTCAATCAAATTTTTTTGACCATCTTCGGTAAAACTTACGAATGAAAGATAACCGTAATGGGTATTGTTTACCGTTAAATTCTGAACAATTTCTGCTGTTGAAGGACATTTATTTTGGAAATGACAGCCCCGGCACATATTCGTATGACCTGGCTTATGTACAAATTTAACAGGGTTTTCATATAGCTTTTGAAAAAAAGCCTGATGCACCCGGTTCCCTTTCTTTCTCCTATATTCTTCTGTCGAGGCAGTTAAAACCCCCTCATTATTGAAAAAGGCAATTTCTATCTTTAAAAGCTCGGCAAATGTATGAATAACCTTGGTGATAGACATGATTGAAGGCAATATAAGCCCTCCCTTCGTTTTTTCACTTTCAGAGTTTTTGGTCGCTTAAGAGAAAAAAGTAGTGGTTGGAAGTCTACAAGGTTGATATAGGTCTTGTTATCTATTATATAGCAATATTCCAAATATTGCGAATCTGTCAACTATTTGCCAATAATGGCAAATAAAAATCATTCTTTCAGGTGAACTTCCTGAGTTTTATGCATTTATTAGGTTGGCACATTTATTGCAATATAGTTCATTGACATGCTTACGGAAATAGGAGGTATTCATATGACAAAAAAGGTACATCCTAACTTGCAAAATATGGTATCTGGACAAAATGAAGGAATAGTACCGGAAATTTATGCGGACTGCTGGCAGAACAAAATACCGGCTGTTTGTGACGAAGGAGATCTAGGGCCGGAATTCCTAACATCTTTTGCTGGTGAACATCTTTGGAATCAAGGACAGCTGCAGATATTGTTAGAATCTCAAAGGTTACTAGCAGAGTTTATAGATATGGAAATTTTGAAGATTATTACCTTTGATTGGGGCAAAGCAGCAGCCATAGCGATTAGAATGGCTGCCCGTATTACAGGGAGAAAGAAGGTCCTCGTGGCAAAAATAGTATCCCCGGAAAGATTTAACATCATTAGATATTATGGCTCACCAGAGCTAGATTTTGCTGTTATTGCTTACGACAAAGATACTGGCCTGTTAGATTTAGAAGATTTGAAGAAAAAGTTATCAAGTGATATAGCAGCGGTCTATTTCGAAAATCCCACCTATCTAGGATCGATTGAATCGCAGGGTAGTGAAGTGGCTGACATGATTAGAGAACATAGAGCACTGCAAGTTGTTAACGTTGATCCTGCTTCATTGGGGGTACTAACCTCCCCAAGTCGCTATGGTGCCGATATTGTTTGCGGAGATCTCCGTCTGTCTGGGATGCATTGGAAGGACAGAGAAACACAAGTGGGATTTATTGCCGTAAGGGATGAAGAGAAGTATATTAATGAGTTTCCTCCACACTTGGTTGGAACCGTTTCAACGGGGCTGCTTAGTCAGAATGCAATGTACGAAATAGGTCAAACCCTTATGCAAAATTGTCAATATGCAGTAATGGAACTAAATAAAATAGCGGGTGTAAAAGGTTCTAGATTTAGTTCACCTTTTTTAAAAGACTTTATTGTTGATTTTAATGGAACGGGTCTGTCTGTGGAAGTGATTAATGAAAGACTACTAGAAAAGAAAGTTCTTGGAGGCAAGGATCTATCCATGGATTTTCCTGAGGTAGGTCAATCTGCCTTATACAGCGTAACAGAACTTCATACACGAGATGATATCGACTCATTGATTGAAGCACTTACTGAAATTTTGGAGGGAAACGAATGGGGAAGATAGGAGGTTTGATTCGCAAATGAGAAGCAAAGTCCATCGTTTTCACGAGTTAAACTGGAAGGAACGTTCAGGTAATATCGGAGCCCGTGGACCATGAATTATGCCATTGGATGCTTGATTTTGTCCGTATGGAAACAGAACATGGCGGAGCTGGATCCTTTCAGGAAGAAGAAACGGAATCAAACGTAAGACCGAATGTCATAAAACTAATTATAAGAGGTGAATGAAATGAAGAAGATGTCTATTGCTATCATTGTAGGTTTAATGTTCCTTTTTGTTTTAAGCGGCTGCAGTTCAAGTAAATCGAATGGATCAGAGAAGAAGGAAGTAAAGGATGAGAAAATGGATTTGGTCAACGATGGGAAATTAACATTTGCCATGAGTGGTTTGCTTAAACCGTTAAATTATAAAGACGGAGGAAAACTTGTTGGTTTTGATGTTGAAATCGGTAATGAAATCGCGAAAAGGGTTGGGTTAGAGGCTAATCCAGTAACAAACCCATGGGAAACGATTATACAAGGATTGAAAGGAAAGAAATATGACGCGATTATCGGAAGTATGACAGCAACGGAAGAACGGGCGAAACAGGTAGATTTTACAAATCCCTACTATATATCCGGCGCACAAATCTTTGTAGCGGACTCCAATGATACGTTGAAGACGAAAGATGACTTGAAGGATAAAAGAATAGGGGTAATGCAAGCAAGCACGTATAAGATAGTTGCCGAACAATATACAAAAGATATTAAAAATTATCCAAGTGATGTCTATGCCCTGCAAGACCTTGGACCAGGCCGTGTGGATGCAGTTATAACGGATAAAATCGTTGGAATCTCCGCTATGAAAGAATCAGGATTGAAAATTAAGGATGTTGACGAAATCCTACAAGAAGAAAAAATTGCGATTGCGGTTAATAAGGACAATCCAGTCCTTCTAAAAAAGATAAACGAAGCAATTAAGTCAATGGTTGACGATGGAACGTATGAAAAGATAAGCGTGAAATGGTTTGGCAAGAATCTCCTGGAAAAGTAATGCTTAGTGATTTGTTACAGTCGATTTTCCTAAGGGGGTACAAGTGACTATGAATTTTATCGAAAGTATTGCTTCTATTTTCCAAACCCATGGAATGGCATTTCTAAAAGCGACCGTGACTACTGTGGAACTTACGGCTGTATCCTTATTGATAGCTATGGTAATCGGTTTGATATTTGCCTTTTTCAAGGTTTCTAACATTACCATTCTAGAAAAAATAGCCGATACCTATATTTTTCTAGTTCGAGGGCTTCCTTTGATTGTCCAGCTTATGTTTTTGTATTATGGCATATCAAGCGTGCTCGTGTTAAATGATTTTACCGCAGGTGCACTTGCCTTGGGAATTCACTCTGGTGCCTATATAGCTGAAATTTTTCGGGGATCTATTCAATCGATTGACCGTGGACAAATGGAGGCGGCTCGCTCCTTAGGGATGCCATACACACTTTCCATGCGCCGTATTATTCTTCCTCAGGCATTTAAAAGAGCAATTCCAGCATTGGGGAACCAATTTATTATCGGATTAAAAGATTCTTCCCTTGTAGCTTACATTGCTGTTACAGAATTGTTTAACAACGCTCTCTCCGCCCAGGCTGAGAACTACATGCCGTTTGAGACCTATTTTGTTGTTGGACTTTACTATCTATTCCTCGTTCTTGTTTTTACCATAATCGTTAATAAGATCGAGAAGAAGTTAGATGTAGGAAAGAGCAGGGGAGGGAAACGTTTTGATCAAAGTGGAAAAGCTATGCAAAGCGTTTGATGGATTAGAGGTTTTAAAAAATATTTCATTAGAAATTAAGAAATCAGAAGTAGTCGTACTGATTGGGGCCAGCGGTTCAGGAAAAAGTACATTATTAAGGTGCATTAACTTTCTTGAAATTAAAAATAGCGGTGAAATTGAAATCAATGGACAATTAATTGATACAAACAAAACTGATTTAAATAAAGTAAGGGAAAATATGGGGATGGTCTTTCAGCACTTTAATCTATTCCCGCATATGACCGTAATGGAGAATGTGATTGAGGCACCTATCCATGTAAAGAAAATAAGTAAGCAGGATGCAATCGAGAAAGCGACAAAGCTCTTGGAAAAAGTAGGACTGGCAGATAAAGCACAACAATATCCTGAACAATTGTCCGGGGGCCAAAAGCAAAGGGTGGCCATTGCCAGGGCGCTGGCAATGGAACCTGATGTAATGTTATTTGATGAGCCGACCTCTGCTTTAGATCCAGAGCTTGTTGGCGAAGTGCTGGAGACGATGAAGAGTTTGGCAAGAGATGGAATGACGATGGTAATTGTTACACATGAAATGGGGTTTGCAAGGGAAGTCGCCGACCGTGTCATAATGCTGGCAGATGGACAAATGATTGAGGAGGGCCACCCCGCTGTCTTCTTTACCAAGCCAGAGCATGAGCGGACACGGCGATTTTTACAACAAGTTTTATAGAGTAAGAATGCCATTCGAATGAAATCTACTAAAACCTTTTTTAAACTTAAAGGAGCGTAAGATGATATGCTTTCTAGTCGCGAAGAAGTATTAAAAATAACAAATGAATTAGTAGAAGTGGAAAGTGTAGTTAATACCATTGGTGAGATCGATATGGCTAACAGTTTGTATCACCTGATAGGATCCTTGCCCTATTTTCAAAAAAATCCCTCCTATGTGATCAAGTCGGTAACAGAACATGATGAAATCGAGAGGTATAATGTCCTGGCATTGGTGAAAGGGACGAAGGAGAAGAGTAATAAAGCCATCATCTTAATGGGGCATATGGATACGGTTGGAATTGAGGATTACGGAAAATTAAAAGACAAGGCATGCTTTCCAGATGAATTAATGAAAGCGCTGTCTAATGAAACTATGCCGCCCCTTGTAAAAGAGCACTTAGATTCAGGCCAGTGGCATTTTGGCCGAGGAGTCTTAGATATGAAGAGCGGTGTAGCAAGCCATTTCTTTCTATTAAAATACTACTCCGAGCACCCTGAGAAATTATCTGGAAATCTTGTTTTGTTAGCGGAGTGTGATGAAGAAGATAGTTCTCATGGTGTTTTATCAGCGCTTGGAGATTTAAAGAGGTGGAGAGATGAACATCATTTGGATTATCTTGCACTGATCAACTCGGATTTCGTTGCACCAAGATTTGAGGGGGATCGGAACCGATATATCTATAAAGGGACAGTCGGCAAACTGCTCCCTTCCTTCTTCATTACCGGTTCTGAAACTCATGCAGGTTCCTGCTTTGAAGGGTTGGATCCGAACTATCTAGCAGCAGAGCTGACAAGGCAGATAAGCTACAATCCAGATTTATGTGATGAATCATTAGGAGAAACCACCGTCCCGCCCGTTTCCTTAAAGCAAACGGATTTTAAGCCGACATATACGATACAAACAGCCTTATCTGCCTATGTTTATTTTAATTTCTTTATCCACTCTTGGTCGCCGAAGGATGTCATCATTAAGCTTAAGGATCAAGCAGAACTGGCGTTTAATCATGCGTTAAGTAAATTAGCAGAGAGGCATCGAAAATATTGTGAACGCAGTGGACAGCACTATTCCGAATTGCCATGGAAACCGAGGGTCATTATTTACGAGGATATGCAAAAGCTCCTTGTCGATCAGCATGGTGAGACCTTTTTGAAGCATATGGAAAAGTTTAAAACAAAGCTTCTGTTAGATAATACGCTTGATACAAGAATGTTCGCAGCGCGGGTCGTGGAAGAAGAATGGAACTGGATGAAAGACAAGAGCCCGGCAATCATCATGTTTTATTCGTCCCTTTATTCTCCTCGTATTGAGATGACTGGGAAAAATGAACGGGAACAAAATTTGCTGAAGGCATTGGATGATGCTGTTGAAACTGTGCAGCCACACTATCCACATCCCATTGTGACAAGAAATTACTTCCCATATGTATGTGATATGAGTTGTGTAGCATTAAGTGATGATGAGGAAGGGATTCGTGCTGTAACTGAAAACAATCCAGGGTGGGGTACAAAACATTACGTTAATTATGAAGCAATTCGTGAGATTAATGTACCTGTTGTCAATATCGGTCCATATGGCTATGATGCCCATAATCGCTATGAACGAATGGAAATACTTTATTCTACCGAAATAGTGCCGAATCTTACAAATGAAGTAATCTGCAGATTATTGGGGATGGATAGCAAGCAAACGGCCCAGCTTTTAGCTGACGAAACCATTACAAAAGGCTAAATTAATCGTTTTGCCAACTTCGTTTTTTATAAAGGAAAGGCGATGATGATTTGAACACAGGGAAATATTCAGACAGTCTTCAAGATAAACGTGTAGTTATCACAGGCGGAGCAAGCGGAATCGGTCTCGCCACTGCCATTCGGTTCGCCGAAGAAGGGTCAGTTGTCACGATTTTGGATATTAATGAAGAACGAATTCAGAGTACTCTCAAGGAATACCCAAGAATTAAGCATGGAATAACAGCCGATGTCAGTAACGCGCAAGAAGTTAAGGATGCTTTTGAAAAAATTGATTCTTTGAAGGGCGGAGTAGATGTCCTGATTGCGAACGCTGGAATTAGTGTTAGGGCTAAGTTTATCGATATCACACCTGAACAGTGGAAAAGAGTACTCGGAATTAATCTCGATGGGATTTTTTATACCGCTCAGGAAGCTGCTAAACGCATGCTTTCCCAAGGGAATGGGGTTATTTTGATGACGGCTTCAACGAATGGACTGGTGGGACATCCATATTATGCTGATTACAATGCATCGAAAGCAGGGGTCAATCTCTTGGCCAGAACAATGGCATTAGAGCTTGCACCGACAATTCGGGTGAATACCGTCTGCCCGGGATATGTTTTAACACCTATGCAAATTGCAGAATATACCCCAGAGATGCTGGAACAAGTGAACGAAAAAATTCCTTTAAAAAGACATGCTCTCCCAGAAGAAGTAGCGGGTCTGTATGCCTTTTTAGCATCTCGGGAGGCCGCCTATATCACCGGCCAGCATATTCCCATTGATGGCGGGGAACTAGCGTGAATTTTTCAACAGTCAGCAGGAAAATAAAGGCGAAAAGTAGTAAAGGAGTGTTTCTTACTAATGATTAACTACGAAGAATTAATGCAATTAGATGGAAAAGTGGCATTGGTGACCGGCGGAGCATCTGGAATCGGATTGGCTTCGGCCAAACTTTTGGCCGAAGCCAATGTCCGTGTAGCCTTGCTTGATATAAATGAAGAGCAAGGATTAAAAGCGGTAGATGAAATTGCTAAAAATGGTTCGGAAGCAGTGTTCATTCGGTGTGATGTTACATCGAATAATGATTGTAAAAATGCCGTTGAAAAGGCAGAAGAGTTATTTGGGAGAATCGATATTCTTTTCAATAATGCAGGTGTCATTAAGAGGAAAAATGTAGTCGATCATCATGAGGAAGAATGGGATTTAGTCTTGAATGTTTCTTTAAAGGGTGTGTTTTTATTATCGAAATATGCCATTCCGCTGATGGCTAAAAATGGCGGAGGGAGTATTATCAATACCGGATCCGGCTGGGGGCTGAAAGGCGGGGATGCAGCAGCTTCTTACTGTGCAGCGAAAGCGGGTGTAGTCAACTTAACAAAGGCAATGGCAATCGATCATGGTAAACAAAATATCCGTGTCAATTGCATATGTCCTGGTGACACAGATACACCGTTATTACGAGATGAAGCAAAACAATTACAATTTGACGAAGAATCATTCCTAGCATCGTCAGCAGTTGGCCGGCCGCTTGAAAGGATTGGAACACCTCATGATATTGCAAAGGGTGTATTATTTCTAGCAAGTGATATGGCGTCGTGGGTCACGGGCACAGTATTAACAGTAGATGGCGGGGGTTTAGCCTAAAACGAGTTTGGAGGAGAAAACATGATGAATAATTTAAAGAACACAGCGCATCCATATATTCCGAATACAGTTCCAGAAGTACAGGAAGAGATGTTAAGGGAGATTGGTGTAAAAACAATTGATGAGCTTTTCGACGGTATACCGGAGGAATTGCATTATAAGAAAGAAATGAATATTCCTAAGGCACTTTCAGAATTTGAGCTTAGGAGATATATCGAAGGAATTTTAAATAAAAACATTAATACGAAAGAATACTTAAACTTTTTAGGGGCTGGCTGTTGGAATCATTATGTTCCGGCCGTGTGCGATGAAGTGAATCAACGGGCGGAATTTTTAACGGCCTATGCCGGGGACCCATATGAAGATCATGGCAGATATCAAGCATTATTTGAGTATCAAAGTTTGATGGCAGAATTAGTAGATATGGATGTTGTCAATGTCCCGACCTTTGATTGGGCACAAGCAGCAGCCACCTCCATCCGAATGGCAAACCGGATTACGGGACGAAAGGAAGTCCTTTTACCGAAAACCATTGCACCAGATCGCTTGAAAATAATTAAAAACTATTGCTCACCGCATATTGACTGTATTCTCGTGGACTATGAAGAGGATTCTGGTCAAATCAATATGAACGATCTTAAAGCTAAGCTGTCAGCAAACACGGCTGCTGTCTATTTTGAAAACCCTTCCTATTTGGGATTTATTGAAACACAAGGTCAAAAGATTAGTAAACTGGCAAAAAGCTTTAAAGCGATTACGATCGTCGGAGTTGATCCGAGTTCTTTGGGAGTCCTTGAGCCTCCAAGTCGTTATGGGGCTGATATTGTATGCGGTGACCTGCAGCCGCTTGGTATGCATATGAATTATGGCGGCGGTCAGTCGGGCTTTATCGCTACACATGATGATGTAACTTTTATTCAAGAATATCCATCGCGGCTTTTTGGGATTGCCCCTACAGTGGTCGAGGGAGAGTATGGGTTTGGAGATGTATTCTATGATCGAACATCTTTTGCCCTTAGAGAAAAAGGGAAAGAGTCGGTTGGAACCCAAACCGCATTATGGGGGATTACAGCAGGTGTATATCTTTCCTTACTAGGACCAAATGGCATGTATGAGCTCGGTAAATCGATTATGCAAAAATCCCAATATGCGATGGGGCAACTGGAGAACATTCCGAACGTTGTTGCATCCCGATTTGTATCCACAAATTTTAAAGAGTTCGTTGTGGACTTTTCTCATACAGGAAAATCAGTGAAGGAAATAAACCAATATTTATTAGACCATGGCATTTTTGGGGGCAAAGACTTATCGGAGGAGTTCCCGGAATTAGGGCAGTGTTCATTATTTTGTATTACGGAAATTCATTCAAAAGAAGACATCGATCGCTTAGTAAGTACCATTCAAGATTGTGTGGAATCAATTGAAAATAAGGAAGAAAGGAATGGTGTACATGCAAAAAATTAACCGGGATCATAAAGTCAGAAATTATCATCAGGCAAAATGGGATGAGCCCATTATTTTTGAACTCCATAAAAGCGGCGAACGAGGAGTCACGCTCCCTCCTGTTGAAGAAGAAATTACAAACAATGTCGGCGATGGAGTTTCAGCTATACCATTGGAAATGGTCAGAAAAAAGACTCCGAAATTACCTGAAATCTCGCAAAATAGAGTGCTGCGCCATTATTTACGTCTATCACAAGAAACATTAGGAGCCGCCTTTAATGTAGAAATTGGGCAAGGAACATGCACGATGAAATACTCTCCTAAAATTAATGAAATGTTTGCCTCTTCACCGAAAATGTCTGAGCTGCATCCATTGCAGGATGAAAGAACTGTCCAGGGAATGCTTGAAGTTACGCACAAATTAGATTTATGCATGAGAGAGATTTCTGGTATGGACTTCTTTAGTTTTCAACCAGGAAGTGGGACACAATCATTATTTACGATGGCGTCAATTGTTCGGGCGTATCATGAAGCCAATGGTGAGGGAGAGCAGCGGAATGAAATCATCACGACGATTTTTTCCCATCCATCACAAGCGGCAACTGCTGCCGTAAAGGGCTATAAAATTATTACATTATATCCTGATCAAGACGGCTTCCCAGATATTGAGAAGCTAAAAGCGGCCGTTTCCGAAAGAACAGCAGGTTTTGTCGTCGCTAATCCCGAAGATACAGGAATCTATAACCCAAGAATAAAAGAGTTTACTAAAATCGTCCATGATGCTGGGGGAATCTGCTATTATGACCAAGCGAATGCAAACGGTTTGTTAGGCATCACAAGAGCGAAAGAGGCAGGCTTTGACATGTGCTTCTTTAACCTTCATAAAACCTTCTCAACCCCACACGCATGTGGCGGACCAGCAACTGGTGCATTGGGTGTCGTGGAAAAGTTAAAGGAATTTATGCCGGGACCGTTAGTTGAAAAGCAGGGTGATAGCTATCATTTGATTGATAACTTGAAACATAGCATTGGGAAAGTCCGGTCATTTCAAGGGGTTCCTCAAACTGTGCTGCGTGCCTATGCATGGATCAGGGCCCTTGGTGCCGAAGGTCTTAAGGATGTAGCGAAAATTGCTGTGTTAAATAACAATTATTTATACCATAAAATACTTACCATTCAAGGCGCCGATGCACCCTACATCAAAGGAAAAAGACTTGAGCAGGTTCGTTATAGCTGGGAGCAGTTAACGAAAGATACAGGTGTCACAACAGATGATATTTCCCGCCGTATGGCTGATTTTGCCCATCATTATTGGTCAAGTCATCATCCATTTGTTGTACCGGAGCCGTTTACGCTGGAACCGACTGAATCCCTTTCAAAAGCCGATTTAGATGAGTACATCGCGTCATTAACACATATCTCACACGAAGCATACACAAATCCGGAAAAGGTGAAGAATGCCCCGCATAATAGCACAATCCATCGTGTGGATGAGCAGGATTATTTCGAAAATCCGGAAAAATGGTGCATTACATGGCGGTCATATTTAAAGAAGGCAACTAAAACGGAAAAAGTAAATTCTTAATTCGAATTAGGAGGGGTCAGTCGAAAAACTTGCCTGTTCATTGTGCGAGGATAATAAACGGCTCGAGTCCTTCAAGGTGGAAATGCTAAAAGTCGCGGGCCGAGATGCTAAATAAGGGTGTTAAAAAGCGAGGAGCACATTTTGATGCTCCTCGCTTCTATTTGTTGGGAAAGTACTTAATTTCTTAATAAAATGGGAACCTTAATGATGTATATTTTTATTTAGTTAAGGGTGTGAGCGTGTGCCAGATACGGATATGTCCAAATATGAAAAGAAAATTATTATTCGCAATATTCGCTTGGATGACATTGATGAAATTATTGCACTAGGGAAAACCTGCTTTCCGAATATGGATCCATGGAAACGGGAGCAGCTGCTTAGTCACATTCGCATCTTCCCTGAGGGGCAGTTTTGTGTAGAATTTGAGGATAAAATTGTCGGTTCCTGTTCAAGTCTAATTGTTAATTTTAACGAATATGACGACCAGCACACCTGGGATACAATCACGGACAATGGATATATCACCAATCATGACCCCGACGGATTCAATCTATACGGAATCGAAGTGATGGTGGATCCAGAATATCGCCGGATGAAACTGGGACATCGTCTTTACGAGGCTCGGAAAGAACTGGCCGTTCGCTTAAATCTGCAAAGCATCATTATCGGCGGCCGAATCCCCAATTATCACAAATATAAGAATGAAATGACGGCACGTGAATATGTTCAAGCTGTGGAAAAGCACAGCATCTATGACCCCGTGTTATCCTTTCAGCTTCTGCAGGGTTTTACAATAAAACGGATTAATACAAGTTATCTTCCTGATGACATAGCATCTGCTTCGGCGGCAACCTTAATGGAATGGAACAATGTCGATTACCGGCCGAAGAGTAAACGGATTTACCGGACCGCCTTCCCTGTTAGAATCTGTGCGGTCCAGTACATGATGAAAAAGATTGATTCGCTTCAGGATTTTAGCAGACAGGTTGAATATTATCCAAAAGCAGCGTAAAACCCCTAACTTTGAGATATGGGAATATAAGCTGCTTTTTGTTATTTTTTTTATTGAAAACCAAATAACTTACTATACTTTTTGGTGTAATCTGGTATAATTAAATTATGTTTAGAACACATGTTCCTTGGTGGAAGGAGGTGAATACGGTGTATAGATCCTATAAAATACAAATTCATCCTCAACATGAGTTGTTTGAATACTGTGATTCTCTATGTTTTAAGGCGAAAAATTTGTACAACATCACCAATTACTATATTCGTCAAGTATACACATCGGTAAGAAAAGAAATAAGAAATGAAAATCAACTTCAAGTGTTAAGGGATATTGAAACTCATTTACCACAAATGAATGATATTCGTCTAAAAAGCTATGAAAAAGCAAAAGCAAGACCTAGGAAGGTAGACAAAAAAGGCAAAATTATAGAACCAAAGTTGAAACTCTTCAAAATGCCAACCCAAGAGAAATCATTCATAGGATATACCTTTGTAGAAGCGCTATTCAAGGTCATGAACCAGATTGATTACACCTCAATGCCCTCTCAGTCCAATCAACAAACGATGAGGAAAGTTTATGATGATTGGAAAAGCTATTTTGAAGCCTCTAAGAAATATAAACTCAATCCTGCCAGCTTCTCCGGTAAGCCTAAGATTCCAAAATATAAACCTAAAAATGGCCGAACAACGTGCTATTTGACGAATCAAATTACTGAAATAAAAGATGGGAATATACTAAAATTACCAGGAACCCATCTTCAACTAAACGTGGGGAAAATCTCTCTTTCTGAAGGAAAATTACAACAGGTTCGGATTGTACCGTCCTATGGCCGCTATGTATTAGAGATCGTTTTTAAAGGTGAACAAGAAAAGGAAATCAAACGAACGGATAAACAAAAAAATGAATTTATTTTTACCCCAAGACGGGTAATAGGTATTGATTTAGGTGTTGATAACCTTGCAACTATCGTCGATAACACGGGGCTGAAACCTCTGCTTATCAAGGGCACAGGGCTAAAATCAACCAATCAATACTATAACAAATTAAGAGCTAAATACATGTGTATTATAAGAAATGGAAAGGGTCCAAAAGAAGGGATCTATAACACCAACCGGCTGATTTCCTTGGATCGAAAAAGGAATAACCGCGTCATGGACTTTTTACATAAAGCAAGCGCAAAAGTGGTGGAGGTTGCCTTAGAAAGAACGATCGATACCATCATCATAGGAAGAAATGTTGGTTGGAAATCGGGAGCAGAAATGAAAAAGTCTGATAAGCAAACTTTCATTCAAATTCCGTATGCAACTTTCATAGAAATGATTCGATTCAAGGCCGAACGTCAAGGTATTCAAGTCATCGACCGTGAAGAAAGCTACACCAGTAAGTCTAGCTTCTTGGATCAGGATCCAATCCCGACATTCGGAGATGAAATTCATCCCAATTTTAGTGGGTATCGATGTAGTAGAGCTTTTTATAAGATAAAAGGCTCAAAAGTTCTCATTCATGCGGATGTAAATGGCGCCTTTAATATTGTCCGCAAACATGTAAAGGATGCCTTTGAAGGACTTGAAAGAAAACATTTCCTTCAAGCTCCTAAGAAAATCATCATAATGAGAAAAAAAGCAAAGCTGAAGGCCTTGGCCTGATGTGGTAGCGGGACTTGTGGTAGCCCGTGAAAAGACAATGGGCTATTAAAGCCTATTCTTTCGAAACCCCTAATATAAAGGTATGGGGATACTCATTAAGACGCTCGCGAAATTCCAGCTCGATGCGTCAATCACGCGACAGACGGCATGATTTGTATCAGATTGTCTGGAAAAATAAAAATTAGTCCTTGAATGCAGGGAATCCATTGATTTCCATTTCTGGTAATGTTATGATTTAAGTAATTATAGAGAAATGGAGGTTTTCCTAGTGTATTTTTGCAGATTGCGATTCCAAATTTTGAACCGTTAATTGAATACGTTCAAATCTCTGCCGGCTGTGCAGAGTAAATGGGATTGGTCTGCCTTTTTTAAGGAAACCTTTATTTTACGGTAAGTGAAAAAAGGGGGCGAGTCGGCCCTCTTTTTTGCTGTCTATAAAAATAAAATACGGGATATGAGAAATGCTTTTTTCCCATACCTTCTACTTTCTCCCCAGCCAAGATTAGTTTTTGGCCCCTTTTGGGCATCTTTCGTGATGCATTCATCCCTTTACTTTGCACAGGCAGGTCGTCTGTGTTTTTTGTCTGTTTTTAAAAAAGGAGGAATTTACTCATGAGAGAAAATCAAAAAGCGCTTATTGTTGGTGTCAATATCAATCATCAAGCTGATTTTTCTTATTCGATGAAGGAATTGGAGAACCTGGCAGCTGCCTGTCAAATCGAAGTTGTCGCCGAAATTACGCAAAATTTAAATCGCATCAATAAATCACATTATATCGGTACTGGTAAAATCGAGGAAGCGAAACGGATCCTGGAAGAGACTGATGCAGATGTAGTCTTATGTAACGATGAATTATCGGCAACGCAAATTCGGAATCTGGAAGAAGGGCTTGATCGAAAAGTCATTGACCGGACAATGTTAATTTTAGATATATTTGCCGAACGAGCCAAAACGAGAGAAGCTCAGCTGCAGGTGGAAGTGGCACGCCTTAAGTATTTGCTGCCGCGAATCATTGGCTCAAGGGAATCCCTGGGGCGTCAAGGCGGTGGCGTTGGTTTGAAAAATAGAGGTGCCGGTGAAACAAAATTAGAACTGGACCGCCGGAAAATTGAAGCAAAGATTGCCGACTTAAATAAAGAACTAGAAACGCTTGTCTCGCAGCGGGAAACGAGGCGCAGCCAACGGAAAAAAAGCGGCATTCCGCTCATTTCCTTAGTAGGCTATACAAATGCCGGCAAATCAACAATCATGAATGCCATGCTCCGAAGGTCACATCAATCACCAACGAAACATGTGTTTGAGAAGGATATGTTATTTGCAACACTTGATACTTCCGTTAGAAAAATAAAGCTTGCCAATCACCAGCCGTTTTTGCTTTCTGATACAGTTGGTTTTGTGGATAAGCTTCCGCATCACCTTGTAAAAGCATTTCGTTCAACATTGGAGGAAGCGGCAACGGCAGATTTGCTCATCCATGTGGTTGATTTTTCAAGTCCGTATGTTGAAAATCTCATTAATGTAACAAATCATACGTTAAAAGAGATGGGAATCAATCAAATCCCAACGATTATTGCTTATAATAAGTCGGACATAGCCGATGTTGAATTTCCTGTGGTGAAGGATCGAAGCGTTTATCTTTCTGCTAAACAAGGAATAGGAATAGAGGAATTAGTCGATGTGATCAGTGCGCAGATTTTTAAACATCCGATCCATTGTGAAATGCTGATTCCATTTGATGAAGGCCGCCTCATAAATTACCTGAATGAGAATGCAAATGTACTTTCAACGAGCTACGAAGACAATGGCACCAAGTTAACGATGGAATGCAATCAAGATGATTTTGAAAAATACCAGGAATACGTTGTTTAACTGTCTGGAATAGTTTCCGGAGGTAAATTTTTGTTTGACGTTTTAGAAACAGTTCTTTATGATAATAGGGAAACGAATACCCGTACTTAAACGGGAGAGGTTCATAGCTGATACCCTCTATAAAAAACTATGGATACATGACTCTATGCCATGTCCATAACGGACATGGCTTTTTTGTTTTTTATCCCGAAAGTTTGTATAGGATCTTTGGCTGAAACTCTCTTGATAAAGTGTGGGAACACATTTTTATGTCTAGCTCCAGCGCCTAGCCCCTCGAGGTCACAAGCCAATCCGTCCAAAAGGTTAAAAAGCAACCTTTCGGCCGGCTCGTCTTGTGCTTGTCGGGGCTGATCAAGGCGCTTGCGCTTTTCTTACTAGGGGGTTTTTTTATGTCTGGCCGCAAGCATACAGAAGGATTAAAGGATTTAACATTATTAGGGAATCAAGGGACGACCTATTCATTTGATTATGCACCCGAGGTATTGGAGTCAGTAGACAATCTGCACCCAGAGCGTGATTATTTTGTAAAGTTTAATTGCCCGGAGTTTACGAGCCTTTGCCCGCTGACCCGGCAGCCGGATTTTGCGACAATGTATATCTCATATGTTCCGGATCAAAAAATTGTCGAGAGCAAGTCTCTGAAACTGTATCTTTTCAGCTTTAGGAATCACGGCGATTTCCACGAGGATTGCGTTAATATCATCATGAACGATTTAATTAAATTGCTTGATCCGCGCTACATTGAGGTATGGGGTAAGTTCACTCCAAGAGGAGGAATTTCCATAGACCCATGGTGTAACTACGGGAAGCCTGGAACGAAGTATGAGGAAATGGCCAGCTACCGGTTGATGAACCATGACCTCTATCCAGAAAAGGTTGATAATCGCTAAGGGAGGCAGGAAGAAAATGATTTTTTATTTAAATGGAATTTTTGTAGGGCTGTTGATTTTGGCGAACATCGTTGCGGTTAAGCTTTTTAGCATCGGGGATTTTGCCATACTGCCTGCAGCAGTCATTGTGTATATTTTTACCTATCCTCTCATTGATGTAATCGTCGAGGTGTATGGAAAAAAAGAAGGACGGAGAACGGTTCAGGCGGGACTGATTATGCAAATCCTTGCTTTAATTTTCATAATAATTACGATTCATCTCCCGGCCGCACCTGTATTTAAAGAACAAGTGGCATTTGAAACGATCTTAAATGGAAGTTTTCGGGTTATTCTAGCGAGTTTAATTTCTTATGCAATCAGCCAAAACTTGGATGTATTTGTTTTTAATAAATTAAAAAAACGTCATGGTCAGAAAAAGCTATGGCTTCGCAATAATGCATCCACAATGCTGAGCCAGTTGATTGATACAACAATCTTTATCACGATTGCCTTTTATGGAACAATGCCAATCGCTATCCTGGGAAGCTTGATTCTAACTCAGTATATCTTTAAGTTTGCAGCAGCCATCCTAACAACACCATTAGTTTATGGGCTCGTCCATTTCATACGGAAACAGGAAACAAAAGAACAGCACACCACTGTAATGAGTGATTACTAAATTGCATGTTTCGAAGCAGTCGTTTTAGCGGCTGCTTCTTTTATTTTTTCTATTTCTATTAAATTTTTTAATCTCTAGTTAATCTTTCACCAAGTTTTCACCGTTCTTTTATACACTTCAATCATCAAGAACGAAAGGAGGAATAAAGTGATGAATGCTAGAGTAAAAAAAGGGATCTTTTGGGGTGCTGCTATCACTACCATGATTTTGTTCATTAATGTTATCCACTATTTTGTAGGAGGTACCAGCGCCTTTGCTGAAGGACGGCATGGCCATGGACCTGGAGGACCGGGCGGCATGAGGCAGCATGGCGATTTTGGACCGCCGCAGCATATGATGAACGGTCCCCATCAAGGCAGCGGATTTCATTGGCTTGGAACCCTGCTGTTCCTAGTAATCGGAATCGTCATTTTGGTTTTAGTAGTGAAATGGCTAAGAAGGAAAGCAAAAGCTGCTTCAATGCAGCAGTTTATTGATACATCGTTAATGAGTTCACACCAACCGTTTTTGAATCAAAATGCACGTATGTTAGATCAGTGGGAAAAAAATATAACAACAAAAAAGGAGAGTTTATAAAATGGGTATTTTTAAAAGATTAAAAACAATTGCGAAGGCTGATATCAATAGTTTGCTTGATGGAGTAGAAGATCCAATTGCACTGTTAAACGAATACTCACGTGAAATGGAGCAGGAAATGGCAAAGGCCCAAAGAGCATTATCCCGGCAAATTTTTGTTGAGAATAAACAGGCTGCCCTTATTCTCGAAACGAAGGAATTAGTCGATAAAAGAACCCGTCAGGCAAAGCTTGCTATTGATCAAGGCGATGATTCGATAGCAAAACTGGCAGTACAAGAAAAGTTAAACCAAGAAAAGCAGTTAAGTTTCTACGAACAGCAATATGATGTGATAAAAGGACAGACAGAAACCCTTCGAGAAAAGTTGGCTGATCTGCAAGAAACCTATCGCGAATTACAGCAGAGGAAAATCCTTTTAGCCTCTCGGGCAAATGTGGCGCAGTCGATGAAACAAATTCAGAAGGCAACGGTTTCCTTCCAGACAGACAATATCTTGAGAGGAGTAGCCCGGGCAGAGGATAAAATATTAATGATGGAGGCGGAAGTGCAAGCTGGCAGTCAGTTTGCAAATCCATTACTCCAGCATGATGCGGTCTTTCAAAACTATGTCAACGAGGAAGAGTTACATCGTGAAATTGAAAAACTTAAAAATGAAAAAGTGACTCTAAGTTAAGTAGAGATAGCTAGGAAAGGGAGCCCCAGTAATAAACCTGGTGCTTCTTTTGTTTTTCAGCTGCTGTTACGATTTCTTAAGTTAACGTTAAGATTGTAATAGTAGGATTCGAGTTGACGGGGAGCATTTTTTTAAAAAACCCCCAATTAACTTGAATTTAAAGGGGTTCGTGAGAGATGAACATTTTGTTAGCAGAAGATGATCAGAGCCTGGGCGAATTAATCGTATATATGCTGAAAAAGAAGGCCGGTTACAAGGTCGAGTGGGTGATGGATGGTGAAGACGCCTACGATTATGCCGATTATTCTCATTATGATGTGTTAATTCTGGACTGGATGATGCCGAATGAGAGTGGGGTGGATGTCTGCCGTCGCCTGCGAACACATGGCTATTCCGGTGCGATTTTAATGCTGACTGCTAAAGATACCGTGCAGGACCGGATTGAGGGATTGGATTCAGGTGCGGATGATTATTTGGTGAAGCCGTTTGAAATTGATGAACTTTTGGCCCGTTTACGTGCACTTGCCCGCCGCAATTATGCACCGATTTTGGAAGAGGAAATCCGGATTGATAATTTAGTTTTGAATCGGTTAAGCCATATGGTTTGTTTGGGAAATGAGAGTGTTCAGCTGAGCCCCCGCGAATTTCAGCTATTGGATTTATTGGTGCAAAATAAGGGACAGGTGCTGCCGCGCGAGGTTATTCTTGAGCGGATTTGGGGCTATGATGCCGATATTGCTCCTAAAACCATTGATGCAACGGTGAAATTAATTCGAAAGAAGTTAGTTGCTTTTGGTAAGCAAGATCTACTTCAAAGTATTAGAGGGGTAGGTTATAAGCTTGAACACTAATTTTCTTTCATTCTTTCGTTTATTCATCAACCATAGGGAGAAAGATGTGTTTAAAAACACTCAAGGCCGATTAACTCGAATTTATAGTGGATTGCTGATTTTATTTCTAATCCTTTTTATTGTCATTGTGTATTCGGTTCTATATGTTGTGATTTTAAAAAATGAGGAACACGAACTGCAAACATTGGTGAATCAGGAAGCTAGATTCATTGAAAATGATTTGTGGGAAAATAACAAAGGTGACCTTCGTGGATTTCAAAATCAAGAGGTTGTGTTTGCGGGTGTGAATCAATTTTTCTATTATGTCGTCGATTCAAATGGAGAAATGCTAATGGGGAGTGAGACGAATCCCCGTTTGCGCCCAGACTTGCTGCGCCTTGTGAGCGCTGGATTCCGTAAGGGTAATGAAGTTCGTCAAGAAACATTACAGGTTAGGAACTTTCCGAATGGCGGGAGGAGAGGGGAATTTCATTCTCCTAATGAGGATCAAGATGTCCGCCTGATTATTGCGAGTCAATCACTTTACTATAAAGGTCAATTCGTCGGAGAGCTGTATGTAGGAAAGGACATTTCGTTTATTTATCAGCTATTTAGCTGGCTAATCATCATATTTGCAGTATTAGGGATTTTATTTATAGGTATCGCCCTAATTATTAGTGTGAAGATGTCCGAAAGAGCAATGATTCCTATTAGTAGTGCATTTAAAAGACAGCGTGAATTTGTGGGAGATGCCTCGCATGAACTGCGGACACCCTTAAGTGTGTTGTTGTCTTCGATAGATGCGATGGAAATGACAATTGAGCTGGAAAAAGGGGGAATGATCGCGAAACTACTCACGAATATGAGGCAGGAAGTAAAGAGAATGACCCATTTAGTTACTGATTTATTAACGCTAGCACGTTCTGATTCCAATACAATCGAGCTTAGAACCGAAGTGTTTGACTATCGGCCGCTGGCGGAAAAGGCGCTGGAATCTGTCCAGCCGTTGGCTGCTGCAAAACAAATAAAGCTTGGCCTGTCTTCGCCATCTTCTTTGCAAGTCGCTGCGGATCATGAAAGATTATCACAGCTGCTATATATTCTATTAGACAATGCAATAAAATACACCCAAAGCGGAGGGGAAGTGAAGCTCGGTCTCTCCAAAAAGGGGAATGACCTATATATCGTCGTTCAAGACACCGGAATTGGTATTAAAAAAGAGGACCTTGGGAAGATTTTTGAACGTTTTTACCGGGTAGATAAATCCCGTTCACGACAGGCCGGCGGACACGGATTAGGACTCTCCATCGCCAAATGGATAATAGACACACATAAAGGAACGATAAAAGTAACCAGTGCTGTTGGAAAAGGAAGCACATTTGAAGTGAGGGTGCCTGACACCAATAAATAGTTTGGTACGGTGGCAGAGTTGTAAAAGGTGCCTGACACCAATAAATAGCTTACTACAGTGGTAGAATTGTAAAGGTGGGGATGTACCAATGAGGGGGATTTACTGGGCGTTTTATGGGCCGAGTGCGATTTAAAAGATGTATCTAGTATTATTCTACTTGGAGGTTCGTTTGGATTTTGGGCCTCAACATCGAAGTAGAGCCTGTCTACTTCGATGTTTGATTGAATTTTTAGTCCAACCCCCGATGTAGAAGCAGTCTACGTAGGGGTTTGGCGAAATTTTAAGCTCCAATCCCGATGTATGAGTGGTCTACGTAGGGGTTTCGTGTATTTTTAAGCCCCCACCCCGATGTAGGATTGGTCTACAACGCACTTCCCTCCAACTACAACATTCGCCGGCTCATTTACGTCCATCTAAGTCCTGAAGTTCATTTACTGTTACAAAGTTATATCCTTCTTCGGTAAGTGCTTGGAGAATCCCTTCAATGGTCTTAAGTTCCTCCCCGGTTTGATCATACATCGGATGCAACAAAATAATCGATCCGGAGCTTACCTGATTCTTTACATATTCCACTTTGTCAGCCGCACTAGTGTAAAAGGTGTCCGGTTCAAGATTCCATGTGATGGTGTCTCTATTATGTTTATTAAGAAAGTAGGGCAATCCTACTAGTTTCTTCCCGTTTGGCGGACGCACATCTATTTCTCCAGTAAAACCGGCATCACGAATCAATTGATCTGTTTGTTCTATTTCCTCTTTATAATAGGCAGGCATTTTAAAAATCATCCGCTTATGAGAATAGGTATGATTGCCGACTTGATGGCCTGCGTCGACAATTTGCTTAGCCGCTTCCGGATTGTTCTCTATCTCATTCCCGATAAGAAAGAAGGTCGCCTTTGCGTGGTATTGATCCAAAAGTGGCAGGATTTGATCGACATTGTGTGTCGGCCCATCGTCAAATGTTAATGCTACTACCTTTTGGTCCGTCTCCACTTGATCCGTCAGACCGCCAAATAACTGGAAGGTTCTCGAATTCATTAATTTATAAGTGCTAAAAAGCAGCAGGAACACAACAAGAATTCCAACTCCCATATATACTAATTTCTTTTTCATATATACAGCCTTTCTATTCATTATGTATAAAACCAAAATCCATTTCATTATAACAAAAACCAAGAACAGCTGCCCGATACTAAAGCGATCATGCATTTTCTTAAAGAGAGTGGTGTTCTGGACTAGCGGGCACCTAGGAATATGAAAGGTCCTACTATTAGTTAAAATCAGAATAGTTGTGCTATAATTGAATTGGTAACAGGTACTAATATCAGATATAACAAAATAAAGTTGATTTGAGGATAGTTTTCAGGAGTAATATCCAAACCTTTTAAAAAGAAATTTCATTAAAATATGGAAACAAATGATCAACGCGAATGGAGGGGTTATGTTGTTAACAAATGATTTGGACTTTCGGTTAGAGCCTAAACTTATAGAATTATATGAAGAACATAAAAAGCGGGCTGAAAAAATAGATTGGGGTTACCATGATTTCTTGCCATGGGATAAGGCAAAGGACTTCCGGCGTGTTCCGTGGGATGAAAGTCAGGTCACACTTCCGGCATCCATTGTTACTGCAGTTGAAACAGCGCTTTTAACGGAAGTAAACCTGCCCTGGTTCACCTCTCATCTGGATCAAACCTTTAAAGGCTCTTTAACAGTTATTAAAGATTTTGTTCATACGTGGACAGCGGAAGAAGACCAACATTCAAACCTTCTTGAAACGTATCTTTTAATCACACGTAATGTCGATCCGAAGCGTCTTCGCCAATTACATAAACAAACAGTTGAGAATGGCTGGAATCCGGATTACCATACACCTTTTGAAACCATGGTCTATACATCTTTGCAAGAACTGGCAACTATGGTGTTTTATAATAATGTAGCGAAAGTGGCCGGAAAGCATGATAAGGATTTGGCTAGTTTGCTCCGGCGGCTAGCAAAGGATGAAACATTGCATTATGCCTTTTACAGGGATGTGATTAAATTCCATCTGCAATTAGAGCCTAATTACTGTTACCATTTGGGAAATGTTATTATGAACTTTCAAATGCCAGGGACAGTAATGCCCGATTTTGAAGATCGGATGTCCATTATTGCAAAAGAGGCAAATTATGGCCCATTGGAATATTTTGATCAGGTTTTAGATGTGATTGTTGATTATTGGGAGCTGGAAAAGCTTCGGCCAATTGCACCAGAAGCAGAAAAAGCCAGGCTGGACATTCTAAAGTATCATGCCAGGTTGAAAAGAGTCAGAGACCGCTTTTATAAAAATAAGTAAATGCACAGAACAAGAGCCTGCCCCAGATGTGGTTAATCCAACGCACTGGGGGACAGGCTCTTTATTTGTTATTTTCGTCAGCAGATTTTTTAACCCCTTTGCTGACATATGGCTTGGCACTTTTTGCTTTGTTGGCACTGGCTTGCCAACGATTCCAGCCCTTCTTACCTGTTCCCTGGCCAATTCCGCTTTTCCCTTTAGCTTTAACCATGTAACCACTCCAATATATTTTTTTGTCCAGATATAAGTCGTGGTTTAGTGTACCATAAACAGTTAGTATTCGTAAAAAAGTGTTCTAAGTTATACAATTGGAGGAATGAGAAACAGGAACCTTTCACCAGATGATGAACGCTTTATCATACTGAGGTCAGGTACCTGTCTATGCCCTTTTACTTTGACATCTTATCCTTGCTGCTGCTTCAGAAACTCTTTGACTTCGGCTGGCGTTAATCCGATTTGTTTTGCAAGCAACATTAGATAAATCCATTCCTCGTCAAGCCTTTCGACCCGTGCGCCAAGCTTGGAATCCACTCCTATCATCCCCTAGGAAAAAAATTTATGAATAAATGTATGTAAAAACTGTGATTGTCTTTTAATGTAACGATACTATTGAGCTAGCAGTAAAGGGTTATTATGAAACTCGAAAATTTATCACTGTGTACTGCAACCATGATGTATCATTATCCCGTTTAGAAAAAGTGTGACAATTTCATTTGCTAATATCTCTGGTGATTTTTGACCTTGCAGCAATTTTGAAATCGTTAGACGTTCGATGGCTCCAACTAAGCTTTCCGCAACAATAGCCATGTCAATATTGGGGCGAAAATAACCTTGCTGCTGTTCAAAAGTCAAATTGTCTTTTATTTGGGATGCTAAAGTATGCTTGATGTCATCTGCCTCATCCGCAATAAAGAATCCAATTCGAGCCAGGTCTGGCTCCTCAACAAAGAAACGAAAAATGGCTGCTAGTCCATTGCTGATTCGATTTGCAAGGGAGGAATATTCAATTCCTGGTTCAAGGCGACTTTTTGTCGTAAGATCAGACAACTCTTCACGAAACAAATCGACCAATTCACCAAATAGTGCTTCTTTACTATCAAAGTATAAATAAAAGGAAGGCTGGCTTAAGTTAGCTTGCTTCACAATGCTGCTCACTTTTGTTTCGTAGAATCCTTTTTGAGCAAATTCCTTTGCAGCGATTGAAAGCAATAATGCCCTGCTTTGTTCTCCTGATGCTCCCTTTTTTCTTCCCCTTTGACCCATTAATGTCCCAGCTCCTGATGGAAAAAATATATTACTTAAGAGTATTATATTTTGGAAAATCCTTCTAGTCAACAATAATACTCTGAATCTTTAGTAATATTAACCTATTAACATTGACCCTGACAGCCTTTTCGGTATGGCCCAAATTTGTGATGTTTTTGCATTAAAAAAAGATACCGACGAAGGGCCGGTATCCTAAAATCAACTTAATCTATTAGAGTGCTTCCTTAATCACCTTTTTATAATAAAGAACAGAAAGGATTCCAAAAATCGAGTACAATCCTGTATAAATCACCATGACGATAATCATCGGTGTCCACACCTCGGTACCGAATAAAAACCAGCCAGACTGCACGGCGAAATAGCTGTGGAAGAGGCCGACGACTAAAGGAATGCCGAAACTAAACAGCTGTTTTGCTTGAATACCTTTAAGCAGATCTCCCTGAGTAAAACCAAGCTTCCTTAGGATCGTATAATTCGGTTTTTCCTCTTCACCCTCACCCATTTGTTTAAAATAAAGAATACATCCGGATGTAATCAGGAAGGTTAACCCAAGAAAGCCTACAATAAACATCACTAGCCCCATATTTTGTTTCTGATTGTTGCTCATTTCAAGACGAGAGAAATTTGTAGAATTCTCACTGAAAGTCATTTCTTGGAAAATATCATTAGCCTTGCTAATATTAGCTTCATTCTTAATATTGATCCCGATATATAGGGTGGATTCTTTCTGAATCTCTAGGTTGAGATCGTTCTTTAAGCGCTGAAAAATTGTTTCGTCCACAATGGCAACGGGCAATCCACCATTGGTGAAGTTGTAGGGAAGGATGAATTCCTGTTCCAACCCTGTATATTTCTGTGAAATGGTTTCCTTTTGTCCTTTGAGCTCGATTTGTCCGGAATCTTTGAGGGACATAAATTTTTGCAACATATCATTGTACCCAGTAAACAGAGTTTCATCCGCAGATAAATCAACGTCTTTGACGGCTTTATCACTAACCACTGGGAGGGTCATAATATTCGGATCAAAGTTTAATTCTTTTAAATTTGTTTCCATTATTTGCTTTACATTTGCATTTACCTGTAAGACATCAGTTCTTTTTTCACTATAATCAATTCCCTTCGCCTCTAATACTTCTTCAAATTTCTTTGCATCGTCGACATTTGTCAGTGAAAAATGGGCAGGTACACTATTTTCAGCGCTTTTTTCTGCTGAATAATACGATATATAACTTAACGATAATAAACCAATCGCAAGCGCTGATACTGTCGTAATGATCGTTAACAATAGAGCATTCGATTTCATTCGAAACATAATCGAGGATAGTGATAATACTTGATTAATATTTAAATACCCATCCTTCTTTTTCCGAATGACATTAAAGATAAAGCTGACGGAGCCTTTATAAAAAAGATAGGTTCCGATAATGACTGACCCGAGAATAAAAATCATCGCACCAAAAAGTTCTGTCATTGTGACGAAATCGCCACTAAACAATTTAGATGAAATATAATAGCCGGAAATAATCGAGATTAACCCAATAATGCCGATGATAATTTCGAACCATGACATCTTTTTCACTTTTCCTTCTGTCGATGAAACCACTCTAAATAAGGAGAGGATACTTTGTCTCTTAATAAATACATAGTTCATCAGCATGATAAACAGGTAGATGATTAAAAACACCACAACTGTTTGAATCAGTGCTTTCGAGGAAAAATGCAGTGAAGCAATTGCATCTACACCGGTTACTTTAAATAGAATCATTAAAATTAGCCGAGAAACCGAAAATCCGATAAAAATTCCGATGACTAACGAACCGAAATAAAGGATAAAATTCTCAGCCGTCAGGATGTTAAAAATCTTGCTTTTCGTCATACCGATTAATTGAAATAAGCCAATCTCCTTGCTTCGGCGTTTAATAAAAATGTTATTAGCGTATAACAGAAAGATCGAAACAATTGCGACAAGTAAAACAGAAGCTGCCTTTATCGCAGCGGCCCCTTTAATGCTATCCTTTGTTTCGTTCATCGCCGGGTCATACTGCAGGGTGACAAAGGCGAAGTAAAGGGCAACACTAAAGATCAGCGCAAACACATAAAGATAGTAATTTTTTATATTCTTTTTTAAGTTGCGAAAAATGAGTTGCTTAACGCTCATTTGGCACACCGCCTAATACACCTTGGGTTTTCATGATGTCTTTAAAGAACGTCTGCCTTGATTGCTCGCCTCTATTTAATTGGGTGTAAATCTGTCCGTCCTTGATAAAAATTACCCTGCCGCTGAAGCTCGCTGCCACCGGGTCGTGGGTTACCATGATAATCGTTGCTTTGCGATTTTGATTCAATTCGCTTAATTTGTTTAGTAAATCAGATGCGGATTTTGAATCAAGGGCACCTGTGGGCTCGTCAGCAAAAATAATGCTTGGTTCGTGAATAAACGCCCTTGCCGCAGAAGTTCGCTGTTTTTGACCGCCGGAAATCTCATTTGGATATTTATCCTTGATGTCAGTTATCCCAAGTTCCGCTGCCACTGTGTGAAACATTTCATCTGCTGCTCTCTTTGAAATTTTTGAGATGGATAACGGCAAGAGGATATTTTCTTTCACTGTTAATGTATCAAGTAAATTATAATCTTGAAAAATAAATCCTAAATGATGCTTGCGGAATTCTGCAAGCTGGCGCTCCTTCATCGCTGTCATTTCTTTTCCTTCGATCGTAATCGTGCCGCCGCTCACCTTATCAATGGAAGATAGCACATTGAGTAAGGTGGTCTTCCCGGAACCAGAGGCGCCCATAATACTGACGAATTCCCCTTTTTCAACACTTACATCAATCCCTTTTAACACTTCCTGTTTATTTAATTTATTGCCATAGCTCTTATGAATCTTATACGCTTCTAATATCTTCATACTGACACGCTCCCTCTAAATCGATACTTTTATTATAATTAGCAAGATAAATCCAATCCTTCGATTAAGCGAACAAATGAGAAAAGCATGTGACATTGTTGTCACATGCCTGCAATATGGACAAAATCATTTTTTTTGGGAAAGGTTAGTGTAAAAGTAGTTCCTTCTCCGGGTCGTGATTGGACATTCATTTCAATTAATAACGGCTTGGCGATTCTTTTTGTTAAATATAACCCCATTCCTGTTGCAGCATGATCAAGATGAGACGTTGTCGAGGTAAAGCCCTTGTCAAAGATGCGCGGCAAGTCCTTAGGATCAATCCCACGTCCAAAATCCTTCACTTCAAGAACCGTCTGCCCATCCTTATAATGGCTTGTAATGATAATGTCGGACGATTCACTGTATTTCACCGCATTTGTCAACAGCTGCCTGACGATAAAGGCAAGCCACTTAGCATCCGTCAAGGCGGCTGCGGCATCTAGTTCAACATCAAAGCCAATCCCTTTTTGCATGCACCATGATTGTAACGTCTTAATTTCTTTAAAAAGTAACGTCTTTAAATCAGTTTCTTCTATATATAAATCATTTTCCATAAAGGGGATGCGTTTTTGGTGAAGCTGCTGGTCTAAAAGCAGGTGAATTCGCAGCCATTCGTGTATTAACTGAGCTTTCGTCCGTTCATCGTCTAGGCGTTCAATCATTAAATGCATCGCTGTCAACGGTGTTTTGACTTCGTGAATCCAGGCCAATAGGTCATCCTTCTCCTGTTCCAGCATCAGCAGGTTTTGCGAAGCCTCTTTTTTAAGCCATTCGGTTTGGTTCACAATGCATTGCTCAATCATTTTTTCAAACGGGCTCTCAGGCGCTGCTATATTGGTTAAATCAAGATTGTTTTCCCACTCCGCTAAGCTTTGATAAAACCTTGTTTCCTTCTGATAACGAAATATCAAAAAGAGAGAAACAACAAGCATTGAAAGGAAGACAATATAAAGCAGCGGCAAAAAGGGAATCGCCGTATCCAGAAAAGAAACAAATAGAATCAGTGCTTGAATAACCAAAAAGAGAAGGATCCAGCTGCGCCGTTCGATAAGATAGTTTTTAATCATAGCCATTTGCCTCTTCAATCGCGATGTAGCCCTGGCCCACCTTTGTTTCAATAAATCGTCCCAGGCCGAGCTCGTCCAATCTTTTTCGCAGTCGATTGACATTAACCGTTAAGGTATTATCACTGACAAAGCGTTCATCCTCCCAAAGGCTTTTAATTAAGTCCTCGCGGCTGACAATCTTATTTTTTTGCTCAATCAGCTTTTTTAAGATGAACGTTTCATTTTTTGTCAGTTCCACCGTACCATCGTCATTGCTGACGGTATTTTTTTCGTAATCTACTGTTGCACCGCACCATGTTTTCAGAGTGATCTGCTCGGTATTATAATTATAGACGCGCCTTAGCGTCGCCTGGATTTTGGCAATCAGCACATCAAAATGGAACGGCTTTTGGATAAAGTCATCGGCACCAAGCTGCATCGACATCACCATATCGGTAGGATGGTCGCGGGAAGATAAAAATAGAATTGGAACATTTGAATGGGAGCGGATCATCCGGCACCAATGAAAGCCATCAAATTTTGGTAATTGAATATCAATGACCACTAAATCCGGCTTGTGTTCCGTAAATTCCTCCATGACCTTATTGAAATCCGTAATCCCATATACATCATAAGACCAGCCCATCAGCCGTTCTCTTATTTCATGAAATAATGTAACATCATCTTCAATTAACAGTAGTTTAAACAATGGATTCACCGCACTTTTTTAACATATCTTCATTAATTGTATAATATATCCTAATATGGTGCTATAGGAGGCCAATTAAATTACCATTGACAATAAATATAAATTTTATTATTCTTTATCATAATTGAATCATTGTATTCGTATAACTCCAATGATATGGTTTGGAGGTCTCTACCAGGAACCATTAATTCCTGATTACGAAGAAGGTACATGTGCGTGTATTTTCTTCGTAATCAGGAATTTTTTTTATAAAAAAATTTACGGGGAGGAAACAACATGAACTTTTCAACATTACCTAAAATTGAACTTCACTGCCATTTAGACGGAAGTCTACGGGCTGAGACAATTATTGATATAGCAAAAAAAGAGGGCATCAGTTTGCCGACGTTTGATTTAAAGGAAATACAAAATGAGCTGATTGCTCCAATAGATTGCGAATCCCTTGATGAATATTTAAAGTGATTTGCTATCCCTAATTTAGTTATGCAGTCAAAGGAAAACTTAAGGAGAATTACCTTTGAGCTTTTTGAAGATGCGGCAATGGAAAATGTGAAATATATGGAGGTGCGGTTTGCACCATTACTTCACACGGCTAAGGGCTTATCCGTTACCGAAATTATTCAGAGCGTGATCGATGGAATGAGGGAGGCGGAAGCGGAATACGATATTCTAGGCAATGTCATTCTATCGTGTATGAGAACGATGTCGCCTGAAAGTGCGTTTGAAGTCGTTGAAAAAGGCAGGGAGTTCCTTGGAAAAGGAGTGGTTGCCATTGATTTATGTGCATCGGAAGAGGAAGGGTTCTGCGGTGATTTCGTCGCACCCATCACATTAGCAAGAGAGTATGGCTACCGGGTCACGATTCATGCGGGAGAAACGGGAGTCGGTAAAAATGTGCTTGATGCTGTTGCATTATTGGGCGCGGAAAGAATTGGCCACGGCGTCTTCATTAAGGACTGTCCTGAGGCCTATGAAATCGTGAAGGAAAAACAAGTTGTCTTGGAAATGTGTCCAACAAGTAATGTCCAAACCAAAGCAGTGAACCTTTATAGTGAACATCCCATCTATCCATTTCATCAAGAGGGTATCAAGGTGACGGTCAATACGGATAACAGAACGGTATCTGATACAACAATGGCGAAGGAATGTACGATTGTATTTAATGAATTCCACCTGACAGAAGAGGATTATCGAAAAATTTATCTGACAAGTGTGAATGCTAGTTTTGCGGAGGAAATCACAAAGGAAAAGCTTAGAAAATATTTATAAACATTAGATGGCCGCAGCCATCTATACACAAACCATTTCAAAAGTGCCTAACGTCCAATCCGGATACCGTATTGGAAGTTAGACACTTTTTTTATTTATTAAGGATAAGTTAAGGCTTGCCCATGATAATAGGTTCATGAAATAAATTGCTTTGGTGTTGGATCATAGATAAAGGAGCAGAGGAACGAACATGAAAAAATGGATTTGGATTTTAATAAGTGTATTAGTAATCGGTTTTGTCGGATATCAATGGTATCACTCAAAAAACAGCACAAGCGGGGCAGCTGTACAGGTTCGAACGGCTGCGGTCCAAAAAGGAAAGTTAGAAGTAAAAATCAGTGCTTCGGGAACAGTAGAACCCGTTACAAGTGTTGATATTAAAGCAGCAGCGGATAATCCAGAAATCGACGAAGTATTAGTGGCCGCAGGGGACAAAGTAAATGAAGGGGACGAATTGGTGACCTTCACAGACGATAGCGATCCGATCACGGCACCGGCTGCAGGAACGATTACAACGGTTTCAGTAAATGAAGGAGAGCGGGTGACAAATGGAACAGTTGTAGCCCATCTAACAAACTATGATGATTTGCAAACCGTTGTCCAGGTGGATGAATTAGATATACCGAAAGTGAAAAATGAGCAGGTAGTGGACTTAACTGTTAGTGCGTATCCTGATGCAGCCTATACAGGGAAAGTAACGAATATTGCAGCAGAAGGGAACTCACAAAACGGAACAACGACATTTGATGTCACGGTCCATATTGATCAACCAACAAACCTTAAAGTAGGGATGAGTAATGAGGCAAGTATCCTAACAGTGAGCAAAGAAGATGCCCTATATGTACCTATTGATGCTGTCCATACAAACAATGGTGAAAAATATGTCATTGTTACTTCGGCAACATCAGGTACAGAGGAGGACGGTGTGACAACCGAGCAAAAGACTGTGAAAACAGGGATTGCCACAGACGAATATGTGGAGATAACAGAAGGAGTTACAGTTGGTGATACGGTTCAATTACCACAGCTTTCTTCAGGTAATTCCACCTCTAATCAAAAAAGCAGGATGATGCAAGGTTTGGGAGGTATGAATGGCGGCGGTTTCGGTGGAATGCCTCCAAGCGGCGGTGGACAAGGAGCACCCGGCGGAAGGAGTGGCAATTAATGAACTCACCAATTATTAAAATAAGCAACATGATGAAGACGTATAAACTTGGCGGAGAAACAGTCCATGGCCTAAATGATGTTTCCCTTGAAATCCAAACGGGTGAATTCATCGCCATTATTGGTCCATCCGGTTCAGGTAAGTCGACGTTAATGAATATGATCGGCTGCCTGGATCGTCCGGATAATGGTTCTTATCTGCTAGATGGGAAAGATATTGGAAAAATGGGTGACAACAGTCTAGCAAAGATTCGCAATCAAAAGATTGGCTTTATATTTCAAAACTTTAATTTATTGGCCAAACTTTCAGCGCTGGAAAATGTTGAACTTCCGTTGTTATATGCTGGTATTTCAGCTCGGGAAAGACGCGGACTGGCCTTAGAAGTCCTATGTAAGGTTGGTTTAAAAGAACGGGCAGGACATTTGCCAACCCAGCTATCTGGCGGTCAGCAGCAAAGGGTGGCAATTGCAAGAGCACTCGTTGGAAAACCTGCGATTCTGCTGGCCGATGAACCGACTGGTGCTCTTGATAGCAAAACAAGCAAAGAGATTCTCGAGCTAATGAAGGAATTAAACGAGTTAGGTCATACAATCATTCTGATTACTCATGATCTTGAGATTGCGAAAAAGGCAAAACGGATGGTCAGTATTCAAGATGGCCAATTGGTAGAGAACGGGGGTGTGCTGCTTGGGAATCATGCAATCTATTAAAATGGCCCTTCGAAGTATTAAAGGCAATAAGCTCCGGGCAGTCCTCACCATGCTCGGCATCATAATTGGTGTCGCTTCTGTTATAGTGCTTGTGTCGATTGCTCAAGGCTCAACAAAAGCTGTGACAAGCCAGATCAATCAATTAGGAACGAACCTTTTAACGATTAATACCTACAGTACAGATATCGATTTAACAGAAGATAAGATTGGCGAATTAAATCAATTGACCGTTGTAAAAGCCGTATCACCTGTTGTTTCAGGCAGAGTCTATGTGAAAAAAGAAAGGACATCTTCGCAGATTATATTAACAGGTACGAATGCAGCCTATGCCGATGTTCGTGATACGGAGGTTAGTCAAGGGCGTTTTATTACTGACTTGGATGTAGAGTACCGGCAAAAAATAGTTGTCCTTGGCTCAGATACAGCAGAAACCTTCTTCGGAGGCGATAACCCTGTAGGTCAATCAATTCAAATAGAAGGTACTTCTTTTAAAGTCGTCGGTGTGCTTGCTTCTAAAGGAAGCTCTTTGGGACAAAGCGGAGATAATGTCGTGATTGTTCCACTTAGCACCGGTCAGCGTTTAGTAGGGAGCACCATAATCAGTACGGTTTATTTGCAAGGAAAAAGTGAGGAGCAAATGGATTTTGTGATGAATGAGGTCAAATTAGCGCTTGCTGGGATGTATCCGGGGAAAACAGATGATTATGGTGTATCAAATCAGCAGGATGTGATGGATACGATGAGCTCTGTCAATGATACGATGACAATGATGCTCGGAGGAATTGCAAGTATCTCATTACTCGTCGGTGGAATTGGGATTATGAATATCATGCTTGTCTCTGTTTCGGAACGAACAAAAGAAATTGGGATCAGAAAGGCAATTGGGGCGAAAAGGAGAGATGTGCTTTTGCAATTTTTAATAGAGGCAATAGTCTTAAGCGCACTGGGCGGATTAGTCGGTATCCTTTTAGGACTTGGTTTAGGAAAAATTATTTCATCTCTCATGGATATGAGTATTTCCTTCTCGGCACCCGTGATTCTATTTTCATTTTTATTTTCCCTGCTGGTAGGAGTTGTGTTCGGGGTATTCCCAGCAAATAAAGCATCTAAATTAAATCCGATTCAGGCACTGCGCTATCAGTAGGTTTGAGTACTTTATGAAAAATATTAATTAAAGAGGAGTGGTTTTATGAAGAAAACAAGAAAAGCTCACTTATGGATTGGTCTCATTTGTTCCATATTTATTCTAATGGAGTCCATAACTGGATTGATTATGAATGAGCCTTGGCTTATTGGCCAATCACAGACTGAACAAAGAGGTAATTTCCAGCCGGGGATGATGACGGGGCCAGGACAACAGCGAGGAACCGACGTTAATCCAGGAGCGCTATCAGGTGAAACCAGGGGTCAGTCAACTGGACAATCACAGTCTAACAATCAAGCAAATTCAACCGGTCAGGCTCAAGGACAAACAAGTCCTAATTCCTCGGGGCAATTTCCTGGTTTTGACAGACCACGAGAATTTGGCCGGGAAGGTGGTTCACAAGGTTCCTTCATGAGCATTATTAGAGGGCTTCACGAGGGGAGACTCGGAAACATCAATATTAAGTGGTTAATTGACCTTACTGCAATTGCGATGATTTTCTTAACTGCTTCCGGAATTTATTTATCATTGAAAGTGCTTCGTGCCGGAAAAAAGAGAAAGAAAGCAGCGGGGGACAGTCTCCCGATTTGAAAAAGATAAACTCACGGGAGTTCTGACACCTTTTTCCCAAAGAGTAAATGTAGCGAACAGTGCCAAGCACTGTTCGCTTTCCCTTTGCCTCTAGGACAGTTAATTAATAATTCCGGAATTAATCAGTTCAAATTCAAGCTTCGTTTTTATGGGTATTTCCTTGAAAGCAACATTTTTGTATTTCTTCTCCCACAATTTAGTATGATGTACTTTAATCTCCTCCTCAATGCCAAGCCCGTCACAATTGGCTTTCTGCAATTTTGCGATAGTTCTCTCGGCGGTTTTTGTTAAACTTTTTTTAATTTCTTTGTTCAGCTGCTGTAATAGAAGTGAATTGGTTAAATGGTTTTTCGGATACTCTGAAATCCGATATTGCAATTTCAGCGAGATATTTGCCGTAACAGCATCATTGTTCACCTTTAATTTTGTTTTTTGCCTGGTATGAAGAATCTCAATGATGACAAAGTTCTCTTGGTTAACTTTTTGTTGATCACTGGTCATCACCCAAAGTGAGACCTTTTGATTTTTTTTACCACTAAGCAGCATAAACATCTTGGCTTCTGTAATATTTAGTTTTCCCGTCATTTTTTCATTATTAAATAGCGCCATTCCTACTGAATGGGCCCGATGACTGTTTTTATGAACCTCTATTAGCGGCAGCAGCGGGTCCTTTGTGTGTTTTAGCAATAAGGGGCAGACCGATTGAACATTAAAGTTTGTATAAAAGCCGGTTGCTTCACCGCTTTTTAAAAATTCATCATAATATTGCCCATTTAAATCGGCTTCCTCTTGATTAATGCGCACCGCATCTATTGCTTCGCCTTGAATAATTGCTACTTTTGCCCCAAGAGCCCCTTTTGGATTCCGGTAAATATGATCGAGCTCCGGATAAATTCCCTTTTTCGCAAGCTGTTCTCCAAATAAGACCACGCGGGTTTTAGAAATATCAATCCTTTCCGAGATTCTGAAATCAGCATGCAGCAGTGACTCTAAAGCTGTTTTCCCCTTTGTCGTAAGAATCGTACTTTTCGTTGTAGCAGGTGAATTGGATTTCCCTATGCCCCCTTTACCAATGGGGTATGCGGTGCTGGCAGTTACCTCACCCTTCTGATTAAGATCGAAGCCTACCAGCAAGATTAATTTTTGCTCCTTTAAGAGCCGCTGATCCCAGCAGCCGGTTAATATAATGGGAATACAACAGATTACCAGGAGCCTCCTAATAGTTCTCCTCATTCACTTCACCCTTCTGCCGTTTTTTAAAAAGTAATGAAATCACTAACAGAAATACAGGTATGGCTATCAAGAAGATGAAACCGGTATAGGTAGTATACTTTGTTAATTTTTCCATCTTATCTTCTCCATTAAAAAAGAGGGCAAAGAAAAAACAAATACAGGCAGCTCCATACACGAACGGTTTCCTTGTTCGTTTTTTAAACAGATAGACTGAAGCGAACGATGCACCGTAAAGATAGCTAATAAAGGATGTCCCGACTAAAATAATCCAAAAAGAAATAATAATTAAGTCCGGCCGTTCAATAATTTTAAAGGAAAAAGATTTTAACAGGTAAAGGACAGGCTGTGGCAGCAACCTAATTTCATCATTACTAAAGTAAATTAAGCAAATAAACGTTAAGAATGAATAGAAAAAGGTGATCAATACGTTTGCCAGGGTAACTGCTTTTGCCTTTTCTTTGGCGGTTGCCATGACAAACGGGGCAATTAAAAGAAAGGTTTCCATTCCCTGCCAAGCCAGTGTAGCATGGGCCGCTCCCTTTATGATATTGGTCATGCCTGAATAACCAATAGGCATGATGAAATGAAAATTTCCATCTTTAAAAGCAATAGGAGGGATGACAATAAACAAAAAAAGAATAAACGTGGCAATGAAGTAAAACCTGGCGATCACATTTAAATTTTCAATGGCAATATAGATCCCCATAATAACCATTAAAAAAACGATGACCCAGTAGGGAGTGTACGGTAACATCCACTTTTTCAAAATATAAACAAATAAAACGATAATAGTGGAACCGGTTAATAAGAAATAACCAATATATAAAAGGGTAAAGCATTTACCGGCTGCTTTTCCGAAAATCGACTCCAGGATTTGAAATAAATGCTGATTAGGAAATCGATGACATAAAATAAGATAGAAAATAACGAGAATCTCCATAAAAAAGCCTGTCAAGAGGAGCGATATCCAGCTATCCCCTTTGGCATATTTGTGAATATCAAAAGGGAGTGAGAGAAAGGCCACTCCTATTTGGGTTTGTAATAAAAAGGTAATCATCTGGAGTTTGGTCATTTGATTTTCGTTTTTCATTCTTTTTCCCATCTTCTTGGACGATGTAGTCGTTTTTGATTTTTTACAAGCAGGTCCCTTGGACGCTCCGATAACATCCAAACCGGAAAGCGTATAATCGCATCCTTCATCCCCTGCAAACTAAATGGTGCAACAGGGGTGAAATAAGGTGTCCCCAAAGACTCCAGTTTACAAAGGTGGCCAACGATAAACATTAAGGAGAAAATGATCCCGACGAAACCAAAGCTAGCAGCGGCAAGCATAATAGGAAAAGTAAGAATCCGTACCGTGTTACTCATTTCGTAAGATGCAATGGTAAAGGATGAAATGGCAGTAAGGGCAATGACAATGACCATAATATTCGATACTAATCCAGCAGAAACAATGGCATCTCCGATAATTAAACCGCCAACAATCCCAATGGTTTGCCCGATTGGTGTAGGAAGGCGTATCCCTGCTTCGCGAATTAATTCAATCGTAAACGCCATGATGATTGCTTCAATTAAAGGAGGAAAAGGAATGTTTTCTACTGAATTTTTGACGAGCACTAAGATTTCACTTGGTATAATTTCAAAATGGTAGCCAATAATCGCGATATACAAACCAGGTAAAAGAAGGGAGATAATAAAACTCATTACTCGTAAACAACGAAAAAAAGAACCCGTGATGATCCGGCTGTTATAATCATCTGTCGTTTGAAAGAAGGAAAAAAATGAGACAGGCAAAATAATCACATCACAGCTTCCCTCCGACATGAGGACGATTCTTCCCTCCATTAATTGGGCAATTGTCCGGTCAGGTCTTTCTGTATAAAGGATTTGAGGAAATGGTGATAACGGCCGATCCTCAACAATCTCTTCTAAGTACCCGGGGCTAAAAACCATATCAATGGATAAGGTTTTTATTCGATCTTCGAGTCTTTTTACCAACTTTGGATTTGCAATGCCCTCTACATAGATAATGGCTATTTTGGTGTTGGAGTATTTGCCGATATGATGGAAATTAATCGTCAGGTGCCTGCTCTCAATACCTTGCCTAATAAAACCGATATTGGTTGATAGACTTTCAACAAATCCAACATGTGATCCTCTTACAGCTTTTTCACTATCAGGTTCTTTAGGGCTCCTTGTCAGGTCTTTAATAGTATTAAATGAAAAAATATCATCAATTCCGTGTATAATTACAATTGAATTTCCTTGTAACAGGGAAGAAACTGTGTCACCAAGTGAAATCTTATGATGTGTTTCTGCTGTAAATGGAATGTCTCCAAAGTCCACTTCAGTAGGATGAACTAATGGGAATAAGATGCTTTCTTGAATCTTTTCTGAATCAGAAATAGTTGCTAAATAAAATATTACACCTTGTTCATTTTTATAAATAATAGGGATCTTCAATAAATCCTCTGTATTACCGAAAGAATTCTTAATGAACTCTATGCGGTTTTCAAAGGAGGAATCGTCAATAGCTGATGGCTGCTCATTCTTATCTTTGTGAAAGGGAGATTGCTTTTTCTTCATATAAGGAACTCCTCGGTAAGAAATGTACAGTTTATGTTTTACAGTATTCTTTCACTTTATTCTTTTAATAAAATTAATAGTTGACTTTCATGAAGCATGATAGTAATATAGTAATCCTGATGAGGGAAATGACACATTGTTGAAAAATAATTCTTTCATTAGTTGACAGAAATGGTAGTGTTTGATAAAATAAAAACCTCGCTGATTAGAAAAATATTATTTTAAAATAGTATTTGACATTCTAAAAGCGAAATGGTATAGTAATAAAGTTGCTTCTGAAAGAAGCGGCGAAATTGTTCTTTGAAAACTAAACAAACAAAAACGTCAACAAACAATAAATTATTAGTTTCTTCTTATAGAAACTAAGCCAACGTTTTATTTTATGAGCTAATCAACTCAACTTTTTTGGAGAGTTTGATCCTGGCTCAGGACGAACGCTGGCGGCGTGCCTAATACATGCAAGTCGAGCGAATCAATGGGAGCTTGCTCCCGTTGGTTAGCGGCGGACGGGTGAGTAACACGTGGGCAACCTGCCTGTAAGACTGGGATAACTTCGGGAAACCGGAGCTAATACCGGATAATTCTTTTCCTCTCATGAGGAAAAGCTGAAAGTCGGTTTCGGCTGACACTTACAGATGGGCCCGCGGCGCATTAGCTAGTTGGTGAGGTAACGGCTCACCAAGGCGACGATGCGTAGCCGACCTGAGAGGGTGATCGGCCACACTGGGACTGAGACACGGCCCAGACTCCTACGGGAGGCAGCAGTAGGGAATCTTCCACAATGGACGAAAGTCTGATGGAGCAACGCCGCGTGAGCGATGAAGGCCTTCGGGTCGTAAAGCTCTGTTGTTAGGGAAGAACAAGTATCGGAGTAACTGCCGGTACCTTGACGGTACCTAACCAGAAAGCCACGGCTAACTACGTGCCAGCAGCCGCGGTAATACGTAGGTGGCAAGCGTTGTCCGGAATTATTGGGCGTAAAGCGCGCGCAGGCGGTCCTTTAAGTCTGATGTGAAAGCCCACGGCTCAACCGTGGAGGGTCATTGGAAACTGGGGGACTTGAGTGCAGAAGAGGAAAGCGGAATTCCACGTGTAGCGGTGAAATGCGTAGAGATGTGGAGGAACACCAGTGGCGAAGGCGGCTTTCTGGTCTGTAACTGACGCTGAGGCGCGAAAGCGTGGGGAGCAAACAGGATTAGATACCCTGGTAGTCCACGCCGTAAACGATGAGTGCTAAGTGTTAGGGGGTTTCCGCCCCTTAGTGCTGCAGCTAACGCATTAAGCACTCCGCCTGGGGAGTACGGCCGCAAGGCTGAAACTCAAAGGAATTGACGGGGGCCCGCACAAGCGGTGGAGCATGTGGTTTAATTCGAAGCAACGCGAAGAACCTTACCAGGTCTTGACATCCTCTGACACTCCTAGAGATAGGACGTTCCCCTTCGGGGGACAGAGTGACAGGTGGTGCATGGTTGTCGTCAGCTCGTGTCGTGAGATGTTGGGTTAAGTCCCGCAACGAGCGCAACCCTTGATCTTAGTTGCCAGCATTCAGTTGGGCACTCTAAGGTGACTGCCGGTGACAAACCGGAGGAAGGTGGGGATGACGTCAAATCATCATGCCCCTTATGACCTGGGCTACACACGTGCTACAATGGATGGTACAAAGGGCTGCGAGACCGCAAGGTTTAGCCAATCCCATAAAACCATTCTCAGTTCGGATTGCAGGCTGCAACTCGCCTGCATGAAGCCGGAATCGCTAGTAATCGCGGATCAGCATGCCGCGGTGAATACGTTCCCGGGCCTTGTACACACCGCCCGTCACACCACGAGAGTTTGTAACACCCGAAGTCGGTGGGGTAACCGTAAGGAGCCAGCCGCCTAAGGTGGGACAGATGATTGGGGTGAAGTCGTAACAAGGTAGCCGTATCGGAAGGTGCGGCTGGATCACCTCCTTTCTAAGGATAATGCAGTCCTTTGGACTGATAATAAGGTTGACGTTTCTTGTTTGTTTAGTTTTGAGGGAGCAATTCTCTCAAAGCTTTTTTTAATCGTTCCTTGAAAACTAGATAATCGTAAGAAGAAGCAAAGTAAACATCGAGTAATCGCCATTTTAGTTTTTCTCTCTTATTGAATAAGAGTTATAAACCTTTTTAGGTTAAGTTAGAAAGGGCGCACGGTGAATGCCTTGGCACTAGGAGCCGATGAAGGACGGGACTAACACCGATATGCTTCGGGGAGCTGTAAGTAAGCTTTGATCCGGAGATTTCCGAATGGGGAAACCCACTGTTCGTAATGGAACAGTATCTTTACCTGAATACATAGGGTACAGAAGGCATACCCGGGGAACTGAAACATCTAAGTACCCGGAGGAAGAGAAAGCAAACGCGATTCCCTGAGTAGCGGCGAGCGAAACGGGACATAGCCCAAACCAAGAGGCTTGCCTCTTGGGGTTGTAGGACACTCAACATGGAGTTACAAAGGAACGGGGTAAATGAAGCGACCTGGAAAGGTCAGCCAGAGAAGGTAAAAGCCCTGTAGTTGAAACTTCGTTCCCTCCTGAGTGGATCCTGAGTACGGCCGGACACGTGAAATCCGGTCGGAAGCAGGGAGGACCATCTCCCAAGGCTAAATACTCCCTAGTGACCGATAGTGAACCAGTACCGTGAGGGAAAGGTGAAAAGCACCCCGGAAGGGGAGTGAAATAGTTCCTGAAACCGTGTGCCTACAAGTAGTCAGAGCCCGTTTATGGGTGATGGCGTGCCTTTTGTAGAATGAACCGGCGAGTTACGATCCCATGCAAGGTTAAGTTGAAGAGACGGAGCCGCAGCGAAAGCGAGTCTGAATAGGGCGTTTGAGTATGTGGTCGTAGACCCGAAACCAGGTGATCTACCCATGTCCAGGGTGAAGTCCAGGTAACACTGGATGGAGGCCCGAACCCACGCACGTTGAAAAGTGCGGGGATGAGGTGTGGGTAGCGGAGAAATTCCAATCGAACTTGGAGATAGCTGGTTCTCTCCGAAATAGCTTTAGGGCTAGCCTCACGTTGTTAGAGTCTTGGAGGTAGAGCACTGTTTGGACTAGGGGCCCTCATCGGGTTACCGAATTCAGACAAACTCCGAATGCCAAAGACTTATCCGTGGGAGTCAGACTGCGAGTGATAAGATCCGTAGTCGAAAGGGAAACAGCCCAGACCACCAGCTAAGGTCCCAAAGTATACGTTAAGTGGAAAAGGATGTGGAGTTGCTTAGACAACCAGGATGTTGGCTTAGAAGCAGCCACCATTTAAAGAGTGCGTAATAGCTCACTGGTCGAGTGACTCTGCGCCGAAAATGTACCGGGGCTAAACGTATCACCGAAGCTGTGGATTGACACCGTTGGTGTCAGTGGTAGGAGAGCGTTCTAAGGGCGTTGAAGCTAGACCGTAAGGACTGGTGGAGCGCTTAGAAGTGAGAATGCCGGTATGAGTAGCGAAAGATGAGTGAGAATCTCATCCACCGTATGCCTAAGGTTTCCTGAGGAAGGCTCGTCCGCTCAGGGTTAGTCGGGACCTAAGCCGAGGCCGAAAGGCGTAGGCGATGGACAACAGGTTGATATTCCTGTACCACCTATGAATCGTTTGAGTGATGGGGGGACGCAGGAGGATAGGGTAAGCGCGCTGTTGGATATGCGCGTCTAAGCAGTTAGGCTGGTGAATAGGAAAATCCGTTCACCGTAAAGGCTGAGCTGTGACAGCGAGGGAAATTTAGTACCGAAGTTCCTGATTCCACACTGCCAAGAAAAGCCTCTAGCGAGATTCAAGGTGCCCGTACCGCAAACCGACACAGGTAGGCGAGGAGAGAATCCTAAGGTGAGCGAGAGAACTCTCGTTAAGGAACTCGGCAAAATGACCCCGTAACTTCGGGAGAAGGGGTGCTCTTTAGGGTTCATAGCCCTGAAGAGCCGCAGTGAATAGGCCCAGGCGACTGTTTAGCAAAAACACAGGTCTCTGCGAAGCCGCAAGGCGAAGTATAGGGGCTGACGCCTGCCCGGTGCTGGAAGGTTAAGAGGAGGGGTTAGCGCAAGCGAAGCTCTGAATCGAAGCCCCAGTAAACGGCGGCCGTAACTATAACGGTCCTAAGGTAGCGAAATTCCTTGTCGGGTAAGTTCCGACCCGCACGAAAGGCGTAACGATCTGGGCACTGTCTCAACGAGAGACTCGGTGAAATTATAGTACCTGTGAAGATGCAGGTTACCCGCGACAGGACGGAAAGACCCCGTGGAGCTTTACTGTAGCCTGATATTGAATTTTGGTACAGCTTGTACAGGATAGGTAGGAGCCTGAGAAGCCGGAGCGCTAGCTTCGGTGGAGGCGTCGGTGGGATACTACCCTGGCTGTATTGAAATTCTAACCCGCACCCCTGATCGGGGTGGGAGACAGTGTCAGGTGGGCAGTTTGACTGGGGCGGTCGCCTCCTAAAGAGTAACGGAGGCGCCCAAAGGTTCCCTCAGAATGGTTGGAAATCATTCGTAGAGTGTAAAGGCACAAGGGAGCTTGACTGCGAGACCTACAAGTCGAGCAGGGACGAAAGTCGGGCTTAGTGATCCGGTGGTTCCGCATGGAAGGGCCATCGCTCAACGGATAAAAGCTACCCCGGGGATAACAGGCTTATCTCCCCCAAGAGTCCACATCGACGGGGAGGTTTGGCACCTCGATGTCGGCTCATCGCATCCTGGGGCTGTAGTCGGTCCCAAGGGTTGGGCTGTTCGCCCATTAAAGCGGTACGCGAGCTGGGTTCAGAACGTCGTGAGACAGTTCGGTCCCTATCCGTCGTGGGCGCAGGAAATTTGAGAGGAGCTGTCCTTAGTACGAGAGGACCGGGATGGACGCACCGCTGGTGTACCAGTTGTCTTGCCAAAGGCATCGCTGGGTAGCTATGTGCGGACGGGATAAGTGCTGAAAGCATCTAAGCATGAAGCCCCCCTCAAGATGAGATTTCCCATAGCGTCAAGCTAGTAAGATCCCTGAAAGATGATCAGGTTGATAGGTCAGAGGTGGAAGCGTGGCGACATGTGGAGCTGACTGATACTAATCGATCGAGGACTTAACCATTTTTAAGTGGTTGAACTCGTTTTTACAAAAAACTTCTTCTGCATTATCTAGTTTTGAGGGAATGAAACCTCAAATAAATAGTCTGGTAACAATGGCGAGAAGGTCACACCCGTTCCCATACCGAACACGGAAGTTAAGCTTCTCAGCGCCGATGGTAGTTGGGGCATGCGCCCCTGTGAGAGTAGGACGTTGCCAGGCTAAGCCCCTTTGGGGCTATTATTTTGCCAAAAATTACTATGGCCCCTTGGTCAAGCGGTTAAGACACCGCCCTTTCACGGCGGTAACACGGGTTCGAATCCCGTAGGGGTCACCATATCTATATCATGAACAATTATGCGCCCGTAGCTCAATTGGATAGAGCGTCTGACTACGGATCAGAAGGTTATGGGTTCGACTCCTTTCGGGCGCGCCATTAGTGTTATCGGGAAGTAGCTCAGCTTGGTAGAGCACTTGGTTTGGGACCAAGGGGTCGCAGGTTCGAATCCTGTCTTCCCGACCAGTCGAAGCTTTTAAATGATTTATGTTTTGGCGGTGTAGCTCAGCTGGCTAGAGCGTACGGTTCATACCCGTAAGGTCGGGGGTTCGATCCCCTCCGCCGCTACCATATGACTTTGTGATTTTTTATAAAATGGAGGAATACCCAAGTCTGGCTGAAGGGATCGGTCTTGAAAACCGACAGGCGGATCAAACCGCGCGGGGGTTCGAATCCCTCTTCCTCCTCCATTAAATCACAAAACTTTATTATTATTATCGCGGGGTGGAGCAACGAGCGTTGCTTCAATGAATAAACTGCGAGTTGTATCAATCGAGCTGCTGCTTGAATATGCTTGCTGAGATTGATACAGTCCATGTATGCTTTGAGCATGGGCAAAACTTTATAATTTTTATTATCGCGGGGTGGAGCAACGAGCGTTGCTTCAATGAATAAACTGCGAGTTGTATCAATCGAGCTGCTGCTTGAATATGCTTGCTGAGATTGATACAGTCCATGTATGCTTTGAGCATGGGCAAAACTTTATAATTTTTATTATCGCGGGGTGGAGCAGTCCGGTAGCTCGTCGGGCTCATAACCCGAAGGTCGCAGGTTCAAATCCTGTCCCCGCAATTTGGTCCGGTAGTTCAGTTGGTTAGAATGCCTGCCTGTCACGCAGGAGGTCGCGGGTTCGAGTCCCGTCCGGACCGCCATCTGTTTCCTAGTAGGTTGTCTACTATTGATATATAGATTTTGGCGGTTGTGGCGAAGTGGTTAACGCATCGGATTGTGGTTCCGACATTCGTGGGTTCGATTCCCATCAGCCGCCCCATTTCCATTTCATTTATTGGGCTATAGCCAAGCGGTAAGGCATCGCACTTTGACTGCGACATGCGTTGGTTCAAATCCAGCTAGCCCAGCCATCATACTTTTTCAGTTGCGGGTGTAGTTTAGTGGTAAAACCTCAGCCTTCCAAGCTGATGTTGTGAGTTCGATTCTCATCACCCGCTCCATTTAGGGGCCTATAGCTCAGCTGGTTAGAGCGCACGCCTGATAAGCGTGAGGTCGATGGTTCGAGTCCATTTAGGCCCATCATATAAATTATAAAAAGTGTCTGATCCCGATGTAGTAATAACTATTGAGGGTTAGGCACTTTTTCTTTTTAAACAATCAATGGTGCTTCATTTCAATTAATTGTATTTGTTTATTCTTTTTAAATCGAAGTAGCTACAAAATGGTGGCCGTGATTTTCTATATCAATGTTTAAGTGAATCTTCAGCCAAACATCAAGACAATTTCAACGGTAAGAACATATGGTTTGTCTTTAATAAGGGCTCTTAAAGACATTTCCAGCGAAAGGAACATGCATTTTGTCTTTAATTCCCATGCCAACAACTAACTACGACGCACTTCCCCCCAATTATGTAATATAAGACTCTGCTCGAAATTATCCATGGTATGGTGTATTAATCTGTTTGATATTTGCTGATAAATCTGCCAAGATAGAGAAATCAAGTGGAAGTATAGCTGCTTTTGTTTAAAACAGTAAAGGAACTAGTTTTTTAGAGTGAATGGAAAGAGGGAAGAATCATGACATACAGAATCAAAGATCAGATGATTTCAGAAACGGAAATTAAGCAGAGGGTTAAGAAGCTTGCAGAAGAAATAGAAAAGGATTTTAACAATGAACCAATCTACCTTATTGTTGTTCTTAAAGGGTCCTTTGTCTTTGCAGCTGATTTGATTCGAGAAATGAAGGGAGATATAAAAGTCGATTTCATTTCGGTTTCCAGCTACAGTAATCAGACGGAGACAACTGGAAAGGTAAAGCTTTTGAAGGATTTAGATACTGATATAACAAATAAAAATGTGGTTGTAGTGGAGGATATTATTGATAGCGGATTAACCTTGCATTTCTTAAGAGACCATTTAAGCATGCATAAACCAAAGCAAATAAAAATTTGCACATTGTTAGACAAGCCGGAAAGAAGAAGAGTGGAATTGACAGCAGATTATACTGGGTTTGTTATTCCGGATGAATTTATAGTGGGTTACGGGATTGACTATGCACAAATGTATCGAAATCTACCTTATATTGCTACGGTTGAAGAGTGTTAAGGCTTCTTTTAATAATCTTATGAAGGACAAAACTCATTGGAAATTCGGTTGAAAAGTCCTTCATTGGCCTTATTAAGGACAAAACCATCGGAAATTCGGTTGAAAAGTCCTTCATCGGCCATATGAAGGACAAAACTCATCGGAAATTCGAGTGAAAAGTCCTTCATTGGCCTTATGAAGGACAAAATTCATCGGAAATTCGAGTGAAAAGTCCTTCATCGGCCATATAAAGGGCAAAACTCATCGGCAATTCAAGAGAAACGCCCCTTCATCACTTTTACCTAATTGAATTTTTGCTTGAAATATCTTTAATATCGTATTTTATAAGTGACAAATCATTTACGCTGACGCTAAGTCTTTCTCCAACAGTCCAACTTGAATAAGACCATTTAGAATCCCGTCCTGTGAAGAGGAGGTTGTAATCACATCTGCTGCAGCCTTTGCTTCTGGCACGGCATTTCCCATCGCAACGCCTGTTCCAACCATTTTCAGCATTTCCAAATCATTCAACCCATCGCCAAATGCAAAGCTGTTCTCCTTTTCTATGTCTAAGATCTCCAGCATTTTGAGGATACCGACCGCTTTTGACGCGCCGTTAGGAAGGATATCATAGGCATTGCTATCCCATTTCACAAAACTGAAATCAGGGAATTGGTCAAAGTACACTTGAGCATCCTGCGGATTACAATAAAGATGTCCTTGATAAATGGGCGAATGAGTATAATACTTTTCATCCACTTCCGGATAGGGCATCATCAATGAATCAAACCCCTCCTCGATGTAAGGATGATTGCTTTGGCTAACCTTATAATCAAGATGACTGCAGAAAGCTAAGGCATGCCCTTTTTTTGCTGTCATCGTCGAAAGAGATTGCAGCATGTTAGGGTCAATCGGGTTAGAATAAATTTCTTTCCCTTCAAATACCACGTATTGTCCATTCATCGATACATAGGAATCAATATTTAGTTCCTTTTGAATCCAGTAAAACATATTCGGAACACGTCCAGTAGCAATAACAGTATGAATCCCTTTTTCCTGAAGCAATTGGACAGCTCTTTTCGTAGAAGCTGGAATTTTCTTTTCTTCATTTAATAGCGTCCCGTCAATATCAAAAAACACAATTGATTTTTCCATATTTCTGCACCTCCGTATAATACAACACCGTCGTTACGCTCAGGATTCTGATCACGCCGACTTGGTGTTGTATCGTCTTACAGAAATAGCATAATTTATGAAACGCGTTTCAGGTCAAGGGGTTTTGCCCTATATTTCATACCGTTTGACGTTCAATTAATTTAACTGGAATTTCCTGATAAGTGACTCCGGTTTCAACAATTCCTTGTAAAAATAACTTCCGTCCCATTTCCACCAGTGGAATTTCTATCGTGGTAATATTCATCATTTTGGCAATGGGCTGATTGTTAAAACCGATGAGAGCGAGGTCACCAGGAATTGAAATATTTTGCCGCTGGGCACAGGTGACGACCCCGGCTGCAACATCATCACTTGTAATCAACAAGGCTGTGGGGGGATCAGCCATTTGTTTGATCCGCGAGATTACCCGTTCACCATCCTCGAAGTAAAGGCACTCCTCAAAAATATAGTCAGGTTCATACGGCAGTTGAAAATCTTTCGCAAAATCCTTAAAAGCCATTCCTCTAAATTTACTATTCGATCCTGTATTACGGCCAATACTATAGCCAATTTTTCGATGGCCTTTTTGAAACAGGTATTCTAATGCAAAAATAAATGTTTTATAGTGGTCGACATAGGTGGAGGAAACATCTTTTCCTCTTGTATCTTCACATAAAACAATCGGACCAAACGGTGTAAATTCTTCGATTGTTGACCAGCCGCAGATTCTGGAGCAAATAATTAACGCATCAATCTGCTTTTGCTTAAGCATTTTTAATGCATCCAACTCTCTAACTTCTTCGTAGTTGCTCTGAATTAGCACCAGCTTATAGTTGTGTTCCAATGCTTCGATCGCCAGCCCTTTAAGTAAAAGAGCAAAGTAAGGATGGTCGATAAAGGGGACAACCACACCGATTAGAAAAGTTTTCCCTAAACTTAAATGAATGGCATTAATATTTGGCTGATAGTTACTCTCCTTAATGGCAGCCAATACGGCATTCCTTTTTTCCTCACTTACGTACGGATGGTTATTAAGAACTCGTGATACTGTAGAAACCGAAACACCGGCGATTTTGGCTAATTCTCTAATGTTTGTCATTTGATCACCATTTTTAATCAGGTTATATCGATTATAGTCTATAAAGGTATGAAGAAAAAGAAAGCTGACCCAAACTATCCGAAACGAAGCTTCTGTCAGCAACGCCAGTCCACATAGGGCCGGCTTCAACTTGGAGAAGTTTACTATGACTGGCTAAACCGTTTAGTTGACAGCTTCGAAACAAAAGAAATCTTTCAGTATATTCCCAAAAAGAAATAAAGGTGCCTGACACCATATGCATAATTGCATTGGGTGTCAGGCACCTTTTCTACCAGGGCGCTTGCGCTTTTCTATTTTATTGCTATGCTGACTTTTAGTCGCTTTCCTTTGATTGTGGCCTTCTCCATGGCTTGTAGCACTAATGAGCCCTTTCCATTTAGAATATCCACATAGGATAAATGGTCTTGGATCGTAATAATGCCGATATCCTCAGCTGTTACTCCCGGAATTTTCGCGATGGTCCCAACAAAATCGACCGCACGAATCTTCTTCTTTTTGCCGCCGCTGAAATGGAGTTTCATGATATCTTGGTTGATGCGGGCCGTTTTATTATTTCTGACTACTCGGCGGCCGCTGACTTTTTCTTCGAAAGCAGCTTTTCCTGCAGCAACTTCCTGTGGTTTTGGGGCCTCTACTGAAGGAATCTCAAAGCCAATATATCTTTCAATTGCTTTAACAAATTTTTCTTCATAAGGTGTAGCAAACGTAATGGCCTTTCCTTTATTTCCAGCTCGTCCGGTTCGGCCTGTGCGGTGGACATAGCTTTCTTTTTCCATCGGTACGTCATAGTTAATCACAAGTGTCACGTTATCAATGTCAATCCCCCGTGCAGCAACATCGGTGGCCACCAAGTATCGGAAATTCCCCATTTTGAATCCGTCCATCACGGCAAACCGATCTTGTTGTTCTAACCCTCCATGAAGTCTTTCACATGAATAGTTGGATGCGTCCAATTCAGCGTATACCGTTTCAACGTGTTCTTTCGTCTTGCAAAAAATTAGACAGCTGTCAGGGTTTTCAACGATAGTAACATCTTTAAGCACAGAAAGCTTCTCTTCATCTTTTACATCGATTAATCGATGTTCAATTGTATCCGTAGTAATCCCAGTTGCTTCAATCTCAATATGAAAGGGCTCTTTCATATACTTATAGCAGAGACTTTCAACATCTTTCGGCAATGTAGCGGAAAAGACCATAGTGACTCTGTTGGATGGAAGTTCTTTTATTATTGATTCTACTTCATCGATAAAACCCATATTCAGCATTTCATCCGCTTCGTCGATTACAAGATACTGAACCTGACCTAAATCTAGCGTTCCTCTATCGATATGGTCAATGACACGCCCTGGTGTCCCCACGACTACATGGGTTTTTTGCTTCAGTTCTTCCTTTTGCTTCGAAAAAGGTTCTTTCCCATAAACGGCTATTGCTTTAATTCGTTTAAACCTGCCAATATTCGTCATATCCTCGCGAACTTGAACCGCAAGCTCCCTAGTAGGAGTGAGAATTAAGGCCTGTGGCTTTTTTTCTTCCCATTCTATCATTTCGCATATAGGGATCCCAAAGGCTGCTGTCTTGCCGCTCCCAGTTTGGGATTTTACAATAAGATCGTTCTTTTTCAACGCTGAAGGGATCACTTCCCGTTGAACCTCTGTAGGCGCTTCGTATTTTAACACCGAAAGCGCTCTTGTGATTTCATTGCTTAAAGGGTATTCTCCAAAACTTCTTTCACTCATGTAGGAACCTCATTTTTTTAATATTATTATTCGACTTATCTATAGGATTTCTCTTAAAGAAATATCATATGCAAAAGCGGAATAGGATTCATTATACAGGAAATCCGTATCAATATGTGAAAGCAACCAGAACTATAGCCTCACAATTTGTTTTTCCTTTTCAACTTCTATGGCTGAAACAATATAGGCAAACCCATTCATAAAAAAGTACATAACATTGGATTGAATCCGTTCACTTTCGCCTAGATAAGTATTTATAATAATGATGACAGAATACAAAATAACAAAAAATAATGCGATTTTATTAAAAACGGCCATTGAAGAACAACCCCTTTGTATAGAATGCTTATTGTAATCATATTTACTTCAAGCCGGTCTTATGCAAATTGTCCGGAAATCTTCATGCAGTCGATAGTAAAGAAAGGAGTCTTAACATGTCATTTTCCTTTGATCATTTGGTCTTTTTTTCCAAAAACCCTGACGAGGCCATTCCTCTTTTAAAGCAAAGAGGAATCCACGCTTTCAATGGCGGTCGTCATGAATTTTGGGGTACATACAATACCCTGTCCTATTTTGATTTAAGTTATATTGAATTTTTAGGAATTGAAAATTTACTGGTGGCGGAAAAACAGGAAAAGAACCGTCTGGTTACGCATATTGTGGAGCAACTTGAAGGGCAGAAGCAGGAGGGGCCTGCTAGGATTGCCATTCGTACAGATCATATAGATGAGCTGGCTGTAAAGCTTAAAGAAGAAGGATTTACCGTTTATGGCCCGCTTCCCGGTGAACGGATGCGAGCGGATGGACAAGTGATAAAATGGTCACTGCTTTTCCCGGAGGCTGCGGATAACGAGCTGGAACTGCCATTTTTCATTCAATGGGAAAAATCAGACGAAGAGAGACTCTTAGAATTTGAGGAACTGGGATTGGTCGGGTCACATCCCGCGGGAAATCTGCAGTTTGAGAGTGTCTGCTTTGTTGTTCATAACTTGGAGCAAACTTTATCCACATGGGGAAGATTATTGGATCTTAAACAGGGAGAAGGATTTGTAGATGCCTCGATTAATGCGAGGTGCAGGAAACTAGAATTGGCTGGAACGAAGCTGTTGTTTTGTACACCACTTGGCGAGGGAATTGCCGCAACGGTGTTACAAGAAAAAGGGGAAATCCCTTTCTTAGTAAACCTGACCGGGAAAGGGCAAAGCAAAATTTTTGAAATGATGAATGGATTTTGGAGATTCAATCAGTTTTAGAAGGAAAAATGGCGAACCAGTGAAACAAACTGTTCGTCATTTTTCAAATAGTTAAACCGCATTTGAAGGATTGATTTTCGCTTTTGCAGTATGTTCCTTCTTACCATGTAAAAAGTAGTAGAGCACGGAAGATACCAGTGCAACAAGGCCGAGAATGACATATAGTTTACTGTAGCCCGTTACTGGGATAATGAATCCAAGTAAATAGGGTCCAAAACCAAGTCCTGCGTCAAGGAAAATAAAAAAGGTTGAAGTGGCTAATCCCATACGATGCGGAGGTGTTAATTTAACCGCAACGGCCTGGGTACTGGACTGGATATTACCAAATCCAAGGCCAATTAGGGCGCCGGCAATAAGCAATGTAATGCCTGTGTTTACCGAACTTAGTATTATCATACCGGCTGCTAAGATAATAATGGCCGGATACATAACATAGTTGGCACCTTTCACATCCATCAAGCGGCCTGTGAATGGGCGTGAAAGTAATACGGCAATTGAATACACAAGGAAGAAAAAGCTAGCAGTCCCAACGAGATTAATTTCAATTGCAAAGAAATTAATATAAGAGAGAACACTTGAATAACAAAAGGCGATTACAAGAGTGACAATGGCAATTGGCAGTGCCTTTGGCTCAATAAAGTGTGAAAGCTTGAAGCCCTTATTTTCAGCTGCTTGTACTTTTCCATCTAATACTGGCACATATACAAAAATCGAGGTTATAAAGCTGATAACGCCTAAGGCAACTGAGAAAATAAAAATCGAATGGAAATCCGAATGTTGAGTCATATAAAGGCCGATGAACGGACCAATTGCGGTAGAAAGTGCGGCACTCATGCTGAAGTAGCCGATTCCTTCGGCTTTTCGGGTTGCCGGAATAATTTGGGCTGCGATGGTTCCCGTGGCTGTCCCAACCATTCCGGCTGCAATACCGTGCAATAATCGGGTAATAAGCAGAACACTAATATTTATATTTACTAAATATAATAGGGTTGTTAAAATAAAAAACACTAGACCAATGTATAACGTTTTCTTGCGGCCAAGCAACTCTATAAAGCGTCCGGTAAAAAGCCTTCCTATTAATGACCCGATGATAAAGATTCCTGTAACAAGTCCAGCCTGGCTTGTAGAAGCATGGAATTGATCAACAGCATACTTGCCAATAATCACAATTAATAAATAAAAGATGATAGTTACTAAAAAGTTAATCGTGGATACGATGATAAAATCCTTTGTCCATAATTTAGGTCTGAATTGATTCATTTTCATATCCCCTTATCTTGTCATGTTCTTCTGTATTTTTCCCATAATCCGGATGGCTTCGTTTTGTTCATCCTCCGAGACTCCTTTTAGAATTTCCTGTTCGAATTGGTCAATTGTCACACGGACATCTTTATACACATGCCTTCCCATTTCTGAAAGCTGCATTCTTTTTTCACGTTTGTCTTTTCCAGGAACATGCTCTACATATCCTAGCTCTTCCAAGCGGCTAATCGTTCTAGTAACAGTCGGTTTTTCGACACTCATATAATGGGATAGCTCCACAAGCGTAGCCGTTCCGAAATTTGCTAAATAGTACAAAATGGTCCACTGCGCCCTGTATAGCTGATGTTCAGCGAGATGGATATTCAGCCTATTTTCAAATGGCCTGTATAGCATCAAAAATTGGTGAAAGAATTTTTGTGAAGACTTAATTGCAAACACCTCTTTTATTAAAATAGTTACCTCGGGTAATAGTTAGCTAAGGTAACTAATATAATATAACATATTTGAACATCATATGTCCATTACATGATGAAAAAGGCTAAAACACTAATAAGCTTTACAAAAACGATCGTTTAAATTATAAGTACGAAAAAAGGCGAACAGTGATTGGCACTGTCCGCCTATACTTATTATAAAAGTATAAATTTCAACTTTGAGAATTGTCTAGCTCCAGCGCCCTAGCGGCTAATGTCCTTCGCTCTCCGCCCTACGATAAGTCAACATCGAATCGCCTCCGGCTCTTCGTGTTTCCTTTATCTCAGTTGGAGCGCTCCAGGCCATACGCCGCTGACCAGGGCGCTTTCGCTTTTCTCTCAATAATCCGTTACTGTAAGGTCTCTGTCTAAAAAGGTTTCGATTAATTCGCTGACTTGGTATGCGACCTGCGGAGAATCAAAGTTTTCAAACGCATGTTCACAGCTGCTTTTATAGCCCATGATTTCATCATAATGGGACAAATGGCGCTCAATTACCTCATCATCATCTTGCCGGTCTTTCTGCCTTTGAATTACTGTGTCCCGATTGGCATAAACGAAAATACGGACAACTCCATCCCCATACATTGTTTTTAACTTTTCGGTTCCTTCGGGATTGAGAGTCAGATAAACGTAATCATGGTTTTGGAAGGCTTCAACGATGTCCTGCTCACGAATGCCATAATGAATGCCGTCAATTTCGACGCTTTCAAGAAACTCCTGATTTGCTTGCAGCTGCTTGAAGGCTTCTTCCGTAACAAAGTGGTAATCTTCACCATCTTTTTCATAATGCCGGGGGGAACGGGTAGTGTAAGAGAGCACGGTTTCCATATCAAACGCGGTAGCAACCATTTTTGCAATCGTTTTTCTTCCAGAGCCATCGGGACCTGTGTAAACGAAGATTTTTTCTTTTCCTTTGATTTGATACATAGGGGGCCTCCTTTTGGTTTTTTATACCCCTCTTATCTGCGGAGACGTTGACTGGAAGTGAAGGGGATCTATTATCATTATATCAAAACAACATCCTAATAATCTATTATTAGAAAGAAAACAGTCCCTGCGGTAAAAAATCGAGGGACTGTCTGTTTCAATTAGTTACTGGCACCATAGCTAATTAGGTTTGTGAAAATACGGTAGCCGCCTGGCACTTGACCTTGGATTTGACGATAGAATACCAGGTTTGTATATAGGTACGTTCCTTGCCCGTATTTCGCCATGAGGATCCCGCCATCGAATGGGTCTTCACCTGGGTCATTCATTCTTACAAATGTTTCGTAATGGTTATCCCAATCCATTGGATAGTATAATCCTCTTTCTTGGATCCAATGATCCCAATCACTATCGGTAATCTTATTCGGATAGTTGAAAAGAGGGGAGTCAGGCTGCAATACCGTTACTTTTGCGTTCTCATCTGTAACCCGCCATTTGATGGATGGATTTCCAATTGTTAATGGATACGGAGCTGTCGTATCTTTGTTCCAGCCATCACCCGGCTTATGGTATTGAACGACTAAGTGCCCGCCATTATAAACATATTCTTTAAGACGTTCGTTATTGGCGATTAAGTCAGCCCGTGAAAGGTAGGCACGAATTCCAACAACAATGCTATCGTATTGACTTAAATCAGCTGTTTTCAAATCAGCCTCCGTCAGTTTTGTTACATTTAGTCCAGCGTTATTGAGATAGTCTGCGACTTTATCAAATCCGCTTTCCACATAACCAATTTTTAGACTATCATTCTTTAAAAGTTCAAAGGCCACACCATTCACCTGTGCAGGATACTCGTAATAGAAAGTACCAATATGGTCATAATTGATGGTTTGAACAGTTGAATTAAAGGTTTTGCCATTAACCGCGGCTTCCGCAGCAATTTTAAAATCACCCGCTTTAATATCCTTCGGTGGTGCTAAGGTAAAGTCGATAGACTTTTCTTCCAATTGGCTGCTGAATGTCACCTCTGCATTACTTGGGGAGACCTTCCAGCCCTCCGGAGCCTTTAAAGCAACAGATGATTGAGCCGCACCGTCACGGTAGTTTTTCACCTTTACCGTAACAGGGATGGCTTCCTGAATATCTGCCGTATTCACGACAATATCTTCAGGGGATAAGGTAAGACCAACATCCGGAAGAACAGCGATTGTACCGTTTAGATCTTTGATTTGGCTTGTTTTTGTTCCAGTGGATTCATAGGTGACAGCTGCTTGAATGGCCGGTGTTTTGTAGGCATGGTAATACTCGGCATCCTCCGGAACGACTACTTGATAGGAAATTTGTTTAGATTCTCCCGGTGCCAAATGAGTTGTTTTATTCTTTGAGGTAATATTCCAGCCTTCTGGAACCAATAAATCAGCACTGACATTGTGCAGTTTTTGTTTTCCGTTATTTTTAAGGGTTACAGTTACATTTGTTGTTTGCCCTTTTGTCAGGATGTTGAATTCCGAAGAGGCGCTGACATCCAGTTGTGAAGCTGTAAAGCTTGCTGTTTGCAGCTGTTCTTCTTTTATGGAAAGTTTATGAAGCAAATCATTTTTTAACGCTGCGGAAAGCTTGGATTGCTTTGTTTTGTTCTGTAAGTTGCGCACTTCTTTTAATGTGCTCTGTGACTGCTCAAATACCTGCTCCTTGCTTGGATAGGCAGAAACAATCGAGTCTAATTTGCCTTGAAGCTTTGTAAAGTGAACTTTTAGATCATTTTCAGTTTTCGGAAGCTGCTGTGACCACTCCTTAAAATTGTAAGGAACACCAGCGAAAAGTTCGGCATTGTCTCCAACAGCGCTATAAAGTAATTCTAGATTGATCTGTCTCGGTGCGACAGGGATGTTATTGCCCATTCCCTGGCTTTTATGCATAAAGCGGGACTGCTCGCCTAACTGTGGATAAGACATTTGGTAAATGGGATCAAACATCCCAATTTCAATAGACGTTTCTGTCTGTTCCTTTGATTCTGCAGGTAAATACAGTTTTTTCACCTGCCAGACAGATAAGCCCTCTTTTAACTGTTCAGGGAAAATAGCTGGGTCTGCTGCATCTTTAAAGGCGCGTTCAGACAGGATCTCCATTGCGCGGTGATGACCGTGCTGGGAATCTACATTTCGAAATGAAGGCATAACAATATCCGGCTGATACGTACGGATAAAGCGGATAAGCCGCTCGTATGTTAAGTCCTCGCCCCATTGTGCTAATGTATCTTCAGGGCTTTTGGAAAAACCAAAATCATAGATGGCATCAGATGTGGTTTCACTAAGATGGAAGGCTTTAACGCCAGTAATCTTAGCCGCTTCAATCATTTCTCTCGAGCGGATGATGCCCAAACCATTTCCTAATTCATCACCAATTTCATTTTGACCGCCTTCCCCGCGGTTACCGATTAGACTTGATGTTTTAACACCGAGCCCCCTGGATAAATAGGCCAGAAAATCACTTCGCTCATCATCAGGATGGGCGCCGGTATTTAGAAACGTAACCGTCGTTTCGAGAGGTTTGACAGCATTCCAGAGATCAACATCGGACTCCTGTGCCTTTGCAGCATTTCCGCTAAATGGCAGCAGTGAAACAACTAATAAAGTGGAAAGTAATCCAAGAAAGAACTTTTTCACCTTTGTAACCCCTTTCAATTTTTAGTATAAATTCTAACTTACACCCTCCTTTTGACAATAGTTGTTAATAGGTTAGTTAAATTACTTAACTAACGGGAGAAATCTCCTACACTTAATAATTAACACCTGGAGCGAGAAAAGTAAATACTCTCCATATTCAGAAAATTAAAACAGTTATTTAGTCCTATAGGCAATGGCAGTGTAGTTATATTAGACTAGAAGTAGATAAAATAGGAAAAGTCGAATTATTTAAAATATATATTGTAAACGGTTTCTATTTGGGTTATATTTTAGTTAATTATTGAAACTAACTAACTCAACAAAATGATTAAGGCCGTGATGCAATGAGTACCAACGAGAACAAAGTTCAAAACAAAAAAAGAATATTGCAATGTATTTTGGAACATGCCCCAATCTCAAGGTCAGAAATTGCTGGGAAAATGAAAATTAGTAAACCGACTGTTTCATTCTTAGTCGATGAACTGATCCAGGAAAAGTGGGTGTTTGAAAAAGGAATTGGCGAATCCACCTCACAAGGAGGCAGAAGACCGATTCATTTGTATTTTAATGAAAAAGCAGCTTATATCATCGGTACAGATATCGGTGGTACAAAAGTAAAAATCATCATCAGCGATTTAAATGGAAATATCGTCGCTGCAAGCAGTTTTCAAACGGAGCAGTACGTACACACTGGTTTATTGAAGAAAGTGGCAAAAGAAATTAGCGTGATGATCCAAAAGAATGACATTGATCCGCAAAAGATTTTGGGAATGGGCGCAGGAGTTCCTGGAATAACAGAAACGACCGGAATCGTCGTCGAAGCGCCAAGCTTAAATTGGATCCGGTACCCTTTCATCAAAGAAGCTGCACGATATTTGTCCTTTCCAATTTATGTGGATAACGATGTCAATGTGGCTGCGCTTGGAGAGCAATGGCTTGGGAATGCCAAACACAAGGAAAATGTATTGTTCATTGCTATTGGCACTGGCATTGGGAGTGGAATTATTATTCATAATCAGCTCTATCGAGGATCCTCCAATGCCGCGGGTGAAATGGGGTATATGGTAACGGATAAAAACGATATGAAAAATGAATTTCAGCCAATTTTTCACCGCTACGGTTTTTTAGAGAGTGTCGCGGGCGGGAAAGCGATTGGTGACAAACTCACAAGAGTAGTACAGCAGCATCCTGACCATCCCTTATACGATCAAGCTAAATCAGGAGAACTGACAGGTGAAATAGCGTTTGTACTGGCAAAAAAAGGAGACAAAATTGCCCTTAAAGTAATAGATGAGGCGATTGAGCATATAGCCTATGGAATTATTAATGCCGCTAGTTTATTAAATCCTGAGGTTATTATTTTGGGAGGTGGTGTGTTAAAGTCATCTGAATTCATCTTACCTAAACTGCGTGAAATTGTGGATCACTATCTTCCTAGTTCAGTAGAATTGAAAGTTTCACAGTTAGGAGAGAATGCAGGTGTATTGGGAGCCGTTTCATTATTTTTACGGGAACATGAAAGCATCATTAACTTTTCTTAAAGAGGGGGACTTTTTGTGAAAAATAAGAAAAAAGTATCGATTATTACAGCATTAACGTTATCCGCATCCCTATTGCTTGCCGCTTGTGGCGGGGATGCTGAAAAAACTTCTAACACACCTTCAAAGAAACCGGCCGACAAGAAAGACGAAGCAAAACTTGAAGAGAAAATTGTCGTTTATTCACCACACGGAAAAGACATCCTTTCTAAATTCGAACAACAATTTGAAGCGAAATACAATGTAGATGTTGAATGGCTCGACATGGGTTCACAAGAGGTGCTTGACCGGATTCGCTCTGAAAAAAATAATCCGCAGGCAGATGTTTGGTGGGGGGCACCTTCCGTAAACTTTGACCAAGCAAAGGACGAGGGCCTTTTAGCACCGTATAAGCCATCCTATGCAGATAGTTTGGACGCAGGCTTCCACGATGCTGACTGGAATTGGTCCGGAACAAGTCAAACACCTGAAGTCATCATGTATAACAGCAAAGAGGTTAAAAAGGAAGATGCGCCTAAGGATTGGGATGAATTATTGGATGCGAAATGGAAGGATAAAATCATTATCCGATACCCGCTGGCATCTGGAACAATGAGAACCATCTTCTCCGCGATGATTTACCGTGATTTCAAAGACTCTAATGATCCAGCAAAAGGGTATGATTGGTTGAAAAAGCTGGACGCAAATACAAAGGAATATTCTGCTAACCCTGAAATGATGTACAACAAAGTCGCTAAAGGCGAAGGCGTCATCTCTGTCTGGGCCATGCCGGATGTGGTTATGTTGAAGGAAAACAAGAATTATCCATTTGAATTTATTGTTCCAAAAAGCGGAACGCCAGTCTTGACTGAAGGAATTGCTGTTGTAAAGGATGCGCCGCATCCAAAAGCTGCCGAAGCATTCTATGAATTTGTCAACACACCTGAAGCCGCTAAATTGTTGGCAGAGGAATTTTACCGAATCCCAACTAGAACAGACGTGAAAGACCTTCCTGCGTGGATTACCGAAACGGAAATTAAAAAGATGGATATCGACTGGAAAGTCTTCCAAAAAGAAAGCGACGGCTGGATGAAGTATTGGGATGAAAACATCAAGAGTGGTGCAAAAGAAATCAAACAATAGGAAGTGTTAGGTAATGGCGTCGATAAAAATTGATCATGTCCAAAAAGCGTTCGGAAAAGTAATCGCAGTTGATCATTTAGACTTGGAAATCAAGGATGGAGAGTTCTTTACTTTCCTCGGTCCGAGCGGTTGTGGGAAAACGACGACCCTCAGGATGATTGCCGGCTTTTACTATCCGACAAAAGGCATTATTCGTTTTGGCGATAAAGATATGACGCGTGTACCTCCTGAAAAAAGAAATACGGGCATGGTTTTTCAAAACTATGCCCTTTTTCCTCATATGACGGTGTTTGAAAATGTAGCTTTTGGTTTAAGAGTAAGAAAAATCTCTGCAAATGAACTGAAAACACGGGTACAGGACGTACTGCGTAAAGTAAGGCTCGAGAAATATTCCGATCGTCAAGTGAGTCAGTTAAGTGGAGGACAGCAGCAGCGTGTCGCCCTTGCAAGGGCATTGGTAATTGAACCTGAAATTCTTCTCCTTGATGAGCCGCTCAGCAATCTGGATGCCAAGCTCCGGGATGAAATGAGAAGCGAAATCTTAAGACTGCAAAAAGAGTATAAAATCACGACTATTTATGTCACCCATGACCAGGCAGAGGCTTTATCGATGAGTGATCGAATTGCTGTTTTTAATTTCGGGGTATGCCACCAAGTGGGGACACCTTCTGAAATTTATAATCAGCCGGCAAATGATTTTGTGGCCAGTTTTATCGGTGAAATCAACCTTTTACCAGTTAAAATTGACCGGGTAGAGCAAGATCATGTAGTAGTATCAGCCCAAGTTGGCTCTGGGTCAAAACAATTGGCTGTACATAATCATCCGTATAATGTAAATCCAGATACGAAAGGTGACCTGTCCTTATCGATTCGCCCAGAGGCGATTAAGATTGTTGAACAGCAGACAGAGGGAACCAATATACTAAAAGGAAAAATTGAGAAAGTGGAGTTTTTTGGTTCAGTCATCAACCTGAGTGTGAATGTAGACGGCCTCCTTCTGCAAGTGAATCTATTAAACAATCGGTCTCATCAACTTACATCTGGAGCGGATGTGTGGGTCCAATTGCCGAAGGATCAAATCCGGGTGATTCCGGTCATCAGCGGTGATGCCTCATGATAAAAAATCGTGATACCAGGTTTACTATACTGTTGCTGATTCCGGTTCTCTTAGTATTAGTTGCCTATGTTCTGTATCCCTCATTACGGACATTTTTCGAGAGTTTACAAACAAAAAGCGGCCTATCGTTTGCCAACTATCAGGACTTTTTTAGCCAGGAATCAAAAACCAATCTCGAAGCGTTGTGGAATTCCGTTTATATTTCCATATTAAGTGTGCTTGTGAGTGCGCTGATTGGTATTCCGCTTGCCTTTATTTTTAATCGGTATGATTTTCCGGGAAGAGGATTTTTCTCTTCAGCTGCCATCATGCCAATTGTCCTCCCATCATTGGTCGGTGTCATGGCCTTTATGTTTTTGTATGGGGAAACAGGCTTAATTCCCAACGCGATCAAGGATTTATTCGGCCTGGAGAAAGTGCCCTTTAAAATTGGCGGGGTGTCGGGGATTTTAATTGTCCACGCTTATACGATGTATGTCTATTTCTACATGACTGTCTCGTCAGCGATAAACAAAATCGACCCGAGTCTGGAAGAAGCGGCTTTTAATTTAGGTGCCAGCCGTTTTAACGTGTTTTGGAAGGTGACGTTTCCATTATTGACTCCTGCGATTGTTGCGGCCTCATTGCTCGTATTTATGATTTCCATGGCATCGTTTAGTGCGCCGTTCTTATTAGCGGGAGGGTATCGTGTCCTAAGTCTGCAAATCTATTTTTCAAAATTAAATGGGGATATGGAGGTTGCTGCCACACAATCTGTCATTCTATCCATTGTTTCGATTGCCTTCTTATTATTTATGCGCTGGTATCAAAATAGGAAGGATTACCGAATGGCCTCAAAAGGGATTGGTGCCCATCGCAGTGAGGTGAAAAATCCGGTAATGAAATGGATCATGGTTTTGATCGGCATCATTGGCGTGATCATCTTGCTGCTGCCGCACTTCACAATCCTGCTCCTTTCGTTAGTACCGGACGGAACCTGGACGTGGCAAACCTATCCATCGGTGTTTAATTTTGAAAACTACCGATTATTGCTGCAGGATCCAAACATCTTTAAACCACTAAAAAACAGTTTAATTCTAGCGTTTATTGCGACTGCTGGAAACCTGGTGTTTGGTGTATTGACATCCTATCTTCTTGTAAAACGGAAATTTATCGGCAAGAATTTTGTCGATGTATTGGTGATGATTCCATGGGCGCTGCCTGCAACTGTTATCGGGATGAATCTAATCTTTGCTTTTAATGAGCCAAATATTTTTTCATTCGGGAACATTCTCGTCGGTACGTTCTGGATTTTGCCGCTCGCCTATTTTGTGCGTCACATTCCATTAGTTGTGAGGTCAACCAACGCGGTACTCGAGCAATTGGATGATTCCATCGAGGAAGCTTCTCGAAATCTCGGGGCACGCTGGTTTTATACCTTTAGGAGGGTCATTCTTCCGATTATTATGCCGGGTGTCCTCTCGGGAACCTTACTGGCGTTCGTTGAGTCTGTCGGAGAATTCCCAACATCCGTATTGTTGTACACGATTTCCAATCGACCGATCTCGATTGAAATCATGAACCAGCTCAGGATGTTTAACATGGGTCAGGCTGCCGCCTACGGAATGATTCAGATTGCTTTAATTGCGCTTGTTCTGTTTATTTCAAATAAGTTTTTCGGGGTCAAAGCCGAACAATCATTGTCTTAAAATATAACCTCAATCGGTGGCGATGTTTTTCTTCCGCCGCCGATTGTTAGTTAAATCAATCGGAGATGAAAAGATGAGTAAGCTAGAGGAATTTATTAAAACGGAAGGAACGGCTTTTCCAGGCAAAACCTATGTGGAAGAGCTGTTAATGCCGGTATTTAATGATCAGCGCGATTTCCTATTTCATGTCATGTTTGATATTCACCGTGCCCATGTCATCATGCTTGAAGAACAAAACATTATTAAAACCGATGAAGCAAGAGAGATGTTAAAGGGCATTAATAAAGTGGCCAAAACCGATATTAGTCAAATATCGTATCAGCCACAGTTTGAAGATTTATTTTTCATGATGGAGGCCAAAATCGGCGAAGAAATTGGTGCGGAACTAGCGGGGAAAATTCATATTGGCCGGAGCCGGAACGATATGGGTGTGGCCATGTACCGCTTGGTTCTAAGAGAGCATCTGTTGAAATTGCTGCAAAGTGCTTATTGTTTAAGCGATGCCTTGCTCGAGCAGGCGGACCAGCATACCGAAACGTATATTACCGGTTATACCCATACCCAGCCGGCACAACCTACGACGCTGGGACATTATTTACTGGCGATTTATGATGTCTTGCAGCGGGACATTAAACGTTTATGGTCAGCATATGAAACGGTCAACCAGTCATCACTTGGTGCGGCGGCCTTGACCACTACAGGTTTCCCAATTTGCCGTACACGGACGTGTGAGCTGTTAGGTTTTGATAAAATTGTTGAAAATTCCTATGATTCGATTGGCGGAGCGGATTACTTATTGGAAACATCGTCTGCCTTGATGACCTGCATGGTGAACACTGGAAGATGGATTCAGGACTTCTTGCAGCATGTGACAAGAGAGTTTGGTTCCTTTTATGTCGCCGACCCTTATGTCCAGGTCAGCAGTATCATGCCGCAGAAGCGCAATCCTGTATCGATTGAGCATTCTCGCTCGATTGCCAGCAGTGCTTATGGCGATGCTCTGGCCGCGATGAATATGATTCATAATACGCCATTTGGCGATATTGTCGATACGGAGGATGATTTGCAGCCACACTTATATCGCGCCTTTACCAATGCCAATCGCGTCATGAAATTAATGTATGCCGTGATTACCACTCTAAAGGTCAACGCCGAGCATACGAAGAAAATGGCGCATAAATCAAGCATAACGATAACCGAATTGGCTGATACGCTGGCAAGGGATTATAACATTTCTTTTAGAAAAGCACACTCCGTTGCAAGCTTCATTTCGAAAAAAACAATCAGTGCCCGGAAAGAATTATATGAGTGGAAGATTGACGAAATTAACGAAATGATAAGCGGCTTCGTTGATGTCGCATTGACAGAACAGGAATGGAAAAAAATCATTTCACCGGAATACTTCGTAGAAATCAGGAGCATCCAAGGAGGCCCGAGTCCAAAAGAAGTCGTTCGGATGATCGGCGAAAGAAAGCAAAAGCTGGGCATTCAGATGAAGGATTATGAAGAGCTTGTCGAAAAATTAACATCTTTGCGGAATAGATTAGTAGGGTATACTATTTGATTTTCCTAAATAGTCATTTCATGTAAAAGCTCAAACCCCGATGTAGTAAAGAAGGCTACGTAGGGGGTTTGAGATTTTTTAAACTTAAACCCCGATGTAGAAGAGGTCTACGTAGGGGTTTTGAGATTTTTTAAACTTAAATCCCGATGTAGAAGAAGGCTACGTAGTGGTTTCAAGAAATTTTAAGCTCAAACCCCAATTTAGAAACGGTTTACGACGCACTTTCCCCCAATTACGACCTATTTTGTATTTGCATTTCCTATCACAATCGTATTTAATTTAACCATATTGAAAAATTCATTTAAGATGAGGTCATATTTATGAAAGCACTTGTGTTTAATACCTTTGGCGGGCCGGAAGTACTGAAATATCAGGATATTGCCGATCCGGTAATTGGGCCGGATGAAATATTGGTAAGAATGAAAGCAATTGGCTTGAATTTTGCTGATATTTATAGAAGAAAAGGAAACTATCATCTTACAGGTAAGCCGCCTTATATCTTAGGATATGAAGGAGCCGGAATTGTTGAAGAGATAGGAGTAAATGTCCAAGGGGTAAGTGTTGGAGACCGGATGGCCTTTGCCGATGTACCATTTGCGAATGCTGAATTGGTCGCCGTTCCTATGGAAAAAGCTATTCCTGTTCCCGATACCATCTCGTTTGCTGAAGCTGCATCTGTCTTGCTGCAAGGGTTAACAGCGCATTATTTAACGCGGGATAGTTATACAGTGAAAAAGGACGATAGGGTGTTGGTCCATGCAGCAGCCGGCGGTGTAGGGCAGCTCCTCGTTCAAATGGTTAAACTGTTAGGCGGCAGGGTAATCGGATTAACTTCATCAGAGGAAAAGGCGGCCGCCGCGAAGAAAGCCGGTGCCGATCTCGTTTTTCTGTACAAGGATAATTGGAAGGAAGAAGTACTCGAGGAAACCGACGGCATAGGTGTAGATGTGGTATACGAATCAGTTGGCTCCACGCTTCAAGACAGTTTTGCGGCTACACGTATCGGAGGAACAGTTGTATTTTTTGGAATGTCAGGAGGGGATCCGGCTCCTGTTGACCCAAGAATGTTAATGGATACGTCTAAAACGTTGACTGGGGGGGATTTATGGAATGTACTCACTTCTCATAAAGAGCGGGTGAGGCGTTCCGCTGAGTTATTTCGTTGGATGGAAGAGGGCAAAGTAAAAATATCCGAGCCGACAGTTTTTGCCTTAAGAGATGGTCAGGAAGCACATCGTTTGCTAGAAAGCCGTAAGAGTACAGGGAAAATTCTATTAGTCCCTTAAAAATGAAATAATGATACCAATAAAAGTAATGGCGAACCGTGACTGGCACGGTTCGCCATTGCTTCTTATACCCCAATCACATTCAATGATTGGCGAAGACCTTCAAGCGCGAAACTACTTAAAAATCGATACGCAAATAATGCGATGATTGGTGAAAAGTCTATGGGCCCTAGTGGCGGGATGAATTTCCTGAATAATTTCAAGTAAGGTTCGACTAGCTTGTACACCCATTCACCAACTGTTGATGTTTGAAATCTTGGAAACCAGGAGCCAAAAATGGAGATTAAAATCAACCAATAATAAGCCTCAAATGCATATTGTCCAATCTGAAAAATGGTAGAACCCAATTAAATCACCTGTCTATTATCATTTTTTAATATTTTGCCAAACAAACATATATAACATATACGAATATGTCCTAATAAGGTTTCAACAATAACATAATTTTATGTGAAAAAGAATACAAATGCTTTAACAATCTGCTTTGCTTTGGTTTTCTTTTTTTAAAATGACCTTTACAACTTCCTCAATGGTTACACTCCCAAGTGATTTTTCCATGGCAAGCTGTGCTTCGGAAAAGAGCGGGCTAATGGTATCTTGAATGTTTCTCCCAACCAGACAGGCTGGATTCGGTTTATCGTGCAAGCCAAATAACTCTTTTTCTTGAACAACGTTAACAGCTTTATAAACATCAAGTAATGTAATTTCTGATAAGTCCCTCGCTAGTTCAGCCCCGGCAATCCCAGGGCGGACGCTGACCAAACCGGCATTTTTCAGCATCCCCATGATCTTTCTAATCACAACAGGGTTTGTATTGACACTTTTGGCAATGTATTCTGAGGAACTCACGCCACCCTTATTAATCTCCAATAGCGAAAGTATATGAATTCCGACGGAAAACCGGCTGCTGATGGACAATGAATTCACCTTCCTTCATTTAAAATTCCTAACATTATTATAAGTATAAACGATGGATAATAAATAAGTACATCCAAGTATAGATCCTGGCCGAAATTGTTAAATTAACATTGTTAAAAAAATTCCACAGCAAGATTATTGACAAAGATATCAGTTGTAACTTATATTATTACATGTAATCAAAATGGTTACAACATAAAAAGTTGTCATATATGGAGGGGTTAATTTGAAAATTGCAGTTATAGGTGCTAGCGGGAAAGCTGGAAATCTTATTCTTAAAGAAGCGGTTGATAGAGGTCACGAAGTTACAGCGATTGTACGAAGTTCGGCAAAGCTTCAAAATCAACAAGCTGCGGTACTGGAGAAAGACGTATTTGACTTAAAAGCAGAAGATGTGAAAGCTTTCGATGTGGTCGTCAATGCGTTTGGTGCGGCACCTGGCCAAGAACATTTACATGTGGATGCCGGCAGAGTGCTGATCGAGGCGATGAAAGGGGCACCACAAACGAGATTAATTGTTGTTGGCGGGGCTGGCAGTTTGTTTGCCGATGAAGCTAAAACGATTCGTGTCATGGAAACTCCTGATTTTCCGGCGGAATATTATCCAACTGCATCAAATCAAGGGAAAAATCTTGAGGACCTACAAAAAACGACTGATATTCAATGGACTTTTATTAGCCCGGCTGCATTCTTTAATCCTGAAGGCAAAAGAACGGGTGCCTATCAAACGGGTAAGGATCATATTATGGTCAATGCCCAAGGTCAAAGCTATGTGAGCTATGCGGACTTTGCTATCGCTGTCATAGATGAAATTGATAATCCACAGCATATAAATGAACGGTTTACGCTCGTTTCGGAAGCAGAATAATAAGAAAAGCGGAAGCGCCCTGGTCAGCGGCGTATGGCCTGGAGCGCTCCAACTGAGATAAAGGAAACACGAAGAGCCGGAGGCGAATCGATGTTGACTTATCGTAGGGCGGAGAGCGAAGGACACTAGCCGTTAGGGCGCCGGAGCTAGACATTTCTCAAAGTCGAAACTAATAAATTCTAATATAAAATGAAAAAAGATCCAGTTTTCACTGGATCTTTTCCATATTAAACCTCAACCGGAGCCACTTTAACGATCCAATTAAATGGATCTTCTTTTTTACCAAGCTGTATGGCGGTCATTTCATCATAGATACGTTGTGACAACTGGCCGATTTGATTATCATTGATGGTAATGGAACGATCCTTCCAGGTTAATTCGCCAACTGGTGAAATAACGGCGGCTGTTCCTGCACCGAAAACTTCTTCCAATTCGCCACGCTCGTGTGCGGCAAAAACCTCTTCGATTGAAATTTTCACTTCACGTACAGGGATATTCCAATATTTTAGAAGTTGAATAACCGAATCACGTGTTACTCCCGGTAAAATGCTGCCATTTAAACGCGGTGTGACGACTTCGCCATTCATTTTGAAGAAAATATTCATACTGCCGACTTCTTCGACATACTTATTCTCTTTTGCATCCAGCCATAGAATTTGAGCATAGCCACCCGCATCTGCCTTTTCTTGTGCTTTCATGCTGGCAGCATAATTGCCGGCGGTCTTCACATGACCGACTCCGCCAATGACTGCTCGAACGAATTGCTCTTCAACATAGATTTTAACCGGGCTTAATTGGTCACCATAATAGGCACCGGACGGCGAAAGAATGATAAGCAGCTTATATTGACTGGCAGGGCGGACACCTAAATAAGGCTCCGTTGAGAAAATAAACGGGCGAATGTAAAGAGATGTTCCTTCCCCTTCAGGAATCCAATCTTTTTCTGTGAAAATTAATTGTTTCAAGGCACCTAATAAAAATTCCTCATCGATTGGCGGAATGCACATTCTTTCACAGGAGTCATTGAAGCGTTTCATGTTTTTTTCGGGACGGAATAGCTGAATAGTACCATCAGCTCCCTTATAAGCCTTTAATCCTTCAAAAATGGCTTGTCCATAGTGAAAAACCATTGCGGACGGTTCAATTGTTAACGGTGCATAAGGAACAATTCGTGGGTCATGCCAGCCGATATCGCCATGGTAATCCATTTCAAACATGTAATCGCTGAAATATTTTCCAAAACCAAGTGAAGCTGTATCGGGCTTTTCCTTTAAATCTTCTCTTTGAATAAAAGCAATTTCTTGACTCATGATTACACCCCATATTATTTTCTATTTTTATTCTTAAGATTACGCTTAATTTTGCGAAAACTCAAGTTAAAATGATGAAGTTTTTGAAATATTCATTATTTTGATATAGGTAAATCTGGTAAACGTACCCAGAATGGCGGAAAAAAAGAAACTGTACCCAAAAAGCCGATTCTTCGACAAAGAAGAATCGGACAAAAATCATTCAATGTGCATGGACGCTCTTTTCTTCCATCCAATACGCTTCCCTGATATTAATCTGTTTACGAATTTTTCGGATGACATCAATTGTGACTTCACCCTCTTCGTACAGGTTCTGAATTTCATCCCGTTCTGCTTGAAAAGCTTTCGCACGCAGCTCTCTTTGGATTTCGATATACTGACTAGAATCGGAGCCTTTTTTCGCAAGCTTAAATTTCATTATCATTTCATTGTATTCGCCCATAATGACCAGATAAAGATGTTCATTTTCAAGTGTCATATGTTCCTTTAAAAAATGGATAGCAGCCCTGGCCATATTGACTTTAAGCTTTATGAGCTTTTTCGCCTTTTCATGGCGATTGTTAAGCCTTTCTTGATTTTTCGGCACAAATGACTGAACAAGCTTATGTACACCTCTTTTTATTAACGACCAAAAGAACAATCTCCTATATTGCATCCGGTTTGTTACGGCTAGCCTCATCCGGTGAAGATGCTCTTCGGTTAAATAAATGGTTTCCCGGTCTACCTTTTCCGCTTTTTTCAATTTTTCAACGTATTCGGCTTCCGCATCAAGTGCCTTCATGCGGATTTCCGTTTCAGCTAACTTCAATTGCTCCGTGTTTTCATTCCCTGCATTGATCAGGCGATTACGGATTTGATTATATGTCGTAATAACGGACACCGCCGCCTCATGATTGTCATCATTCATTAATTCTCGGATGGAACGGATGGCCGCATCAATGGTTTGGAACAAAGCAGATCGTTCCATTTCCTTTCTTAGTTCTTCCGTGTTTTCTTTTTCCGTCCTTGCAAGAATTGGCAAGAAGATGCTCGCGGCAACCAGCGTAACCAAAATAACACCGGCTGCAATAAAAATAATCAACGCGCGGTCAGGAAACGGGCTTCCATCCGCTAGTACATACGGAATTGTAAAGGCACCGGCCAGGGTAACAGCCCCTCTGACACCGGAAATCGTAATGATGCCAACGTCTTTTATCGAAAGATTTGTCAGCTGTTTAGTAAGCGGCAATCCCAAGAGCCAAGCACCGCAAATCCATAAGAAGCGAAGTAGCAATAATGCAGCCGTAATGATGAGAATATACTTGCTTACTTCCCAATTATTAAACAACGGATTTTTAAAAATCTCATTCATTACACTTGGGATTTGCAACCCTAACAGGACAAAGACCAATCCGTTTAAAATGTAAATTAGGACAGTCCATGTACTTTGGGACACCACTTGCAGCTGCATTGCAGGCGATTGATCACGATCCCGGTAAATCGTATGGACGATCCCAGCTGCGACTACTGATAGAATGCCTGAAAGGTGAAAATGCTCAATAATGTAAAAAATCACAAAAGGTGTGAGGAGCTGGATGAGCATGTGAATCATAACGTCCTCCATACCCAGCCGGCGAATAAACATTTTCAAGCGAATAATAAGGACGGCGAGGACCGCACCTCCGGCTAAGCCGCCAATGGCAATGACAAGGAAGCTCCAGCTTGCCTCTGCAAACGAAAAGACCCCGGTCACAGTTGCGGCGACCGCAAATTTAAACGCCACTAAACCGGAGGCATCGTTCATCAGACCTTCCCCTTCAAGCAAGTGCATAATTGGTTTCGGAATCTTCACCCTGCTTGAGATGGCACCTACTGCGACAACATCTGTTGGAGAAAGAATGGCTGCTAACGCAAATGCAGCCGGCAAAGGGATTGTCGGTATAAGCCAATAGATCAAGTATCCGATGGCAAATACGGTGACAAACACAAGTCCAAGTGCAAGTAATAAAATCGGTTTTCGCAATTTCCATAATGCCTGCCGTGAAACATGTTTGCCATCATGAAATAGTAATGGAGCAATAAATAGAACAAAAAACAGCTCAGGCTCCATAGGAATATGAATGCCTATTGGGAGTGATGCAAGCAACACACCCAATGTAATTTGAATGAGCGGTACAGGTATGTAAGGTAAAAAGTGATTGATGAAGCTAGACATCCCGATAATGACGAGAAGTAATAATACAAGTAAAAAAAACTCCATGGCGTGTCTCCTCTCATATGTATATTGTGTATTCACTGTATTTTTTTACACCCTATTAAGAGTACTTTCCTTTATTATAATATCAAAAGTTTTGCCTGAATTCGTGGAAGGGATTTTTCATGGGAGAAAAGAATACATATGATAGATTGATTTTATTAAAACAGGGGTGGAAAGTTTGACTGCAGAAAATCAAACACTATATGTAATTGATCAAAAGGATGATCTGGGTTTGGAATTTAGCAAGCTAGTGTCGATGATGAATTATGTGCGGGTGACGACGGTAGAGGCAGTAAAGGATTTAACGGTCGAGGAGTTAGATTTTTTATATGATGAGGATGCCAATTCGGTTGGCATGCTGCTAGCCCATATGGCAGCTGTCGAAAAAGCATATCAGATCGAAACGTTCGAAAATCGGGATTTTACGGAGGAAGAACTTGAGCGGTTAGCCCCTGGATTAGAATTAGGCAGCGCTGGTCGGAAACAGTTTAAAGGAAATTCAATCGATTTTTATCTTCGGGAGTTATCGGCAGTCAGGAACACGACCATTGAGAAATTCAAATCACTCCCCGATGAGTGGTTATTTGAACAAACGCCGTTCTGGTGGAATCGACCAGCAAACAATTACTTCAAATGGTTTCACGTGTTTGAGGATGAGCTAAGCCATAGAGGCCAAATCCGAATTATCAAGAAGATGATGAATAGGACGAAAAAGTGAGCTTTCGAATAGAAAGCCCGTGTGCCTTTGGAAGTAGAAGCGAGTACGTATAAAACCAATTAATCAAAAATGAAAAGAGCCGCTATCACCATCCAATTTGTTAGTAGCGGCTTAATAATTTTATAAAATTGGCCGTGTCGCTTTCTCAGACCGTTATTAAGATGTCATCACTTGCCCTCCGTTCACATGAAGTGTTTGTCCGGTTACAAAACGGGGATCATCGGAGGCCAGATAAACAAAGGTTGGAGCGACTTCAAATGGCTGACCTTGACGTTTCATTGGATTGTCTGCCAATGCTACCTGATCGCTAGAGAAGCTTGCAGGAATTAAAGGAGTCCAAATACGGCCTGGTGCAATGGCATTTACTCTGATCCCTTTGTCAATCAAGTTGTGTGCTAATGCGCGGGTGAAGCTAACGTTTGCTCCTTTTGTTGCCGAGTAATCCATCAATTGGTTATTTCCATAATAGGCCACAACGGATGCCGTATTAATGATGGAGCTGCCTGCTTTTAAGTGGGGAAGGGCTGCGCGAGTTGTGTAAAAATGTGAATATATGTTAATTTTAAATGTCTCATCGAACTGTTCATCCGTAATGTCAAGCAGGCTTAATTGCTGGAACTGGATGCCGACATGGTTGCAAAGCACATCAAGCTTGCCAAGGGTTTGAACAGTTTTTTCGACGATATCAACACATTGTTGTTTCTTCCTTAGGTCACCAGGTAATAATAAACAGCGCTGTCCGAGTTCTTCGATTCTTGTCTTTGTTCGATTGGCGTCCTCGTGTTCATCCAAATAGGCAATGGCCACATCGGCCCCTTCTTTCGCAAAGGCAATCGCCGCAGCCGCGCCCATTCCACTATCACCGCCAGTAATGAGCGCAACTTTTCCGGATAATTTTCCGCTTCCTTTATAATTTGGGTTCTCAATAATCGGCCGTGGCACCATTAATTTTTCAACACCGGGCTGCCTGAGCTGCCGCTGCTCCGGAACTGTAATCGGAATGTCTTCATAACGAGTGACCTTTCCGTAATGGGGGTACATTGGATAAACTTGATTAGCCGGCTTCTCGTGCTGATCGTGTGCCATGAATATCCTCCTAGAAAAAACATTTTCCTGTTACATTATGTTATCTGGGCGGATCGGGTGCTTGTTGGAGTGGAAAAAAGTATGGCTGGTACGGGCTCAATGAGGTTCAATGTGGAATATTGTGAAGGGTAGAAGGGAATGCGTCAAGGAGGTTACCACTTTGCATTACTATCAATTCAGTCGAGAAGTCATGCTTTTGTTAGAGGATCATTCGGATGAAAAAGTAGAGCTAGTATACAATAATAATCCTTATGTTTTTAAAATGCCTAAAATAGGGCCGAGACCGCCTTATTACTATAATCCAAGGTATGAGCAGTATTATCCTGTGATCTAGAATGAATCCCAAAATTTTAGTATACATTTAAACGTTTTTAGGTTATTCTAATAATTACAAAATTATATTAGTATACGATGATAGGTTTTAAGTAGTCTTTTTATCCCTGTTTTAGAGAGCTAGTGGCCGGTGAGAACTAGTACCAAATAGAAAGATGAATTTCGTTCTTGGAGTATCTTTTTCGACCTTTGGAAGGAAAAGACGGGTTGTCCACGTTATCGACATCAAAGCTGGAGAATTGAATAATTGTATTCTCAATTAGGGTGGTACCGCGATATAGTCGTCCCTACGTATACACGTAGGACGGCTTTTTTTGTTTTTTATAAGTTTAAATGAAAAGAGGGTTTGTTTTGAAAAATGCGGAACAGTGGTCATCGAAAATTGGTTTTATTTTAGCTGCAGGCGGGTCTGCCATTGGGCTTGGAGCTATTTGGAAGTTTCCCTACATTGCTGGAGTAAGTGGGGGAGGGGCATTCTTTTTTATCTTTATTCTATTTACCTTATTTTTGGGTCTGCCATTGCTTATTGCTGAATTTGTGATAGGGCGCAAAACACAGAAAAACGCCATTGAAGCTTATAAGGAACTAGCTCCCGATGGGAAATGGCATTGGATAGGCTACTTAGGAATTGTCACCTGTTTTATTTTACTCTCATTTTATAGTGTAATTGGCGGCTGGATTATCAGTTACATATGGAAGGCTGTTTCAGGCCAGCTGAATGGATTGGATCAGGCAGGGTATGCACAGTTGTTCGGTGAGACCATTTCTGACCCTGCTATTAGCGTTGGGGTACAATTGATCTTCATGCTTTTCACTATCGTAGTTGTAGCAAAAGGGGTTCAAAAAGGGATTGAAAAAGCTAGTCAAATCATGATGCCGGTTTTATTTATTCTTTTTATCATTCTTATCGTTCGATCTTTGTCACTTGAGGGGGCAATGGAAGGTGTTACTTTCTTATTTAAGCCGGATTTTCATAAAGTAACGGCGGAAACGATTCTCTTTGCTTTAGGACAATCCTTTTTCGCCTTAAGTGTCGGTGTTTCGGTAATGGTGACGTATAGCTCCTATTTATCAAAGGAAGAAAGTTTAGTTCGCTCCGCCTTTTCGATTGTAGGTTTAAATATATTTATTATTATTTTGTCGGGTCTTGCGATTTTTCCTGCGGTGTTTTCATTTGGGTTAAAGCCTGACGCCGGTCCCGTATTATTATTTAATGTGCTGCCAAATGTATTTAATCAAATGGCCTTTGGCATGGTCTTTTTTGTCGCCTTCTTAGTTTTATTCTTATTTGCAGCTCTTACATCGGCCTTTTCGATGCTGGAAATCATTGTTTCCGTGATTGCGAAAGGAGATGTCAAAAAGAGAGTGAAATGGTCCTGGATCATCGGAATTGCGATTTTTCTTTTTGGCACCCCATCCGCGCTATCCTATGGTGTCTTAAGTGATGTTCTGGTGTTTGGCAAGACGATTTTTGATGCCGCGGATTATTTAGTAAGCAATGTCTTAATGCCGATTGGCGCATTATTAATCTCAATATTCGTGCCGTTGAAAATAAAAAAATCAGCACTCTACGAAGAACTAGCATTAGGAGGAGGACTGCCACTAGGATTATTCCGTGTCTGGTTTGTTCTCATACGCTATGTAGCCCCTATCGCGATATTATTTGTTTGCTACCATGTCATTAGGGGATAAGGTGTCAGGCACCAATACCAATACGGAGGTAGTAGAAATGGTGCCTGACACCCTTTCTACTGCCGATGTATTAGTAAGGGTGTCAGGCACCATTTTTTTATCCGCGGTACATTGTCCATTTTCCAATATCTTTGAAGCCAAGTTTCTTGTAAATACGGCCGGCTTCTGGATTGTCGTAAAAAAGACAAAGTTTTTTCCCTTCGTCTAAAATATCCTGAAATAATCTTTGCATAATAGCAGTTGCAATGCCCTGACGTCGGTATTCCTTACGGGTGCAAACACCGACAATCATGGCCGACAGGGAATTTTCGGCAGTTGTGGAAACACAGGAAGTGATGACATTATTATCTTCCGTATAATAGGTTCTAGATGTATTTGATTCCATCGCTTGCACTAATATCTCCCGCGCATCACTACTAATATGAAATTCTTCAATTGATCCGCGAAGCTCAATAATTTGATCTACATCCTTAATTGTCGCCTTATTAATTGCGATGGACTGATTCTCGGTACTAAGGTATTCATTCGTAAGGCATTCCGCAAAGAAGGTTACTTGCTTCTTACCAAGGTGTAGGTCATCAAAAACTTCGAATTGTTCTACGATGTCAGACTTCCCAGATAATAGAATCGGCTGATTGTACTGTTTCATAATCGTAACAAAGCCCTCGGTATCGAATTCTCCCTTAGCATATGGAATAAAAGATTGATGAAACCTTAGAATTACAGCTTTAATCATATTCTCTTCATCAAACTCTGCCCAAATCTCCTGGAATTCCGAAGAATATCCGAAGACCTCTAGATCCCCAATAATAAATAGATTAATAGAAGGTTCCTCACTTAAAAAAGTGATAACCTGCTGGTGATCTTGCTCTGTCAGCTTTCTAATCACGTCACATTCCTCCTCGTTTTTTATTAGAATATACACACAATTTTAAAACATCAAGTCTTTTTTGAGGAGTGCAACAAATGGGAAAATTTCCACTGCGGCTGCTATTCTTGACATGTTCAAGGATAGGTATTATTATTTGTTTAGACGTCTAAATACTTTTTGCATAGTGTAAATAGAACAAATTCAGAAATTCTTCATTTAAATAGAAACGAATAGAGGAGCTGATTGTAATGGGAAGATTATTAAATAAAGTGGCGATTGTTACCGGCGGTGCGTCTGGAATCGGAGAAAACATGGTAGACCTTTTTAGTAAAGAAGGCGCTATTGTGATAGCAGCTGATATTAATGAAGCTGCACTTGAAAGAGCCAGTCAGAAGGAAAATGTCTATGGAATGAAATTGAATGTGGCTTCCGAAGAGGATTGGGAGCAAATGTTAAAGGAAATTAAAGACCGTTTTGGAAGAATTGATATTCTCGTTAACAATGCCGGCATTTCTTCTGAAAAACCAGTTGAAGAGATCCATATTGATGATTGGCAAAAAATGTTGACAATCAATGGATTCGGACCATTTCTTGGGATGAAGCATGTCGTTCCATATATGAAAGAACAACAAAAGGGCTCGATTGTAAATATCTCCTCTTATACGGCACAAATCGGGATGGGCTTTAACCATTATTCAGCATCCAAAGGGGCAGTTCGTGCGATTTCTAAAGCAGCGGCAACGCAATATGGCCGTTTCGGTATCCGCGTCAATACGCTATTCCCGGGAACGATTGAAACCCCAATGACGAAAAATCTAGAGTCTTCGAAAGAAATTATGAAACATTTAGTTGCGATGACACCGTTACAACGACTTGGCAAACCAGAGGATGTTGCGAATGCTGCCCTTTTCTTAGCAAGTGATGAATCCTCCTATATCGCTGGCGCTGAATTGGTTATTGATGGCGGCTATTCCGCTCAATAATTCAAACTGCAGCCCCTTTTTTAAAGGTCCCTTTTCAAAAAAGGGGCCTTTCCTATATAGTTAGAAGAGTAAAATTTTTTTGAAAGCAGGGATATCGTGGAAAATCCATCTATCTTTGAACTCATCCATATGATGGATAAGGTAAACAATCGCTTGATTATCGAGTGGAATAAAATGTTCAATGAAAATATTGGCATCTCGCATATATTAGTTTTGTCGCATTTGAAGAATCATGGGAAAAGCAGGCCATCAGATATTGCGAAAGCACTCGGCCTAGCCCCGCCCTCGATTACACATCTCAGTGAAAAATTAATTCAAAAAGAGCTCGCTGTGCGCGTGACAGATGAAGGAGATAAAAGAATTCTTTATTTAGAGATCAGAGATGAAGGGCTCCGCATCTTAACGAAAGCACAAGAAGAAGGGAAAATGCTGCGGAAGCAGCTGTTTGAAAAATTAACAGCCGAAGAACAACAACAGCTCTTAGGAATCTATTCAAAACTAATTTAGAATAAAAACCGCTTTTCTTTAAGGCTGTCTAGTATACATTGGTATTAATTTCCAATAATCTTTCCGCCATGAAACATTATTATCTCTAGTCTACTTTTATAAAACGATGCAATAAGGTTGCTCTAGACCCACCCATATTTGGATTGCTATCATATGGATGTACTTTGGTGGGAGGCTTTAAGGATGGAGACAGAAAAATATCAAAATCTTAAATTAGGTGAACGCGGAGCAATCATTAGCATAATTGCTTACATATGTTTATCGATCTTAAAACTGGCAATTGGATATATCAGTAACTCCGCTGCTTTGAAAGCAGATGGTCTTAACAATACAACCGACATCATTGCTTCATTAGCTGTATTTATCGGATTGAAGCTTTCACAAAGACCGCCAGACGCCGATCATGGGTATGGTCATTGGAAAAGTGAAACGATTGCTTCGCTGGTGGCTTCTTTTATCATGTTAGCCGTTGGTATAGAAGTGTTGACCGAAGCTTTGACTTCCATGTTTCAGGGAGGAAAAGAGACTCCAGATATGATCGCTGCTTATGTAGGGCTTTTTTCAGCAATTGTCATGTATGTTGTTTACCGATACAATAAAAAGTTGGCAGCAAAAATTAATAGTAAATCCGTGATGGCTGCGGCTAAAGATAATATTTCTGATGCGTGGGTCAGTATTGGAACAGCAGCTGGTATATTTGGCTCTCAATTACATATGCCCTGGATGGACACCGTAACGGCCATGATTGTAGGGCTCTTAATCTGTAAAACAGCTGTAGATATTTTTAAGGAAGCGTCTCATGATCTATCCGACGGATTTGATGAAAATAAGATTCAGCTTTACCAAGAGGTTATTACCAAGGTCGACGGAGTGGAAGGAATAAAAGAAATTAAGGGGAGAAACTATGGAAACAATGAAGTCATCGATGTAGTTATCCTGGTTCATTCTACTTTAGATATTCGCGAAGCTCATGACATTGCTACACATGTTGAAAAAGTGATGATCAAGGATTACGGAGTCTACGATGTTCATGTCCATGTGGAACCAAACTAGGTTGACAAAAAAGGCACACCCATAGGATTATCGGAAAAAACCACTCACGTTTAAACGAAACCAAATGGGTTTTTATTCGTATAACTAGGACAATGATAGTAAGGAGAGTGTGTAATGTTCCTAGCACAACTTCACCAGGAGGAGAGAGAAGCGTTTCTTGAACTGGCTGCTCTGATCGCCAATGTTGATGGAAACTTATCTGTATTTGAAAATTCTATTCTTACCAAATATAAAAAGGAAATGGACCTTGAAGATTATAAAATAACAGGTTTGGCGATGGAGGATATTCTCAAGAATTTCAAAACAGAACGATCGAAAAATATCGTCTTAACTGAACTCTTTCAATTAATTTATTCAGATGGAGTTTTTACTGAAAAAGAAAGCGAAAAAGTCCAGCTGATCAAGGCACACTTCGGATTTGATTCAAGCGAATTTGCAAGTTTCAAGGATTGGATTATAAAAATTAAGGAATTATCGGTTCCAGAGGAACGAAGTCAAAATTAGCAAAACAATCAGCGGGTGCAGCCCGCCGATTGTTTTTTTCGATTATAACCTAAATTCCATTTCTTCCTCTGCAATATGAAATCCTTTTGCTTTAATCTCTTGACGAATGGACTGCTCCGAATCAATCGCCGGATTGGAATGATTTAAATGGGTGAAATATATCTCGGTTTTTTCCGCTAAATCATGCAGCTGTTCCATTGTTTCGACCATGAGCGGGTGAGGGATTTCGCGATAATCTCGGCCAATATGCTCAAGGTCTTTCGCTGAATGGAAGGTCCCATCAAGCAAACAGATGTCCGCTTCCTCACATACGGCATGAATGTCGTGTTTCCATTCGTGCCAGCGATCAATATCCGGAACATAGAGGACCTTTTTATTCGGACCCTTAATCCAAAAAGCAAATGTTTCGGAAAATTCATTTCGATGCGGCACATCAACAGGTGTAACCGTGACAAGGGGAGAAACCTGAATGTCCTGCCCGTCCTGGATTTCTTGAACGGTGATATTCCCCAGCTTGGTTAATTGGCTCCATGGAGCTTGTTCTTCTAATAAATGTTTCATTTTTGTGCCCGCCAGCACCGGTATTCCGCTAGCACCGATGGCTTCCCGGCCTAAAAATAGTAAGCCGGGGTAATGACCCAAATGGGCATGTGTTAAAAAGATGCCATCCATTAGCTTCCCTTGCAGGTTGTACTTCATTTGCAGCCTAGCCAATTGTTCTTTCAAATCAGGTGTTGCATCAATCAAATGCCACTTCTCTGCGTCTGGCTCGATAATTGCCAATGACGCGGCGAGGCGCCTAAACTGCGGATTGCTAATGGCCTGTGTACAATTTTTACAAAAACAATTTGGGTGGGGCAGGCCGGCATCTTGAGCCGTTCCTAATACACTTAAAATGACCTCACTCATATTGCAACACTTCCTTTGTCATCCTTATTATTGGTTTCATGACTATAGTTCTTTTTTGTAATCGTCCAGCCGGTAAAACCGAATAATATATTCATGAGCGGGACAAGGAAGGCAAAGAAAGCAAATGGAATAAATTCACCAGGGCTGACACCGAGGATTCCTGCAGCAAATACGGCAGGTACGCCCCACGGGACGAGGTTAATTCCAACGGTACCAGCTGCTTCCACACATCGAGAAAGGTTTTTCGTATCAATACCCATCTCCTTATAGTTTTTCACAAACGTTCTTGCAGGTAAAATTATCGCTAAAAATTGCGCCCCGCTGGCAAATGCTACAACAAAGGTAGAAAGGATAGTGGAGCTGATTAAGGTTCCAGCCGAATGAACTTTGGACATCATCTTTTTCGTTAACACTTCGAAGGAGCCAGTCTCCTCTAGAATGCCCCCAAGAGCAGTTGCAAGGATTAACAATCCAATCGTCCCGAGCATGGACATAAGTCCGCCGCGATTTAACAGGGAATCTAACGCTTTAACGCCAGACTCTACGTGGAATCCGTTTGTCATGACTTGAATAATGGAAGTTACGGCTGCTCCCTGGACAAAAATGGCTAGTAAGCCGCCTAAAATACTGACTCCCATTAAGGCAGGGATGGCCGGTGTGCGTTTAATCATTAAAATAATCGTTAATACAGGCATCAATAATAATAACGGATGGATGACGAAAACATCGTCTAAACCTGTTTTCATCGTATCGATCACATTCGTATCGGCGCCGCCATTCGTTGCAGTGGTCTGGCTGACGAACCAATATAAAATAATTGAAATAACAAATGCCGGGATCGTATCCCAAAGCATGTGCTTCACATGGCTGAATAAATCGGTTTCGGCCATCGCTGGTGCAATGTTGGTAGTGTCAGATAGTGGTGACAATTTATCCCCAAAATAGGCTCCAGAAATCACCGCTCCTGCAACAAGCCCCGGAGAAAAGCCAAGTCCTTCACCGATCGCCATAAAAGCAAGTCCAATGGTCGCAATCGAAGTAAACGAGCTTCCTAATGTGATAGAGATAATGCCGGTTACGAGTGCCGCAATCGGCACAAACAGGGATGGTTCAATAATAGAAAGTCCATAGTAAATCATGGTCGGGATCACCCCGCTCGCAATCCATGTTCCGACAATGATTCCGATAATCAGTAAGATAAAAACGGCGGGTAAGGCACGCGCCACGCCCTTCACCATCATCTCTTGGACTTCAACCCAGCTCCAGCCGGCAGCAATGGAAACAACTGCGGCGGCAATAACACCGATCATTAACGGAATATGCATTCCCGCTTTCCAAATAAAAATCGATAAGGCAGCAGCGCCAATCAATGCAATGATAGGGATAAGCGACATCCCAATTGAAAGTTCCTTTTTCATTTACACCTTCTCCTTTAATTATATTTTTGAAATAAAAAAAGCCCCCATCCCAAAAAAGGGACGGAGACTCTCCGCGGTACCACCCTAGTTAGCAGATTCATATTCTGCTCGCTTGATTAGATAACGGCCGAAACCGGAAATCAGCTCCCTATCTGTAATTCACCATACCCTTTGCCTGTTTTGCAGCCACCAACAGGTTTCTGATTTCAAAATGGTATCAGCTACTTTAATAGTTCAACGCTTTTATGCTTTTATGCAGTTAAGTGATTATAGGAATATATTATTCGAAACGGGGATTATAAGTCAATCTATTTTTATTAGAGGTTCGTTATAACAACTATTCTAAATATTTCACAAACAAACCTTGACATTGGCAAATTATAGCTGTAGAGTAAGAATAGTTTTTAAACTTAATAGTTAATTTCTTATCCAGAGAGGTGGAGGGACTGGCCCTTTGATACCTCAGCAGCAGACATTTGTACTGTGCTAATTCCAGAAGCGTACGGCTTGAAGATAAGAAGAGCAATTAGCCCTGTGATGCCAAAACCTCTTCTTATTAGTAGAAGAGGTTTTTTATCGTTGATCATTAAGCGGCAATTAGGATCAGTTGTATTTTTTACTGCAACAATTAATCCAACTAAGTTTATGAGATTACTAAATGATTAAGGAGGAGTTACAACGATGTATTGTATGGATTTATCAGGAAAAGTAGCCATTGTAACCGGAGGGGCGCAGGGAATTGGCAAAGCGATTGTGGAGGGACTTTTAGAATGCGAGGCGAAAGTAGCTGTCATTGACAGGGAAGTTAGTTCTGAACACTCGAATGATCGGATATTGTATCTTCAGACAGATGTTTCAAAAAGCGAACAAGTCGATGAAATGGTTCTTAAGGTGATTGAGTACTTTGGCCGATTAGATATTTTGGTTAACAATGCCGGCATTTCCTCAATGGATTACGCCGTTGACATTAAAGAAACTGATTGGGATCGCGTAATGGACGTGAATGCCAAAGGGGTCTACCTATGCAGTCAAGCAGTGGCACGTTTTTTAAAAAAACAAGGACAAGGCGGGAAAATCATTAATATTTCTTCTCAAGCAGGGAAAAATGGCTATCGCCTGATGGGAAGTTATGTTGCCTCCAAACATGCTGTTCTAGGGTTTACTAAAGTAATGGCAATCGAATTAGCGAAAGATCAAATCAATGTCAATGCTGTTTGTCCCGGGATTGTTGAGACGGATATGAAAAGAAATGAAAGAGTCATTGGCGGTGAATTAAGAGGAGTAGATGCAGATGCCATTAAAGAGGAGGATTTTTCCCAGGTTCCACTGGGCAGAACCGCAACCCCGCAAGATATTGCCAATGTGGTCGTCTTTTTAGCATCCAAATACTCAGATTATATGACAGGTCAAGGCATCAACGTAACGGGCGGCATGACGATGAGCTGATACATATTTTTAAGCGAGTGCAGCGATTATCGATTCGCTGATAAAACGTCTAAATTCGCCGATAAAATTAAATATTCGCCGATAAATCACATAAATTCGCTGATATAACTACTAAAAGGGGTGGAGGAATACATGTCTACTAAAAAAGAGAAGCAAGGAAGTCTCCTTGCCCTATTACCATTGTTGATTTTTGTACTGCTTTTTATTGGCACAGGAATCATCACAAAGGATTTTTCCAAAATGCCATTGAGTGTGGCGATTATTATTGCGGGAGCCATCGCTCTAATGATGAACAGAAAGGAAAGTCTGACTAAAAAGATTGATATTTTTTGTAAAGGTGCCGGGCACCCCAATATTATACTAATGTGTATCATCTTTATTTTAGCAGGTGCATTCGCTGGAGTGGCAAAAGGAATGGGAGCAGTTGAATCCACGGTTAATCTTGGATTGTCACTATTACCAGAGAATTTGCTAATGGTCGGGCTTTTCATTATTGGCTGTTTCATTTCAACCTCCATGGGAACATCAATGGGAACCGTTGTTGCATTGGCGCCCATTGGGATTGGGATTGCTGAACAAACGGGCATTCCGATGGCATTAGCCATGGCGACTGTGATTGGCGGTGCGATGTTTGGCGATAACCTCTCGATGATTTCGGATACGACCATCGCAGCTGTGAGAACGCAGAATACGAATATGAAAGATAAATTTAAAACTAACTTTTTCATTGTGTTGCCAGGGGCGATTCTAACCGCAATTATTCTTGGCGTCATCACTGCAGGCAATCAGGCAAGCGTTGGCGGCGAACACCCATATGAAATGATTAAAGTTCTTCCATATCTCGCTGTTTTAGTGACAGCACTATTGGGAGTAAATGTTTTAATCGTGTTAATAGGTGGAACGATATTTGCCGGAATTATTGGAATCGCATACGGGTCATACAGCTTTACTGAATTTTTACAGGCCGTGGCACAAGGTGTGATTAGTATGGAAGACTTAGCGATCGTTGCTTTAATGATCGGCGGGGTTGTTGAAATTATCAAACACAATGGGGGAATTGAGTACCTCCTGCATTTTATTTCTAGCAGAATTAAATCGAAAAAAGGAGCCGAGTTTGGCATTGCAGGATTGGTAAGTGCAGCCGACATTGCAACTGCGAATAATACGATTTCCATTGTCATGGCAGGACCGTTAGCGAAAGAAATTGCAGATGAATATGAGATTGATCCGCGAAAATCGGCAAGTTTGCTCGATATTTTTTCTAGCTGCTGGCAAGGGATTGTTCCTTATGGCGGTCAATTCCTTGTTGCTGCGGGATTAGCTTCGATTTCACCTGTCAGCATTATGCCTTATTCCTTTTATCCAGTCTTGCTAGGGATTTGCGGTGTGATTGCCATCCTTATCGGTTATCCAAAATATCGCAAGCCAATGAATGCAGCTGAGCCAAATAACGTGTCTTCCTTAGAAAAAAAGACTTCTTGAGTATATTTTTCAAGATGGGGTTGAAACCAAATTTAATAATGTAAAAGTATAGGAGTGTTATCATATGGTAAAGCAATTGAACGTGGAAAGTTTTAATTTAGATCATACAAAAGTAAAAGCACCGTTTGTACGCTTAGCAGGGGTTAAAAATGGACAAAACGGGGATGTCATTCACAAATATGACCTTCGTTTTAAGCAGCCAAACAAAGAGCATATGGAAATGCCGGCAGTTCATTCGCTTGAACACTTAATGGCTGAAAATATTCGTAATTATTCTGCTCATGTGGTAGATGTAAGTCCAATGGGCTGCCAAACAGGTTTTTACTTAACGGTCATTAATCATGATAACTATGATGAAATTTTGGATGTGCTAGAAAAAACATTAAATGATGTACTGGCAGCTGAAGAAGTTCCTGCTTGCAATGAAGTGCAATGCGGGTGGGCGGCAAGCCATAGCCTTGAAGGGGCAAAAGAGCTGGCAAGGGAAATGCTTGCGAAGCGGAATGACTGGAACGAGGTTTTTGGAGAAGAATAAAGGAAAGGAAAATAGAAGGCGTCAAGCCTTCTATTTTTTCTAGGCGCAACACCTATTGTATTCAGGATTTATATGTCCTTTAAAAAACTGAAAAATGTGAAAGTTAATTGACTTACTATTGTAAACGTTTTATAATCTGGTTATATATTGGGTTTCATGCGACTGGTTCATACTGGGCATGGAAAGCAAAGCTTAGGAATTCTCGGAGAATTTCTTGGTTTTGTTTTCCGTGCCCTTTTGCTTTTCATAAAGCTTCTAATCCTTAAAAAAATAAACTTCTCATTTTTAGGGGGTGATAAAACTTCATATTGCACAGGTTTTAGGTTGGTATTAGTGGTCAAGAACTATATTCATTAAAGAAAGTAGGGGGAGTTTTTGAAAAAAGGTTTTTTGTTAAATCTAACTATCATTTTTGCTGTATTATTTAGTGGCATAAGTGGATTTATAGCACCAGTTCAAGCTGCTTCAGAAACAGTGAAATATCAAATTTATCCCAATCCTCACGAAATTCACTATCAAGGTGGACAATTTGATATAAGTAATACGATTAATATTGTATTTGAATCAAATATTGATTCTTATACTAAAAAAAGAGTAGAAGAAATAGTTGCGAGTAAAAATATAAAATTTACAGTATCGAATGAAATCGTTGCAGATAAAACGAATTTTTTAGTTGGTGTCTATCAGTCAAAAGAATATGTAGATCAGTATTTCGAAACACACCAATTAAATGATGCAGCAATTTTTGAAAAGCTAGATGCGAATATTGTTTCTGTCGATAATAATGTTATTGCTGTACTGGGAAAAGATGTCGATTCTGCTTTTTATGGTGTAACAACTGTAAAACATATTTTCAAACAGATGAAAGATCGTACCATTCAAGCATTAACCATTAAAGATTATGCGGATGTTAAAGGCAGAGGGTTCATTGAAGGGTATTATGGAGAACCATGGTCAAATGAAGATCGCGCCGAATTAATGACCTTTGGCGGAGAATTCAAAATGAATTCTTATATCTATGCTCCTAAAGATGATCCAAAACATAATGGCAAATGGAGAGAATTATATACAACAGAAGAACTTGAGAAAATTAGCAAACTGGCTGAAGCGGGTAATGCTAGTAAAACTAGATTCGTATATACACTTCATCCATTTATGAATAATGCTATTCGTTTTAATACCGAAGAAAATTATCAAGCAGACTTAAATGTGATTAAAGCGAAGTTTACCCAATTACTTGATGCAGGAGTTCGGAAATTTGGTATTCTGGCTGATGATGCAGGAGTTCCTCCACAAGGGGCACAAACCTATGTGAGATTGATGAACGACTTGACCAATTGGTTAGTTGAGCAACAAACAAAGTATCCTGGTTTGGTAACAGATATGATTTTCTGTCCAAATGATTATATGGGAAATGGCAGTAGTGCACAAATCCAATCGTTAAAACAATTACCGAAGTCTGTTAGTATTATTCAAACAGGTGGTAAGGTTTGGGGAGAGGTTTCAAATAACTTTACTCAGACATTTACGAATAATGCTGGAAGAGGACCATACTTATGGATCAACTGGCCTTGTACGGATAACTCTAAAAAACACTTAATCATGGGTGGAAATGAAACATTCCTACAGCCTAATGTTAATCCTGCAAATATAGAAGGTATTGTGTTAAATCCAATGCAACAATCAGAAGCAAGTAAATCAGCTATTTTTGCTAATGCCGATTATGCTTGGAATATTTGGGATAATGTTGATCAAGCAAAGAAAAACTGGAATGACTCATTTGCTTACATGGATCACCTAAACATTAATGAAACTCCTGCTTCCAATGCTCTAAGAGAGTTGTCCAAGCATATGATCAATCAAAATATGGATACCCGTGTAGCTAAATTAGAAGAATCAGTGGAATTGGCTCCAAAGTTAAATGAGTTTAAAGCCGCCTTAGGTAAAGGAAAAATTACGGATAAAGCACAAGCGTTAATTGCAGAATTCGAAGTTATTCGTGAAGCTGCGGAAACTTATAAAGCTAACCCTGGTAATGAAAGAACAAGAGATCAGATTATTTATTGGTTAGATAGTGCTGTGGATACGGCGAATGCAGCAATTTTCTTGTTAAATGCTGAAATTGCTCATGAACAAGGCAATGCGTCTGCTGTATGGGAAAACTACAGTCAAGGTCAAGCTTCTTTCGATGCTTCAAAGAATCATCCTTTCCGATATATTGACCATTATGAATATGCTGAAGTAGGCGTACAGCATATCGTTCCATTTATCAAAACAATACTAAATGATGTATCGATTAAGGTTCAATCGATTGTAAATCCTGATAGCAATTCAGCTAGAATTATTACTAATCGGACAGATACTCCTACTGGTAGCTTGGAGAATCTGTTAGATAACAAATTGGGTACCGAAGTGATCTTTAAAAATCCTAACTCCATTTCAATAGGTACGTATATTGGAGTAATTTACGAAAAACCTCTTACTCTTAATACAGTGCGCTTTGAATTAGGACAAGCTGGCAATGCCAATGATACCTTTACAGAAAGTAAGGCTCAATACACTGTTGATGGAGAAAATTGGATTGATATCGAAGATGCTCTATATGGTCATGTCAGTAAAGTAGTGTTAGAGAATTTAAATCTAAAAGCAAGAGGTATTCGTTTAATCGCAACGAAGGATCGTGCAAATACATGGTTGGGTATTAAAGATATCGTTGTTAACGAGACCGCAGTAGAAAATGAAACACCACAATATCAGTTGATGGTTCCTGCACACTTTAAAGTGTATCAAGGAAGCGCAGAAAATTTATTTGATGGGAATGACAATACTCATATCTGGTATAACCCTTCAGGAACGATTAAAGATACGTCTGTTGCTGGAGATTATATTGGGGTAGATTTACAAAAGGTCACTGATATAGGTAGGGTTTACTTTGCTGTAGGTAGGGATACTGGTGACAAGTGGACAGAGTATCAGTTAGAATATTCAAATGATAATGTGAATTATACATTAGTCAAGAAATATACAGGTAAGGCTTCAGGCATGGATAAGGTTGAGGAAGACTTAACAGGTATTAAAGCAAGATATGTCCGTCTGAAAAACCTTAAAAATGTCAACGTTTGGATCAAGTTTAGTGAAATTCGTGTTGATGTAGCAAAAACGTCTACCGAATATACGTATACAAATAACGACAATTATAAAAATATTGCAGCCCAGCATACATTAGAAAATACAAGTTTAGCTGAGACGACAAATATTACACTGAAACCAAAAGAATACGTGGGTGTAAAATTAGAGCGCATCAAAGAACTAGATAGTGTAACGGTAAATACAACAAGTGATAAATTAACCTTACAGGCCTCTGTGAATAAGGTAGAATGGAAAACTCCTAATGAGGGAACCATTGCCCGCTATGTAAGATTACTTAACAACACGGATGAGAATATCACATTCGACCTGAATAAATTTAGCGTTTCATCTAAGGAAATCTATGGCCCAAGTTTTGTCGGTACAGATATGGGGATTTCTTCTTCCTATGGCAGTACTGATTCAAGAAATGCGGGCACACTGCTAGCTCCTTTTGATAAAAAGTTTGACACGAAAGCTATTTTTACGGATTATCAGAGAAAAGGACAGTCGATCACTTATTCAGTTGGTGAGCCTAGAATTTTTAATAGCTTACGTGTTTATAACGAAGAAAATAACATTAACTATATCCGAGACGCCAAAGTCCAATTGTCGATAGACAATGAAAATTGGACAGATGTTATTACTTTAGGCGATGGTGTGGACAATCTTGCAGGTGGTAAAGCTGATTACGCAGATATGATTGCAGATGGCTACACACATGATTCTGCTAACCCGGGAAACTATTATTATGGTAATGATAATATAGGCGGCATTAAGGCTAAATATATTAGAATTCTCTTTACAGCAAACTATTTAACAAGATTTGCTCATATTAATGAATTCGTCATTAATGGCGGCGAATATGTTAAAACGGAGAACAATCCAACCTATATTGCAGATCCAATTGAGGAAGAAGGGTTTAGTCCTAAACGTTTATTAGACGGTGATTTGACAACAGCATTTAGACCAAATATGACTGGTAAAACAAATGGGTCATTAACGTACCGTCTTTCTGAAAAAACAGATGTAGCATTGATTACAATTGTGCAAGGTGCAAATGCCATTTCAAAAGCTGCAGTAAGCGCCAGGGTTGGTAAAGATGAATGGGTTGAGCTAGGGGTCCTGAATAAAAGTTTAAATACATTCTATAATCCAACCTATGATCATATTTTTGAAATTAAATTAACCTGGGGAAATGTTCAACCAGTTATTTATGAGTTGAATACTTCAACTAATAAAGATTTGTTACCTAATCGTTCCGTTTTAAAAGGATTATTATCAGAAGAGCTGGATGAATCTCTGTTTACAAAGGAGTCCTATAGTATCTATAAAACAGCTTATGAAAAGGCAAAGGAAGTGTACAACAACACCCAAGCTACTCAATCTGAATTAGATACTGCAAGTAAGGATCTCAGTGCTGCTAAAACTAAACTTATCCTTTCAATCGATCTTGGAAATGAACATTCTGCAAAAATATCATTAACAAAAGAACAAGCACAGCTTTCGAAGGATAATGGAATTCCTTTAAATGTTATGAATGATGAGGTCAATCTATTAATCCCATCTTCCATTGTCTCTGAGGAAAGTTTTGAGTTGATCATAGACCGTTTGAAAGATATAAACAAAGCGAAAAGCCCAACTTACGACTTTACAATTTTAATTGACGGTAAGGAAATCCAGCAATTTGATGAATCAATTATGTTAACATTTACTCTTGATAACAGAAAAGTAAAAGATACAAAAAATTTGAAAGTATTTTATTTTAATGAGCAAGTAAAAGCATGGGAACTGATTCCTGGCGCTGTTTACAGTGATCGAAAGGTTTCAGTGGAAACCAACCAATTTAGCACTCTCACTGTATTAGAAGCTGCCGGGGATAAAGCAGAACCAGGTACCCAAGTACCTAAAAAGAAAAAGGATTAGTTGCATAAACCTATATAATTAAACTATTCCTGTTACCATGTGAGAAGCAGTGTGATTTCATCTAATAAGTTGTACAATAGGAAAGATAGGAATACTACTTCTAGGAGAGACGAATGGATACGAAAGAACAATCATTATTGAACTATTATTATAGTAAGTTGGTGGATCATAGGTTTGATGAGAAGGATATCTATCCGTTTTTACAATTAATCCGTAATCGGAGCAAAGAGATTCGTTGTATTAATGAGGTTACAGATTTTATTGTGCAGCGTGAACAGTATACAGGATTTATCACAGACTACCTATTTGAGACGAGAAAAAAGTTTGAGAACCTCGGAAAGACGAAAACAGCTCTAAGAATAGAAGATGTTTTTTCCTTCAAGGAATTGAAAAGCGGCATCAACAAAGCATTAGAGGAATGGCAGTTAGCAGGGCTGACAAATGAGCAGCTGAATGATTTTGTCACCTGCCTAATTTCCATTCTGCAGCAAATTCCCATCATGGATGAGGAGAGGGAAGTCGGGAAGCTCTTTTTTGCCATCTCTAATAAACAAATTATCTTGATGGCAGAAATAGAAGTTTATCAAAATATGTTTAAGAAGACCAATGCTGTCTTTCCTGTTCTAACTGCTAATAATAGTTATCTAGATTTGAAAAAGCAGGACCGATATGATACGCCTTATCTATTTGCAGACAAGGTGATTGAAATCATAAGTCACGAAGGGAAGCTGGAGATAGTCATTCCGGCATAAACGTGCATTCAATAAGCGTTTTTTTCTAGATTACGAGGTCGGTGTTACCATTCTTTCCGCCGACCTCACAATCTATACTACTTCAGACATTTCCTCTGCTTTGCAATGAAAAATGCAAACTACTCTTCGGTGAGCGTGGTGCTCAAGCTCCATATTTGTTCAATATTTTGAGGATTTGTGGCGTAGCTGGGATAGCTGCTTGAACCGAATATATTCTTTAATTGGGTAAAACCCTTTTCGGTTGTTGATGGTTGAACAATTTCTCTCTTATGATTGATCAGTTGACCGGTAACATTCTTAAATTCATCTGAGGTGCAAATGTGAAAATAGGTATCGGCCATACCTGATGGCAAAGGATTAGTGAGATTTTGTGCCCATGCAAACACCTTCCAAAAGGAATGCATTTTTTTAATCGTCTTTTTTGATAATTTTACGCGGTTAATTTGAAGGGCATTGACTTTAATCCCCATGCTTTTAAATTCTTCTGCCATTTTGAAGGTTAACATCAATAGCGCTATTTTGGAGTCTCCATACATCTTATACGTGCTATAAGGCCGCGTGCCGCGCATTTCTCCTTGCAAATTATCAAACTCGATTTTTCTTTTAGGGTCGAAGAAATTTTTGATGTTTGTTGTACAAGCATTGAGCACTCTTGGATCTTGTGATTTTGCCAGGTGATCAGCCAATAAACGAGTCATCAAAAAAGGACCGAATGTATTCGTGGCGAAAGATAATTCGATATGCTCGGGGCTAAGTTTGTACTCCTTTTCACCATGGTTTAAGTAGGCGGCATTATTGATCAGAATGTCCAAGCACGGATATTTTGCATTAAAAGCTGCGCAAAATGTACGAATTGAAGCAAAAGAAGAAACATCAAGCTCCATAAGATCTACATTGATATTTTTTGTCGTTTCAATGATTTCTTGTTGTACGGCTTCACTAATCCTCATATTGCGGCAAGCCATGATCACACGATATCCTTCGGTCGCAAATTTTAATGCTGCTGCTTTCCCAATTCCCGAATTTGCCCCTGTTATGATAACGATTTTGTCTTTCATCTCGAACCTCCTGTTTTTTACCCATATATATAGTCTTTTTTGAACTTGACTTAGACGCCAGTTTGTCCTCTTTACGATGGAAATACTTTGGAATATATCCATTATTATACATTAATGTTTTAATTAAATGTTCAGTCTCCCATGGACGATCTGCTTTAACATATGAAACGAAGTTCAGGATTAGAAGGCTTTACAGTTGAAGAGATCGCGGACGTTTTGCTGAAAATGAAGGTATTTCAAATTTAAAAAACACACTCTCAAACCAGATGTGAGATCGAGTGTGTTTCTAACTTTTACCGTGCTGATTTTTTTATCGTAAAATTGTCATTCAACAAAGCCCAGTTTTGCGGATAGGGATAACCTAGTGCCCAGTAACTGACACCACGGAGATTATATTGTTTGACCATGTCGAACTTAGCTTGAGCACTCCTGGCATCTTCAAACCATACTTCATGTCCCCGGCCTTGTTCATCTACATAGCGGAAAAATGGTGACTGCGCTGTTGTATCATATTGAATGGAAGCCCCGTATTTAACGGCTCTCCTTATTGCTTCTTGAGGGCTAAATGTCTCAGCTTCTTGGCCCTTAACATGCGGAAGCAGCCAATCGCGGGCATAAATTTGGAAGCCTAAAAAGATCTTTTCTGCCGGCATCACCGAGAGGGCATACTCCACCACTTTTCGCATTTGGTTAATAGGGGAGATGGCTTGCGGAGGTCCCAGCCGGTATCCCCATTCATACGTCATCAGTACGACAAAATCGGCAATTCTTCCGTGTGCCTCATAATCGTGCGCTTCATACAACAGACCGGCTTGGGTTGCACTCGCCTTTGGTGCAAGTGCAGTTGATACTAAATATCCTTTAGGATGGAGACGGTCAACAGCCAATTGCAGGAATAGATTATAATTCTCGCGATCAGCCGGTAATACATTTTCGAAATCAATGTTTAACGCTTTATAGCCTTTGGCATCCATCACTTGAATCGCGTTCGTTATGACCTTTTCTCTTAAACTTGGATTAGACAACACAATATGTGCTAAGTTTGACCCAGCTTGTGTGGAAGTAAAGTTGGTGATCGATAGCATGGGGACAATATTTTTCGAAATGGCTGCATCCACCATCACTTTATCATTCATCGGTTGCAGCGAACCATCTTCCATAATCATATAGGCAAATGGGCTAAAATAAGTAAGGAGCTGACCAATTTCATTCAGAGTTTCGACAGTTGCTTCGTTCGATTGATACGTATAAGCATTTACCTCGATCGTTGGTTTCGCTCGTGGAATAACTAAGCGCATTCCAGGGTAAATCAAGTTTGGATTTTCAATTTGATTTTCACGTATAAGGGCCTGAACAGTAGTACCATACCGTCTCGCGATTTGCGCTAATGTTTCCCCGGACTGGACAACATGTGTTATGGGTGGAATAAATAACTTGGTGCCTGGATATAAAACATTCGGGTTTGTAAGTTGGTTCGCCTGGACAATCGACTGAATCGTCATGCCATATTGCTGAGCAATAGACCATAAAGTATCCCCATATTTAACGGTGTGTGAGGTCCCTGGTTTAGGAATAACCAGGGACTGTCCAACCAATAATTTATTTGGGTCGGGCAGCCCATTTAATTGAGCAATGGAATTCATATTCACAGCATACCGGTTCGCAATCTGCCAAAGTGTCTCACCAGCACTCACCACATGAATAATCATTAAAACACCCCCTAGGCAGTTTCATTACTGCATCATATTCAGGAGGCTAGGGGACGGTTCCGATAGGATTATTGGCTTTGCACGCCCCTCCTAAGTGAAAATCCATTAAAAAGCGCCTGTCCTATAATTGATGTAATTATAGGGACAGGCGCTGTTCGCTAGTTATTTACAAATCTCTCTCTAAAAGAGGTATCTGCCAAACGCTCAACTTGGAAATCGCCGCCCATGTAGCTGACAATGGAAACGCTGCAATTATCAGGGTGCAGATAATTGTTCGATTTCATTAATTGCATTAAGTAGTTACCGATCGTTATTCCATGTGAGAATACGAGAATATTTCCGCCTTCTCTTTCATGATTTTTAATTATCTCTTCAATTGCTTCATTTGTCCTCAAATAAAGCTGAACATAGGATTCACCTTCAGGCGCAGATAAATGTAAATCTTTAAGACTAAATAAGGTTTCTAGGATATTTCCATATTGTTTGGAGATATCAGTGAATAATAGGGATTCTAGGACACCGAAGTTCATTTCTTTAAGCCGTTCATCGATTGATAGGGGGATTTGCCTATTACTGATTGCATGATTTGCAGTATCTACTACTCTCTGACTCTCACTGGCATATGCCGCTTCGAATTCAATATCCGCCAAACCTCTTCCTACAGCTTTGGCCTGTGCAATACCCCTTTCTGTAAGGGGGGAATCACAAAATCCTTGCATCCTTCTTTCTACATTAAAATGAGTTTCCCCATGCCGGACAAAATATAGCGATACTTTTTTTGGTACAGTCAACTTTTAACACCTGCTTTTTTAAGATTCTATAGTAGATTTTACCACACAATGGTGTGAGAAAAGGAAACATAAGAATGCACGCCGGTTTTATTCTTTTTCTAATATTATATGAAACGATTTAAACATTAATAAGTTATTAATGCAAAAATCCTTTGCGTATTTTTATGAATAAAACTTTTTGCGCAAAATTATTTTGCGCCGATTGTATACGAACCTTGTAAACAAAGCAGCGGAAAGTTGGCACGATAATTGCATTAAAAATAAGTGACCAATAATCAAGGAGGTTTAACATGAAACCGTACACACATGAACCATTTACTAATTTTGCAGATGAGAAAGAAAGCCCAGCATTTCAAGAGGCTTTAACCTATGTACAATCCCAATTAGGAAAGGATTACCCAGTCGTTATTGGCGGGGAACCGATTACAACGGATAAAAAAATCATCTCTATTAATCCAGCAAATAAAGACGAAGTCATCGGCCGGGTTTCAATGGCAGACCAAGAATTAGCGGAACAAGCGATGCAGTCAGCCTTAACAACCTTTGAATCTTGGAAAAAGTGGAAGCCGGAACACCGCGCGAATATCATTTTTCGCGCTGCTGCAATCATGAGACGCCGTAAACATGAATTTTCTGCGTACCTTGTGAAGGAAGCAGGAAAGCCATGGAGGGAAGCCGATGCCGACACAGCAGAGGCAATCGATTTCCTTGAGTATTACGGAAGACAAATGCTGCGGATTAAAGAAGGCTTCCCGGTAAACAGCCGTGATGGCGAGTTTAACCAATTCCATTACATTCCACTTGGAGTCGGCATTATTATTTCACCGTTTAACTTCCCATTAGCGATAATGGCTGGAACAACGGTTGCGGCGATTGTTTCCGGGAACACAGTCCTTTTGAAACCTGCCAACTCCACACCTGTCGTTGCAGCCAAATTCGTAGAGCTAATGACAGAAGCGGGACTGCCTCAAGGGGTGCTTAACTTTGTACCTGGAAGCGGTGCAGAAATTGGTGATTACCTAGTGGACCATCCAAAAACACGTTTCGTATCCTTTACAGGTTCCCGTGAGGTTGGCTGCCGCATTAATGAACGTGCAGCAAAGGTTCACCCGGGGCAAATTTGGATTAAGCGAGTTATTGCAGAAATGGGCGGTAAGGATACGGTCGTAGTCGACAGCAATGCTGATTTAGAATTAGCTGCAGCAAGCATTGTCTATTCTGCATTCGGTTTTTCAGGGCAAAAGTGTTCTGCGGGCTCTCGTGCGGTAGTTCATCAAGATGTGTACGACGAAGTGCTTGAAAAAGCGGTTGCCTTAACGAAAACACTGACTATTGGAAACCCGGAAGATCTTGAAAACTACATGGGACCTGTTATTGATGACAAGTCATTTAAGAAAATCATGAATTATATTGAAGTTGGCAAGCAAGAAGGCAAATTGATGACTGGCGGTGAAGGCGATGATACGAAGGGCTACTTCATCCAGCCAACGATTTTCGCTGACCTAGATGAAAAATCACGCCTGATGCAGGAGGAAATTTTCGGACCGGTCGTGGCATTCTGTAAAGCACGTGATTTTGACCATATGATGGAGATTGCCAATAATACCGATTATGGTTTAACTGGTGCGCTTATTTCTAATAATCGTGAACATATTGAACGGGCACGGGAAGAATTCCATGTCGGAAACCTGTATTTTAACCGCGTCTGCACCGGTGCGATTGTCGGTTATCAGCCATTCGGCGGCTTTAATATGTCAGGAACAGACTCTAAAGCAGGCGGCCCTGATTATTTACTGCTTCATATGCAAGCAAAAACAACATCTGAAACTTTATAATAATTTATTTGCCCGAAAGGGGACTTCTTCCTGAAGCTCCCACTTTCAGGATAAACAATGAAGGGAGCAAACATAGTGACTAAAACAACAGCAAAGACAACTGAAATTATTGAACAGACAGAAAAATTTGGTGCGAATAACTATCATCCGCTGCCAATCGTTATTTCAAAAGCAGAGGGAGTATGGGTAGAAAGTCCAGAAGGGAATCGCTACATGGATATGCTTAGTGCCTATTCAGCCGTTAACCAAGGGCACCGTCATCCAAAAATCATTCAAGCCTTAAAGGATCAAGCCGATAAAGTAACACTTACTTCTAGGGCCTTCCATAACGACCAGCTTGGTCTATGGTATGAAAAGGTTTGTCAATTAACAAATAAAAACATGGCTCTCCCGATGAATACAGGGGCAGAGGCTGTCGAAACCGCCCTTAAGGCTGCGCGCCGCTGGGGATATGATGTGAAGGGGATTGGTGAAAACCAAGCAGAAATTATTGCCTGTATCGGCAACTTCCATGGCCGGACAATGGGAGCTGTCTCCTTATCGTCTGATCCGGAATATAAGCGCGGCTTTGGTCCGATGCTGCCCGGAATCAATTTAATCCCTTACGGTGACATTGAGGCGTTAAAAGCAGCGATTACACCAAATACCGCTGCGTTTTTAATCGAGCCTATCCAAGGAGAAGCGGGGATCATTATTCCACCGGCAGGATTTATTAAAGCAGCCTTTGATTTATGTAAAGAAAACAATGTCCTGTTCATAGCTGATGAAATTCAAGCAGGACTAGCGCGTACGGGTAAAATGTTCGCTTATGAGTGGGAAGGAATCAATCCTGATATGCTGATTTTAGGAAAAGCCCTCGGCGGCGGCGTGTTCCCGATTTCATGCGTAGTGGCGAATGCCGATATTTTAGGCGTATTCAACCCTGGCTCACATGGATCGACGTTTGGCGGAAATCCACTTGCTTGTGCCGTTTCTATTGCAGCACTTGAAGTAATTGAAGAAGAAAAACTAGCTGAACGCTCGCTTGAATTAGGAAACTACTTCCTTGAACAATTAAAAGCTATCGACAATCCTATCATTAAAGAAATTAGGGGCAGAGGCTTGTTTATTGGTGTTGAGCTAACAGAGGAAGCTAGGGTCTATTGTGAGCAGTTAAAGGATAAAGGGTTATTATGCAAAGAAACACATGAAACTGTCATTCGCTTTGCACCGCCGCTCATTATTACAAAAGAAGAAATCGATTGGGCTATTGAGAAAATTAAAGAGGTTTTAGCTTAAAAATACACTATTATTCTATGAGGTGTCTTACATGACTGCGACGACGTCTATATCAAAGGAAATGACAAAGGATCAACAAGCGGAACAAGAGTCATTAAATCTATTTTACTCGACCCAATCAGTCATACAACAAGCGCTAGCAAAATTGGGCTATAAAAATGAAATGTTTGAATTATTGAAAGAACCAATCAGAATGTTAACAGTCCGTATACCGGTCAGAATGGATGACGGGTCAGTGGAAATTTTTACTGGATATCGCTCTCAGCATAATGATGCCGTCGGCCCGACAAAAGGGGGCGTTCGCTTCCATCCTGAGGTGGATGAAGAAGAAGTAAAGGCATTATCGATTTGGATGAGTTTAAAGTGCGGCATTACGAACCTTCCTTATGGCGGAGGAAAAGGCGGGATCATTTGTGATCCGCGGCAGATGTCTTTCCGAGAGCTTGAAAGGTTAAGCCGTGGGTATGTTCGGGCTATTAGCCAGATTGTCGGACCATCGAAAGACATCCCAGCGCCGGATGTGTATACAAACTCACAAATCATGGCATGGATGATGGATGAATACAGCCGTCTGCGCGAATTTGATTCACCTGGATTTATTACTGGGAAACCAATTGTTTTAGGCGGATCCCACGGTCGTGAAACGGCAACTGCCCGCGGTGTAACGATCTGTATTGATGAGGCTGTGAAGAAAAAAGGAATTGAGCTGAAAGACGCCCGCGTTGTGATTCAAGGCTTCGGAAATGCAGGGAGCTATCTTGCCAAATTCTTGCATGATGCCGGGGCAAAAGTAATTGCTGTTTCAGATGTATATGGAGCTGTTCATGACCCGAACGGGCTTGATATTGACTACCTATTAGATAGAAGGGATAGCTTCGGCACATTCTCCCAACTATTTAAAGATACGATTACTAACCAAGAACTACTTGAATTAGACTGTGATATTCTTGTTCCAGCGGCTATTTCAAACCAAATCACTTCCAAAAATGCAGCGAATATTAAAGCTTCCATTTTAGTCGAGGCTGCAAATGGACCTACAACACTTGAGGCGACAAAAATTTTAACAGAGCGTGGAGTTCTCCTTGTGCCAGATATTCTTGCGAGTGCCGGCGGAGTTACCGTTTCTTATTTCGAATGGGTCCAAAATAATCAAGGCTATTATTGGACCGAGGAAGAAGTAAATGAAAAGCTGGCGAAGGTAATGGTTGACTCATTCGAAGCTATTTATCACACCGCACGTACACATCAGGTTGATATGCGGCTGGCAGCTTATATGGTTGGAATTAAGAAAGTAGCAGAAGCATCCCAATTTAGAGGCTGGGTCTAATTTTGAATTTAAATTAGTACAGTAAAATAGCCTGAATTGAAGGAAATCCCCTACCTGAAAAGGCGGAAAAATTGGTATTCTCCCAATAACTTTAAATTAAAAAAGGAGTGAAAGTACTTGTTAGTTAAAGAGGAAGATATTTATAGTCCTTGTTCTGGTACCGTAGAGCAGGTTTTTACGAAGGAAAGTAACCATGTATACGAATGGGAGAAACTATTTTTAATTAAAACTCATAATGGTAGGATTGAAGAGATTTCGATTGGGGTAAGCGGGTATATTACCTCCTTAAAAGTTAAAGAGGGGCAAAAGGTTCATACACAGACCGTATTAGCAACCATCCAGGATGATTTATTAATAACAGGCTCGGATTAAAAAACAGATACCTTAAAAACTCTTTCCGGAATTCGGAAAGAGTTTTTGGTTTTATATGTAAGGATTATATTGAACTTTTTGAATTGGTTTTGCTATATAATATAATAGGCTCGATGTTGTTCGGATTGGAGGGCAAAAGGTTGAATCTAGAAAATTTCAAGCATTTATCAGATTTTGATGATATTTTAATTACTGACGAAAAGGGAATGATTCTCTTTTATGATCTTGCCGATTTAAAGGTTCTTAGTGAAATGGGTGTCAGGCCGGAAGAATTTATGGGAAAGCATATCACCTCATTTTATAAAAACTTAACCAACCAAAATAGCACCATAATGAACGTTTTGAAAAATGGGAAGGCAATTTGTAACGTAAAACAAGAGCTAGTCACTAAAAATGGGAATCTGCTTGTTTCAGTTAATTCAACCTATCCAATCGAAGAAAACGATAAAATTATCGGGGCGATTGAATTCTCGAAACATTTTTACACGAAAGAAGATATTCACTCTCTCAATAATTTTGCCAGTCATAAAGTTTTTCGAAAAAACAATACGATCTATACTATTGATAATATCATTACAGTCAATGCAAATATGGAGACAGTAAAAAATAGAATTAGAAAAATCGCGAAGACGGACTCGACTGTATTAATTTTTGGCCAAACGGGTACGGGGAAAGAAATGGTTGCACAGTCGATTCACAATGAAAGCGACCGATTTGGCGGGCCATTTATTTCACTGAACTGTGGTGCCATTCCGCCCAACCTATTGGAAAGTACTTTATTTGGAACGGTAAAGGGCAGTTTCACCGGTGCTGTAGATATGCCGGGGTTATTCGAGCAGGCTGATGGCGGAACATTGTTTTTAGACGAGATCAATTCTTTAGATTATTATCTGCAGGTCAAACTCTTAAAAGCCATTGAGGAAAAAATGATTAGAAGAATAGGCGGTAATAAAAATATTACCGTGAACATCAGGGTAATTTCCGCAACAAATGAAGATCCTGATACGTTAGTGGCTGAGAAAAAACTGCGTGAAGATCTCTATTATCGCTTAGGGGTTGTCCAAATCGATTTACCGCGCTTAAATGAACGCAAAGAAGATATTGCCGTACTGCTCAAAAACTTTATTGACTTTTATAATACTCACATGGATTTGTTTATCAAAGGTGTCGAGCCGGAGGTATTGGAGTGTTTTAAAAAATATCACTGGCCGGGGAATATCAGGGAGCTTAAGAATGCGGTAGAAACAGCTTATAATAATGCTTTGACGGATATGATCACCATTGAAGATATACCGAAGCGAATCAGGGAATATCAAGGGACCACAAAGATGGTACAAAGGGGAACCAAGATTCATTCATTAAAGGATGCAGTTGAAAACTATGAGAAAGAGATCATTGCCAAAGAATTAAAGAGAACAAATGGAAAATTAACTGAAGCAGCTAAAGGGCTGGGGATTTCTAAACAGTTATTAAGATACAAATTGGATAAATATCAGCTAAGTTAACATTCAGCCTTTAATCCGTGGATTTCTATCAGATTTCCACTGTTTTTTTTTGTATGGGGTAAAATTTTTTTTACAATTTTAAAAAAATTATTTTACAACTCGCCTATTTACCGTATGAGATTTACTTACCCTTACTGAATATTTAGTGAAATCGGAATTCTTTATATCCTATAAAAGGGGAATTTAAAAGTATTATCAGGGCTATTATATGGAATTCGAAGAAAAATACGTAAAGTTGGCACGAATATTGCAACTATAAAAAATAACAAGGGGTGAACAAGTCCATGTTAATATTGTCGAGGTATTAGAGTGGTCTAGTAAGTGTAAAAAAATGTAAACGATTTCAAGAAAAAGAGGTGTAATGATGCAATCGAATAAACTTGTACAAAATACCGTTATAATTGGTTTTGCTTTATTTGCAGTATTTTTTGGTGCCGGCAACTTAATTTTCCCTCCAACAATCGGTCTTGCTTCAGGGACAAATTGGCTTCAGGCATTAATTGGTTTTTGTATTACTGGAATCGCGCTTCCTTTATTAGCTGTAATCGCCATCATAAACGTTGGCGGTAAATTTGAAGATTTAACTAAACCAATCAGCCCTTGGTTTTATAAAGTTTTTAATCTATTACTAATGGTTGGAATTGGGATGTTTGTTACGATTCCGCGAATGGCAGCAACTACCCATGAATTAGGGGTTAAAACCTTTTTCCCACAAGTGCCTTCTATAGTTACAATTTTAGTATTCTTCGCCATAACCTTTTATTTTGCTATGGATAGGTCCAACGTCATTGATAAAATTGGCAAGATTCTTACCCCTCTTCTAGTCGTTATTCTAACATTTATTGTGATTAAAGGGATTTTCGATCCGATTGGTTCACCGATTGCAACAGAGTTAAAAAACCCATTTTCCAATGCCTTTATTAATGCGTATCAGACGGGGGATGTGATCACCGGAATTTTTTGTGCCCCTATCATTATCGCAGCTATTATAGGCCACGGTTATAAAGGTGCCGCGATGAAAAAGGTAGCTATTTCTGCAACCGTGATTGCCGGGATTGGGTTATTGGTGGTTTACGGCGGTTTATTATACCTTGGAGCCGCCGGCAGCGGATTATACCCAAAGGATATTGAAAGCACGGCACTCGTATCCGAATTGATTAATCGGTTATTAGGAAACTCTGGTGCAATTTTATTAGCGATTACGATTGCGTTAGCCTGTTTAACATCGGCAATCGGTGTAACGGCTGTCATTGGCGATTTTTTAAATGACTTAACAAATAATAAAATAAGCTACCGCTATGGTGCGCTAATTGTTTGTCTTGTCGGCGCAGCAATGGGAACACTTGGTGTTGAAAAAATTATCAATTATGCGATGCCGATCTTCCTTGCGCTTTATCCCGTAGCTATTGTTTTAGTATTCTTAGGATTATTCCATAAAGCCCTTCCGAACCCGGGAGCCTATCGCGGTGCTATCCTATTAACCTTTATTGTCAGTTTGTTTGAAACAATGGGAGCGTTAGGCGTCAACATTCAAGGGATATTAAACCTGATTTCCATGCTCCCTTTTAGCTCAAACGGTTTTTCGTGGCTGGTACCGGCAATTGTTGGTGGAATATTTGGTGCCGTAATCTATAAACTTGCATCCAATAAGCAAGAACAAGTGTCATTCATTGAACCGGAGGAAAAAGCATAATTGTTTGTTGATCAGATTAGACGGAAATTTTTTTGACGAGGAGATAACATCATGAATAAAACAATTTTTATAAATGGACGGATCTTTACATCTAATTTTGAGCAGCCCTATGCCAGTGCAATGGTCGTAAACGATGGCCGAATCGAGTGGGTTGGAGAACAACCGGAGATTGCAGAAATGGAAGGGGAACGTGTCGATCTTCAAGGCCGCCGCGTTCTTCCTGGATTTATTGATGCGCATTTGCACCCCCTTTATCTAGCAAATGCCACAAAGCAAATTGCCTGCACGGCACCGTTAGTTCATTCCATTGAAGAGCTGCTTGAGGAAATTCGCAAACAGCGGGCGCAGCAAACGCCTGAGGAGTGGGTAGAAGGCTGGGGATATGATGAGGGCAAATTATCAGAAGGCCGTGCCCCTAATCGCTGGGACCTTGACCAAGCATGTGCAGATGCTCCTGTAGTGGTTACTCGCACATGTGCCCATATCATTTCCGTTAATAGCAAGGCGTTGGAGATTGCCGCTATTACAAAGGATACGCCAAACCCGCCGGGCGGGCAGATTGATCGGGATGAAAGCGGGGAACCTACGGGCATTTTTCGTGAAAGTGCCAGACATTTAGTGTTAAATAAGATGCCGCAAGTTTCACTTGAGGATAATGCTGCGATTCTTGCAGAATTAAGCCCGAATCTTCTCGCGCATGGAATCACGGCGATTACAGATCTTATGGGGCTGCACAAGCCAATTGATTACGTAGAAATGTATAACGAGGCTCGTGATAAGGGATTGAAGCAGCGGACCGTCCTCTACTATATATGGGAAGAGTTACAGGGGCAGTCACTATTAACGAAGGAAAGAACCGACAGGGAACAGCCTGTTCATATTGGCGGTATTAAGCTATTTTCAGACGGCAGTGTGTCAGGAAGAACGGCATGGGTTAATCCTCCATTCTTAGGCGGCGATGAAAACTACGGTATCGCTACCACCTCCAAGGAGGAGTTGTTAGCCGCTGCAGAGGCGGCAGAACAGCACGGTGTTCAATTAGTTGTTCACGCCATGGGGGAACAGGCGATTGATTTAATTGTTGATACCTTTTACGGCAGAAAAATGTGGCTGACAGATGGGCCATCTGTTCGAATCGAGCATGCCGCGATGCCGACAAGTCAGGCAATCGAGCGGGCCGCAGAAACCGGAATTGCCTTTGTAACGCAGCCGATCTTCCTGTTTGCTGAAATCGAAAGCTACCTCAATAATTTAGGTACTGAACGGACAAAACAAACGTATCCAGTTAAAACCTTCCTTGATGCAGGGATAAAGGTAGCCTTTTCGTCCGACGCACCGGCAACAGCATGGGCCGATCCGGTAGATCCGTTTGTGGCGATTAAATCAGCTGTGACTAGGATTGCCTATGATGGAACGGACACAGGTCAGGAACAGCGCATCGATGCGGCAACGGCCATAGAACTTTACACCAGAGGCGCGCAGGAAGTGACTCGCATTCCGGGAGTCGGACAGCTGAAGCCAGGATTTCATGCGGACTTTATTGTGTTAAACGAGGATATTTTACAGGTGAGTTCGGAAGATATTGATCAGGTGCATGTGCTAGAAACCTATATGTCTGGAAAGATCGTGTTCAAAAAGGAGCATTCGTCGAGTAACAAGACCGCATCCACAATTTTAATATAGAGTATAAGTGACAGGAAATAGATTACTAGCCGCTTTCTTTTTAACTTTCTTCCTTGGAGTAAGTCGCTATTGGGGGGGAGTGCGACGTAGGGTCTTTCTACATCAGGGTTTGAGCTAAAAAATCCACGAAACCACTACGTAGGCCGATTCTACATCGGGGTTGGACTAAAAATTCACTCAAACATCCAAATAGACGGGTTCTACTTCGACGTTCGTACCTAAAATTCACTCAAACATCCAAATAGACGGGTTCTACTTCGACGTTCGTACCTAAAATTCACTCAAACATCGAAGTAGACAGGTTCTACTTCGAAGTTAAGGTCCGAAATTCACGAAAACCTCCAAGTAGGATCATTCTAGATTCTTCTTTTATGTCGCACTCGGCCCATTTAACGAAAAAAATAATAAACAATAAAAAAGCGAATTCCTTTTATCAAGGAAGTCGCTTTTTTGCACTTTCCAAATTTCTACTGAAATGGTTTCAAGCGAAGTAATTAGCGTGAAAGAAAAACCATTTGAATGAAACTAAAATAAATGTACATACGTATGAAAGGATGGTATGTACATTTGGTACATTTGGAAAAATCTATTAACTGGTTTGATTTGGGCGATTTTAGAGAACGTATAGCTTCTTGATCATTCCAATTTAATTAAAATCTAAGCACTAAAGCGGAGGCACTTACATGATTCAATATATTATTGACGGGTCACAAAAAGGTTTAATGGTCGGAGCAGGAATAGTAGAAATTAATAGTTATGGTTTCTTTAAGCCCTACAGCTTCTCAAATTATCACATTGCTGCCAGTGGATTATTATCTGAAATATTTGCTGTAGAGTGTAGTATTAAAATAATTCAAAAATATGACGAAAAAATAACTACAAGTATTCGTATGTTTACTGATAATGATATGGTAGTTAAATTATTTAATAAGGATATAGAAAATGGAAAGCTTTCGTCGGATGCTTATATTGCAAGTATTCAAGCTCAAATTCATATATTAAATAAATTGTGTGATTTTAGTATTCGGCGTGCCCAAAGCGAACATGAACATTTGTGCAAAATTGCCCATAAATTAAGCAGAGAATAATTATCTGATGTCCATAATAAAATCTTTTTGCCGGATGTAAAAGGTAGCCTTTCAGCAGCTGAAAAAGAAAATATAGAGATTAAGAAAAAAATTAATCTGGACATAAAACGTGTGAATAATACGTGGGCACTTTTAGCTAACGGAAATGTGGTTGAAGAAAATACCAAGTTTTTAAAACTGATTGAGAATTTCATTTCTAAATATAAGACTAATCATGAGAAAACCACGGTGATCGACGTATCAGATAATATAAAAAAGATGCTAAAAGCGGTGAAAGGGAATGAAAAGGTGAATAGTATCCTGGACACTATAAATAAAGTAAGTTGAATAGTCATGCCTGCCCCCGCTACATTATCGCTTTTCTACACGAGAAGGGGCAGTACCTTTATTTAGAAATAATTATTCATCTTCCGTGTAGGCTTCCACAGTCGTGTCTCGGCATTCCCAGCATTCCGTCCGGTTCCGTTCCATGATCGATAATTCTTTTCCACAAGAAATGCAATTATCCATAAAAGATTCCCCTTTCAAGTGAAAATGTTTTATAAATATATGTGTATATATATACATTTATGCTAAAGAATGAGAAAATGTCATTTAAATTGGCCATTTATCTTTGTGATTTATAAGGTTAAAGGAGGGGAACCCGGGTAATTCCCGAATACATATAGAGAGCTGTTTAAAAAATGGAGATTTTTGGAGGAGCAAATGGGCTATATTGAAGATTTACGGGAAATCATTGGAACCCGGCCAATTATATTAGCAGGCGCAATGGTGGGTGTGATCGATGCCCATGGAAGAATATTATTACAGAAACGGCCCGAGGGGATCTGGGGGCTTCCAGGCGGCCTGTTAGAATTAGGTGAATCCGCAGAGGAAGCCGCAAGAAGGGAAGTTTTTGAAGAAACTGGAGTTGAAATTGGCCAGCTGCAGCTAGTCAATGTTTTCTCAGGCAAGCAGTATTTTAGAAAACTGGCAAATGGGGATGAATTCTATCCAGTGACCATTGCCTATATCTCAAAGGATATTAAAAATAGTACCATACAGATTGATGGGGAAGAAACGCTCGATGCAGGGTTCTTTGATATCGAAGAATTACCGGAGCAAACCAGTCCGTTAGTCAGGACAATGCTTCAACAATTTGCGGATTTTCTAAAAAAATAACAAACAGGAGAGAGCTTATATGGGAAAACGAGTGGTGATTACGGGCATTGGAGCAGTTACGCCATTAGGCAATAATGCTCATACAACATGGGAAAACATTAAAAACGGGGTGTCAGGTATTGGCCCGGGCACTATTTTTGACACAGACAAAGTGGATATTAAAATAGCTGCAGAGGTAAAGGGATTTGCACCGGAAGAGTTCATGGATAAAAAAGAAGCGAGAAGAATGGGACGTTACAGCCAATTTGCTGTGGCTGCAAGTAAAATGGCTATAGAAGATGCCGGGATTCATATTGGCAAGGATGTTCAACCTGAACGTGTCGGGGTATGGATTGGGTCGGGAATTGGCGGATTAGCTGAGTTTGAGGAACAGCACCGAAGATTTATTGAAAAAGGTCAAAGAAGGGTCAATCCGTTTACGATTCCTATGTTTATTCCGGACATGGCAGCAGGACAGGTTTCCATCGAAGTAGGGGCGAAAGGAATCAACAATTGTTCGGTGACGGCATGTGCCTCTGGAGCCAATTCCATTGGTGATGCGTTAAGGGTTATTCAAAAAGGGGACGCAGACATGATGATTGCCGGTGGAACAGAAGCAACGATCACCGAGATGACCATCGCTGGATTTTCCAATATGACCGCTCTGTCAAAAAATCCTGATCCGAACACAGCCAGCCGGCCATTCGATAAGAATCGGGATGGATTTGTGATCGGTGAAGGCGCAGGAATTGTTATATTGGAGGAGCTGGAACATGCCTTAGCTAGAGGAGCTAGAATTTATGGCGAGCTGATTGGGTATGGAGCTACAGGTGATGCCCATCATATTACAACACCGGCACCAGAGGGAGAAGGTGCCCAGCGTGCGATGAAATTGGCATTAGCCGATGCCGGAATCACCCCGGAACAAGTGGACTATATAAACGCACATGGTACATCTACCCATTATAATGATTTGTACGAAACGTTGGCGATCAAAGAGGTTTTCAAAGAACATGCCTATCAATTATCTATCAGTTCGACAAAATCGATGACAGGGCATATGCTCGGGGCAACCGGTGCACTTGAGGCGATTATCTCGATTTTAGCTATTAAGGAAGGCGTAATCCCGCCAACCATTAATTACGAAACGCCAGATGAAGAACTTGATTTAGATTATGTACCGAATGAAGCAAGGAAGAAGGATATACAGGTAGTTTTATCCAATTCATTAGGATTCGGCGGACATAATGTTACATTGGTTTTTAAAAAGTTTTTAATATAAAACCAAACGCCAACAAAATTTAAATTTTAACTTGAAACATATCAGAAAATTTGATAAAGTAAAACAAATGAAAAGGCTGTGTGTGACTGGCGAACGCGGATAACCGTGAGGGAGCACATAGTATCGGAGCCGTTCGCCTGGGCAGAGGTAAGGGATGTAAATCCCTTACCTCTTTCTGCTTTTTTGGAGGGAAATATTCATTTTTTAATAGGAATTTGAAAATAAACTTTTACAAAAAAGGGGTATATAGGATGAGCACACTCGTTTCAGAAAAAGTAAAAACAATTAAAACGTTAAATAATATTGCAGAAAGCGGGCTAAAGGTATTAAATCAGGATCAATTTACGGTCGACAATAACAGCGAGAATCCCGATGCCATTGTGGTTCGCAGTTTTAATATGCATACATTTGAATTCGGAAACAATTTAAAAGCAATCGCACGGGCAGGTGCTGGTGTCAATAATATTCCTGTCGACCAATGCACCGAGCAAGGAATCGTTGTTTTTAATACGCCCGGGGCGAATGCAAACGCAGTAAAAGAGATGGTCCTAACGTCATTAATGGCTTTATCCCGTAACCTTTTTGCAGGCGTGGCATGGACAAAGACGTTAGACGGTGAGGGCGAACAAGTATCAAAGCTAGTTGAAGCGGGAAAAAAGAAATTTGTTGGGAAAGAAATTAAAGGGAAAACCCTTGGTGTAATCGGATTAGGGGCGATCGGAGCACTTGTAGCAAACGATGCGCTCGATTTGGATATGGATGTCATCGGGTTTGATCCATTTATCTCTGTTGATACAGCCTGGAACTTATCACGTAATGTACAGCGGGCGATGTCTCTTGAGCAATTGTTTGCTGAGTCTGACTATATTACGGTCCACGTTCCATTAACGAATGACACAAAAGGAATGTTTAATAAAAATTCATTTAGCATTATGAAGCCGGGCGTTTATATTTTGAACTTCTCACGCGGGGAGCTTGTGAACGAAATCGATATGGCGGTTGCACTTGAAGATGGAATCGTAGGGAAGTATATGACGGATTTCCCGAATGAAAATGTACTAAAAATGAAAAATACAATCTGCACTCCGCATCTCGGAGCCTCAACTACAGAATCAGAGGAAAACTGTGCGATTATGGCGGCTCGTCAGGTCAAGGAATTTTTGGAAACAGGAAACATTAAAAACTCAGTGAATTTTCCAAACGTTTCCCTTCCCTATACAGGAAAGCAGCGCGTTGCCGCTTTCCACCAAAACGTACCAAACATGGTTGGTCAGATCACTTCGACTGTATCAAGCTACCATTTAAACATCGCTGACATGGTGAACAGAAGCCGTGGGGAATATGCCTATACGATGATTGATATTGACGATAAAATAAACGGTGACATCATTCCCGGTCTAGTGGAAAAAATCAGGCAAATCGACGGCATCGTAACAGCTCGGATAATTTAAAGAAGCAAGGGAAGGTTCCCTTGCTTCTTTGTTTAACCCACTGGGAGTCAGATGCCTTTACTCGACAAACTTCGAGTTGTGTCAGGCACCGTCCATTCCGTCCAATCTTTTATCCGTGGCATGTTTACGTGCCGGTTATATGATTGGTCCTTTAGATAGACCTTTATTGGCTGCTCGGATAAGGTATCCAAAATATCCGGCTTGTCGTCAAAGTAATAATCCAAATCTAATTCCTTAATAATGTTCACTTTTTCGTGATCCTTCATCCCGCAGAAGAATCGTTCATTATGAACTGGAAACCCTTGCTCAACTAACCATTTCTTCGTGCGCTCCCCATGCTCCTGATTCCTTGCCGTGATATAAAAAATTTCATGGCCTTGCTTATCAAGCTCCTGCAGCAGTTCGACTGCTCCTGGAAAAGCAGGACAATCGTTGTAATAAATATCCTCTAAGGTACTGTTCCACATCTGTTTGCCTTCTTCAGCTGTCATCCCGAATGGCTCATGAATCTCGACTGTTTTTAATGCTTGAAAAATGTCGAAACCTAGCTCCTGGTCTAGTTTTTGATTATAAAGATGAAAGGCATACTCTCTTAAATTAATCAGTGTATCATCAATATCGAAACCAAATCTCATCTAAACACCTCTTTCAGAAAAAAATGGACAGCGCCTAAGCTAAGCGCCCTCCATTTTGAAAATTGTCTAGCTCCAGGCGTCTTCCACTTTTCTTAGTAAATTGGATATCCAATAAATTTATAGTCTTTTCCAATTGGTGTGACGGTTAGGTTGGCTAATTCAACCGCATCACTCATTTTTTCAATCCCTGTACCCTCTAAAAAAGTTAGGGCATTTTTTCCGCCAACTAATTTAGGAGCGATATAGAGAACCACTTTATCTACTAAATGATTTTCTAATAGGGAGGCACTAATGGTTCCGCCGCCTTCAATTAAAACCGAAGAAACAAGCTTTTCTCCAAGGATATTCATGACATCAGATGCATGAACCGTATTTAAGCCGCTCGTTACAAAAATGGAAATCCCGTTATCCTCTAAGATTTTCCGTTTATCTTTGTCATAATTTTCACTAGTGAAAATCCAAGTTTCTGCCTTTTTATCGGTAACCACCTTAGATTCTAATGGAATTCTTAGTGTAGAGTCCAAAATCACGCGGATTGGGTTCCGCCCATTCGGTATTCTCGAAGTCAGTTCAGGATCATCATGAATAACCGTATTCACCCCGACCAGAATCGCCATATTCTCACTTCGCAGCTGATGGACATCCTGCCTCGCCTCAGCAGACGTAATCCACTTGCTGCTGGCTGTATGGGTCGCGATTTTGCCATCTAGAGTGGTTGCTGCTTTTAAGGTGACAAACGGTTTTTTCTCCACAATAAATTTATTGAAAACTTCATTCATCCGGCTTGATTCTTCTTCACAAACCCCGATTGTGACTTCTATTCCAGCATCTTTGAGGATTTTTACCCCGTTTCCTGCTACGACTGGGTTCGGATCCAGTGTCGCGATAACTACTTTTTTAATTCCGGCCTCTACCAGTGCAACGGCACATGGACCTGTTCTGCCATGGTGGGAACAAGGCTCAAGCGTCACATAAGCGGTTCCGCCATTGGCGTGGTCTCCTGCCATACGAAGGGCGTGGATTTCAGCATGTGGTTCTCCAGCTTTTAAATGGGCCCCAACCCCGACGATTCGATTGTCGTTCACAATCACAGCCCCAACAAGTGGATTCGGATCCGTCTGACCTTTCATGGCTTGGGCATTTTTCAATGCCAGCTGCATATAAAATTCATCATTCATCATAGCGCTATAATCCTCCTGCTATACTAGATGGAGCTTTGCATCATCTAATTTATCATCCCAGCTTTTCTTTTGAAAAAACAGCTACGCCATATGACCTGATTTTCTTACTTTCGTCTGTAAGTATTTCTCGTTGTACTCGGAGACATCCCCCCATAATGGAGTCCGCCCGGAGACCGGCGCACCTGCTGCTTTCAACGCTTTTAGTTTTTTGGGATTGTTGGTAATCAGTGTGACAGGCTTTGATCGTAATGCTTTAAGAACCTCGATTGCTTCGTCGTAGTTACGGCTGTCATCAGCAAAACCAAGTCCCTCATTCGCCTCCACTGTATCGTATCCATTTTCTTGAAGAATATAGGCCATTGCCTTGCTAAATAAGCCAATGCCTCTGCCTTCATGATTGGCTAAATAAAATAATGCACCTGTCCCGTGCTCGGCAATCATTTTCATGGATTGTTTAAGCTGAAACCCGCAATCACAGCGTTTGCTTCCAAAGATATCCCCAGTATGACAGATGGAGTGCATTCGAATCAATGCATCCTCTCCAAATTCAAAATCCCCATAAACGAGGACACTTGATTGTTGGAGGTCTGCTAGATTTGCAGAGGATAAATGATCAATTACTTGTTGGAAATCCTCGGTTACATTTTCGCTCTTCAACCAGCTGTACCACTTAAATTCAACTGTTTTACCGTATAAATTGACTGGCAGCTTGATTGGTCCAACAAGGTAAATGGCTTCTTCACCTTTATTGATTAACTTTATTTTATCCTCTAATAAAGAGAGAACATCTGATTTTAATTGAACTTGTGCCATAATTCATTCCTCCAAAGGGATATTTTTATAGTGGTTCCATACCGTTTTACTTAAGACAGAACTGGAACCGTAAAATTTTCCTGATAAGTTTCTTCTTTTACCATCTGCTGCTTCTGTAATTTCTCTATGTCAGCCCGACGAACATGTTCTAATTTTCTTAATTGGGCAGCACTCACATCTTGTTTGTCTAGTGCCTCGATAATGACATCTGCCAGAACATCTGCATCTAAAAGAGCGCAATTGATGCCAAAGGCACCTGTTGGACTCATTGTATGGGCTGCATCTCCGAAAATGACGACTCCGTCTTTTGCCCATGTTGGACATTGACAGCTCTGCACTTTTAATAAAATAAAATCATTCCAAGATTGGATGTGCTGACGAACGGTTTCCGTTAACTCTGGAAAAGCCGTAAGCACTTGCTCAATAAACGGTGCAAAGGATTGCTTTTTCAATGTTGGAAAGGAATCTTCTTCAATATTCCAGCCTATCTGTATAAATCCGCCCGCCTGGCTAAATAAAGCAAGCTGCTTACCGTCGACCAATGCATTTTTAATGGTTGGCTCCCAATCTTTCGGGCTGGGAATTTTCGCCCACAGCAAGTCATAGCCATGTTTTATGGTTGTGAATGGCATCTCGGCAAGCTTTCTGACCGTTGAAAAACGGCCATCTGCACCAACAACAATCTTGCATCTGATGATCACTTCTTCATCGCCCTTTAAAGCTTTTAGACCATTAACACGGCCATTTTTAGTGAATAAAAGCTCAGTCACTTTTGTCCCCATCATAAGATTGTAATCCTTATAGGGTTTAGATTGCTGAATCAACACATTTAATAAATTCCTTTGCGGGATATGGATACCGACATGCTGTTCACCATCAGCCGGTGTGACCGTCTTTATTACGTCTCCGTGATGCCAATATTCAACTCGTTCCATTAATAGCATCCCGGCTTGTTTTACTTGATCAAACAAATTATATTTTTTTAAAACGTGTTCTCCGTCCTGATTGAGATGTTCACCGCGAAATTCTTTGTCGATTCCCGCGTGACGTTCAAGAACAATCGTTGATATACCATTTTTTGCAAGCAAATATCCTAGTAATGCACCGCCTGGACCGGCACCAACAATACAAACATCTGCTTCAAGATTCATGTTTTAGGACCACCTTGTTGGATCTCGTGATATCCGAGAATGTCTTTTGACTAATAAAAATGAAGTTTATAGTTACTTACTTTATGTAACTAATTATATTTTTAAAACTAACTTGTGTCAAACAATTTTATTGTGTATTGTAATTATATTGGTATTTGTAATATGATAATATATTATTAGGAGGGGAGAACCATGAATCAACCTGAAATTTGTCCTCGATTCGAAAAAGCGATGGTGATGTTGAGCCAACGCTGGACAGGTCTTGTCATTTATCAGCTGCTTACAGGGGCGAAACGCTTCTGTACTTTAGAATCTTCAATAGGAATAAGTGGAAGGGTTCTTTCGGAGCGGCTAAAAGATTTAGAAAATCAAGGAATCGTTAAACGCGAGGTATTCCCGGAAACGCCAGTACGCATTGAATATTCCTTAACAGAAAAAGGGCTGGCCTTAAAGCCAATCATAAAAGAAATAGAAAATTGGTCTCAAATCTGGCTGCCAGTGGAAGCAGATCAATAATGGGGGCAAGGGGACAGTTTCCCTTGCTTCTTTTTATAGGAGTGAATAAGATGAAAATTTATGTTGATGCAGATGCGTGTCCAGTAAAAGATATTATTATCTCTGAAGGTACGAATGCGGGAATTCCTGTAGTCCTTGTAACAAGCTTTTCACATTTTTCTAATGCGGAACAACCATCAGGAGTGGAAACCATTTATGTTGATTCTGGGGCAGATGCGGCGGATTATCGGATTATGAAGTTAGCCAAAAAAGAAGACATAATTGTGACGCAGGATTATGGTCTGGCGTCGCTCGGCTTAGCAAAAGGGTGTTTAGTCCTCCATCATAAAGGATTTACTTATACAAATGAAAACATTGATCAATTATTACAAACACGTTATTTAAGTGCAATGGCTCGAAAGAGTGGAAAGCGTACAAAGGGGCCAAAACCTTTTACAACAGAGGATAGGGATCAATTTAGAGAGCTTTTTCAAAGAGCCATTTCTCGTTCCGAATAACCACAGGGCTTATGGGGGAAAAAAAGCTTTTCAATCAAAAAAAGGTGCCTGCCCCTAGTCAGTGTTAAAGCGATAACACAATGGGGTCAGGCAGCTTTTTAAGGTAAAGATTATTTTTTTCTTAATGTTTCATTAAGCATATGGAGTTCAGTCTCGATGTCTGCTAACTGTTTTTCTAAGGGAGATAGATTCCCTTTTACATTTTCTAATTTTTCTAAGTCATTCTGTAAGCGTACATATTCAAATTTTAATTCACGGATTTTATATTCAATTTCTTTTTTCTCCATTACTTTCTCCTTGTCGTTAGTAAATGACAACCGGGTCGTAAGTGCTGAGGTTATCATATACGCTTTTCATCAAACTAGGAGGCGTGTTGACGCAGCCGCCTGAACCTGCTGTTAAATAAGCAGTACTTGACCAATTTGTCCTCCAGCTGGCATCGTGGAACCCTTGGCCGCTGTTTGTAAACGGAGCCCAGTAATTTACCTTAACGGCATAATCGCCTTTACCTACCGCAGTGCCCTTAAGTGTGTACTGTTGGCGTTTATAGAGGATATACCACACTCCTGGTGTTGTATCTTCACCAGTGCTATGTTTGCCGGTCACTACATGCGTTGTAAGTGCCAATTTTCCATCTTTGTAAATCCAAATACGCTGTTCGGCAATGGATACTTCCGCATATGTGTCGCCAATGCCATTATTCGTTGTTGTTTCATAACCGATGCCTTCATTACTCCAGCCATTGCCGTAAATATTTGATGCAGGAATCGATTTTTCCCCTTTTTCAAAAGCCTCTTGAATCCGCGTTGTTTCTTTATCAGCATCAATTGCCCAGCCATAGCCTTTTCCTTTCACTGTTATGACCGAGCCTGAGTGGGTTTTAAATGCAAAATCTTTATTTAATGTGGATTGAGAACGATTAATTTCATCAATCTTGTTCTTAATATCACTCTCAGTGATGGTAATCTTCATGTCTTTAGACACAGAGGCATTTTTAATTAATTCACTGGCATCTAATGAATAAACTTGATCCTGAACCTTATATTCAATCGTTTGTTGAAGGAGTTCACTCAGCTTTTTCTCTTCATTTTTCACAATTGAACTGTTTTCTTTGACGGGTTGAATGTAGACAGGCTTCAAATGAATGTTACTTTTAAAATCCTGCTTGTCGTAATCCTGCAATAGACTAGTGACATCATATTGTTCACCATTCATGCTTTTAGTGATAACAATCTTGCCCTGTTCCAGCTTCGCCTCAGCGTCTTGGGGAGCTTGTAAATGCTTATTCATGGATAAGAGCTTTTCTTTTACAAGCTTTTTCATCGTTTTGCTTCGATATTGATCCGCCTTTTCGGGTATCAGCAAATAATTTATACCCTTTGAGGAAGGAAAAAATGTCCACTGGCTTTTTTGTAATTTTTTAACCTCATGCAAATCTTTATCAGTAAATCCCATCTTTGTGTCTTTTTCATCTAAAATGAGCTGTTGTCCGATATAGACTCTGTTTTGTAATTCAGCTGTTTTTAATTTTTTTATTGCCTGCTCAGCAGTCAGCCCGCCAATATTTGTATCATTAATCGTAATCTGCGAATTGAAGCGGGTTGCCTGATAATAACTAATTCCTCCAATTAGAAGCGCAATAATAATGATGATACCCGTCGATAAAAGCTTCCAGCTTTTAAACCGCTTGGTAGATTTTACACGCCGTCTTTTATCAACTTCCCCAGCTGATTCAGTTGCCTTGTTGTTCATAAACCTTCCCTCCGCCTACCTAATTACCTATTGTAAGACTGTCTATCGACTAATCTAGTGTTTTGGTAACAAAACCCTCGATTAGTTTACCTTATTATGCTTAAATAATCACTATTATTTTACTAGACTGTATGGCACAGATATTACCATTATTTGAATTAAGTATGAGATGATAGGATTAATATATTCCTAGTTTACCATCTTCAGTAAAGTTTTGGAAATGAAACTACTTTCCTATATTAGGTGGTTAATTTGGCCTGAAAATATGGGGGGAATTCACAAATATGGAGGGAGTCAGGCATCATTTTCGAGGATTGCAAAAGGTGCCTGACTCCCAGTGTTTTAGTGAAGGTGATTAAGCTCTATTTTCAACCTCCTGAGCACTAAATAAATCCTTGAAATCAGACCAGTTCATTTTTCGTTTTAAATAATCACGAAAGGAATAGCAGCTTTTTTCTTGTGGATGAGTGTAAATGTATGAAACAAAGATTTGCAGCCGTACTTGAATCATAAAATAATAACGATTATTTATGGCTAATACAGGGATGTCAATTACTTTAATTTTTTGTCCAACAACATTTTTGAACTCTAGACTTTTACATAACAAAATATCATCTTCTTTTTCCGTTTTCTTTATAGTATAAACTATTTTTTATTGAAATTTATCTAAATATTAAGTGTTCAAAAATAATTCAGACTTTTCATCTTAAAGCGAGGGGACAGGCAAGTGTTTCAGTTAAAACACTTGGCCTGTCCCCATGTCATACTCAAGCAAGTCTCATCTTAAAATCTTGATAGCCAAATTGGTGAACAATCCGGCAGTCTCCATCTTTAGCTTGTACAGCGATGGCTGGTAATGGCATGCCGTTGAAAGTCGTGTTTTTGACCATCGTATAGATCGCCATATCACCAAAAACTAAACGGTCGCCGCTCTTTAATGGCTGATCGAAAGAATAATCTCCGATGACGTCGCCTGTAAGACAGGTTTGCCCGCCAAGTCGATAGGTGAATGGTTTCTCGCCTGCTTCACCTGATCCAAGAAGTGGAGGACGATAAGGCATTTCCAGCACATCTGGCATATGGCAGGTGGCAGAAGTATCAAGAATTGCAATATCCATTCCGTTTTGATGTAAATCAAGTACGGATGTAATGAGATAACCTGCATTAAGGGCGATTGCTTCTCCAGGCTCAAGATAAACTTCTAAATTATATTTATCCTGCATTCTCTTAATACAAGCTTCTAATCTCGGAATATCGTAATCTTCCCTTGTGATGTGGTGACCGCCGCCGAAATTGATCCATTCCATTTGTGGCAGCCATTCTCCAAACCTTTCTTCAACCGCATTAAGTGTAGTTTCCAAGTCATCAGAGTTTTGCTGACAGAGTGTGTGGAAATGCAAACCTGAAACACCTTCAAGCAATTCGGGACGGAAATGCTCACGGGTTACACCGAATCGAGAACCTGGTGAACATGGATCATATATGGCATGGCCAATTTGTGTTGAGCATTCAGGATTGATGCGCAGGCCAACTTTCCTGCCAGCTTTAAGAGCTTTAGCTTTAAATTTTTCTAGCTGTGAAAAAGAATTAAAGATAATATGATCGCAAATCGAGATAATTTCATCGATTTCATCTTCACGGTAGGCAGGGGCAAAGACGTGATTCTCTTTGCCCATTTCTTCGTAACCTAGACGTGCCTCGAATAATCCACTTGCGGTAGTACCACTTAAATATGTTCCAATGAGGGGATACATTGTTGTCATAGAAAATGCCTTTTGTGCCAAAACAATCTTAGCTCCTGTACGCTGCATAACACCGTTAAGGATTTTTAGATTTCTTTCGACGAGACTTTCATCGACGACATAACATGGTGTTGGTAATTCTTCAAACCGCATTTTATTTAATTAGCTCCGCTTCTTTTTTTTGAGCAGGTTCATCGTCAACAAGAACTGGATTAAAATCTTCTACCCATGGCAGTCCCCATTTGTTTAATTCTTCCATGAATGGATCTGGATCAAATTCTTCAATATTGTATACGCCAGCTTTGTTCCATTTACCGGTCATGATCATCGCTGCACCGATCATGGCAGGCACACCTGTTGTATAAGAAACGGCTTGAGAGCCAACTTCCCTATAGCACTCTTGGTGGTCACATACATTGTATACATAATAGGTTTTTTCTTTTCCGTCCTTTTTTCCTCTAAAAATACAGCCGATGTTTGTTTTGCCAACTGTACGAGGTCCTAGGGTTGCCGGATCTGGTAATACTGCCTTTAAGAATTGAAGCGGGATGATTTGTTTTCCTTCGAATTCAATTGGCTCAATGGAAGTCATTCCAACATTTTCAAGGGCCTTAAGGTGTGTAAGATAGCTTTGGCCAAATGTCATGAAGAAACGAATACGCTTAATCCCAGGGATATTTTGAGCAAGAGACTCAAGTTCTTCGTGGTATAGCAAGTACATATCTTTCTGACCCACTTCAGCAAAGTTATACTCACGCTTGATTTCCATTGGCTCCGTTTCAATCCATTCGCCGTTTTCCCAATAACGACCGTTGGCAGAAACTTCACGAATATTGATTTCAGGGTTGAAATTTGTGGCGAACGGATAGCCATGGTCACCGCCATTACAGTCAAGGATGTCAATATATTCGATTTCATCAAAATAATGTTTTAACGCATAAGCAGAGAATACGCCAGTTACACCTGGGTCAAAGCCGCTGCCTAAAAGAGCAGTAATGCCGGCTTTTTCAAAACGCTCACGGTATTCCCATTGCCATTTGTATTCAAATTTAGCTGTATCTTCTGGCTCATAGTTTGCGGTATCCATGTAGTGTGTTTTTGTTGCAAGACAAGCATCCATGATGGTTAAGTCTTGGTACGGTAACGCTAAATTCATCACAATATCAGGTTTTACTTCATTGATTAATGCGATTAACTCATCTACATTATCTGCATCCACTTGTGCAGTTGTAATTTTTGTTTTGCGGCCATCAAGTTTGGCTTTTAAATCATCACATTTTGATTTTGTCCGGCTTGCAATGCAGATTTCTTCAAATACCTCACTGTTTTGAACGCATTTGTGGACGGCAACGGATGCCACGCCGCCAGCACCAATAATAAGAGCTTTCCCCATGTTTTTAATCTCCTGACTTAATAGATTTTTTAAAAAAATTGCACAACAACAAAAAAAGCAAGTGTAAAACGCAAACCTGCGCACAACACTTGCTTTAGATATAATCATCAATATTAAAAAGAAGGTATATACATGACAAAAGCCCTAAGTATACATCTATCATAAAAGTCCTGGGACATTATGGCAGAAAGCTCTTTAATATTCAAAATATATCATTATAGGATCAGAGTCTATATAGCAAATAATTACTTTTACCACTCTTATTGACCGTTTCACAAGTTGTGTGCATTTGCACTGGTTGTAAAGTAACCAACTTATAAAATTTGAGCTTTTAACTCAATCAATAGGGCAACTATAGTTGCCAATCGGCATTTGACCCGGCTGTCCGTATGGCCTTAACTTCCTAAAATGAAGTGGTCAAAATTATCTGCTTGGAAAGACTCAATAATTTGAATAGTAGCTTTCCAATTAAAAAGAACTTTTTCATATTATCAGTATATTGCATAAATAGCAAGAGGAAAATCAATTTTTTTTTTTGGAAAATCTTGTGCGCGGCTTTTTTTCGAATAGGCGACTTTCTTAAGGTGTTAATCCGGTTTCTAGGAGGGCTTGTCGATAGAAGGAGAGTATGCCAATGTAGATGGATAGTATGATCTCCCTATGAAATTTTCAGTTCACGATCGATATTCTTATATTTGGAAATTTACAGGGATGAATGGAGGAAATGAGAATATGTCAAGTTTACCAAACTGTCCAAAATGTAATTCAGAATACACGTATGAGGATCAAAGCCTTTTTGTTTGCCCGGAATGTGCTCATGAGTGGGCTTTAAACTCAGAAACGGAAAATAATGAAGACCAAAAGATCGTCAAGGATGCAAATGGAAATGTTTTAACTGATGGGGATTCTGTAACAGTCATCAAGGACCTGAAAGTAAAAGGAAGCTCATCCGTCTTAAAAGTAGGCACAAAAGTGAAAAATATACGTTTAGTTGATGGGGACCATGATATTGATTGTAAAATTGATGGTTTTGGAGCAATGAAATTAAAATCTGAATTTGTTAAAAAGGTATAAATACAGTCGTAAAAAACAGAAATGATATCTAATAATAGGTGCCTGGCCCCGGATTAGTGAATGGGGGTCAGGCATTTTAAAATTTACAGGTAATGTGGCCTGTATAAATTAATCCTTTAGAATGGGTATTGCATGATTTATTAACCTCATAACACTTCAATGAGCGGATTTAGGCGTCTTATGGGCGAATAATGCCATTCAATGGGCGAATATCGATGTTCAATGGGCGGATATTGCCATTTAATGAGCGAATCCAAAAATGCGACATTCTTTTTTGAAATAGTCGAAGGAATTCACAAGCAAAAATCTAGAGAAGATTTTGCTTGTGATTTTAATATGGTTTATCTACGGTTGCCTGACCTCGATTGTGTCAAAATCATTATTCAAAAATATAACTTATAACATCCAAGGCTTGATCAACGGTTTCCACAGTTACATTCGCTTTATTGGAAAGTTCTTTTAATGGATGTATTAATGATTCAGGCCTAATGATTATGGTAGGTTTGTTCATTGCAATTGCTGTGCTGGCATCCATGGCTGTATTCCATTGCTTATACTTTTCACCAAATAGGGCAATGACTATATCTGATTTCTGCATTAAAACCTGGGTTCTGAAATTGTTTATATCAGAGGCAGCATCATCCTTATAGAAATTTCCGGGCTGAGGACCGAGAATTTCTTCGCCGATATTGTCTGATCGTTCATGGTTTGTTTGAGGTGCGACAAATACTAAGGGTAGATTTTTTTCTTTTGCCTTTTTCTTTACGTCTTCTCTCCAAGTATCATGAATCTGCCCAGCTAAATACACAGTTAATTCCAATATGACCCCTCCAAAATTCATTTTTCTATCCCTATACTATAAAATTTTGTAAGATTTTCAAAGGATTAGGATTCCTGCAAGGGTTAAACAAATGCAACTCATTGGCAAATGAAACCTTTTTCCATTTTTTAACGTAGAAAAGATACAAGCAAAAATAGAAGGATTTTCGTGTTTTCGGAGATAAATGAAAAAAAGGAGTGTGCAAATCATGTACGAATTAAAAACAAAAGAGACCGAGAATAGTGTGATTGAATTTATTGAAAAGGTTGATAGTCTAAAAAAACGTGAAGATGCCTATAAATTATTAGATATCTTTACGGAAACGACGGGTTATCCAGCAAAGATGTGGGGTCCCAGTATCATTGGATTCGGTTCCTATCATTATAAATATGAGTCAGGGCATGAAGGGGATGCACCGCTAGTTGGTTTCTCACCTCGTAAAGTAAAAATCAGTTTATATTTTGCTCCTGGAGAAACGAAACGGGAAGAATTGCTAGAGGAGTTTGGGAAACATACAACAGGAAAAGCATGTGTCTACATTAATAAAGTAGCAGATATTGATGTTGATGTGTTAAGGGCATTAATTAAGGAGTCCGTCACGTTTTTGAAAGAAATGTATCCGGAACAGGGGAAATGATCAAGACCGTGCCTGTCCAAGGGTGCGAGTGACAAATAACGCTCAGAGCATTCTGAGCGTTATTTATATTCTTGTTAATAAAATATAGCTGTAATTTACGATATTTAGCTGAAATATTTGTTATAAAATCTCAGCGGTTAAGAACTGTCAATCCCTTTATTCACTATAATTACTGGGAGGAATTCATAAAAGTGGAAAACCATTTGGACTAGGGGAAATTTAAGTTGAATCATTGAAATTGTTGATAGAGTCGGCATACCAAAAGAATAGAATTATTTATAATTAGTAGCTGGGCTGCTAGCTGTTAAATTCTTCCTTAAATATGACAAAAATCATATGGTACAATGAATGTGAATTTGAAAGGAATTTTTCCAAAACGGGAGGATGGGAATATGATAAAGAAGAAATTAATTCTAACAATTGCGGCCGCTTCGGCATTGGTGATGGCTAATCCTGTGATCAATAAGGCAGCTGCTGCAACGACTAGCCCACAGGTGCAAGAAAAAGTATATGTGTACCAAGGCAGTGACATGAATGAACTTAATAGTATCATAGAAAAATATCTTGCTAGTTTTGGATTTTCCACTAACGCAGTAAAGCAGCCATCTCAAACACAGAAGAATCAAATAGGGTCAGCTCAGCAGCCAACTAAGACTGCAGAGGCTAAACCGGTACAGCAGCAGCCAGCTCAGACTGCCGAGGCTAAACCAGTGCAGCAACAGCCGGCAACTTCACAACCTGCAAGTACTTTAAGTGCATATGAACAAAAGGTTGTTGACCTTACAAATCAAGAACGTGCTAAAAACGGTTTACCTGCCCTTAAAGTGGATTTGACGCTAAGCAAAATGGCTCATGAAAAATCTCGTGATATGTCTGCCAATGGCTATTTCAGCCACACAAGCCCAACATATGGTTCCCCGTTTGATATGATGAAGAAATACGGGATTACCTATCGTTCAGCAGGTGAAAACATTGCTATGGGACAAAGAACTCCTGAGGAAGTTGTGAAGGCTTGGATGAATAGTGAAGGGCACCGCAAGAACATTCTAAGTCCAAACTACAACTATATTGGAGTAGGTTACGTTTCACAAGGAAACTATTGGACTCAGGAGTTTATAGGGAAATAAAGCAAAAAAACTTGTAGAGCGTGATTCTCAAGTTTTTTTGTACGTTGCGTGATTACTAAAGATGTTTGAAAATTCATATTGTTTCTAAAAGTATAAGTGCCTAGTGTAAAATGAGGAGAGGAGGGTGATAACGAATGAAAGCACAAGTGATTAAAAAATTTGGAGATCCATCTGTTTTTGAAATGGCTGAGGTTCCTAAGCCTGAAGCCATTCCTGGGCATGTTGTCATTCAAGTAAAAGCAACAAGTGTCAATCCAATTGATACAAAGATTCGGTCTGGAGCGGTAGCAGCGATTGCACCGGAATTTCCAGCGATCCTTCACGGTGATGTAGCTGGAGTCATTGTAGAGGTGGGAGAAGGAGTATCAGAGTTCAAGGTTGGTGATGAAGTTTTTGGCTGCGCCGGTGGTGTTAAAGGAACAGGTGGTGCCCTGGCCGAATATATGCTTGCGGACGTACAGCTTCTAGCTGCGAAACCAACCAATCTAACGATGGCACAAGCGGCGGCGCTTCCTCTGGTAACTATTACAGCATGGGAGGCACTTTATAATCGGGCAAATGTTCAAAACGGGGAAACAGTACTTATTCATGGAGCCACAGGCGGAGTAGGTCATGTCGCCATTCAACTGGCAAAGTTAGCTGGGGCAAAAGTATTTACAACGGCTTCATCTGACGAAAAATTAAGTATTGGTAAGCGTTTAGGCGCAGATGTTGCCATTAATTATCGGGAACAGTCAGTCGAGCAGTACGTAAAGGAATATACAGATGGAAAAGGGTTTGACATTGTGTTCGATACGGTTGGCGGCGAAAACCTTGATCGATCTTTTCAGGCTGCGGCCACTTACGGAACAGTCCTATCAATTGCCGCACGCTCCACGCATGATTTGTCACCTCTCCATGCTAAAGCACTGACCTTACATATTACCTTCATGATTTTAAAAATCATGAATAAGGAAAAAAGGCAGGAATACGGGAATATTTTACGAGAAGTAACGAAGCTTGTAGAGGAAGGGAAACTTCAGCCGTTAGTAGATGGAAGGGTTTTTAGTTTTAATCAAGTAAATGAGGCACATACTTTATTGGAATCTCATCAGGCAATTGGAAAGATTGTATTAACAAATGAATGGTAAATAGAGTGGAAAGAAGAAAAGAAAAGGTCGCCAATAAAGGCTATAAGAGCACGAAACTCTGAAAAAAGAGGGGGACCGGTCGCCAATAAGGGTTATAGGAGCCCGAAACTCTGAAAAAAGAGGGGGACCGGTCGCCAATAAGGGTTATAGGAGCCCGAAACTCTGAAAAAAGATGAGGACAGGTCGCCAATAAGTGCATCGGTCAGTAAGATCAATGTTCCATGTAAGAAAATAGTAAACTATAAAGTGACAATTAAAGCTGCCATAAGGGGGAGATTTGATGACACATTCAATAACTGATCATCTTGGTAGACGGGTGAATATTCCGGCTGTGCCCAAGCGGATTATTTCCATTTGTCCAGCAATTACGGAGACACTCTTTGCCTTAGGCCTGGAGAATGAAATAGTTGGCCGGACAAAATATTGCATTTTTCCAAAAGGGATCGTTGATGAAGTAGCAGTCGTCGGCGGTACAAAAGAAGTAAACGTGGAAACAATTCGTAATTTACAAGCGGATCTTATTCTAGCCGAAAAAGAAGAAAACACCGAAGAAATTGTACTTGCACTTGAAAAAATTGCTCCAGTTTTTGTTTTGGAAGTACAAAAAATTGAGGAATCCTACCGACTGATCGAAACGCTGGGGTTATTAACAAATAGACAACAGGCAGCTAGCCGCCTCATCACATCCTGCAAAGCATCCTTCCCTGTTCGTGCAGACAAGCAGAATCTAAACGCCGCCTATGTTATTTGGCGAAAACCATATATGGTAGTGGGAGGGACGACATACATTAATGATGTCTTGCACACACTTGGTTTCCAAAACCCCTTTGAAACGGGAGAATCCAGGTATCCAACGGTTACAAAAGAGGAACTTGCAGCTGCGAAACTTGATGTGCTTCTGCTTGCTTCCGAACCATTTCCCTTTCAAGAAAAACATATTGCAGAATTTCAATCGTTTCTACCAAATACAAAAATCGTTTTAGTGGATGGCGAGATGTTTTGGAACGGAGCGAAAATGCTGGAAGCAGGGCCTTACTTAGAAAAATTAAAAAAAGAAATATGACCAAGAGGATGGACGGTTCTTATGCTCCGCACTTCAAAAACCATAAGAACCGCCCAAGCGGCCTTCCCTGTTAGTTTTTAGAACCAAAATCAATCCCAGAAATGATATAAGGAATGGCTGATTTGATAAATTCTTCCGGTGGTATCTTTTTACTATTTCTTCGCCATTCTACAGAAGCCCCGTAAATTCCCCAGCTTAATATGACAGCAGTAATCTTTAGAGCTTCGTCCTCTTCCGTGTTATTTTGTTTTAACAACAGTTTGTAAAAAATGATTTCGAGCTGTTCCCTAATAATACGGGCAATGGTATCTTCGTAACCCCTATGGCAGCGATTGGACAATGACTTTTGAAAATTTGTGATAGCAGTGAAGAGCCTAACGAAAGCTTCTTCATTAAGTTCGTCATCCTGGTAGAAATCATAATTCAAATTAACTAACAATACTTCTGATAATACCTTCTCTAATAAATCATATATATCTTCAAAATGATAATAAAATGTGGCACGATTAATCATCGCCTCAGTTGTAATATCCTTAACGGTAATATCCTTAAATTCCTTATTCCCTGAAAGTTCAATGAAAGAATCCATAATTAATTTGCGAGTCCTTAGTACTCGTGGGTCCGTCTTTGATTGAGTCATTTTGTAATCACCCCTACTTTTTAAACACTTTCTTAAATGTGTAGTATAAACAACATATCCACAGAACTATCGGTGTTGATAATTTTCATTATGACTTAAGATTTAATTGTGAAGCAAATAATATCAATTGTGTTTTTGAAAAGGAAAGCGTAGATACGTTTTGTAAAACAATTAAGGGGGAAAAATGAATTGAAAAACAATAATAATATGATGTGTGATTTAGAAACAGGTGTCTGTGGAGTAGCTGGAGAAGAGGGTATGGAAGTTATTGATTTTAATCAACCAAAAAAATCGATTAATCTTTATTATGTGACGGATCCTATTTGTTCGCATTGCTGGGCAATTGAACCGGTGCTTCGTCGATTTGTAGAGCAGTATGGAGACTATTTTAACTTTCATACGGTTATGGGTGGTTTGCTGGAAAAATGGCATGACGGACCAATCGATCCTGCAAACGGAATTTATAAACCAGCTGACGTTGCTGGTCACTGGAGAGAAGTAGGAGAATATTCAAGAATGCCAATTGATGGGTCGTTAATGATTGATAATCCAGTTCAATCCTCCTACCCACCCTCTCGTGTATTTAAGGTAATTCAAAAAAATCACAATGAGAAAACGGCATTTGACTATTTGCGCCGTGCAAGAGAAGCGCTTTTCGCCTTCAATCAAAACATTTCAGATAAATCCGTTATGATAGAAATCGTAAATAACCTGGGTCTTGATGGAGAAGCCATTGTAAATGAAGCGGAGCAGCCAATCGGACAACAATTATTGAATGAAGATTTTGCTCTTGCCAGAAGCTTAGGTGTCAGAGGATTTCCAAGCATTATCATGATCAATGAGGAAAATAAAGGCGTAAAAATCGGTGGCGGGCGTCCGTTTGAATCCTATGTTGACGGATTAAAACAAGTTTTAAATCTGGAAGAGCTTAAGCCAAAACAACAACCATCTCTTTCTAGCTTGCTGGAAAAAGAAAAACTTTTATTTTCTAAAGAAATTGAAGTCATGTACGATGTGGAACAATCAGATGTTACCTCGTTTATTGAAAAAGAGCTTCTACCAGATCGTTATCAAGTGAAGGAAATTCTAGGAGAACTCTATTTTACAACTACTAAATAAAGGAGAATGTAAAATAAATAATAAAACCCCGACTTTGGAACTACAGAAAAAAGGCAGGAGGATTCAATTGTGAATTCTCCTGCTTTTTTTGCGCGTTTTCGGGACTTTTATACCATTTTTTGAGAGGTTTGTAAAATAGAAGGAAGTAATTTATAATAATAAGAAAATTATAAATTGATAGAAAGGGTTTTGGGGATGAAATTATATATGTCGGTTGACATGGAAGGAATTACAGGGATGGTTGACCACACTCAAGTTGATTCCGGTAAGCATAATTATGAACGAAGCCGTATTATTATGACGGATGAAGCGAATCATGTCATAACAGCAGCCTTTGAATCAGGGTGTAATGAGGTAGTAGTAAATGATAGCCATTCTAAAATGAACAATCTATTAATTGAGAGGCTTCACCCTGAGACACAATTAATTACCGGTGATGTGAAACCGTTTTCAATGGTGCAAGGATTAGATGCATCATTTCATGGAGCGGCATTTGTTGGCTACCATGCTCGCGCAGCACTAAAAGGGGTCATGTCACATTCAATGATCTTTGGTGTCCGCAATATGTATATTAATGATGTAGCGGTGGGCGAACTTGGATTTAACGCCTATGTCGCAGGATATTACGATGTACCGCTGCTGATGGTTGCTGGTGATGACCGTGCTGCATTTGAAGCAGAGCAGTTGATCCCGGGTGTGACAACGGCAATTGTAAAAGAATCCATCTCAAGGTCCGCAGTCAAATCGTTAACACCCACTAAAGCTGGGCAGCTTCTCCGTGAAAAAACGGCTATTGCACTAAAAAATAGAGATAAAGTGAGACCGCTTACACCGCCGGACCGCCCACTTCTATCAATTGAATTTACCAACTATGGAGAAGCGGAATGGGCTCATTTAATGCCCGGCACAGAAATTGTCCCAGAAACAACCATTGTTCGTTTTCAAGCAAAAGACATTTTGGAAGCCTATCAAGCAATGCTCGTAATGACGGAAATGGCGATGAGAACTACATTCTGTTAGGAAGTGGACAAGCATGAATTCATATTTCATTAAACGTTTTGCAGCGATGATTATCACGTTATGGCTCATCATTACAGCAACATTTTTCTTAATGCATTCGGTACCAGGTTCACCATTTAATGAGGAACGAACAACCAATGAAGCAGTCCAGAAGAACCTCGAAGCCTATTACCAACTGGATAAACCGCTCATCGTCCAATATGGAAATTACTTAGCGGCACTTGTGAAATTAGACCTTGGCCCGTCCATTAAAAAATCATCACAGACCGTTAACGACATGCTGGGCAGAGGATTTCCGGTATCATTTGAACTTGGCTTTTATACACTTTTAGTTGCAATATTTTCAGGGATATTACTCGGAGTGCTTGCTGCCCTTCGACATAATGGAATTCTCGACTATGTGGCGATGAGTATTGCTGTAATCGGAATTTCGATACCGAACTTTGTTATGGCAACTTTTTTGATTGAGGAATTGGCGGTCAGATTTCCAATATTTCCTGTCGCTACATGGTCTAGCCCGAAACATATGGTATTGCCGATTTTGGCATTGGCAACAGGACCAATGGCGATTATCGCCCGCTTAACTCGCACATCTATGCTGGAAGTATTAACGCAAGATTACATAAAAACGGCAAAAGCAAAGGGATTGTCCCCAGTTAAAATTGTGTTCAAGCATGCCTTAAGAAATGCGCTATTGCCGGTTGTTACCGTTTTGGGTTCATTAGCGGCAAGTATCTTAACAGGGACATTTGTTATTGAAAAAATATTCGCAATCCCGGGGATGGGAAAATACTTTGTTGATAGTATCAATACGCGGGATTATCCCGTCATTATGGGAACAACGGTCTTTTATAGTGCCATTTTAATCCTAATGCTGTTAATCGTCGATCTCGCATACGGGGTATTGGATCCAAGAATAAAACTGCATAAAAAGGAGGCGAAATAATGGAACTACGAAAACATGAAAACAGAAATATTTCGCCAGATGTTCCAGATGAATGGTTTGTTCCTAAAGCACGAAATCAAACAGCTGCAGAAGCAGTCATAAGACCTAGCTTGTCTTACTGGAAGGATTCATGGCTCAGGCTGTTAAAAAATAAATTAGCGATGGCCGGCTTAGTTTTCTTAGCCTTACTAACTTTATTGGCCATTTTCGGACCGATGATTTCACCACATTCCGTGGAAAAACAATCGTTAACACTGCAGAATTTGCCTCCATCAAGCGAATATTGGTTTGGGACGGATGATTTAGGGCGAGACGTGTTTACGAGAACATGTTATGGTGCGCGAATATCATTATTTGTTGGATTAATGGCTGCCCTCATTGACTTTATAATTGGTGTTGTTTATGGCGGTTTTTCCGGTTACAAAGGCGGCCGGACCGATAACTTGATGATGAGATTTGTGGAAATCCTATATGGCCTTCCGTATTTATTAGTTGTCATTTTAGTTATGGTCGTGATTGGACCGGGATTAACCACCATCATTCTAGCCTTGTCCATAACCGGCTGGGTCGGGATGGCAAGGATTGTGCGCGGGCAAGTCTTGCAAATTAAAAACTTTGAATTTGTTTTGGCATCGAAAACGTTTGGGACAAAAACAGCACGAATTATCCGGAAAAATCTGCTGCCAAATACAATGGGTCCTATAATTGTCCAGATGACGCTAACGATCCCGTCTGCTATTTTTGCAGAAGCATTTTTAAGCTTCATCGGTCTGGGAATTCAAGCTCCGCATGCAAGCTGGGGGGTAATGGCTAATGATGGCTTATCTACTATTCTATCAGGATACTGGTGGCGTTTGTTCTTTCCAACATTGTTCATTTCCTTAACAATGTTCGCGTTTAATGTTTTAGGTGATGGATTGCAGGATGCCCTTGATCCGAAGCTTAGGAGGTAACATCATGGAGAAAATTCTACAAGTGAAGGATTTACACGTATCCTTTTCAACCTATGGCGGTGAAGTAAATGCTGTTCGCGGTGTCAGTTTTGATTTACATAAAGGTGAAACATTAGCGATTGTTGGGGAATCTGGCTGTGGGAAAAGTGTAACTTCTCAAAGTATTATGAGACTTATTCCCACTCCTCCCGGAAGAATAACGGGCGGAGAAGTCCTTTTCCAAGGCATGGATTTAATGAAGTTAAAAGAACCGGAACTGCGGAAACTTCGCGGTGCCAATATTTCGATGATTTTTCAAGATCCAATGACCGCTTTAAATCCAACGATGACAATTGGTGAGCAAATCATGGAAGGAATTATCCAGCATGAAAAGGTCACAAGAGGCAAGGCAAAAGAAGCAGCAATTGAAATGCTTACACTTGTGGGTATTCCAAGTCCTGAACAACGGTTAAAACAATACCCTCATCAGTTTAGCGGCGGGATGCGGCAGCGAATAGTCATTGCTATGGCACTTGTGTGCCAGCCGGATGTATTAATTGCCGATGAACCGACAACCGCGCTTGATGTTACAATACAAGCACAAATTTTGGAGTTATTTAGAGATATCCAAAAGAAAACAGGGGTATCCATCATTCTTATCACCCATGATTTGGGTGTAGTCGCACAGGTTGCCGACCGAGTTGCCGTTATGTATGCGGGAAAAATCGTTGAATTAGGGACAAGGCGGGAAATTTTTTATCAACCGCAGCATCCATATACGAAGGGATTACTTCAGTCCGTGCCGCGCCTGGACATGGAAAAGGAGGAACTTGTTCCGATCCCTGGAACACCGCCGGACTTATTTTCCCCGCCGGTTGGATGTGCCTTTTCAGCACGCTGTCCATATGTGATGGAAGTTTGTGATAAAGTCTACCCATTTAAAACCCATCTTAGCAGCAACCACCAAGTGGATTGCTGGCTGCAGGATGAACGAGCTAAAAAATTGGTTTCAACATTTGTTTAAATAAAAAAACCGAGGGGGAGAATCATGAAAAAGTTAATGACATTGTTGATCACTTCTTTGCTTGTATTTGCTTTAGCAGCATGTACAGCAAACAAGGATGCAGGAAGTGAACCGAAAAAAGACGATGGAAAAGGAAAGTCTAAGGAAAAGGTAGAAAAAGTCCTATACCTTAATAACAGCCAAGAGCCAACCTCTTGGGATCCGGCCATTGGATTCGATGCCGTTTCTTGGAATTCTTTGAACAACATTATGGAAGGTCTGACCCGTTTGGATGAGAACCATGAACCAAAAGCTGCAACAGCTGAAAAATGGGAAGTATCTGAGGATGGTAAAACCTATACCTTCCATATTCGTGAGAATGCGAAATGGTCAAATGGTGATGATCTGACTGCGGGTGATTTCGTTTTTGCCTGGAAACGTCTATTAGATCCGAAAACAGGATCTTCTGCAGCATTCTTGGGCTATTTTATTGAAGGCGGCGAAGCATTTAACACGGAACAAGGGACTGCTGATGATGTGAAGGTAAAAGCTGTCGATGAAAAGACGTTTGAAGTAACATTGACGAGTCCACAAGCCTATTTCTTAAGCGTCATTGCCAATCCTGCCTTTTTCCCAATTAATGAAAAAGTGGCAGCGGCCAATCCAAATTGGTTTGCTGAAGCAAGCTCATTCGTGGGGAATGGTCCTTTCAATTTAACGGAGTGGAACCATGATAGTGATTTCACCATTACTAAAAATGAAAAGTATTGGGATGCGAAAAATGTAAAATTGGATAAGGTGCATTGGGCGATGGTTGATGACCCAAATACAGAATATCAAATGTACAAGACTGGTGAGTTAGATACGTCTGATGTTCCTGCCGAACTAGCAGATCAGTTGTTTAAAGAAGGGGACGTGAAGGTTGAAGATCAAGCGGGTGAATATTTCTACCGTTTTAATCTTACAAAAGAACCTTTCCAAAACGAGAATATCCGCAAGGCATTCGCGATGGCAGTTAACCAAAAACAAATGGTTGAACTTGTAACAAAAAATCAGGAAAAACCTGCCTATGGGTTTGTCTCCTACGGATTTAAGGATGCTGAAGGTAAGGACTTCCGTAAAACAAGTGGTGACCTTATTAAAACAGATGTAGAAAAAGCAAAGGAACTTTTGAAAAAGGGTATGGAAGAGGAGAAATACACGGAACTACCGGAAGTAACTCTTACTTACAGCACAAGCGATACACATAAGAAAATCGCTGAAGCCTTACAGCAAATGTTTAAAGAGAATTTAGGTGTCGATGTGAAGCTTGCCAATATGGAAAGCAGCGTATTTGCTACCGATCAAAAAGCATTAAAATTCCAGTTATCACGCAGCTCATTCCTTGCTGACTATGCAGACCCAATCAACTTCTTAGAAAACTTTATTACGGGATCTCCAATGAACCGCACTGGGTGGAGCAATGCTGAATTTGATAAATTAATTAAAGATGCAAAAAATGAAAAGGATGAAAAGAAACGCTTCGATATGATGTATCAAGCTGAAAAGATTTTATTCGATGCAGCACCAATCATTCCAATTCACTTCTATAATCAAGTATATTTACAAAATAAGGATGTAACAGGCATCGTTCGTCATCCAGTTGGATATTTAGAATTAAAATGGGCAGATAAGAAATAAGAACGGATTGCAGCGTTTCTTTATTCTTTATTAAAGGGATGTTCAAACGAACATCCCTTTTACCTTAGACACATAGACTTATAGTTGTGAGAAAAGGGGTGGTTTTTAAATGAATGCAGTAAAGCCATATCGGCTTAAAAAGGGTGATATTGTTGGGGTCATTGCCCCGGCAAGCCCGCCGAACCGGGAAAATCTAGAGCGGGGCATAGATTTTTTGAAGGATTTAGGACTAAAAGTTAAGGTTGGCAGCCATGTTTCCCGAATAAATGGTTATTTAGCCGGGTCCGATCAAGAAAGACTTGGAGATTTCCATGACATGTTCAGCGATCCAGAGGTTAAAGCCATCATTTGTGCCTGCGGCGGTTTTGGAACAGGAAGAATGGCTGGCCAAATTGACTACGACCTGATTAAAAAGAATCCCAAAATTTTTTGGGGCTACAGTGATATTACTTTTTTACATACGGCCATTCGGCAGCAATCGGACCTAGTCACCTTTCATGGACCGATGCTGGCTTCAGATATGGGGAAAGAGGATACACACCCATTATCAAAAGAAAGATTTTTGCAATTATTTGAACCTGCCCCTTTTGTCTATACGGAACAAATCTCTCCGTTGGAAGTTTTAGTAGAGGGTGAAGCAAAGGGAGAAATTGTGGGAGGAAATTTGTCGCTTCTAGTCAGTACGCTCGGAACAGCGTATGAAATAGATACAAAGGGTAAGCTGCTGCTAATCGAAGATGTGAATGAAGAGCCTCGGTCTGTTGACCGGATGCTCAATCAGCTTTATTTGGCTGGAAAGTTAGAGGATACTTGCGGCATTCTGATTGGAGACTTTTGTGATTGCACACCAAAAAGGGATCTTTCCTTATCGCTCGAGGAGGTCATCACGTATTATGTTCAACTTGCACAAAAGCCGGCAATGCGGGGATTCATGATTGGTCATTGTAACCCTCATATTTCTATTCCATTAGGTGTGCAAGCCTACATGAATACGTACGAAAAAAAATTAATTGTCGATAGCGGCATCTTGTAAAGGATGGTTTATATATGATTATAGAGCAAATTGAAACATTCCGAGTCGCTGTTCCCTTGCATAAGCCGTTTAAAACGGCTCTCCGAACCGTGACGACAGCTGAGTCCATTTTTGTGAAAATTACCTGCGATAATGGAATCGTTGGCTGGGGTGAAGCACCTCCTACTATTGTCATTACAGGAGACAGTCTCTCGAGTATAGAATCTGCCATCCACAATACGATCAAGCCATTTTTACATAAAAAAAACCTGTTTCAATATGAGGTGATTTTTCAGGGATTAAAGACACTTATGGTCGGAAATCCGAGTCCAAAAGCTGCTGTGGATATGGCTATTTATGATTGTTTATCCCAATTTTGTAATCTGCCGCTCTATCAATTTCTCGGCGGACATAAAAAGGAAATGGAAACAGACTTTACCGTTAGCGTGAATGGGCCTGAGGAAATGGGCGAGGATGCTATTTCATATATCCAAAAAGGATTTAATGTCCTTAAGGTCAAGGTAGGGAAGGATGATATTGCTGCCGATTTGGAGCGAATCAAGGAGATTAGAAGGCGAGTAGGGAAGGATATTAAAATCCGCCTGGATGCAAATCAGGGCTGGACAGCGAAGGATGCCATCTGCGCCATCCGTAAAATGGAGGACCTTGATTTACGAATTGAACTTGTGGAGCAGCCTGTCAAGGCAGACGATATTGATGGTCTGAAGCAGGTAACGGATGCAGTGGATACGCTGATTATGGCCGATGAAAGTGTGTTTACACCGAAACAAGCCTTTCAAGTTTTAAAAACAAGGAGTGCCGATTTAATTAATATTAAGCTGATGAAGGCGGGCGGCATTTATCAAGCTCAAATCATCAACCATCTTGCTGAAACGTGCGGTGTGGAGTGTATGGTCGGCAGTATGATTGAAACCCGGCTTGGTATTACAGCAGCTGCTCACTTTGCTGCCAGTAAGCAAAATATTACTCGTTTTGACTTTGATGCACCGTTAATGCTAGCAAAGGAAATAGTTGAAGGCGGAGTCCAATATAATAGTAGATTAATAACAATGCCTGAGGCCCCAGGCCTTGGGATTAAGTCGATTGACATTAAAGGGGGAGTTTTATTTGGTTAAATGGATTGTAAATGTGCCAGTAGCAACCGTTTGGACGTCTGTTGATTCACCACGAGAAATTGACTATGCTGCCGTAACGAACCCCGTTTCGATGGATACGTGGTTAGATGGATTAACGTATGAAACCAGGCTGGGATTGTGCGATCAAAACCTTGTTCAAACGCAGCTATTATATGGTGAAGAAGTGTTGATTACCGAGGAAAATAATGATTGGGCACATGTCATCATTCCAAGTCAGTCAACCTCTAAGGAGACGCGGGGCTATCCGGGCTGGGTTCCGAAAGCTCAGTTAGTGGAAGCGGCTGATGGCTGGAATATAACAGATGGCCCTGTCGCGATTGTGACAAGCCGAAAGGCAATGCTGGATAAAGAGAATCATCAATCGGGTTTAGAAATTTCCTATTTAACAGTTTTGCCCTTCTTATACGAAAAGGAAGGGAAGATTTTCGTTCAAACCCCTGATGGGACGGGGGTGCTGGATGCGAAGGATGTTGTTGTCACTGATTCTCCAGCCAAGGGAGATGGCCAGGCAATCGTATCCGCTGGTGAGCAGTTTCTTCATTTACCCTATTTGTGGGGCGGGATGAGCAGTTATGGCTATGATTGCTCAGGGTTTAGTTACTCGATGTGTAAGGCAAATGGGTATGTGATCCCACGCGATGCCTCCGACCAAGCAGCCGCTGGTAAAAAAGTCGAAATAGGAGCGATTGAACCAGGTGATTTATTATTTTTTGCCTATGAAGAAGGAAGAGGGAGGATCCACCATGTTGGCATTTATTATGGAGATGGAAAATTACTGCACTCCCCAAATACCGGCAAAACAGTGGAAATTATTCCTTTAGAAGGAACGATATACGAGCAAGAACTATGTGCAGCAAGACGCTATTGGGGTGAGACGGAGGAATAACCATGGAGAAATTATTACAGGTAAACAATCTCAAAAAGCATTTTAACTTAGGTAAAGATCAAGTGTTAAAAGCTGTAGATGGTGTGAGCTTTCATATTAATAAAGGCGAGACATTCGGAATTGTCGGAGAGTCAGGGTGTGGAAAGTCCACGGCGGGAAGAACTATAATCGGGCTTTATGATGTAACCGATGGCGAGGTTGTCTTTAAAGGGAAAGATATACACAAATTAACATCGAAAGAGCGATTTGCTTTTCATAGACAAATGCAAATGATCTTTCAAGATCCATATGCGTCGTTAAACCCAAGGTCTACGGTAAGTGAAATCATTTCGGAGCCGATGGAAGTTCACGGCTTATATCCAAATAAGAAAGAACGGTTAAATCGTGTCTATCAATTATTAGAGGATGTCGGTTTAAATCGCGAACATGCCAATCGCTATCCGCATGAATTCAGCGGCGGACAGCGGCAAAGGATTGGAATCGCCCGGGCTCTTTCCCTCGACCCTGATTTTATTATCGCAGATGAACCGATTTCTGCCTTAGATGTGTCCGTACAGGCCCAGGTCGTTAATTTGCTGACAAAATTACAGAAGGAAAAAGGCTTAACCTATCTATTTATCGCCCATGATCTTTCGATGGTAAAGCAAATTAGTGACCGGATCGGTGTCATGTATTTGGGACAGCTGGTGGAACTAACAACAAGCAGTGAGTTATACAAAAATCCGCTGCACCCATATACACAGGCATTGCTCTCAGCCATTCCTATTCCTGACCCAGACATTGAGGACAAGCGAGAACGGATCATTTTAAAAGGGGAACTGCCAAGCCCGATTAATCCTCCAAGCGGATGTGTATTTAGAACCCGCTGTCCAATGGCTTTGGAGGTTTGCGCCAAGGAGAAGCCTGTCTGGCAGGAATACGAGGAGAGCCATTACATCGCCTGTCATTTATATGATAAAAATAAAACCGGTGATCATGATTATTCCCAAGTCGCTGCCGCGAGGTAAACGATGGAAAGATTAATGGAGAAAATCGAAGAAGAACTCCGCGGCCTCAGCGGCCGGGCTGGCTTGGCGATCGAAATGGAAGGCAAATGCATTGATATTAATAGTAAGGAAGTGTTTCAATCTGCAAGTCTCATTAAGGTTCCTATTTTAATAGAAGGACTTCGGCAGAGTGACAGAGGTACACTAAACGTTAATCAATTAGTATCGATTACAAGTCCTGTTGGCGGATCCGGGGTTTTACAAGTATTATCCCGTGATGCACGACTGACTCTGATGGATCTCATGACCTTAATGATCACGGTCTCAGATAATACTGCCACCAATATCCTAATCGATGAATTAGGAATGGAAGCCATTAATCGCTCCATGGTAAAAATGGGACTGCAGCATACGGTGCTTAATCGGAAAATGATGGACTTTCAAGCCTTGGAACAGGGGCGTGATAACTATACAAGTCCAGCGGATATGTTGACATGTTTGAAAGTTATCATGGAAGGATCCTATTTAACAGAAGAAAGCCAAGCGGCAGCCTTACGCATGATGAAGTTTCAGCAATTTCAAGATAGACTTCCAGGTATGATGGACTTAGACAGGGTGATGGCAGCCAATAAAACAGGCAGTCTTCCTCACGTCGTACATGATTGTGCGATAATAACCTATAAGGGGAAAACGGCCTATGCGGCGGTCTTATTGGACCGCCTTGACGATGAGTTTACGGGGAACCAGATAATAAGTAGAATAGGTAAGCATATCTATGATTATTTGTTATTCGGAATTTGAGCGAACCATTAAAAGAAATCGGGTGAATATAAACAATAAAGAGCATTTCAGTGCGGAGGAATGCTCTTTATTTTTGTCTGAAATAAGAAATGAAAACCATAAAGCACTTCTGACTCGTTACATTGACCGTGAAGTGAAAAAGAAAGCGTAGACGGTAAATGAAAGCCCATTACATTAACCGTGAAGCAAAAAAGAGAGTGCCGAGGGTAAATGAAAGCCCGTTACATTGACCGAGGTTCAAAAAAGAAAGCGTAGACGGTAAATGAAAGTCCGTTACATTGGCCCTGAAGCGAAAAAAAGAGCCCCACCGGTAAATGAAAGCCCGTTACATTGACCGTGAAGCGAAAAAAAGAGCCCCGCCGGTAAATGAAAGCCTTTTACATTAAGAGAAAGGCATTTGCAAGGTGCCCAACAAAAATGTCAAAGATCATCCAAAGTGATACGTTACTTTGCTTATGATTTATACTAAAATGAACTTAAAAAGCTTACTAAAAAGGTTTTTGGCAACGACAAATACATGTTTTAGGCGGTAGCATCTGGAGGATTTTTAGAATGATAACTGAAGGGACATTTAATGGTGTCGGTGGAAGCGAGCTATACTTTCGTGTGATCGAACCATTAACAGCTCCAAAAGCGGTGGTTATTCTCGTTCATGGTCATGGAGATCACAGCGGGGGGCTGCAGAATATTAGTGAAAGCTTGGTTAATAAGGGATATATTGTGTATGCCTTTGATTTACGCGGACATGGGAAAAGCGCGGGTAAAAGGGGATATATCCAGTCGTGGGATGAATTTAGCGGAGATTTACATGAGTTCCGCAAGCTTGTTTCCCTTGATCAGCCTGGATTGCCCTTGTATATTGTCGGACATAGTATTGGCGGTCTGATTACTCTAGAATATGCTTTAGAACACGGTTCAGGTATTTCTGGGATAATCGCGATTTCTCCTGCCATCTCTTATAAAGTAACACGCTTTGAGCAGTTAGGGATCAACTTAATGGGTAAGGTGAAACCCGACTATCGTATAAAAAAGCCTGGCAGGATTCGATTATTAAAGAAAAAATCGGCAATACGTGTGAAATACGAATCGGACCGTTTACGTCATAATATCGTGACCCCTGGTTTAGGTCGCAGCTTAATCCAAGCAATTACACGGGTAGTAAATAAAGCGTCATCCATTACACTGCCCATCTTATTACAATACGGCCGGGATGATAAAATTACTCCCCCATCAAAGCTGCGCCTTTTTTTTATTTTGATGGCCTCAAAGGATAAACAGATGATTGAATACCCATCGGCTCGGCACCGTCCATTTGATGAGGATGGAAGAGAACAATTTTTAGGAGATTTGGTTGGCTGGTTAGATAAACAGCAAAAGGTAATTATCAGGGATTTTAGTTAAAATGGATTGTTGCTTCCCTTAACACGTTAAAACATTGATACCAGCCATTCAGGAACAGACTCCGATTCAGGGTCTGCTTTTTTTTGCCCAACTAAAATCATCAATTGTTTAAGGGTTAAATTAAATAAATTAATTTTTTTATAATTTTTTATAAAATATTTTAATTAACTATTTTAATTATTTAATCGTTGTTGTATGATTAAGTTAAATAAAGAAAGGGAGAAAAAGATGGCCTACCCATTAATTACTGACTGTCCAGTTTGCAGCAAACAATTGAAAATTACGAAGCTACAGTGCAAGCATTGCCATACGATCGTGGAAAACGAGTTTGAATTATCAAAGCTAGCAGCCCTTGGTCAAGACCAGCTGCATTTTATTGAAATTTTTCTAAAATGCCGTGGAAATATCAAAGAGGTGGAGAAAGAATTGGGGATTTCCTACCCGACTGTACGAGGAAAATTAGAAGATATTATTTCTGCTCTAGGCTATTCCACACAAAAGAAAACGGAAGTGGATAAGAAAAAGGTAGTTGCAATGTTGGAAAAGGGAGAAATCACAGCCGAAGAAGCCATTCATTTATTAAAAGAGGGGGAATTATAAATGAAAGAGGAAATTTCAAGAGTGTTGACCATGGTCGAGGAGGGCAAAATCGATAAGGAAAAAGCAACGGAATTAATCAATGTCCTGCAGGGTAAAGAGCAGCAACAGCCAGTTCAATTAACAAAGGAAATCCCCTATGGCAGCAAAATGCTGAAAATTCGAGTTACCTCCGAAAAAGGTGATAATGTCAATGTAAATTTGCCAATTAATCTTATTAAGGCTGTTTTAAAGGTTGGAACGAGTATCGTAGAAAAAATTCCAGAGGCTGAAAAATATGTGAAGGATATTAATGTAGATCTTTTAATCACAGCAATTGAAAATGAATTGGACGGTCAAATTGTTGATGTGACTTCATCTAATGGTGATAAAGTTTTCGTGGTAATTGAATAGTTTATGCTAAAAGTCAGGGTGAAAGTGAAAGATAAAAAATTCTCCGTACCAGTTCCTTATTCTTTATTAAATATGTTCAGTTTTATTCTTACATCAAAAAGAGTAAATCGCTTGATTAATAACGCTCTCGAAAAGAATAGCAGTAAATTTACCTTTCCTCAATTAGACAGAAATGACTTGAAACCCCTGCTGCATAGCCTATCTAAGCACAAGGGTATCGTATTAGTGGATACTAAATTAGAGGATGGCACCGAAGTTGAAGTAAGATTATGAGGCATTATTCCCAAGTTGGATAATGCTTTTTTTAATGGAAAATGCCACGTGAAATTTATATAAATAAAAGTATTCATGCTATACTTGGGGAACGAATTGTGGTTCTGGAAGGAGTAAATTAGTTTGAAGTATATAAAATCGCAGATGCAACAGCTAATCAAGGATAATAAAGACTTGCATACACGCCTAAAAGAGTTGAAGGTAGAACACGGTCTTGAAAAAAACAATGCCCTCAAGGCTTTGTATCATTCAGAAGTTGCTGACGGAGGAAAATACCAGTCAGCTTACCAAGCGCTTGACCAACCCAGAAAGTAATAGCGCTGTATTTCCATGGGCAGGGTTCCTCCGCATACTCGTGAACCGGAAACGGGACCTTTACATCATGATTTATGTGGTAATACTTTGGAAATTCCCCCAATTTTCCTGCCTTGCAAATTGAGGATAAGCCGACATGAAGTGAATGAAGATGGGAGCTTGATCTAAATAGGGGTATGTGTTGAATAAAATCCTATCACCGTATCTAATAGCCGTTAAGGCAAGTGGTAATTCACGTCTAAATATTCCATTGCGTTTTGCCGAAACAGAAGGGGGATATTCTCCTTGATCGACGTATAAATAGACACAAAAACATAACGAGCTTCCATATTGTTTCCATTCACCCAAAACTTCATCTCTCATAGGATTAATTTTATCCCAGGCATACTTATTTCCGATGTTTAAAAATAGTTTTCCAGTCACATCAGAGTGAGTTAATGTGTAACGCCTTGGAATAAGGGGTTCCGTAGCAGTTGCACCGTCCATGTATTCCACCGATAGTTTTTCAGGATAAAAAGTGCTCAAGTCATCACCTCCCATCAGTTTTTTATCATTATGCTGATGGGAGTTTATTTATTCGTACATACAAGTGTTAAACGAGATGATTAATTTTCTCCTCGAATGGGATATTTGATCGCTTAGCATGGTTCTCTATTGACGCAGAAAGGACACCATCCGTCATTTTGTAAACTTTGTCACAATAGCCCACAAGCCGAATATCGTGAGTCACCACAATGGTCGTTGTTTTTTTCTGCTTCGTTACTTTTTTTAATAGCTCCATAACCTCATAAGCACGGTCTGAGTCAAGGGAGGCTGTAGGCTCATCAGCCAAAATAATCGAAGGATTGCTGTACAGTGCTTTAGCGATGGCTACACGCTGCCGTTCCCCGCCGGATAAATCGGAGGGATATTTCATGAGTAAGTCAGCAATTCCCAAGTCCTCGTATAGTTGATTTTGCTCCAATGTCGACATATTTCCCTTTTTCACTTTGTCTAATAGTTTCAATTGATTGGCCACGGAGAGAAAGGGAACTAGGTTCGACGCTTGTAATACAAATCCGATTTCCTTGAGTCGGATTTGTGAACGTGCTTTTTCATTCAAAGAGGTTAGGTTTTGCCCATTGATTACTACATCCCCTGAGGTTGGGGATAATAATCCACCAACAATCGTGAGAAAGGTACTTTTTCCAGATCCTGACGGGCCAATGATTGCTATCAATTCTCCTCGGTCGGCAAGAAAGTCGGTTTCCTTTAAGGCTTCGACTTGCGTATGACCGCTTCCAAAACTCTTCTTTACTTGATGTAACTCCAATACTGCCATGGTTTATCCTCCTATCGCTTTCAGTGGGTCAATTCGAACAATCGTCAAGACGGAGAAAACGGCACCTGCAGTTGCAACAACCATTAGGATTAACCCATAGAACACCATCAAGGTTAGATCAAATGAAACCGGAACAGCTGCCGGTAAAAAAGCTCCTGAAACAAGTGTAAAGGCAAATCCTAGCGCCGTCCCGATAAACGCTAAAATAAAGGTTTGTGCCACAACAGACCAAGATAAATAAGAGCTGGAAATACCTTGAGCTTTCATCACCCCGAACATACTTATCTTCTGGACGGTCAACACATATAAGAAAATCGCTACAATGATGGATGAAATACCAAAGAGGAAGTAAATCATGAAATTTAAGGTAAGTTTTTGTTCCGTATAGCCAGGTAAACTCTGAATGAATGACTCAATCTCAATGGAGTCTAGCTCATCATTTTGAGTCAATTTTGAAATAGAGCCATCGCGAACAACAATTCCATTAATTTGATCTTTTTTCTGATCCGCTGCTTCACCAAATTTGACTTGGTGGAAGGTTGCAAGATTAGCATACAGAACAGGTGCAGCATTAAACCTGGCATGGTCTGTAAATCCAACAATAGTTAACTGTTGATCACTGGAGGACAAGGTAAGTGTATCGCCTAATTTGAATCCTTTGTCTTTGAGTGAATCATCAGCAATCACTTCATTTGCTTTTTCAAAAGCCCTTCCTTCCGTCACATTAGGCATCAGAAATTCCTCGTTGTTAATACCAAATAGTGATATATTTTGCTTGTTGTTCCCGTTGCTGGCAATCGCGTTTAGCTGACCGATTACTGCCGTTTTCTTCGCTTGAATGTCGTTTAGCTGATTGGTCGACATTGATGATTGGTACAAGCTTTTATCTGATTCTGCGGTAAGGATAATAGCTGACGCGTTCCATTTATCAACCGCTTCCCTATTCAGACTAGCAAGACCAGTTGCAAGGCCAGAGAGAAAAAATACAAGATAGGAAACCAGCATTAAAATCCCTGTAATCAAGGTAAAACGAAGTTTATTTTTTTTAATTTCCTGCCAGGCTAAAAACACCATGTCACTCCCTTTCAATGGATAATATTTAATCCTATTATTAATTGAGATAACTTGATTTGTCAAATGTTTGTATAATAAAATATTAAAAAGATTATACAGACGTTCCGGTATTTTTCTCTTTTTAGTAAGGATAGTGTAGATCTGTCTCTTTGTATAACGTTTAATCGCGACACATTGTACAAGGTATAGATATTCGTTATACTAAATATGCCTAAGGGGAATCGGATAAGGTGTAAGGGGATGAAATGGATGATTCAATCCGATGAACATGGATTATTTACGATTCAACAAGTTGCAGATATGACCGGATTATCGAAACAAGTGATTAGAAAATGGGAAGAACGGTATGGCATTATACAACCGAAGCGATTGGAGAATGGCTACAGAATATATAGTCAACAGGATGTCAAAACGCTTTTAAAAGTAAAATTACTTTCCGAACAAGGCCACTCGCTTAAACAAGCTGCCCTTCTTGTTAAGGAGGCGGATGAAGATCCCGAAATACCAATGCCAAAGGGGAAATTACCTAATTATGAGCAGTGGAATGAGTATGTCTTTCAGCTTTTAGAAAAGGGCAGACACTGTGATGAGATCGAATTAAATATTATCTTAAGACAGGCGTATCATCATATTGGGCTAGAGCGTTTCTTATCCGATATTGCGGTGCCATTTTTAAAAGAAGTAGGGAGAAAGTGGGAGAATCACGAGTGGGATGAATATCAGGAATCTGTATCGAGCCTGGTTGTACGGGATTTCTTGGTTCAAATTCGGCGGAATTATCAATATCGAGAAAATGCTCCATTCGTTCTCGGAGCATGCCTGCCATATGAACAACATGAAGTACCACTGCATCTGATCCTATTGCATTTCATGATGAAAGGGTGGAAGACCCAGTTAATTGGAGCTTCCCCTGCCCCAGGGGCGATTGAATCATTGGTATGCAAATTAAAACCTGATGTTGTTCTGTTGTCCGCTACAACCACGATACCATTTGAAACCGATCCTCAATTACTAAGGAGATTGGATCAGTTTGCTGAAAAGCAAGATGACATAGCCTTTTACCTTGGCGGCCAAGGGGCAGTTACCTATCCACCTGAATATAAACCACAGGCCATTCGTGTGACAAATTCGATTGAAGACATTTTAAAGTAAAGCACTTAATGGTAATGAAGATGTTAATTTTTAAAAAAACACCTATCCATCTGCTTAATTCTATTTTAACCTTATCATAAATAAAACAAAGCCAGTTCAATTTCATTCGAACTGGCTTTGTTTTATTCAGCTTTAAGGGCACTGTGTTCATGGATCACTCGATCACAAGAATCTTCCCTATGATTATTGGGATCAGGCACTTTTGCAGCCAATTTCCGATAGAAAATGGCAAGCAGCATCGATGGGATGGTACAAATGATCATGCCGATAAAGGAGTATCTTGGCTCGATTTCATATAAATATCCACCCAAGAACGTAAACACTGCTGTGCTCCAGCTGAGTGCCAGTGCTGAATACATCCCTTGTGCATTCGGAATCTGTGCTTGTGGAATATGCTTGGTTAAGTATTTCATAAAGGCATAATGTCCCATCGCAAATGAGAAGGCATGCAAGGTTTGTGCAATACAGAACACGATAATATTGGGAAAGATAAATATGAGAATCCATCTTACTGTTGATCCAAATGCTGCAAGTACAAGTAAGGAGCCTACAGAAAATTTCTGAAATGATCGATCAGCGATTAGGAAGAAAATAATTTCTGCGAGCACAGCTATGTTAAGAATCATGCCAATTAAATATTTTGGTGCATGGATTTCTTGTAGAAAAATATAGCCATAGCTGTAATAAGATGCGTGTGCTGCTTGCAATAAAATCACAATAATCAGTACGAGGCCGTAATGTTTGATGTGAAATAATTGAAGCATCCCGCCATTTTTCAATTTAGCGGCTGATGGTTTTTCCATTAAAGCAAGAGGGGCTGGCAAGACACTAAAAGCAAAGAATACTACTGTGCCAAGTAATAATGCCCATAGGATTACTTTATCTCCAAGTGTTCCAGTAAAGACTGTTAACAGTATCCCGGATACGACAAAGCCAATGGATCCCCACGAGCGGCTCTTCCCGTAATCTCTTAATTGTTTATGCTGCACAAGAACGCCTGCTGCGCTATCCAATGCCGGCATTAAGCTGGGATAAAAGAAATGCAACAGTAAATTAACAACTAATAAACTCGTATAGGAGTTCGCTGGAATACTGCATAGAAGAGATAATAACGTGCCGATGGCCATCCCGTTTAATAAGGTCCTGCTGCTAAATTTCCCTGATACATATGGAAAGACAAATAATGTAGAAAGGCCGCGAACCACCAGCCCCATACTCATAATCATACTAGCTTGTGAAACAGTCATTCCTTTTGTATGAATCATCCACCCTGTCCAATATGGCAGAAAAACACCCCAGGTGATAAAAAAGGTAAAAAATTGTCTGTTCATCCATCGTTGTGAATTCATTCGATCTTCCTCCAATGATTGCATCATATCATGGAGAAACGTACAATAATAGGAGATATCTCATATTCTTGGAGGAGATTAATGGAAATTTACAAAGGTGAGAAAAGGCAGCGCTATATAGAGCAATATTCGATTGCCCATCTATTCTCTTTTCCGATTGAAGAGTTTTTAGAAGTACATGAATATAAACGGGATGAATGGATCATTCAAGAGAATATGCGTCCGAATTTCTTATTTTATGTGATTGAAGGAAAAGCAAAAATTTATGTAACCCATCAAAATGGGAAGGTCAGCTTAATTAATTTTATCAAGGAAGAAGAGTTTATCGGGGAAATGGAATTATTAAATCCCATCTATTATACAAAAGGGATTCAAGCTTCAACCAAAACCGTTTGCTTTGCGATTCCTTATCATCGCTGTCGTGGCAAAATGCTTGAAGACGCTGTCTTTCTCCGTGAACTTGCGAAGTTCTTAAGTGTAAAATCCACACATATGGCGGCAAAATATACCCAAAGTCTCTCGTTCCCGCTAGAAAATCGGCTTGCCGAGTTTATTTTGCAAACAGCAGATGGCGAGGTTTATAAGGAAAAACATGTCACTGTTTGTGATTTCTTAGGTGTTTCCTACCGCCACTTATTATATGTGCTTGCACAATTCTGCGATAAAGGCTATTTGCAAAAGGAAGGACGTCACTATCACATCATACAGTCCAACGAATTAAATACCCTTGCAAGGGTATTGATGAATGAATGATGCCAAAGAGAGCAGTGACTCCCTTTCTTTTTTTGTTTCTACTGTTAGCGAAAGCCCATATATATAAGAGTAAAAGCTAACAGGAGTAGAAATCAGTGGACAAACAAAATAGCAGGTTCAGATGGGTTGTCTTTGCGTCGGTGTTGTTTACTTATTTATTAATGGCGAGCCAGCGAACCGCTCCGGGATTGATTACAGACGAGGTGATGAAGGAGTTCCATGTAACCGCCTCAACGATTGGGCTGCTGACGAGCATCCAATTTTTTGTCTACACGGGTTTTCAAATTCCGATGGGCATGCTGGCCGATCGCTTTGGTCCTAATGTATTCCTCATAGCAGGGGCGCTCCTTACAGGTTTAGGTACCATCATATATAGTGTGGGCACGCATGAATATGTCCTGTTTTTGGCCAGAATACTGACAGGAACGGGGGATGCAACGATCTGGGTCAATATGGTGTTAATTTTAAGCCAATGGTTTAAGGTAAAGGAATTTGTCCAGTTGATTGGCCTGGCGGCAATGACAGGAAGTCTTGGTTTCCTTCTGGCGACTGTTCCTTTCTCCTTATGGATCGACTTCCTTGGCTGGAGGGCAGCGTTTTTCTCTGCAGGACTGGTCCTGTGTCTATGTGGAATCCTTCTTTATGTAGTCCTTTGGAAAAAGCCAAAGCAGCTCTTTCCTGCCGAGGCATTCATTGTAAAAAAAGAGGGAAAACAGGATAACACGTTTGATTTACTGCGAAGAATCTTCTCAAGCCGGCAGGCATGGGCTTTATTCCTTTGTCACTTTGGGATTGTCGGAACGTACGTAGGATTTATCGGTTCATGGGCAGTGCCTTATGGGATGAATTTGTATGGAATGACACGTTCAGCCGCGAGTCAGCTCATTTTGCTTGGTCTGATTGGAGCGCTGATCGGAGCACCACTGGCCAGTTGGATTTCAAGCCGGTTAGATCGGATTAAACAACCTTACGTGATCGTGCACATCATTCTTTGCATGAGCTGGTCAACCTTTCTCTTTTTTAAAGGGAATCCGCCATTCTTCTTGCTGACGATACTTTTCTTTGTGATTGGCCTAGCATATGGAGCCAATGCCTTAACGTTTGCAGCCGTTCGGAAGTCTTTTCCCATCGTCGAATCGGGCCTTGCTTCTGGGTTTGCGAATACGGGCGGGTTTCTAAGCGCCGTCTTGCTGCCAAGTATTTTCGGAACGGTATTGGATCATTTTCAACCTGCTTCCGGCAGTCTTAGTCAGGCATACTCCTACGGTTTCATTACCCCAGTGATCTTCTCGGTGATTGGCTTGACGGGGGTGATGATGATGAAGGAGAAACGTCAGAGTGCGGAGCGGAAAAAAGATGCCCCATCCGTCTAAGACAAGTGTTGCCCCCAACTTAATGGGGGGCAGGCACATTATTTCAAATTGAATAATTAGTAGAAAAAGGTGAAAAAGTGGATAAGGAATTTACATTAGCCAGCCAGCTGTTAACGTTGATAGATACTGAACAAAGATGGTTTACCTTAGCCGAAATTGAAAAAGAATTAGGGATTTCAGATAAAACCATACGTAAGATGGTTGAGGAGATTAGTAAGCAATTACCACATGCAATAACAATTGAAGTTTCTAGAGGGAAGGGAATCTTTCTTCACCGTGATAGGGGAAGCAAAACGGTGAATGAGGTCATTTCCATTATGTTCAGACAAACTGTCTTTTTCCGGCTGATGAATTTATTGTTTACACATGTTGGCCAATTCTCAGTAGAAGAACTTGCTGAAGCCATGTTTATGAGCTCCTCGTCTTTGAAAAAACTGATTGTCCAATTAAATAATAATGATCTGAAGGCCTATAACATACGCATTACTTATTCCTCACCTACAATAAAAGGGAATGAATTACATATTCGATATTTTTATTGGAAGCTATATTGCGATGCATATGAATTTACGGGATGGCCTTTTGCGGAAATCAATTATACGTTTATAAATCAGTTAATTACAGATATAGAGAATGAGAAAAATATTGTTTATTTTATCAATTCTAAACGAAGATTATCTTTTTTCGTTGCCATTGTTTTAGATCGAGTGAAGAAAGGGAAATTTATAAAAATTTCCGAAAAACTTTATCCTTGGGAACAAGGGATTTTTTATTTACCAGTGAATAATTTTGCAAAAAAGCTTGAACAAATGATTTCTATTGAATTACCAAAAAACGAAATATTCTTTATGCAATCCATGTTTAGTCTTAGCCAATATAATGATTATGATGGATCAGAAACTGCATCGATGAAAGAAGTGGAACTACGTAATAATAAAGAAGTCTCTCAAATGGTCAATCGGTTTTTAACGTTATTGGTCGAGGTTTATCCCAATATTGATATGAATGAACGATTTCTCTTGGAAATATATGAGTTCTTTGACAAGCTATTAATCGATAATGCCATTCCTGAATTGCTGTTGATTTCAAAAAGTAATTTAACTGTATATGTTCAAAAAGAGTGTCAGCAGATTTATCAAGAATTACAAACTTGCATGCAAAAGTGGAATACCGCTTACCCTTCTGTATTGTTTAATGACTTTCATTTAACAAAATTAACATTACTAGTTAGTTCTAGCTTACGTTATAAAAGTAAAAAAGCTTTCTTGGTGATCGGAGAAGAATTTTCCATCCGTCATTACATTGCGAATTTGATAAAAAAGGAAATTGGGGACCAGTTGATCATTAATACTTCAATCATGAAAGGGCTGACTGATGAAATTGTGCAGCAGCATCATATTGATTTCGTTATCAGTAATTTCCCCGTTGCATTAAAGACAGTGCCCGTTGTTATTATTTCTACGATTCCAACTAAAAGAGATTTAGATAATATTCGCAAAGAATTGCTTTTGTAATTTTGGTCCATTTTCTTCTGTTCTCTACGTAAGATTTTGGTCTAGTTTGTAAATATAAAAAAAAGTATCCTCAAAGTAGCTTCTTAGACAAGCTACTTTTTTTATTTAAGAATTGCTGGGGTAACCCCCTTTTTAGCGATAAGTGGAAACGGTTTCCTTAGTTAACTTAAATTTGTCATTCGAATAATAAGGAGGAAAAGATATGAGTGTGCATTTAGGAGCAAAGAAAGGGGAAATAGCAGAAATTGTTTTGCTTCCAGGGGATCCGTTACGTGCAAAATTTGTGGCAGAGCATTTTTTAGAGGATGCCTATTGTTATAACGAGGTAAGAGGAATGTATGGGTACACTGGATTCTATAAAGGTGTGCAGGTTTCCGTACAAGGGACGGGGATGGGAAATCCATCGATGAGCATCTATGCAACTGAATTGATCAACGATTATGGGGCGAAAAAATTGATTCGTATTGGTACCTGTGGTGCTATGCAAAAAGAGCTTAAAATCCGTGATATTATATTAGCCCAAGCGGTTTCCTCTGATAGCAATATGACAGAGAAGATTTTTTATGGGTGTAATTATGCACCAACGGCGGATTTTTCGCTGTTAATGAAAGCATACCAGGAAGCGCAAAGTAAAAATGCAACTGTCTATGTAGGCAACATTTATAATTCAGATGAATTTTACCGTGAAACATTAGACAGGCTTCATAAATTTATGGATTTCGGTGTATTAGCGGTAGAAATGGAGAGCACAGCCCTTTATACGTTAGCTGCCAAATATGGTGTAAAAGCATTATCGATTTTGACAGTAGGGAGTCAATTATTAACAAATGAACGCTTAACCCATAAAGAAAGTGAGAAATCCTTTTACGAAATGGTGGAAATCGCTCTTAATACAGCCATTCATGACTAATGCATATGCAAAAGTGAGCGGGTAAGGAAAGAAAGTGGGAAGGAAATGAGAATAATTCTGTCTGGATTCCAGTGGATGATTTTTATGATTGCTGGTGCAATTGCTGCCCCAATTGCTATCGCAGATTTATATAACTTAACGCCAATGGAAACGACTGGACTCATCCAGAGCACAATTATTACGTTAGGGATAGCAGGCTTTTTACAAGGGTTGATTGGTCATAAATTGCCTATTCATGAAGGTCCGGCAGGTTTATGGTGGAGCATCTTTACCATTTATGCGAGTTTAGTAGGGGTATTATATACGTCACATATTGCTGCCTTGCAAGCTTTATGTGGAGGAATGATCATTAGCGGCGTTTTATTTATCTTACTTTCATTGTTTAAGCTGATGGATAAAATCGCCAGCCTCTTTACACCCGCTGTTACGTTTATCTATTTACTTCTATTAATTTTACAATTAAGCGGTTCCTTCATGAAAGGGATGATGGGAATTACATCAGCCCGCACAATAGTAGATGGCAAAGTATTTTTACTTAGTGTGATCATCATTTGTATCACCTTTTGGCTGGGGAATAGCCGATTTCTTTTATTGCAGCGGTTTTCAGTATTAATAAGTATATGTATAGGCTGGTCATTATTTATTGTTTTCGGTAATATCCCGGCGATTTCACAGGCGGATACGCTCATTCAGCTGCCGAAGGTCTTCCCATTCGGCAGACCGAGCTTTGATGCTGCAACAATCACTACTGCGTGTTTATTAACACTGTTATTAATAACTAATGCAATAGCATCCATTCGTTTGATGGAATCCGTTATGAAACAACAGGACTCAATGGACCATCGTCGTTATTTCCGTGCCGGATTTACATCGGGGATGAATCAATTAATTTGCGGCTGCCTGGGAGCCATTGGCTCAGTACCTATTTCGGGAGCGGCAGGATTTGTTGAACAAACAGGTATGAGGGAGCGCAAATCGTATGTAATTGGCTGCAGCTTAGTGATCGCTACCTCTCTGCTTCCGCCGATTATGAATATAATAGCAGCTATTCCAGCACCTATAGGCTATGCTGTGACATTTGTTATTTTTGTTAAAATGGTTGGATTATCTTTGAAAGAATTAAAAAGCGTGATTCACGAAGAGCGGACTTTAATTGTTTGTGGAGTTTCTTTGTTAGTTGGCGTTGGTTTAATGTTTATCCCTTCATCAGCCACCATTCATTTATCTCCAATCGCGGCGGCTATTTTAAATAATGGGTTAATTTGTGGAAGTCTTTCAGCTATTATTCTAGAACAAGGATTACTAGTGAAAGAAAGGCATGGGACTAAGCATATTCGTTAAACAATGGAAGCGTATAAACAGGAAAAATGGAACGAGCTTTTTAACCGATACTTTGGAGGAATATTACTATGCATTATATAATTTCTGTTGCTGGCCTGATGATTGTTCTCTTACTGGCATGGCTTGCGAGTAATGATAAGAAAAAGATTAAATATCGTCCAATCATTACCATGATTGTTATTCAAATTGTGTTAGGATTGCTGTTACTAAAAACGAGTGTAGGGGAATTTTTAATTAAAGGTTTTGCGGATAGTTTTGCAAAATTGCTTGAATATGCCAACGAAGGAACGAACTTTGTCTTTGGCGGGATTGCCAACGAAGGTGCGCATACATTTTTCCTTTTTGTTTTGATGCCGATTGTTTTTATGTCAGCAATAATAGGGATTTTACAACATTATAAAATACTGCCTTTTATTATAAGGTATATTGGTTTAGTACTAAGCAAAGTAAATGGAATGGGAAAACTAGAATCATATAACGCAGTTGCAGCAGCAATTGTAGGGCAGAATGAAGTGTTTATTTCGGTAAAAAACCAACTTGGATTGTTGCCTAAACATCGCTTATACACATTGTGCGCATCAGCGATGTCGACTGTATCGATGTCAATTGTTGGTTCCTATATGACCATGTTAGAACCTAGGTATGTAGTGGCTGCTTTATTATTAAACTTATTTGGCGGTTTTATCGTTGCATCTATCATTAATCCGTATGAAGTGAAACAGGAAGAAGATATTGTTGAAGTTCAGGAGGAAGAAAAACAAACATTTTTTGAAATGCTGGGCGAATATATTATGGATGGTTTTAAAGTAGCTATAGTAGTTGGGGTTATGCTGGTTGGTTTTGTTGGATTAATTGCTTTAATTAACGGGCTCTTTAGTGGGATATTCGGCATCTCTTTCCAAGGGATTTTAGGGTATGTCTTTGCGCCGATTGCCTTTGTTATGGGGGTGCCGTGGCACGAAGCAGTGAAAGCCGGCAGTATCATGGCGACAAAACTGGTTTCGAATGAATTTGTGGCCATGCTGGACTTTGTTAAGATAAAAGATAGTTTAAGTGATCGTACAACAGCCATTGTATCAGTTTTTCTCATTTCATTTGCTAACTTTGGGTCTATTGGTACAATCGTGGGTGCGGTCAAAGGATTAAATGAAAAGCAAGGTAACGTGGTTGCCCGTTTCGGATTGAAATTATTATATGGCGCTACTCTTGTAAGCGTTCTATCCGCAATAATCATCGGCATAGTATTCTAATATATTTTAAACAAGGATTATGTAAAATTAGTGCCTGAACCCCCGTTGCAATAAAGCATTAACGCAGTGGGGGTCAGGCACCATCTTCTTAAGTGGAAATTCTCTAAACTTCACTACTTTATTTCCATACCTCTTCAAGGGTATCCCTGAATAGTAAATCTAGTTGGGGTGTAAAGTTGGGTGTACTATTATTTAGTGTGTTAGCATATTTTCGTAGACGTTCAATTTCCTCATGGAGAAATTGATTGATTACTTGGATTTTAGGTTCTTTATCCAGTTCTTCTCCAGCCAATTTTCTTTTTAATAGTGTATTTATTTCATCCTTTAGTGAACCCTCTGGAACTAAATGATTCACTAATGTTGAAAATTCTAATGGGGGAAACTCATGATATTTCTCAATCCATCCTGCCGCTAAAACGGGCCTAAGTACGTAAAAATATTTTTTTATCTTCACTTCTTCCCCTTGTAAATATTCTCTGAAATTATTGGTTGCCATATTAAGATAGTGATGTAAACAGGAGTTGGGAGCGAAGATACTTGTGCTTAGCGCTTGCAACTGCTCCATCGTTGAATAAGCTTGATAGTAGACGATTCCTGAACGAAGCCATTCCAATAATGGGGGATTGGACTTTCGAAATAATCGTAAGGCTTTCGTCAATTCCCAGCCTGTAATATCAAGTAAGTTATTGATCGGTAATTCAATAACATCCCGTTTTGATCCAATACCGATTGGGTCGATGGCTAGATAATCTTCCTTTTTATGCACATAAATAAATCGGACATCATAATCACTATCTTTTGATGGAAACTGCCAAGCCCTGCTCCCCGATTCACAAGCAAAAAGAATTTTAACGTGAAAGTCTTCTTCAATTTTTTTCAGTGAGGTTAAAATGGTCTCTCTCAATTTTAAAACTCCTCCTTTTACCACTAGCCCTATGTTCTACTCCTTTGAAGCTCACCCATTAAGATGTAGTGGTAATAGTATTCTCATAGGAGAGAATTTTTCTCGTCTTTTAAATGCTGATATAATCATTAGATCATAAAGTATATAGACCCTATCCATTAGCGGATAAGGTCTTTTCTGCTTTGTTGAAATAATCACCAATTCTGAGACGCTAATTACATGGTAATTAGCAATAAACCTGTAATTATTAGTTGGTTATAATACTGGAAACGGAGAAATAGGCAACATAGCCCAGCACCATTAATAGTTGAATAATAATTCCAACAATACTACAAATTAAACCTGCGGTAGCTAATCCTCTGCCATTTTCGTTTGTTTTATTTATTTGTTTTACAGCTTTTCTAGAAAATACTATTCCAATAATGCCTAAAATAAGACCAATAAAAGGAATAAATAATGATAAAATACCGACTGTTAAAGAAATTACTGAACTATTATTTGTTTGATTTTTATCAGACATTCTAAAACCTCCCCCTCTTGATAATTTTACCATTATTAATTTGTCTTAGATACAAAATATCCTCTAGTCCCAGTTACTGCAATTAATGAGTATTTTTATGGAAATGTGTTGCCGATAGTACCTGTATCATTGGCAAATAAGGGGAAAATAATCAAGTTGAATGATATACTTTTAGCAGGTAGTAGTTAAAAGTAAAAAGAAGTTTAGATCATACATTTCGATCCATCAGTGATAGGGAGCAAGCAGGATGAGATAATTAATGCTAATGAATTCAGAAGGGAATAGATGATATGAAATTACAAGGAAAGAAAGTAGTCAGCCTGTTGCATCATGATTTTGAAGACTTAGAGCTTTGGTATCCGATTTACAGGCTTCGCGAAGAAGGAGCCGTCGTCCATCTAGCAGGAGAAGAGGCAGGCAAAGAATATACGGGTAAATATGGAGTACCTGCCCAATCGGATTACGCGTATGGCGATGTTAAAGTAGATGATTATGATGCAATTTTAGTACCCGGAGGATGGGCTCCGGATAAAATCCGCCGTTTTCCAGAAGTGCTTTCTTTAATAAAGGAAATGGACGCAAGTGAAAAGGTAATTGGCCAAATTTGTCATGCCGGCTGGGTGCTCATTTCTGCAAAGATTCTTAATGGAAAAAAAGTAACAAGTACACCCGGGATCCGGGATGATATGAAAAATGCAGGAGCAATTTGGTATGACGAGCCGGTAGTCACAGATGGCCACCTCGTATCAAGCCGCCGTCCGCCTGATCTTCCTGATTATATGAGAGAATTTATCCGGGTTTTAGAACAGAAGTAGATAAGGGGTTAGTGTGCATGACCCTTAGTGATTGAAAACCTAATACACTATTCCACTTCTATAGAATAAGAACTGAAAAGGGTCAAGCCCCTATTGCTTAAAAAACAGCAGGGGCTTGACCCTTTCACGCTAAATAATGAAGAAAAGCGAAGTTTTACCTATGCGTTAGCTTACCCAACTGAGAGACATGTTAAAAAGCATCCAAAATGCTACCGATTAATATGCTTCCTTACTTTAAAAAGACTACTGCCAAGTTCATTTAACGCAATGGCTGCTAATATAATAGCCGTGCCTAACCACTGAAGCGGAGTTACCGCTTCTGACAAAATAAGGCTGGCTGATAGGATAGCGATCGGTAATTCAATCGATGTTAATATATTGGCGATTCCACCTGAAACCAATGGTGCGCCCACTGCGAAAAATAGTGGGGGAAGGACTGCTCCAAATAGCGAAACACCAATGGCAGTCGTTAATAAGTTTGCCTCCAACGGCACTACAGTGGGAATGTCACGCATGAATAAAACAAGTACTAAGATGGTTGACCCAGTTACCATTAAAGAAGTCCGAGTCAATGGGTCTACATCTACAGCGACCTTTCCGCTGAAAAAAATAAATCCAGCATAAGTGAATGCAGATAGAATACCAAAAAGGAAACCTTTAAAAGGTAATCCCTGTATGTCACCATTTAATATATTGGAAGCAAAAAAGACTCCGATTAGAATGAAAACGATGGACATTATGGTTACAGGGGCAGGTTTAATTTTGCTGAAGATCCATTCTAAAAGAATTCCAATCCAAACGAATTGAAACATTAAAATGATGGCCAATGAGGCCGGCAGATATTGCATCGCGCCATAATAAAAAATACTTGTTAATCCGATAAAACAACCGGTTATCATAATTTGAGGAACATTCTTCTTATTAAGCCCTTTAAAGCTGGAGTGCTTAATTAGAGTAAAAGACCATAATAAACAAGAGGAAATAATCATTTGAACGATATTAATTTGGCCAAGTGAGTAGCCATAGCTAAACCCCAATTTAGCAAATATCGGTGTAAAACCAAAACATCCAGCACCTAATAATACAAATAAAATACCTTTATTTACTTTCATGATGAAACCTCCTTGACGCTCAAAACTACCGAACTATTATATCATAAATAGAAGATTGGCTGGTTCCTAGTCACTCTTTTAGGGATAGGTTCTTGATATAGGTATCTGACCCTCGTTGGGGAACCCATTTAACACGCCGGGGGTAAGGTATCACTATTTAGTGGAGGTGATAATGATTAAGGAAAAGCCTCAAGGGGCAGGGTGGAAAAACATTGTAAATCAGTCATAAATGGTTGTGCTTAGAAACTAAAGGACAGAATTTATACTGACCAAAACAAACAACACAAGCCCTGCATTTCTTTAGGATAGGGAGAGGTTGTTTTTTTTAATTAAAAGGGGAACTAATGTTCTTGAAATAATGGAGTTTGTTTGAATTTCTTGATATAATGGATATATGAAAAGGGCACAACAATTGAAGTTGAGAAAAAGTACATAGAAAACCAAAAGGAGTGTAATCATATGGCGACACCAAAAGAAAGAACTCCCTCTTTTGTAGCGACGATACGATTGAAAATGGATTCTAAGAAAGAGAAACAACTTTTGGTGTTGTCAGATTGTGCAAGGCAGCTATACAATGCCTGTCTTGGCGAATGTTTGAATAGACTTAGAAAGATTCAAGGAACGGAATTATACAAGGAAACGATTCAACTATCAAAAACGTCAGAAGCAGATGTAGAGAAACGCAGAGTTAATTTTAAAAATCTCAATGAGACGTTCGGATTTACGGATAGTTCAATCCAATCATTTGGAACAAAAACGAAAAATGATTCAAAATTTATAGCTGAACATTTGGGAACTCACGTATGCCAAAAAATCTCTACCCGAGCCTTTAAAGCAACTCAAAAATATGCTTTTAAACTGGCCAAAAAAGTGAGGTTTAAACGTAAGGGTGAGTTTGTATCGGTAGAAGGGAAAAATAATAAGACATTTCTTACGTATTCGAATGGATATGTCTTTGTAGGGAAAACGCTTACATTGAAATGCTTATTAGATCCAAAAGATCAATGGATGCAGCATGCATTACAACAGAAAATAAAATACTGCAGGATAATAAAAAAGGAAGTAAAAGGGAAAAATCGTTTTTATGTCCAATTAATTCTAGAAGGATTTCCTTATCGTAAATATGAATTAGGAAAGGAAGAAATAGGACTAGACATAGGCCCCTCTACGATTGCGATTGTAGGGGAATCGAAAGCGGAATTAAAAGAGTTTTGTGAAGAAGTTGTTTTAATAGATAAAGAGAAAAGAAGAATAAACCGGAAAATGGACAGGCAGCGTAGAGCAAATAACCCTAGTAACTATCAAACTAATGGAACGGTGAAAAAAGGGAAAAAGAAATGGGTTCACTCTAATCGATATATCCATACTCGTTCAGAGCACCGAGAATTGGAAAGAGGAATCAAAGAAGTAAGAAAGCAGCTGCATGGACGAGACACGAACCAAATCTTACAATACGCATTCTCTATACAAACAGAAAAACTTTCCTATAAAGCCTTTCAAAAAATGTTCGGGAAAAGTATCGGCAGAAAGGCACCAAGTATGTTTTTAAACATGTTAAAACGAAAAGTGAAATCTCGCGGCGGGGAATTCCGAGAATTTCCAACCTACTCCTCGAAGTTGTCTCAAACCTGTCACTGTGGAATGATCAAAAAGAAGTCACTCAAAGAGAGATGGCATAAATGTGGGTGCGGGGTAGTTGCCCAACGTGATTTATATAGAGCATTTTTGGCTCGATATGTAACTATATCTAATCGTGTAAATATCAAAAAAGCGAAAAAAGAGTGGATTCAATTTTCTCATGTTTTGGATGAGTGTGTTTCGAAATTGGAAAGTATAAAAACAGAAAGAAAGTTCATTTCAACATTTGGCATATAAACCCTTTGAGATGGTAGGATAACACTCCCGGTGCAGACGTACCCCGAAACAGTCAATAAGTTGTGAGCGGTGAGGGAATCTGAGCCCATGTAGATAGTCCTGTTTCGATTATTTGCATTAGAACGATTTTGGCTGTCGAAGCCTTTTAGACCAAAGTGAAGTTCTTTTTCTAGATTTATTCTAGAGATTGAAAAGCCCAAGTTATTAGAAGGTGGAACCCCTTCCACTTATGGATGGGAGAGCGTCAGAGGCTGTCAAGGTGAACTGGCGAATAAAGAGTTTCAAGTCTACATTGAAGATACAGACGGAAATGTGGTGCTGGATAAAAAAGTTCAGACCCAATCTAATGGATTTATCGATTTCTGGCTGCCACGTGATAAAACATATCAAATAAAGTTTGGATATGACGGAAAAAAGGCAGAATCAAAGATAGCCACTTTTGAAGGTGATCCTACTTGCATTACAACCATGCAGCTGAAGTAGTAAATTGAACTAAAAAGGGTCAGTCCCCTGCCAATTTCATATGCGGGAACCGACCCTTTTTTAACTAATTTTTTTAAAGATACCTTCCTCTGTTCGATGAAAATTACTGTTCACATTAAGTTCATATTTCTAACATTAATATGTTAAAAAACTGTGAAAGTCGTTGCCATTTGAATGCAAATTGCGTATATTTAAAGTGTAGAGAAGATAGTGAAAACATTCACAAACTTCACTACAAAATCCAGCTGGCTGAACAGCCCCTTGACGAAAGGGGACACAAAAATTTTTTTCAATAAAATTGTGAAGTATTTCACAAGAAATAATAGGAGATGATTGTGATGAGATGGTTCAAAACCCCTCTAGCAGCAGGTGTGTGGACAGTTTTACGAATATGGCTTGGCTTACAATGGGTTGAGGCAGGTTTTCATAAAATAACAGGCGGATTTGATGCTGCCGGATTCTTAAAAGGTGCGTTAGCAAATGCAACAGGTGATCATCCAGCAGTACAAGGATGGTATGCTGAGTTCTTACAACAATTCGCAATGCCAAACGTTCATATCTTCAACGTATTAATCCCTTGGGGAGAATTACTTGTTGGTATTGGTTTAATCGTCGGTCTAGCTACAATTCCAGCTTTAATCGCCGGAGCCTTCATGAACTTAAACTTTATGTTAGCAGGTACAACAAGCACTAATCCAATCCTTTATACAGCAGCAATGATTCTCTTATTCGCAGGAGCCGGTGCTTACTACTTTGGACTTGACCGATTTGCAGTTCCCTTTATCAAAGGCTATTTCAACAAAGGTCATGAAAAACCTGCAGAAATAACTCGATAGCCGTTATGGTTTCAAATAACGTAACTTAATATCCATGGAAAATCAGGCAATCACTAAAACTGCCTGATTTTTTTTAATTTTTTTAGGATCTTTTTTGGCATTATCACCAGAGAGGATGATGTGCAAAAATATAAATCCGAGTAAGGGGATTGGATGCATTATTGAAAAAAATCTTGAGTGAAATGAATCCAATAGGGGGCATTGGATGCATCATTGAAAAAAATCTTGAGTGAAATGAATCCAATAGGGGGTATTGGATGCATTATTGAAAAAAATCTTGAGTGAAATGAATCCAATAGGGGGTATTGGATGCATTATTGAAAAAAATCTTGAGTGAAATGAATCCAATAGGGGGTATTGGATGCATTATTGAAAAAAATTTTGAGTGAAATGAATCCAATAGGGGTATTGGATGCATTATTGAAAAAAAGCTTGAGTGAAATGAATCCAATAGAGAGCATTGGGTTCATTTTTGATGAAATTTCCGAGCGTAATCAATCCAATAAGTAGTGGCACTGAATCTGTTTTATGATTTCACCACTGATGCTGCCTTTGCTCAAATTCAAGATGAACTTGATTCCAGCTCCATAAGAAATCCTTATAAAAAACTATAAATTTCCACAAATTTATTTATTGAAGAGATAAGATAGGGCATGTACTCACAAGAAAATTTCCTAATGATACCTCAAACTTTTATCCAATTAGTTTGTTAAAATAATAATATAAAAAGATATTTGAGGTACCGCTATGATAGAAGAGTCATTTCATAACTATATTAAAGATTTCGTTCTTAAAAGCAGCGAGGAGCTGGAGTGGGGTCAACCCAATTACGATAATCTTTTACTGGAAGCAAAGATTATCAAACGTTCAGAGCGAACCTATCGAATTCTCGGACTTTTAACATTATCAATCCAACCCCATAAAAAAGGAGCAACGGCAAACGATCATAAATTGGATACTTTAAAATTTACCCCCCGGAAAAAAGTGAATTTAGATGATGACGATCGTCAGACCTTTAGATGGCTGGAGGATGGGTGGATTTTGAAGGAAGTACGGTTTGAGAAAGATGAGAAAACGGTCCGTTCTGCCCATTATCGGATGGGGTTTCGATTGTACCAATATGAACAATTAAAGCTTCAACAAAAGACGGATCAAATTCGTCAGGAATTTCTTCAACTACAAAGCGACATTCTAGCAACTCTATCAACTCAAGTTGTTCATCATGGAAAATTTTCAAATAAAAAAGGGCATGGATTACAAAATATAGCGAAAATAGTGAATCAGCTTAACCACAATGAATTAAATGCATCGGATTTTTTTCCACAAAAGTGGCATTTGGGCAGCAGGTTAAAGTATTTACACTTTGTTAATGCCTTTAGTCAATTATGTCTTCACAAGAAGGAATTTGATTGGAAAGAAATCGGTGCAGCCTATTTTCAAAAAATTGGTGGGTCAAAGGAATTTGATTCCTACAAACAAGAGTTTATTGACCATTTAGAAGAGTGGGCCAATGTTCCGGCAGTTGAGTTAGGGCTAACAAGTCTCGGTCAAATTACGCCTGTTTTTTTCGCTGGACAGTTGAGCGGGAAGTACGCTTCCTATGATTGGGGACCCGTTCATGCCTTAACGAATTTATCGATAGCAAATGAAGCGTACCGAACAAAAGCAACGACGCTTTGGCTGGTTGAAAATCGCGCGATCCTTACGCGAATGGCTGCTGCTGAGGATTTTCTAAAAGAAACCAATTCTCTCGTCATTTGTGTGGATGGGCATTTACGTTCCACCCACAAAAATGCTATTGTCCAACTCCTCGACAATAGCGATATTAAACAGGTGATGATATGGTGTGACTACGATCGGGATGGCCTGCAAATCTCAAAAGAAATCCACACATTAGTCTATAAACACAACGCGCTTACGAAAAAGTTCATTTTGCCAGAACAGCAAGTGATCTGCGACTGGTTCCAATTTGAACAATGTTTAATAAACTTTTTAGAAAATAACACAATGGAGCAGGAACAAATGATGGGAGGTGTAGATCATTGGAAAAAGTGGATACAGGATTAATCTCTATATTTCAAACAACGGGATCGGCACCGGAAATGATGCAGTCGATGAAAGATATTTCGTCATTAGCAGGAGTTCTAAGTGATTTAGGGGCTCAAAACTTCTTTCAAACACCAGGAGAGATTTTACGATTTCTAAGGCTCATTCAACTTTTAAATGAAGAGGCACTTGGCCTTGATGATCCGATTGAAAATGAAGAAACCGTCTATTATCGTTATCGAAATCGTTACGATGACACAGAACCCCCTTCAAAAAAAAGGGTTGAACAAATCATTAATGTATTAGTAAAAAATAATTGGATTTCGAAACAAACGAGAAAAATCAAAATGCGGGATGTCGGAAAGCGGATGATGGATGCACTTATCCGCCTTGCCAACGATTCACTTGCTTATTATATGAATGATGATATCGGCCGATCATTATTTCAAGCAAGGCGTGATGCAGAAATTAGCGAGGCATACGATGACAATGGAATTTCTGGAGGAAACAAAATTGCCAGCATGATTCGAAATGTGGAAAATGCGATTGCCCTTTTAAGAGAACGCGAGTTAGAGATGCTCGCGGACCGCAATGCACTGCCGCAACTTGAGCTGATTCATCAATTAATGAAGGAATTAGAGGTAAAGTTAGAGGAGCGGTTAAGACAATTCCAAACAGTTGAAGACAGTTTAGTACTTACTGATTTGATGCAAAGGGGGACGGCTGTTCTCGCTGAAGGGACGAACCTTAGTTTAGGAATGATCAATAAGTATGTGAAGTTCACAAATATGCAAAAAACACCGTTAACATCGACAATTCAACCTGAGAAAGTCCGCGCCTTCATTTCAAAAATGTTTGATCCCCCGCTCGATTCCGATATTCCTAATGCCCATCAGTTATTAAGCTTTATGGAGCAAAATCAATATGAGGATGAGGCGATTGACGGGTTGTGGATCCCGGTTAAGTTCGCTTCACCATTAGCTTCAACTGCCATTGAAGAGGCGATCTGGTATTTAGAGACATATGAACCAGTGGTTGATCCAATCGTTGATGAAGAGGAAGCGGTAGAATATTCAACAGAGGAATTGTCAGAGGATGAGCTGGAGAATTTAATGGGCGAATCAAACTGGCTACTGACAAAGAACATGATTGATACAACAGCTATTGAAGCTTTTTTTGAAAAACAGGAGGAAGCACCGCTCGAGCAGGTGATTATTGAAGCCACCACCGATCAGTGGAGTGACGCCATAAATGCTTTGACAGCCATTTCGGCGTTAGTTAGTAATAAAAAGGTAACAGTGGAAACTGGAGAACAAGAACGCAAGATTTACGATAAAAAATGGGAGTGGATGAGGGATGGAGATGGATCAGACATTATTAAACGGAGAAACTCTGTCAAAAGAGATGAAAAATCCGAATGATTCCGCAGATATAAATGTAAATCCATTAAACGTCATGCAGTCAATTAGAGGGATTTTAACTCAAGAAGAGGAGTTAACATTTATGAATATTCTCTTCTCTTCATCGGCTTCGATTCGATCCGGAAATTTTGGTTTACCCCGTAAAGAAGTTGAAAAGCAGCTTGGCCTATCAGCTGATGACACCAGGTTTTTCTCTTTTATTACAAGGGTCAATCAAGCAATCAGCCGTTATTTTCAATTAATTTATGATAAAAAACGCGACCAAGTAGTAGCACTGATGAGGGTACCAGCTCAATCCGCACGCAACACCTTATCAAAAGAAAGTTTGGCGATTTTACTGTATATGTTTTACCAGCAAGAGGTATTGCAGCATGAATTTACACTATTTGACCAATTATTAGAGGCACTCGGGCACGAAACGAAAAAAGCAAACCAAAGAGTACTACTTAATATAGATCCTTTAAAGAAAATCGGTGCGATTGAAGATTATGAAACGAATTCATCTGAGAGAGCCTTTCAACTTACAGCAATTGGCGTGCATCTTTTTTCTGATTCGTTCTTGCGTCGAACGGCAGAATTCAGTCAGTCAAACCAGTTGAACAAAGAAGAAGTATTGAAATTTTTTAAACGATATAACTTATATCAGAAAGGAGAAGGCGAATGATCCCTTGGAGAATGTCATTTTCAGGTATTCGAGATTATCGGCCGGAGCAAATTGATTTATCTGGAATAGACCAGCATATTATGATCACAGGTCCAAATGGTTCAGGTAAATCAACGATCACGTATTGCATGGGGGCGGTTCTTTATTCTTCAAAAGTTGATGTGGAAGGGTTAAAATCTCGAAATCTATTGCCAGATCAAACCTGGAAAGCGCAAATATCTATCGTATTCAAAAATAATGGCCAGATGAAAATAGACGCTGCCACCTTTATTCAATTTACATTACGAATGGTCCAAGAACCTGGGCAGCCGATTAAAAAAGAGTATTCCATCTCAACAGGCGAAGAGATGGATCAGTGGGAACAACCCATTAAATATTCGTCAGGGGATCGTCAATTTAATTTTTCCGCCTATAAGAAAGATCTGCTCTACAAATATAAAATTGACCCCGATGCCTATTATCTCATTTGGTATCAACAAGAGGTGAATCAATTTGCCGTTATGAACCCTGAAGAACGGTTTCGGATTTTTAGCGAGATGCATGGAATTGATCAAACGCAGCGCGAATGGGAAGAAAGTATTGAAAAACTTAAGGAAACAACGGAAACTCTTAAAACAGCTAAGTTTAGTGTGGATAACAAAAAATTAGAACTTCAAATCAAAAAGGCTGATTTAGAAAGGTTTAAAAGTAATCAAGAACGTCTATTACATGGTGCAAGGGAATATTCAGAATCTCTTTTATTATTAGAATCAGCTTTGAAAAAAGAGATGAATAGTTTAGAAGGAATCATGGTGGAACTATACTCTGATATGGAAGAAACGAAGGATGCTATCTCCACCAAGCAAGATGAAAAAGAAAAATTGATCGATCAATCGAAAAAGCTGCTAATTGAAAAAGGTGAGTTAGAAGGCCGGCTGGAAGAGGCAGATGCATTACTGGAAACAATAAATGAGGAAATTCAGGTTAAAAGGCAGTCCATCGCCGAGCTGGAAAACGAACTTGAAGATTTAACAAAGCGAAAGAACCAAATTACCCGTACAGAAAAACAAGTGCAGGAAGAGTTAGATCGGTTGGGCAAAGCAATCAATGACACCAGCAACCGACTTGATGAGGTTAAAAGGCAGCATGAACAGTTGGACTTGTCGCGCAGTGATTTACTGATGGAAATCGCAAAATTAAATTATCAAGTGAAAGAAGACGAGCGATTATATGGTGAGCATAGTGAAAGATTAGCTGAATATAAAAGCAGTCATGACGTATCGATGACCATTACGAAACTAGATGAAGAAATTAACGCCTTTAAAAATGAAAAATTGAGCGTCTCAAATGAACTTCATGAGTTGAAAACAGAGCAGGACTCCTTACTGGAAAATCGTGATCTATCTAAGCGTCAAAGTGATTCGTTAGCCTTTCTTCGTTTGCGAAATATTAAAGCCTATTCTCTTCGTGAATTGGTGGAATTGGACGAACAGGCACAATTAAAAGACGAACGGCTATTTCATGCGATTAAGTATACGATCTTTTTTCAAGGAAAACAGATTGACCCCCCTAATGATCTTTACCACGTTCCATTAATGGAGACGGTACCTGACCGTTCTGTAGATGTGCTACCTGAACTGCATCTGAAAATCAAGGATGGTTTGAAGGATGAAGATATTCCACATGCACTCAAAGCACTGTGGTGGGTAGGGCAATTTTTCAAAAACGGTCCATTTAAGATACTGAATGGGAGCTTACATGATCCGATGGGGATCCGTGGACCACAGGAAAAAGAGCGTTATATTCTAAGTAAGAAGGCATTGGCGGCCAGAAGAAAAGAAGTGGACAGGCTCATCGACAAATATGAATCCAGGCTGATGCAATTAAATGAACTCATTGGCAGTCACACTAAAAAATCACAAGAATTAAATCGGATTATTCAGTCTGTAAGAGAAGCGGAAGCGTTTATGGCAATGGATTATGAGCGTCAAAGCCGTATCAAGCGATCAGAAGAGGAGAACAAAAGATTAGCAGATATTCAGAAATTGTTAAGAGAACTTGATGGTAAAAGGATGAGTCTGCATGTCCATTTGCAACAACTTCAAGATAAACAGGGTATCCTAATGGATGAAGAAGCCTTTTACGAAGAGCTTGGAAAAATGAAGGGGAAATATGACCAGTTAATAACTCTACAAGCCCAGTTCACTGCGTTTAAGACTCAGCATGATGAGCAGGTTGCTCTTTTAGAAGGACTTGAAGATGAGCTTATTAAGCTGGAAAGCAGGATGAAAAAGCTGAAACGGAATGAAGAACAACTGGCTGATGAAATAGAAAGTTTTCATGCTGGGCTGAATTCAATTTCCAAACAACTGAATACTAAAAAGGAAGAAAAGGATGTAACAGCCCAACAGCTTGTGGATTATATAAAAGAAATAACAGAAATAAAAGATCTAGTTCCGCACATTTTTTCAGAGATTGCTATTGAACCTATTCCTGATGTAATCCCATCCATGACAAACTTAAAAAATCAGCGGGAAAACGGGAAAATAATATTTGACGCTGCTAGAAGGGAGCCTGGTATTGACCCTGCAGCACCTGAAAATTATGAAGCCGTTAAGTTCGAGTTTGAACGAATAGACAATGAATACAAGCGTACGAATATCTTACTCGATCAAGATAGAGAGCGTGCAGAGCAATTAAAGGACAAGCTAGAAACGACCATTAATATGCGGGTCACGGAAATTCGAAGAAGATTTCAGTCGTATATGAGTCATTTTCAATTTGAAGGCGAAGTCGATTGGGAGTCATCCGAGGATAAAAGAGGAAGAACACATTTCAAGCTGTTCATAAAAGCACGAAAAGAAGGTCACCGAGGGTCAATGGAGGATGTCAGTACAAAGGCCCGCGGAGGAAAGGTTGGTAAAGGGGTATCAGGGGGAGAAGAATCACTTAGCTCACTGCTTTTTGCTTTGGCCCTGTTACAAAACTTATCCTTTAAACCAGGGTTCATTGTGCTGGATGAATTCGACAGCGCTTTGGACGAAAACCGCAAATTAAAAGTGTTTAACTTATATGTACAAGAATTAAATAGAAAGTTGATCATCCTTACGCCAAAATCGCATGAAGAACATTACCTAAAGCGCTTCTCAAAGGCATTAGTTGTTCAACATGACCCTTCCATTCCTTCTAGTAAAATAGTGGGTATTGTGAAGAAGGATTCATAGTACGGTGAAACTCAACTACTCTTTCTACTCGTTTTTATGGTTTTTATGGTAATGAGGTCCCGATTCTTATCGAATTCATCAACCAACACTTCGATCGTAAATAATTGAATGAATATCAACAATAGAAATGAGAGTGGAAGAAATGGCTATTTTGAAAAATGATTGGGCGCCTTTGCTTGAAGAAGAATTTGAGAAACCCTATTACCAGCGATTGAGGAACATACTGCTAGATGAATACCAAACAAAAGTGGTGTATCCGGAGCAAAATGATATTTATAATGCATTGCATTTTACTTCATATGACGAAACGAAAGTAGTTATTATTGGTCAAGACCCTTATCATGGCCAAGGACAGGCCCACGGATTAAGTTTTTCAGTTAAGCCGGGTGTACGGATTCCTCCCTCATTGAAAAATATCTATAAGGAGCTGCAAACTGATTTGGGATGCCAGATCCCAAATAATGGGTACCTGGTCAAATGGGCGAAGCAGGGAGTATTGATGTTGAATGCGGTTTTAACCGTACGGGCAGGAAGCCCAAACTCACATAAAGGCCTGGGTTGGGAAGAGTTTACTGATAAAGTAATTGAAGAATTGAATCAAAGAGAGAAACCAGTTGTTTTTATCCTTTGGGGAAATTTCGCACAACAAAAACAACAGCTCATCACTTCATCAAGGCATTTCATCATAAAGTCGCCACATCCCAGCCCATTTTCCGCCAATAAGGGCTTTTTTGGGAGTAAACCATTTTCCAAAACCAATGCGATTTTACGCGATTTAGGGATGAAGGAAATTGACTGGCAGATACCAGATTTATAGCCGGTACCCACATAACAGTTCGATCGGGTATGTCTTATCTGTCGCTTTTTTACACTTGTACTTGATAACTTGACCGACTATTACACGATTTCACACGTAAGTGCTATGAGATGGGTGAACTGCCCTCCTGCCTCTCAGTGTTTTTTATATCGATTGTTTTTGCAGCTGGATTAGAGTATACTTTCTCATCGGTCAGTAAAATTAATCGAAAAAGGGGTTTTGAGTGATGTCAAGAGTTGACGGAAAAGTTGCGTTAATAACAGGAGGAGCTTCCGGTATTGGCTTATCAGCGGCCAAGTTACTTGCAAAGGAAGGTGCCAAGGTCGTTATTGGCGATTATAATATTGATGGTGCAAAGGAAGCGGTGGCATCTATTCAAAGCCAGGGTGGAGAAGCAAGTGCTGTATTCTTGGATGCTTCAAAAGAAGAATCCATTAAAAATGCTGTTCAATTTACAGTTGAACAATATGGTACAATTACCATTCTATTCAATAATGTAGGATTAACAAATTTAAAAAAAGATTTAGATATAGTGAATATTGACCTTGAAGAATGGGACCGCCTAATGGCTGTGAATACGAAGAGTGTTTTACTGGGCAGCAGGTTTGCCATCCCGCATATGATTGAAGCTGGCGGCGGCTCTATTATTAATACTGCTTCCATGTCTGCATTTGCTGCAGATTCTATTCGGTCAGCATACGGTGCCTCTAAAGCAGCAGTTGTTAATTTAACTAAATATATAGCTGCGCAATACGGAAAAAGTAACATACGGTGTAACGCGGTTGCTCCAGGATTGATTTTAACTCCTGCAGCTAAAAATAACCTTCAGCCAGAGATTCTGGATTTGTTTGAAAAACATAATGCGCTCCCATATCACGGCGAAGCAGATGATATCGGGTATACGGTTTTATTCCTGGCTTCGGACGAGTCAAAATTCATTACAGGCCAAACTATTCAGGTAGAAGGCGGCCATTACCTTTCTAATCCAACCATGCCTGACTTTAATGAGATGGCGAAAAAGGGAAAATAAAGTTGATCTAACATAAATATAAAAAACAGCAGCCATGGAATATCGGCCGCTGTTTTTTTTGTAAATAGGAGGGGGGCTTACTGGAATTATCTCTTACAATTGCAGTAATTTTCCGCATGCAGGCTTGTTTCAAAGCGATAGCAGCTTTTAGTTTCAAGGATTAGCTAATAATGGACGCATTACGGTCTCAGCAGAAACGTTAATATGATAAAAACCTTTAGCATTCCATAAGGTAAGACCTTGTGAGAAAGATAAATAGTACGCGGCTAGTTCCATTGCATCACCCTCTATAAATATTCCATCACGCTGCCCGTCAGAAATAATTATGGAAAGAACTTTTAATGAATCAGAGTACTCTTGTCTAATATTTTGTTTAATTTCTTCAGACAGAAATTCTGCTTGAAGTGCTTCAATAATTAGAATGTGCCGTTCAAGCGCTACCTCTGAAGAACCTGAAAAAGTTAGTGTTGTGAACCAATTAAGCTTGTCATAAGGAGTACCCTTACTATTATTTGCTTCCGTAACAGCCTGTTTAAATTGATCAAGGATATTCACAATAAGCGACACATAAATATCTTCTTTTGATTTGAAGTAATGATAAAGTAATCCATGACTTAAATTTATGGAAGAAGTAATATCGCTAATCTTAGTTCCTGCGAACCCTTTTCGGGCAAATACTTTTAACGCTGCATTGCTAATTTCTTCATATCGTTGATCTCGTATCATTTTAAATTGTTTTTCATTTCTTGCCATATGAAATCTCCATTTTAATTTTTTCTGTGATTAGTCCAATAACCCTATTATACCATTTACTACTAGATGACCAAATGATTAAGAAATGCCTTCTGAAGTACAATAAAGGAAAAAAATTAATAATAATCTGAAAATTAGTTGTCAATCTTTGGTGGAATTTTATTGATTGACTAGTTAATCAATATTTTATATTATTACATTGCTAACGTTATTAAATGCAAAGGGGATAAAAAAGTGAGCAAACTTCAAGGGAAAGTAGCGATTATTACTGGTGGAGCAGGTGGTATTGGTAAAGGAATTGCAACCGCTTTTGTAAAAGAAGGGGCAAGAGTAGCGATTGTAGACCTAAATGCGGAAGCCGGTCAAAAAACAATAAAAGAGCTTCAGGAATATCAACGTGAGTCTATTTTTATTCAAGCCAATCTTATGGAGCACGATAACATAGCCGGTATTGTAAAACAAGTTGGAGAAACGTTCGGAAAGATTGATATTTTAGTAAATAATGCACATGCATCAAAAATGGCCTCTATTGAAGAAACAACTCAAAAGGAATTGGATTTATCATTTAACACGGGATTTTATCCAACATTCTATTTTATGCAAGCAGTGCTGCCCTATTTAAAAGATACAAAGGGTAAAATCATTAATTTTGCTTCAGGTGCCGGAATTAACGGTGATGTAAATCAAGGTTCATATGCAGCGGCTAAAGAGGCGATTCGTGGAATTACTCGTGTAGCGGCAAATGAATTTGGGCCTTTTGGAATTAATGTAAATATCATTTCTCCAATTGCAAAATCAGAGGGAATGCTTCAATGGGCTGATGCGAATCCGGAATACTATCAAGCCATGCTTTCCAAAATTCCGTTAAGAAGACTTGGTGAAATTGAAAGCGATATCGGACGTGTGGCAGTATTTTTAGCGAGTGAAGACTCTGATTATATTACTGGACAAACGATTATGGTTGATGGTGGTTCAATTAAATTACGTTAATGTTCTTTTCACAGGTAATTGATTGCCTGTGAAAAGCTTTTTCAAAACATAAAACAAAGGGAGAAATTACTGTGGGCAAGCAAAAAAAGGGGAAAATCCACTTTGCATGGTGGGTATTACTAGGACTATCTATAATGATTGGTCTTGCAAGAGGTGGAATTAATAATGCAGGGGGATTATTTTTAACCCCAGTTACAAAAGACTTAGGGATTGGTATGGGCAGCCTATCATTATACTTTAGTATTTCATCCATTGTTACTATGCTATTCTTACCGATAGCAGGTAAAATGATGGCGAAATATGATATAAGAGGACTTTTAATCTTTGCTATTATCTTACAAGCAGGTTCCTTTGCGATGTTCGGATTGATGAATTCTGTCTGGGGCTGGTATGTCTTCTCGATTCCAATGGCGATTGGATCTATATTTGTAGCTACAATGGCTGGACCTGTTATCATCAATCGCTGGTTTAAAAAGCACAATGGGCTGGCTATGGGAATTATGATGGCAGCTGTGGGCCTCTTTGGCGCAATCATTCAACCAATGGTCGGTAACTTTATAGCTGAGCATGGGTGGAGAAATGCTTATATAACATTGGGCCTTGTTGTCATTGTCATCGTTATCCCTGTTGTTCTATTGACCATTAGATTGAAACCGGAACAAAAAGGCTTATTACCATATGGGGTTCAAGAAGCAACAACTGAAGGCGGAAAAGCAGCTCCAACTGATAGAGGAGTGACAATGGCTGTCGCTAAAAAATCAATGGCATTTTATTCATTATTAATGTTCTTTTTCTTTATGACAGCGATTGCAAGCTTTGCACAGCATATTGCACCATATGCAATGGGGATTGGATATGATGTTGAATTTGCCGGAAAAGTAATGGGCGCATTTATGATTGGTATGTTAGTAGGAGCATTAGCATTTGGTTTCTTGACAGACAAAATCGGAGCAAGAAATACGGGTGTCTTTTCAATGTTATGTGGAATTGTTGCAATTGGATTATTAATCTTTATTCCTGGGAACGCTGCAACATTCAGTATTGCGATTGGTATTTTTGGATTTGTAACAGCTTCAATCGGAACGTTAGCGCCATTGATAACTACAGCTGTTTTTGGAATGAAAGAATATAGTCAAATTTATGCCACGCTTGGGATCGGCTTAGCTGTCGCAGGCATAGTAGCATTACCTGGCTACGGATACGTGTTCGACTTAACTGGAAGCTACACGCCTGTGTTGTATACAATTATCGTGATGCTGCTTATTAATATCGCGCTTATTATTATGGCATTCAAAGGCAAAAAGAGACTAGAAGATTCGGGTTCGTGGAATTGATTTGTAGTAAATAGCAAATAGTTATTATTTTTGGAAGCGTCAAAGTACAACTCATTGTATTTGACGCTTCTTTCTACTTGAATGTAAATCATCCTAAGCAAAAACAGCTTTACATACCGTTGGTTTAAAATACATATTTTAAGATTTTGTAATTTTGTTGTAAAAATAATAAAAAGCAATCTGTTCACATTTTTGTAGAAAAGATTTTGTAAAGTCGAAATGATTATGAAGGTAAATAAGATATAATTTTTTCGAATCTTTCATGCCTCTCTTGTAAAATGGCAATCATCATTTTACACCTACGATTATGCCTTCTTAAAATGACTTCCTATACTATACTAATTTCAAGATGAATGATGAAACAATCCCAACGTAATTAAACAACCACTTAAATGGATCTTCTAGTTAATCCACGATAACACCCTTTTTTTCTTTTCCCTTCTGCCTTAAAAAATAAACCTGAAAGGAGTGATGAATCCAAGCAAACTATTCTTGATGATTTTTCGTATAACTACTGTCTCAGGAAACGAATTACAAATTTTGAAGGAGGATAACCAATGGGCCACGATATTTCAGGTTTCAATAAAGCAGGAAAGGAAATTGCTTACGCACGTTTTAGCATGGGGAATTACAATGCTCACATTTTGTATAGTTTACTTGATGCTGAACAATACAATGGAGGGGTTAGTGGAATAGGCGATGAATCTACATTCTCCAAACAACAAATTGAAAAGGCTTTGGATGCCTACAATCAGTTTTTTGGTAATAGTGATGCCCCCTCAGAAAGTGATAATTTACCTTGGGATCAGAAACAAATTCTGAATTTTATCTTAAATTGTTTAGCAACAGCAAAGAGGGAAGAAAATGTAAGGGTATGTTTTTGCTAATGTATTTTAACATGTTTATTGAATTCCTCTATTTCATTTCTTGTTCCATAAACGACAACAAATAACTATTTCCTCACCATCTTCTGTAAATCATATAAAATTCTTTTAACCACCTCTTAAAAGGACAAGCTAAGGAAATAAGAAAAAGTAAAAGAAATTCATTTCTTTTGAATCTTGGGTTCAAGAATGTTGCTGACCCAAGTAGTGATTATGTTTTTTAAAGAAGGGAAAAACAATGGCAGATATTAAATTTGAAATCAAAGAAACAGTGGGGAGCCTATCACAGTCACCTAAAGGCTGGAGTAAAGAACTCAATCTCATTAGTTGGAATGGGAAAGAACCCAAATTCGACTTGCGTGACTGGGCACCTGACCATGAGAAAATGGGAAAAGGTGTTACATTAAGCATTGAGGAATTAAAAGCTTTGAGAGATTTGTTGAATGGGATGGAACTGTAAGGAGGAAAAGGAGCTGATAATCCATCAGTTCCTTTTCAATATACTGCTACTCTAACAGATAGAATTAAGCGCTCAATATATCCATAAAGGATTCTCTTAAAGTTTGGATTACTGAGTTGTCGAATATAATGGAATCCATACTGATTTACATTCGTGAGTGGAGTTCAGGTTAATTGCAAACAATCACTTCTCGACTAAATAATCCTTTTTTAGCAATACCACGGTCCTTAATCGAAAAACCTGCTTTTAATAGGATTTCATCGACGGGTTCAACGGTCACCACGACAACTTTGTCAGCGAGCCTACGTGCACTTTGAAGCATTTCTAGTTGTTCCTCCGGGGTGATTACCGAACACAAATTATATGGCAAATCAATAATGGCTACATCATAATGATTGGTGATATCGCGAAGATCAGCTAATTTGATTTCCCCAGTAAGACCAAAGTGTGCCATGTTTTCCCGTGCACCAGGGAGGATAAGCTGATTTCGGTCGCTCCCAACTATGTCGATGCCCATTGATCGGGCTTCAATTAGGACTGTGCCAATTCCGCAGCAGGGATCTATGGCTTTAATCCCTTTTGGATTGGGGATGGCGATATTCACCACCGCTCTGGCAACACGTGTGCTGAGGGCAGTGGAGTATCCATTTGGCTTCTTTTGATGTCGGAACCAAACTGACTCACTTTTCACATACTCACCAAATACCCATCTTCCATTTACATGCATGATGCCAAAAGATTGGTCAGGGAAACGAAGATCTGCTTTTCCGTTGACGTGCAATCCAATCTCACGTTCAATGGCCCGTCGTCTCTCGAATCCCTCGTTTTCACTTTTAGTCTGACCATTATTTTTCACATAAGTGATTTTAAAAGTTGCTCCACTTAGTTGTAAAGCTTCCACCTGCTGATAAAGATTGTCCAGGCATTCCGCTTCATATATCACACTTATTCTTTCTTTAATAAAGGGGCTCCGACTTGGATCAATTTTTACGGAGCTTTCCAAGACATTAGATTGGGACACCTTGCCGAATAATGAACGCATTTCCAACGCGCATAATGAGCGTTCATCCTCAGAGCAGGCATAGGTATATATATAGGAAGTTCCTTTTTGTGAAGAAATATCTATGGTGGGATCAATCATTAACTTTTCTATTTTATTTTCACCTCAAGAGTTATCTAAAACCATATATCTATTATACCAAGAAAAGTGGGATTATTTAAAATTACCTTTAGTTGGGTGTGATTGACTTGCTTTTCGTATTTTCATAGATTATTTGGTTATAAAGACATTGAATAAAAAATCTTTTCACCGATACCCTTTAGGCGGGAAGATTTCATAATAATGAGGAATCTGTTCGTGAAGTTTTGAATCGAAGCTCCAACGCTGATTGGCAATCTTTCTAACCAAGGTAATATTTTTGACAAGGACGCAAATGGGATCATACTGCTTGGACTAGAAGGCGCTCATAGAGAAAATAGGATTGTGCATTGTGGCGGCGATGCAACAGGAAAAAATGTCATAGAATACTTGATTAGTAACCTAACTGAAAATATAAATGGAGGTAATTAGCCTCCATTTTTTCGTTTAAAGGAAAATATTCTTGTCCCCAGTGAACACTGACAGCCATTGTTCGCTGATTCGAGGAGTTTATTCAGTTTCTTCTTCAGATGGACGAGTTGTTTGGGTTGGCAGGGTATTCCAAAAGCTTGTATCAACTTTTTCAATTGAACCATCGGCGATGGCTCTCGTTGTTGCATCCAGGGTAGTTATCGTTTGCTTAATCAAATAACCATTGCTTTTTTGTCCGAGAACGTAAGACTCATAGCTGTGATCAGACATGCCGCGCATTTCAAAAAGTAGTGTGGAAATATTGTATTGAACTGCGGCTCCGTTACGGCCAATCGTTTCCTCGGAACCGCCATTATATTTTCCAATATTCCCCCAGCCCTTTGCGTTAATCGCATTAAAAACGACAGATCCTAATTTTTTTGACCTTTCTAGTACTTCCGGCTTTACATTTCTATTTGTCGGATAAAGGATTGAACCTGATACATATTTCCCGTCTATTTCACTTTGAGTTCCTTGATGATGGAGATCAATCATATAATCAATTTTGTATTTTTTTAACACATTATTATGCAAGGCTTGGGTCTCTGGATATATTTTTGCAACATGGTCCCGGTTTAAATCGGCACCAACAGCATTATAGCGAGTTAAATGCCTTCCGCCGTCAGCGACATAGTCATCAAGGGAAAAGTTGACATCGCCCATGGCTCCATCAGCATTTAACATTGGTATGATAAGGATGTTTACGTTCTCAAGAACTCCCTTCATTTTATTCGTTCCTAAATGTTTAATAAATTCTAGAGCGCCTTCCGTCGTCAGTTGTTCATTGCCATGTTGTTGGGTTAAAAAGAGGATGGTAGGATTGCTTGGGTTAGATATATACTTCGCGAGGTAAATATCACGGCCTTTCACAGTTTGACCGATGATTTCTAGATTCATAGCACTTTGTTTTGCATCTTGGGTTTTAAGGAAATCAACTAGCTCAGTGTATGTATGAAGGATTGAAGTTTGGATTGACTCATTCCCGCCATAGCTTGGACCTTCACCTACTGCCCCAGCATAAGTGGGAGCGCTTACAACACCGCCGATTGCTATTAAACCAGATAAAGATAATGCAAGGACTTTCTGTTTCATTTAATAACCTCCAATTAATATAATTGTAATAAAATTCGGAAAATTACTACAAGAAGAATATTACATTTAAAATCTCAGCATGTACATAGTGATTAATTACCGAATTGACCATCCTACTATTTTCCTTATTAGGAGAACTTTAGGGTAGAAATAGTTCTTTCGACACGTAACGGGTGACACCCATAAAAATGCGGGGAAAGCAGTAAGTGGAAATGGTTTTGGCTGAAGTAGGGAGGACACAACCCAAAAGGGCATTTGGAATTTTAAAGCGATTGTGTAGAGGTTGTCGAAACTATGACATTATTGGGGATTCACAGGTGCTTTTTTGTTGAATTTCTAAACTGTAAATTATAATATTACAGTATCTTTTTAAAAGGACAAAATCAACCGTAAAAAAAGCTTGAACACTATGAAAATGCGTTTAGGCTTTTTTTACAGGTAAACTGTTACTTTTTATATTACATTTTAGGTGGTGGTTTTTTTATAACAAAAGGTAAAGAATGGCTTGATGAAAAGCTCATGACATTAAGAGTGATGCCAATGAAAACAGGCAGGATAAAATGCTTTATTCAGCGCAAAATAGACAAGGTTCTAGAGGAATAATAATGAGGAGTGGATATTCAATGAATTCAAAGTATCAACCACTATTCGAGGAATTTACCTTTAAAAATAATACTAGATTAAAAAATAGAATTGTAATGGCCCCGATGACCAATTTTTCATCCCACCCTGATGGGACGGTTTCAGATCGTGAGGTCGATTATTATGTTCGCAGGTCCAAAGGTGTTGGGATGGTTGTTACAGCTTGTACGTATGTGACACCTAATGGAAAAGGGTTCCACGGGGAATTTGGAGGCGATCATGATGGGATGATCCCAAGCCTAGCGAAACTGGCAAGCAGTATTAAAGAGCAAGGGGCAAAAGCGGTTCTTCAAATTTTTCATGGTGGAAGAGAGTGCCCGCCTGAACTAGTGCCGAATGGAGAAACAGTCAGTGCAAGTGCTGTGGCCTCCGAAGGAAGTGAGAATACTCCTCGAGCCCTAACTGAAAGTGAAGTAAATGACATTATTAAGGCATTTGGGGAGACAACCCTCCGTGCTATTAAAGCAGGTTTTGATGGAGTTGAAATCCATGGCGCAAACGGATACTTAATCCAACAATTCTTCTCTCCACATTCTAACCGCCGTGAAGACCGTTTTGGAGGAAGCTTGGAAAAACGTTTAACATTCCCGCTTGCTATTGTTGACGAGGTTCAAAAAGTGGTAAGAACTTCGGCGAAGGAGCCGTTTATTGTTGGATACCGTTTCTCACCAGAGGAGCAGTCAACACCAGGTATTACGATGGCAGATACGCTAGAGCTAGTAGATGCGCTGTCAGATAAAGGATTAGATTTCCTTCACGTCTCTCTCATGGATTTCTGGTCTGAGCCTAGACGCGGGGTCGAAAATACAAAGATGCGAATCGAGTACCTTTTAGAAAAAATCAACGGGCGGGTCCCGCTTATTGGAGTAGGTTCTATCCATACAGCAGATGAAGCAATAAAAGCTTTGAATACAGGGGTTCCGATGGTGGCTCTTGGTCGAGAGTTGATTATGGAACCAGATTGGGTACAAAAAGTACAAGATGGAAAAGAGTCTGAGATTGTCACCACACTATCGAAGAAGGATCAAGAACAATTGGTCATTCCGGATCCACTTTGGAAAGCGATTATTCATACTCCTGGATGGTTCCCGGTGGTGGATTAATTGCAATAGGGATTTAACTCTAGAGGGCAAGCATCAAATAACATATTTACCTTCAAGGAATTAAATAATGAGGCCAATATTACCGCTGTTCCTATCTTTGTGATTGCTTCCACAAAAATTGCTGGAATTCGTTCAAAAGAGACATTAGAGCAAACCATTGAAGAAGAACAGTTAAAGGTTAATAAAATTGACCGATTAGCGGAAGGAATGTCTTGTGGTATTGATAGTAAATTCTTTGAAGAAGTTAATGGTTCGTATTTATGGTAAGGTGAACCTTACCATAAATAGAGGCAGTTTTTTGAGTAATTTGAAGGTCTTTCTTTCAAATACTGTGAAAGGATATTTGTTGTATTTATTGAGGGCCAGTCAATAGCAGACTGGCCTTTTCTCTTTGATATTCAGCAAATCCGACAATATCTGGGGAATCACTGTGACTTTTATAAGCATTACATTCAACGTTCATAAAAATAGATAGGCTAGTGGTGTTGTAATAATTAAACTTAGGATTGTACGCTGTATCCAAATAACAAGAAGCTTCGGAATACTAATCGGAACCTCTGTGGCCAAAATACATGGAATACTCGCTGAGAAGAATATGATAGTTGATACACAAACGACAGCAATAACAAATTTTGTAACAAGTGCTGCCTCAACAACTAATAATGCCGGCAGAAACATTTCAGTAACCCCAATCGCAGCCGCTTTAGCTGTTAGGAACGCATCTGGCAACTGTAATAATGAAGTAAATGGATAGAAAATATAGCCCATAAAATCAAAAATAGGTGTATATTCTGCTAGGAGAATACCAATTAAGCCAATCGATAAAATAGTGGGTAAAATAGTCATGGTCATAATCATCCCATCTCGTAAATTCACCCAGATATTTTTTCCGAAATTTGGTGCATTTTTGGAAGCTTCCATTGCCTGTTGCCAAGCATTCTGAAAATAGTTGCTCTTGATAACCTTTTCCGGTTCTCCTTCCATTCCATTATAGTATTCATCAGGCAGTTTACTAATGGGCCATATCCTTACGGTAATAGCCGTTACGAAAAACGTTACAAATGCCGTCACCCAAAAATACAAATTCCACATACCCATTAGACCTAACGTTTTAGCAACGATAATCATAAAGGAAATGGTTACTGTTGAAAATCCGGTTGCGATTATAACAGCCTGCTTGATTGTGTACTTACCTTCTTTAAATTCTCGATTCGTTATTAATAAACCAACAGCAAAACTTGCAACAAATGATGCCATAGCACTTACGGCTGAACGACCTGGAGTCTTCCATATTGGCTTCATGACACGCTGGAAAAGTACACCAACAAACTCAAAAAGACCATAGCCTAATAGCAATGTTAAAAAGACCCCGCCAAGTGGAACCATTATACCTACGGGCACTACTAGTAAATCAAAAAGAAACGGTCCAACATGTTCGTTCATTAACCAATCAGGGCCTTGTTTTGAATAGATGATTACCCCGATTACTAAACCCATAATCTTTAACAATGTGAAAACTATATTAAAAGTGCTTTGATTCCAGGTCTTCGTTTTAAATGGATAGATTACACCTCCTAAAATTACTAGTAAAGCATATATCGGTGTAAGAGATGGAAAGGTGGTATTTAACCAGGTAACTATGTGATCAAGAGGGATAGATGAAGTTCCATTAACTGTAATTGGAGCAAAAAAAACAAAGATACCAATTAAACTAAAACCGATAAATTTCAAGGCATTGGGAATATTGTTCACTGTTTGTTCGTGAGGCTTAGGAATTTCTTCTACATTTTTTGTTTGAGGATTTAGCATAGTGTTGAACCTCCTTTATATAAAAACCATATATCAAAATATTCGAAAAATTATAATTATAAAAAAGAAATCTTTACACCAGATTCAAGAGGTAATAGGACAAAAAGGTATGTCCGGTTTAATAACCGAACATAGCCTAGAGAGTCTTTTGTCTAAATATAAAGAGCCCTCCGTATGTCATTAAATATTTTTACCTTCAAGGCCAGCCAACTCTTCTTTTGTAGCAGCTGGTGCCTTCATTTCAAATATTTCGTTGACAACAGTATAATCATAATACCCAAGGCGGGCAATTGGTTTAATTTTCAAGATATCTAGTTTCCCACTAGGTAGAATGATGTCATCATTGATATGCACATGAGCTACTCGTCCAATCACAATATCGACGGTGGAAACCTCATTACCAGTTGGTATTCTGATTGTCTGAACATACTCACATTCAAATTGAACCGGTGATTCGGCAACACGGAAGCCAGGAGCCTCAATGCAACTTTTCTTCGATACACCCGCAGCCACAAATTCATCAACCTCTGCCGGACACGCCTTTGCGGAAATATTAACTGCTTCGCGTAAATCCCAAGTAGCCATGTTCCAAACAAACCAACCTGTTTCCTCCGCGTTTCGAACCGTATCCTTTCGCCCCCCTAATACTGATTGATTTGCCGCAAACATGACCATAGGTGGATCCCATGTAAGATTTTGATATTGGCTGTATGGCGCAAGGTTATCTATTCCATCTTTAGATTGGGTTGAAAGCCATCCGATAGGGCGTGGTATAGCACTGCTTTTAAAAGGATCATATGGTAAGCCGTGATGCTGACCTTTCTTTGGTGAATAGTGCATGATATATTCCTCCTGGATGTTTAATATTTTTATATGAAAAATTGAGTTGTAAGCTTTTTATTGCAAATGCCCTACGACTGGTTCACCTCCTTTAATTGTTATATCAACATCCTCCATTCACTTTGGAAAACGCTTTCTCTTGTCGTTAGATAAATCTTACATTTTTTGAGCTGCCTGTTTCTATGGATAATATCTATAATTTTATGAAAATATAAAATAATTTAATGATAAAAAATAAAATTCATCCATGTTATCTGGATGAATTTTAGATATCTGGATAATTATTAGTTTTCCAAGACCTCGGAGAATAGCCTGTAATGTTTTTAAAGACCCTGCTAAAATAGTTCGGGTCTGTGAAACCGACTCGTTCGGCTATTTCTGAAATCGTCATGGTTGACTCTTTTAGAAGCAATTGTGCTTCTTTCATTCGTTTTATTTGTAGATATTCCGTAAATGTATACCCCATTTGTTTTTTAAACATAGAACTAAAATACTGACTATTTCGATCTACATAAGCTGAAATATCCTCAAGAGTAATCGGGGTTGCGTAATGTTCATTTATATAATGAACCGCTTTTTTTATAAGAATAGAATTATAAGAGAATTCCTCTTTTTCGACTTGGTCGCATAATCGGTAACAAAATACCAGCATGTTGTGGACAATATCAAATAACACTTCGCCGGATAAAATATCATCAAATAATTGTTTATAAAGAGGTTCTTCTTTAAGTAGATATACTTTTTCCAGCATGAAGCGTCTTATATGAGAAAGGATATTTGTTAATCGAATGCGGACGTTTTCCGAATCGGGGAAACTTTCTTCCGTTATCGGATAGTTTTTTGCCTGATTATAAAGCCATTTCTTCAGCATCTCACGATTGATGTTTCGTAAATGCTTCATAATTTCATCGCTTTCCTCAGGAGAAAGAAATGGGTCGATCTCGGTTAAGACCAAGTTTTCTATCGGAGGAAATACATGGTTCCCCCCAAAGTAAAAGCGGCGTAACAGAGCACGTTTTGCTTCATAGTACGATTGATGCACCATCTGCGGATTTTTGTACCATTTTCCAATACTTGCAGAAAAGGATAAATCATGCTCATTTTTCATCTTTTGACAAAAGTACACTAATATCCGTCTCAACGAATCAATTGGTTCTTGCTCGGGAGGAAAATATTCTACACTAAACAATAGGACTAGATGATCTTCGACGATTAGCACAAAGGGGCGGTAGGATTGAAACTCTTGGCTTATAAAATGGACGAGTTTCGTTCGATCAACTTGTCTTTTATTCGACTTATCCAGGCTAAGTGCGACAACAAGTGCCGGGATCTGTTGATAGCCCCATGTTCGGACTTGGTCTAAAATGAGTGAATTATTGAATACTCTTCCAAATAAGAGGTCATACGCCCATCCGTGATGGATAAAAGTTTCTCTGTCTTCGCTTGGTTTTTTTTGTGAATGAATCACAGCCTTTTTTACCGTATGTAACCACTCATTTGTTTCATAAGGTTTTATGAACAAAGCCTCTGCTTTCATCTTTAATGCCAGTTCAGCTGCTTCAAAGGTTTTATGATTCGTATGAACAATTGTCTTTATTTCCGATTCCCGCAGTAAATTCGTTAATTTTTTTCGAGAATGGGTAAACATCTCAAGTTCTACGATTACAACATCTGGCTGCCAATCGACAAGGAAATCAAAACATTCTTCTTCATTATCTGTTTCTTTTAACTGCGTTATTAAAACCTGGTTTGATAATAATAACCACTTTATCCCTTTTCGTTCAAGTTCATCTCTTTCTGCTATAAGTATTTTCATCCATTGCCTCCCTCTATGATTATTGGCGGCCCCTTCTTCTAGTAAAAAACTGTTCAATTACTTCAGCTTCTTAATTGTATCAAAACACTTCTAGTAAGAAAATTTGTATTGTTCAAACAATATTGAATTCGATATGTAGGAAATAGGTTGATAATATTTATAAAAAACTGCTAGTTAAACAGGTGCGGGGAACCGTATCATAAGTAAATGAGGTTTTAGAAACGTGAGAATTCCATCATTTTATTAAAAATAATAATTAACTAGGTAAAATTGAAAAGGCTGAAATATAATACAGTTTATATGTGTATTTCAGTCTTTTATTGAATTTTTATTTAATTGCTTTTTTTCTTTAAAGAACGGTATCAATATGTTTCTTCGAAAGTGAAATGGCCAATGCCTTATAAATCTAGCTGAAGAACTAAGGCAAGGATATTATTCAATTGATAATGTAATAAATGAAAAAATCCCCTTAAAAAGGGGATTCAGACTGTAGACAAATCCTCCATTTTTGGGGGATTTGCCTACAGTTTTTTTTGTATAATGAAGATACTACTAATTTTGTAAGGTGATGAAGAAAATGCTAACGAAAAATACTCAGATGAATCGGGATCAATTAGAAATGATAACCCTTGAACAGTTAGTTCCGGAGAACCATTTGGTCCGAAAAGTGGAAGCTGCTATAGATTTTTCATTTATTTATCCTCTTGTTCAAGAGATGTACTCTGCTGAACGAGGACGTCCAAGTATCGATCCTGTTGTATTAATTAAGATGGCATTTATTCAATATATGTTCGGTATTCGCTCGATGCGAAAAACAATAGAAGAAATTGAAACGAACCTAGCTTATCGTTGGTTTCTTGGGTATGGATTCCATGATAAGGTGCCTCACTTCTCTACTTTCGGTAAAAACTATGAACGCCGTTTTAAGGATACAGACTTATTTGAACAGATATTTTACAGAATTCTAAAGCAGGCAGCCGAAAAGAAATTGGTAAGTAGCGAACATGTTTTTATTGATTCTACGCACGTGAAGGCAAGTGCCAATAAGCGTAAATTTGAGAAAAAGGTAGTTCGTAAGGAAACGAAAGCGTATCAAGAACGTCTCCAACAAGAAATCAATTGTGATCGTGAAGAACATGGGAAAAAGCCTTTCCCACCTGACAAATTTGAAAAGGAAGAAACGAAGGAGATCAAGGAAAGTACCACGGACCCAGAAAGTGGGTATTACGTGAAGGACGAACGGACGAAGCAGTTTGCCTATTCTTTTCATGCGGCTGCTGATAAAAATGGCTTTGTCTTAGGCGCAATTGTCACCCCTGGTAATGTTCATGATAGTACAATGTTGGAGCCTCTTCTTGAAAAAGTCATAGGAAACTCAGGGAAACCTGTTGCTGTTGCTGCTGACGCTGGATACAAAACACCTGCTATTGCTCAATACTTAATTGGAAATGAGATTCGTCCTGCTTTACCTTATACACGCCCTCGTACCAAAGAAGGTTATTTGAAAAAAAATGATTTTGTTTATGATGAACACTATGATTGCTACCTTTGTCCGGGAGGACAGGAGTTGAAATATAGCACGACAACGAAGGAAGGATACCGGCAGTATTTTTCAAATCCGGTTCAGTGTAAAGAATGCCCGTTTTTATCCCAATGTACGCAAAGTAAAAACCATCAAAAGCTAATTCAACGGCATGTTTGGGAAGCGTACCTTGAGGAAGCTGAACACCTTCGGCATACAGACGAAAATAAAATAATCTACACACGACGCAAGGAAACGATTGAACGTGTTTTTGCAGACGCGAAAGAGAAGCATGGGATGCGATGGACAACTTTAAGGGGACTTAAAAAATTGTCTATGCAGGCGATGCTTACTTTTGCTGCCATGAATTTAAAGAAGATGGCAAACTGGACTTGGGTTAATCCAACAATGGCATAAAAAACGACCCCGGAGGGGTCTTGTACAAAGAAAAATTGAGCAAAAAATACTTAAAAATGACAAAAGGCACCCGAATAGACTTATTCGGAATGCCTTTTGTCGACAATCTGAATCCCCTTAAAAAGGGGATTTTTGGAATAGGGCATAAGTTAAATGAATTCAAAGTTTATGTTCATGATATGATTCAGCAAGAGTTCGGCCGTTACGTTCCTGTACTTGTTCAACCACGTGATGAATTGCTTCTATAACATATTCGGGTCGCGGCATTTGCAGACTGTGTCCTTTGCGATCACTAATCTTATGGATGTGGTTGGTTGACCGGGAGGCCAGTTCTCTTTGCATTTCGGTCCATTGGACACCAAATCCTGGGTTGTTTACAACAGCGATCGGAAGGTCACCAAACTGTGGTTTTTCCGTACAGTTATTTAATTGATTCGAAGCTAGATCCAGGTGTGCCCATGCACTTTTGAATTCCGCTCCAGCTATCCTTCCGGCAAAAATACTGTAAACCATCCCTTTCCATTGCATGTATTCTTCGGCACTAAGCTGCTGTTTGTAGTATGAAAGTTCATTACCATACATCGGAATAATGCCTAGAATATTACCAAGGAATCGTGGAATACCAAATGGAGACATCAGTCTTAGTATCTTCAGCATAAAGCCGATGAGGGCAAAACCCTGCTTGAACTTGGCATCATCCTTTAGAAACTCATGCGTCGAATCTAAGAACACTAAGCCAGCCACCTGATTAGGATATTTTAAAGCATAGAGTCGGGCAATCAGTCCCCCCAGGGAATGACCCGCAAGTACATATGGTCCAGGGGCACCAGTCTTATCTAGCAGGTTCTTAAGTTCTTTGATGGTATGTTCGGGAGTTGGCACGGGACCGGGATCACTTGAGCCCATACTTGCACGGTCATATGTAATAACTCTAGTAAACTTAGATAATTCTTTACGAATATGGATCCATGAATAAGAGCAATCACCCGCGCCATGAATAAGGATGACCGTGGGACCACCTTGACCATCATCCGTTAGATGGAGACGATACCCGCCAACATCAATCATTTCACCGGCATGGAGTCTTCTCGCATCACTAAGCCGTGAAACTTGTTCGTATACTAATCCTAGTAAAAGTAAAACTGCCAATGCTACTAATCCAATTAACATTCTTTCCCCTGCTATCTCCAATGGTTTCGCCATAAAAAGTAAATTGGTATTGAAAATATATCAACCAAAGGTTCCACCCACAACATACAAGTGGACTTCATTATCCGCAAAAATACGGGTGGTGCCACATGTACCTTATCAAGGCAGCTAAAAACATTTTATATCTTATGAACAGACCCCTTCTATTATAACCAACAAAATTAATGATGGTATACAAATGATGGAAAATCCAATTAAGCCAAACTGTTGCATTTAGGCTTGTATTGCCGTGAATATATTCTCTTAGACAAAATATCTAGTATCATATATATTTTTAGAGTTAATTGGGGTGACTATATGAGCTGATGCGCATTGTCCAATATATTCATAATTTTCTATTCAAATTGTTTAACTAATTAGGAGGTTCTTTGGTTAGTGTGACCGATGTGAATTTTGGGGAAAAAGACTATACTAAATTGGATTTTTACATAAGGGAGGAATAGTAGATGGAAAAGGTAGTTGGAAATATCAAAAAACCAGACAAAAACAGGTCTTACATGTTATTAAATGTTCAATTGGAAAATGGATACACGTATGAAAATGGCATGGTGGCTGCAACGGAAACTGTATTGCGAAACCTACAAATTGTTGATGGGAAAATTGCTCAAATTCTTGAAACTAATGTTCCATATCCTAACAGCATCAATTGTTTTGACGCGAAAGGGATGCTGTTGCTTCCTGCTTTTAAAGATATGCATATTCATTTGGATAAAACATATTATGGCGGTCCTTGGAGAGCGGCACATACTACAAAAAATGGCATTTTTGATATGATTTCGTTTGAACAGACATTGCTGCCAGAGCTGCTGTCAACAGCTCAGGAGCGTGGTGAAAAATTAATAGAACTAATCCTGAGCTATGGTACAACGTATGTTAGAAGTCATTGTAACATCGATCAAGCAGTAGGGTTGAAAAATCTTGAAAACTTGAAAAACGCATTAGCGAACTACTCAGATAAAATTTCTCATGAAATCGTTGCCTTTCCTCAGCACGGCTTGCTGCGTTCAAATGTAGAAGGACTGATCCGTGAGGCTATGAATCTAGGAGTAACACATGTTGGCGGACTAGACCCAACCGTGGTTGATGGAGATATGGAAAAATCGCTGAATACGATGGTCCAAATAGCAGTTGACTATAATGCAGGCATCGATATCCATCTTCATGAAGGCGGTGAAACAGGCTTAAAAGCAATTAGGCGATTGGCGGATTTAACAGAACAGGGTGGACTGCATGGAAAAGTAACGGTTAGTCATGCATTCTCACTGGCATCCTTAATGCCTGGAGAAGATGTCGAATTGGCCAATCGCCTTGCATCACTCGGGATCTCGATTGCATCATCCGTACCAATCGGAAAAAGCGTTATGCCGATTCCACTGCTACAGCAGCATAAGGTTAACGTCCTGCTAGGGAATGATAGTATTACTGATCACTGGTCTCCATTCGGGATTGGGGACATATTGCAGAAGGCACATTTAGCGGCACAGCTTTATGGATGGAATAATGAATACAAACTATCACGTGCACTGTCCTTAGCTACAGGCGGAATTACCCCGTTGAATAAAATTGGCACCCAAGTCTGGCCGAAGGAAGGGGACGAAGCTACCGCTGTTCTCGTTCCAGCAAGCTGTTCTGCCGAGGCTGTTGCCCGTCTGCCAAGGCGCGCTGCTGTTCTACATAAGGGAACACTAGCTTCAGGCGAACTTAATCCCGTAAGTTAATGCAACATAGTAGTAATAGATACAATCTCCAAGGTAAGATCCCCATTGCTTAAGAACAAAGGGGATCTTTTTCATTTACCAAAGCATACGTAATCTATCTGGATAAAATCAGCATAGCTGTCGAAAGTTAGTGGTGACCCCCAGTGTAATGAGGAGTTAACGCAGTGGGGGCACCTTCCATCGAAGTTGCCCAAAAGTAATGGAACCCACGCTTGATTTACATTCGTGAGTGGGTTCCAAGGGGAGCTCAGGTTAATTGCAAACAATTACTTCTCTATTAAAAGCAGGTTTTTCGATTATTGACCGGGGTGTTGCTAAAAAAGGATTATTTAGTATCGTTTTCACTTTTAGTCTTACCTTTATTTTTCACATAAGTTTCTTGAATCACCTTTTTGGGTTAATTAATTTCTATAAGAAAAATCCTCGGCATCTAATAGGAATCCCGCCTTTTTTAGTTTATTTTCTACTTCCTTTAAAGCTTCTCTACTTGTGGAAGATAGGGTATGCAGATGAATTCCATATGTTAATTCCGATAAAAAGGATGCCTTCGTACTAGCGATTCTTTCCATAAATTGTTTGACTTCCTTACGGTTTGACACCATAATGGCGGCATTTAGATTCCCATAAACCGGATGTTCTATTTGAACGTCCTTAACGGTTACTCCGTGATCCACTATCAAATTTAATTCACTTTCAACCTCATCGGGTAAATGGCAGCAGGCAATCGTCTTCTCGAAAAGGGGAAGTGCATCTGCTTGCTTTAAATAAATATACCCTTGACTTGTAGCGATAATTGGTTCATTTCTTGCCTTTAATAGGTTAATATCCCCGACAATAGCCTGTCTGCTCACTTCTGTTTTGGCAGCTAATTCACTCCCCGTAATGGCAGTAGTCGTTCCTTTTAAGATTTGTAGAAGCCGTGACCTTCTTTCTTCCCCCATTAATTTTCTTTGCTCTGTCATGGAAACACTCCTAATCTATAACTCAGTCAATTTCCAAACTTTATGAAAAAACGAGATGATCATTATGAACGCTATTTTTTAGCATTTAAACATCTCATAACCCGCTAAATTTTTATCGTAACTTTTGAAAAAAAAAATCTTGTTTTTAGTTTAAATCTATGTAAATATAGATGTCAAGACAGGTGTATACTATGGAGGAATACTATATGGAAAGGAATGACGTTCTTATTATTGGCAGTGGGGTTGCGGCATTGCAGCTGGCAACTTTACTTAACAGTGATAAAAATGTGAGGATTCTCACAAAATCACATTTAAAAAATGCGAATTCTTATTTGGCGCAAGGTGGAATTGCTGCTGCTATTGGGATAGGGGACGATTCATCAAAGCATTTCGCCGATACCCTTGAGGCAGGGAGATTTCATAATAATGAGGAAGTTGTTCGTGAAGTTTTGAACGAAGCTCCAACGCTAATTGGCAATCTTTCTGACCAAGGTAATCTATTTGACAAGGGCCCAAATGGGAATATTCTGCTTGGACTAGAAGGCGCTCATAGTGAAAATAGGATTGTGCATTCTGGCGGCGATGCAACAGGAAAAAATGTCATAGAATACTTGATTAGTAACCTAACTGAAAATATAAAAGTCGAAGAGAACACTTTTGCTTACGAATTAATCATCGATCATAAGCAAAAACGATGTGTTGGCGTAAAAGCTAAAAACGTGGATGGCAATATCCGTATTTTTTATGGAGATTATGTGATTCTTGCAACGGGAGGCTGTGGGCAGATATATCCCTTCACTTCCAATGCACCTACTGTAACGGGAGATGGGGTCGCCATGGCCTACCTGGCGAGCGCAGAAATTTCAGATATGGAATTTATTCAATTCCATCCAACACTTTTGTATAAAAATGGGGAAACAAAAGGGTTAATTTCCGAAGCGGTCCGAGGGGAAGGGGCAATTTTAATTACAGAAGAGGGAACCCCCATAATGGAAGGCGTCCATCCATTAAAAGATCTTGGCCCGAGGCACATTGTGTCCCAGACAATATTTGACTATATCGAAAATGGCCATGAAGTCTATCTGGATATAAATCGTATTAAGGACTTTGAAGAGAGGTTCCCATCCATTACAGCTATTTGCCGGAAAAATGGTGTGAATTTGTCAGAAGGGAGAATTCCGGTTGCCCCTGGCAGTCACTTTTTAATGGGAGGGGTCAAAACGGATTTAATTGGCCGCACTTCAATAAATGGACTATTTGCCATAGGTGAAACAGCATGTACAGGTCTTCATGGCGCAAATCGATTGGCCAGTAATTCATTATTAGAAGGACTTTATCAAGGGAAAAAGTTATCACAATGGATGAATGTAAATTCAAAAAAAGAGCACATATCTAAAGTTCCTAGATTTGTTCCTTTCACACAAGAGAAAAGTATTTTTCTCCCGGATGTCCAGATATTAAAGGAATGGATGATGAAAAGGGTCGGAATTGTCCGATCTAAAGAACTTTTAGAAGAACAGAATAATTGGCTGCAGCAGTTACATGTAAATGATTTAACGGAGTTTGACTCGTATTCCATTCAAGATATTGAGTCAATTTTTATGTACATCACGGCGGCGCTAATTACGAAAGCCGCCTTATGCCGGACCGAAAGCCGGGGCGGCCATTTTAGAAGTGATTTTCAAGAAGAAGATGATAAGAATTGGTTAAAAAAGACAATCATTCAGAAACGCAAAGGGGAAGTGGTAATCAATCATGAACATATTAAAACTGCGATCGTTAATTGAGCAATTTTTAATAGAAGACATTGGAGATCAGGATCTAACGACTGATTTGATTTTTTCAGACCATACAGAGGGTAAAATTGTCTTTTTAGCAAAAGAAAGTGGTGTTTTTTGCGGTGAAGAAATAATGAAGACTGGATTTCACCTGTTGGATCAGGAAATTAACATCCAATTGTTTGTCAAAGATGGTGACAGATTCGAAGTCGGGCAGAGATTGGCGATTGTTTCAGGGGGAATTTCTTCCCTTTTAAAAGGTGAAAGAGTTGTCCTTAATCTAGTTCAGCGTATGTGCGGAATTGCCACCTTAACACGAAAAGCCGTTGAGACGTTAAATAGCTCGTATACGAGGATTTGCGATACAAGAAAAACGACCCCGGGACTCCGAATGCTGGAAAAATATGCTGTCCGCTGCGGCGGTGGATATAATCACCGTTATGGTCTTTATGATGGTGTCATGATCAAAGATAATCATATATCTTTTGCAGGATCAATCAAGCATGCGGTCGAGTTAGTCCGTAAGAATACGGGACATATGGTTAAAATTGAAGTGGAAACGGAGTCAAGAGAACAAGTCATCGAAGCAGTGGAAGCGGGCGCGGATGTAATAATGTTTGATAACCGAACACCAGATGAAATAAAAGAATTTATACAATTAGTGCCCGCCCATATTATAACGGAAGCATCTGGCGGGATCCAAATAACTAATTTGGAGGACTATCGCGATACGGGTGTTCATTATATTTCTCTAGGCTATTTAACGCATTCATACAAAGCACTTGATATCAGTGTCAAAGTCGTATTTGGGGAGGAACAATAGAATGTCAGTTACTGAAATGAAAAGCAGCTTAGTGGAGGAAATTCAAGAGTGGAAGAAAAAGCGCAATGCTATTTTGCTCGCACACAATTATCAGCTTCCGGAGATTCAGGATATTGCAGACGTATTGGGCGATTCCCTTGCGCTTGCACGTGCTGCGGAGAACACATCTGCCGACGTAATCGTGTTCTGCGGTGTTCACTTTATGGCGGAAACAGCTGCCATCTTGAATCCGGAAAAAACTGTGCTTCTTCCTGACCTTGAAGCAGGATGCTCTTTAGCCGATTCGATCACGGTAGACCAGCTCCGCGAATGGAAAGCCGAGCACCCTGGAGCAGTTGTGGTTGCATATGTGAATACAACTGCTGAAGTGAAGGCAGAAAGCGATTATTGCTGTACCTCTTCCAACGCAGTGGAGATTGTCCGGTCGATTCCAGAAGACAAAGAAATCCTATTCTTACCGGATATGTTCCTTGGTTCTTTCGTGAAGAATGAAACCGGCTGTGAAAACATGCATATCTGGTTGGGAGAATGTCATGTTCATGCAGGGATTGCCTCACATCAAGTAGAAGGTGTGCTGACACAGCATCCAGAAGCCGAACTGCTTGTACATCCCGAATGCGGATGCTCAACTTCGAGCATGTATTTAATGTCTGAAGGAGTACTGCCAGCGGAGAAAACACATATTTTATCTACTGGTAACATGCTAAAACACTCTAAAAATTCGCATGCAGAGGAATTTATTGTTGCAACAGAGGTAGGAATTATCCATCAGATGCAAAAACAAAATCCAGAAAAGCGCTTTGTTCCTGCCAATCCGGAAGCTGTTTGTCCTTTTATGAAAATGATTACACTTGAAAAGGTGTTAGCTGCTTTAAAAGAAAACAAGCATGTCATCACCGTTCCTGCCGAAACAGCCGAACGGGCAAAGCTTGCTATTCAGCGTATGGTTTCCATTGGTTAAGTTTGTTTAGAAAAGGGAATAGTCCACTGTCACCGCCCGCGTTTTGTTGGATTCAGCGACATTATATGGATAGTATTTATTAGCTGATTTTCCTACAAAGAATGTGTCAACTGAATTCCTTGGAACGTATGCCTCAAAGATTGTTGGTTTTCCGGTTCATCCCGATACAATCAAACTATTTCAACCAGGCTTTCCGGTTAATTATGAGGTAACATGAAAGTTAAAAAAAGAATGAACAACCCCTTAAAGTGTGCGGCGAACCGTACCACTTTAAGGGGTTGTTCATTTAGTGAGTGGGGTCAGCCCCCCGCTTTTAGCATAACCAGCATATAAACTGATGATAAGATGGTGATGATTGCAATCATTATTTTTAACTGATGAATGGGTACCTTATTTGCAAGGCGTGCACCGGTGATCATCCCGATAGTTGTACCAAGTAAACTAGCGATAATTAACATGGAAGTGTTTTGCATACTGGCATGGGAGAAGTATCCGAATATCGATGGAATGGCGATGACCACGGAATTTAAAAGACTTACCCCCACCGCTACCCGAATATTGACCCCAAGGCTGACTAGTAACGGTACTAGTAAAATTGGGCCGCCTGCTCCTGTTAATGCGCAAATAACTGCTGTTATAAATCCAAGCAAAATAACAATGGAAGTATGATTCAGTATAATGGATCGATTAATTTTTGCGTTCTCATTGTTTTTCTTAAGTAGAATTGATAACCCTGCTAGCAGGATAAATAAATAGAGGAGAAGTTTTGCTAGAAAATCAGAAATTAATACATTGATTTGTACTCCCAAAAACGCACCAGGAAGGCTTCCGATACTCAAAAATAAAGCTAGTTTTAGATCCATGTTTTTTGATTTCCAATAGGAATAGGCTCCAATAAGACCTGAGACAGCAAAGGACAAGAAACTTAGTGCAAGAGAATCGTGCACGGGCATACCTAAAAAACCTACGTAAATTAAAGGGAGAAGAAATCCGGAAATTCCAGACATTCCTAATAAAACACCAATAATCAAATTGGAGCATAGGACAATACTAAAAAGAAATATAGATGTAATCATTTATCAGACCTCAATTATTCCTAACCCCATAGATGAAGAGAGGGTTATATATTTGCTCGGATAGAAAGCTCCTTCATGGCAAGCTTACTTTCATAGATGATCATTTCTTCATCCAGTGTAAGAACTTCTCTGTTTTTCATTACTATCTAAGATATTTTTTGAAGGCATGACAACTGGATCAAAAATAGATATTCCCCAAAAGGCTCTCATTAAAGATTTAAACACTTTCATCTGATCAAATAAACTCAATCCGGAGTGACCGGCCCCATCCGTTCCCAAACCAACACCTATTCCTTTTTGCAGCAAGCTAGGTGTTTTAGGAATCCCTTTTTCTGAATTACTAATAGGACAATGAACTACTTTATTATTATACATCTTGATAATGTCCATTTCATTTTCAGAAAGTAGAATACTATGTGCCCTATTTTTTTATCAGCATTATTACCAAGGAGGAGCAGGAAGGAAGGATCACTAAGATAGTGACCCTCTAGATAAAAAGAAGGAATTCTTTAATGTACAGAGCCATTCACTTTATATATTTATTTACTCCTGATAGTATAGTTGGAACATTCAATAAATATAGAAGGGAGCATAAAAATGAGTAAATATTTGACGAAGCTTATACTGACAATTTCTGTGGTGATGGTGCTGAATGGATGTGCTGCAGGAGAAAAATCGGAGGGCGAGGGAACGACAAATACGGGAAATAAATCTGAGACGACCGTGAGCACAGAGGAACAGACGGAACCACAAGCTAAAGCAGAACTCAAAGATGTTGAAAATAAAACTGTTGGCACTGTAAGCTTTTTTGCTCATGACGATCATGTTCAGATTGTCGCCAATATAGATGGTCTAGAGCCGGGTCACCATGGTTTTCATATCCATGAAATTGGTGTCTGTGAACGTGATGCCAAGGAAGGCCCTTTCACAACAGCAGGTGGACACTTTAATCCAGATGACAAAATGCACTCGGGACATGCTGGGGATATGCCCTCCCTTTATGTTAAGGAGGATGGAACTGCTTCATATTCTGCAACGTTCGATCGCCTAACCATTGATCAACTGAAAGAAGAAGAACGGGCTGTCATCGTCCATGCAAATCCTGATAACTTTGGCAATATACCTGATCGCTATCAAACAGAAGGAAAACCTGGTCCTGATGAAGCGACGATGAAAACTGGGGATGCAGGTGACAGACAAGCATGTGGGGTAATTTTGAGTGCAGATGAAGATAAGAAATAATAAAGTATATTAAAAGAACCCAGAAATAGTGCCTTTCACCGCCCGCGTTTTGTCGAATTCATCGACATGATTCGGGTAGTGACAGTGGATTGCGCCCATCATAGTAGACACGTATAATTCGGGAAACCTATGGAAATAAATCAGCTGCAGCCAAAATACTTGGTTTGTCCCGCGTAACACTTTATAACAAAGTGAGGAAATATGGACTGTTATAATGTGGGGTTAGTCCTACTGACTTTTTGGGAATATTTCAGAAAATAGAGATTACAAGTTCTGCCCAACTTTAATGTTATATTAAAATAATACAATATAAGGTAGAGGGGCAGTTATGAGAAGAGAATGGATTTTACGCTGGTCTTTTTTTATTTTTGGATTAATGGTGATAGCATTTGGCATATCTCTAACAATTGAAGGCAAATATTTCGGGATTGGACCATGGGATGTTTTTCATTATGGACTATTTACTAAATTTGGACTCTCAATTGGAATGTGGTCGATAATATGTGGATTATTCCTCTTGTTAATCAGTTCGATTTTCAATCAGGCTTGGCCCAAAATAGGGTCCTTTCTAAATATGCTATTACTAGGATTATTTATTGATCTTTTTAATTGGATGTTACCTAGCGTTGAAAGTTTAGCGGGTGCAGCAATAGCATTTGCCATAGGTGTTGTATTAATAGGGTACGGTATTGGATTATATGTTGCTGCTGACTTTGGAGCAGGCCCTAGAGACAGCTTTATGCTATTAATTGTTGAAAGAACGGGCTGGGGGATCCCGTTGGTCAGAAGTGGAATTGAAGTACTCGTTTTTCTACTTGGATGGATGCTAGGAGGCCCAGTTGGAATTGGAACCTTGTTAATTGCCTTTGGTTTGGGGCCGATTTTGGGATTTTCTATTCCTCAATGCAAGAAACTGATGGCGTATTTCCTTGACCAAAAGGATCGCTTGTTAACGCATATGTAGACTTAAAAAAGGTTCTTTCCAGCCTGTGGTTTTGAATAGGAAAGACCAAGCAGGGATTCTGCCTGGTCCGCCTATTCACCCTACAATGTGGTGGGCTCTACTGTTATTTATCGTTCTTTCTATTTTTATTAATTGGATTAAATCTCTTATCGCCGAGGATTGGTGTTAGCCCCCTATTAGCTAGTGACTTAGGTCAAAGTATTAAACCAATAAAGTAATAAATCTACTTGTTCTTCAGTTAATGCCTTACCCTTCTGAGCAGTTATTTGTCTTGTAGGCATTAAGATGACCGTCACGGGCATTCTCATTCCCTCTTAATTCAGAAGAATTAGCAGCTTCTGCTTGCTTACCATCGATATTGCTAATCCTTTATTTTCTCCATTAAGTTTAATAAACTGCTTTGTTAATAAACTAAGACCTTCATAAGTTATTTCTAATGCGTGAATAAGCCTTTTGTAATACTACACTTGTGTTCTACTATTCTTAAAAGCATTTTCAGCGGCTACAGTTGCATTTTGCAACGCTTGAAATGGATCTAATGCTGTCGCTAATAAACAACCATTTTATAGTGGTATTGTTGTCGATTCTATCCTTTATAGCTTGAGCAAGGGGATCTAATTTCGGCGGCGAGACTGTCACTGGTGATCCGTTGGCTCCTCTGATTGGTCTGATGGTCACTGTGTAAATGTAACAGTTTGATTTATGTCGTTTAATTTGATATAAAAAACAGCTGCTGAAACGCATGGCTGGTCTTACGAGATACATTGATAGTCTCAAAATGAAGAATCCAAAAAAGGAGTTTCAAGAGGAAGATTGTCAGCATTTCACGGACAGTATCGGAACGTTATCAAAGGCAAATTTCCATATTTTTGACCGGGCAGGGATGGATGTCCCCTATATCTGGTCAAAGCTCCGCAAGATCCGCAGGGAGTATGATCTTGAAAAAAGAATCTTGGTCGTGATTGATTATCTGCAGTTGATCGCGGGCGATCCGAAAAATAAACAAAACCGCCAGGCAGAAATTAGTGAAATAAGCAGAGCCTTAAAAACGATGGCGAGGGAACTGAATGTGGTCGTCATTGCCCTTTCCCAGTTGAACTGTGGCGTTGAAAGCCGACTGGATAAACGACCGATCCTGTCGGACTTAAGGGAAAGCGGACAAATCGAGCAGGATGCGGATTTGATTGCTTTTCTTTATCGGGATGATTACTATACGAATGATTCTCCACTGAAGGATAGGATGGAGATCATTCTTGCCAAGCATCGGAATGGGCCTACTGGGACTGTGGAGCTTGGGTTTAATAAGCAATTTGGGAGGTTTGTTCATTTAGAAAAATAGGGCTAGTGAGTGATTTACCATAGGGGAAAGAATATAGCGAAGTCGACAGGGAGGATTTTCGCTGCCGCCCAATGTAATAAAGTGTTATCGCAGTGTGGGGCAGGCACCTGTCCTACAAGATATTTATAACGAGGATAGGGGGGCATGTTCGCCGCCCCTTCGTTTACCAAGCTTTTCTATCAAGTTCATCGGAAGTACGATCACAGTTGTGCTTCTCTCTACCATTTTCGATATTTCCTAAAACTCTAAGCATTTGTGCTAATGCTCTCAATACTAATTTCTCATACTCCGTCATTATATAACACACCCTCTTTCTATATTTACTCTCTTGAGACTTCCTACTACATTATCGCCAAATTTTCAAACCTAAAAACAAATTTTATGTGCAAAAGGTAGCCACCAGCTTATTGGCAGATATAGAGGTATTACGTGGTTTCAAGATGTTTATAATAACTAAAATTTGACGAGGATGAATATGAGGTGAATTAAATGCTTGTAATTATTACAGTACTAATTTTAATTAACGCAGGAATATTTCTATATTTTAAAAAGAAGGATGAAAGATCAGTTAAACTAATAGCCGAAAGAATTGCTACCACACTAGAGTTAAAGAAAACAATGGCAATGGGTTTATATTACCGTTTCAACTATCCAAAGGAGCTAAAAAAGGATGGAACGATGTGTTTTTCCAAAGGAACAGATCTTTTCTTGAAACAAGTACCTCTTGATTTTGAAGACTTTGTAGCGGAAATTATAAAGACACGAATGGGTGGTGACGTATACGTTACTAGCTCATCTGGTGATTTTGGAGTAGACATTGAGCATATTACTGAAAAAGGTCTCTTCCTTGGGCAGGCAAAAGCATATAAGGATGATGTGGGTTATGAACCGATAGCAATACTACATTCCAATATGGTAAAAAGAAATGCAGCAGGTGGGTATTTAATCACAACTGCAAGCTATACCAAAGCTGCAAAGGAATATGCAAATGGTTTAAATATTGAACTAATTGATGGAGTAGTTTTGGTGGGATTGTGGTTAGAAAGTATGGGAAGTTCCGTATACTCCTTATCGAACCAATTAATATAACCTATTTACAACTCTATTTTAAACACTTCGAAATGATAAAGCAGAGCTCGGGTAATGCTCAAGCTCTGTTTTATGCGTACCTCCTACCCTCTTCTTTGTAATGAGGGCGGAAGTTTGTCTCGTCATCCCACCTAGCCTCATATAACTCTGACCATTCAGTCCCAATTTTTTTATTATTAATAAATATCATTACTTCATCATTTTTTGTTTCTGCGTTTTTAGATAAATTGTAAGATCCTGCTACTACTGACTTTCTGTCTGAAATAAGCAGTTTTAAATGCATTAATCCATCAAAGGTATTCAACTTTACTGGTATACCCTTACTTAGCAACATATTAATTGCATCTTTTTGGAACTTATTATTACTTTGATCCCTATCTGTAATGACACGTACCTTAACCCCACGTTTAGTGGCTAACCCTAAGTGTGTGACTATTTCTTTTTCAGTAAAAGAAAATGAAGCAATGTCTAAAGAATGTTTTGTTTCCTGAATGATCTTCAAAATTGCTTCTTTCACAGACCTGCCTGATTTAGAAAAAATATAATTCAGTTTTAGTTCATCATCTTTTAAATCTGGTACTGACGGTGAAGGGAAATCCTCTGCTTTTTTTATCTTGCCAGGAATGAGGTAAAGAGCATAAGCAAACGAAGCACTAATAAGGATAGTGCCAGTTAGAGCTAATGGTTCCAAATTAACACCTCCTGCCATTCAAAGTGGTCTATTAGAATGGTATGTATGAGGTGTTTTGTCCTATTCTTCTTTTATAGGATATTTTCAATCTTCGGTTCTAGCGGTAAATAGAAATACTAATATCCCAATAAAAGCAATTATGGTAACAAGAAATGCTAAAAAATAGAAGGCTAATTTACCACCTACTATAAAGAACCACAAGGAAAGAATGCCTTCGCACGATGCCAAAAGTAACTTTAATGACATATCCCATTTGTTATCTTCATATCGAAGTGTACTAAAGTTTGAAAAGCTCATCCACAGAAGTAAGGTGCTTGAAACTAAATAAAGGATAAATGGCATAACTACATTTAACCCTAATCCATAACTTTTTGCCTCAGAAAAAATATTATCTAAAGTGCTTGATACAAAGTCATGTAGTGAAAGACCTGATGTGCCAATCGAATAATTCTTTGCAACAAAAACTAAGCCAAAACACAAAAATAAACAAAATAATTGTGTTACATTATTCCTAAAAAGGCTCTTACCATATTCCAGCATTATATCCCTCCTTTTTCTTATTTCTAATTTATGGGGATCTTAGACATTTAAGACTAGCCTCTAATTCAAATAATGTAAAATAGTAGTTCAAAGGTAGTTAGCATAAATGAGAGCCATCTTAGGGATTGACATGGGGCCAAAAGATGTAAGGGATTGAACAATTTAACGATGAAGCAGAAGAGGCTCTGGTAGGTGCCTTCTTTTTAGAGGAGGAATTGGTGAAAGAATGCACCATTCGTTCGGAACAGATGTATTATTGGAAACTGAAACTAATTTATACAACCATGGGATCCATGAATTAATGGCTGGTCTGACAGGATCATAGATAGTCTCAAAATGAAGAACACAAAGATTTTGATTAGCTTCTTGGATGAATGCTCCTACTAGTGTGCTATCTGACGGACTAATCCTTCGTCCTTGTTGAAATTTTTACAATGTTGAAACACCCAGGGGCAGATACTATTATGGTCATACAGTCTGTGCTGCTAGCAACTGATAGTTAATGGAGGAAAAATATGTATAAACCTTTAGTTTTTGGCTGAAAATTAGTATTAAAGAAGGAGGTTAATAAATGAAATATCTTTTTATTTTAATTAGCTGTTTAATGCTCTTTTTATTAACGGGCTGTGTCAATGGTGTTTTTCATGTAACTGTAAATAAAGATGGCAGTGGGGATTTAAATTATAAATTTGCTGTTGATCCTGCTTTATTATCTAGTTCAGCTAAAGAAAAGCATAATCCGTTAGAAGAGTTTAAAAAAATGGCTAAAAAGGATGGATTTATTGTCACGCAATATAAAGATAGAGGATACTTTGGTGTTGAAGCGAAAAAGCATGTTAAGAGTATTTCTGAGGATATTGGTGGTGGGTTAATTAATTACATATCTTCATCAAATAACAGTGAGAAATCAAAAATTATAATTGATAAAGGTTTTTTATTTAATGTTTATAGTTTAAAAACAAACCTAGATTTAAAAAACATGATTCCCAAGGATATACCTTTTTCTAGCATGATTTTAGAAAAAATGGATTTAAAAATGTTATTAACTATTCCGATGGAAGTTGAAAGACAAAATGCCAGTAGAATGGAAATAGATGATAAAGAAAAATTAAGAACATATGAATGGGATATTATACCTGGTCAAGATAATGAAATTTATATGGAAGCTAAAGTGTTGAATATTTCAAATGTGGTTTTATTAGTTTTGTTAACTATAGCAGCAATTTTAGGAACAATATTCTTAATTAGAAAACGTGTAAAAGCACAAGAAATATAATAAGAGGAAACAATCAATAGATTTCATTGAATTGGCTTTAAGAATTAATTGCTACAATTCATTTCTGTTTGTTTAAAAGTAGTACAGAATATTCGTCTTCTTTTGGCATATCACAAATAGATAGAAGTATACCATATTAAAGACATTAGAATTTATTTAGTTATTAGAAAATAAAAAATGAAAATAAAGGAGAGATCAACTTGGATGGATCAAGTAGTTTAGGGATAATTTTTTTAATAGTATTAATTGGGTATTTCCTTCCGTTTTTAGTTGCAATGTTAAGAAAAAAGTCCAATGTGTTAGCAATTTTTTTCTTGAATTTATTAACTGGGTGGACTGGAATTGGTTGGTTGGCAGCTTTTATTTGGGCTTTGACAAAGGATCATAAGGTAATCGTTCATTAAGAAGTACCATGATTTTGATATAAAAAATCAATTTTAGAAAATTTTGATTGGTTTATTGCATTGGCTCCAAGAAACTTCTGAATCTGCCATGACTGTTTCTAATTACTGAAATTTTGTAGTTGGTGCCTACCCCTCGGTGTATTAGAATTAACGCAGTGAGGTTAGGCACTATTTTCAATTTAAAAAGGAAGATCATCATCATCAATGTTAACCAACTGCTTCGGCCACTTTACTTTTGTCTCCTCTGTCTCATCATTATTAATAATTTCACCACATTGACCACAGCTGATAAACGTATCATTTAAATGAAATCCGACATACCCGTGCGTGCATTCCTGTATGTCCCATATCGTTTCCAAATCGACTTTGAAGGTGTAATTACATTTTTTGCAATAAAACTCTACACTTCCGAAATCTTCTTTTTGTCTCTTTTTGGATTTCTTCTCCTGCTTTTGTCCCGTTTTTCATACTCCATAACATTAGTTATTTAGGTGCAAGATATTCATGTTATCTCTATTTATTATAATTCTACCAATATCTTTTTTGCAGCTTCTTTACCTCTTGTGTTCCGTGGTGAAATAAAAATAGAAACCAGAGCAACTTGCTGCTTGTTGCAGTAAAAAATATCATTCGCAAAAGAAATCCTGATAGCTGCGCCATTTTTGGAGTATTTTTGAGATAATATTTCAGTTTTTTTATGTGAAAAGATATTTGTATTGCTGTAAACATAGTAATCTTCAACAAATGCATTTTTTCCTATTGATTTTAATGCACTTTCAAGTTGAACATACAGGTGTTTTTAGTAATTATAGTGCTGTAAATAAATTTCAAGAATAGGAATTATAGCCTAATTATTAGTAATATATATATAATATAGGTATGGGAATTTCTTGAAAAGGTGTGTGAGGTTAGTGGATGAGGCACTATTACACGGGGACATCATAAATATAGAAACAAAGAGGCTAGGTCTTGAAGCGCAAAATATAAATAGAAAAGAGATCATAAATCAGTTAAATAATCGATACCGGGCACTTTCAAAGAAAAGGGCATTTACCTGCCGTTGCTGCAATGAACCTGTCAATATTAATTTTACTAAGGGAGAGGGCAGGCCCTTTTATTTTAAGCACTATGATGGAAAAAGGTGCTCTTATTCAGAAAACAGTAAAACCTATGAAACACAGGTATCCTTAAACCAAGATAAGAAAAAGAAGGACCTTGGACTAACTGTCTTTAAAGAAATACTTGAAGGGCAGTTAAAACCTATAGGTGTAGTAATTGAACGAGGCTTTTTTTATAAAAAGAAGCTTTCGTTTATCCCCGACTTTATCGTACGCTTCCCTAATTCAAAGGAAGTATGGGCTATTGATTATTACACCTCAATAACAGAAGGCAGCTACGCCCAAAATATTGAAAAACGAATGAGTGCCTATGACAGGGAAGGCTTTAAAGCTTATTCATTTATTGATGATGTCTGGCTGGCAATTGACCCTGATACGAATAAGGGGACGCTGCTGACACCCGAGATGCAGGTAACCCAAAAGAATCAGGAAGATCAAGATTGGGACAAGCTTTTAAATGAAGGTATCCCCTCGGAGTTTCAACAAATTATTTATGAATTGGCTGACCTTCCATTTCCTGTTGACGCAAGAAGCATCGCTTATGTTAATATTGATAGCCGTAAATGTAAAATAGTTAGATTTGCTGAGGTCAATAGGAATAACCGTAATGTAACCTTCCTTAACCTATCAGAACCGACGATTCCTTTGGAACAAGCCTTAACCCTAAATACGAAGCTAGCCGAATTTCTTCTACAAAGTGATAATGAAGAAGTGCTAAGACGTGCTTTCCTTGATGAAATTTTGGACAAGAAGGGGGAGGCAGAACGAGTAGAAAGGGCACAAAGAGAGGTATTGGGAAAAATAAATCGGAGGGAAGATGAACTGGAAGCAGTTTTAAATATCTTAAGGTTGGAAGCGCAAGAACACGGTGAATCGATAACAAATTTAAAACAAATACATGTTGGTGATGAACAAATAAAGCGGGAAATGGTCCAGCGTGCCAAGGAAGCAAGACAGCGACCTATTTATATGACACCTGAGCAGTGGGAATGGTATAAAAAAACAGGCAGAAGGTACCCATCAAGAGAAACGGGTGTAATTCGGAGCCGGTTGAATTCAACTATAATTCAAGAAGATAATGAGTATGTAAAACAACAAAGAAAGAGATTCAAAGATAAGTTACTAACATACCCAATCAAGGGCGATCAGTTTATTGACGGTCTACCATCACAGTGGCGTGCATTTATATTAAAATGGATCAATACACACCAGGAAGGGGAAAGTTTAATAGTTTCCATGGCGGAGCTATTACGTGATATGAAGGCTGGCGGAATAATCTTTAATCAAAAAGATTACTATATCGAGAATTTACTAAAAGAATTTTTGTTATTTTACCAGCGAGGATTGAAGCGGGAGATGAAAAAGAAGGTAAATATTATTTTTGTTGATTGAAATGATACCAAGGATAATAAATACTTTGAAATGTAATGTTTCTATTTATGATATGGTGAACCTTACAATAAGTAAATGAGGTTTTTTGGCAAAGAAGTTATTTGCTAATAGGAACAGAATAATGACGTAAAAGAACCACCCCCGATTCGACTTTGGAATTCAAAAGAGAAGGCAACATAGGAGTTTGTAAAAGAATATTAAAGAAAGAAGAGGGAAGTATGGTAAAAAAAAGATATAGAGGTGTGGAGTACTACAAAGGGCCAGATTTGGCAAAAGGATATATGCTAGATAAGGCTAAAGAAGTTTATGAGGAGTTGGCGATAGGTCATGCAATAGAGAATATCAATGAAGCTTTAGAATTATATAATATTATCAAGTATATGAAGGAAGACACGTTTCTATTATATCTTGGAGAAGATAAAGAGGAATGGCTTAAAGAAAAAAATGGTATAGCTAATTCGTCAGTAGGTAAATATATCAATCAGCATTCAGACATATTAGCCGAATATGAAGAGGTTGATTTCAGATACAGGGAGTCATTTTGGGAAATAGTAGAAAAAAGGAAATTGAGTGATATTACAGAAAGCAGATTCAAGATGTTTCTTGATACGCTTGATGTATTTGCGTGGCAAATATTTAAGCAATATAAACTAGTGATGAAATATGATGTGGAATTAAGAGAATATATGCTAATTTATCCAGAAGGAAGTACAAATTTACTTTTGGATAAATATCTCTTAAAGCATATGAGCGAACGTGAGAAATCCTATTTGCCACCATCATTAACTATAGAAGATAAAGAGCAGATTATTAGTGCCTATCTAGATTTCGATAAGCCTAATTTGAATTACACCAGGCTTCTTAGTAATGTACAGAATACGAAAGAGTTTGCTCTTGATGCTAGAGTTAAACTGAAAGCAAAAAGAGTAAGCGAAAGACTTGAAAGTGAACTCTTTAAAGATGGTAGTGGGCATGGAACGGATATAGTAGTCGAGTTCAAAGAAAATGTAGAGGGTACTGTAAAGCAACATTTCACATTAAGTAAAGTTGGAACAGAAGTTGATAAAGAATGGTTAGAATTAAATCTTGATAACCCAACATTATTGAACAACTTTATATACATATTCAAGTTCGTAAATAATAATATGGTCTCTGAATTTCCATATAATGAAATATATGCAAGTGTTTTTGAAAGATTTGGTTTTGCTCATGAGAAAGAATACAAGACCTGTACAGCTTTCTCAATGAGAGAATCTTTATCCTTAGCACAAATGCATGTTTATTGTTCATTTTTAAGGAGTAAAAACAAAGATTTAGAAGCAATAATTGAATGGTTCTTCAATGTTTATCTAAAAGAGGAATTCTATATTGAAGACTTCAACATAAAGCTACCACCTACAGATAATCCAAATTTTGAAAAGTGCAAATCTATATTTCCAACTATTGAAAGCATAATCAAGAAGTATAGGTTTTATTTAGAGGATGGTTACATTGATGAAGAGCTTGTACAAATGGAAAGCAAGCCTTTACCATTTTCTGAATGCCCAAGCATGACAAATGACAGATACGTGTACATAGCGCCAGATAATGATGAGGCTAGAATATTGAGAAATATTATGTTTTCTGACCAAAGTAATATTACTTATTTCCCGAATTATGGTGATAGTCAATATAATACGCTCATTGAAAGGTTGGATGCTGATAAGCTGTATTTACATGACATAGAGGATTATCAAAAATCTTCTTTAGATTGGCTTGTTGAACATGATTATGTAACGGTAAACGACGATAATGAAATATTGTTGGTCAACAGGAATCGAACACTTATATATTATTATATCCATATAAACGGTGTGGTTGTAACTAGTAAGCTATCTGATAGTCTAAAGAAAGAAGTTGATAAGCTATTGAATGAAGGAGCTTTAGTTGCTGAAAATACATTATTAACAAGGCAAGAATCCGATTATATAGATTACTATCTGAATAAAAGCAATTTTATTAATGGATATGACTTGAGGAACAAGTATCTACATGGTACATCTTCTGGCCATAATAATGAAAATGAGCATTATGTGAATTATCTGCATGCTCTTAGATTATTAATAACGATTATGATAAAGATAAATGATGATCTTTGCACAGCGAAGGTTTAAAACAGGGAGAAACAAACCATGCCCTTGTGACAGTGGTAAAAAATTATAAGCGTCAAGTTAAATTGAGTTCTTTCCAACATTAGTTGATAATTCTTTCTAGTGGGGTGCTTAGGCATGTATAATCAAGAAAAAGAGGAAGAATTGGAGCCAAGAATGAATTGATTCAGCTTCTCTACCCACATTTGGAATACGATTCTCATGAAATAACGGACCATGCTGTGACGATTCATGTGTCGTCAAACCGTCATGAAGTTTCCTAACCCTATTGTGGTGTGAGTCCGTCCAGCGTCCACTCCACCTATCCGAAAAGCTTTCAAGATTTGCCCATGCAGGGAAACAAGGTCATGATTCACTTGAATAATCGGAAATTATTTTGTAAGAATCCAACTTGTAGCCACAAAACTTTCACAGAACGTGTGGTGTCCATGCACTGCAGTTCCGTGACGGCTTCGAAAGTCTTGAGCAGGAGCACAGCCAATATTAGTAAAAGTACCCTTTTAAAAAAAATGCATTAATAAAAACGGCACTTAGATTAGTCACGGAGAACCATATCATAAATAATAAATAGGTAAGCTATTTTCATCAAACAGACTCGAAAAAACTCAACCCTCTATTTAATAAAATAGAGGATCTTTTTATTTCCCCCCAACTATAGTACAATTTTACATATCCAATAAATAACAATAAAGAGATTTAATGCTATAGGTAGGGGAAAACCAATGGAAGCAGTAGAAAAAAAACTAATCGTTAATTCCGACAAGGGGAATTTATTAAGAGAATTAGTTAAATCAATGAACGAGTGTGTGCGGTTTTATTTTAGTGTCGCTTTTATTAATTTCAGTGGCTTGCAGCTGCTTCTTGATCCTTTAAAGGAAGCAGAGCAAAAAGGAATTCAAGGTAAAATCATCACGTCAACCTATCTCAATTTTACCGATGCCAAGGCATTGGAGAAAATTAAAGAGTTTCAAAATGTCGACCTGAAGGTCTTTGTTACTGATAAAGAAATTGGCTTTCATACGAAGGCATACATATTTGAGTATCAGGATAGCTATAAGGTCATTATCGGCTCGTCTAATATTACCCAAAGTGCGCTGAAAAGTAATATTGAATGGAACGTCGAAATTATTACCAAAGAACATGGCCGCTTTATTCAGGATGTTTTAAAGGAATACGATGGGCTCTGGGACATGAGCACAGAAGCCGATCAGGCATTTATTAGTAGATATGAAGAGTTCCTGAAGAGTCTAAAAAATACGCAAAAAACTCATCAATTAATATATGAAAATAAGCAATATATTGTCCAAAATCGGATGCAGAAACGAGCAACCGAGAACCTTGAGAGACTGAGAAGTTACGGGGAGAAAAAGGCATTGGTCATTGCCGCAACTGGGACAGGGAAAACCTATATGTCGGCCTTTGATGTAAAAAACGTAAAGCCAAGGCGACTCCTGTTCATCGTCCATCGCGAAGAGATTCTCAAAAAAGCGAAGGATACCTTTGAGATGCTGTTACCTAATGACGGTTTCACGTTTGGCTTGTTGACAGGGAACCATAAGCAGAAGCATGTGGATTATGTATTTGCCACGATCCAAACCATCTCGAAGTGTTTTCATGAATTTGAAAGAGATGAATTTGATTATCTAATTATCGATGAGGCCCATCATGCTACAAGTCTAACCTATCAGACCGTATTAGAATATTTTGAGCCTCAGTTTACCTTAGGGATGACAGCCACTCCTGAACGAAGTGACGGATATAATGTCTTTGATCTGTTCGATAATAATGTGGCTTTGGAGGTTCGCTTACACGAAGCCTTAGAGGACGAGCTTGTGATCCCCTTTCATTATTTTGGAATCACCGATATTGATGGCGTCGATTTAAGTGATGTGGATATAGATGATATCACTGAAATTACCAAACGTCTAAAGGTCAATGAACGGGTTGATTTTATTATTGAAAAAATGGATTTCTACGGTCATGATGGTGAGAAAAGAAAGGGCCTCGGTTTTTGCGTCAGTATTGAACATGCTCAATATATGGCAAGTGAGTTTAATAAAAAGGGCTATAAAAGCATCTGTTTATATGGAGATGATGTACCGGATATCCGGGAGCAATATATTAAACGATTAGAAGATGACCAGGACGAGTTAGAGTTCATTTTCACCCGAGATATTTTTAATGAAGGGGTCGACATTCCTTCTATTAATACAGTATTAATGCTGCGACCAACCAACTCACCGATTATCTTTATTCAACAACTCGGAAGAGGATTACGGAAGCATGCGGATAAGAGTTTTTTAACGGTGCTCGACTTTATTGGAAACCATCAGAAAACCTTCCTCATTGCATTGGCGTTAAATGGGAGTCGCTATTATGACAAAGAAAGCCTAAAGGTAGCGGTGGCAACGGGATTCTCTAATATTCCTGGTTGTACCCATATCCAAATGGATAAGATCTCACAGGATAGAATTTTGGAGCAAATTGATAAGGAAAACTTCAATTCGATGAAGTATCTGAAGGAAGAGTATGGCGAATTTAAAAAGCTGAATCAAGGTAGGATTCCCTATTTGTTATTGGATTACCTGAAATATGATGGTGCTCCAGATCCTGTTAAGTTTATTAATCGAGAGAAAACATACGTATCCTTTGTGGCCAAGGTCGAGAAAGATGAGTATTTAAAGGAACTTTTACTAAATGAAGCCTTTGAGGCAGTGATGAAGGAATTATCAAGCAAGCTGCCGCTTAAGCGGATTTATGAGTTTGTTATCCTGCGTTATTTGCTAGAGCATGAAGAGATTAATCAAGAAATGGCCAAGGAGCAAATACTAAAAATGATTGATCATGTCGATGACGATAGTATTTTACATGCATTTGAGTGTCTAAATCAAAACTACTATGATAGTGGCCAACTGAAGAATAAACCAAAATTAGTCCAATATAGTAATGGTATTCTGACGAAGACGGATAGCCTTATAAAGCTATTAGAAAATGAGGAATACCGTAAATTTATTGATGACATTATCACTTATGGTATTTTCCGATACGAGAAGGATTTTAAAAGAGAATACTACGGTGTCCCACATTTCAAATTGTATGAGCAATATCAAATGATCGACGCAGCGTTGCTGTCGAACTATCGGAAGATCCATAGTTCCTTTAGAGGATCTGGATTATTAGCGAATGGCAATGAATATTTTCTCTTTATTGATTTGCATAAAGAGGAAGACGTAAAGGAAAGTATCAACTACAAAGATAAATTTATTAATACCCATGAATTCCAATGGCAATCTGTTAATAATACGACGCAACAATCTGAACGAGGGAAAAATATCATTTTTAATCAGCTGCGTGGGATTCATCTTCATTTGTTTATTCGAAAGTACAAAGAATTGGATGGCAAGACGGAGCCTTATATTTATATTGGAAAAGGAAATTCTGTTGAATTTGAAGGGGACAAGCCGATTACGGTCCAAATGGAATTAGAGAATGAGGTTCCGGCAAATTTATATACGGAGTTTACAGAAAAAGTGTAGTCTTCTCATTTCGAGAAGACTATTTTTCTTGAATTAATTGCTCAACTGCTGGAATATCCGCCGGCGCCCACTTAAGTGATTCTAAATTTTCTCTTTTCAACCAGATTAGCTTAGAATGCTCACTCGCAGTAGGGGTTCCTTCGACAACTCTGCACTTAATCGAGATTAAATTAATAATAAAGGTTTCGTATTCATGCGTATTATCATTGAATACTTCTTTGGTAGTTTCGACCGTACAATCTAACTCCTCAGAAATTTCTCTTTCTAGCGCGGTGAAAATGTCCTCGTTTGCTTCCACTTTACCACCGGGAAACTCCCACTGATTTGGAATTGACATTTCAGGAGATCTAAGGGCGCACAGGATTTCATTATTTTCATTTTCAATAATTGCAGCGACTACTTTAACAAGCTTTTTCATGATGGCCTCCTAAAAGGTGATTACTCGTCATTATGATATCATCTTTTACGTGAAAATTCTTCTTAACATGTTCGGCTGGTTTTATATTGGAAAAAAACTGCTACTGTTCTATCATAAAGGGGAGAGCTGAAAATATTTGGATGTAGTAAATAGATAAAAGATAGATAGGAATGAATGATCTAAATGGAAAAAGGGAGTGGAAGACCGTGAACAAAAATGACTTTTGGAATCCATTGTATTTTGTTTAATTAACATATTCTGATATTAGCAATTACAAAAGACCTTAAGAAGATTTTGTAGTAATTCATATAAGATTGTAAGACAATAAATGGATAGAGAAGCAGGGAGTGGTTTAAATGAATCAATTTCTTCAGATGGGAGCCAATATAGTTTTAAGTTCTCCAAAGGGTAATGTTACTGTTAGTTACGAAATTTCTAATTCGATCGATATTTCCTTAACAGCTTTCCTTTTAACTGATTCAGACAAGGTACAAGGAGATAGCGGGATTATATTTTATAATCAACCAGAGAGCTCTTCTGGCGTGGCTACCCTTTTACCAGCTGAGATAGCAGGTAATACAAAAGTACATAAATTAAATTTTGACATGAGTAAGGTCCCTGCAGGTATTATGAAAATAGCGATCACTCTTACAGAGGATAATAGCACGGGATTTTCAAATGTAAAGAATTTAAAGGCTGAGATATGTACCGATCATCAGATTATCGAGTTAACCCCAACTAGTTTCAAAAATGAAAATGGAATTGTTGTATTGGAATTATATTTAAGGAATGGTCAGACAAAGGTAAAATCGATTTGGCGCGGTTTTGATTCTGGGCTTGAGGGGCTGTGTAAAAATTACGGTGTTGAGGTTGAATCTGATGAGCAGAGCAAGCCGTCCGAGCCTAAAACGATTCAAACACAAACCCCAAAAGAACCTGATAAGACTCTACCTGTTCCTGAAAATAAAAATAGTCAAAATACGTTGTCACCGATCAGTCTGGAAAAGGTCAAGGGTAAGGTAAGCCTCGAAAAAGGTCAAAAGTCAGTTATCATTGAAAAAACACCCGAAATTACTGCTACGGTATCTTGGAAATCTGGGACAGATTACGATATTTATGCTTTGGTTTATACGAAAAATGGTAAGCAGATAGATGTAGCCATGTTTGGAGCGAAAGGAACTCCTCCTCTCAGGAGTTTCGGCAACGGAGCAGTGGAACATATGGGGGATGTTGGGAGAAATAATCACTCAACGAAGACAGAAGTAATTAAATTAAGGTTAAATGATGATATTCTCGCAGTTGTTCCTGTAGTGTATTCTGCTCAGTCAAATGGAACAGGCTCATTCTACAGATACCAAGTGTCCATGAGTATAGATAATCATAATGGAACCTCCGTTACCATATCTGCCAAAAATGCAAATAACAATGATCGAATTTATTCCTGTGTGCCCGGAATACTTCATAATACGCCAGATGGAGTGATTATAAGTCCGTTGGAGCTTTATAGTGCACCGAACTCAGAGCGTAGACCTAAACTTAGGACGGGTTCTTCGAATATGGTAGAAGTGATAATGGACAAAGGACCAATAAATGATTACAAGTAGACTGAAAAATGATATAAAATTTGAAAATAAAATTGCTAGCCAGATTGACCTTTAGTCATTATATGTCATGCCTAGCTGCAGTTTTAATTTGCGATATGGATGTTATATTAATAATGCGTTTAAAACGCACGCGTGTGTTTTAAATGCATTATTATTTTTTTATCAGGTTATATTTTGAACCACGACCTTTTCTATCCTCATTTATTCTAGATTGTCAAGCAAACTAAAGAAGAGGCCGTTGACCAATAATAATCAACGACCATCACCTACTTTATTGGTACGAAAGTAGAGTTATGATTAATAAAAGAACTCATCTAAGTAAATTGGGAAGTGAGAATTAACTATGTATAAGGTTGGTATTGTAGGACCAAAACGATCTGTTGAGAGAATTTTACAATATGCAAAAGAATTTGAATCCAATCTATCATTTGTCGGATATTTTTATAATATTGTAAACGAAACAACAGATATACTTGAAAAGCATCATAGTAATGTCGACTTTTGGCTATTTTCAGGCTATATTCCCTATAAGATTGCACAACAATCGAAGTGTTTTTCAAAGGATAGAATGGAGTACATTTTTATTACAGGGGATATGTTTCATCGCGGTGTATTAGAAATAAGCCATGAAATAGGTAAGTTAGCGAAAAACGTTAGTATCGATGTATTACATGTTCCAGAGGAAAGTTTTTTTGATGAAATAATAGATTTAGATAAAATTTTAGATCAAGTATATATTAAACGATTTACTGCCAAAACATCTATCGATGAAATTATTGAACATCATGCAACACTTTGGAATGAACAAAAGATAGATAGTGTCATTACGGTATATCCGTCAGTAGAAGAAAAATTAAAGGAAATGGGAATACCTGTTTGTTTGGTTAGTCCACATACCCAGGCTATTTATCACGCGCTTCAGCTATTTAGCGAAAAAATCCAAACATTTTATTACAAGGAAACGCAAACAACTGCTTTAGTTGTTCAAATTAGAAACTTTGATTATATAAAAATGGCGAATCAAAATGGCTATGGAATCCATTTTTTGCAGCTAAATATGAAAAATATCGTTTTGCAAGTATGCGAAAGTATTGATGGATACCTAATTGAAGAAAGTAATGGGCGCTTTGTTATTTTTAGTTCGCGGGGCATTGTTGAACGAAATATTCATGCGATATTTGAAATGATTGATAGTTTAACTGCTAAGACTGAACAGCCGGTAGGTGTTGGTATTGGCCATGCCTCTACGGTTTATTATGCAGAAAATTATGCGCATCATGCATTGCAACATTTATTAGAGAAGGGAACGAAGGGTATTGTTATAATGGAGGATGATGGGGCAATAACAGAAATTGTCCAAGGTTCATCTCAAATTTCGTATACAAGTCGTGTTCAAGATAAGGAGTTAATTGAACGACTGCAAGAGACGTCTATCAGTGGAAAAATGTTTGCAAAAATCGAGGCCATTCTGAACGGGTTAAAAATTGAGGAATTTAGTGCAAAAATGTTAGCAAAAGAATTAAACATGACAGAACGGAATGCGCAGCGAATAGTTTCTGAATTGGTGAGAGTTGAACTTATTGAATATTGTGGGGAGGAAAATCGCAGTTCAAGGGGCCGCCCTGCTAAATTATATAAATTATACAAGAACTAGTGCGAAAAGGCATTTCCTATTTTTATTGATAGAAAATGCCTTTTCTTTTAATTGTATCAGCCTTTTATACCAAGACCAAATTCCAAAACTATTTTCCAATTTTCTGAAACCTCAAAAAACTCATTGCTAGCCTCCAAAATTCGATATATAATTTACGTATATTTAACGAAAATATCGTTAAAGGAGGAGAGGGTCATTTTATGGCAGAAAATATTCTTGAGAAAAAAGTTCGTAAAACACTAGTAACATTACTATTCTTAGGTTGGGCGTTAGGTAATCTAGACCGTTACTTAATCAATTATGCGGTTGTGCATATTGGTGAGGACCTTTCCCTAACAGCTACTCAAACAGGTTTGATTTTAAGTTCATTCTTCCTAGGATATGCCTTAATGCAATTACCTGGGGGGATTTTGGCTGATAAATTTGGGGCAAAACGGATTTTATTAATAGCGGTGATTGTATGGTCCATCTTTACAGGTTTAACAGCTGTTGCATGGACATTAGGTATTTTAGTGTTCATTCGTTTCCTATTCGGAATTGGTGAAGGCGGTTTCCAACCTTCAGCTTCAAAAGTCATTTCATCATCGTTTCCTGAAAATGAACGAAGTAAAGTAATGTCTATCATGCTTTCTTCCGGAGGGATTATGGCGATGCTTGTGCCAATTATATCAGCTGCATTATTAGTAACAATTGGTTGGCGCGCATTCTTTGTAATTGCTGGTTTATTGGGAGTTATTATTGCATTCCTATATTGGAAGTATGTACCGAAGGATAAAGTAGCACATCAATCCGTACAAGGGCCACAAGTAAAAAGGATATTAGGGATTTTATTTAAAATACCATTAATGTGGAGTTTAGTTATAGCTTACTTTACTATTTATGCGGTGAACTGGGGTTTAAATTCTTGGATGCCAAAATATTTGTCAGATGTACGTGGGCTTGATTTAGTTTCCATTGGCTGGCTACAAATGATTCCCGGTGCCATTCAGATTATTGCAATGATAGCATTCGGTTACCTAATCGATAAATTGGATTTGAAAGTGAATAAATTTATTGGTGCTATATGTGCACTTGTTTTAGCTGGATTCCTATTTTTAATGTTTAATGCAGAATCGATTACATTATTTATCACATACCAAAGTGTCGTAACATTGTTATTGACTTTTGTGCTATTGTTATTACCATCATTTGTATTAAAGAGAATTCCTTCAGATTATGCAGGAACAGCTATGGGTATGGCAAACACTGGGGGGCAATTGGCGGGATTTGTTACGCCTGCATTAATAGGATTCATGGTCGATTCGTTCAATGGTTCTTATAATGCTGCTATGTGGCTGTTAGTGGTGATTTCAATTATTTGTGTAGGTGCGATTTTAACAATCTCCCCAAAAAATCAAGCTAATAAGGAGGTTGAACATGAGAGCATTGCATAATTCATTATTTAGTGTAAGCGATTTCCTTCGAGAAAAAAAGACAACATTTACAACAATCAGTGATAAAATCTGGGCAAAACCAGAATTGCATTTTAAAGAAAAATATGCGGTTTCAGTAATGGAGGAAGCATTAAAAGCAGAAGGGTTTGCAGTTGAAAAAAATGTAGCAAATCTTGAAACTGCGATTATGGGTAGCTTTGGTAGTGGTGCAACTGTTATTGCATTTTTAGGTGAGTATGATGCCCTGCCATTTTTAAGTCAAGAAGGCGGGAAGGCGGAATTTTCTCCAATTGAAGAGAATGGGAATGGGCACGGCTGCGGACACAATTTACTTGGCGCAGGTGGATTTGCAGCAGCAGTAGCAGCGAAAGAATATGTTGAAAAAACAAATGCACCGTTCACTATTCGTTTTTATGGTTGTCCAGCGGAAGAAAACGGATCAGGTAAAGCATACATGGCAAAGCATGGAGTGTTTGATGATGTAGATATGGCTATTACTTGGCATCCAATGTCAAACAATACAACGTGGAATATAACGTCACTAACGAACTATGCAGCGACTTTTAAATTTACAGGAAAGAGTGCTCATGCGGCTGCTGCCCCTCATCTGGGGCGAAGTGCTTTAGATGCAGTGGAGTTAATGAATGTTGGTGTAAACTACCTGCGTGAACATATTATCCAAGAGGCACGCATCCATTATGCAGTAACTCATAGTGGTGGAACATCTCCAAATGTAGTTCAGCCCTATGCAGAGGTTTCTTATTTAATTCGTGCACCAAAGAAACAGCAAGTAGTGGATATCCATAAGCGAGTTCAAAAAATTGCTCAAGGTGCGGCCTTAATGACAGAAACAACATTTGAGGAGCATTTTGATGGGGCAGCATCAGATTTAATTCCAAATACAACGCTTGCAAAAGTGATGCAGCAGCAATTTGATGAGGCCCCAGCGCTTCAATTTAGTGAAGAGGACTTTACCTTTGCTGAGCAAATTTATCAATCATTGGATGATGAAAGTAAGGCTTCGGCTAATATGAATTTGTCTTCTGAACAAAAGGAATTAATAGGAAACAAGCGTCTATGCGAGCTTGTATTGCCATTATCACCAGAGATAATGCTGTATGGTTCGACGGATGTTGCAGATGTCAGCTGGAAGACACCAACAGTACAATGTACAACAGCTTGTTTTGTACTTGGTACACCACTCCATACCTGGCAAGCAGTAGCTGTAGGTAATACGCCAATTGGTCATAAGGGAATGCTTTATGCGGCAGATATTATGGCTCGTACTGCAATTTCTTGTATGGAAAATCCAACAATTATTGAAGAAGCAAAACAAGAGTTAAAGACACGTTTGAAAGGTGAGAAGTACGTGTCACTAATTCCAGAAAAAATAAAGTAATCGAAAAAGAGATGTTACCATTATTGGTTCATCTCTTTCGTGCCGTAGGGAGAGGTATGCGGATGTTAATGGAAATCACAAATGAAGCCAAAACATATATAAAGAAAGGAAAACCTGCATCTTACATTCCAGTATTAGCGCTTCAATCTGTAGAGAAATTTGCTGCATGTATAATTGACCAAAATGGAAATTCCTTTGAGGCTGGTAATATTGATGCACAATTTACGCTGCAAAGCATTTCAAAGGTAATTAACTTTATGGTTGCCTGTGAATATCACGGATTACAATTTGTGCTTGATAAGGTAGATGTAGAACCAACAGGAGATCCCTTTAATTCGATTATTCGTCTAGAAAGTACGGCACCGGGTAAACCATTTAATCCGATGATTAATGCAGGTGCTATTACTGTTGCCTCAATGTTACCTGGGGAAACAGTAAAGGATCGAATAGCATATGTTGCAGACTTTTTAAGTCGTATTACAGGTAGTTCTCATCAAATAAATAAAGCAGTTTATCGTTCCGAAATAGAAACAACCTATCGAAACCGGGCAATCGCTTATTATTTAAAAGCAAATGATTATTTACTTTGTGATGTAGAGGAAGCGATAGAGGCTTATATTCGTTTATGCTCACTTGAGGTTTCTGCAAAAGACCTTGCAAAGATAGGGCTTATGCTTGCAGGGAATGGCGTGCATCCATTAACAAACGAAAAGTTTATAACACCTAAAACAGCAAAAGTAACAAAAGCTTTAATGACAACTTGTGGACTTTATAATGCCTCAGGGAAGTATGCTGCTTCTATTGGTATTCCAATGAAAAGTGGTGTATCAGGTGGTGTTTTATGTACGGTATCGCAGGGTAAAGTAGAGTACCTTGAGGGAAAATTAGGTATTGGTGTCTATAATCCGGGAATCGACGACATAGGTAACAGTGTTGCTGGCATGAAATTTATTGAAAAACTTTCGCAGACTTATGATTTAAGTATTTTTTAAAAGGTAAATACGCCAAATGGGGCTATTATAAGTCCGTTGGAGCTTTATATAAAGTTTGGAAATAAAATTGCTAGACAGGTGGACATTTAATCATTATATGTCATGTCTAGCTTCTTTTTTTTATCGGAGATTTAGTGCCTGATCCCCAGTGCAGTAAATGATGAAATGCATATTGATAGCCCATTCTTAATAGAATCTTTTATTATCTTTTATGATGAAATAATGGGTATGGGTATAAAGAAGATTTCATTAGTAACTACATTAAAAGGGACTGAATATAAAATTCAAATTCATTGCATTCATTTTGTATTAAACAGATAGACAGTTCGCTTGAAAGGTTTACCGTTTGGTTGGAAATGATTGTAGGATTAAGGTTCAAAAAATATTGAAAGATTTGAAGATTGGTTTCCCTTTCAGAAAGGCTTGTAATCGAACGCCAACATAAATAGTTGTTGTCTAATACTCCAATAATACAGACTTCACTATCCGAAAATAAAAATGAAATTAGCTCCGTATTACACCCTTTCACATGTTAATTGGGTTTATTTTCTGTTAACAGGAAAATAGGGACAAGTTTGCAGGAAAGTGGATGAAAAAGGCGAATGTAAAAGGAGGATTAGAAGCGAAGATGGAGGTATTCAGATGAATCAAAATGAATTTTGGAAATTAATCGAAGAATCCAAGGGATATGAGGAAGGACAGGCGAAATGGCTGACAGATATATTGAGTAAGAAAACGGAAAACGAAATATTGGATTATGAGTTTATCCTCGAAAGTTATTTGAATGAAAGTTATCAATCACGACTTTGGGGAGCTGCTTATGTAATAATGGGTGGGTGTTCTGATGATTCTTTTGATTACTTTCGGGGCTGGCTGATCTCGCAGGGAAGAGAAGTTTATCAACAAACAATTGAGAATCCTGAGTTCTTAGCTGCCTATATTTCCGATGAAAATCTTGGTGAAGAAGGGGTTCCTGAATTTGAAGATTTCCTGACTATTGGCTTTGATGCCTATACGTTGAAAAAAGGTGGAGACACAGAGGAATGGGATGGGGATTTATTTAATGAAATGCAAGATTTACTAGCTGACAAAGGATTAAAGATTAACAAAGATATCGAATTTAATTGGGAAGACGAAGATGATTTAGCTGAGATGTTTCCGGCACTATGGGAGCGGTTTGGAGAAGAACCATTGGGTTATTAGAATGGAAAATATGCCTGACCCCCATTACGCTCGGGTCAGCAAATTGCCATCCTATTTGATACCACGGGCAAATAAAAAAAATAAATGTAGTTGGCAAAGGAGATGGGGCTAAATGTTGGTTACTGAAGTGAGAGAAGATGAATACTTAGAATCTGTAAAACTGTCAATGTATGCATTTCAATATAAGGTTGCGGATTCTGACTTACCTGCTAGAAAAGAAATGGTGAAAAACCATAAAATTTTAGGAATATGGGATGAGGACATTCTGGCTGCCAAACTTCATATTATTCCATTACACGTTCATATGAAGGACGAGGTTTGGAAAATGGGTGGAATTGCAGGTGTCGCTACATACCCGGAATATCGGCGAAACGGTTATGTAAAAACGCTTATGCTGGATTCTTTGAAGCAGATGCGTGAAAATGCGCAAATCGTATCGCTTTTACATCCATTTGATATCTCTTTTTATCGGAGATTTGGCTGGGAAATATTTAGTGAGCAGAAAAAAATAACGATTGAAAATAAGGACCTGAAGTTTCTCGAAAGCCAGCAAGGTGTTATAAAAAGATATTCAAAAGAAACCCATAAGGAGGAAATTGAAAAGATCTACCAACAATTTAGCGTTCAACATACCGGAATGCTAAAACGCGAGACCAATTGGTGGAAACATCATGTATATGATGAAGATTCGCACCTTGCAGTCTATTATAATTCCGAAAATGAGGCTAAGGGGTATATTCGTTATGGTGTGAAGGAACGAAAAATGAATGTGCAGGAGATGGTTGCCCTAGACCAGGAAGCAAGAGTCGGTCTATGGAATTTTATTTGTCAGCATGACTCCATGGTTGAAACCGTGACGATTACTCTTGCCAGTCAGGATCCGTTTCCTTATTTTCTGCCGCAGCCTAAAGTGAAAACAGAGGTAACCCCTTATTTTATGGCAAGGGTCGTTGATGCTGAAGAATGTTTACGGAGATTTCCTTTTAAATCCGGAAATGAGCCACTATTCCTTCATCTAGAAGATTCACATGCCCCTTGGAATAATGGAAGCTATTTAATTGGAAATGGCGAAATAAAGGTATTTAAAGAAAAAACTGCCGGCCAATGTGTTCATCCTCCTAAAAAAGGGATTCGCTTAAATATCAATTCCCTTTCTGCTATTCTTTTTGGATATAAAAAACCGATGGAGCTTTTTGAAATGGGGTACTTGAAAGGATCGGAGATGGAGATCGAGCTATTCGAAAAAATGATCCCATCTATGAAATCATCATTTTTTGATTTCTTTTAATTCATCTATCCTCATGTCAAAATCATACTTCATTGAAACGGATAAAGAAGAGGATGTTGGTTTAAACCTTTAAACAGTCACTAGTAGTGTTTGAAAAAGGCTTAGGAAAATAATAAACTTAAATTATCTGAAAAAGAGGTGAGAGGAGATCGCAAATGTCTAAATTAGCTGGAAAAGTCGCCGTGATTACTGGCGGTGCAGGCGGGATTGGCAAGGAAACCGCTGAATTATTTTTAAGAGAAGGTGCAAAGGTAGTTTTAGTAGGCAGGTCCGAAGAATCCCTTCAACAAACAAGGGTTGAACTGGAATCATATGGTGAGGTTATTGCCGTAACCGCAGATGTTTCCAAAGAAGCGGATACCATTCATTATGTTAAAACGGCCGTGGATCACTTTGGCAAGATTGATATCTTTTTCAATAATGCAGGCATTGAAGGGAGGATTGCCCCTTTAATTGAACAAACTGTCGAGGAATTTGATGAAGTAATGAATATTAATGTCCGCGGTGTCTTTTTGGGATTAAAGCATGTGCTGCCCGTCATGATGGAACAAGGCAGCGGGAGCATTATCAATACCGCGTCAGATGCAAGCTGGATGGGGTATCCGACCTTATCACCGTACGTAGCATCCAAACATGCTGTTGTAGGTCTGACAAAAACAGCCGCTTTGGAAGCAGCCAGTAAAAACGTCCGGGTGAACTCCATTCATCCGACAAGTGTCAATACAAGAATGATGCGGTCCATCGAGGAAAGAACGTATCCCAATCGTCCGGAACAAGCCAAAGAAGAATATACACAAATTATTCCTTTCGGAAGATACGCCGAGCCAATTGAAATCGCCAAATTGGTGCTATTTCTTGCTTCGGATGACAGCTCCTTTATTAGCGGCAGCCAGTATCGAATTGACGGCGGATTGTCGGCTAATTCCAATTAAAAAGTTGGGGGCGTGCTCCCATCTTCACTTAAACAAAAAACAGAACCTTACTAATCTTCCTTTAGCAGGGTTCTGTTTTTAAGCATGTTTCCGGTCGATTCAATTTGTTCAAGGTTTAACCAAACCATGCTTTTTAATATGATACTGTAAGCTTTGCCTTGTGATTCCTAATGTTTTAGCAGCCTTCGAGATGTTCCAGGCAGTTTCATCCAACGTCTTTTGGATATAATGAACTTGTGAGTTGGAAAAAATTGATTTTAATGGATTCCTTTTTAGTTCCTTTTGTTTACTAACAGTAACGGACTGATTCGAAATTATTTTTTTCTTCATATAGGCAGGAAGATGCTCTATATCAATGGTCTCGTCTGAGTCACTTGCACGAATGATCAAATTTTCGATTAAATGCTCGAGTTCTCTCGTGTTGCCGGGCCATTGATATTGAAGGAGCAATGAAAGCAATTCCTGAGAAAGGTCTGGAACAGATTTGTTAAATTTTTTTCGATATTTGTTAAGAAAATAATGAATGAAAAAGTGAATATCTTCTGTTCGTTCCCGCAATGGCGTAATATAGAGACTAGTGTGGGCGAGCCTGTAAAACAAGTCCAGGCGCATTTTTCCACATTCGATTAACTTTTCAGGATCTTCGTTGGATGCACTAATAATGGTACATTCAACCTGTGTAACCTCGTTTGACCCAACCCTTCGGACTAGCCGTTCCTGTAAAACACGTATTAATTTAGATTGTAACGTAATGGGCATAGAGTTTATTTCGTCAAGAAAAAGAGTTCCTTTCTTGGCATATTCGAATAGCCCTATCTGGTTAGTCGCCCCTGTAAACGCTCCTTTCACTGTCCCGAATAACGTGCTCTCTAGAAGGGTTTCAGGGATCGCAGCACAGTTAATGGCAACGAACGGGCTATCTGCTCTTAGACTGTGATTATGCATACTTTGAGCAAATAATTCTTTTCCTGTTCCTGTTTCTCCGACAATTAACACGTCAGTATTATGTATAGCAATATTTTCAGCTTCATGAATTAAGTTTTTTAATGCCATACTTTTTCCTTTTATATCATCAAAAGAAAAAGTAGTGCCATTCTTGTGAGGTCGATGATTCGGGTCCTCATGCTCCACCTGCCTTTTTAATTCTATCGTTTGATGGAGCCAATTCTTGAGATTTGATTCATTCGTACTTAGGGAAAAAACGGCTATCGTTTCCCCGTCCCTTTGGATCGGGTAGGTACTATAATTGACATACTTCGGTACACCATTCACTGTTGAATGTGCCCGATATCTGGAGAAAATGGGTTTCCCTGTTTTAAAAGTATGTTTATGTTCGGAATATTGCGGGTTATAATTGTATGCTTCCCAGAGAGGTTTTCCGATAATTTCTCTGCTGTCTAAACTCTCTAGTTTTTCCTGGGCGTCATTATAAAGAACAATCTTTCCAATATGATCACTCATCATTACGCCTTCCCTGAGGGTATCCACAATTTTTTCGAGGCAATATAGTCTAGTTTTCTGATTTGTTGTGAGATTGATGGGATCTTCGATACAAATAATGGTATAGTCCAAATCGGCAGCAAATTTTTTTACCTTAATATCCAGCTTTCTATTGTTAACAGTGATGGAAAATGTTTCATTTCCTATTAACTGTTCCTCGGTGTAAGGGATAATTTCGAGTAAATGATCGCCATCGGTGATATCTAAGGGAATAACTGAATCAACGTCATACCAAAGTATTTCAAATCCGTCATTTAACACAATTACTCCATCTACAAAACTTCTTATCATTGAACCGATAGATGCTGCAAACAAGTTTCATTCCCCCTTTTAGTAACCTATTCAGAATATAACATGTATTGCAAACATTTAAAATAATCTGCATGCAAATTTTATCTGCAGTAATAAAAATGAAATCGTTTACAAGTAGAGTGCAATAATTGTGTGAGTGACAGATAAATGATGCAAAAAACATCTGCAGTAAATTTTGTATATTTTACCAGAATACCTTAATAGGATGCATAGATTAGTTCATTAATAACGTGAATTTTAGGCAAGGAATGAAAAATTCATATTATTCAACCGGCTTGGCACGATACTTGCAATAAATAAAAACGAGAACACCCACACTACTTTCATTACTAGGAGGAAATAGTTATGTCAAAACCAGAGATCTTATATTCCGTTAAAGCACAAAGAGGACCAGAGCTGCGTTGTAAGGGCTGGAGACAAGAGTCCATCTTGCGGATGCTTGAAAATAATATGGAAAATGCGGAGAAGCCTGAAGAACTAGTCATTTATGGCGGTATCGGTAAAGCTGCCCGTAACTGGGAGTCTTACCATGCGATTGTAAAATCGTTAAAGGAACTTGAAGATGATGAAACACTAGTTGTTCAATCGGGTATGCCTGTTGCAGTTTTCAAAACCCATAAATATGCGCCAACAGTTGTAATGGCAACAACCAATATTATGAAAGCTGACTGGCCGACTTTTTATGACTTGCAAGATAAGAACTTAACGATGTATGCCAACTATACAGCCGCTCCGTGGGAATATATTGGAACTCAAGGTGTAATTCAAGGGACATTTGAAACGCTTTCTGCGATTGCCCGCTTACATTATGATGATTCACTTGTTGGGAAAATTCTCTTAACAGCCGGTGCGGGCGGTATGGGCGGTAACCAGACAAGAGCGATGACCATGCACGGCGGTGTAGCCATCCTTTGTGACTCTAATGTGGAAATCATTAAGCGCCGAATTGAAAAGAAATTTATTGATGTGTTAGTCGATTCATTAGATGAAGCCATTGCCTTGGCAAAAGAATATGCGGCTGCCGGAAAGCCATTAGGGATTGCTGTTGTCGGAAATGCAGCTGATATTTTTGAAGAAGTTCTGCAAAAAGGATTCCTTCCAGATATTACAACGTCAATGACACCAGCTCATGACCCAATTTCGTATCTTCCATCAGGATATACAGTTGAAGAAGCTGAGGAACTGCGCGATACCAACAGAGACCTTTACTTAGAAAAAGCACGTGCAACAATGATTCGTGAACTAAAAGCACTTATTAAGTTCTTAGACCTTGGAGTTAAGTCATTTGAGTATGGCACAAGTATTCGTAAAGAGTGTATTGATGCAGGTATGGATGAAAAAGAGGCCAGACGTCTTCCAGGCTTCGTCGCAGAATACATTCGTCCTCTCTTCTGTGAAGGCCGTGGACCTTTCCGCTGGATTTGCCTATCTGGTGAGGAAGAAGATTTAAGAAAAATTGATGATATGATTTTAGAAAAATTCAGTGATGACCTGCTTGTAACACGCTGGATCAAGCTTGCAAAAGATCATATTCCAATTGAAGCATTACCTGCACGTATTTGTTATATGGGCTTTGGGCAGCGTAAAAAGTTTGCGTTAGAAGTAAATGATATGATTAGACGCGGAGAGCTTGCCGGTCCAGTTGCTTTCTCTCGTGACAATCTTGACTCCGGTTCTATTGTGAATCCGACATTCGAATCGGAAAATATGAAAGACGGGGGTGACCTTATCTCTGACTGGCCGGTATTAAATGGTCTATTGAATGCTGTTGGAATGTGTGATTTGATTGCCCTGCAAGCCAACTATTCAATGGGTGAAGCCGTTCATACTGGTGTGACGATGATTGCCGATGGAACTGCTGAATCGGATATGAGACTTGAAGTCGCCATGACTGTTGACTCTGGAATCGGTGTAATCCGCCATGCTCAAGCAGGCTATGAAACGGCTCGGGACGTTGCCAACGGGAAAGGGAAACTTACAGACGAAAGCATTAAGGTTCCATTATGGTGGTCACCAAAAGCAACATTTGGTCCAAAAGATTTAGAAAAAGAAAATGTGAAGGCTTAAAAAAGTCAAAATTTTTATTCTTAAACCAAAAGAATGAGCAGGGATCCTTAAAAGGGTCTCTGCTTAAACTACCAACCTCTAAAACCCTGTAACATTCATTGAAAAAATCTTTTCCCGTTTATAGTTCCTGCTTAAATTAATATTTTTATATAGAAGTTGAGGGGGCGTTCGTTTGGAAAATACACCTTTACATGCAGCAGCTGATGTTAAACAAAATGAACCATCTGGCCATCTCCAAAAGAAACTAAAAACACGTCATGTATCGATGATTGCCTTGGGCGGTACAATCGGAACGGGTGTTTTTCTTGGAACCGGACCAGCTATCCACGCAGCAGGACCAGGTGGTGTTTTAGTTGCCTATAGTATTATTGGAATCATGGTATATTTTGTCATGACAGGGCTGGGGGAGCTCGCGACATTTATGCCGACAAGCGGTTCTATTAGCACGTATGCAACACGTTTTATTGATCCTGCATTAGGGTTTGCATTTGGCTGGAACTACTGGCTGTCTTGGGCTATGACCCTTGCAGCAGAATTATCAGCTTCAGTCTTGCTTATGAAATATTGGTTTCCTGATAGTCCGTCACTATTATGGAGCGGGTTGTTTTTAGCATTACTTTTCCTTTTAAATATTTTATCTGTTAAGGGGTTTGGCGAAGGAGAGTACTGGTTTTCGTTTATTAAAGTCGCAACCATTATCATCTTCATCGTTGTTGGGACTTTAATGATTTTTGGAATTATGAATGGCAGCGAGCCAGCTGGATTTAAGAATTTCACTGTTGGCGATGCTCCATTTGTTGGAGGGTTTCTCGGTACATTGGGGATTTTCCTCGTAGCCGGTTTCTCTTTCTCTGGAACAGAATGTATCGGAGTCGCTGCGGGTGAAACGGAGAATCCGGTCAAGAATATTCCTCGTGCGATTCGCAGTGTTTTTTGGCGTATTCTTCTCTTTTACATCTTAGCCATACTCATTATTTCATTTCTTGTTCCATACACGAATGAAAGTCTCCAAAGCTCATCGGTTTTGACGAGTCCATTTACAATTGTTTTTGAAAAAGCTGGATTTGCTTTGGCCGCTTCCGTCATGAATGCAGTCATTCTAACTGCTGTATTATCTGCTGGTAATAGCTGTCTCTATGTAACAAGTAGAATAATGTATGCGATGGCCCGAGACGGCCAAGCGCCAAGGTTTTTTACGAAGGTGAGTAAACGGGGGGTTCCAGTAGCCGCACTAGTTTCTACCTCGTTGATTGGTATGCTGGCATTTTTAGCCTCTTTTGTCGGTGATGGAAAGATCTATCTTTGGTTGATGAACTCTGTCGGAGTGACCACTTTTATATTCTGGCTGGGAATTGCTTTAAGTCATTACCGATTCCGAAAAGCTTACGTTGCACAAGGAAATTCTATTAAAGATCTTCCATATCGCGCAAAATGGTATCCGTTTGGACCAATCTTTGCATTTGTAATTTGTTTTGTGATTTTACTTGCACAGGACTATCAAGGCTTTACATCAGGGAATATCGATTGGGAAGGCGTCATTGCTGCCTACCTTGGTATTCCAGTGTTCCTAACATTTTGGCTTGGTTATAAATTTATTAAGAAAACAAAAGTAATACCATTAAAAGAATGTAAGATAGATGCAAAAGAGTTTCAACACTAAGGTAAAGTGATAAGGAATCTCTTTATTTTGAAAAAATCCAACTGAGGGAGGGCACACACAATGGTTGAAAATGAACGAGGCATAAAACCTGACCTAATTATTCGTCATGCGGCAGAAGTTATCACCTGTACAGGGGAGCGCATGGAGGATATAGGCCTACTGACAAATGCGTCCATTGCAATAAAGGAAGGGAAGATTGTGGGTGTCGGTTCCAATGAGGAAATCAGCATAAGATTTAACTCTGAAGAAGCGGATACCATCGATGCCTCTGGGAAAGTTGTTGCCCCGGGCTTTATCGATTCCCACACTCATTTAGTTTTTTATGGTACTCGGGTGGAAGAGTATAGTGCAAAGCTGACAGGGAAAAATGATCTCGAAACATTAAAAAAACTCGGCATTGCCGCAGGCCCTAACCGGACAGTTGAGTTAACAAGAAACCGGCCCCAAGAAGAGTTATTTGAACAATCAAAGAAACGCCTTATGACCATGCTGGACTATGGGATTACGACGGTCGAAAGTAAAAGCGGTTACGGATTAACCACTGAAAGTGAAATCAAAATCTTAGAAGTAAGCAGGAGGTTAAATGAAGAAACACCGCTTGATGTACTCAATACATTTTTAGGAGCCCATGGGTTTCCGGAAAATCTCACAAAAGCTGAGTATCTTGATGTGATTATTAATGAAATGATTCCACAAGTGGCTGAACGGAATTTGGCGGAATTTTGTGATGTTTGGTGTGATGAGGGATATTTTACCTCCAAGGAATCGGAATTAATTTTAAAAGCAGGTTTGCAGTATGGTATGAAACCAAAAATTCATGCGGATGCCTATTCCTATATTGGCGGTACCGACCTTGCGGCTGAGATGAAAATGGTGTCCGTCGATCATTTAAATTATACACCAGTGGAAGTGATGGAAAAGCTTGCAAAAGCAAAAGTAACAGGAGTATTAATGCCTTCCCTAGATTTTGCAGTGAGTCATAAACGCCCGTTTGAGGCACGGAAAATGCTTGATTTAGGTATGTGCATCGCCTTGGCAACCGATCTTTGCCCGGCAAGCTATACCCAATCCATGCAATTTGTCATCGTACTTGCATGTAAGCTTTATCAATTCTCTGTCGAGGAAGCGATCAAGGCTGCTACTTATGGTGGAGCTAGGGCGCTTGACCTTGTAGATAGAGGAGTTATTCAGGAAGGGAAACTAGCTGACCTGCAAATTTGGGATGTCCCAACCTATAAGCATATTGCATATGAGCTAGGAACGAACATTGTGGAAACAGTGATTAAAAACGGGAAGGTTGTCGTGAATCGCTAGAATAATAGTTTGTAGGAGGGAATGAAATTGAAAACGAATCAAGTATCAAGTGCAGTCGATCATGTAAATGCTGAACGTTTACAAGAGCTATTTCTTGAACTGGCAAAAATAAATGCACCAAGCGGGAAAGAAAGCCATGTGGCGGATTATTTGAAAAAAGTGCTGCCAGAGCTTGGCTTTACATTGGAATTTGATGAGGCACATAAAAATTTTAACGGGGAAGTTGGAAACCTCATTGCCTGGCATGAGGGAACAGATCCTAAGGTCCCTCCGTTATTTTTCTCGACACATATGGATACGGTATTGCCAACGGAAGGACTGAAGCCTGTTATTAAGGATGGCGTGATTTATTCAGATGGCACGACCATTTTAGGTGCGGATGACCGTGCTGCATTAGCTGCTTATTTGGAAGCCATTCGGGCAATCATTGAAAGCGGTGTTCCGCATGGTCCGATTGAATTGATTCTGACTGTCAATGAACAGCCTGGTCTTGTGGGCGCTACTTATATGGATTACAGTAAGGCGAAAAGTAAAACAGGCTATATTTTTGATAGCAGCGGGGATGTTGGTCAAATTATTCTAAAAGGGCCTTATAGCAGCCGCATCTGGATGGAAGTACAAGGGAATGCCGCCCATATTGCGCTAAATGCGGAGGAAGGAAATAGTGCTATTCTTCTTGCCGCAGAAGGATTAGCAAACATGAGGCTCGGGGCAATTGACGAAGAAACCCTAGCCAATATCGGGATTATTAAAGGCGGAGAGCTAACCTCCATCATTCCGGGCAGTGTCACTATTGCGGGGGAAGTCCGCAGTTTTTCTAAAGAAAAGCTGGATGCACAGTTAAAACATATGGAAGAAGTGATGGAACAGGCCGTAGTGAAAAAAGGCGGTAAGGTAACGGTCAAAATTGAGAAAAAATACCTTGGCTTTGATATTGCCAAGGAAGATATATTAGTAAAAACAGCGAATGAGGCGGCCCACAATATTAAGGTAAAACCATATTTAACGGAAACATTGGGCGGCGCTGATACTAATGTATTAAATGAACATGGGTTAACCTGTTTGACACTTGGATTAGGATTCCAAAATATTCATTCTTTCAGAGAGTGTATCAGCATTGAAAATCTAATAAACACAGGCAGATTGACTGCGGCATTGATTGAGCAGTGGTATGAAAACCATAAAACAGAATAGGGTCAAGGGTGTTAAGCGGCTCCAGCAAAAGGAAAATATTGGTTTCATTTACGCTGCTTGCAGTTCAGGCACTATTACTCTATTAAATTCACTATTGTCTATTGGTAATAACAAGTACTAGTTTATAATGATTAAAGACGGAATATTCAGCTAAAGTATTTTAATGGGAGTTGGACACATAATGGGCAGCAAAGAATTAGTTGGGTTAAAATTGGTAGAATTAGATGGGGTTACATTGGACCGCTATAAAGTACAAAGTATTGCGGATTATGATGCGCAGGTAGGGATACCGGAACAGAATTGGCTGCGGGTTCGGGCAAGCCGCGAACGGGTTGAAAAACAAATCAATGATGGAAAAGTAGTTTATGGTGTGAATACGGGCTTCGGAAAACTGAGTGATATCGAAATTGACCGCGAAGATATTGCCAAATTACAACTGAATTTATTGCGTGCCGATGCTGTCGGTGTTGGGGAGCCTCTTCCAATTCCAGTGGTAAGAGCAATGATGACGTTAAGAGCCAACTCACTTGCGAAGGGGTATTCTGGAATTAAAGAAGAAACATTACAGCTCCTAATTGATATGATTAACAGGGGTGTTCATCCGGTTGTTCCTTGTAAGGGATCGGTCGGTGCGAGCGGCGATTTAGCACCGCTTTCCCATATTGCCATTGTGTTAGTTGGCGAGGGGAAAGCGGAATATAAAGGAGAAATTCTTCCTGGTGCAGAAGCGCTAAAACGCGCTGGGCTAAAACCGGTTTCCTTAGAAGCGAAGGAAGGTCTGGCCCTCATCAATGGAACACAAGCGATGTCGGCTGTTGGTACGATTGCACTTAATGAGGCGGAACGTGTTGGTTTAGCGGCAGATATGGCAGCAAGCTTAACTATGGAGGCGCTAAACGGGGTAATCTCCGCATTTGACAGTGAACTATTAGCTGTCAGGCCCCATCCGGAGCTAGAATTCGTTGCTTCTCGAATGAGGAAATGGCTGGAGGGCAGCAAACGGATTACCCGACAAGGAGAAATCCGCATCCAAGATGCGTACTCCATTCGTTGTATTCCTCAAGTCCATGGCGCATCATGGCAGGCGTTTAATTATGTGAATGAGCGTTTAAGTGTAGAAATGAACTCTACGACGGATAATCCGATTGTTCTAGAAAATGGAGAAATTCTATCAGGAGGTCACTTCCACGGCCAGCCAATTGCGTTATCAATGGACTTTTTGAAAGTTGCGGCGGCAGAGTGGGCGAATATTTCCGAGCGAAGAACAGAACGGCTTGTCAACCCGCAATTAAGCGGTTTGTCCCCATTTTTAGCAACTGACCCAGGGTTAGAATGCGGTTTGATGGTTGCCCAATATGCTGCAGCATCACTTGTTTCTGAAAATAAAGTCCTTGCCCACCCGGCAAGCGTTGATTCCATTCCGACATCTGCAAACCAAGAGGACCACGTCAGCATGGGCACCATTGCTTCCCGTCAAGCAAGAGAAATTATTCACAATTCAGCAAGAGTCATAGCGATTGAAATGATTTGTGCATCTCAGGCGATTTATTTGGAAAAAGCCGAAAAAGAATTAGCACCGGCAACACGTGCTTATTTAGAAAAAATTCGTGAAATCTGTCCGCCCCTTGAAAGCGACCGAGCAATTTCCGATCAAATGGAGGAACTGGCACAATTTGTATTAAGGGATCAATCATTACTTTCATTATGAACCTTATGATAAATTCAAAAAATATAACAGAACCTTGCTAATCTCCCTTTAGCAAGGTTCTGTTTTTAAGCATGTTTCCGATTCGATTCCTCTAAAAACTCAGTCAAATAGGCAACGCTGGTTATTTTTTTATTGCATTCAGCACTGTCTAGGCAGATATAGTTTCCAATCGCTTTATAGTAATCGGGGTTATTGGACTTTTTAGCTTTGGTGATTGTGGTAATAAAAGCTACTTTACCAAAACGATTACAGAACGAACAGATATTGTCCTTATTTAAAATTGAGTATTTACATTCAATTCCCATCAAATTCTTATTCAGCTCGTAAATAATAAATTTTTTGTTAGTGCTGATATCAGACCAGCTTAGGTAGGTCATCTTCTCAAAATCAAAAGCCAATAAATTCGGTACCTTTAGCTTCTTGGCTTTTGGAAACATTTTTTTCACCTGCTGCTCGGTAAGTGTTGGAAAGGGGATCAAACATTTGGCTAACGCTTGAAGATATTGATCAAACTCAGCATCCGTTTTCCATTTTGAAAGGTCCAGCCTTTCAGCTTGTTCCCCTGCAGCATGTGGAAAAAGCTCAAGAATTTGAGCATTGGCCAGTTCCCTGACAGCCTTAATGACACTTGGGTCAGTATTTTTTTTATAACTATCCTTTATCAAATCCACTTGCCGTTTTATAAAATTAAATTGTTCATTCTTAATAAATTTTTCGTCCATCATAAACCGCCTCATTTTCTTCCGTTACCCTATATATATTTTAAAAAAAGCATCCTTTAAATGAAATGGAGAAGATGATTTAGAAACAAACAATACATATAAAGAAAACTCACCGATTGGCGAGCTGTTAGGTGGAAGATTCTTATAAGTCATCCTTTTTTCTCTGCGAGTACACTATTTTTTTGATGGTCTCGATGGATAGAAAATACTCATCCGCTAACTGGTGGATGCTTGTTCCAATAGAAAATGAATGTTTGATTGAGGCATTTCGTTCATCAATGAACTTTCTTGCCCCTGAACAACTTCCCCATTTCCGGTAGGTTTTTTCCGGTTTAGGGATATAAAGGGTTTCCCCTTGAACATATTTTTGAATTTCTGCAATCAGTTTTTTAGGTAAGATGTTACTTGCGTTTACATATTTCATTGTTTGCCAGCCCCTTATTTTTATTGATCAATAAGGTGCAAAGCCGCATATTAGAAATGAAATAATAGCTTACCTGGGCGATTTTTTAAACTAAATGTCCGCCCCATGCAAAGTATCGCCTTTCCAATACATGGCTTTGCATGAGTGGCTGGAGTCCCTGGTAATCTACACTGATTTCCCAAGACTCATCACCTCCTGAAATGTAAGGTAATGTCCTTACTTTTTGGTAAGAGACTATACATTATTATAATTGACTTTTTACTTCAGTGACCAGTAGTATGTTACAATTTTACATATTATTAATTGGAAATTGTTTGCGATAAAAAGGGGAATTTGGATGAACGCGGGTATAATCCTTTGGACTAGTAGATCGTGTAATTTGGATCATTACTTTGTTGCTTGTTTAATCATGATGCATTTAAAGCAGTATGCAAAGGGGAATAAGAATAGCCAGTCGAATCATGAATTCGATCATCATGGACCCTCCATAAGCATGACTTTATATAACTTAAGTATATAGGCAGTTTATTAACCCTTTGTTATTCAAATGTAAATTAAATGTAAAAAGTTGCCCTGTATAGGAGACGTTACTGTGAAAATGATTAAAACGGGATTTCTACGTGTATTTGCAATTATAGCCATACTTATATTAACCCTAGGCATGTTTATTTTAGTATCTTTGATGCAAGAAGTATTGTTTGTTCCAAAGGATTATATTATCTGGGTTTTTAAATCACCCTATTCAGGGCTGGTTATAATCTTTGAACTCTATCTTTTTGTGGGATTTTTCTACATTTTCAACAAAGATTTGAGGAATGTATGGAAAAACGGAGCAATTTTTAAAAAGTATAGAAAGCTCATGATTGCTGCTTTTTCGACCTTCACTATTATTTTGCTGTACACAATTATTACAGCTGTTACTGTAGTAACTAAAGATCGGATTATTGATTATTCCTTTTTTGCTCCACAAGGCAAATCATACAGCTATGACGAAATCGTCAAGATTCAAACAGGGGTGTATGGTAAGGGGAGGACATCGTTATTTACACACGCAAAAGGTGACTTTTTTTACATAATTGAATTTAATGACGGTACAAAGATTGATTTGGCTCAAGTGGGTGGAACAAAAAAGGATGAGGATGAGCGTTTTATCCTTGAAAAGCTTGATATTCGGCTAGTAAACATGGGTATCAATAAAGAATCAAGCATGAAATACTTCGAATACAGCAAAAAAGGCTTGGCAAAAATTTATACTGATAAAATACGAAGCATATTGGAAAATACGAAATAACCTTGTGCGGTTCTTTTGGAACCCCTAACAATATAAGAAGAAACTACCTAGGGGCAAATAGTGACATCAATGTTTGCCTCGGGCATCTGATATAAACTCTTGATCTTACTTTGGGACCCGGCTCCAATTCTTCGGTTTTCTTTAACCGTCACGCAAACCCACAGCTCTATTTCTTTTGTCAACGATAACAACCTCCCCACCAACTTTTTGTAACCGAATAGCCTGTACCGCATAATATAAAATAAATTCTAAGAAAGTGGTGTGTAAATTGACCCATCATATTACGACTGGTCCATATCCTGGACAAACGGGGGCATGTATAGCACAATATAATCACCATACCCTTGGTCACGCGCCCCATCACTACCAGTCAAATCATCATAATCCAAATCATCATAATCCAAATCATAATCCAAATCACAATCCAAATCATAATCATATGCCGGGATATTATCAGCAACCCATTCCAACGTGGAGACCGCCCATGGCTCCATATCCTCAATTTTTTTAATTCCATTCAATAACAGACTGTTAGAGCAGGAATTTTTTTGATTACCTAATATATAAAAATATAAGTGCCTGACACCCGCTGTATTTTATTGCAGCGGGTGTCAGGCTGTTGAGAATCAGTATAAAAACAGCCTTGCCTTTTGGGAAGACTTTTAATAAATACCTTTATACTCAGGACTACTATTTTCTGATCAAACTGTATAGAGAGGCTCCAACCAGGTCGCCAGCTTCTTTCAGACGCTCAATGCTGACATGTTCAATTTTGTCATTTGGCGTATGATAATATGGCTCCAGGTTTGCTGTTCCAGGTTCGCGGCGAATAAAGTTAACTGCCGGGATGCCCGCATCATGGAAGGAAACGTGGTCAGAAGAGCCACGCTGATAGAGCACCAACTCTGATGAAGTACCAATTCTATTTGCGGTTGCCTTGGCTGTCTCTGACACAATATTTGCCTTCCCGTCAACCGTATTTAAATAAATTGCGGTCGCATTATCCCACCCGGTTCCAACCATATCCATATTGAAGTTCGCGAGGCTGCGGCTGACTTCATCTTGGCTTAACTTGCTGACATAATGTGCCGAACCGACCAAGCCGATCTCTTCAGCACCGACAAACACAAACCGCAATTCTTTATCGATTGGGTAGCTTTTTAAAACATTGGCCAATTCTAAAGCAACGGCAGTACCTGAAGCATTGTCGTTTGCTCCCGGGGCAAACGGAACACTGTCGATATGGGCCGAGACATGCACGATGTCGTGGTTTGCCCCTTGATTAGGCTTCCTAGTAGCAATTATGTTTTGTGACTTCGCATTCTTAAGACGCTGGACATTCATTGTCACCGTTTTACCTTGCGTCACAACGTCCTTCAGCAAGGCTTCACCGCTTGCTTTTGAAATGCCGCCTACCGGAACGGCCGCTTCACCGCCGATGGAAGGATTCAATGGACCTGGCTGACTAATATTATCATAGATTAATACTCCGATCGCCCCTGCTGCGACTGCGTTATCTACTTTTTCTTTAAACGTAATTTCCCCTCTGGAGATCAGTGCAATCCTGCCCTTTGCATCTGCAGTAAAATCCGCCGCTTTGCCCAATTTTGCATCAAATAATAGAGAGGTGATTCCCTCATTAGGTGTCGCCGCGGAGCCGGCAGGTATATTCACCATCACTTCATTATTATCGCTTGTATGCAAATGTCCAATCGTTTTGTCAGGAATGCTGAATTCCTGCGTTTCTACCTCATAGCCTAAAGATAAGAGACGGTTTTTTATGAATTCAACAGCCTGCTGCTCCCCCTCTGTTCCGGTTACGCGCGGACCAATCGTTTCTGATAGATAGTAGAGATCTTGATAGATTCTTTCGGCATTGACTCTTGCAATGACCTTTTGGTCAAAGGCCTTAATGCTTGGGTTCGTTACATCCTGTGCTGCGGCTGCTGCCTTAATTGGCAGATTCACCGGAGAAAAATACAAACCTGAAGTTACTAGCATGGTAGATAGTAAAATGGCCGAGCGCTTTTTTCCTCTTTTCAAAAAAATGACCCCCTAGAAGATTAGATTCTTCAAATGTATTCTCTTCCATTTTTGGTAATCCTTTTCTATTTTAAAAAATGATTCTTCTAACCTATCATTGATTTTCACTTTGGCACTTAAGGATGATTCGCTTTAGAAGAAAAAAGGAAAAAGGATGCAGGTATTTAGTCTATTGGAAAATCTATAAAGATGAAAAAACAGCATGAAAAGGGCAGTTTCCATGCTGTTATTTCAATATACTTTATAATTTTTTTATATGAACAAACGTGTTATACATTCCAATACACTGGGAACAGGGTGTGTCTGTTCCCATATTTGTTTGCAAAGCAGGTACCAAATCATTAAAGGTAACTTTGGAATCTTTGATTTTTCAAATAAATATTGACCTACCGATCTTCATATTCTAGCAGCATTTATCCTTTTACCGCTTTTTCCTTTTCTCCATTGTTTAATGGTAAAGGATCGATACTTTGATCGTTCGCTGTTAAATCAATTCCAAAGTCCTTAGCGAAAACCATATGAGTTTCTACAAGAACACCTTCTTTATTTTCATCTAAATTGAATACTCTCGCTCCACGCAGTCTGTTTCGATCAGCTCCAGAAAGGCCGTACGTTCCAAAACCTGTGTTGCCGGCATAGCCAAGCAAAATTCCATAATAGTTGCCACAGTAGGTGTTTACATGATCATGTCCGCAGAAAACGCCCTTAACGTCCCCTCTATCTAACATGGCTGAAAACAAACCGCCGTTAACCGGTCCTGGACATTCGTCTTCATTTCTTTCTCCTACTATATTATGTTTTGCCGCTGCAAGATCATGGTTCGCTTGTGTTCTACTATCAACACTTCCATACCACATAAAACGATGTTCCCATAGAGGGATATGAATGAATACAAGTGAAGGCACTTTAAAACCGTATTGCTTCTCAAGTTTTTTGGATTTCTCATAATACCAATTCACTTGATTAAATCGAAGCCAGTCCCAAGTAGGATACCCTTTGAAATCCTGTCCTGCAATTTCTGCTGGTGCATATCTTCCGCTATCAAGAAGCCAGAGGTTGAATGCGGCATTATTGCCTTTTGAATTTTTTATTAAAAGGTTCATGTTACCTGTTCCGGTAAGGCCCTTTTCTCCAGGTTCGTTCATATTATATTTGTAATTCATATAGAACTTCAGCATGTCATTTTCATACATTCCACTTAGGTGTGAAGAATCTTCATCATGATTTCCAAATGTAACTGCCCATTTGATACCTCTTTTTTCCATTGGCTGAGCTACATTATTTAAGGCTTGTTTCATCTCTATCTCACTATCACAGCCTCCTGTAATATTGTCACCGTTAAGAACTACAAAATCCGGCTTCTCTGAGTCAAGAACCTTCTCCATAAGTTCAATGGTTCTGCGATCAATTCGTTCATCATCCTGAGTATCGTTAAATTGTACAACTTTATACTTTCCATCTGAGTTAAATTGAAGCTTAGCATTTCCTAATTCATCAGCATGTACATGGTTAGTAAATAAATCTCCAGGCAATCCAGTAGACGCAAGTGTTAATGCGAGCGTACTCATTCCTCCGATTTTCATAAATTTCCTTCTGTCTATCCCTTTGTTTAGATCCTGAATACTCATGAAAATTACCTCCCCAATTTTTAAAAAATTATTCCCAGTCATCTACTATTACATCGTAGGATAATAATATTGATAGAGTATGAAGGTTGCTAGAAATGTAAGTAAATTAAACAAAGGAAAAACAGAAACCAAATAAGCCAAATAAAACGGCACTGTCGTCCTTTATGTCGAAATACTCAGACTACTAATAGTAGAAAAGATAGATGAAAAAATGCTTTTTGATTTTGTTTTATTCTTCATTTTTGACTAATTTACAAAACTTAATATTTTCTTAAGCGTTTTGTTATATTCGCTTTTTATAATGGATTAATACATAACAAAATTTTAATGAGGGAGGCATTGGGAGATTGTATGAATAAGCATGAAATGGCAGAAAGGTATAGAGTAATCATAAGAGAACTTGAGATGAAAAATAAAATTAATGTAATAGATTTAGCCATTAAATTAAACGTAACACCGGAAACAATCCGAAAAGATTTAAGCGTCCTTGAGGAGAAAAAGAAACTGCGTAGAATTCACGGTGGGGCAATTCAATATTTTGGTTCGCTTAAAGAACTCCATTTTAATAAAAAAATCGGCATCTACCATAATCAAAAAAAAATGATAGGGGAATCTGCCGCAACTTTTATTATGGATGGGGAAACAGTTGCTCTCGATGTAGGATCAACAACTTTACATATTGCAAGGTCAATTAAAAATGTAAAAAATATCACGGTTGTGACCAACTCATTAGCAGCAGCTGAAATCTTAAATAATCGATTAGAAAATCAGCTATTTGATGGCAATGTAATCGTACTCGGAGGAACAACCAATCCACTGCAACGATCAATCAGTGGACCGTTAACCAATCAGTTATTAGAACATTTTTACTTTGATAAAGCATTTATTTCATGCGGAGGAATGAGCAAAGATGGAATATGTGATTTCAATATTGATAAAGCAACGGCATCTACTATTATGATGAAAAGATCAGGAAGTGTTTTTGTTGTAACTGATTCTTCCAAAATGAATCAGAAGGCTCTGTTTCATATAGGGTCATTCCCATCAATTGATTGTGTCATTTCAGATCAAGAAATGCCCGCTGATTGGTCAAAAGATGCGATGGTTAGAAACGTAAAATGGATAAATGCAGGTGCCATAGATGCTCAAACATCGAGTAGGGGCGAAGGGATCATGTAGAGTTATTCTAGCTTACCTAAACATAGGACAGCTAAAACTTACCATGGGCCTCATGCGGAATGATGCTTATTGAAATATACTTTCATGACAAAGGAAGTAAAGAATAAATGTTTCAGTTCTTCTTGTAGCGGGTAGATGTACTAGTAAATACTCGTCCAAAGGAGGACTATTAATGCATACACATGAAAAACACTTGGTGGGAGTTTATGATACTGAAAGTGAAGTTATCCAGGCCGTTGAAAACCTCAAACGCCAGGGATATGCTGCCGAGGATATATCGGTGATTGGAAAGAACAAAGAACAGGTACATGAAATTAATGAGGCTACTAGTACGAAAACGGAAGAAGGCTTTGTAGCGGGAGCGGCAACTGGCGGTGCGCTAGGCGGGCTTGTCGGTTTGTTGGCAGGCGTAGGAGCTCTAGCCATTCCAGGCGTCGGACCGTTTATAGCAGCGGGACCAATAGCAGCAACTTTAACCGGAGCTGCAGTTGGTGCAGGAGCTGGCGGATTGGCAGGAGCGTTGATTGGAATGGGTCTTCCTGAAGAAGAAGCGCACCGTTATGAAGGGCTTGTTAATGAAGGGAAATTTATTGTTGTGGTGGAACGTCGAGAAAATCATGTTGGAGATCACTTTTTTACTAATCGTGCCAACCAAAGCTCTACAGATCCAATCACACCACCCGATAATCCGCCCGTTACTGACGCCCCAATCACTGACATCGATAGCAATCGAAACTATTAATCATTGAAAATGATTAGGGTGCCTTGCCCATCTGGGACGGGTGCTCTTTTCTTTTTTTTATTTCGAATGGATATTTTGGGGGAATTGGATAACGAATAGATATTCAATTTCATCTGCTTTTGTTACGGATATGTCTCAGTATTCTTCATCTATTGCAAGTTTGTCGATTTGATGAAATGACAATTAGTAAGATAACCGAAATCAGGATATAGGCAATTCCGCCAATTAAACCTAAGGAGCGTGGTGCAAGATAATTTAGTGCAATCCCAGATAAAAACATAGATAGACCTAAAATCGTGTTTCCGATGGTCGCTAACAATCCAAACATCATCCCCTGATGCTCTTCAGGAATTTCCTTCATTAATATGGTATCAAAACAGGCATTCCCAATCCCCGACATAAACGCCACGCTGCAAAATAAAAGAAAGGCAAAGGCTGCTACATGGATTCTACTTAATACTAACAGAGAAGCACCTTCTAACAGTAAACAGACTAAACCTGTGACTAAGAAATTTTTCCGAAGTCGATTTGCAATTGAGTAGCTTAATGTTAAACCGATCCCTAAGGCCCCATAAAATAGGCCAACCCCAACATCCCCCAGTTGAAACTCATTCACGGCATACACGCTAATGAGGACATTATCGATTCCGTTCATCGAGGCGATTAAGACCTCACAAATCAAGAGGATTAGAACGGGAGCAGACATCAACATGATTTTTTTTAATACGGCGAGTTGCGCCTCTTTTCTAAACTTATTGCCTTCCTCTACTCGCTTATTTTCAGGAAATTTAATCGTTGAGATTATCGTGGCTGCACCTAAGAAAGAGGCGGCATTGAACCAAAATGTTACATGAGCGCCAAAAATATAGGACACAATCCCACCTGAAAAGGCGCCACCGATCAATACAATCCCGATTAAGACTTGTTCTAAACTATTCACTTTTATTAGCTGTTCCTTGTTCACAAGGAGAGGGATGGCCGACTTTCTTGCTGGACTATAAATGGCTTCACCAGCAGCTAAAAAAAACGAACTAAGATAAACGATCCACAGCTCCTCTTTACTGTGAACGAATAAGAAGGATAGGGCGAAAATGATTCGGAGCAGATCGGTTGTAACTAATATTGACTTTCTTGGGATCCGGTCTGCCAGCCATCCTCCTAAAGGTCCAAAGAAGACAAAGGGGATTAACCGGATAGCTAACGTTATTCCCACTGCAAAGCCTGATCCGGTTATTTGCAGCAGCATCGCTAATATAGCAACAGAGCTAAACCGATCCCCAATACCATTCACAACCCCAGCTAGGAATAATTTCCGATACTGTTTCCCTGCTTTAACCATTGACTGATCCATCGAAATCACCTTTTTTCATTGTAATCTAATTTCACATATATCTAATTAGCTGGATTAAAAAAAGAGGCGCCGGGTAACGCCCTTTAACTTAACCACCATAATTCAACAGGATTTAGTTCATAGAGATTATTTTCGCGATACATATACTGACACATGATCAGCTCACGTCGTAATGTGGCATAATCCTCATGAAATTGTTTTAAATATTCATTAATCTCTTTTTCTTGATAGACTTTTCCGAAATCTAATCCCTTTACTATATGTGAAAGAACAACAAGCTTTTTCTTTCGTTGGGCAGGATAATTTTTCAGTTTTCCTTCTTTTGTGAAGAAGTTATTGATAATGGCAGTGCGTTCCTCTGCTGTTACCGACATTTCCAAACTCGATTCACCCCCTGTCCCAACCGTGAAAATGGCTTTGGCACTATTTTCTAAAGTCTTTGTATTCAGCGAAAAATAAATGGTATTTTTATCACGTTGTTCTCTAATTAGGCCAACCTCCCGCAGCTTCGTCATATGGTGGGTAATCGTTGGCGGTTTGAGTCCAAGCTTCCCGGCAATAGCCTGCCCATGTAAAGGTCCTTGCTGGAGCAGGCCAATAATTCGTATTCGTGTAAGATCCCCTAATGCTTTATGAAAACCAACTATTTTATCCAATTGCATATTCAACACACCTTATTTAATAATTATCTAATTAGATGATAATGGAATTGCAAAAAATTTGCAATAGGTTGAAAAATAAGTTTAGGAATCTTAGCTGAAAGGGTATATAGAATTTGGAAGGAAAGGAAGGAGAGGGAAGAACATGTTAACAGAGAGGGAACTCACCCATTTTAAGAATAAATTATTAAGAATGAAGCAGGAAATGACTAAGGTAATTGAATCAAACCGGCCATTAACCTTTGAGGATTACGGGGAATTGACCAGCATGGATAATCACTTTGCGGATACCGCGTCACAATTGGAAGATAGGGAAGTACAGTTTTCCATAAAAGAATCGGCCCAGCATATTCTAACTGAGGTAAATGAAGCGTTAGACCGAATTCAGAATGGCACCTATGGCAAATGTGTGGATACAGGAGAGGAGATTCCTGTTGTCAGGCTGGAGGTTCTTCCCTATGCAAAACGTACGATAGAAGCACAAAAGATGTTTGATGAAACGGCAGATGCCATTAATCAGACAGAACTCTCCTTTTCCACACCGAAAGACGATGAAAGAGGCGATCAACGGCTTCAAACAGTTGATGAATTGCAATACGAACACGGGAACTCATCATTCAGAATAAAGTAACTCTATCCCCCTAGCTATCAGCAGGGGGATTCCTCTTTATAAAAATACCCTTAATCTTTTTCCCCTCTATAAATGAAGGTGGATTTAACTCCAGTAAATCGTAGATAGTAGGAGCAATATCTAAATTAGACGTGGAGTTAATTTGTTTCCCTTTGCGAAAGTCTGGCCCGGCAGCAATAAAAACAGGTCTAAGCATGCTTCTGTCTGGATTTCCTCCATGTGTTCCCAATTCAATTGGCGGTGTGACATTTTTGGAAGTGCCGCTTCCCATTACATAGCCGGGGGCCCCGATCAACACAATATCTCCTGAATTGGGATGCCCCAAGAACGTTTGATTATCATTCGAACTTTTCATTACTTTTTCATATGGATGAACTTTCCCTTCGAAAAGGTGTTTCCAAGTATCTTTGACATGCACTTGAACATTATGTAACGAATCATTATCGCCCTTAAAAGCTGACACCATTTCTTTCATTTGATGTTGAATGGCCGTCCCCTTGTTATTGCTGACCTCTACTTCTTTAAAAGCTTGAATAATTTGGTTTCGGACGTTTTCATACTCGTCTTGAGGGACAACCCCGCCTTTTTCCCGCTTCTTCAAGTTAATGTATACATGCGCTGTGGAACCGCTCGGAATGGCATATGCCTTTGATTCGGTAAAATTGATTTTATTATTCTCATCTACTTTTAACAATCCGGCATCTTTTAATAATTTGTTTGGTGATAGAGTAGAATGAGCCGGTTATCCCATGATCGGAGACAACAAACAAATAATCATCCTCATTTAGGGAATCCCACGTTTTCCCTACCACCTTGTCTGCTAATCGGTATGACCATTCGATATAATCCATATATTTTTTTGACTTCTCAGGTGTGAATCCTGGCTGACGGGGATCGATTAATAAATACTTATGCTGCTCATGATCAATTTGCGGAGCATAAAACATTAGTAAATCAGGCTTATATTTCTGTTTTATATAGAGAGAAACATTGGTTACCCACATGACAAATCGTGTGCTGATCTCCTCATATTCCTTTCTCGTAATCCATCCTTTTTCGAGGGCAGTATCATCATCCTGAGCCGGAAAAAAACCAAACTGTTTCTTTATTTCATCAGAAAATCCTTTTGGACCACTTATTAAGCCGGAAGTCACAGCTGTCCGGTACATTTGAATCGGACGGTTAAGGTCGTGGTTATCTGCTTTCATTTTGAACCAAAAACCAGCAGCTTGCTGAGCTTTTATATCTAAAGAAAGAGATCCCCATTGTTTTCCTTCTATCATAGAGTCCTCTTGATCTGCCTTTTTATCTTCAGATAATAGAAAAGTGTCATAGTTTTGCTTTTGATCATCGGTTGAATCGATCGCTAAAATGTGGATAAGATGGTTCTTTTTATTTTCCATCTTGATAGAGAATTCTGCTTCTTTTAAAGGACTAAAGCTATTGGGAGGCTGAATCCAATTGACAGCATCTTTAAAGGTTAATGACTCCAAATTGCTTGGAGACCATGTTTTTCCATAATAAATAGAGTAATCGCCTTGTTTTTCATCCTTTGGATTAGCTCCGGGAAACGCAATGGTGGCTGTTGTTTTTCCTTGTTTTCTAGCCTCTGTCCACAATGGAGGTACCTGGATTTTCGCTTGGAAACCGTCGTCTTCATTTCCTACCGTTTTATTCAGTTCATGCCATTGATTACTTACAATCCCGGTCTGGTCAGGTGTCGCTCCAGTGGCGATTGCTGCGTGTGAAGGCGCTGTAAGAGAAGGAGTAATTGTAGAGGGTTTTTTTGCCCATACTCCGTTGTCTCGCAGCTCTTTGATATGAGGCAATTTATTTTCTTTCATATATTTATTGGTGTAGTCATTTTTCATTCCATCAAAAGAAATGAGTATGACCTTTCTGTCAGCTTCTTGATTATTGCCGGCTTCTGCTGGAGAAATCATGGAAAAAAAACTAAGGTTTAGAACAAATATGCCTGCAAATATAGATATTTTCATTTTCTAGTCCTCTCTGATCACAATTATTCTTTCATGAATGTCATCTCCTATTTAATACCCGTTTCATTTCAAATAAAGCCATATTTTTTCGTAACTATCTGTCCAGTGCAGATTCTTTTAATAGCCATTCAAGTTACAAATATTTTAGATGGGGTACTCAAAATGTGTGCAAGTATACTCCGTGAAAAAAAGAGACAGGGGGAATGGTCGTGTTACTGTTGTTAGAAAAATTGGCAATTGGTCTAGTTGCATTAATTATTATCATCCGGTTGATGGGGAAAAAGGAATTGGCGCAGATTACAACATTAGATTTTGCGTTTGCTGTGATATTAGCGGACCTGGTCGCTAATATTACCGTGGATGATACGTATAAATGGTGGCATATGATTATAGCGATGTGTTTTTGGGTCATAATGATTTTTATTCTTGATTGGTTTACAAGGAATAATAAGAAGTTTGAAAAATTGATCCAAGGAGAGCCGCAAGTGATAATTTTACATGGGAAAATAAATAGGCAGCTAATGAAAAAAGAAAGAATGACTAAATCAGTATTGGAAACCATGCTGCGGCAGGAGGGTATTTTTGATATTGATGAGGTCAGAGTAGCGTTCTTGGAAGTGGATGGAAAGTTATCTGTACTAAAAAGGGGAGAAGATATTGAGTCCTAAGATGAATACAAGAAGCATTCCTCTAATGATGAAATTTGAGGAATATTACACATTTGGAGGGAAGTTCGGAAGAATGAATTCAATAAAGGATATTGGATTCATTTATGATGAAAATCCGGAGCAAAATAAATCCAATAGGTGGTATAGGATGCATTTTTGGTAAAAGTCCTGAGTGAAACGCATCCAATAGGGGGTATTGGATACGTTTTTGGTGAAAATCCTGAGTGAAACGCATCCAATAGGGGGTATTGGATTCATTTTTGGTGTTGTGGGTAATAGGAAATCTTCAATTCTATAAGATCGTGCTATCAATTCCAAGTAATGTTGACTATTTACATTGCTATTGGTAAATTTCGATTGTGTTTTATATAAAACAAGCTTCCACGTGGTGTGGAAGCCTTGTTATGGTTAGTTTTTTTGTGAATGCATTGTGTTTGTTATCAAATTTCAATAATGATCGGCAAAATCATTGGCTTTCTCTTTGTTTTTGCGAATAAATATTGGCCAACTGATTTTTTAATATTTTGTTTAATGACATTCCACTGCCGAATATTCTCGGCTTGGAGATCATTAACCGTTTTTTTAACTAGGCGGTTAATCTCTCTTAGGAGATCTTCAGAATCTTTTACGTAAACAAATCCACGTGAAATTGTATCAGGTCCTTGAATAATTTTTCGGTCCGTTTTACTTAATGTTAAAACAATGACGAGCATGCCATCCTCAGAAAGCTGCTTACGGTCTCGTAACACGATTTCCCCGACATCGCCGACGCCCATTCCGTCAACATACGTATCTCCCGATGGAATCCTCCGCGTCTGACGGGCAATAGAGTTTTCGACATCTACGACATCACCATTTTTAATAGTAAACGTGTTTCCTGGTTCGACTCCAACCGATTCGGCGAGCAGACGATGATGGTGAAGCATTCTAAATTCACCATGAACAGGAATAAAATAGGTGGGTTTCATCAGAGTAAGCATGAGCTTTAGGTCTTCCTGATATCCATGTCCCGAAACATGCATGCCTGTTGTGCTTCCAGACCCATAAATCACTTTAGCTCCCAGCTGAAATAAGTTGTCGATAATACGTGAAACATCTTTTTCGTTCCCTGGTATTGGAGAAGCTGCTAAAATAACGGTGTCTCCGGGGTAAATGGAAATATCCCGATAATTTCCGCTGGCAAGGCGGGCAAGAGCAGCCATTGGCTCTCCTTGACTCCCCGTACATAGAATGGCAACTTTTTCAGGAGCAAGATGATCAACTTCGTTTGCCTCAATCAGCATCCCATCCGGAACGGTTAAATATCCGCGTTCCATCGCTACTGAAACTACATTCACCATACTTCTGCCAAGCAAGGCAAGCTTTCTATTCGTCTTCATGCAAGATTCGACCACTTGCTGCACGCGATTCACATTCGAAGCAAAGGTTGAAATGAAGATTTTTCCATCCGCTTTCATGAAAGCCTCGGTCAAATGGCTGCCAACCATTCGCTCGGATGGCGACAGGCCTGTCCGTTCCGCATTTGTGCTTTCCGAAATTAGCACTAAGACACCTTGCTCACCAATAGCGGCCATTTTGTGAATATCTGGATGCTGATTCGTCGGTGTTAAATCAAATTTGAAATCTCCAGTGTGAACAACATTCCCTTCAGGTGTGTGAAAGACAATCCCTAAACAATCAGGAATACTATGGTTAACCCTGAAAAATGATACATTCATCTCACCTAATTCAAGCTGAGATTCAGAATCGATTGGAATGAGTTTCGTGTCCCTTGTAAGCCGATGCTCATCTAATTTTAATTCAATTAAACCTAGTGTAAAGCGAGTGGCATAAATGGGGACATTTACTTTTCGTAAAAAATAAGGAATTCCGCCAATATGATCTTCGTGCCCGTGTGTCACGATTAACGCACGGATTTTTTCCTGATTCTCTTCCAAGTAAGTAACATCAGGAATAATTAAATCAATTCCTAATAAGCTTTCATCCGGAAATTTTCCGCCACAGTCGATGATGACAATATCATCTGCGTATTGAACCACATACATGTTTTTACCGATTTCATTTATGCCGCCTAGAGCGAAAATAGATAAAGGATTTTTTTTAGTTATCACTCTAATACCTCCCATTACCAAATAGATAATAGTAGTATTCCATTTTTTAAATTCTTTATTTTGATAAAACAGGCGTGGTGAGCTTTATAAAGGACTTTTCAAAGAGGATTATTGCATAAAAAGTCTGTCATCAGTCTGGAATGACAGAATTCGCTGGAATTCCAGATTGAACTCAGTTTGGCAATTAACTAAATATATTGACAAATCTGAAATCGGTAACAATAATATAGAGTAATAACTATAAACGCTTAATAAAGAAGTGGGAGTCAATTAATCATTATTCACTGATACTTCTCATTTAAAGGGGGTTGGTAACATGCAGGCGATTTTTAATGAAATAATTCGATGTAAAAGTCATGGGTTAGAGGGAGTCCTTGGCACAATTATTTCTACAAAGGGTTCCACTTATCAAAAGACCGGTGCAAAATGCTTTATAGCAGGAGATGGCCAGCTTACTGGGTTGGTAAGCGGTGGATGTGTTGAGGGGGATTTAAAAGAAATTGCTTTTGAAGTGATCGAAAGTGGACAGCCTCGAATCGTACATTATAACTTTCAAGATGAAGGAGATCTTCTATGGGGACTCGGGTTGGGATGTAATGGAAAAATGAATATTTTACTTGAACCCTATTCCCCCATTCGAGATTTATCTAAATCAGTACAAATGGAAAACTGGTTTAAAGAAGGGTTAAGTAAAACGATTCACAGTATCACGATCACGGGCGCAGAAAATCCAGATTTGGTTGGCAGTAAATGGATAGTTGATCCAGAAACCCGAGAATATGATCATATTCCCTACAAAGAAATAATTGACGATTATTTACGCACAATGGGCACAGGCACGACCTGTTCACTCGTGCAAATTGAGGGGAGTAATGGATTTCAAGTTTTTTATGATACGATTACTCCATCTCCGCGTATGGCCATATTTGGTGCCGGTCCAGATGCAGTTCCATTAGCACAAATGGCCAAAAAAATAAAATGGCACGTCACAGTACTTGACCATCGGCCAGCTTTTGTAAATCAGACGAATTTTCCTGAAGCAGATGAATTAATTTGCTATAAGCCGGGAACAACACCGCAAGTAAGATTTGACGAAAATACGTATGTTGTTATTATGTCGCATCATTTTTCACAAGATCAAATAATATTAAAAGAAGTATTAGATTCAGATGCAGCCTATATTGGTTTACTGGGACCGAGAAAAAGGACTTATCAATTATGTGAAGGAATGGATTTAAATAATCATCCTAATCTATATAAAATCCATAGCCCAATTGGATTGAATATCGGGTCAGTAACACCTGAGGAAATTGCATTGAGTATTATGGCAGAAATTTCGATGATTTATCGAGGTGGAACTGGTAACAAGCTATCAAAAGGAGCTCTTCAATTTCCTTACAAGGAGGATGAACAACTATCGAGAGTGTAAATGGACATGTATGGGCAATCATTTTAGCCGCTGGATTTTCGACACGAATGGGAAAGCCCAAATTGCTATTGCCGTATAAAGGAAAGTCACTATTTAGGCATGTGATAGACGAATGTCAAAAATCCGATGTGGAAGGAATCATTGTTGTAGTGAATCCGAACATAAAAAATCTTGTCAAAGAGGCACGGAGTATAGAAGGCGTTAGTAAAATCATATTGAATGATCAGTCAGACGATGGTATGTCAACCTCCGTCAAATTAGGACTGCATTCACTGCCCGAAACTGCACAGTCTGTAATTTTTTTGCTGGGTGATCAACCGTTAATGTCATCCACAGAAATTAATACAATTATTAAAACTCACAATCGTAACCAGAGTTTCCCAATAATCCAAGCAAAATATCAAGGTGTCAAAGGGCATCCTGTCTTATTCAAAAAGGAGATGTTTCCTCATTTATTAGAAATTAAGGGGGATGAAGGGGGCAAATCGGTCCTAAAAAAATTCGAACAACATGTTTATTATTCGGAAATGAATAGAGTACAGATTCCTGACGTTGACACCCCTTATGATTACCAGTTATTAATTGAAGGTGAAACTGATTAATGGGTAGTAATGAGGTATAGGCCTTCATTAAAAGTAAAAATACAACAAAATACTAAAAATTCAGAATTATGTTGACATTCTTATTTGCTATATATTACTATTATCATAGTGGTAATATATTAAATAAAGTGTTAGTTAGCAGGCACTAACTAACACTATTCAATCAGGAGTATAAAATATTATTTTAATCTTATTGTTAGTTTGCACTAACTAACAATTAACTTGAGGAGGTAGAGCATGAGTAAGGAATTAATCCTTAAAAATGAGTTTGCTCACGTAGCTGTGAAAGTAGATCTCTCTTCCAATGGCGTTAGACTCATGATCAAGGATATACGAACCCAAAGGGTTATATATCTTGACCCACTGGAACTGGAAAGCTTGGCGTGGTGTGAACATAAAGATCTTCACCCCATACTTGACCCGTCAATCAGCCGTTGGAAGGGGATTGGTCATTCCACCAATGAGCCACTTCTAACTTTTGGATTATAAGAAAGCTAATAAGGGTCTTTTCCCTATTTGATAAAAATTCTAACCAAAAATTGATAAAGCAGGTGAAGGAGTAATGTTAAATACAATAAATATTGCAGATTATGTTAAAGACGGAGCTGTTCACGGCAAGATTTACACCGACCGAGATATTTTTAAAATGGAAATCGATAAAATCTTTGGGGAAACATGGGTGTATGTTGGGCATGAAAGTGAAATTGCCAACCCTGGTGACTATAAAACAACCAAAATTGGTTCACAGCCTGTGATTGTTACACGAAGTGCCGATAGCAAGCAAATTAATGTCGTCTTTAATCGGTGCCGTCATCGGGGCGCATCGGTATGCCAAGATGAATGCGGGAATGCACATGTACTGCGATGTGCCTATCACGGTTGGACATATTCCAACAGCGGTAAACTTCTTGGTGCTCCATTTCAGGATGGATATGGAGAGGAATTTAACCGGGAGGAAATGGGGCTGCTTCAAGTTCCTAAAGTGGATAGTTACCGTGGTTTTATTTTTGCCAGTCTGAACGAGAAAGTCAAACCGTTGACAGATCATTTAGGGAATGCCAAGCCATACATTGACTTTGTTGCCGATTCCGGCCCTGAAGGGATTGAATTATCGGCCGGGAAACACAAGTATTTCCTTAATGCCAATTGGAAATTTCAAGTAGAAAATACCATAGACCCTTATCACTTAAGTTTTGTACACAAGACATTTTTTGACATTGTATCGCAGCGTACTGGTGAGAAGATGAAGTTCGCCAAGATGCATAAGGAAGAGAAGGTATCAGATCTTGGAAACGGTCATTCATTATACGAATTGGCGGGAGATTTAAATATTGGGGCTTTGCCGTTTAATTTAATTATCTTCCCAAATCTTGCATTACTAGGGTCACAAGTCCGGGTCATTCAACCAGTTTCAGTCGAACGAACAGAAGTAGCACTTTATCCGATTATGTTAAAGGGTGCATCAAAGGAAGTAAATACGCAGCGATTAAGAACCCACGAAGGTTTTTACGGACCAGCGGGATTTGGAAGCCCAGATGATGTGGAAGTTGCCTTTGAGCGGGTGAAAGAGGGACTAAAGGCAGAAGGAAATGAATGGTTAGTAATCAGTCGCGGTATGAATAGGGAACAAGTCGATGAAAATGGAATTATTACCGCTAATTCAAGTGACGAAGTATCAACACGGGCAATTTATAAGGAATGGAAACGCCTTATGGAGGCATAAACATTCCAGGATCTACGAAAAAAAGGTTAAGAAGGGAAGGAGATTAGCTTTGATCAAAACAAGAATTGATTTACAACAAATAGAGGCTTTTTTATACAAAGAAGCAAGATATATTAATGATGAAAGGTTTGAAGAGTGGCTGACATTATTTACACATGACTGCCGGTACTGGATCCCTTGCAATGAAAACGATATTGACCCTGAAACCCACGTGTCTATCATCTATGATGATCGGAAACGGCTGGAAGAAAGAATTTGGAGGCTTCAGACAGGATTAGCATACGGTCAGCAGCCGAAATCGAAAACACGACACCTCATTACAAATGTTGAAATACTTGAAGAAGTAGGGGAAAAAGTCATTGTATCATCTAATTTCCTGCTTGTGGAATTAAGAAGAGGGGAACAAACGATATTTGCCGGTAGAAATGAGCATCACTTGCTCATGGAAGGAAATGATTTGAAAATTAGTTTTAAGAAGGTTGAATTAATAAATAATAACGAACCTCTTGGGAATTTAAGCTTTATTTTATAAGTCAATCTTATGATTGAGGGGTTTGTACTTTATGGAAACAGAAGCCTGCCATGTAAAGAAAACAGAGATTCATAGACATAAACAAAAGCCATTACATGATCTGACAACAAACAATGTATCGTCCGGAATAATATCCGCTATGCTAGCAATGACGGGACCTCCCGCCATTATATTAGCTGCAGCAGAGGCGGGTCATTTTACACATGAACAAACCATTTCATGGATGTTCGCGGTCTATTTTTTTGGGGGGCTTTTCAGTGTTATCTTTCCATTCATTTATAAAATTCCGATTACAGGGGCACATTCATTATCGGGTGTCGCATTCCTTGTAACAATTACCCCTTATTATACTTTTTCAGAACTAATTGGTGCATTTATGATTACCGGGTTGATCATTTTTATTATTGGAATTTCCGGGCTCTTCACAAAAATAATGCAATGGTTTCCTAATGAAATTATCGCAGCCATGTTAGCTGGAATGATTACAACATATGTGGTCCGTTTAATATCATCAGTTAATGACATGGCCATTGTTGGTATTCCGGCGGTGCTATGTTACCTTATCTTCATTAAATGGGTTAAACGTATACCTGCTGTACTTGGTGCGGTTTGTATTGCACTTTTAATTATATTATTTACACAAAATATCGAAATATCACCAATGGAGACTTCATATATCTTTCCCGGCGTTTTTAAGCCGGAAATTTCTATTATAGGAATTTTCACCATATCATTGCCGCTTGCACTCCTTATTTTAAGCAATGATGCAGCCCCTGGAATCGGTGCGTTAAAAAGCACAAATTTTAATCCGCCGACAAAAAAGATAATAGCAGCAAGCGGTATCTTTACAATGATAACAGCCATTTTTGGCGGTCAAAGTGCAAACATTGCGGGAATGATGTCAGCGATATGTGCAGGTGATGAGACGGGGCCTAGAGAAAAAAGGTATATGGCATCAGTTGTTTCTGGTGTATTGATTTTACTATTCGGAATTTTCGCGTGGAAGATTGTTCCTTTTATAAAAGCGCTGCCACTCTCATTTGTATCTATGTTGGCGGGATTTGCTCTTATAGGGGTGCTCGGGTCAAGTTTACAATTAGGTTTTTCAAAGCAAAGAATCCGTTTAGGTTCCACATTTGCTTTCGTCATAGCGTTATCAAACATCTCCTTTTTTCAAATTAGTGCGCCTGTTTTAGCTTTAATAATAGGCTCCTTTATTTCAAAAGTAATTGAAAAACAGGATGAATAAATATTTTTATTACCCATATTAGTTAGTAATAACTAATAAACCGTTATAGAACATGAAAATATGGATAGATTCCAAACGCGTGAGGTAAAAGATGAATAGAATTCCTGTTGTGATGGTAAGCGGTTTTTTAGGGAGCGGTAAAACGACGTTACTTGTAAATTTGTTAACTGAAACGAAAAAACGCAATTTAAATTATGCCGTATTAATTAATGAGCGGGGCAAGGTGGATGTAGACGGTTTGCTCGTTTCGAAGAGCTTTGATCGTGAAAAAATTGAATCCTTACTGGATGGGTGTATATGTTGCAGCAAAAAAAGCGAGATTTCATATAGTATCGATGCACTTTTACAAAAAAAGCCCGATATCATTTTTATCGAGCTAACAGGGGTAGCAAATCCCGAGGAAGTAGCAAGTGCACTAAATGAAAGAGAAATTATTGCCAAAGTAGAGTTGAAAAGTATTATTACCGTCCTTGATGCAGAGTTTCTCCTTGATGATCATTCCCGAACTTTTAAAGAAACATTGTTTCATCAACTAGAATGTGCCGACCATATTGTCATCAATAAATTAGATTTGGTTAAACCATCTATAGTCGATGAAATAAGAAAGGTGGTTAAGCAAAGAAACTCCGTTGCGAAAATAGAATATGCTCGATTTGGTGGGATCGACTTTGAAAAGCTATTGAAACAGATATTTTCGGACAATCAAGTAAAGCAACATAGACCAAATAAAGGGTATGGCTTAGAGAGAAATTATTCTAGTATGACTACCTTGGTTTTACCTGCTGATCGTTCACTTAACAAAGCAGATGTTGAGGGGTTTTTCGTTAGGCATGCTGACAAAATTGTTCGTGCAAAGGGGTTTGTCTGGATTTTGGAGGGCTCGGGAAATACTTCCTATTTGATTCAATATTCAGGTGTGAAAAGGATAGAATGGAAACCGGAAAGCTCTGATCAATATTTTATGATTTTAATAGGAATTGACCTTGATTCCAGTTCCGTAAAGAGCGAGTGGCTGAAAATAATCGGATCGCAAACAGAAGTGGTATAGAATTCTTTCATTTAGCATTGGAGGGATACAGAATGAAGATTTTAATAGTCGGTGCGAATGGTACTCTTGGATCGGCAGTTGTCAATGAGATGAAGGACGAAGCAGAAATAGTATGTGCGAGTCGGAGTCATTCTGATATTGGAGTAGATATCACCTCAACCGCAAGCATTAGCGAAATGTTTAAGGAAGTTGGCGAAATTGATGCACTTGTATGTGCAGCAGGTGCTGCACATTATGGTCCGATTGAAGAATTAACGCCCGAACTAAATAGCATTGCTGTGAATAGTAAGCTGCTTGGTCAAATAAACTTAGTTCTTCTTGGCTTACCATACATTCGTGATCACGGTAGTATCACGTTAACGACTGGTATCTTAATGGATGATCCCGTGGTGCAGGGTTCCTCCTCTGCGATGGCGAATGGTGGTGTTCGTGCGTTCGTTAAATCAGCGGCAATTGAATTACCAAGGGGTATCCGCATTAATAGCGTGAGTCCTAACATGCTAGAGGAGTCAAAGGAAAAGTATGGTCTATTCTTTGAAGGATTTGAAGCTGTCAAAGCTGAAAGGGCTGCTCTTGCATATAGAAAAAGTATCTTAGGAGGACAAACCGGACAAAGTTATACCGTTTACTGAGAAATATCAAACAATATTAATTCCAAGAGCGGTCTTTAAAGAGGGGGATGGAAGTGAGGAAAAGAATTTGGGAGCAATATTTAGATGAAAGAGATCAAAAGGTGTACTCGGGTGCCGGGTTAGGGAAAGTAAATGGACTTGGCGAGAACCCTGCTCTAGTTATTATTGATGTTACCTATGGCTTCACTGGAGAAGAATCGGAGGATATTGAACAGTCGATAAAAAAATACCCTACTAGTTGTGGTGCGGATGCTTGGAAGGCAATACCCCATATTAAGGAACTGCTGAACGTTTGCAGGGAGGTTAATATTCCAATATTTTATACGATTATTGAGGGACATAAACATAATTCGAATGAAAAAACAGCCATTAAAGGGAATGTATTTGGTCACCCGACATTAGTTGAAGGCGGGAAGGGAACCGAAATTGTCCAGCAGCTAAAACCGATTCCCGGAGAAATTGTCATTTCAAAAAAGAAGCCAAGTGCGTTTTTCGGAACACCGTTAATCTCGTATTTAGTTGATCAAAATGTTGATACATTAATCGTTACCGGCACAACAACAAGTGGTTGTGTACGCGCTTCTGTTGTCGATGCGTTTTCTTACAATTTTAATGTGGTTGTTCCGGAAGAGTGTGTATTTGATCGAGGGATCACTACCCATGCAATGAACCTGTTTGATATGCAGCAGAAATATGCGGATGTACTTTCTACCGATGAAGTAATTATATCCTTGAAGAAAAAAATCCAACATGCATAGTTTACTAAATTTGTTCTTAGGAGGGGAAATATGTTTGTCACTAAACATGATAACGAAATTTGGTTAGTAGATCAGTACCACCATTCCATACAAGCCGGAGAAGTAGCCCGCCATTGGGGAAATGAGGAATTCGAAGCGCCTTCCCAATCATTAATTACTGCTGTTGAGAAACATGATATTGGTTGGGTAGAGCCCGATAAAGAAGTTTTATTTAATGAAGAAACGGGGAGGCCAATTAATTTCATCAATATTAATGTGAAACAGCATGTACAGTTTTATTCAAACGGGTACAAAAAAATGCTGGAAGAGGACCCGTATGCCGGTATGTTAATCGGAATGCATTGGATTGGCTTATATACGAGTCGATTTGGCTATGACCCTACGTTTACCTATAAAATTCCTGAAGATTTAAAGGACTTTATGCAAAATGTAGTCATTGAAACGCAAAAGGAATGGGTCGACGTCAAAATGAAATATTGGAAATATAATGAAAAGCGCAGCGAGTTTGAAAATAAAGTATGGATGGATTATGAGTTTTTGCAATTAATGGATCGTATGTCACAACTCGTCTCACTTAATAGGCATCAAGACCAGGCAGAAGCCGTTCTCGGCCCAGTTCGTAAAAATCAGAATGGGGAAGGAATTCATGTTGCCGTTCAACTGCCTGGTGATGGTTCAGTCATCATTGAGCCGTTTCCATTCAAAGAAGAATTTGAAACATCCGTTAAAGTTCGAAAGATTCCAGACAGAAAATATGAGAGCCATGAAGAACTAAGTCAAGAAATAGCAAATGCCCCATACGAAGTAATGAAATGGAAAATTAGAAAAAAGTAATCTTGGAGGTTAATAAATGACTAGACCAACGCATGCAAAGGCTGCTGTTTTGACGGGTAAAGAACAAATCGAAATGATGGAATTTCCCATTCCAACAATAGGGAACAATGACGGACTTTTACGTGTAGAATCCTGCGGCGTTTGTGGACTTGACAGTGAAGGATATTTACACGGTGGAAATGCGGTGTTTAAACTCCCTTGTATCATTGGCCATGAAATTGTCGGGTATATCGATGAAATTGGAGCAGAAGCAGAAAAGCGCTGGAATGTACAAAAAGGAGATCGTGTTATTGTGGAGGAGTATATCCCATGCGGGCACTGTGATCCTTGTTTAACAGGTAATTATCATCTTTGCTTTGATCTAAGATACGGTGCGATGAGCATTTATAATGAGAAAACAGCACTTTGGGGCGGCTTCGCAGAATATATGTATTTGCATCCACATTCGATCATTCATAAGGTAAACAAAGAAGTACCTGCAGATCTTTTGACTCTATTTATCCCTATTTCGAACGGTGTTCATTGGGTCCAACAAGTTGGAAATACGACGGTTGGAGATACAGTGGTCATCCAAGGACCTGGTCCAATGGGACTTGGAGCGGTGATTGGGGCAAAAGAAGCAGGTGCTGGAACCATTATCGTGACAGGTCTTTCAAAAGACGCCCACCGCTTGGAAATTGCAAAAGAATTTGGTGCAACCCATGTCCTTTTTGCTGACAAACATGATCTTGTAAAAGAAGTATCGAAAATTACAAATGGTAAAATGGCTAACACGGTGATCAATGCAGCAACTACCCCAATTCAATTCAAGGTAAGTTTGGATCTAGCAGGATATCATGGGACAATTGTCCATTCTGGTACTGATCATTTTCTCACCGACGAAGTCATGTCCAGTAAAATTACGTGGAAACTATTAACCATCAAAGGTGTCCTAGGCCGTCCGAAAAAAGCGGTAGGGGTGGCTTTAAAGATTATTGAATCAGGCCGCTATCCACTAGAAAAGATGATCACACATGAATTTAGTGTGTCGGAAACACATAAAGCAGTCAATACACATGCTAAGGGACTAGATGGATGTATACATGTTGCTGTATTAAATAAAGAAATAACTAAGGAAGGGGCAAAAACATGGGAAAAAACTATCGGGTCGGTTTAATCGTGCCTAGTTCAAACACAACAATGGAAACGGAAATTCCAGCCATGCTAAACAGCCGAAAGGAGCTGTTTCCGGAGGCATCATTTACCTTTCATTCTAGCCGAATGAGGATGATGCATGTCACGAAAGAAGAATTAAAAAAGATGGATCATGATAGTGATCGCTGTGCCTTGGAACTTTCTGATGCAAAATGCGATGTGTTAGCCTATGCCTGTTTAATTGCCATCATGTCACAGGGACCAGGCTATCATGTATCCTCTGAGGATCGTTTATGTCAAGTCGTAAAAGGAAATAAAGATAATGCCCCTGTCGTTAGCAGTGCAGGTGCATTAATTGAAGGCATTAAAGAAATTGGTGCGAAGAAAGTGTCAATCATTACGCCCTATATGAAGCCTCTAACGAATATGGTGATTGAGTACTTAAATACGAGTGGTATTGAGGTCATTGACTCTATTAGTCTTGAAGTTTCTGACAATCTAGAAGTGGGAAGATTAGATCCAATGAATCTTGTGAAACATGCAAGAAATTTAAACACGACCGGTGCAGATGCAATTGTCTTGTCAGCGTGTGTACAAATGCCGTCTTTGCCAGCCATTCAAATTGTTGAGGACGAACTTGGGCTGCCAGTTTTATCAGCAGCCACATCAACTGTTTACCAAATCTTGAAAAACCTTGGGCTAGCACCAGTTGTCCCAAATGCCGGGCGGTTATTAGCGAAAGAAAAATCTGCAATAGTATAATCATGGAAGTACGTGTCCCATAAGTAGTACTTGACCCTCCACCTTTCTATTAAAGATTTTATTAATCTATAAATAGTGGTGGAGCTCTTTGGGTACAACGGGAAATCAGCAGTTATATCTTTCATTTACAGCTTTAATCGTTCATAGGAAAAATTTTATAAAGAAGCACAGAAAAATCTCTTGAAAATTCTGAATGTTTAATTTATGATGTATTTAACAAGTTGTTGATAGTGTAAACTAACAGTTGTTAGTTAGTGCTAACCAATAATATTTATTTTTTGAGATTAACAGAAAAGGTTTTGACTTCAAAATTTTTAAAAAGGAGAAGAAAAATGGCAAAAATACTTGTTCACTTAACACATGGTCCTTCTGCACCAACTCAAGCAGATCGTGCGTTTCTAATTGCAAGGACAGCAATTGAAGAAGGGCATCAAGTTTCAATGTTCTTAGCAGGGGCTGCTGTGGAATTAATTCGTGATGAAAACTTAAACCAAACGCTTGGGATAGGAGAAACAGCCGCTACTTTAAGAGATTCAGTGAATGCCATTATTGAGGGTGGTGGAAAAATAGTATTATCGAAGGTTTCATGCGGCGCCAGAGGTATTGAAGAAGCGGATTTAGCAGGGAAACAAATTGAATTAGGAATGCCAAATGCCCTTGTAAAAATGACGGTTGAAAACGACCGTGTTATTACGTATGGATAATAAGGTTTTTATTTACTTTTGATGTTTGTGGGTACTCACTATAATTTAGCGAACATAGTTCAGCTAAAATAATTCTGGATCTCTTAGCTAGTTATAAAAACGAAGGAAAGGAGGGAATAAATAGTGGAATTAAAAGGAAAAACGGAATTTAAACAGCCGGTTGAAGCGATTTGGAATGCTTTGCATGATCCAGAAATTCTAAAAGAGGTAATCCCCGGTTGTCAGCAATTGGAACTCATAGATGAAAACAAATATGAAGTAAGCATGAAACTAGGTGTGGCAGCTGTTAAGGGTGAATACGAAGGGCAAGTAAAGCTAGAGGATGTAGAAAAATATCATTACTATATTTTTAATGCTGAGGGAAGTGGATCACCAGGACATGTAACAGCAAAAATGGACTGTAAGCTCAGCCCGGCCGAAAATGGCTGTGTTTTAGAATGGGACTGCAATGCTGAAGTAGGAGGAGTCATTGCTAGTGTGGGAAGTAGGGTGTTAAGCGGGATTGCAAAATTTATGGCAGGGAAATTTTTCAAGGACGTGGAGAAAGTATCAATAAAAAAGACTATGACCCAGTAGATTACCTCCATATTTTTAAAAGGTATTAATACTAAAAAACATTTTGAAAGGGTTTGCATATTTGGTCTTACGTGTAAAAATCGTAATCCTACATTTAAACAATGTGATCAAGTTAAAGTGTAGCCCTTAAGACCAACGATAGGAGTGATGAAATGAAATTGAAAAAACGATTGTCCTTTCTATTTCAAGAGGGGCTTCGAGAAAAGCCCCGCGGAGTTTTCTTCATCGTATTTACAATACTTGCTGTTAGCCTCTCCGTTTTTGAACTTTGGCTAGGCTCTGTAGGTAATATGAGTCCTTATGCGTATGCTGTTGCGTTTTTAACCGGCATCCTTCCTGTTTCATTTATTACAACAAGATTTTCAAAGAAGTCGACACCTGTACTTTTAACAATAGATTATATATTCGCATTTATCGTATTGGGTGCAGGACTCCATTTTATTATGAATATGGATGTGCTTTTATCAAGAATAAGCGGGGTAGATCCTCTTAGCTCGCTGGACATTATTTCTGGGCTTATTATTATTGTTGCTGTTCTGGAACTAACTCGCCGTACGCTTGGATTTGGACTTACTTTTTTACTTCTAATTGGACTGGGTTACACTTTTTTTGGTCACTTCATCAATGGGCCATTTGGTCATCGGTTAATTACCATCGATCATTTTATTGAAGAAATGGTTTTTACAACGAATGGTATTTTTGGTGCACCTGTACAGGTGGCGGCTACTTATGCTTTCCTATTTATTATGTTTGGCCATTTCTTTCAAAAAGCGGGAGCAGGGCAATTTATCTTTGACATATGTGCTGCTTTTATGGGGAAAAAAGTAGGGGGCTTGGCTAAAGTAGCTGTAACATCAGCAGGAATATTTGGGAGCATTTCGGGGAGCCCCTCTTCCGATGTGGCAACGACGGGATCAATTAATATTCCAATGATGAAAAAGCGGGGGTATAGCCCGGTTTTTGCAGGTGCAGTTGAAGCCGCCGCTGCCACTGGTGGAACGATTCTTCCCCCTATAATGGGATCTGTAGCCTTTCTTATGGCTGAGTTTACTGGTATTAGATATGTGGATATTGCTATAGCATCTGTATTAAGTGCTATATTGTATTACTTAGGGATTTACTTCCAAGTTCATTTTCGTTCATTAAAGTTAAATTTAGTCGGATTACCTGCAAATGAGATTCCTAGATTCAAAGACACTTTTAAGAATGGATTTTTCTATATACTTCCCGTGATCGCCTTAGTTTGGGCAATGCTTAGTGGATTTACCCCTTCCCTTGCAGCTTGTTTTGGAATTGCTGTAACTTTTGTACTAAGCTTTGTGCGTCGCAGTACTTGGATTACGTGGAGACATATTATTGATATATTTAACGATGTGGTGTATTCGATTGCGCCATTAACTGTAGCTTGTGCAACTGCCGGAATTATCATAGGGGTAATCAATTTAACTGGAATGGCCGGGAAAATTACTTCACTTATATTCACAATGACAGGCGGAAATTTACTGTTGTCTCTGATTGTTTCAGCAGTCATTTGTATCATTCTCGGAATGGGGATGCCGACTGCCTCTGTATACGTTTTAGTAGCAGCATTAGTATCCCCTGCACTTATTCAGCTGGGATTGGATGTATTGCCAACCCATTTGTTCTTACTTTTCTTTTCAGCTTTATCTGCCATTACTCCTCCAGTTGGGGTGGCAGCGTTTACAGCCTCCGGGATTGCAAATGCGAATCCAATAGCGATAGGTTTTCAAGCTAGTAAATTAGCGTTTGTAGGTTTCCTTATCCCATTTATGTTTGTATTTCAGCCTAGCTTGCTATTACAAGGGAGCCTCCTGCAGATTGTGTTTACCGCTATTACCGCAGTTATCGGTGTATATGCTCTAGCAGCCGGGTACGAAAGTTATTTATTCAATTCTTTAAACATTTGGAAGCGGATAGCTCTTATATTCTCAGGAATAGCTATGATTTACCCTGGCTTTATTATAAATGTTGCAGCGGGAATTGTAATCGGTGCCATTGTAATAAACGATTATCTCAACAAAAAGAAAAGTGTACTTATTAATTCCCAAGTTATTGAATTCGATTAATTCAATAAGCATGCATCGTTCATCTAATAAAAAATTTAGGGGGGAACCTTAGTATGAAAAAGAAAGCGTTTATTGTGTTTCTATTACTAACAACTTTGTTATTGGCATCATGTGGTCAACAAGAAAAAGCTTCAACTAAAGAAGAAAGGACAAAGACAGAGACAAAGACTGAGACAAAGACAGCTCCACTATCATTGACGATGGCTGGAGGATCGGCAGGAGGATTCTGGTCATTAATTGGGGAAGGTGTCGGGAGTATCCTGCGTAAATCGAATCCTGGGACACAGTTCAGCTACGAAACCGGCAATGGAGTAAAAAATGTAATATCCGTCTCTTCAGGACAAGTGCCACTTGGGATTGCTTTTAATTTCGAAGTGAAGGCGGGATTAGAAGGAGAGGAACCTTTTAAAAGCAAAGTTGATCAGGTCTCTGCATTAATTAATTTGTACGACAATGCGCCACTTCAGATTGCGATAACGAAAGACTTTGCCGATAAATACGGAATTGCATCCATGGAGGATATTGCTGAGAAAAAGCCGCCGATCCGTATTGGTGTCAACCAGCGAGGTAATATGGTGGAAAAAGTAAATAAATACGTTTTCGAATCATATGGCATCAGCTATGATGACATTAAGAAGTGGGGCGGAGAAGTATACTATGAGGCATGGAAACCTAGTGCGGAACAAATGAAAGACAATAAATTAGATTGGACAGGTGATCCTGTGTTTGCACCGGATGCCACATTAATGGAATTATCAGCTACTAAAGATATTCTTTTACTACCAATCAATGAAAAGGCTCAAAAATTGTTAAATGAAAAAATGGGTACCCCTCCAAGTATTCTTAAGGGAGGCACTTATAAATTTCAGCCAAACGATATAAATACTGTTAACGCAGGTGCGATGGTAATGGTAGATCCAAATATGACTGAAGAAGAGGCATACACGATTACAAAAACTCTAGTCGAAAACATTGATAGTATCCGAGCACTTCACAAGGATTTAGAAAGTCTTACCCCGGAAAAGATGGTTAATGTAGCACCAGCTAAATTGCACCCAGGAGCAGCAAAGTATTTTAAAGAGATAGGTATCTTGAAATAGGAGCTCTTTGTAAATTGAAGGAGCAATAGTGTTATGGTCTGCCAAGAGTAAATAATGTTGCTCTTGGCAGACTTCATAAAGAAAGCCTATGTCTATTAAGACACTTTATTAAAAAGACAGTTGTAAAAATGTGTTGAAAATTCGGAATGTTTAATTTATGATATATTTATCAAGTTATTCACAGTGTAAAAGAAATTAAAGTAATAACGTAATCAAATTGTGTTAGTTAGTGCTAACTAGCTAATGGTGAAGCATTGGTAAAATTGGGAGGAATAATGTATGGAATTAAAAGGAAAAACGGAATTTAAACAGCCAGTTGAAGTGATTTGGAATGCATTGCATGATCCGGAAATTCTAAAAGAAATCATCCCAGGTTGTAAAGAATTGAAACTAGTTAGTGAAAACGAATATGAGGTAAGCATGAAACTGGGTGTAGCGGCTGTTAAAGGTGAATATAGCGGGAAAGTAAAGCTGGAGGAAAAGGAAAAATATCATTATTATATTTTTAATGCGGAGGGAAGTGGATCGCCAGGGCATGTAACCGCCAAAATGGACTGCAAGCTCTATCCTACCGAAAACGGCTGTGTCCTTGAATGGAATTGCAATGCTGAAATTGGAGGAATGATTGCAAGTGTTGGGAGCCGTGTTTTATCCGGAATAGCAAAATTTATGGCAGGAAAGTTTTTCAAGGATGTGGAGAAGGTCTCTTTAAAAAACACTGTGACAAACTAAAATCCATCTGATTTTCCTAATGGAGGTTAAAAAATGAAACCGGCGAAATTTAATTATTTACGACCAACAACGATAGAAGAAGCCATTCGATTACTAGAGGAGTATGGGGAGGATGCTAAAATCATATCAGGAGGGCAGAGCTTAATTCCTGTATTAAATATGAGGTTATCTACACCTAAATATTTAATAGATGTCAGCCGCATAAAAGATTTAAATTATATTAAAAAAGACGGGCCATTCCTAGCGATTGGTGCCCTAACAAGGCATTATGAGGTGGAAGAATCCGAGTTAGTTCGTAAATATTGTCCATTATTATCTGAAGGCATGAAAAATGTAGGGCATCCTCAAATTCGAAGTCGCGGCACCATAGGAGGAAGTATCGCCCATGCTGATCCATCGGCAGAGCTGCCTTGTATTATAAGTGCGTTACGGGGAGAAGTAGTCATTATCGGTCCAGACGGCGAAAGAACAGTACCTACAGAGGAATTTTTCCTTACCTATCTTCTGACCTCTTTGGAACCAACAGAACTAGTGAAAGAGATAAGGTTTCCTATAATAAACGAAAATGATGGATCCGCTTTCGTTGAAATCACTAGACGACATGGTGATTTTGCCCTTGTTGAAGTAGCAGCAGTTGTTGGACTTGATGAAGAAGGCCACTTTTCTTCTGTGCGACTAGCTGTTGGCGGGGTTGGGCCAACACCAGTTGTTTTAGAAGAAATTGAAGACTTTTTGAATGGGAAAGAACCGAAAGAGGATGTCATCACTGAGGCTGTTAGTTCTATGGAAAATTATCTGGATCCCGAAAGTGATTTGCACTCATCTAGAGAGTACCGGATTCACTTAGCTTCCGTCTTAACAAAGAAAGCATTACTGACGGCGATAAATAGAGTACCTAAGGGGATGGTAAGATGACCAATGAAAAGATTGAGTTAACGGTAAATGGAATAAAAGTCACAAAAGAAGTTGAATCACGACTTTTATTGGCAGAGTTTTTACGTGAAGAATTAGATTTAACAGGTACTCATGTCGGTTGTGAACATGGAGTGTGCGGTGCATGTACTGTAAAGATGGACGGTCGAGCGGTTCGTGCCTGCTTAGTGTTTGCGGTCCAAGCGGATGGGGCAAAAATTGAAACGGTTGAATCGCTTGCTTCCGAAGACGGAACACTTCATCCACTGCAACAGGCGTTTTCAGACAATCATGCCCTGCAATGCGGTTTTTGTACTCCAGGATTTCTAATGTCTATAGTATGTGAACTAGAGAAAAATCCATCGCCAGATGACAATGAAATAGGAGAGATGATTTCCGGAAATCTATGTAGATGTACTGGATATACCAATATAATAAAAGCGGTGAAACAATTTACGAAAGCGGAAACGGAAAATCAAAAGGGAAGGTTGGAAAAGCAGGAAGTTGCTCATTCTTGACTGTGGTGTTTTTTTGAAAAATCAACTTTTGTCCATCTCTTACATAATAACTCTTCTCAGCAAAGTCTTCCTTTAATTTAGGGGTATTTTGTAAAACTTTGTAGTATATTCTCAATAGTTACTAATCACTAGTGAATGAAATGATGAGAGGATGAAATTGATGAAAGGTGTTTTAAAATCCTTTTTGAAAAAGCGATACTTAGTCCTTGTTTTACTCTGGTTTTTATATACGGTCAATTATTTAGATCGGTTAATTATTACAACCTTTCTTCCCTTTATGTCCGAGGATCTTAAGCTTACTCCAGTTCAATCAGGACAACTTGTATCAGCATTCTTCTTTGTATATGCTCTTTGCCAAATACCATATGGTTATCTCGTTGATAAATTTGGGCCCAAAAAAATAATGGGTATTTCTATTGTTATCTTTTCTGCTGTTACCGCTATGACAGGCTCAGTTAAAAACTTCACACATTTTATGATCCTTCGATTTGGATTAGCAATAGGAGAAGCGGGATTTTATCCAGGTGCAGCCCAAACAATTAAAAGATGGTTTCCATCTAAAGAACAGGGAATGGCAATGTCTTCTTTTTCAACAGGAAAGACTGTTGCATCGGCGATTGGGCCAGTCATACTGACTACATTATCAGTGCTTTTATTTGGTGGAGCTTGGCGGCCGGTTTTTTACTTGCTTGCCATTCCGGGTATTCTTGGAGTCGTGATATTGTGGGTATTTTTGCAGAATTCACCTGAGGAAATCAAAAGTAACAAGAAAGATCTAAAAAAGGTTAAAACAGAACTATCAAAGGTTCATACTGTAGAAGGTTTAAATGATAAGAGTAAAAAAGTAAACTCTAGTATCTTTTTGAAGGACAGCTATTTTTACCTATATTCCATTATTCAATTCTGTCAGCTAGCCGTGTACTGGGGATGTACCACATGGTTAACCTCATTCTTAGTTAAGCAGCATGGGATGGATATAGGGAAAATGGGAATCATTGCTTCATTACCTTATATTGTTTCTATTTTTTCTATGATGCTTGGCGGATGGTTAATGGATAAGGTTTTTCATCGTATGAAGCCTATTGCTTTAATTGCCTACTTATCTCTTGTACCATTACTCTTAATAATTGGGCGGGTTGATAAAGGTAATATCTCTCTGCTCCTGCCTTTATTGTTACTCATTGGCTTTTTTATCAGCTTTAATATTGGTGCTTCATTAGCCTCTTTACAAAACAGATATCCAAAAGAAGTACTTGGAAAGGCTATAGGGATATCAAATACAGCTGGACAATTCGGATCTTTTATTTCACCGATTATTGCGGGATACTTAGTAATAGTTAATGCTTCTGGTTCGCAGAATTTCAATCAAGTGTTTACATTTTTAGCTTGTATTGCGGGTGCTGGTGCTTTATGTGCATTTTTCATGAAAGAACAACCACTTGAAGTTTCAGAAGTTCCAACTTGGGTAGATGAACAAACAAATCAACAGGCCCTTTAACCACTAGCAAGGAGGGACAGAAAGTTGACATCAATAATATGAATTGATATATTCAATATACAGAATATTTAGAAAATATATCATTTAAAGTGTTCAAAACCATCACGTAAGATATTGTTTGGTTGTATGTTGGTTATTAATAACTAACATGCAGTCAGGAGTAACTGTAAAGGCAGGGATTATGATGGAAATTACAGTGAAGACAGATGAAAACAAGTATATTGGCAGGGCAATCAAACGACGTGAAGATCATCGGCTACTAACTGGTAAGGGAGAATATCTGGACGATATTAAACTATTAAATTTGCATCATGTGGCATTTTTAAGATCCCCTTATGCACATGCAAAAATAATAAATATTGACACCTCAAGAGCGTTAGATGTTGAAGGCGTTGTAACGGTTTTTACAGGAAAAGAGCTTTATAACGATGTAAGTATCATGCCGATTATGTCCAATGTTTATCCAGGAGTTAAAAAACGTGAAAATCCTATTTTAAAGCCTCAAACTCAACGGGCCCTTGCATATGATAAAGTTTGTTTTGTTGGAGAAGCAATAGCTGCGGTAATTGCAACTTCAAGGGCCATTGCTGAAGATGCATTGGAATTAATAGAAATAGAGTATGAGCCCCTTCCGGCAGTTGTAGATCCAGAGAAGGCAGTCTCTAAAGGTACTGAGTTATTACATGAGGACTGGGGAGATAATGTTGCTGTCTCCTATAAAGTGGAAGCCGGAAATGCTAGTGAAGCTATTAAGAAGGCAGATTTTGTTATAAAGGAATCTTTTAAGATTAATAGACAAAGCCCGAACCCAATGGAAACTCGTGGAGTCATTTCAAAATGGGATGAAAATTCTCAATCACTAACAGTTTGGAGTTCAACCCAAATGCCACATTTGCTAAGGTCTCATATTTCAAAAACGATTGGGATGGCAGAAACAAATATTCGTGTGATTGCGCCTAACGTTGGCGGAGGATTTGGTGGTAAAGCCCTGATCTATCCGGAGGAAATAGCGATGTCGTATTTTACAACAAGATTAAATATTCCACTAAAATGGACGGAAGATCGTTTGGAACATATGAAAAGTGCCGCACATGCAAGGGATCAGCATCATGAGGTAGAAGTTGGCTTCATGAAGGACGGGAGAATTGTTGGATTGCGTGACGAACTAATCCTTGACACGGGGGCACATAGTTTATATGGGGTTAACTCGACTTATAATACAGCATCCCATTTGCCTGGCCCGTATCGAATCGTAAACTATGAATGTGATGCAAAAGTGGCTGTGACAAATAAAACCCCATGTTCTCAATACAGGGGAGCTGGCCGTCCAGAAGCAGTGTTCGTAATGGATAGAATTATAGATATGGTGGCTAAAAAGTTAAACTTGGAACCCGTCGAGGTTCGGAGAATAAACCTTATTACGATAAATGAAATGCCATTTGACACTGGCCGGATTTATAAGGATGGGGAACCTTTAGTGTATGATTCCGGCGATTATCTCGCTTGCTTTGAAGAAGCAGTGAAAGCCATAAAATATGATGAATTCCGGGAAAAGCAAAAAAAGGCGTTATTGAATGGTAAATATTTAGGGATAGGTTTTTCTGCTTACGTAGAGGGAACTGGTCAAGGGCCCCATGATGGCTGCCGAATAGAAATTGATCCAACTGGAGCAATTGTTTGTAAGGTTAGTTCGGCAGATCAAGGTCAAGGACATAAAACAACCTGGGCTCAAATATGTGCGGAAACTTTAGGCATTAATATAGAGGATGTCCAAGTGGTTATAGGGGATACCGGTGCGATTCCATATGGAAGCGGCACGTATGGAAGTAGAAGTACAGTTGTTAGTGGCAGTGCTGTTTTGAATGCGGCAAAAGAAATCCGGACAAAATCTTTGAAAATTGCTTCGGTTTTACTGGAAGTGCCAACGATTGAATTGGAAGTTGAAAATGGAAGAGTATTTCATCGAGAAGATCAATCCCGTGGATATACTTACGCCGAACTGGCAGATTGGGTAAAACCAAATAAACTACCTGCCAAATTTGCGGATATTGAACCAGGATTACGTGTAGAGAAATATTTTATTCCGGAGACGGTAACCTATTCAAACGGAGTCCATGCTGCCATAGTAGAAGTAGATATTGAAACGGGTAAAGTTGAAATCTTAGATTATGTTGTTTCTCATGATGCTGGTAAAATTATTAATCCGCTCATAGCTGATGGTCAATTAATGGGAGGTGTTGCTCAAGGAATCGGCGGAGCCATTTATGAAGAGATTATCTATGATAAAAACGGTCAACTTTTAACGGGGACTTATATGGATTATCTTTTACCAACTGCCAGTGAAGTACCTGAAATTAAAGCTATTCATATGGAGTCTGCCAGCCCAAGAAATCCACTTGGTGTAAAAGGACTGGGGGAAGGTGGAACAATATCGCCTGCAGCCGTTTTAGCCAATGCAATTGAAGATGCATTACTTCCATTCGAAATAAAAATTAATAAATTACCGTTATCACCTAATTATCTTTGGTCACTAATGAATGATTAGGATAACGTTAACAAAAAATTAAAACAAAAACATACCAAAGGGAGAGAGATTATATGTTAAAACTTACTTTAGCTACAGGCGATTATGACCGTTGTGCACCTATTCGTGATGGGAGAGTCCGAGTACAAGGGGTAGATTTATTTCCTTTACATTTAGATGCAGAAGAGCTTTTCTTTAGAATGGCGCGCTATCAAGATATCGATGTAGCGGAATTTTCACTCTCATCTTACGTTATGGGGGTTTCTCGAGGAAACAGTCCGTTTATTGCCTTACCAGTTTTTCTTTCACGTGCATTTAGACATGGAAATATTTTAGTAAGAAGTGATGCTGGTATCACGAAACCTGAACAATTAATTGGACGCCGCATTGGGGTTCCGGAATATCAAATGACAGCATTAGTGTGGCAACGGGGAATTTTAGAGGATGAATATGGCGTTTCTCCTGAATCCATTACGTGGGTAACGGGCGGGGAAGAACAAAGTGGCAGAAAAGAAAGAGTACCGTGGACTGCGCCGGCTAATCTTACGATTGAAGAGGCCCCTGAAGGTAAAACGCTTACCTCAATGTTATTAGCGGGAGAAATTGATGGCCTGTTATGTGCAAGACTGCCTAAGCCGTTCGATGAAGGAGATCCACGCATTTCGAGGTTATTCCCGAACTATAAAGAGGTAGAAAAGGACTATTATCAAAGGACCGGTATTTTCCCAATTATGCATACAGTCGTTCTGAAAAAGGAAGTATATAATGAAAACCCATGGGTAGCGCAAGAATTAGTTAAAGCCTTTAACCAAGCCAGGGAGATTGCCAAAAAGAATCTATTTGATACAACAGCGATTAAAACGATGTTGCCTTGGTTTGTAGCAGAAGCTGAGGAAGCACGAAAACTCTTCAAAGATGATTTGTGGACATATGGATTCGAGAAGAACAGAAAGGCACTTGAAACGTTTTTGGAGTATCACTATAAACAAGGTTTATCCGAAAGACGTGTAGGTATTGAAGAGTTGTTTGCTCCAAATACGATTGAAGAGTTTGCTATATAAATATATTGTTGGGAAGAGATTGTTGTTTCTGCCAAGGGTCTATTTTTTGTACCCTTGGCAAATGATTAAGGAGGAAGTGGCAATTTTTCCATATTTGGCACATATGATATACAGAAATTGCCATGATTGTTGACAAGGTTATTCAAATTAAAATATTATAATGATAAATTGAAATGAAGGGAGGTCGTCATTGTGGTCGTCGATATGACAGATACGAGTGATCGACTTTTATTTTCGGCAATAAATTTAATAGCTGAAAAAGGATATAAAGCGGTCTCGACAAAAGAAATTGCCAAAGAAGCCTCTGTAAGTGAAATGACATTATTTCGTCATTTCGGAACAAAACAAGGTATTTTAGAAGCAGCGATTGATCGATTCTATTATTCTACATCAATGAAAGAACTTTTTGATAAGAATATTGTTTGGGATTTAGAAAAAGATTTGTTAATGATCAGTGAAGCATATCATAAATTAATGAAGAAAAACCAAAAAGTTATTCTTATTGCATATAAGGAAGGAAATACAATTGAAGGTTTATTTGAACAAATTAATAAACATCCTCGTCAATTAAAGGAACTTCTTATTTATTATTTTTTAGAAATGAAGCAGATGGGCAAGATGCAGTTCGAAGGCAATGTTGAAGGTCTTGCAATGTCTTATTTATATATGGTGTATGGTGAGTTTGTTTCACGTAATTTTGTAGATGGGCATCAAATTACTGCAATAGGCAGCGAAGAATTTATTAGTACAGCAGTGCAAATATTTGTTAGGGCATTAAAAATGGATGGATAGAATCTTTTTGTTAAATTAGTTAGTTATTACAAACTAACGGATGAATAGCGAAAATAATATAATTGGATCATTCCAATTATATTATTTTATCCTGTATGTTAGTTAGTACTAACATACATTAATTAAAAATAGAGTGATGATAGAACAAAATAATTGCTCGTGTATACATTTATCATAAATCAGCGTAAATAAAGGCAGGAGAATAATATGAATAATAAAATCTACGATATAACAGTGATTGGCGGAGGGCCAGCTGGCCTTTTTACTGCTTTTTATGGCGGGATAAGGCAATGCAGTGTGAAAATCATCGAAAGCATGCCACAACTTGGCGGTCAACTTGCAGCTCTCTATCCGGATAAATTTATATATGATATTGCAGGTTTTCCGCAAATTCGTGCTCAGGACTTGGTAAATAACTTATTAAAACAAATTGAACAATTCCACCCTTCCGTTGCACTGGAAGAACAAGTATTAAATATTCAAAAGCTGGAGAATGGTTCTTTCTTGATTACGACTAATAAAGCAACACATTTCTCGCGAACCATTATTATTACAGCGGGTGTTGGTGCGTTCAAGCCAAAAAAGCTCGACCATGAAAATGCGAAGTACTTTGAAAAGAAAAATTTACATTACTTCATTAAGGATTTGCGCTCGTTTAAAGACAAGAAAGTAACCGTAATTGGCGGGGGAGATTCCGCTGTCGATTGGGCGCTAATGCTTGAACCAATTGCGAAAGAAGTAAATCTTGTTCACCGTCGCGATAAATTCCGTGCCCACGAGAGCAGTGTGAAAACATTAATGAATTCTAGTGTAAATATAATTACCCCGTATATTACGAAGGATTTAATCGGTACAGAAAGAATTGAACAAATCGTTTTAGGAAACATCCATTCAGGTGAAGAAATGGCTTTAGAAGTAGATGAGATTGTTGTTAACTTTGGTTTTGTATCATCATTGGGTCCTATTAAAGAAGGGGATCTAACATTAGAAAAAGGTTCGATTGTTGTGAATACAAAAATGGAGACAAATATACCTGGAATTTATGCAGCGGGAGATATTACGACATATCCAGGAAAAGTCAAACTGATTACGGTTGGGTTCGGAGAAGGTCCTACGGCTGTTAATAATGCGATAAGCTATTTTAACCCAAGCGCAAAACTTCAGCCAGGACATAGTACTTCGATGGATTTAGGAAAGGAATTACCTGAAAAAATGAAAGCATAAGGAAAACACTCGCCGATTTGAAGTGACCCCTCTTTGTTAGATTCGGTTTAACAAGTAGGGTGCAGTTCAGTTTGGCGAGCTTTTTGTAGTTTAAGCAACTCATTTTTTCTGAGAATGCGGTTATCATGAAGCCTCCATTCTTGTTTCAATGCATTATCGAGGAGATGTGGAAGGGTATTTTTATAATTTGTCGAATACTGTACAGTGGATTATTTTAAAGAAATCGAGAAAAGATAAAAAATTAATACAGACAAAGGTGAGATTATTGAATATTTCTGTTCTTGGTTGTGGGCGATGGGGTACTTTTATTGCGTGGTATGCTAACAAAGTTGGTCATAATGTAATGTTGTGGGGGAGAGAGAACTCCAAAAACTACATCAAACTAGATGAAACTAGAAAAAATGATTATCTTAAGCTGCCAGAAGATATTATGTTAAGTAATTCTCTACATCAAGCCGTTTCATTTGCAGAGATTATTATCATATCGATTAGTGCACAAGAATTACGTTCTTTTGCTCATATATTAAACTCTTTTGATGATATTCAAGGAAAAACTTTCATCTTGTGTATGAAAGGGCTCGAAGCCGACAGCGGAAAGAGGTTATCTCAAGTATTTGGTGAAGCAATCGGAAAAAGTATCAATATAGCTGTTTGGGTAGGTCCAGGACACGTACAAGATTTCGTAAATAACATTCCAAACTGTATGGTGATTGGTTCTGAAGATATTGAAATCACTAAGAAAATTGTTAATGAGTTTAATAGCGATTTAATAAGATTTTATTACGGACAAGATATGATTGGAAATGAAATAGGTGCAGCTGCCAAAAATGTGATAGGAATTGCCGCAGGAATGCTGGATGGATTGAATTACAGCAGTTTAAAAGGTTCTCTTATGGCTAGAGGGACCAGGGAACTTTCCCGCCTTGTTTTAGCGATGGGAGGAAACGACGTAACAATCTATGGATTGAGTCATTTAGGGGATTATGAGGCAACTTTGTTCTCCTTACATAGTCATAACAGGAGGTTTGGACAAGCTTTTGTCACTGGTGAAAAGTTTGAGAAATTGGCAGAAGGAGTATCAACAGTCAAGGCATTGAAAGATCTATCTGAACAATATGATGTTGAACTTCCAATTAGTAATGCTTTATATGAAATTTTATTTGAGAATAAAGATGCAAAAACTACATTAGAGAGTCTTTTTCTGAGACCTGTAAAATTTGAGTTCCAAAGATAAATTGAATATTCCATTAAAGGGGGAATAATGGAATGCCGTTCCAGTAAAATTTATGACGCTTAGAGTGAAGACTCTAAGCGTTTCTTTAAGCTTTCGACCAACTTCTTAACATCTCAACTGTATTGTAAATAGACCTTTAACACGCTGAAATTAACATATGTTCCACCCGTTTATCTAGTTGTTCTGCGGAAATATCTACGGCAGTACCCCGCCAATTTGTAAAAGTGTCAGAAGGATCTCAAAGGTAATGAGAATGACAATAATCCATTCTACAAATAATCCTCGGATCGAATGGCTGATCGTCGAAAAGCCGTCCATGATTTTATAGAGAATTTCCGTTTTACTTTTCAGGATTTTGTAGCGATCATTTAATTCAAAAAACTCCAGCATTTTGTCGTAGAACTCCCCGGCGGTACTGCTCGTCCAAGTAATGTCAGGTTTATCGAGAATCATGATATAGGCCAAGGTGTTATACTCATGGCGGACAATCTTCGCGGTGGTTCGTGCCAATTCCTTATTCCCGATTCTCAGTTTTCCTTTTTCTAGCCGGTAGATCATGGTTTCGAGCGTATCATGAATTTTGCCGAGTTGCTCCTCCGTTTTTTCAAGTGCAACCGATTTAGCGAGTACAGTAGAAATTAGTTCGGGATAGAAACTTTCATATTCGGGGACCACCACATATTCGTCAGTCAATTCGATTGTTTCGTCAACTCTGATATGAAGGCTGTAATCATCGGTGTACCTGCCAGCAGATTCAAGTTCGATTTCCGGCTCGAACGAATGGATGTAGGCAAAAAATCGATTCACTTCATCCGTACTACCGGAATTAATGAAAACAATACTGCCAAATGAAAAAACCAGTACAGCTTGCGACTCGTCCACTTTTTTCTCAAGAATAGAGGATAGTATTTTCCCTTTCAGGATTAGCGGCTGTTCCCAGGTGAATTTTTTGGGAATCCCACATTGAATGGCAATTTTGTTCAAGTCGATTTCATTTGTGATAGCAAAAGCTTTAAAGGATAATTGGTTCATAGTTATCACCTTTTCAAAAAGTGGTCTTTGTTCGATTGTATTCTAGCCTTCCAAAAAACATGCCTGAAGCAGAGATTCTTTCCCAAAAGGCCCGCGCGTTGGTCAAAATGGTGCTCCAAAAAGCTTTGTTTTGTTTGGTTAGACTGGCCATTTCTTAAGATGTACAATTAATGAGGGGAGGGAATCGTCATGAGAGTTAACCCGAAGGAATTTATTATTAATAATTTATTTTATATAATTAGATCTGCAATAGAAGAAGACGCGAAAAACCTGTCTGAAATTAGAGTGCAGATAGATGGTGAAACAGAAAATTTAGATCGGGAAAAAGGCGAGGCGTACATAAACGAGCCAGGTTTTAAACAAATCATAATAGATGATACAGAAAGTAAGAAAAATCTTTTTTTAGTTGCTGAAGTAAATGGAAGAATTGTAGGTTTTTCGAGATGTGAAGGGAACCAGTTGAAAAGAACTTCTCATAAGGTAGAGTTTGGCGTCTGTGTTTTAAAAGATTTTTGGGGATACGGCATTGGACAAAACCTTTTAAAAGAATCCATTCACTGGGCAGACACAAATAATATTAAGAAGATAACGTTGAATGTCCTCGAAACCAATGACAATGCAATAAAGCTTTATCAAAAACATGGTTTTGAAGTGGAGGGTATTTTAAAAAAGGACAAGGTCCTATCTGATGGGAATTACTATAACACTATTTTAATGGGAAGGTTTAATGAATAAGGAATAGAGGGCAAAATTAGCGTTTATTGACGGTTGAAGCACTCCTAATTTTCTCCTTCTTGAAGCAATTGATTTCTTTGTTGAATCAAATATACATTTAAGAACCTTGCTGAACATTTTAGCAAGGTTCTATTTTCTCTACTATTCACCTAAAAGGAGTTTTCAGAATAGTTTTGTCTGTTCAAAATTATTCCTGCGGCTTCTTTTTAAAGATATATTTTAAAAGAAAAATATGAACAGACTATGAACAAAAAAATACTTACCTTATGTTTCTGCATCGAATTCATCGGATTAGAACCTTTTGAGATGAACAGAACCCAGCAATAATAAACGAGGGTCAAAAGTCTCATTGACTTAATCAAAATTGGTAATGTATAGTAATAGGAAAAGAATAGGTTGACCACTAGGGGAGCCATGTAATGGCTGAGACAAGATTGGAATCTTGGACCCTTTGAACCTGATCTAGTTCATACTAGCGGAGGAAAGTGGAGACAGAGCTCAATGATGCTAGAATGTGTAAATTGCGCCGCTCCATATATTGGAGCGGCTTTTTCGATTATTATTGCCGTCTCCTATTTCCTCTAGCCAAAACCACAAGGAGGATATATTGATGAGTTTTTCAGTAGAATTAAGGAAAGAAGCAGAGCCAATTTTTCAAGCGATTTTTGAACATCCTTTTGTGCAGGGAATTGCTAATGGGAATTTAGGAAAGGAACAATTAATCCATTATGTGAAACAGGACTTTGAGTATTTAAACTCCTTTATTCGTATTTATGGAATTGCTGTTTCAAAGTGTGAAAACCGCCCGGATATGGAGATGCTCAATCGGCAAATTTCATTTATTTTAAACAGTGAAGTCCATCCACATCATAACTTTTGCCAAGTCGCGGGTGTTCCTTACGAGGAATTGCAGGGGTACTCTTTATCTCCATCCGCCCATCATTATATCCGCCATATGTTAACGGTTGCGCATGAAGGGTCATTAGGAGAAATCTTGGCTGTGTTACTGCCATGTCCATGGACGTATTGGGAGATTGGTGAAAAATTAATAAAAGAAGTCAATCCAGATGAATCACATCCCTTTTATGAGTGGATTCAATTTTATGGAAATCGTCCAGAAACTACTACAAGATTTTGCCGAAGATTAGATGAATTGGTCATTCACGCAACGGAGAAAGAAAAAGAAAAGATGAAGGAACATTTTCTATTAAGCTGTCAGCTTGAGTATATGTTTTGGGACATGGCCTACAAAAGAGAAGAATGGCCAGTTCAACTGGAGCTGATAAAAAGATGAATTGGAAAATGAAGGAGATTGTTCTTACTGTCATTTTAGCGGTGGCATGCGGTGTCATTTATTTAGGATGGTCGACATTATGGATCCCGATTTCGGCACTCGTTGGTCCAGTGGGGGCTGGGTTTATGTTTGGTATTTGGGTGATTGCCAGTCCCATAGTTGCGTATATCATTCGGAAACCGGGTGCTGCCTTCATTGCAGAGGTTGCTGCCGCAGCCGTAGAACTATTAACTGGCAGTCACTTTGGTTTGTCTGCTCTATTAGTAGGTGTTTTTCAAGGCATCGGATCAGAAGTGGCCTTTGCTATTTTTGGGTACAAACGCTATAACCTGTTTACATTAATGCTGTCAGGTGCGCTCGCAGCTGTAGGAGGCATGATTTATAACCTATTGGTTAACGGTTTTGGCTATTATACAACTGAAATACTGCTCACAACATTAGCCATTCATGTGATCAGCGGAATCATTCTAGGCGGCTGTTTGGCAAAATTTGTCGTGGAGTCGCTCGCCAAAACAGGTGTCTTGGACCAATATGAAATAATGAAAGTTAGAAGGAAACAAGGACATGCAGATGCAAATGTTTCTGGGATGTAACAATTTATCGATCCGCTTTTACCAACATAATAAAAAAATAGTAAATCATATCAATCTGTCGATTCGGCAAGGCGAAAAACTATTAATTTTAGGACCTAGCGGGTGCGGAAAATCAACGTTGATTTCCGCACTTGCCGGGATTATTCCTGAATTTCTAGATGCTGAAGTGACCGGTGAGATCGTGCGCCCAGATAGTTCGGGTGTGATGTTTCAAGATCCTGATTCTCAATTTTGCATGCTCCATGTGGATGAAGAAATTGCTTTTAGTCTTGAAAACCGGATGATTCCAAGGGATCAAATGGATGAGATGATAGGGGACCTAATGGATAAAGCGGGATTGAAGATAGATAAACGTACTCCGATTGATTCGCTTTCCGGCGGAATGAAGCAGCGATTGGCACTAGCCTGCTTATTAGCACTGGAACCTGAAGTTTTGTTTTTGGATGAACCGACAGCCCAACTGGATCCTGAGGGCAGAAACGAGATTTTTGAATTATTAAGGGATGTTTCCCTACAAACCAACCAAACGATGGTATTTGTTGAACATGTACTGGATGGATGTATCGAATGGATGGACCGGGTGATTATTCTTAATAAAGATGGCCGGATGATTGGTGATGGAAAACCAGAAGAAATCTTGGAAAATTTCCAGAGTGAGATACGGGAGGCGGGTATTTGGCGGCCAAAGTTATTTCCGATAAAGTGGCAGGATGTGGTTCGCCATGATACTCATCCATTAGCAATCGAACTCTCAAGGATCATAGAAACGAAGTCAATGGAACAACTGAAAGACGATGGGGTAGATAATCCTATCATCCATACAGAAAATGCAGAAATCGGTTATGGGAAAACAACGATTGTAAACGACATTAATCTGGCCATCCATAAAGGGGACTGGATTTCGATTGTCGGGAAAAATGGAAGCGGCAAAAGTACGTTCCTGAAAAGTTTGGCACGCTTAGAATCCTTAAAAAAAGGAAAAGTTTATTTTCTTGAAAGTGAATTAAAAAAGTGGCCAGATCAGGAACTATATGAGAAAGCAGGCTTTGTCTTTCAAAATCCAGAACTGCAATTTATTACAGATACTGTGTTTGATGAAATCGCCTTTGGCGGCCGGCAAAGAAATTGGCCGGAAGAGCGGATCCGCCAAAAAACTAATCAGTTATTGCGGGAATTTGGACTGGAATCCTATCGTGACGCCCATCCTTTTACATTGAGCCTTGGCCAAAAACGCCGTTTGAGTGTGGCCACGATGTTATTGTTTGACCAGGCGTTATTATTACTGGATGAACCAACATTTGGCCAGGATGAAAAAACTGCTAACGAGCTGATTAAACGGCTGAAGGAGCGGCAGGAACAGGGAACAACCATTATCATGGTAACCCACGATATGGATTTAGTTGATCGCTATTCGGATAAAGTTATCCTTTTTAAAAAAGGAAAAGTTGCTTTCTATGGGACACCATATCAATTATTTATGAACCAAGATCTTTTGAAAGAGAGCTCGTTGGTGCCTCCTCTGCATTATCAATTATTTCAAGCTAGAGAGGGGCTATGTCTCGTATGAAGGGGAATCAATCATGGCTTTCGACCTTAAACCCTGCTTGTAAGCTGCTTGCTCACTTTTTAGCTATGTTAATCTTGATGGCCATTACAGATCCGAAAGAAACGTTGGGTATATGGATTATTGCTGTATTCATAGGCATTTTTTGTGGCGGATGGAGAATGTCTTATTTATTGAAAAGATTTTTACCCTATTTAGGCTTTTTTATTTTAGTTTTTTGGATGATGGCTGCTTTTGGAAAAGGAGAAGAAACGATTTGGAATTGGGCTTGGTTTCATGTTACGGAAGAGAGTCTAACCAATGGGCTGACAATCTCTTTACGAATGTTGGGGTTCGTTACCTTTGGGTTATTATTCACCTCAACGACTGACTTAACCTTGTTCATTATGAGTCTAATTCATCAATGTAAACTTTCGCCAAAATGGGCATATGGGTTATTGGCAGGTTTCCGTTTTATCCCACTTTTCCAATCAGAACTCAATCAAATGAAGGCAGCCCATAAAATTCGCGGCTATAAGCAGAAAAGCAGCTGGGAAGCTTTTATGAGATACTCCCTGCCACTGTTCACTCAAGGAGTACGAAAATCTGAAAGAATTGCAATTGCCATGGAGGCAAGAGGTTTTACTGGCACAAGGGATCGGACTTACTATCAAACAACGAAGCTGGGGGTAAAAGATTTAATTTATTTAATAGGTCTTTTATTCATGGTATTTGGGGTGTGTCTGGTTAGTCGAATATTATGGGGAGAATGAATCAAGGTAGATTGGAACCAATTCTACTAAGAAATTTTGGGGGGAGTTTCCAATGAAGGCTATTGGAATCTATCTCTACTAAAATATTTTAGGGGAATTATCGAGTAGATGATGCTACTTATACGTTTTGGTAGATCTTTAGTCGGAACATCGAAGTAGACCCCGTCTACTTCGATGTTTTGGTAGATTTTTCGTTAAAACATCGAAGTAGGGACTGCTACTTAGACGTTTCGAAAGATTATTAGTCGAAACATCGAAGTAGACCCCGTCTACTTCGATGTTTTGGTAGATTTTTCGTTAAAACATCGAAGTAGAGACTGTCTACTTAGACGTTTCGAAAGATTATTAGTCGGAACATCTAAGTAGACCCCGTCTACTTAGATGTTTTGGTAGATTTTTCGTTAAAACATCGAAGTAGAGACTGTCTACTTAGACGTTTCGATAGATTATTGGTCGAAACATCAAAGTAGAACCCGTCTACGTAGGGGTTTCGTGAATTTATTAATATAAACACCGATATAGACCCATTCTATGTATGGTATTCCAAGGTTATTTATCAACAAAGCCCTCGTAGACCCGCCACCTTGATGCCATATCATCCAATGACTACATAATAAAAAAAGCAGAGGAGGAATATTCATATGAATATTCCTCCTCTAATATACCCGTCTCTAAAGTCCCCCGAGATAGGCTTTTTTAATATCTTCACTTGCCTGCAATTCGGCTGCCGTACCTGATATTTCGATGCGTCCGGTTTCAATTACATAGGCACGATTGGCAATGGATAATGCCATGTTGGCATTTTGTTCGACGAGCAGGACAGTCGTTCCGTCCTTGTTGATCTGCTCGATTATGCTAAAGATTTGCTTAACCATTAGCGGTGCCAATCCCATAGAAGGCTCGTCCAGAAGCAGCAGCTTTGGCTTGGCCATGATGGCTCGGCCCATTGCCAGCATTTGCTGTTCACCGCCGGAAAGTGTACCGGATAACTGCTTGCGGCGTTCTAAAAGTCTTGGGAATAGTTCATAGACTTTTTCCATATCCTTGCGAATACCACTTGAATCTTTTCTTGTATAGGCTCCCAGTTCTAGATTTTCCTCTACTGACATATTGGAGAAAACACGGCGTCCTTCAGGGACATGTGAGATCCCGGCCTTCACGATCGATTGCGGTGCCTTTGCAGAAATTGGTTCACCTAAGTAATCAATCGTCCCTGACTTGGGTTTAAGCAGACCGGATAAGGTTTTAAGAAGCGTGCTTTTTCCTGCACCGTTTGCGCCGATTAAGGTAACAATTTCACCTTCTTTCACTTCTAATGAAATCCCTTTGAGTGCTTGAATGCTGCCATAAAATACATTAATATCGTTGACTTTAAGCATGTTCGCTCGGGACCTCCTCTCCTAAATATGCCTCAATCACCTTCGGATGGCTGCGGATTACCTCTGGTGTACCCTCAGCAATCAACTGACCATGGTCGAGGACATAAAGTCGTTCACAAATACCCATGACAAGCTGCATATCATGTTCAATTAACAAAATCGTTAAATCAAACTGTTTACGAATAAATGCGATCAGTTCCATTAATTCATGGGTTTCTTGCGGATTCATCCCTGCTGCCGGTTCATCGAGCAGCAATAATTTCGGTCCGGCAGCTAAAGCACGGGCAATTTCTAATCTCCGCTGCTGTCCATAGGGTAAATTTTTTGCCTTTTCATCTTTATACCTATCTAGGTTAAAAATTTTCAAAAATTCGAGTGACTTCTTCTCCATATTTTTTTCCTCAGAAAAATGGGAGGGGAGACGGAAAATCGAGCTTAAAATAGAGTTATTTGCTAATGAATGGTAGGCAACCTTTACATTATCTAACACGGATAGTTCACTGAACAGTCGAATGTTCTGGAAGGTACGGCTGATCCCGCTTTGAGTTACTTTGTAGGGCGGCAGTCCGTTCAGCCGCTTTCCGTTAAATAAAATCTCCCCTTCTGTAGGAACATAGACGCCAGTTAACAAGTTAAAGCTAGTGGTTTTCCCGGCGCCGTTAGGTCCAATAAGACCGACAAGCTCGCCTTGTTGCAGTTTCATATTAAAACCGGAAACAGCTTTTAATCCGCCAAACTGAATTCCGGCGTTGTTTACTTCTAGCAGTGCCATTCTAATTGCCTCCTTTTGCAGGTTTCCACTTGAATAAATCAGTGATTTCACGTGTACCCATCAAGCCTTGAGGACGGTAAAGCATAACGATTACTAATACTAAGCTATAGATAATCATCCGTGTTTCCGGATATTGCGCTAAAAATGCTGAAATAACGGTTAATAGGATAGCCGAAATCACCGACCCGGTCATGCTGCCAAGGCCCCCTAGGACTACGAAGATGAGGATATCAAATGATTTTAAGAAACCGAAATTGCCTGGCTGTAAGATATAGAAATTATGTGAATATAATCCGCCGGCAATTCCGGCAAAAAATGATCCGATCGCAAAAGCAAGAACTTTATAGTAGGTCGTATTAATTCCCATAGCATCGGCCGCAATCTCATTTTCCCGAATCGAAATACAGGCACGGCCATGTCTGGAATTGGTAAAGTTAGAGATGACTAGAATCGTAATAAATAGGCAGATAAACGAGATGGTCCAGGTGGTAAGATGGGAGACTTGCATTCCTGAGGCCCCGCCCACATAGTCAATATTTAATAACACAATTCGAATAATTTCAGCAAAACCAAGGGTGGCAATAGCCAAATAGTCTCCTCTTAGTCTTAAGGTAGGAATCCCCACAATAAGACCTGCAAGAGCGGCAACCACTCCGCCAATCACGATGGCAAGAATAAACGGCAGTTCAAATTTCATTGTGGCAATGGCGGAAATATAAGCGCCGACTGCCAAGAAACCAGCATGGCCGATGGAGAACTGGCCGGTAATGCCAATAACTAAGTGGAGGCTGACCGCTAAAATAATATTTATTGAGATGGTAATGATCAAGTTACTATAATATTGATTTAATAATCCCGAGCCGATGAAAAATTGGACAACTCCAAACACAATCGCCGCTAGAATCACAAATCCCCAAAATGGTTTTGATTTCTTCATTATTTTTCACCTATACTTTCTCTCTTGTATTTTTACCAAAGATGCCAGATGGTCTAAAGATCAGTATGAGAATCAAAATGATAAAGGCGGCTGCATCTCTCCATAATGAAAACCCTGCGGCACTGACAATTGATTCGATAGAACCGAGGATTATTCCGCCAACCATCGCTCCCGGAATGCTGCCGATACCGCCCAAAACAGCTGCAACGAACGCTTTTAACCCAGGGATTACACCCATTAATGGTTCAATTTTTGTATAATAGACTCCGAACACGACCCCGGCCGCTCCCGCTAATGCCGAACCAATGGCAAACGTGAAGGAAATCGTTTTGTCGACGTTTATTCCCATTAAGCGGGCAGCATCCATGTCAAGAGATACAGCTCGCATCGCTTTGCCCATTTTCGTGCGGTGAACAATAAATTGCAAAATCATCATTAAGATAATAGATGTTAATAAAATGAATAAAGACTGGCTGTTAATTTGGGCACCAAATAAATTGATTGCTTTGTTTGGTAAAACGTCAGCAGGATACGCTTCCGGCTGTGCTCCCCGAATATAAATCATTAAATATTCAATCAACAGAGACATTCCAATCGCTGTAATCAAAGCAGCAATTCTCGTAGCATTTCGAAGCCGTTTATAGGCAATCCGTTCAATTAAAACTCCAAATGCAGCACAGAAAGCCATTGAAATGATGAGTGCTGGCAAGAAGCTTAATCCCCATCCCGTAATCGCATAGAACCCAATAAAGGCACCTACCATAAATACATCCCCGTGTGCAAAGTTGATCAATTTAATGATTCCATACACCATTGTGTATCCTAATGCGATTAAGGCATAGATGCTGCCGAGTGATATTCCATTTATTAACTGTTGTAACCAATCCATGCGTACTCGCTCCTTCTTTCTGTCCAGCTCCAGTGCCCTAGCGCTTTTCCTTTATAATAGTAAAATGGAAGGATAATCCTTCCATTTTACTGGTCCTTACTTAAGGATTAATTTTTGTGTTAAACACTTGCTTACCGTCTTCGTACTCTAAAATGGTTGCAGTTTTGATTGGGTGATGATTTTTATCAAGCGATAATACCCCAGTTACAAGTGATAAATCTTTAGTTTTTGCTAATTCTTTTTGAATTTCAACGGAATCTGTGCTGCCAGCACGCTTAATGGCATCGGCTAAGAAATAAACTGTGTCATAACCAAGGGCATTAAAAGCGTTAGGCGCATCGCCGTTGTTCTTATCTTTGAATGCTGTCACAAATTCTTGAACCTTTTTATCTGGATCCTCAGTAGAATAGTGGTTGATTAGGTACGTGTTATTTAATGCATCTGCACCGGCTAAATCAACTAATTTAGGTGAATCCCAGCCGTCAGCACCCATTAATGGAACTGTGATCCCAAGTTCGCGAGCTTGTTTAACAATTAAACCAACTTCTTCATAATAGCCAGGGATAAAGATAAATGATGGATTCTTCGCTTTAAGGCGAGTTAATGTAGAACGGAAGTCAGTATCCTTTGCTACATATGAATCTTCTCCAACGATTTTACCGCCTGCTTTTTTAAATGTTTCCTTGAAAGCATCTGATAATCCTTTTGCATAGTCACTAGAGCTGTCGGAAAAAATAGCTGCATCTTTCACTTTTAAATTATTAAAAGCAAAGTTGGCTGCAACTGTTCCTTGAAATGGATCAATGAAAGATGTACGGAAAACGAATTCTCTTACTTTTCCTTTTTCATCTACAGTAACAGTTGGACTTGTTCCACCTGGAGCCATAAGAACGGTCTTGGTATCATTTGCAATCTGTGCTTGTGCAACGGTATTTCCGCTTGTTGCTGCTCCGATTACGGCATTTACTTTGTCCTGGCTTGTAAGCTTAATGATTCCGTTTGTTGCTTCAGCTGCTTCTGATTTATTGTCCACTTTAATGACTTTGATTTGTTTGCCTTCAACACCGCCAGCTTTGTTAATTTCAGCTACGGCCATTTCAACACCTTTGGCCATTGATTCACCGTAGGATGCAACGTTGCCGGAAAGCTCCATGTTTACTCCAAGTTTGAAGTCCTTGGAATTATCGCCGCCGCCACCGCTCGCTTGATTTCCTCCTGAACAGCCGGCAAGGATCCCGGCAGCTAAAGCTGATGCCATAAACACCTTACTAAATTTCTTTTTCATGTTTAGTTCCCCCTCTGATAGTTTTTTAATTTTTCTGACACTATTATCCGAAATGGAGTATCGGGAAATGATAGTTAGAAATGAGTTAACAATTAGTATATTAAAACAATTTATTGCTTTCGTCTAGTATATTATTTTAATATTTCAGAAACTTACAAGTCTTTTGTAAATGATAGGGCTTTCATGTCGAAAAAGATAATAAAAAAGAGAAAAATCTTTATTTTATTGCCTGAAATACAAGAAATTAACAAAAGAGGACTTAGGATAAGTAGATTAAGAATAATAATATTTGCTAGTTTAATTATTCTAATAATTATGGAAAAACTAAAGGGTCAGTCCGGGGGGACTGACCCTCTAGTTCTAAAACAAGCGATTATGATTCCTTTTTCACTAAAAATTTATCAACAGAAAATTGTTTGCTTCCATTAATAGCTAAAAATAATGCCATCGCTAGGAATGCAAGATCTAATTCATATCCTGCCATTTCTCCATTTCCTAAGAAACCGACAGCTAGTTTTACCTTGATTATTGCTCCAATCATTAAAATAACAAACAACGCGGATACAATACGAGTCCCAAATCCAATAATTAAGGCGATGCCTCCAATTACTTCAATACCTCCAACGACATAAGCCATAAACCCAGGGATCCCAATACTGCTAAACCAGCCGGCAATATTTTCAATTCCACCTTGAAACTTAACTAATCCATGAATAAAAAAGATGACACCTAAAATAACCCGTAATACAACTACTCCAACTTCCTTTTTTACTATCATTATGATTCGCTCCATCATTGTGTATATTTGATTAAATCTCAAATTTTGTTATTTTTAATTCGAGGTATATGGTGAAAAAATTTCTACTAACTATGACAAAATTCATGGGATGCCACAGGTACTCACCCGAATTGCCACACGCTATGACTTAGGTTGCCGTATCGATAACTGCGGTGCAGTAATGTTGCTTTTTGCTGATCGTCTGCTGCACCAAGGGCATAAAAAATCGGTATAAAGTGCTCTGATCCATATGGAGGTACGGCATATTCGGCATTTGGTGCCAGTGTATCGTAGTTAAAAAGGGATGGTAAATCCCATTTATCCAAATGATGGGCTAACCAATCATCAAATTCAAGTGCCCATTGATCAGCCTGTCCATTGTCAATCCATTTAACGGCCCTAAGATTATGCACCGTTCCGCCACTAGCAATAATTAAAATGTCTTTCTCTCTTAATCCCGACAAAGCCTTCCCAATTTTATATTGATCCTTAGGTGTAAGCCTAGAATTGACGGACATAGAGATGATAGGAATATCCGCATTTGGATAAAGTAAGCGGAGGACAACCCATGCTCCATGATCCAATCCCCGTTGTGAATCCATTTCAAATGGCACTCCACTCTCAGTAAACAACTCCTCTATTTCTTTGGAAAGGAGTTGATCACCATGAGCAGGGTATTGAATTTTGTAAAGAGCTTCATCAAACCCCCCAAAATCATAAATCGTGCTATATTGGTCAACAGTGCTAACCTTTTGTACGTTAGATTCCCAATGAGCGGAAAACAAAACTACTGCTTTTGGCCGAGGCAGGCTTTGGCCCAATTCTGTTAAAAATTTTGTATACTCATTATTCTCGATGGCAAGTAATGGGGCACCATGTGCGATAAATAATGATGGCATCATCTATAATTCCTCCCTTATTTTCATAATCATTCTCTGTATTCTTATATGAATCTTTGTTTCTTATACAGTACCAGAAACAAAACTAGCATGTCAAACATTTTTTTGCTAATATGAAATTAAGTTTATAGATAAGAAACTTTGGAGGTAATCCGCATGGATATCGGTTCTAAAATACGTGCAATAAGAAATAGAAAAAAAATCACGATTGCTCAAATGTGCGAGGGTACTGGTCTTTCAAAGGGGTTTATAAGCAATGTTGAAAACAACAACACATCCCCATCAATCAGCACATTACAAACCATAGCCAATTTCTTAAAAGTTCCGTTACCTTATTTGCTATTGGAAAAAAATGAGCAAATGACAGTCATTAGAAAAAACGAAAGAAAAGTCACAACTGCTAATGACTCAGATATTAAAGTCGAGCATTTAGGAACGAGAGGCGGGTTAAGCATTAGAGTTGTTGAATTTCCCCCGGGAATGTCTACAGGAATAAAAAATGCACATGAAGGGGAAGAATGTCATTTGGTCCTAAAGGGGAAAATTCTTGCGGAACAGGGAGAAGACTCCTTTGTCTTAGAAGAAGGGGATACCTTCAGCTGGTGTGCAAGTGTACCACACTTTGTTAAGAATGTCGGCGATGAAGCTGCAGTAGTATTGATTGCAGTTTATAGTGAAGATGAAGAGTCATAATTGGATTATGTACTGAAAGTCCGTTAGTAAATTTATAACGAGGAAAATCGTGCCTGAACCCATTGCAATGACGTATTGTTTGCGTGGGTTCAGGTACGATTTTTTTCTCATTTCCTTGGTTGAAAAAGGACATTTATTAATGCTGCTGGTGAAAACAGTGTGAATGGGTGCGCTTTTAATTGAAGTACATTGATCAGTTTTCCATATATAGCTTCGTTTGTTTCACATGCTAAAATTACCTTTTTTACATACCACATCAGAAAAGGAAGGCCAAATGGCTTTTTCCCAATGGTATGGGAGAAACGAAAGTCTTCCGTTAGGGCGATTAACCATGGAACATCTATAATTTTGCTGAAACGGCGATGTGTAACGAGGGAGATTTGAGTAAGCCCGTTAATATGTACCGCTTTTTGTAGTTCATTTTTTAATGCAACGGCCTCTAGGGCAGAGATACTCATACCTTGGCCAAAGACTGGATCCATTCTACAAAAAGCATCTCCCATGACAATAAGGCGATTGGGAAAATGAGACAATTTTTCAAAATGAAAACGCCGTAATGCTGGAAATCGATAAATGGTAATATCCGTTTCAGGCTGTCCATCTTTGATAGCATTATATACCTCCGGCTTTTCCAAGCATTTTGCATACGCTAAAAATTCATTTCCGCTATTTGGAGGTGATTCAACACCATATCCAAGTAAAGTGACCATCCAGCGCTGATTTTCAATAGGGAAAATTCCGCCGCCCCGGTTTTGTAAAGGGGGATTGGGATAGACCAATAAGCTGCCCCAGTCTTTTTTTTTCGAGGAAAGGGAACGATAAATTCTGCTGGCATAGAAGAGGTCGACCTTTACTTCTGTTTTCGCAGGAGTCTGGTAACCTAATTGCTTCAGCCAGGTAGAAGTTTGCGAACCTGCACCTGCGGCGTCAATCACTAAGTCAGCCAATATTTCCTCGTTCATTTCCCCTCCTTTTTGAATCACTATCCCTTTGACTTCTACTTGATTATCATCCACTAGGAGTTTTTTTGCTTTGGATTCATACATAAAGCTGATATTTGGTATTTGTTTTAGCCTGAGCAGGATACGCCATTCTAAGAATGGACGGCTTTGCTGAATAATGGACATCCCTGCATGATATTTAACTTTCCATCTCCCGTGGTGATTCCAGGCTAGCTCGCTTGCAAAGTCTGATTTGACTGACCCGGCTTTGATTAGTTCTTCCACAATTCCTGGAAAAAGGTCATTAAGAATTTCTTCTCCGCTTTTTAAAAGAGCGTGACCGTGTGAACCTTGCGGAACCCCGGTTCTTGTTAATATATGATCATTCATTTGGTCTTTTTCGATGATCAGCACTTCTGCAAAGAAGTCGGATAGTACTCGAGCTGCCAGCATACCAGCGATACTGCCGCCAATTACGACTGCCCTTTTTCCTAATAAATCATTTTCTGGCAATTCATTTTCCATTGACTATTTGCCCCCCATTTACATTATTTCTAATGGTTTAATGGTAAGCATTATATCAAAATTTCTCTTGGTTTAACTTACAAATTCCCAAAATCTTTGGCTGCCACCATAAGCAGATGTTTGTGTAATGCATAATCTAAAGGGAAGTCGCCAAAACAGCACATTAGTTTGATACCATAAAGCATATAACTTATAAGAAAAAAGCCCTTGCGAAAGGGCTTTTTTCCATCATCATCTAAGGAGTGGAGAGCTTTTAATTAATAAAAGCAAGCTGCCCCAACGATGATTAATAAGATGAACAATACAACGATTAAAGCAAAGCCACCGCCGTAGCCGAAACCACCGCCGTAGCCATAGCCGCCGCAACCACCAAACCCACCGTATCCAAACATAGTTCATTCCCCTTTCAATCAAGTGTGTAATTTTACTTTTTAATAAAACCCGCCGTAACCTCCGCCCATAAACGACGCTCCAATAATAATCAAAAGGATAAACAATACAACGATTAAAGCAAAACCTCCGCCGTACCCTGCACCATCCATAACCATAAACCCCCCTTCCATCTACTCAATATAAAATATGTATAAAACCAAAAATGCGTAAGGGCGCATTCAATATGTTTATTTCATCTGCAGAAATTGTTTAGAAAATAGTTACCAAAGACTTTTATTTTGTTAAAAAGAAATTCGCGGGATATGTTCTTGGAGAAGGGGATTAAAATACATGACTAATTTTTACTTTGTATGGAAAAATAGTGAAAGGCAGGTGATGGGGTTGATTGCAATTGTTCTCTCCGTGTCTTGGATAATAGCAGCCATAAAATTTGGAGATCGTGATTGGAAAAAATATTATCCTTCCATGTTATTTGCGGCACTTGGGAATGCTATATATGAAGTTCTTTGTTATAAATATCAATTGTGGCAAATGGAGCCCAACGGATTAGGATACTCAATCATTCCAATGTTATTATTAATTCTAGTTGGTATGCCCTTATCAACATGGGTCTTTTTATCAAAATATCCTTATCATTCGGGCATTTATAATAAGGTTATTTATGTATTAATTTTCGTATTGTTATTCATTGTTTTGGAGTTTGTATCTGTAAAATTAGGAGCCATTACTTATCACCACGGATGGAATCTTGGGTGGTCATTAGTATTTGTGATAATCATGTTTTTGGTTATTAGATTGCATTATTCTTGGCCTTTATTAGCGTTAATCATTTCATTACCGTTTACACTAATTTTATGCATCATTTTCGAAGTGACGTTGGACAAAATGAAGTGAGAATAAAATTCTTAGACAACCAATGGTGGTATGATTAACAAATCATACCACCATTGGTTGTTTCTATGCAGAAACAGCTTTCGAAAGGCAGAAGAAATCCCTTCTGCCTTTCATCTATCCTAATATTCGTAATGATTCTTGCACAAAGGCCGGAATGTCATCTGGCTGTCTGCTGGTGACAAGCTGATTCTGGCACACGACTACTTCTTTGTCGTGTAAATTAGCATCGGCATTCTTTAAATCAACGTGAATAGATTTATAGCCAGTTACATCACGCCCTTGAAGTGTTTCAGCTGTGATCAGCAGCTGAGGGCCGTGGCAAATGGCTAACACTGGTTTGTTAGCATCCATAAATGCTTTTGCAAAGCGGACAAAACGCTCGTCCGAACGAAGAATATCCGGTGAAAATCCGCCTGGAATGAAAAGTGCATCAAAGTTTTCGGGAGAGACATCATCAATGCCTTCATCAATAACGACCGCACTCTTTCCTTGCTTTCCCTTCACGGTTTTTCCCTTTTCCCTTTCGATTGCGGTTACCTCATGGCCCTTTTCTCTAAAGGATTGCACTGGCTCTGTATATTCAGAATCCTCAAAGTAATCCGTTACTAAAACAGCTATCTTTTTGTTCATAGGTATCCACTCCCTTATTCAAGCTACAGAATAAAGTACCCTTCTTTACAGGGGGTGAAACGCGTATGAAGCTGTAAACCGTCTGTTTTATACTTTCACGTTTTTATAAATTTATATTTCACATGGGTTATTAGGGTAATATTGTTAATAGGGAGGGGTTTGGAGTTTGAAAATTTAATATAAAAAGAATTGGGGATTGATCCTGCGATTTATAAGAATGGCATAAGGACATTGGATATGGTGATGCTAAGAAGGAGTTAGGATAATGGCATTGACAAAAAAAGTAATAAGGATTATAATTATCTCGGATTAGAGATATTTAGATTCAGGGTTTATTGGAGGTGAATGAATTGGAGGAAAAATGCACTAATTTGCCTTTTCTGCTATTAATGCAGACATCTAAAGCAATCCAAGAACGAATAAGGGATGAAATGGCAAAAAATCATTTAAGTATTACGGATTTTTCCGTGTTAGAAGTGCTTTATCATAAAGGAAAACAAACCATTCAGCAGATAGGAAATAGCATATTAATTTCAAGTGGTTCAATGACCTATGTAATAGATAAGTTAGAACAAAAAGGCTTGTTAAATCGTAATGACTGCCTTGAAGATCGTCGGGTTATACATGTAACCTTAACTGACGCTGGCATCGACTTGATGAACAAAATCATGCCGGAATATCGTAAGTTAGTTGATGATCTGTTTGATTCGTTACAATCTGACGAGGCAGAAACATTGGTTTATCTTTTGAAAAAAGTAAGAAATAAAGTATAAAATTTCTTTTTTTTATATTTATATCTCGAATTCGAGATAATCGAATCAGTTCTGGTCAATTCGGTTAAATAACTGGATTTATCACGAAAATGAGTGTTTAATAATGAGTAAGCAAACAACACAGCCGTTTGAGTAAGAGAAATAGACTGATTTTACGAAAGGACTGATTTTATTGCTTTCGATTGATCCAGCCTCATTGTCTGAAAAAGAGAATTATAAATTTTTAATAGGAAGCATCATACCTAGGCCCATTGCCTTCGTCACAACAATGTCAACAGACGGTATTTTGAATGGTGCACCATTTAGTTATTTTAATATCGTATCTTCCAATCCACCAATGATTTCATTATCTATTCAACGTGCACAAGGGAGACAAAAGGATACGGCAAGAAACATCATAGAGACAAAAGAGTTTGTTGTCCATATTGTTGACGATCATAATGTTGAAAAAGTGAATAAAACAGCTGCTAGCCTGCCCCCTGAACAAAGTGAAATTGAGTTAGCGAAATTAACTCCAGTAAATAGTGTAAAGGTTTCTGTACCAGGGGTAAAAGAAGCTAAAATTCGAATGGAGTGTAGATTAGAACATTCTTTAGAACTGGGAGGTTCAGATTCTTCAGGATGTGATCTAATTATAGGAAAAATTGTTCAATTTCATATTGATGAGTCCATTTATGAAAAGGGCAGAATAGATCCAATGGGCTTAGCTGCTGTAAGCCGTTTAGCTGGAAACTATTATGCGAAAATTGGCGAGATTTTTGAAATCGAACGACCAAAATAGTCATTATAACTTTTATAAGTGAATTACTGTCATATATTTGAGACTGTCGACTTTGCCGGCAGTTTTTTTTGTGCATTTTCGTTTAAGAAACCTGCCGATAATGTCCTTCATTCCGGCTGAAAACCTAGATGCCTGACCCCAAGTTGGGGTCAGGCATCTATTTACAGCTTATCCTATCGAGTGAAGCATGAAATTTGTTAAGAATAAGATAGATATAATAAAAATTGGTAAGGAAAGCTCTTTTTGTTTGTTTGTAAAAAGTTTTACCAGCGGGTACGCGATAAAACCGAATGCAATTCCGTCGACAATGCTGTAGGTTAACGGAATCATAATAATGACGAGAAAGGCAGGAAACGCTTCGGAAAAATCGGTAAAATCAATATTTACAACATTGGTCAACATCAAGCCTCCGATAATAATGAGGATTGGTGCGATGGCTGTATCAGGTACTAGTTTAATAAAGGGCATGAAGAATAGGGAAAATAAAAATAACAAACCTGTAATAACAGAGGTTAAACCTGTTCTTCCGCCTGCAGTAATACCTGCTGCTGTTTCAACCGTCGATACCGCAGGACTTGTGCCGAAAAGTCCGCAAACAATAGTAGAAATCGAGACTGCTTTTAACGATTTTCCGTTTTTCTCAGGTGCTTGAAGCATTCCGTTTACCTGGGAATGAAGCAGGCCAATATTTTCAAACACAAGCACTAAAAAAAGTGAAAAGGCTGCGGTCCATAATGGAAAGGCATCTATTTTTCCAAGATCTGCACTCAAGAAAACATTCTTGTAATCCGTGAAGGATACAAATCCGGTATCCATCGCCGAAAAATGGACAATACCAAAGAAATAGGATACAACCGTACCTAAAATCACACTGATTAAAAAATTCCCTGGAACTTTCTTTAAGAATAAAAAGAGGGTAATAATCAGATTAATAATCGAAGCTAGGACAATCGGCGTTGATAAATTACCAAGAGCGACAAAATTAGTTGGATTTCCGACGATAATGCCGCTCTTTTGCAGGCCAATAAAGGCGATAAATAAGCCGATCCCTACTGATATCGATTCCTTCAAAGAATGTGGAATGGCTGTTGAAATAATTGTGGATAATTTAGTAAAGGCCACAATTACGAAAAGTATACCAGCCACAACAACTGCTCCCAACGCCTCCATGTAATTCAGGCCCATTGAACCGACAATTGTGTAGGTAAATAAAGCATTAATTCCCATTCCGGGTACGATGATCAGCGGTGCGTTTGCAATAAAGGCAACTAATAAACAACCAATTAACGATGAAAGTACAGTTGCAATAATTCCAGCTTCAAGCGGTATTCCGGCATCTTCTAGGATTTTTGCATTGACGGCAATAATATAGACAATGGAAAAAAACGATGTTACCCCCGCTAGAACCTCCTTTTTCAAATTTGTATGGTGCTGCTTAAGTTTGAATACTCCCTTCATATATTTATCACACTCTCGTGTTTCCCTCTCCCACCCGCATTAAGTATATATATTTATATTTAACTACTTATGCCGGAGTATATTATAGCACAGAAAATGGATGTTACAAGACATGTTAAGCATTGTGTAAATTTTGTTTGAAATAGATGTTTTAATGAAAAGGACCAAAAGAACGCTGATTCTTTTAGACTTTTGAATTGTTTACTTGAAGAAGAACTGGTTGAGATCTTGTAAGTGGTAAGGGAATATTTGGTATAATTGAATGGGTGGTGAGGATATATGGAGCCTAAATGGCTAGAATGGGCTAAACAACTGCAATCCATTTCTCAGGCGGGATTAACGTATTCTAAAGATGTATATGATTTGGAGAGATTTGAACAAATCAGAAAGTTAAGCGTTGAAATCTTGTCGCACTATACAGAAATGGATCAAACGGTGATAAGGGATTTGTTTGCAACTGAAACTGGTTATGCCACACCCAAAGTGGATATCAGGGCGGTTGTATTTAGGGATTACAAAATTTTAATGGTCAGAGAAAATACGGATGATCATTGGTCGCTTCCAGGCGGTTGGGGTGACATTGGCTTAACGCCAAGTGAAGTTGCCGTTAAAGAAGTCAAGGAAGAGTCAGGATTTGATGTGAAAGCCATAAAATTGTTAGGGGTACTTGATAAAAAGTGCCATCCACATCCACCTTCTTCTTATCATGTTTATAAGATGTTTATCCAATGTGAAATAACTGGCGGGCAAGCAAAAAAAGGGATCGAAACGAATGCTGTTGAGTTTTTTGCTGCAAATGAATTACCATCATTATCAATAGCCAGAAATACGGAATCACAAATTAAATTGGTCTTTAAGCATTTATATAATCCACAAGAACCTGTCTTTTTTGATTGATCTTTAATCAAGTAGTAAGTTTTAAGGAGAGGGAGGCATTGGTGTGAACCAAGATAAGATCATTATTACGCAGTATTATCCGAAGTATGCTGAACAAACAGTAAGGATGTGGAGAGATAGTAAGGAACAGGCTATCGGTCGGAAAGAAATTCATAGTTTTGAAAATCACGTTTATTTTTTGAAACATATATTAGCTGAACAATATCAAATAGATTTAGCGATAATTGATGGAAAAGTAGTTGGAATGGCTGCCTATAATGACAGGGAAATTAGTCAACTTTATATTCATATAGACTATCAGGGAATAGGTATAGGACAATTATTACTAGAAAAAGTAAAGGCCCAATCAAGTGGAAGACTAACATTATACACGTTTGAAATAAATAAGAAAGCACAACGATTTTATGAAAAGCATGGATTTGAAATCATTGGCAGAGGGCACGAAAATGAAGAAAATTTACCTGATATTCAATATGAATGGGTTGAAGAGGATTTCAAACTTTGAAGTCCTATTATTATTTGTCAGTCGTTTAGAATCGTGCAGCTGCGAACTATATGTTTCACTCCTGATCAAGGAGGGTAATTAATTATTAACTACTCGTCCAAAGGAGGAATTTCAATGTTTGAACATGAAAAGCACCTAGTGGGAGTTTACGATACGGAGAAAGAGGTCATCCATGCTGTTGAAGATCTAAAACGGCAGGGTTATACCGCCGAGGAAATTTCGGTAATTGGGAAAGATAAAGATAAGATCAACGAAATTAATGATGTTACTGGTACGAAGACGGAAGAAGGCCTTGCAGCTGGAGCAGCGACAGGCGGTGCGCTTGGCGGGATTGTCGGTTTGTTGGCAGGTGTAGGAGCTCTTGCGATTCCCGGCATCGGACCGATTGTTGCAGCCGGACCAATAGCCGCAACCCTAACCGGTGCTGCTGTTGGTGCAGGCGCAGGCGGATTGGCAGGGGCATTAATTGGAATGGGGCTGCCTGAAGAGGAGGCAGAGCGTTATGAAGGTTATGTTAATGAAGGTAAATTTATAGTTCTAGTAGAACGCCGCGAAAACCGGGTGGGAGAGCATCCTTTTAATAATGGTAGCAACCCAAGGTCTATAGATGAAACCTTAACACCAAATGATCCACTCGTTACAGAATACCCCATGAACACTCGCTTAAACAATAATGGAAACTTTAAATAATAGAATTTGACAAAGGTGTCAGTCCCCATATGGGGCTGGCACCTTTTGTCGACAAAACTTTATTATTTGAATTTCTTGTCTACTAGAAGAGATCTAATCCTCAAGTTGTAAATCATGGCTGAACTGGATTTTTCCTTTCTCATCCCTTATTTCCTATAAATTACCTATTCATACAGAGGGCTTTACAAAATTATTATCTCAGAATAAAATATTAGTAATTCAAAATAAATATTAATCAAAAAATTTATTCTGCCATTGCATATACTAATTGGTAACAAGGCAGTTAATTAGCAGATGTTGGGAGAGAGTCAGATGAAGGAAGGTTCAATAACCAAACAACCGGGTATGGAAATTGGAATTTATACATTAGCGGACTTAGGTCCAGATCCGCATACAGGAAAAACCATAAGTGCAAGACAGCGTATCGCGGAAATTATCGAAGCGGGAAAAATGGCAGACGAGGCTGGGTTGGACGTATTCGGAGTTGGTGAGCATCATCGTCTGGACTATGCAGTTTCAGCGCCGCCAGTAGTGTTGTCTGCCCTATCGCAAGTCACAAAGCAAATAAAACTGACAAGCGCTACGACTGTTTTAAATACGGTTGACCCTGTCCGTTTATTTGAAGATTTTGCGACACTAGATCTCTTATCTAATGGACGTGCGGAAATCATTGCCGGACGTGGGGCATTTATCGAATCGTTCCCGTTATTTGGATACGATATGAGTCAGTATGATGAATTGTTTGAAGAAAATATTGAACTTTTTCTGAAGCTAAGCACCAATGAAAAGGTTACATGGAGCGGGCATTTTCGTTCGGCATTAAGGGAAGCGCAAATTTCACCGCGGCCAGTGCAAAAAAATATTCCGTTATGGGTTGGGGTTGGAGGCACACCTGAAAGTGCCGCACGAGCGGGGAGATTAGGTACCGGCTTAGCCTTAGCGATACTCGGGGGCGATCCGCTCCGGTTTAAGCCGCTAGTGGACATTTATCGAGAGGCTGCAAGTCAAGCAGGGTTTCAGCCTGAAGATTTGAAAGTTGGAGTTACCGGACACGCTTTTATAGGAGGGACGACACAACAGGCGAAAGACGAATTCTTCCCTTATTATTCAAATTATTGGGGATATCTCAATAGCCAGCGTGGCGGGGTAGGTACTCGGATGTCCAGAGCTGAGTTTAGTCAGCTGTCTGCACCGGAAACGGCTCTATTTGTTGGAAGCTCCCAGCAAATCATTGAAAAAATACTCCATCAAAACGAGTTATTTGGACACCAGCGGTTTATTGCCCAAATGGACATAGGCGGTATGCCATTTAAAAAAGTGGCCGAGAACATTGAAAGATTAGCAATGGAGGTAGCCCCAGTTGTTCGCAGGGAAACAAGCAAGTGATCACTGAAAGCGAGCTGACGGAAAGTTCTGGGATCTAGTCAAAAGTCATTTCATAAGATAGGAGACTTTTATAATGGCAATCATAAAAGGGAATTTAAGAACTTGCAACAAAGGACACAAATATTATAAAAGCAGCGATTGTCCAACCTGTCCAACTTGTGAGCAAGAACGCAAACCTAATAACGGATTTCTTTCAGTGCTCTCGGCACCTGCAAGACGTGCGTTGGAAAACAATGGGATAACTACTTTACAGAAGCTATCAACCTATAGTGAAATAGAAATTTTGCAATTTCACGGTATGGGGCCAGCGTCTTTACCTAAACTTAGGTCTGCTCTGGAGGAAAATGGACTATCATTCCGGAAATGAAACCAAATAATAAAAGGATTTCAAAGTTTGAAGTCCTTTTATTGTTTGTCAATAGTTCAGAATCGTACGGCTGCTAGATAAATGTTTAAAAGCTGCGGAACTAAACCTGATAATGAAACGCAAGAACTGTCCCTATGCTTCAGTCTTTCATATTTTCAAGTTGCCCCTTTGATTCAAATAACTTGTTTTTAATAAAAGGTACGATTTGTTCAGGTAATTGGTTTAAATTAAAAAATCGAGCTTCTATTGCATGATCGTTTTTAGGAGTTAATTCTCCATCGTACTCGGTTGATAAGTAAGCGATCGCAACAGAATGATATTCATCACCACTTCCCTCGATTCGATTGATTAAATCCTTGCCTGAATAGACGCCAAATAATTTTAACGTTTTGATCTTTAGGCCTGTATCTACGAAAGCAATCCGTGTAATACACTCTTCAACTGACTCATTTAATTGTAAAATTCCGCCTGGAATAGTCCAAATACCACCTGCGTTTCGACTCAGTAATATTTCTCCATTATTATTAATGATTGCTACGCTTGGTCGAACAACTATTAGTGGAGAATTACCAATTTGTTCTCTTATCTCTTCACAATAACCCATAAATATCCCTCCTTTGTTATGATTCTTTATTAAAGTAAACTCACCTCTTACTTGGAGAAGGTAAGCACAAAGGAGTAACCTACTCCCTTTTAGTTGGCATTTGTCAGCCGCCTTCTATGCAAGTTGCATTTGAGCTTCCTACTACATTATTTAATTCAGCTAATAATACTTGAAGAATAGTGTCGTTTACTAATACTAGTAATGTTTTTTCTGTAATTGGAACGTGGTAGTTTTGAAACACCTGTACTGTATCTTCCCACACGTCGCTTATAGCTTTTGAAGTCATATTTGATTGAATCACCATGGAAAAACCTCTTTTTTCCTCTTATATTACCACTTTTTTCAACTCGTTAGAATTCCTGTAGATAGCTATTTTTCGCGTTTGAAAAAAATAGAGCCCCTCAGTAAGATGATTATACACACACAACTACTACCTCCTTTATTTAAGTTCTTCTATAATCGATTCTCCCTCACTTTGGTCAGTATCTGTCCATTTCCATCTCTCATGTAATCTAATTCTCCCATCTGGCAGAATGACTGGAGTTGAGGTACATTGACCGCCCCTAATTTCGTTTCTTACGTTAACATGGTTATACCTAAACGTTAAACAGCCATTTTCCTCTACAATTCCTATTAGTGTTCCTTTTAAAATATCTCCTCCACTATACGTTGCTGAAATGATGTTCCCATCTTGCTTGTAATCAAAAAATGTTTTGGAGGAACCCTCTCCGTTTGCTGTATTTTCAACTGAAACAAATTTCTTTCCATTGTAATTTATCAAGTTTAAGCCTCCGATATATTTTAAATATTCCAACATTTTATCACATCTGTAATTTTATTCAAACTTACCTGGTTAGTATCTAAAAATATATAATAAAAATGAAAAGGGCTGCTAACACTTCTCTCCGTAACGTCTACCGTCGGGGTGGCTAGAGGGAAGCTGGGTTTTTCTTAAACCACTTGAAGTGTGGATGCAGAGATCGCGAGGAAGCCTATTATACATTGAAAGGGCAACTGGAGCGGATTAAAACGAACCAGGAAAATATGTGTTTTCCTATATAAATTTAATTATTGTTCTCTGTTAATAGGTTAATAAAGTTTTGCGCAGTTTTTGATAGATAATGATTCTTCAGCCATATTAATCCCGTAGATGCAGATAGCTCTGTATCTGTAATTTTGGAAGCGTGGATATTGGAGTTTTTGTATTGTTTAATTACGGTTTCTGGAACAATAGCTGATCCAAAATCAGATGCGACTAAATCTAATAAAAGGGAGATATCCGAGCAATCGGCAACAATGTTTGGATGAAGTTGGGCCTTTGAAAATGCCTCCAAAATCATATAATGAACTCCCATTCCTTCTGTACTTGGTAAAATCAGCGGGTGGTTTTGAATGTCAGCAAGCATAACCTGATGATGAAAAGGTTGCTTCTTATTTGAAGTAATAAAGTAGAAAGGTTCTATATGAAGATGAAGAACTGAAAAAATATCTAACTCGAGCGGTAATCGTATAATCGCCAGTTCTACAATCCGGTCTCTCACTAATTGGCAAAGATAAGCTGACTCATTTTGATGAATTTTATAGGTAACCTTAGGATATTCTTTGTGGAATTGGTGAAGTAACTCAGGTAATCCTACCACCGAAAAAGTATTAATACCTATCGCTAGTCTTCCACTTACTCCGTTTCCGACTTCTTTTACTTCTATTCTCGCTTCTTCCATTAACTGAGTCATTTGTAGCGCATATTTATATAAGGCTTTTCCTGCTTCCGTTACTTCTAAAAATTTCCCATTTCTTTCTACCAATTTTGTTCCTAGCTCATCTTCCATTGTTTTCAGGTGCTGGCTTAACGGAGGCTGGGAAATATGCAGTCTTTCAGCAGCAGCGGTAATTTTTCTTTCTTCTACAATTGCAATAAAATATCGAAGTTGTCTAATGTCCATAGTAGAAAACACTCCTTTAATATATGAAAAACTTAAGTAAAATTGATTTTTTTTATATTTTTCATATAGTAAATCACATGATAACATAATTGTATAAAAGAAAAAAAGAGAAATTACATTCAATGTTCCCCTTAAAATAAGGATTCCGCTTATCCTAACAACACAGCAGATCAAAAGAGATAGGTGCAAGTCGATGAATCAAATTTACTTATACCTTTTCTTCCTATGGAATAGTGTAAATAGCTACAGAGATTTTCCTCTTCTAAAATTTTACTTTTCAAGGAGTGTTTTACAATGGATCACAAAGAATTTATGCAACTGGCAATCGAGTTAGCTTACGACAATACAAAAAACAAAAAAGGAAAACCCTTTGGCGCAGTGATTGTTAAAGATGGAGAGATTGTTGCAAAGGGAGTAAACGATGTTCTCGAAACACACGACCCCACTGCCCATGCTGAACTTTTAGCCATCCGGCACGCTTGTCGCACTCTTGGTACGACTGACCTTTCTGACTGCGAATTATATGCGAGCGGGGAGCCTTGCCCGATGTGTTTAAGCGCCATTTACTGGGCAAATCTTAAAAATGTTTATTATTGCTATACTGCACAAGAGGAAGAGGAAGTTGGGTTAGGAACGAAATACGTTTATCAGCAAGTAGCTCTTCCAAAGGAACAACGAGACATTCAATTAATCAAGCTTGATAAAAATCACTCAGAAAAGAATCCTTTTGCTCTTTGGAAAGAAATGAATGAATAAATTCCATTTTTTAAAGGAACACGTTTTGCAAGAGAAAAAGCTGCATTTATTCTAAAGGTAAAAAGAGCAGAGGGAACAAAAACTCTAAAATAGAGGCGGATATTTTATGTGGAAATGTGTGATGTCATTTATAGGATGTATTCTCTTGCTTCAAGGCTGTGTTTCTAGCATAAATGGAGAACCGAAAAAACAAGAAAAGGAGAGGGAAATCATGAACGAAGGATTAAATAAACAGCTGCTTCAAGCAGCAAAGCGTGGAGAGGCGGACACCATAAGCAAGCTCATTAATAATGGGGCGAATATCAATGTACAGGATTCAAAAGGGCGGACCGCCCTTATGAATGCAACCTATAATAATGATGTAGAAACCGCAAAAATACTCATCAAGGCAGGGGCAGATGTGAACATCCAGGATGATATGAAAAACAATCCCTTCCTGTATGCTGGCGCAGAAGGATATATAGATATTCTAGAGCTAACGATTAAAGCAGGTGCCGACCCGACGATTACAAACCGGTATGGAGGAACTGCCTTAATCCCTGCCTCAGAACATGGATATGTCGATGTAATCAAAGTACTTCTTACTCAAACGGATATTGATGTGAATCACGTCAATAATCTTGGCTGGACCGCTTTATTAGAAGCGATTATTTTGAATAATGGCGATAAAAAACAGCAGCAAACGGTGCAATTACTAATAGATCATGGTGCGAATGTGAACATTCCAGACAATGATCATGTGACTTCTTTACAACATGCACGTGAAAAAGGTTTTAAAGAGATTGAGAAAATTTTGCTAAAAGCAGGAGCAAAATAAATAGGTTTCCTTCTTTAAAGCTTATTAATCACCATCGTAATAAAATCATCATAGCTGTCGATGTGAAAATCTGCTTCAATGCTTGGATTTTGGAAAGCAACTGTTTTGATTTTCAATTGTCTTGCTGGAATTAAATCTAATTCTCGGTCACCCACAACTAAATCAATATGATGGTTTTTTAGGACAAATTCATAGGAAGAACGATGAGGTTTTCTTGTAAACCCTTGTTCTTCAACCGAAACAATTTCATTAAAGTAAGGGGCTAAAAGGAATTTTTCCAGGAGATAGATGGTGGATTCCTTGTCCCGATGAGTCACAATTATATTGTTATCGGCAGAGGCTAAAGCATCCTCTAGGTGTTCAAAGGGTCTGCTATACTGCTTCGAATACTGATTATGTAAATTTTGGTATTCTATTCTTTTCTCCTCACTAATACCATAGTGTTTAAAGGCGGTTTTGGAATCAATTTTTAGCCATTTCAACACGTCGCTTCGGTCAAGGTCTTTTTGACTCAAGTTTATGAACCCTTCAACAAGTGCCGGATAGGTGTCAAATAGGGTGCCATCGAAATCCCATAAAATGTTCATCACAATCTCTCCATTCAAAAAGTTACTTTATAGATGTTACCATATTAAGCAAACGATGCTAAGTCAGGATATATATTAAGAATTTTTATAATATTTGTAAAATTATTGTCTTATCTGCTAAATTTTTCCGAATGTATGTTATAAAAGGAGTGTGAATAAGTGTTTCTATGTTAAAAAGAAAGGGTGTTGGTACACTTTGTTAAATTCAACTGTCCTTCAACGTGATAGTAAACTGAATTTATTCCATCCGATTATGAAATACACTGGAACGAAGAAAGTAAAAAATGTTATCTTACTGATCGGTGATGGGATGGGATTTTCGTATACCACTGGTCTTCGCTACTTCAATCATGATTCCCAAAAAGGGTTCATGAATCCCACCATATTTGACCAATACTTTGTCGGCACCCAATCAACCTACTCATTAGATACAGAAAGTAATATTACAGATTCCGCCGCAGCCGGTACGGCATTAGCGACGGGGCATAAAACCTATAATGGGGCTCTTGGTTTAAATATCGATAAACAAGCTGTTCCAACTGTTTTAGAATATGCCAAATTCCGCGGGAAATCTACGGGTCTTGTAGGTACAAGTCAGGTCAACCATGCAACATTGGCGGCGTTTGCTTCACATGTTGAATCTCGAGAACAATATGACCAAATTGCGGACGATTATCTCGATGAACGGATAGACAGCAAGCAGAAAATAGATGTGATGTTAGGGGGAGGAACATCTTATTTCGTTCGGAATGATCGAAATTTGGTAGAAGAATTTGCGAAAAACCATTTTGGGTATGTGACCGACTTACAAGAGCTTGTCACGAATAAAACGGAGCAACTATTAGGGTTATTCGCCCCGGTGGAGCTCCCTAAACAAATTGACCGTGATGCGACTGTACCCTCTCTTTCCCAAATGACAAAGGCCGCCCTTCAACGTTTAAAACAAAATCCTAATGGCTTTTTTCTTTTAGTTGAAGGAAGCCAAATCGATTGGGCGGGACATGACAATGATATTGTTGGGGCAATGAGCGAGGTTAAAGACTTTGAAGCAGCATTTAAAGCGGCGATTCAGTTCGCCTCCGACCGGGAGGATACGATTGTCATTGCGACGGCAGACCATTCAACTGGAGGAATGAGCATCGATCGGAACGGGAATTACAAATGGAATCCAAGTGTCATTAAATCGATTACCTCTACCCCGCTGGTGATTGCCAGACGATTGCACGAAACAAAAGATCTGACCACCTTACAGCATCATATGCCCTTCGACCTTCATGAAGAGGACTTGAAAACCATTCAAGCAACTTTAGAAATGGAAGTCGAAGATACCCGGCAAGCACTTATCAACATTATTAATCACTATTCCAGTACTGGGTGGACCACAAAAGGTCATACGGGAGAGGATGTTCCCGTCTATGCGTATGGTCTTAACAGACATTTGTTTAGCGGCAGGATGGAAAACAGTGATATTCCAAGGATTCTTTTTCGAATCATGGATTAAAAAATCATCATAATCATGATGTCAATTGCTGTGTTAATGTGAATAGAATTTCGTAGAAATCTTGGTAAATAAAGAAAAGACGTATGCCAATTCATACGTCTTTTCTTATGCCATTTATTAAGAATGCACCCGAAAAAGGAACCCTTTACGGTCAGCGCTGTGCGCCTTTATACATAACGATTTCTCCCCGAAAGCATCCCAAATAGGATGACGAGAACAGAGACGGCGATGAGGGTGACAAGTGGAATTGTCCACATATGGGTCTGGTCATACAAATAGCCAATAAACAATGGCCCAACAGCTGCCAGGATGTACCCAGTTGATTGTGCCATTCCAGATAATTCAGCAGCCTGGCGGGCATTTCTTGCTCGGAGCCCAATATAGCTTAGTGCTAATGGAAAGGTCCCGCCCAATCCAACACCGATGAATATAATACTGATGATGATAATGGAATAGGCTGAGAATAACAGTAATCCAACAAATCCAAGGAGTGAGCACAACGTCAGCATGAAGGCAATCCATGTTTGTGAGCGGGAACGTCCGGCTATAACAGGAATAAAGAAAGCTGCCGGCAGTCCCACTAATTGGGAGAATGAAAGCATCCAACCTGCCGTACCTATACTCATTCCATGACTATGCAGGATTTCAGGTAACCAAGAAATGGTTACATAAAATAAAAAGGACTGAAATCCCATAAAGATGGCGATTTGCCAGGCAAGTGGCGAACGCCAGATGTTACCGGAGTTAACACTAACTCTATTTATTGCTCTGCCATCTCCTTTATTAAATTTGAGAAGAAAGATCCAAACCAAGATTGCAGCTACTACCGGTAATCCCCAAACGATTAAAGCCCCCTGCCAGCCAAGGTTTAAACCATTTGCTAATGGAACACTAAGTCCCGAGGCTAATGAGGCAATCAATCCCATTGAGGTGGAATAAATACTTGTAATAAGACCGAACTTTTGCGGGAATTTATCCTTTGCGACGGCTGGCAAAAGAACATTTCCTATGGCAATACCCGCTCCAACCAAAAAAGTTCCGGTGAATAGAAAAAACGTCATGGGGATGGAGCGAATACATAAACCGATTAAAAGTGTAATTAAACCAACCAGTAAAGTGCCTTCATTTTTTAGACGATTTGCGATTTTTGGAACAATGGGTGACATGATTGCAAAAACGATTAAGGGCAAACTCATTAATAAACCTGCACTCCAATGTGCAAGTCCCATATCTTTCTGTATATTTCCTACCAACGGCCCGATGGATGTAATGCCTGGGCGAAGATTAAAGGCGACAAGGATAATCCCTATAACAAGTAAGAATGTATATGTCGATTTCGTACGAGCTTTAGTTTGCTGCAATTCCACTAAAAGAACTCCCTTCTGAAAAACAAGCTACCCTAAAGTATATCATGGTGAACTATTACAGTCACTGTTTGCCCAAAGGATATTTCAGAAATGAGGCCTCAAGAAAGTAGTTTTAAAATTTACAATTCTTCATATCTGCTCAACATTCTATTAACCGTAGCTTAATATATTTGCGTTTTAATAGAGTGGTAATGAAAAAAAGGGAGGCAATTAATAGATGAAAAAGAGATTGACGGCTGTATTAGCCCTTAGTTTAATGATTCCTGCAGTAACACCTGCGGCAGCGGCTGGGAAGGATATCACGATCAATTCTTTCAAATTTAACTCAATGAAAGCTCCGGCAACCATCGAAGAAATGGTGCAAACCTATACAGGTGCATCCGTGGATGTTACATATAGCAACGGAGCAACGAAGAACTTCCCGCTTACTTATAAACAGTTATACCTTTCTGATGAAAAAATAGTGACGAATAAAGGGGCGAAAATCCCTGCAGGAACTCCAATTGATGTCAATGGAGATCCGATTATAGATAAAAGTATTCCTGGTCAAGAGTCCTACTATGTCTCAGATGCTCCTGATTCAAATAGTTTAATGAACGTGGGCGGGAATCTGTTCATGGTATCACATTTTGAATATGATACTCTTGATAACGCTGGAAATTCCGCTTATGGTGTCGTTCCAGCATCCATGACATTAACAGAATTAAATCAAAACAAAAAGAATGGTGAACTATCTGTTAAACAGGCAAAAAAGGTTGACTTTTCCCTTGTAAATGGACTTTGGATTCCATGTAATGGTTCTACCTCTCCTTGGGGAACCCATTTAGGTTCGGAAGAATACGAGCCAAATGCCCGCCAATTTGAAGCTGAAATAGGGACTGATAAAGATTCAACAAATGTGAAAGGTTTTGCCAAGCTTTATTTTGGTGATGAAACGAAAGCAAATCCATATAATTATGGATGGATCCCTGAAGTGACAGTACAGCCAAATGGTGATACCAGTGTGGTAAAACATTATAGTACTGGCCGTTTTTCTCATGAAATGATGGAGGTAATGCCTGATAATCGGACAGCCTTCTTCGGAGATGATGGAAACTACACCGTCACATTCATGTATGTTGCAGACAAAGAAAAAGACTTATCTGCTGGAACCCTGTATGCGGCTAAATTTGGACAAACGAGTACAGAAAATGGCGGAGCTGGAAATCTTGAGTGGATCAAGCTTGGCCATGCTACCGACGATGAAATCAGAGCGATTATTGACAAGGGTACAAAATTCAGTGATATTTTTGAAACAGCGAACGAACCAACAGAAGGCTTTACGGCCGTTAAAACCGATTCCAGCGGAGCAAAAGTAGAATATCTAAAAGTAAAACCGGGAATGGAAAAGGCAGCGGCATTCTTAGAATCCCGTCGATACGCAGCCTTAAAAGGCGCAACGGCTGAATTCCGAAAAATGGAAGGTTTAGCAGTAAACGCGAAAGATAAGAAAGCCTACATGGCCATGTCTGAAATCGGAAAAGGGATGCTGGAAGATACAAAGAAGGCTGACCCTGCTGATGATATCCGCTTACCACAGATTCTTGCAGGTGGAACATATGAATTGAATCTAACAGGGGGGCAAAAAGATAAGGATGGCAATACCATTGATAGTAACTATGTTGCCTCTGCCATGAAAGCAATTGTTGTCGGTGAGGACTTAGCTGTACCAGATGAATACGGCAATAAAGCAAATCCTAATAAAGTGTCTAAACCGGATAACTTAAGCTACTCGGAAAAAATGAGAACCTTATTCATCGGTGAAGATGGCGTTGAACATACGAATAACTTTGTTTGGGCCTATAACATTGATACAAAAGAATTGTCCCGTGTGCTGTCAGTGCCAGTCGGAGCAGAAGCAACAGGCTTACGGGTCCTTGATAACTTTAACGGATTCTCTTATATTTTGAGCAACTACCAGCATCCTGGGGATGAACTTCAAAATTTCAAAGGAACGGCTGTGGATAAGGATGAATTAGAGAAGGCTATGAAAGAGGGCATCGGCATCCTGAAAAAGGGTGGTATTGGTTATATCGCCGGCATGCCACAGTTAAATGATCTTCATGTTGGCTGGCATTTCAATTCCGGTAAATGGTTCTTCTACGATGAAAAAGGTGAAATGCAAACTGGCTGGGTAAAAGTTGGAACTCAGTGGTACTTCCTTGATGTGTCGTCGGGTGAAATGAAAACCGGCTGGGTGAAGGACGGTAAGAAATGGTACTACCTTGCGTCATCCGGTGAAATGAAAACCGGCTGGGTGAAGGATGGAGCAAAGTGGTACCTTCTTGGATCATCCGGTGAAATGCAAACCGGCTGGGTGAAGGACGGAGCAAAGTGGTACTATCTTGGGACATCAGGCGAAATGAAAACCGGCTGGGTGAAGGACGGAGCGAAGTGGTACTATCTTGGATCATCCGGTGAAATGAAAACCGGCTGGGTGAAAGACGGAGCAAAATGGTACTATCTTGGCACATCAGGCGAAATGAAAACCGGCTGGGTAAAAGACGGAGTAAAATGGTACTATCTTGGATCATCCGGTGAAATGAAAACTGGCTGGATACAAGTCGGTAAGAAGTGGTACTATCTATATAGCGATGGCAGTATGGCAACAAACACAACCATCAATGGCTACAAAGTCAATAAGAATGGTGAATGGATTAAATAATTCTTAGTCATAATTTGTAAGGCGGACAGCGCTAGTCACTGTCCGCCTTACTTGTTATCTGCTGTCATCGATGGATCTGCAGGTCGATCTCCATTCTGTAAATCCGCAATGCTTAGGCCAAAATTCATCTCTAAATGGGGGTAATCTTTAAATTTAGCCCAGTCACCTCCCCATTCAAATCCTAAAGTTTTTGCCATATTTACGACCTCGGTCCAATCTGCTTTTCCATTTTGATTTCCATCATATTGCATATCCCAAACCACATTCCCAGAAGGCGTTTTTAATGCAAAATCAATCGCAAGTCCAAAATTATGATAAGACTGTCCGCCTTTGGCATAGGTAACAATCGTTCCCTCGGATGTCCTTCCCTTTTCATAAAGCCGGTCTTGATCCTCTGCACTTCGGAAACCATCCGTAATCACTATCACAATTCCTTTTTTCGCTGCTTGTTGGATCAATTCATTGCTCCGTTCTTGAACAATTGGATGGAGTTCAGTTGGATATGAGTCAGAATGAGTGATTTTTGGTTCTGTATCTTTAAGAAAAATAGTAAAGAATAGGATAGCAATCAATGCGAGCAAAAATAAATAAATGGAACTTCCTATCCGTTTTCGTTTCAAATCTTCATAGTCCTTTCCTATTTAAAATGATTTCATAAGCTAAGACGGTTATTCCAGCCTAATTGTTTCATATAATTATAATCTATTATGAGGGGGAATTCATTTTTACCGATGGCTTTTTGAATGGTAAATACTTGGAAAGAGCAAATTTTTCACTCCGAACATTGCTTTGCGATGTACATCGTTATACAATGATACTAGAAATATTTGGAGGTTATCATATGGATAGAGAGCTGCTGAAAGGCAGTATTGAGATCCTGCTGCTTTCTTTATTAGCAGACGCGGATAGTTACGGCTATGAAATGACGAAGAAGTTAAGGGTGTTAAGTGAAGATGCTTACCACATGAACGAAGGTACGCTGTATCCTGCATTAAAAAGGCTAGAAAATAAAGACTGTGTTACATCCTATTGGAGTCAAGGGCTAGATGGAAGCAGAAGAAAATATTATTCTATTACTGAAACAGGCCGTAAGAATTTAGCCGACAAAGTAAGGAACTGGAAACAAATAAATCAGTTAATCGACAAAACGTTGGAGGGATTGACTTGAAACATCTTGAACACTATGTAAAAGAAATCGTCTCGGATTTACCGATGAATGAGGATGAAAAAGAGGAAGTTAGAGAGGAAATTTTTTCTCATCTGAAAGAACATGCCAAGGAACTGATGATTAAGGGGTATACAGAGGAGGAGGCAGTTCTCCAAGCAATGAAGTCATTTGGAAATGAAAGAAAATTGAACTGGGAAATGAAAAAGGCTGCCTTTCCATTCTATAAACCAGTACGCTTTATTTGGAATGTGTTTTTTGTAACAGCAGCATTATGCCTCATTTCATTTTCAGCAATGGAATTTTATCATCCGGAATTCGATAATGCCCTGCCGCTTGAAAGTGTTATGATGGGCTTCTTTTTAGTTGTTTTCATTGCGGGAGCAGCAGAGGTCTTATATGAAGCAATTAATCAACAATTTAAATCGAAGTGGCTTGCCAATCCATGGCTGTTCTTTTTCATCCCATCTCTAATTTTTGGCGGAGTACAGTCAATGTCGTTCCTCAAAAATCCGGAGCAATATCCAGATGGCCTTTGGCTTGATTTGTTCGCTATTCCTATTGGCGCTTTTGCGTATCTTGTTTCAAGACAGCTTTTCACACGAATTTTTGTTCGCAACCGCAGGGACTTCATAGGGAAAATTGATTAAAATGAAGTTAGTAAACTTTTCTAATCCCTGACAAACGAATGGTTAAAGAATTTTTCTGTTCATCTTTTAATGAAAGGATTTGTTCACGCAAATTAAGGCAATAAACACGGCCTGTGGTGGTTTGTAATATTCCATTTTTCACATAATTAATGGTTACAGATTTGTTTTCAGCCAATTGTTTTAAAAACATCCTTTTCCCAACTTTCATCTGTAATGGTTTATAAAATGCCATTTTACTTTGAATATATTAAGAGAAGGTGAAGTGGCTGTTAAGGATTGATGTTGAAACAATTAATATTTATATTAAAATGCAAATAGAAAGGTGCGAATCCATTTTCGCACCTTTCTTTACATATCAGGGGTTAAACTTTTTTGAACTTTTCGAATGTCCATCTTCGAAGTATTTTCAGCTAATATTTTCTTAAATTGAATCGCAAATACCGTAACTGTCACAGCAACGGCAAGAAAGTCGGATACTGGTTCAGCAAGAAATACTGCAAATTCTTTATTAGAAAAGAAGTTTGGAAGGATATAGATCAACGGAATCAATAGAATGATTTTCCGCAATAGGGCAAGGATAAGTGATGTCTTAGCCTGCCCGACGGCAATAAATGTTTGTTGGCAGGCTAGCTGTGCCCCCATAACAAATGCGACAGCCATATAAATTTTCAGCGCCCATACTGTTGTCTCAATCAATTTTGGGTCATTGCTGAAAAGTGAAACAAAGAAATGTGGAAAAATGGTCATGATCAGCCAGAAAGTAAACGAAAAGCTCATGGAAGAAATAATCAGTAATTTAAACGTTCGTTTCATCCGTTCATTATTTTTAGCCCCATAATTATAGCTGATAATCGGTTGTGAACCCTGAGTTAATCCCATAATCGGCAGAATCATCATTTGCATTAAACTGGACAGGATGGTCATGGCGCCTACCGCCATATCTCCACCGTAATTTTTAAGCGAAGAATTAAAGGCAATATTTAAGAGACTTTCGGTACTTTGCATTATAAACGGAGAAACTCCGAGCAGCAGGACTGGAGTAATTACTGATTTTTTAAGCTTCATATATTTTTTTTGTATTTTCAGCTTTGTTTTTTTTCCAAATAAAAAGTATAACGTCCAAAGCGCCGATACCGCTTGGGCGATAACATTGGCAATTGCCGCCCCTTCCACACCCATATCAAGACCAAAAATAAAAATCGGATCGAGGATAATACTAATGACTGCCCCGATGATGACGGTCATCATACTAATTTTTGCAAAGCCTTGTGTCGATATGAAAGTGTTTAGTCCTAAGGCGATTTGGACAAAGATCGTACCACACACATAATACTTAAAGAAGCCAAGGGCATACGGCAGTGTTTCCGGTCCGGCCCCAAACAGTAAAAGAAGCTTTTCACCAGTAAATAAAAAAACGATGGTCAAGACAACTGAAATACCCACTAAGGACACAAAACAGTTGCCTAATATTTGTTCTGCTTCGTCGTGTTTTCCTTGACCAAGTTTAATCGCCGCTCTTGGTGCGCCGCCCATTCCAATTAATGAACTAAACGCGGCAATAATCATAATTATCGGAAACGTAACGCCAACACCTGTTAAGGCTGTGGCACCAATCTCTGGAATATGTCCAATGTAAATACGGTCAACCACATTGTAAAGCATATTTACAAACTGGGCTGTAATTGCTGGCAGAGCAAGACTGACCAGCAATTTACCGACACTTTCCGTTCCTAGTCTATTCACACCCGCTTGATTCATGATGAAACTTCCTTCCTATTAATAAAAACGGTTTTCCATTATTGAGTAAAAGACAATACAACAATTTTAGCATAAAAAAGGGTACGAATACGTTTTTGCCCCCTTTTAATATACATAAATACCCCTAATACTGGAAAACTATATAAAAATTAGGGGTGGTTCAGGATGATTAAGAAAATGTTTAAATCACTTAATAAGGCATTCAATACAGAACCACATTTTAACGAACAATCCAATGCCAATAACATTGAAGTAAAAAGTCAAGATATTAGTCGACATTATGAACAAAATTTAGAGACTTTTAAATCAATTTTTTCCATGCCAAAAAATATGGATGTTAGAATACGTGAGTTTACTATCCGTTCCCAAAATCGCCGTGCCTTTATCATTTATATCTGTACAATGGCAGATGAAGAGCAGATTCAAAGAAGCATTTTGGAACCGTTGATTGAAAACGCGAGGCAAAGAAGGGAAATTCGAGATATTGTCTCCTTCCCTATCGAAAATACATCTACAAATATTGGGAAGATTACGGAATCCATCACTTGTGGCGTCACCGCGCTATTTGTCGATGGTGATGATCAATGCTATACATTTGAAACAACAAAAATTCAAGGACGCGGCATTGAAAAGTCCGATAATGAAGTCATTGTTAAAGGGGCAAAAGAGGCTTTTAACGAAAAGTTAATCGATAATGTAGCATTGATACGAAAAAAAATTCACAATGAAAACCTGATTGTCGAGGTACATGTTATTACAAAACGATCTAGAAACGAGGTAGTCCTTGTTTATGAAAAGGATCTGGTAAATGAAGAATTACTTCAATCGATAAAGGATCGGCTAGAAAAGATTGATGCAGATAGTATTCTTGAATTAAATATCTTGGAACAGTATCTAGAGGAGCGGCCAAGATCCCTATTTCCTACTTTATTAAATACTGAACGTCCTGACAGGGCAGCCTCTTTTATTGAAGAAGGCCACATCATTTTATTAATGTCGAATTCTCCAAATTGTCTTGTCTTGCCTGCTACCTTTTGGGCGATGTTCCATTCACCGGAGGACCATTACCTGCGGACACCGTATGGAAATTTCATCAGGATATTGCGATTCCTTGCTTTATTTATCTCGCTTTTTGCATCGTCCGTTTATATTGCAATTACAAATTACCATGTGGGAATGATCCCCCCAGATTTGTTAATGGCTATCGCGGGGTCAAGAGAACGTGTCCCCTTTCCATCTGTCATTGAAATCTTGATGATGGAAATTGCCTTTGAACTGATTCGGGAAGCCGGACTCCGTGTGCCATCCCCGATTGGTCCAACAATCGGAATTGTAGGTGCCTTAATATTGGGACAGGCTGCTGTTCAAGCGAATATTATTAGCCCAATCGTCATCATTGTCATTGCATTAAGCGGCTTAAGTTCTTTTATTATCAGTGATACTAGCATGAATTTCGCGATTCGTATATCTCGCTTTTTGTTTATTTTTGCAGCAGGATTTCTTGGAATTTATGGTGTCACCGCTGTAGCTATTATCGGCCTATATTATTTAGTTTCATTAAAATCATTTGGCACACCTTATTTTGCACCAATGACACCGCATTTCTTCTCAGGAAAGGATCTAATTATTCGTCATGTTCCCATGAAAGTAAGATTTCGCCCCGGTTATCTAAAACCAAAAGATATGGTCAAACAAAGAAAGGGATAACGATCTGATGAATCAGCAGCCTGGAAAACTTGGTATTCGAGAATATGTGTCCATCGCGATTTTAATGGTTAGTTTGAAAGCAACAGAAAATGCTCCCACCCTTTTGTTTAATAAGGTGCAAAATGCAGCCTGGATGCTCCCTGTCCTATCGGCAGGAATCTTTTTTATTCCACTTTTTTTATTACTAAAGACAATGTCGTTATTTCAAGGGAAAAATCTTGTTTTTGTGATTCAAAAATTACTGGGAAAGTATATTGGCTTTTTTATTTGTCTTTTTATTTTTGTCATTTCATCGTTAGGTATGTCGTTCGAATCGAGAAGCTATACAGATATCATTAGGGCGTTTTATTTTAGTACTACGCCCACGCCGGTCCTTTATGCCATTTTTATGGCCGTTTGTGCTTATGGTGCCAAAAAGGGGATTCAGCATGTCGGTTCTGTTGCCTATCTGCTAATTTTTTATGTAATAATCTCTTTCTTTGTTGCGTTAGGATTAAGCACTCAAGATAGTAATATTCAAGCAATGCTGCCTATTTGGGGAACTGGAAAACTTGAAATAATAACGAAAAGTGCACAAAGCTTAAACCTTTGTGCAGAATTTTTTCTGCTTACTATGTTCATTCCGTATATAACGTCAAATAAAGATTTTCGAAAGGGCACTTGGATTGCCTATATTTCCGTCAGTATCCAAGTCAGTGCGGCTACACTTTTATTCATTTGCATGTTTGACCAATCTTTAGGTGGTATAGGATATCCGTTTCATACGGCTATTCGTTACATTTCACTTGGAAGTTATATTCCGAATATTGAAATCATCTTTTTCATTATTTGGATTATATCAGCGTTTATTCGCTTCACTGCCTTTTTGTACATTAATGCTCTGGTGTTTGGTCATCTTTTTAAAATTAAAGACTTTGAATTCTTGATTCCATCACTTGCAACCATTTATTTATTGATTGGGATTTTACCGGAATCCCCCCCAGAGGTCATTTTTAACTGGAGGCAAATGGTTCAAACCATAATCGGCCCTTCGTTTGGTGCCATTTCGCTCATTTTATGGCTTGCCGCAGTGGTAAAAGGAGAATTTAAACATGCAATTAACAAAAACAGTAGGTAAAATGTTGTTGATTTTCGTCCTTGTTTTTTCTTTAACAGGTTGTTGGGATCGGGAAGAACTCGAAGATAGATCCTATGTAATTGGGATCGGACTGGATCATTCCAAACATAAAGGGAAAATCAAAGTCACGATGTTACTTGCAAATCCCGAAGTAGGGAGTTTGCAAGGAGGCGGCGGTTCAACAGAAAAGCCGAGGGAGATTATCTCATTTGATGCCAATGATTTTATTGCAGCGAAAGTGACAGCTAATGCGATTATCTCTCGAATTATTAGTTATGATCTTTTAAGAATTATTGTTGTTTCTGAGGAATTTGCAAAAGATCCGGCATTTTATCATGTCATCAACAGTGCTCCCTTTGATAAAGAAATTCGTTCGAATGCCTATTTGGCTGTATCGAAAGAAAGGGCAAGTGAGTATTTTCTGAAAAATCATCCCAAAATGGAAACAAGGCCGCATAAGTATTTTCAATACATGATTGATCATGGAATTGAAAATGGACTCATCCCTGATTCTACTCTTTTTCGTTTTTTTAAGACAACGGAAAGAGGAGCAGATCTGTTTTTAGCCATGAACACAACAGCCGTGCCGGAAAAGCATCCAAAGTTTAAAGGAGAAGATGAGTATTATGCTGGGCAGGTAAATGCAACTGGAGAATTGGATGATACCCAATTTATCGGGTCAGCCGTATTCAAGAATGGTGTGATGATTGGAAAATTGACTGGTCAAGAAACAAGTATCGTCAATGTTCTTGATGATACAACAAACATTAGTGATTTTTTGCTGGATATACCTAATCCCTTTCCAGGAAAGCAAAAATCATTTGCAGTCAGAATCATGAAAACAGAAAACAATAAGGTAAAAATGAACCTTAAGGGTCCCAGCCCCAAAATATTTTTCACTCTCCCATTGAAGTTTGAAGTGATGTCAAACCCGTCCATGGTCGATTTTACTAAGAAAAAGAATCGCGAAATCTTAAAAAAAGCAATAGCACACCATATGAAAACTGAACATGAGAAGGTATTGAAAAAAACTCAGGCAGAATTAAATGGTGCACCATACCCATTGTCCTTTCATGCCCGGAAATATTTTGGAACCATTCAGGAATTTAAAAAATTCAATTGGCCTAAAACTTATCTTAAGGCAGACATTTACGTCAACACGGAAGTTGAAATAGTGGATTATGGCAAAAAACCAAAAAAGGCAGGGAAATAGTTTGAAAATAGTCTTCATCGTTGTACTGCTTGCCATGCTTGTCCTTCCGTTCTTTTCTATTTTGAAATCTTGATTGGAAAAAGGCAGATCGATCATAGTCTGCCTTTTTCCTTGATTCTTATGGGGAAGGAGTGGGCGCTTGGCCTTTCTTCACGATTTTCAATTCTCGTTTTTCACTTAAAAAAGTTGCGCCGAGGACAAGGACGCCACCAATCATTTGAATAAATGTCATGCTCTCGCTTAAGAAAATCGCTGCGATGATGACGGCTGAAATCGGATCAATATAACTAAGAACCGCAATGGTTTGCCCGGGCAGATTTTGAATCGAAGTAAAATATAGAAAGTAGGCGAAACCCGTATGTACAATTCCAAGTATTAAAATAAAGATAATAGAAGTCGAGTCAAGACCAGTAAAATTTAGCTGCCCTTGCCATCCTACATAGGGAAACAGGACCAATGCAGCTGCCATTAATTGCACCAGGGTGATTTCAAACCCCGATAAATTTTTGATAAATTTGTTCATTAACACGACACTTGCATAGAAGGCTGCAGCAAGAAGTCCATAGAAAATTCCTAATTTATTGTCCGCTGCACCGCTTGAACTGCCGGCTCCTGGATTCACAATTAATAAAAGTCCAGCCATCGCCATAATGATACAAATAACCTTCGCAGTCGTCAGCTTTTCCTTCAGAACCCATGGTGCTAACATCATCACAAAGATTGGTGCAAAGTAGTAACTAATTGTGGCATTGGAAATGGTCGTATAGCGGTAGGACTCAAAGAGAAAAATCCAATTAAGTCCGATCGCCGCCCCGGAGAGGAGAAGCAGAATGGCATTCTCTTTTAACGCTTGACGAGATGGCCTATGTTTAACTAGTAAACTGACAAAAAGCAGGAATACACTTCCGATTACCCCCCGTAAAAACGCAATTTCGCTTGAAGACATGTCGAGTTTTTTTACAAAAATACCGATACTCCCAAACAAGAGCATTGTGATAATGAACTTCATTTTCCCCTTCAAGTCGATCCCCCCTTTTATTCTAATCCAATCACAAAATGTGCGATTTCACAACTGGTTTTTACTATTAAGGAAGTAATAAGGAAAGAATTTATGGTAAAATGAGGGAATAAATAGTCTCAAAGGTAAAAGGGGGAGTTTGAATGATTGCTGAGCTGGTTGTTGGGGGTCTAATCATCGTTGGGGTAAGTGCAGGTATTTCGGCAATGGTTAAAAATAGACGGCCAAAATTAGCTAAGGAGAATATCCCGGCACGGTTAGGTGTCCTTGAACAGGCTCCAATCCAGCCTTTGCTTGAAAAATTAAATAGGTCATTAGATGATGGCTATATTCAACAAGTGAAGAGGCGTTTTCTAGAGGAGCATCCTAAACGGACTGAAGATGAATTTGAGTGGCGGCTGTTTGAGCTAAAGCGCTATTTCCTATTGGCCAATATCTTAAAGACAACGCCGATGTTTAGTGAAGAGGTGGATGAAATCTGGCATGATATGCTTCTATTTACGCAAAAATATCAAGTGTTTTCAGAAAAATTTTTGGGTAAAATGCTGCATCATACACCAAACACAAGTCCTAAGCCGGCACCACAGGACCGCGCTTTTTTTGACTGGGTATTTTCTCAGTTGTTTCAAGTGACGCAGTATAGCTGGAAAACATGGGGAAACTTTTTCAAACATCCTCTTGACTTTCAATTATTAAAAGAGTTTAAACATGATACAGATGAATTTTTAATAGATAAATATTTTATGATTAATGAAGATAACAAGGAAACGATTGAATATTTAGTGGCCAATATGAAACAGCAATTAAATAGTGCAGAAGAAATGTATCAAGAGGACAAAAAGGGGAAATTTACGAAGCAGCGAAGTTTCGGCGAAATGACCGCACTGTCGGCGGTGATGGTGTATTATTCATATTTTTATTTTGATGAGTATTGGAGCTACGCGAAAGCATATGCCTTTGCCAATCCCGTTCAATATTCAAGCGGCTGTGCTGCTGCTGTATTTTGTGGCTCGGCTTCTTCCGATCATCATTCTGGTGATGGAGGCGGCGGAGATAGTGGCGGCTCCAGCTGCTCAAGTTGCTCCAGCTGCGGCGGCGGTTGTTCCTCTTAAACAAGAAAACAAGGTATAATGAATTTCAATGATTGTTCTATAAAGAAGGTGTCAGGATGGCTCATCCATCAACAAATAACAATAATACTTTTAAAAAATATAGTGCGGACTGTGAAAATTGCTTTGGATTGTGCTGTGTTGCATTGCCTTATGCAAAATCGGCTGATTTCCCGATTGATAAAGAAGGAGGGACACCTTGTTCGAAATTGCAACATGATTTTCGTTGCGGGATTCATAACCAGCTCAGAAATAAGGGGTTTCGCGGCTGTTCTGTCTATGAATGCTTTGGGGCGGGGCAAAAGGTGTCTCAAGTTACCTATAACGGGAATGATTGGCGGAATCACCCCACACACGCAAAGGAAATGTTTGACGTATTTCCGATTATGCAGCAGCTTCATGAAATGCTTTACTACTTAAATGAGGCAAGTAGCTTAAAAGAAACACAGCCTATTTCCCGAGATTTAGAGACGGCATTGCAAGAAACGGAAAATCTCACACATTTAAGCGCGAACTCAATTTTGGAATTGGATGTACCTTCACATAGAGTGATGGTTAATGAGTTACTTTTACGCACAAGTGAATTCGTTCGTGCCAAAGTTCCGCCTAGGAAAAATAAAAAGATAGGCAGGGGAATCGATCTGTTAGGGGCAAAGTTAAAAGGGGCAGATCTTAGGGGAGCTAACCTGAGAGGCGCCCTGCTTATCGCTGCGGATCTGAGAAATGCAGACATGAGAGTGGCTGACCTCATCGGTGCCGACTTAAGGGACGCAGATTTGAGCGGGGCTAATCTTACTGGAAGTCTTTTTCTCACTCAAGCACAAATTAACTCTGCTAAGGGTGATCAAAATACGAAATTACCAGCTTCATTGCGCATACCGGATCATTGGCATAAGGGATCTGAATAAGGGTCATCCTTACATGTAGGCTGCTCGGCAGGATCTTATTTTTCAATCAGCTTGTGCGTGAAAAATGAAAAGAATTCCAGCTGTATGGTAAAATGTTTATATACATATTTAGGAGGGAAAGAGATGCCAACAAGTTTAAAAGACACAACGACGTTACATAATGGTGTGAAAATGCCCTGGTTGGGATTAGGCGTTTTTAAAGTGAAAGAAGGAGAAGAGGTTGTTGAGTCCGTAAAAGCCGCTGTTCGAAACGGCTACATCAGCATCGACACTGCTGCTATTTATGGCAATGAAGAGGGGGTCGGGCAAGCGATTCGTGAATCCGGCGTCGCTCGTGAAGAACTGTTTATTACCTCAAAGGTTTGGAATGCGGATCAAGGCTATGAAACAACATTACAGGCTTTCGAAACGAGTTTGAATAAGCTTGGCCTTGATTACTTGGATCTTTACTTAATCCACTGGCCGGGTAAAGATAAATATAAAGATACTTGGAAGGCTTTAGAAAAGCTTTATAAAGATGGGCGTGTACGCGCAATTGGTGTAAGTAACTTCCAAATTCATCATTTAGAAGATTTAATCAGTTCTGCAGAAATTAAGCCGATGGTTAACCAGGTGGAGTACCACCCGCATTTAACCCAAAAAGAGCTTCAAGCATTTTGTGTAAAAGAAGGAATTCAACTGGAGGCATGGTCACCATTAAAACAAGGCCAGCTTTTGGAAGAACCAGTTCTTGTAGATATTGCACATAAATATAATAAATCCGTAGCGCAAGTGATTTTACGCTGGGATCTTCAAAATGGCGTTGTAACCATTCCGAAGTCGATCAAAGAACATCGAATTATTGAAAATGCTGATGTGTTTAATTTTGAATTAACCGCAGAAGATATGGAAAAAATCAATGCTTTAAATCAGGATAGCCGTGCTGGCTCCCATCCGGACACTATGACGGCAGGGTTTTAACTAAGAATGCAAAGAAGCAGTGGATTTCAAAGGAAATCTCACTGCTTTTGTCGTTTTAATACATCGTACAGCCTCCAACGAGAGATGGAATAGCATTAAAAAGGATAAACTTGGTAAGTAAGCACACCAACAATGATTCCCGTAATCACTCCGAAGAAAACCTCTGCTGGTTGATGACCTAATAGTTCTTTTAGCTTTTCTCTGGATTCTGTCTTCTTTAAATTTGGGTCCTTTAAGGTTTCGATAAGACGGTTAAAATCGGCTAATAATGTATTTAACACTTCCGCATGGTAGCCTGCATGTCTTCGAACCCCAGTGGCATCATGCATAACAATTAATGATACGATTACGCAAATGGCAAATTCATTTGATTGAAGTCCGGATGTTAACCCAATGGCCGTAGTCAACGAAATGATTGTTGCTGTATGAGAACTAGGCATACCACCTGTACTAAACATCAGACTCCATTTTAATTCTCCGGCGACAATAAAGTGGATAGGGATTTTTACGAATTGGGCAATCAACATTCCTAAAAGCGCAGCAAGAATGGGATAGGATAAAAACATCATGGTCCTCCTCATTAATGTATGTCCTTAGGATATGATAGAAAATCTAAAATAATGTGAATGTGTAGACCATGCTCGATCCATTACGGACGAAAATATTGTAAAACGGTTCCTTTCCCATCTGTAACCATAACCTCTGCATATGCACCATTAATAAAGGTAATTTGCGGTGGAACATGGCCGCAATCAATATCATAGATAATCGGTATATCGAGTTCATCGGCAAGGTCTTGATATACATCGTTAACTGTATAGTTTTCGACGGGAGTATTCGCTGGACTTCGGCCAAACATTAGGCCTGAACAACGCTCAAACCAGCCGGCTAATTTCATTTGCACCAATGATCTTCGAAGGTCAGTCGTATTCAATTCACAATTCTCCAAATACCAAATAACAGGATCATCGTTAATATGTTTTTTTCTAAAGCTCTGGATATCACCGAATGGTGTACCGATTAAATGTCTAATGATATCGATACAGCCGCCAAGTAAACGGCCGTGGAATTTCACATTTTGATTTGAAATAGTTTTCCACATAGTCTTTTCAGTTAAATGAAAAACACATGGAGAGGGATTGTCATGCTGCCACTTTTTTTGATAGTAATCTGAGGACCTCTGAAGTACTGATTCTCCCGTCTTTGTCGATAAAACAGATTTCCACATGGCCGTCGTTGCATCGGAATATTCCCCGCGTAAATCAATTAAATTAGTTCCGTGAGCGGTTGCGGTTCCTGTCTTCAATGTTATTGCAAGAAGCAAGCTGCTAGTATCAGAGTATCCTAACACCCATTTATTTTTAATATTTTCAAAGTCAATATGTTCGAGAATTTCTACTAATAATTCACCACCCCAAGGGGGCATGATGATGTCGATTTCAGGGTCAGCCATCATCTCATTAAATTCGGCTGCTCGTATTACCTTAGAAGCGGACTTAGCCTTATTTTGTGTCCAAACAGTATCGCCGCAGGTAATTCGAAAACCATCTTGTTCCAATCGTCTGCGTGCAAGCTTGACCAATTCATGTAATTCATCTTCTACGCCCGAAGACGGTGCCGTTACACCAATTTGTGCTCCATCTCTTAAATGCGGAAATGTAATCATTGAGAATCCCCCTCACTTTTAGATGATTTTACCAAAATCATGCTAAAATGTTAACTTACATTTCTACAATACTATTTAATTCTGCCTGTGATACGGAAAAAATAACAAATGTGGATACATTAAGGAAGGGTGGAAGAAGGATGGGGACAAAAGGAGAGCTTATTATTATGAGTTATCATTTAAACGAAAGGTAAAAAGAAGCTTATTTCCAAGTCCCTTTAAATCAAAGGACTGAGTACCGGCTCCGCCTTCGCCAAATACCATGATAGCCACGCATGCTATCCCCGCTACTAAATACTATAACTTCATATTATTAATAAAATATGAATTAGATATTACTCTTTCGTTAATTATTAGAAATAATGTCCCAATATAAATAATATAAAAATCATAGACCCTGAAAACAATCCACGGATGAATACGGTATAATGGTGATAATCATTTATGATAAAACCAAAATAGGTGTGAGGAAGCATGAATTTCAATCATGAGGATTTGAATAAATCAAAAAAGCCATTATACATAATGGTCTACGATAAGCTATATAAACTAATTATGGAGGGGACCTTTCCTCCTGACAGCAGGCTGCCGACGGAACCTGAACTTGCTAAAAGATTGGGTGTAAGCAGAATGACGTTGAGACAGGCTTTGGCTCTTTTGCAAGATGATGGCTTGGTCAGGAATGTCCATGGGAAAGGGAACTTTATTACGAAATCCCATCAAAACCATCGAACAGTTGGCCTCGAGAAAGTGGGGAATCCGCTTTACAAATGTCATTCAGAAATAATCGATGAAGTGGAACTGAATTTCAGAATTGATTTAGTCAGCGACTATGCAGAGGAAGTATTACAGAAAAAGATGGCTGCCGTAGTTGCTTTCGAACGCTGGTATAAAAGTGGGGAAAAAGTAGTAGCCTATAGCCTTACAATGATGGCAGTCGAAACCGTGACTGAACTAAATTTGGATCTGCAGAATGACATGCAATTATTAGCGATGCTTGAAGAGAAGGTATATGAACTTGCCAATTCTTCAACTATTGAAATCAAACGATCCGTTGCCGTGAATAAAATGTTACAAAAATATCAACTCTTTAAAGGTGAGGAATGTGATTTAATCCTCGAAAGTGTTTATATAAGTGACCAATATCCGGTTGTCTATAATAAATACTATATTCCAAAAGAGTTCAGTCAAATCAGAATTAATGCAGCAAAATAGGAATTTTTCCAAATAGCCAAACAGTATATTTCTTTCTGAAATATACTGTTTTTTTGTGTGTAAATACGGAAAACCTAACAATAAAATAGTTATTGCTAACAGAACAATTGTATGCTATTCTTTGGTTGTGTAATTTATATACAACTTTTTATACAACTATACAACGTTGTTTAAAAAGGGGAATCCTTGTAGTAATTGGAAGCGGAAACAAGAGTTAATGTAGTTTATTTCATTTAATCAAAAGGAGAGAACGAACATGAGTACAAATGAATTAAGAGAAACGCCTCATATTAAACCAAATGGTGTAGAAATAGCGGAAACGATTCTTTTACCAGGGGATCCATTACGGGCAAAATTTATCGCCGATACCTATTTGGAGGATGTCGTCCAGTTTAATGACGTACGTAATATGTATGGATATACTGGAACATTTAAAGGAAAAAGAATTTCTGTTATGGGAACGGGTATGGGCACACCTAGTATGAGCCTTTATTCATGGGAGCTCATCCATATTTTTGGAGTGAAAAATTTAATTCGGATTGGTTCATGTGGAGCGATCCAAGACCAATTGAACTTGTATGATATTGTCATTGCAATGGGGGCATCAACTGACTCTAACTATGTCCAGCAATACAATCTTCCGGGGCAATATTCAAATATAGCTTCGTTTGCACTCTTAGAGAAAGCAAAGAAAGTAGCAGACGAAAAAGGTCTTCCTGTTCATGTAGGAAATGTCCTTTCCAGTGATTTCTTTTATAATGCGGACCAAACAGCTTTAGAAAGATGGAGTAAGATGGGCATTTTGTGTGCGGAGATGGAAACAGCAGGACTGTATATGAATGCAGCTCACGCGGGAGTGAATGCATTGACCATTTTAACCGTTAGTGACCATATATTTAGACATGAGCAAACAACAACGGAAGAAAGACAAACAGCGTTTACGAATATGATGGAAATTGCCTTGGAGCTTGCTTAAGAAGTTCACATTATTTCTTAAGGATTTTAGCAACTTGGGCAAGAGGGAGATGAATTGTAGTACATGACTACCTTTAGTATGAATAAATCCGAAGCGCAAGACGTTACGATAAAAAAAGCTGTGCCAGTTCTATTATTATTGTTTGTTTTGTGCTTGGTAATTGATAATTCATTTAAAATTATTTCTGTAGATATGGCCAAAGACTTTGGAATTTCTGCAACAACAGTCAGCTGGCAAGCAACATTGGCTGGTCTTGTTATCGGCATTGGAGCCGTCGTGTATGCTGCTTTAGCTGACTCCATTAGTATTAGAAGATTATTAAGTGTGGGAATTATTCTAATTTGTGTGGGTTCATTAATGGGCTATGTGCTTCAACATTCATTTGTGCTTGTAGTTATCTCACGTATCATTCAAACAGCCGGGTTGGCTTCAGCAGAAACGTTATACGTAATTTTTGTTACGAAACATTTACCTCAAAATGAACAAAAGAAGTTTTTGGGATTTAGTACGAGCAGCTACGCCCTATCGCTTGTTATTGGTTCATTGACAGGTGGTTATGTATCAACATATTTACATTGGACAAGCCTATTTTTAGTTGCTCTTATCACCATCGTGCTTCTTCCTTTTATCTTGAAATATCTTCCAAAGGAAACAGGGAAGGCTGGCTTTGTTGATGTTATTGGCTTGTTCCTTGTAGGTGTTATTGCTGCGTTTCTAATGTTATATATTTCAAACTTCAATTGGATTTATTTACTGGTGTTTATTTTGGCGATTTTTATATTTCTTGCTTATATTAGCAAGAACGCCAAGGCATTCATTGATATTTCATTCTTCAAAAATAAACGGTTTGTTTCACTGCTTGCTGTAGCGTTTGTAATTTACTCGGTTCAATTAGCGTATATATTTCTATTTCCATTTTTGCTTGAAAACATTTATGGTTTGAAACTTGATACGATTTCTTTATTATTGATTCCAGCGTATGTTTTATCTGCCACAGTTGGTGCACTCTCTGGAAAAATTGCTCAATTTCTCGGAAGTAAGCAATCGATTATTATAGCAATGGCTGGCATTACTGTCAGTGTATTATTAGGTGGATTGTTTATCCAAAGTTCAGTGGTCGTGTTTGTTTTTTCAATGATACTATTCTCTAGTTCATTTGCACTCATGTACGCACCGATGATTGATTCATGTGTAAGTACAATTGCCAAGGAAAAATCCGGCACAGCGGTAGGCTTTTATAATCTCGTTCTGAATGTAGCCGCTTCAATTGGTATTGCCTATACAGCTGCGATGATGGATTCAGCTTCTATGAAAACTAATTTGTTGGGATATATCCACATTGCAAATGCATCCATGTATAGCAATATATTATTAATTTTATCCATAATCTCAGCTTTTAGTTTAGTTGTATATTGGGGATTGGTTGGGCGAAAGTAACTCCTTAAAAAACCATATAGGTTTATATTGAAGAGAACTCTGAGACGGAAAAGTCCAGGGTTCTTTTTATATTGGGAGTTAGGCGAATGATGACAGCCATTGTTCGCCTTGTGTATAATCAAGAAGTGGACTGTAGTTTTTTTCCATAAAAGGAGTGGCGCTGATTGTTACGATGAAAAACAAATCACTTTGGTTATCGATTGGATTATCCCAACTTATATTTATGGCTCTATTCCCCATCTGGTTACGGCTATTATCTTATCTACATCCTATTGTTCTGGCCGTCGTTTGGTTGTGTGTAACAATACTTGTGTTTTTTGTGGTTTACTTTGCGCGTAAAGAAACCATCCCTATCTCAAAAACTATCATTATTAGCATTGTAATCGTGTATAGTTTCGGCCTTTTGGTATTACTATTTTTCCGTCCGTCAAATCAGGATTATGGTCAAATTAATCTTATTCCATTTAAAACAATTGCAGGTTTTCTGTCAGGGAATGGGAAATTTTTCGTTGCTTTTTATAATATCACGGCTAATGTTTTGCTTTTCGTCCCGTTTGGTGTCGTTACCCTTTTATTATCCAAAAACCCATCGAGACCTAAGCTGTTTTTTATACCTGGCTTGATTATTCTTCTAATTGAAACGACTCAACACCTGACAAAGCGGGGCAGTATGGATATTGATGATTTGATCTTAAATTTGCTGGGGGTATGGATTGGCTATGTTTTGTATCCGGCGATTCATAAAGTGGTGAAGGTCAAAGGTTCTTAAGTCTGAGTTTGGCTTTTGGATGAAGGCGTTGAATAATCAAACTGGCAGGCCTCATGAGCGGTTCATGAGGCCAAAGGCAAAAAACTTATAGTTACTTCAGTTCTTCCATTAATGGAATCCAAATTTCGGAATAGTAATCAGTGCTCCACGGATCTCCCTCAAAATAGACTTCTAATTCGGGAGTACCGGCAGGCTTATAGTGATTGGAAGGAAACCATTCTGAATAGATTTGCTTCCATACCTTCTGGATAGCATCGGGCATCGCACCGTGAACCTCGAAAACAACCCACTTCGATGGCGGGATTTCAAGCGTCAAAAAACCTTCAGGAACGTCCCCAACGGATTCAGCAGCAATCCAGTAATCGATTAATGGTGATTGTTGATCTGTATTTTCGACGCATACGCCCAGAAGTCCTTTGATTTCCCCGTTATTTAACTGGATTAGTAAATCGCTGGTCCCTTCGGTATTAGCATCATCCCACATTTTTGGGATGCCAATTAGATTCTCCCCATTTACACATGAAAACTCTCTCTTGACGCCAACAACTTGGAAACCTTCTCTTTCGACAATTTTGTAATTCATCGGATCTGCTCCCTTCAGACTCACCTGAATCATCAGGCGGTTATACGATTTCAGCATTCCACGGTAATTTCTTGCTTGGCTAGGTGTAATCCCGTGTTGCCTCCGAAATGCTTTGGTAAAAGCTTCAGGAGTGTCATAGCCATATTTCAGGGCGATGTCTATAATTTTACTGTTAGTATGTGAGAGTTCTTGCGCAGCGAGAGTTAATCGTCTGCGGCGAATATACTCACCAACCGTAATATCTGTTAAAATTGCAAAAGTACGTTGAAAATGAAATACCGAGACATTGGCTTGATTCGCAATTTTTTTCATAGAAATTGTCTCTAATAAATGCTCTTCCATATAGTCGATTGCCCTTTGCAACGATTCGACCCATCCCATATCGCTCACTCCCTGATTCTAGCCTACTAGCAATCTGAACAAAAATCCTGTCAATTTATGCTTGATTCGAACAGGTTCCTTATATCCTTATTTTTACCAGGTTGTTCATAAATGTCCAATTTTTATCTAAAAGATTTTCGCTCGAGCGGGTTACATTAACCGAAAAGGAAAAAATAGTGGCCTTGTGGTAAATGAAAAGAGGTTACATTGACCGAAAAAGAAAAAATTGTGGCCTTGTGGTAAATGAAAAGGGGTTACATTAACCGAAAGGGGACAAAGAGCACTCGAACGGTTAATGAAAAGGAGTTACATTGACCGAAGAGGGAAAAAGGGCACTTGAACGGTAAATGAAAAGGAGTTACCTTGACCAATAAGGGACAACGAGCTCTCATACGGTAAATGAACAGTCATGAGCATAAATTAGTAATCGGATTTGCTATATTGATATCTAAAAAAACGACAGATTTCTGTCGTTTCAATTTTCTAATTCCACATATTCACCCGATTGTAATATTTGATCTTATTATAACGGTAATCGAGTTAGAACGTCGTACACCCTAGATTTGAATTAGCCTCCAGTCAAATCCAGAGAAAATAAATCAATCTCTTTCTCTAGCCCTTTGTGTATCTCTAATATTCTTTTGGACCGTTATGGCTGCAAATAAACTAAGAACAAAAGCCATACCATAAAATCCTTTTTCGCTTAAATCAATACTTCCTGCATTGAATAAACCGATACCCATTAATGAAATAGATACAATAAGTGCAAACCAACTAATCCCATAATAAATATTAGTAACAGGTATTCCCTCATCCTTATCTCTTACTGCTTTTTGTAAAGATACCGCTGCATAGAGTCCAAATATTAAAACTGCAAAGTAATACCCTTTTTCGTTCAATTGCATAGATGCGTTAAACAAACCTATGAGATATGCCGCAACACCTACTAATAGCGCAGCCCAAGAAGCACCTATGAAAGCTGGAGTAGGTTCTCCTTCTTTCCTTGCTACTTTCATTTTTGGATCCTTTTGTTTTCCTTTATCTAACAAAACCTCATTATCATTAGACATTGAATGTTCCGCCTCCCTCTTTTTATCGAATAAAAATGGAGCACTAGATAGACTGTAGTGCTCCTATCTAAATCTATTATATAGAAGTTTCTTACAAAAAATAGATAATTTTTTACTTTATTTCCAATTAAGATAAAAGTCCATGGCTGAATGTTAGGAGCTGTACTTGATTTTTCAACAATAAAGGCTTTTTTCATCAAGAAGGTCGGTGCCAGAGCAATCAAGGTCGTGTCCAATTGGATTTGCTGCGTAATTAAATTGTTCTTATAAGATATTTTTACAAAAAATCATATGGGCATGTATTTCGGGACACTAAACGTTCCTTTTTTCCACATTTGTGTTAAAGTTAGGGGGAAATTATATAGGATATACGCAGGTGAGGGATTAACATGGAAGGCTGGAAACGAAATTTATGGGTGCTGTGGATTGGAGTCTTTTTTACATCAGCAAGCTTTTCAATGGTGATTCCGTTTTTGCCCATTTTTCTTCCGCAAATTGGTGTCACCGAACATGTTGAGATGTGGGCAGGATTGTTATTCAGCGCTGCTTTCTTTGCTGGAGCCATCGCTTCACCATTCTGGGGGAGTGTAGCTGATAAATATGGACGAAAACCGATGATTATCCGGGCCGGCTTTTGTCTATTTATCATCTACACTCTAACCGCTTTTGTAACCAATCCTTATCAGTTATTGGCCTTGCGAATTTCCCAAGGACTATTAACTGGATTTATTCCTGGAGCGATTGCCTTAATTGGGACGAATACACCGGGCAAAAAAGTAGGCTACGCGTTGTCAATGATTTCAACCGCATCCGCTTCAGGCGGGATTGTCGGACCTCTTCTAGGAGGGGGGATTGCCCATTTGGTCGGCAATCGCTGGGCCTTTGGCAGTGCTGGGATCTTCACTTTGATTTCGACGATTCTCGTCATCCTTTGGGTGACCGAGGAGAATTTTACGCCAAGCAAAAAGCGAGGTTCTGTCAAAAATGATATAAAAGAAGCCTGGAGCAATCGGCCATTGATGCTGGTGCTTTTCTTAACCATCATTACCGCGGGGTCTATTATGACGATTGAGCCGGTACTTCCTTTGTATATTGTAAAATTGGGCGGTTCAGTGGACAAGGCTTCACTGCTGGCGGGTATCGTGTTTTCCCTTCCTGGGATTGCCAGTGCTTTATTTGCACCTGTCTGGGGAAGGTGGGCTGATAAAGTAGGATTTCATCGCGTACTCGTGATAGGTTTACTTGGCGGCGGGATTGGCACGCTGGCACAAATTCTATTCAGCGAAATAATTGGCTTTTCGATGATCCGATTTGTATTTGGTGTCTTTTTCTGTGCGGTGTATCCTGCATTAAATGGTCTTGTTGTGAAATCAACAGCGGAGGACTTCCGCGGCCGGGCATTTGGATTAAGTCAAACCGCCAACCAGATCGGCGGGATGATGGGCCCGATGATTGGCGGTTTCATTGGCGGCATTTTCCCTGTGCAAATCGTGTTTGTTGTAACAGGTATCCTGCTTTTGGCTGCAATGGGAGCGGCCTATTGGAAAGGAAAGAGTCTGATCGGCCTATCAGCAAGAAAAAGTAACGCTTAGTGGGTTTGAGAAAAAGAAGAAGAGGGGAAATTCGGAAGAACGCAGGAATTGGCAGGGGACATTTATAAGGCGAATGAAGGACATATTCGAGTGAAAGCTAGAGAGAAAAGTCCTTCATAAGATGAATGAGGGACATTTTTATTAGAAGGCTAGAGAGAAAAGTCCTTCATAAGATGAATGAAGGACTTTTTAATGAGAAAGCTAGAGTGAAAAGTCCTTCAGTCGTTCTGCCCGTCCAGCCCCGGCTACTCTTAAGATACCGATTCCCCTTCCAAAGAAACAGCCTTCATTTTAGCTTTAGATATCTTCACATTACCGGCAACAATTCCGCCTAAAATTAAAACAACCCCGATCCATTGTGAGATGCTAACCTGTTCTGCTAAAACTAGTGATGATAGTATGACTGCAATCGGAAGTTCGGAAGCTGTTAAGATGGTTCCAAGTCCCGGACCGATATGCGGCATTCCGATTGAAAGTAAAAGCGGCGGCAGAGCAACTCCTAGTAAGCCAAGGTACAGACCGTATGGCGCTACTCCGATGAAAACAGGTAAATCCAATAACTCCGTTGGCTGAACGAGAATCAGTACAGTAATCAAACCGCCAGTGGCAAAAAGAGCACTCTTTTGCACAGGTGGTGTATCCTTTTCCACCGTACTGCTCAGAAAGATAAAAGAGGTATATGTCAAAGCCGACAGTAGTCCCCAAACGGTCCCCTGCCATGTAATTTCCCCGCCGCCTTCAGTGATTACACCAGCTGCAAGAATCGACCCAATGACAAGAATACCAATCGAAACAACCTTCCCAATTGTCGGCGGCTTTTTATAAAAAATCCATTCAAATAAGCTGCCAATCCAAACAAATTGAAATAAGAATATAATTGCTAGGGATGCGTGAAGTGTTTGCAATGATTGATAATAAAAGACACCCGTAAGACCCAGTGGAATTCCCGATAATAGCAGTGTACCTATTTTAGCAAGTGTAAGTTTTTTCTTTTTTGAAAAAAGAGCCAAAATCCAAATTAGTAAAGCCCCCATTAGGTATTGACTCCCAGTGACCTCTGCAACGGTAAAACCAGCTGAATAAGCTAGTTTTACAAATGTGGATAATGCGCCGTAACAGCATCCCCCTAAAAAAACAAGAAGTGCATATTGCCATGTTTTCATTTCTTCTACCCCTTTCATTCTATCGAGCCGTAGCTCCTTTTTAACGCAAAAAAGCCACACAGCTATAGTAATAAGCTGTGTGGCGAAAATAGAGAATTCTCTAGAAAAGTCCACAAACAAATGGTTTTTTATTATTCAATCTGACTTTGTTACTTTAAAACAAATGACAATGAATGTCAATAAAAAAATGAGTATTTTTATGGGTCTCTCCCTTTTTAGTGGTACACATTTTTTTGTGAAACACCCCCGGTTCCAATAGTTTGGTATTCCTGATTTAGAATGTTCTTCCGATCATTAGGACAAATTCCTATTGAATATAGTAATTATGAAGGCATTTGGAATAAGAAGTTAAGGGTGGGATTTTATGCAAATGGGCTCCAATCAGTGGAATCGTTATCTTGGTGCCATCGATTCCGCCTTAGACAAAGGGATGGCGGCAAAGGAAGTCGTTTGCTCAATAACGACTGGTTTTCGCATGATTCCTTCACTGCGGAATGCACCGGGGCTAAATCCCTATCATGCATCAGTGGCAGATGTCGGCTATGGTTTTGATGCGGTAAGGGGGACAATTCAGCGGCTTCGAAATGGTGAAGTGCTCGCTCTCGCTAAAGAAATGCTTGTTCTTGACCTTGATACACTAAGAATCAGCGAAAAACAATTAGGGCCCAATTTCGATCTTGTAGCGAAAGAGGCAACAGCAGAAACCTATTATTTAATCGAGCAAAGTCAATATCTCAACCGGCAAATTGCTGAAAATATTAACGAGGCGATCGGGTACGGGAAGGCACTTTTGGGAGTAGAATGGGATGCGATTCTAAAGCGGGTCCAAAATATTCAATCCATTCCTCGCCTTTAGTAAGAAAAGCGCAAGCGCCCTGGTCAGCGGCGTATGGCCTAGAGCGCTCCAACTGAGATAAAGGAAACACGGAGAGCGGAGCGATCCGATGTTGACTTATCGTAGGGCGGAGAGCGAAGGACACTAGCCGCTAGGGCGCTGGAGCTGGACAATTCTCAAAGCCGAAACTAATACGCTTATATTACAAAAGAAGGGAGGGTTCTCGGGTATGTCTCACAACATGAATGAACAAGAGCAGCGCTTAATGGAATGGTGGAATGCCACGGAAAAGGGCACATTTGTGGTGAAACAGTTGGTCTCCCTCATTACAGAACTAAGGCTGCATCCTGACTCAAGCCGTGCGGACGGGATGATTCTGCTTTACCGCGCTGCATCGGAGGTTTCATATGGATATGCTGGGATGAGAGGCTGTATCCGCCGTAATTTTGCCCATGAAAATTCAGAGTTTCTGCACAATAATATCGTCAGATGCAGGAGCTTTGCCCGGAGATTTTCTGTGGACACACAGGTACTCCTTGAGCGGGTTGCCAAACAAATCAGTGGTGCAAACGCCTTGCTGATTGTCGAGCGTATTCGTGAAACACTCCGTGATAATGCCGCCATTCTATCCGAAATCGAACACAAAGCCAATGCCTTTTTTGGGAAGGAGACCTTTCAAACGCTGCAGAATAACTTAATCCATTCCATCACATTGCCGCCTTTTAATTGACTATTTAAAAAATAAAATGTTGGTGGTTGAAATGTCAAATAGAGGTAAGGGTAGTGAACAAAAATGGAGAAGGGAAATCGTCGATTGATGATTCTTTTCTCCTTTTTCGTTTCTTAAGCCGAATATCCTACTCCTGGCAAAATAATGAAACTTTTTTTTACATGGACCAGTATAATGTAATGATTTGTTTTTTCAAAAGGGGGAGGAATGATCTAGATGAGTATTATTTCAAGGTTTAAAGATATTATGGCGAGCAATATTAACGCGTTATTGGATAAGGCAGAAGACCCAGAGAAGATGATTGATCAGTATTTACGAAACCTTAGCAAGGATTTAGGAAAGGTAAAATCGGAAACGGCTTCCGTCATGGCAGAAGAGCAGCGTGCAAAAAGGGTCGTAACCGAGTGCCAGGAAGATATGGCGAAAATGGAACGTTATGCAATCAAGGCGCTAGAAGCAGGAAATGAAGGAGATGCACGAAAGTTCTTGGAAAAGAAAGCAGCACTCTCAGCAAAATTAACGGAGCTACAAACAGCTTCTCAATTAGCTGCTGCCAACACTCTGCAAATGAAACAGATGCACGATAAACTTGCCGCCGATATTGGTGAATTGGACGCGCGCAAAAATATGTTAAAAGCGAAATGGTCCGTGGCGAAGACGAAGGAACGAATGAATAAGCTTGGAGCATCGACAGCGGATTCAGGCCAATCGCTTTCCGCATTTGAGCGAATGGAAGACAAGGTCAATCGTGCACTGGACGAGGGAAATGCAATGGCGGAACTAAATGCAGCTCCGAAAGATGACATCGCCGATTTAACAGCCAAATACGATGAAAAGAGCGACGGTGTTGAGAATGAACTTGCCGCCTTAAAAGAAAGAATGAAACATAAAGGGTAATCAGCTACCGAAAGCTGCAGACCCAGAATGCTGCTGCTTTTGGCCGGCGGCCATTACATTTTCTTAATATCAAAGGGGTGAAGAAGGAATGATTCTTCATTATAAATGTCCCAGTTGTGGAAGCGATATGAGCTTTGATCCGGATTCAGGTGAATTATCGTGCCAAAGCTGCGGCAGACACGAAAATATCGAAAACTATCCTGAGGAGTTGCGGACAGCAAGTTTTTCAGAAGATGAAGCGAATGAGTACCATTGTGAAAATTGTGGAGCCGTTCTCATGACAGCAGCAGAAACAGCGGCAACAAACTGTGGGTTCTGCGGAGCGGGCGTCGTCATCGCCGATCGATTATCAGGTCAGCTTGCACCGGGGAAGGTGATTCCTTTTACCATTAGTAAGGAAGAGGCAGTGAAGGCGTTTCAAAAATGGTGCAGGAAGGGGCTCCTTACCCCGAAAGGGTTTATGACGGCGGACCGGATTAAAAGTATTACAGGCATGTATGTACCATTTTGGTTATTTGATTTAAATAGTAAGGTGCAAGTGAATGCCACATGTACAAAAGTCAGGACCTATGATCAGGGCGATTATACTTATACAGAAACAAAGTATTTTGATGTCTATCGCGATATTAACCTAGATTATGTCAAGATTCCGGTTGATGCATCAGAGAAAATGAACGATGAATTAATGGATAAATTAGAACCCTACCCATACGATCAGTTAAAAGAGTTTAAAACTCCCTATTTGGCAGGTTATCTTGCGGAGAAATACAATTATACAGACGAAGAATTGCTGCCAAGGGCGAAAGACAAAATCAGTGACTATATTGATTCCTATATTCATTCCACACTATCAGGTTATCATTCCGTAAATATGAAGGAAAAGCAGGTCGATACCAAATCAGTGAAAAGTAACTATGTTTTACTGCCTGTATGGATGGTCAGCTATGATTATAACCATTCGGAGCATACGTTTGCGATGAATGGGCAGACGGGGAAAGTCGTCGGCAAACCGCCAATCAGTACTGGGAAGGTGGCAGCGTGGTTCAGCGGCATTACGGCTGGAACTTTTTTTGCTTTAAAATGTATCTCTTATATGATGGGAGGCGGCTTTTGGTGAGTGGAATTTTAGGACAAAAACGAAGCCTTCTCGTCTTTTTACTTTCCTTTATTTTGCTGCTGCCAGTAGGGGCACGAGTTAATGCTGAATCGTTTGATTCTGAACAGTACATTTATGATTTTGCCGGGCTGCTGACCGGAAAAGAAGAGGCAGAACTTCAATCTATATCTAGTAAACTGGGGAAAGAAAGAAACACCGCTTTTATTATCATTACGGTAAATGGGACGGAAGGAAAGAAACTCATTCAATATGTCGAGGACTTCTATGATGAACATGGCCCCGGCTATGATCAGGCGTTTGGAAATACAGCCATTTTAGCGATTGATTTGGATAAACGAGACGTGTATCTGGCAGGTTTTAAAAAAGCGGAGCAGTATTTGGATGATGGACGGCTTGATCAGATACGTGAGAAAATTACTCCAGACTTGTCTGAAGGTAACTATTATCAAGCATTTTCAGACTTCATCACTACATCGCATAAGTATATGGGCTATGAGCCGGGTGTGAATCCGGAAAATATTTTATTTACATGGTGGTTCCAACTCATTGCCTCCATCATTGTAGGCGGTGTCGCTGTTATGTTTATGGCCTACCGCTCCGGCGGCAGGATTACAGTAAATGAGCAAACCTATATGGATGGCAATCAATCAAGAATCATAAGCAAGTATGATAACTTCGTAAGGCAAACCGTGACGAGGGAAAGGAAACCGTCAGACAACTCGAAAAGCGGAGGCGGAGGCGGCATCTCAAGCGGCGGCCACTCACATAGCGGCAGCAGCGGCAAGTTTTAACAAAGAAAAGCGCAAGCGCCCTGGTCAGCGGCGTTTCGCGGCTACGGTGCTTGAGCTAGACCATTCTCAAATTTAAAAAAGAAGGGAGCAGATGGTGGATGTCTTTTTTTAGAAACCAATTTGCAAATGTCGTAGAATGGCAAGAATTTCGCGATGATATGATTTTTTATAAATGGAGTAATCGGGAAATCAAGAAGGGGAGCCGATTGATTATTCGTCCTGGTCAAGATGCGGTATTTTTTAACAATGGAAAAATTGAAGGGGTATTTCGTGATGATGGAGAGTATGATATCGAGTCACAAATCATTCCCTTCTTATCGACTTTAAAGGGTTTTAAGTTTGGCTTCAATAGTGGCATGCGAGTAGAAGTGCTGTTTGTGAACACGAAGGAATTTGTGGTGAAATGGGGTACTCAAAATGCGATTAATATCCCGACACTTGGACTTCCAGGCGGCATGCCAATTAGGGCAAACGGGACATTTCAATTTAAAGTCCATGATTATATTGCTTTAATTGATCAAATTGCCGGTGTGAAGGATCAATATTTTATCGAGGATGTCAGAATTCGTATCACCTCGATTCTTGACCAGCTCCTGATGAAATGGATTACAAAAGAAGGAAAGGATATGTTCAATCTCCAGGCTAACTCCTTCGACATTTCTAAAGGGATTCAAGAGGATTTAGATATGCAGATGATTAAAAGTGGCATCATGATCACTGGATTTACCATTATGAGCTTCAGCTATCCAAAAGAAATTCAAGAAATGATTACCAAAAACGCTTCACATGGAATGGTGAGTGATGTGGGCAGATACCAGCAAATCTCGATAACAGACGGGATGGCTTCCGGAAAAATGAGCGGAGGCGGAACGGCATCTGACATGGCGGGAATGATGATGGGGATGAATATCGCGGGTCAAATGATGAATCAAATGAATCAGCAAACCCAAAAGCAGCCTGCACCAACGCAAAACACTCCATCTCCAACGCAGCCGAATGCAGATGACCAAAAGAGACCAAACTTTTGCCCAAATTGCGGGACCAAAACAGCCGCTGCCAACTTCTGTTCAAACTGCGGGCAAAAGCTCATTCCCTAATCTCAAACAGAAAGACGCTGTTGAATGAACAACAGCGTTTTTTATAGTTTATTGATAAGTAAAATTAGTTACAATATTTAGTAGATATATAAGAATAGAGCTAGGGAGCTGAGATGAATGAAGAATTACCAGATTCGTACATATGATGAAGCAATTGAAGTGATTAATGAAATTGGGTTGCTGCCATTGGCAAAGTTGATACCTGATTATCCTTCATTAGATAGTATTACTCCGAAAGAACATTGGTATAGTGGTTCGGAATTGGACCCATGGATGTGGCGTGCCCAATTTCCGGCGGACGGAGTGGCGGCATACGGAAAATTTATCAAGAAAAAGTCGGTTTTAATTTCTCGTGAGCTTCTTCCGTTAGTTAGGATAGTTTTGGGTTCACCGCAGTCGTTGGAAAAACGATATAATGATGGGCTGGTTTCAAGGGAGGCCTTAGAACTGTACGGGCTTATCCATGATGAACCGGGCATTGATACAAGACTGTTAAAGGCTAAAGCCGGAATGAAGGACAAAGAAAAGAAAAAATCGTTCGATAATGCGTTGCTGGAATTACAAGGGTCAATGGATATTGTTGTCTCTGGGACAAAGGCTAGGACCAATGAGTTGGGAGAAAAGAATGGCTGGAGCAGCACGTCTTTTGAGACCATGGACAATTGGGCGAAAAGTAATGATGTAAAGATTGTGGCTGCCAGTGTAGAAGATGCAAAGACGAAACTTAATGATTATTTTGTTCGGATCTGCAGCCCAGATTCTATGAAGGCAATGAGAAAAATTTTTAAGTTTTAATAGATAATTTTGACATCGTATAACATCCCGGCAAATGTTGGTCCCAAAAGCTGTACAATGGCACTTACAATCCCCGTTGATGTTACCATTATCGCAACTCGTTGTGGAGTCGCACCAAATTGATTATCGACGAATGGACTCCGCAACTAACTCTTTTTTAAAGTACTATTTACTCCTGGTATCTTTTTGCGAGGGAAAATCGTTATTTATATGAAAGTGATCATTTTTACACTTGATTAAAAGGGGGAAAAATATTATGAAGGTCCTCATATTAGGAGGTACACGTTTTTTAGGAAGAGCTTTCGTAGAAGAAGCGTTGGGAAGAGGGCATGAAATCACCTTATTCAATCGTGGTAACAGTAAAGAAACGTTTCCTGAAGTAGAACAGTTAATTGGCAATAGAGATCATGATGTATCACTTTTGAAAAATCGGAAATGGGATGTCTTAATCGATACATGCGGATTTGCTCCCCATCAAATAAAAAAAATCGCAGATGTACTGGGGGATAACATCGGACATTATACATTTATCTCAAGTATTTCAGTTTATAAAGATTGGATTCCGCACAATATTATGGAAGACTACCATTTACAGTCCATGCTGACGGAAGATCAATTGAAGGATATTGAGGCAGGTAAAATCTCTCCATACGAGCATTACGGAGCGTTGAAAGTATTGTGTGAAGCAGAAGCAGAGAAGCATTGGCCTGGCCGTGTTTTGCATATAAGAGCAGGTCAGCTTGTTGGACCATTTGATTATACAGATCGGCTGCCGTACTGGGTTCAACGAGTAGCACAAGGGGGAAAAGTATTGGTGCCAGGACGTTCAGATCGACCTGTTCAATTGATTGATGTTAGAGATATAGCGTCATGGGTTTTTAATATGGCGGAACACAGAAAAGCAGGTACCTTCAATGTTACTGGCCCTAATTATGAATTAACGATAGAAGAGCTGTTAAACACCTGTAAAGCCGTTACAAACAGCGATGCCGAATTTGTATGGGGAGATGAAAGGTTTTTATTGGAGCACAAAGTACAGCCATGGACGGAGATGCCTCTTTGGATCCCTGAACACTTCCCGTTGGAAGGAGAAACAGCACCATGGAAAGGAGCTTTTTCCTTCAAAATAGAAAAAGCTGTTAACGCAGGTCTTTCCTTTCGACCTCTAGAAGACACTATTTATGATGTTTATCAATGGGAGAAAGCAAGGAAGGAAATAGAAAGAAAAGCAGGGATCTCACAAGTAAAAGAGCAGGAACTGCTGGGGATATGGTTTCAAAAAGATAAAAAGGAGTCATTGTGATGGGGGCAACTCCAAGCCAATAGGAAAACTCCAATTTATTTGTATATTTCATAATAAAATATCTCAGAATAACAAATAAAAAAAGTGAGGTATTTCCTTTGGGGATTTTTAGAAAAAAAAAGACAAACACCTTAACCGCTGCAGAAGTATCCGCCCTTTGGTTGCAATACACAGGTGATACTATGGCTATTTGTGTTTACAAATACTTTCTTAATATTGTTGAAAACAAAGAGATCAAACCCATACTAGAATTCGCCTTACAGTTAGCCGAAGGACATCTCACAAAAATCAAAGAATTCTTGAAAAGTGCAAATTTCCAAGCCCCAATAGGATTTACCGAGAGTGACGTGAATGTGAATGCCCCACGTCTGTTTTCTGATCAATTTCTACTTTTTTACTCCTATATTATGACAATACATGGGTTAACCGCTTATAGCCTGGCTATTACAAACTCGGAACGACAAGACATTCAAAATTATTTCTTTGAATGTACGGTAACATCTAAGGAATTGTTCCAAAAAATAGTGGAATTGGCTAAAAGCCAACCAAAATTTCCAAGTGTCCCTTCTATTCCAACACCACATGGGGCGAAGTTTATTGAATCCACAGGAATCATTTCAAATCTAATTGGTGACAAAAGACCACTTAATAGTTCCGAAATCAGCACCCTTTTCTTTAATTCAACGAAAACTGGATTTATCAGTTCGCTTAGTTTGGCTTTCAGTCAGGTAGCGCAGCAGGAGGAAGTTCGTCATTTTATGTTGAAAAACGTTAAATTAGCAGGGAAAGATGCTGAAAGCTTTGACACAATATTACGACAAGATCATTTACCGATACCTGAGAAATGGGATGCTGAGATCACCGATTCTACTGTAAGTCCATTTTCGGACAAATTGATCATGTTTCACGCAGCGTTTTTAGTAAATGCGGCACTATCCTATTATGGTGCATCATTAGGTTCCAGCTTTAGATCCGATATAATCTTGACCTATTATAAAGTATTTACCCATGCAATGGAGGCTGGTACTTTTTCTTACAATATTATGGTGAAACATGGGTGGCTAGAAAAACAACCTGAAGCGATTGACAGAAAATCCTTGGCACAAGGTTCAGAAAAATGAGATGGCTAATCGAGCGTTAGGCAGGCTAGCTAACGCTCTCATTTAGTTTTTCTTTAATCAACTGTATTATCTTTTTGTAGAAAGAAATCCCATGAGGGACAAATTCCTGTTTCCCAGCCATTCTATCGAAAAAGAGCTTTTCACCATTATTATTGATTTCAAATCCTATTATATTTATTTCGTGTTTTTCACCCGACCAAAGATCAATAAAATCTGTAAATTTTACTTTGATGATGCCTGAAACTTCCTCTTTTTGTAAGCTGAATACATCAAAATCCAGATTTTTTTTATATAAAAATGTGTGCGCCAGTTCATTATCAATTAAGTCTTCATGGTTGACACAATAATTGATAATCCCTAATGGCATTAGCTCGGTAAAGGAAACATCAATTCCTAATTCTTCTTTAATCTCCCTAATACCATCCGCCGCTGTTTCATCGGCTAATAAATGGCCGGCAGAAGTAATATCAAAAAGGTTGGGATGGTCCTTTTTCAATCCACAGCGGCGCTGAAGATAAAGATAATTGATTTCTTGCTCACGGCTGACGATCCAGCAATGAAAGGATTCATGCCAAAGCCCCTGCCGATGTACTTCCGCCCTGGTAGCTGTCCCGATAGGTTTCCTCTGGTTATCAAACACTCGAACTAGCTCATTCTCCATTATTTTTTCTCCTTATATAAATATTCTATATATGTAGAATTTCTATGTATATAAAGAATAATCTATTCATTCTGTTCATGCAACTAGTTTTACTTTCTTTTGGATAAACAAGGAAAATTCATCTTCTATAAAGAAATTGTAGATAGAAGATAATCTGGAGGTTAATAAATGGACAATATCGATAAAAGAAATCGATTGGAGGATGAGCCATTTAGTTATCGCATAACTAAAAGTAATACAGTCTTTCTGAATTATTTCGATAAACCGATTAAAACATTAAAAGGGAAAGACGCTGAAAAATTTTTAGAAAAAATTCAAAACGCAGAAGACAAAAAAGCAGTTCAACTAATCTTGGCGAAAGCAACAGGGAATTTCAAGCGAGGTAATGAAAGAAAATAAATCAATAAAAAGGGCAGGTGGTAAATCAATGAAACAAGTATACCGGCATCGAATCTAAATGCACAATAAAGCATAAATAACTAAAATCTTGCCCGATAACTGGCAAGATTTTTTATATGAGAATCAGGGTGATCTGGCCAATAATAATACTGGGCAGTTTTTAATTTGCCAAAATATCTTTTATTTTTCAGTTCAACATGTTATTCTAAAAAAATAACTAAAATAAGTTAAGTTTTAATTGAATAAGATCAAAGATAAGATAGTTCTGACTTTTCTAACATCGTTTTTATAGTAGTTGAAATGATTTTCTCTAAAATTAATTTTAGTAAAATAGTGAATAGTAAGATTATTGCTAAAAGGATTGAAAAAATGTAAATATTTTTTAAAAGGGGAAATGTTAATGAAGAAAATTAGTTTAGCTTGGCAGATATTCATTGGACTGGCGCTAGGTATTGCAGTCGGTGCGTTTTTTTATGGTAATCCGCAGGTGGCAAGTTTCCTCCAGCCAATAGGTGATATATTTATTCGCTTAATTAAAATGATTGTTGTTCCAATTGTTGTTTCAAGTCTTATTGTTGGTGTTGCAGGCGTTGGTGATATGAAATCATTGGGGAAACTTGGCGGCAAAACCCTGCTTTATTTTGAAATTATTACGACAATTGCCATCATTGTTGGACTGCTTGCAGCGAATGTCTTTCAACCTGGGGTTGGAGTCGATCGCACACATTTAACGAAGACGGATATTAACAGTTATGTAAGTACAGCTGAACAAACGGAGTCACATTCGATGATTGATACTGTGGTGAACATTGTTCCCACCAACATTATTCAGTCATTAGCAAACGGTGATATGCTTGCTATCATTTTCTTCTCCGTTATGTTTGGGCTTGGAGTGGCGGCAATTGGGGAGAAGGGTCTGCCCATTCTCAATTTCTTTAGAGGAACCGCAGATGCGATGTTCTTTGTAACAAACCAAATTATGAAATTAGCTCCATTTGGTGTGTTTGCTTTAATTGGTGTAACGGTTTCGAAATTTGGTATTACTTCGTTAATCCCGCTGGGGAAACTGGTTCTGGTTGTTTACGGTTCGATGATCTTTTTCATTTTAGTGGTTTTAGGGTTAACGGCGAAAATTGCCGGATACAACATTTTCAAGTTAATCAAATATTTAAAAGACGAACTCATTTTGGGCTATACGACAGCAAGTTCAGAAACGGTCCTTCCAAAAATTATGGAGAAGATGGAGAAGATTGGTTGTCCAAAGTCGATTACCTCTTTTGTTATTCCAACCGGTTATTCCTTTAATCTGGATGGATCCACGCTTTACCAAGCAATTGCGGCAATGTTCATTGCACAAATGTATGGAATTCCGATGAGTATCATGCAGCAAGTAACTTTGGTTCTTGTATTGATGCTAACCTCCAAGGGGATTGCCGGCGTTCCAGGTGTATCGTTTGTCGTTCTTCTTGCTACGTTAGGTAGTGTAGGGATTCCTGCTGAGGGACTGGCATTCATTGCCGGTATTGACCGGATTTTGGACATGGCACGTACCTGTGTAAACATTGTCGGAAATTCCTTGGCGGCAATTGTGATTACAAAATGGGAAGGCCATAGCCTTACTGAACATGGTGAACAAAAAGCAGCTTAAATTATAAAAGTACTAACCTTGCTCGGATTCGGGCAAGGTTTTTTCTTCGAATAAAAGTGAAGTGTGATACTATAGAAATAATTCAAGACCTTTTTCAAGGGAGAGGATAGGAGTGGAAATTACCCTTAACAAAGTTTTTGTCGGGTTGCCAAAAACTATTGGCAGCAAAGAGGCTGCAAATCCAATGGGTCGTGAATGGACAAGCGCCATTTTTAAAGAGCCCGTCGATGAGCCAATTTGGGTTGGGAAAACAGGTTTAACAGGTGATGGACAAGGGGATTTGGAGCATCATGGCGGACCGGAAAAAGCTGTTTTTGCTTATTCGCTTGAAAATTATTCATACTGGCAGAAAGAGCTGGGGAATTCTGAAATTGGTGCTGGCGGGATGGGAGAAAATTTGGTTATGGAAGGCCTGGATGAAGGAGCAATTTCCATAGGAGATACCTTTCAAATTGGTGAGGCGATTATTCAAGTATCGCAGCCAAGGCAGCCTTGCTGGAAGCCGGCGCGCCGCTTTAAAGTAAAAAACTTAGCATTATTATTGCAAAACATGGGTAAAACTGGCTGGTATTTCCGTGTATTGGAAGAGGGAAATGTTGAGCCTGGCCAAACCTTTACCTTACTTGATCGGCCGTTTCCACAGTGGACGATTCAAAAATGTAATAAAATTATTCATGCAAAGCCGCTGAATTTTTCCGAAATGAGGGAGCTTGCACAGTGTCAATTACTTGCACCAGGCATGAGGGAGACATTATGGAAGCGGATAGAAATGCAGGACCCCAGCCCAGATATCCGCGGCCGGGTATTTGGGCCAAATGAATAAGGTGCTAGTTAAGCAAGTGCGAGGACTGTTCGCTTGATTCAAAGGAACCGTCAATGTGATAGGGAGAGGAAGATGCCGCGATTAAAGGCGGTCATCTTCCCAGGCTCTATCCTCATCATTAATGTTGTAATTATCTTTTACCTCTTGATTCGCAAAGAATCCTAACGCGTATTTGACCACTTCTTGAATATCATTGGTTTCATATGCAGCGAAATCCTCGTTGGATATGTTTAATTTAACGCCTTCGAGTGCATAACCGCTGTCTAAATCGAGGTCCAATAGTACCTCATATCCCTCTGCATTTTTATTCGCCTCAATAATATTGAACGTCTGAATCGTTGTGCCTGTTTCATATTCGATGGATTCCATAAATTCGGACACGCAAACACCGCCTTCCTTTCATGTGTAACTTCACATAGTTTTAACGGAACTAGGTACTGATATTCCTTTAGTTTTGCTAAACCAATAGGGTTGAATAAATCCATCAAAAAGGATTCCCATCGATGGATAGTGATAAATTAATTTAAAGAGCCTAAATATTATGAAAACGCTTACAATTTCCAGTTAAGACTGATATAATATAACAAGGGGGACCTCATGATTTTTTCATCAGGGATTACTTAATGGAATCATGAAAGGGGTAGAGAAGAATGTCTGACAGCGTTTTCAAACACTTGCAAAAAAAGGGGATTATCGTACCTGAACATCAGATCCAGCCGGTAATGTCTCAATGGGATGCATACAAAATCATCACAAACAATGCAAATCCCGAAAAGCTTGCAGGTCATACCATTGGTCACAAATTTTCACCAGAGGAACCAAGAATCCAGTAAAGTGCTCTAAAACAAAACACGGGAGATTATTCTCCATTCTACAATGATAAACTTATTAAGGGTGTCAGGCACCATGTGAAAATTTCACATGGTGCCTGACACCTTTTTATGCTGTTATAATAGGGAGGTGAAGGGCGGGATGCAGATGTTGAAAATTTTGCTTGTAGAAGATGATAAAACGATTGCTTCTGGTCTTGAATATTCGTTGCAGCAGGATCAGTTTTCCACGATTCTGTGCCATGATGCCGCCTCGGCGGAGAAGGTATTAGCAGAGGACTTAGACCAAATTGCGTTATGCTTATTTGATTTATCCCTTCCAGATGGAAGCGGCTATGAGCTGTGTAAGCTGGTGAAGAAGCGAAGTGATGTTCCTGTCATATTTTTAACGGCGATTGATGATGAAGTTAATGTCGTAATGGGGCTTGATATGGGAGCAGACGATTACATAACCAAACCGTTTCGAATTCGTGAGCTGATTTCGCGGATTAAAACCGTCCTGCGAAGATATCAAAAGCAGCCACAGTCAAAAATCATTATTGAAATACAGAATGTCAGCATAAATACACTTGAAGGAAAGGTTTATAAAAATAACGAAGAGGTTCAATTAACAGCGTTAGAGTATCGCTTAATCCTCATTTTTGCGAACCATATTGGACAAGTTCTCTCACGTAATCAGCTTTTAGAAAGGATTTGGGATGTTGCCGGGGACTTCGTCAATGATAATACCTTAACCGTTTACATAAAAAGACTAAGGGAAAAGTTAGAGGACAATCCACAAATTCCCCAGATTATCAAAACCGTACGTGGTTTAGGTTATAAGGTAGGTGATTAGATGCTGCGAAATCGCGAGGTGCGAGTGCTTATTGTAACAATGTGCCTAATTTCTATAGGAGGTACCGTGGCTGCGTCATTTGTTTCTATTGCTGCCATGGTACTTGTTTTTATCGTTTCTGCTTTATTAATTGGCTGCTGCCTCGTTTTTACAGGTTGGAGATATCATGAAATCGCGAAGCTGTCCAGCTATCTGCGTCAAATAAGCGGTGGTGACTATTCACTCGATGTCCGAGATAATTTCGAGGGTGAGTTAAGTATTTTAAAAAACAATATATACAAAGTGACCATTATGCTATCAGAACAGGGCGGGCTTTTGAAGCAAGATAAAATCCAGCTCACCAATGCGATTTCTGATATATCGCATCAGCTTAAAACCCCATTAACCTCGATGATGATGATGGCAGATTTGTTAAGCGATGCCAATCTCCCTCCTGTAAAAAGAAGTGAATTCACCCGTACCATCCGAATACAGCTTGAACGAATTGAATGGCTGGTCTCTTCGTTATTAAAGCTCTCAAAAATTGACGCTGAAACGGTCCAATTTAAGCAAGAAGTGATTGCTGTGAAACGATTGCTGCAAAAATCGTTAGAACCTGTCCTCATTCCGATGGACATTAAAGAACAGACCGTTTCGATGGATGGGGAAGGAACCGTCTCATTTGTTGGCGATTTTAACTGGACTATCGAAGCCATTATCAATATTTTAAAAAACTGTGTCGAACATACTGCTGACGGCGGGAGAATTGCCATTTCATTTTCAGAAAACCCTTTGTTTACGGAAATCGTCATTGCGGATAACGGGAAAGGAATTCCAAAGGAAGATATTCCATATATCTTTAAGCGCTTTTACAAAGGAAAGAATGCCGGTGAGGATAGCGTCGGTATTGGTCTGGCAATGGCCCATAGCATCATCACCCATCAAAATGGCGATATCGAGGTGAAAAGTAAAAATGGTGAGGGGACACAATTTCGAATTAAGTTTTATAAACAGGTGATATAAGCCGGATAAGTGGTCCAACTTATGAAGCTGCTGTCCTAACTGAGGCAAGGTGCAGGTTTACTGTTGGATGAATTGAAGTTACTGTCGGATAACACCGGTTTACTGTCGGATGGCACCGAAAAACTGTCGCTTAAGATCATTTTACTGTCGACATGCCACTTTTTTGATAATGAAAAACAATAGTAAGTGACTAAATTGTCACTTAACAGTCACTGGAAAGTCATTTTAGCCAGATAAACTAGAAACATCAGCATGAATATGGAGGTTTTACCATAATGGAAATTTTAAAAATAGAACATCTGACTAAAATGTACGGAAAAGGTGAGACAGCAGTTAAGGCGCTAGATGATGTTTCTTTTTCAGTGAAAAAAGGCGAATTTGTCGCGATTATTGGTCCGTCCGGTTCGGGGAAATCAACGCTGCTCCATTTACTTGGCGGGGTCGACCGGCCAACAAGCGGAAAGGTCCTCGTGGATCATACAGACATTTATAATCTAAATGAAACGCAGCTGGCAATTTTTAGGCGCCGGCAAATTGGCTTAATTTATCAATTTTATAATCTGATTCCGGTCTTAACAGTGGAAGAGAACATTACCCTGCCATTATTGCTTGACGAACATAAAGTCGACAGAAAACAGTTTAATGATATTGTAAAAATTCTTAAACTGGAGAATCGCCTGCATCATCTGCCAAATCAGCTATCCGGCGGACAGCAGCAGCGGGTTTCTATCGGACGGGCGCTGATTAGTAATCCTGCGATTATGCTTGCTGATGAACCCACTGGTAACCTAGATAGCAAGAATAGCAGCGAAATTATTGATTTATTAAAAATGTTTAATAAAACGTATAAGCAAACACTGCTAGTGATTACCCATGATGAACGAATTGCCCTGCAGGCGGATAGAGTCATTGCGATTGAAGATGGCAGAATCGCAAAAGACGAGGTGATTCGTCCGTGAATATAGTTAATAAATTAACGGTGCGTCATTTGAAGCAAAATAAGCGGCGCTCGCTAGTAACCATCATTGGCGTTATTATCTCTGTCGCCATGGTGACAGCAGTAGCAACCCTCGGTGTTTCCTTTATGGATTTAATGCAAAGGCAGACGATTGCAAGCGAGGGTGAGTGGCATGTCCTTTACAAGGATGTCAACAATGAGCAGCTTAACGCAATAAAAAACGATAAGGAAACAAAAAAGGTGGTCCTTTCACGTGACCGCGGCTACGCTTTATTAGAAGGCGGACAAAATGAAAGCAAACCTTACTTGTTTGTCAAAGAATACAATGCTCAAGGCTTTAAACAGTTTCCGATTGAACTGAGCAGTGGGCGGCTGCCGAAAGCAAGCAATGAGGTTGTTCTTTCCGAGCACATTGCCACGAATGGCAAAGTAGAATACAAGATTGGCGATCACCTAACTCTTGAGGTTGGGCAGCGGATGATGCCAGATATTACGGATCATGTCTTTGAACAGCGGGACCCTGTACAGATATACGATGAGAAAACATCTGAGAGTTTGACAAATAAAACGACCGTAAGCTACACAGTTGTAGGCTTTATTAAACGTCCAACATGGGAACCAACGTGGGCTCCGGGTTATACGATTATCAGCTATGTAGATGAAAGTACCATCGGGGCAAATGATCCTGTTAATGCAACGGTTGTGTTAAAAAAGGTTAGGAGCTCCTTATATAATCATGCGAAGGAATTAGCCAAGCAAAACAGTATCAAATCTCCGCAATTTAATAATGAGTTATTACGCTATTACGGTGTAACCAATAATTATGGTCTGCATCGCACGCTTTTTTCTTTAATGGCCATCATTATGGCGGTCATTATCATTGGTTCTGTTTCATTAATCTATAATGCCTTTGCTATTTCTGTTTCTGAGCGTTCGCGTCATTTAGGAATGCTTGCAAGTGTAGGTGCAACAAAAAGGCAGAAGCGTAATTCGGTATTTTTTGAAGGAATTATCATTGGATGCATCAGTATCCCAATGGGAATTATTGCCGGTCTTCTTGGAATTGGGGTTACCTTTTGGTCGATTAATTCAGTGATTCAAGGAGCATTAGGGCTAGAGGAAGAGCTAAATGTAATTGTTACACCATTATCCATTCTCACTGCTTGTGGGGTATCAATCGTGACAATCTTTATCTCTACGTATCTACCCGCGATAAAGGCCTCGAAAATTTCTGCAATTGATGCGATTCGCCAAACAAATGAGGTGAAGCTGACGGGTAAAGCAGTGAAAACATCGAAGCTTGTTCGGAAGCTATTCGGTATTGAAGCAGAAATAGGCTTAAAGAATTTAAAGAGGAATAAGCGTAAATACCAAGCAACGGTTTTTTCCCTTGTAATTAGTATCGTTCTCTTTCTAACAGTTTCTTATTTTACAGACAACCTGAAAAAATCACTTGTACTATCGCAAGAAGGAATAAATTATGATATTTCAGTTCAATCAGGCGATAAGGTAACTGAAGAAAATCAGAAGTTGCTTAAAACATTTTCGTCTCTTGAAGATGTAACGGAATCAAGTGTGGTTAGAGAGTTAAACATGAACACTTCAATGGATGAAGCTTCTCTCCCCGACGAAATACAACAAACGGTGAAGCAGGACCGGAGTATACTTGAGAACGGAAAATATCCTATTTATGTTCAAATCTATGCATTAAATGAGAAGAACCTTAAAGCTTATACAAAAGAAATTCATGCTGATTATGAGCAGCTAATAAATACAGAAGAAATGAGAGGCATTGTCATTGATAGGATTTCATATCAGGATGAGGCAACAGGGAAATATGTTAAAACAAAGTCTATTCGTATGAGAACTGGCCAAAGTATCGATTTGAATTTTTATGATGAGGACGCCGAAAAAGAAACGTTAATAAATAAAGTGAAAATTACTGCTTTAACAGATAAAATTCCGATGGGTATTACACCAGCAAGAGTTGGAGGGGTAACCATTATTGTTTCAGAACAAGCGATGGATCAGCTGCTTACTGATAAGCTGCAAGAATATGTTCAGACATACCTCTACCTGAAGACAAAGGACCCAATGAAAACTCAACAGGATATTGAAGAAATAAAAGAGGGGAACCTATACATTCACAATGTTTATCAAAGTAGACAACAGGAAGAACAGATGATCATGCTTATGTCGGTATTTACGTATGGTTTTATTGCCTTAATTACAGCGATATCAATTGCCAATATTTTTAATACGATTTCAACCTCGATTTCGCTAAGAAAACGGGAATTTGCCATGCTGAAATCTGTTGGAATGACACCAAAAGGCTTTAACAAAATGATTAACTATGAAAGTATATTTTATGGCATCAAGGCGCTGCTCTATGGGCTTCCTATTAGCATTGCCGTTATGTATTTAATCCATAGGTCAATGATGAACAGCTTCAGCTATAGCTTTACACTGCCATGGATCAGTATCATCTACGCGATTGCCGCTGTATTTATCATCGTTGGCTCCGCCATGCTCTACTCCAGCGGCAAAGTAAAAAAGGAAAACATCATTGATACCTTAAAACAAGAGAGTATATGAGAAAGGGTGTCAGGCACCATGTGAAAATTTCACATGGTGCCTTTATTTTTTTGATAGGAATATAAAGGGCCACGTGGTAAAATTATGTAAAATTTATTGGTTTTAGATTGGTTGATCTCATAAGAATTGGACCCGTTTTTTATGGTCTTTTGTTATTGATCTTTTTAATGTTTGGGAGGGGTTGTCATGTTTACGAAACTTATTTTAAATGATCCGGCAATGGCTGAGGGGAGTCTTTTTGCGGGTGATGAGGTTCAATATAATCTACTTTATCGTATTAGCGAAGGCAGCGATTCTCTTTGCCTCAAAACAGCGGAGGGCAGCATGATATTTGCCCACACACCAGGGCATAAGGGATGGTTATGGATTTCTCAAGAATTAGCAGCTGGCAAACAGGACGATATGTTTGAAAAACTAGCAATCGAACTGAAGAATGTTTCGCTTTCTGGTATTACTGGAGCCCCGGATACTGTAGAAAGGTTTGCGGAGATTTATTCAAAAAAGAAGGACATCCGTTTGGAAAAAGAGATGACGATGGAATCTTATTATTGTCCAAAAGTGCTTAAGCCCAGTAATGTTCGCGGGGAATTTAGAGAAGCTGCAGCAGAAGATGTGAAAACCGTTGCAGGCTATCTTTCTGGTTTCCTCAGAGATGCCTTCAATAGTTCGGTTGAGCCTGAATCACAGCTTTCGAAGGCAGAGACGATCATTGAAGCTGGCGGCCTGTATTTGTGGCAGGTAGATGGAAAACCAGTATCGATGGCAAATATTTCTCACCGCTCAGCAAAATACGGTCGCATCAACTCAGTGTTTACACCAATTGGGCTGCGGAAAAAAGGGTATGCAAGTGCGTTGACAGCAGAGCTGTGTACCATTTTAGAAAAAGAAAGGTTAATCCCAATGCTATACGCCGATATCAGCAACCCCGCATCCAATAAGGTTTATCAAAACATCGGCTTTGTAAAGAGCGGAATGATAACAGAAATCAAGTTTCTTGATAAATAGGCAGGATGAAAGTGCTCAGGGAAAATTAGGTTATTGTAATAAAAAAATGAAAGGTGGGATTTTAATGGAATTTCCAATCCAAAGAGGAATTTTTCAGTCTATCGAACATTTAATAAAGGCGATTGACCATATGATTAGAAAGCAAAACACCCTTTTAATCGGGGTCGATGGCTGCGGGGGGGCAGGAAAAAGTACATTGGCCAAATTTTTAAAAGAAAAATGTTCTAACGTTACGGTTGTGCATATGGACGATTTTTATTTTCCCTCAGATCAAATCATTCATAAACACCCTAAGGAGAAACCAATAGGTGCAGATGTTGACTGGAAAAGAGTATTGAAACAAGTGATTGAACCAATTCGTCAAGACCAGGAGGGGCACTATCAGCGTTACGATTGGGAATCAGACAGGTTAGCAGAATGGCATAAGGTTCCAATTGGAGGTATTGTCATTATTGAGGGTGTCTATTCAACGCGGCACGAATTATCAAATCTATATGATTTTACCATTTGGGTTGACTGCCCAAGGGAAACAAGGCTGTCACGCGGCATTGAAAGGGATGGGGAAGATGCGCGTAGAATATGGGAAGACAATTGGATGGTTTCCGAAGATATGTATATGAAAGAACACAAGCCGCATCAGCGTGCAGACCTGGTAGTAGGATGATGGACGTGATAAAGGAAAGTGGCCCTTCCCTTTATCACGCAATGAACTTGAGATTATCTTGACGTTTCCTTGAACGTTATGTTCATGACTTTCTCTGTTTTATTATTAAATTCTATATTTACAAAAACGCCAAATTCTCGACTGTTATCCTTTAACCAAAGCTTGAATTTTTCCGTGGAAGAATGTGGGCCGGTTATTCTTCCGATATGAAGATAATCAATAATTTTGGCATTTGGATACTTTTCGTGTGTTTTCTCCATGGCCAGCTTACCAAACTTCGCATATGGAGGAATCGGTTTCTGTTGGGCATTTGCTGTATGTAAAAATTCCATTGGAAATGCACACGCAGTGAAAAAAACAAGTGAAGTCAAAATTCTTAGCAGTAGTTTTTTCATTTTATGACCTTCTTTACTTTTATTATTAACATGGCATTTAACGGGTTAAATTATGAAATTGATTTTGAGATAGACGGCTGAGCAAATGGGGGGTGTAAAATTGGAGTCTAATGAGAACCGGGAGCCATTTCGGAAGCTGAAATGGAACGGGCAGGAAGCACCGTATATCGACCAAATCAAAGTCGAGTCATGTGAAGAAATGGTCCTTGGAAGATATGGCGGGAACCGACTGGCTGGTGCTTTTAAAAATGAAGATGGCGCTATGGTGATGAAGGGGGCGGACTGGGAGTTCGGCATGATTCTCGATGGACATAATAGTTCTGAAAGTGTCGAATTAGTGATTAAAACTATTGAAAATGAGTTTGACAAGCTTGCCATCATTTTAGAGGAACCAATAGATACTGCCCTTAAATCATGTGAGTCACATATCCTCTCCATTTTTCAATCTGAGGCCTTTCTGGCATCCTGCAAACAAATCCAAGGTGAAACCGCCTGCCTGCTATGTGTCAGAAAAGAAAATTACCTTTGGTGGCTGTCAATAGGTGATTGCGTCATTTATATCCTCCACGAAGAATTACATAAATTAGGACAATACGCCTTAAACCAACGTCAGTTTTATGAGTGGATTGGGCAGATCAATACCTTTTCATTACCTATCCCTTGTTATTCTTCCGGAATTCGCGAACTTAGAACCGGCCAAAATCGGATTGTTTTGCTAACAGATGGTGTGCTGGAGTGTGCTGGCCGATATTATGAGACCTCTTCCCGTCTTTTCGCGGATTGTTATGAAGGGCAGATTCGCTCAAAGGTGGAACATATTTTGCAGCAAGTTCATAAGAATTCTGGCCGTGATAGTGCGACCGTCATCTGCTGGGATTATCATAACCCTTTTCCCGCAGTCTATCCTAGCAATCAACCAATGAGGTGAATGAATTGTATCAAATTTTAGAAGATCAATTAGTAAGAAATGAGTATTCGACCATCCCCTATACGTGGATTCGCAGTGAACAACCGAATCACTCAATCTGTATCATGCTTCCAGGGCTAGGCTATTCCACTCAGCGGCCGCTGTTTCATTATGCGACGGGTATATGCATCAACCATAACATTGATGTTCTTCATATAAATTACCAACTTGCTAAAAATGATCAGTTCAAACTGCTTAGTGAACCCGAACAAGACCAATGGATGTATGAAGATGTAAAGGCGGTTGTCGAGGAAGTTCTAAAAGATACTGTGTATGATAAGCATTTTATTATGAGTAAATCGATTGGGACGATTCCGATGGCATTGGAATGGGCTCAAAAAAGTTTTATCCATGATGCGATAGGCATTTGGCTGACTCCACTATTGAAAGATGACCATGTGTATCAAGCACTTTTAACTACTGACCGGCCTGCCCTTTGTGTGATTGGCGATCAGGATCATCATTATATAGAAGACCGAATCACTTCGCTGAAAAATAATCCGCTAGTAGCCACGGTTGTGATTCCGGATGCAGATCATGGATTAGAAATTAAAGGTGATATCGTAGCATCGATTGAAGCCATAAAAGCTGTGATCCAACGCGTTCAGGCATTTATGATAATGCCCGGAAAGGATAGATGACGGGTAAAAGAGTAAAGGGGGAGCATCATGTCAAAAGAAAAAGTAAAGGAATTAACTACTGTATCATCCCTGCTAACAGGATGCGGTCTGCTTCTGATGTTTTTAAGCTTTTATTTTGGCACATCTATTTGCGAAATATGGCTTGATGGTGAGCTTTCTGCAGGAAGGGAATTGACCCTGGATTATGATTTACTAGTTAACAACTTCGTCCGTAATTTTGTCATTATCGGCTCCATTCTGTTTGGTTCTGGTGTGTTAGTGGGAGTTCTTTCTTATCTGCATATCGTTCTATATGGAAATAAAGGGAATAATACACACATTTAACGAAAGCATGGATCCAAACGAAAAGCTATAATAAAAAACAACGTGATGGGAGTGATCTGTTGTGAGTGTTAGAGAAATAAAAATCTCAGATACAGAAAACTTGGTGCACCTAATTCGGCAGGTTGAGGAAGAGTCAGATTACATGCTGATGGAAGCTGGAGAACGACAGATTACAGCAGAACAGCAAAGAACAAGAATTGAGAACATGAAAAATAGCGAAAACTCTACTATTTTCGTAGTAGAAAAAGATCATAAATTGATTGGATATCTGTTCGCGATTGGCGGCACCGCAAGTAGAACAAAGCATTCAGTCTATATTGTTATTGGAATTTTAAAGGATTATAGAGGACAAGGGATTGGAACAAAACTGTTTAAAAGATTAGAAGAGTGGGCAAGGGAAAAAAGTCTTCACCGATTAGAGTTAACGGTGGTAATCCGGAATGAACCCGGAGTGGCGTTGTATAAGAAAATGGGATTTGAGATAGAAGGAACAAAAAAAGATTCTCTTTTTATCAGTGGAGAATTTGTAGATGAATACTATATGGCGAAACTTTTATAGATAATTTTTATTGGAACCCGTTCGGCCAAAAAATTCCCTAGAAAAGTATCCATTCGAGGTTATTGGTTTCGGGTATAATATTGGTGCAACTTAACAATTATGGAGGTGTTTATTTCATGCAACGAATAGATATGTTTGGCCTTTTTGCTATAATACCAATTTTGATTTATTTAGTGATTCTAGGTTTTGGTATTTATTTCATTATAAGAACAATTAAATTTATGAATGATAAAACCAAAATGGATCAAGAAAGAAATGAGAAGCTGGATCTCCTAATTAAGGTTATTCGCGATAGAAAAGATCCTGTTGAATGATTCAACTATTCTTTAAGGCAAAGGGGAGAACAACCATGGAAATTAGATTACTAGACCGATCTGATGCTGAAAGTTACTGGAACTTACGCTTAGAAGCATTGAAGCAAAATCCAGAGGCATTTTTAACAAGCTATGAAGAATCTGTAAAAAGGGAAAATGCCGTTGAGCAGACCGCCCGTAATTTTGCCGCAGAAGGAAACTACACGTTCGGAGCGTTTGAGAATGCGGAACTGATCGGAGTGGTTACCTTACTTCAGGAAGACCGGGTGAAAATAAGGCATAGGGCCAACATTTTTGCGATGTATGTCACCCCAAAGAAACAAGGATTAGGTGTGGGGAAAGCCTTGCTGACAGCAGCGATCAACCAAGCTAAAGAAATCGAAACAATTGAAAAAATAAACTTAGGCGTCATTGCTAGTAATCAAAAAGCAAAACAGCTATATCAAAAATTAGGTTTTAAAACGTTCGGATTGGAGGAAAAGGCACTGGTTGTAGATGGTGTTTATTATGACGATGAGTATATGGTTTTGCATTTAGATAGGAAAGGAATACTTTATAATGAATGAATTTTAAAAGGACATCATCCAACATTTTGAATGATGCCCTTTTATTTTGGTTCCGCTTTAGCCATTTGGACCGTTTTAATCTTATAGATGAAATAATAGTATTTGTAAACAACAATTAATAACAACAAACCTTTCACGATATAACTGTCGAGTATGAAAAAAGGAATGGCAATCATGACGTCCGCAAATAACAGGATGGTCAGCTTCTGCTGCAAGGTCATTGCCCGTTCTTTTACAAAGTTCTCTAAATGACGTTTGTAAAGTGTCGTTCCTTTGAACCAGAGCTCAAACCGTTTCGATCCTTTTACAAAGCAGAAGGAAGCTAACAGTAATAGCGGAGTGGTGGGCAATAGGGGCAAAATAATTCCCAAGATGCCTAAACCGAGTGCTAAAAATCCAAAAGCTATAAATATAAACTTAACAAAAATATTTATGATAGCAGCTCCCTTTCAGGTCCATTTTACTCACAATGTTTCTTGTATTATATCATTATTAATGTAAGAAATTAATGGCGGGAAATCTACAAAACATTTTCATAGAGTAAGATATCACAGTGTTGTCACAATGTTTATGGTAAAATGGGAGCATGTACATAATGGAGGTCGGCACCAGTGATTACTTTCTACAAAGTTGTTGTATTCATTCATATTTTTTCAGCTATTTTGGGGATGGGGCCAGGGTTTATTTTAACAACAGTTGTAAAATCCGGGAAAACAATGACGGAATTAAGGCATTCATATAAGATTAGACATCAATTACATATTTTTGTGATGGTGGGAGGCATGCTGTTACTCGTTACTGGTTTAACCATGGGCTTTTTAAATCCAATCCTGTTCCGAATGGGGTGGTATGTAACAAGCCTTGTCCTCTTTTTGGCGGCGCTTGCTATTGGCCCGCTTGTTCTGTCACCAAGATCAAAGCCGGTAAAAGAACTATTAGCCACACATAAAGGCGAAGAGATTCCCGAAGAATATTGGCGTTTATCAAAGGTGTTATTTCGATTTGAACACCTTGAAAATGTGATTTTTTTAATTATCATTGCCCTGATGATCTTAAAACCATTTTAACCATGAAAGGTATGGCTTGTAATTAGCCATACCTTAAATTATATATTCAAAAAAGTTATGTTAGGATAGGGGGGATAGGCGACTAGTTGATCCTATGCATTCCATTTTCTAATATATGCTATAATAAATGTAAAATAGGTGACTATAATGATGGGGGGCAAGGTAAAATGGATAACGAAATGATTAAGTCAACGGAAATATCAATTAGAGATAAAAAGATAGTTGAAAAAGGGAAGGTCCGTCGAGCGGCAATTTTTTCAAGAACCAAGGTAATCGAAGTAATAACCGCAGATGACGAAAACGTTTATCTTATTTACTATAAAAATTCCCTAATTTATGGTGCCAAGCTTGATAAAATAGAAGAAGGTACATTTATAAACAAAGCATTTCATGAAGGGATTGTTATTGAAACTTCACATCCCATCTTAACCGCATTAATCCCCCATGTATCCGTCTCGATACCAATTAAAAATAAACTTTTCTCTCAACTTCAACAACACTTTTCGTTACAGGAAGTAACTTATATAGCGACAACTTTAGATTCCTTTTTTGAAAAAGATCAGCTGATCGGGATGATTGATAAGATTTTCTTTCACCTGAGAAGAAGCGGGAAATTTATGAAATCGTTTCAGGTACTGCAACTTTTATCTGATTTTGTACCTTCATTAAAATCTGCAAAGGAACGAATGGCTTCACACGAATTCACTTCCTACCAAAATTTTTACCAGTCCTTAGACTACCCATCCATCAGTCAAAAGGATCCTCTATTTGTGGAATTACACTGTTTCAAAAATCGCTCTCATTCAAACGAACGCATGGTATTAGAAAATGTCTTACGTAAACAAGATGGTTTAACTGCGTTATTGCTGTGGCTGGAAAATGCGAATCGTCTTCAAAACCCTCAAACCATAGAACAGTATACGGATATTGCATTGGGATTTATCACGATAGAAGAATGGATGCTCGTTTTAGGGCAGTTGAGAATCAATCCGTTCCGAGTGTTACCTGATTCAAAAGTGATTTTGTGGACGATGATTAATAAAGGAAATTATGAACAAGCAGCCTCCTGCCTATTCAAGTTTGTTCACGACCTGCCGTCTTCCTATGATGACGCCCTCGAAATCATTTGGGAAAATTGTGATGCCAAATTCGTCTTATCACACTTGGACGAATTCGCTCCTTTCTTGCAACACCTCTCCCACACGGAAAATACCAAGCAATTGGAGGATAAAATCTTCCAAATTGCCGTAAATATGCTTAACGAGCACGATCTCCCATCCGTCCACAATAAACTCTTAGCTATTGAAAAGCTATACCCACAATCAGGAGTGATGAGAAAAATTAATGAAATGATTACATTAGTAGAAGATCCTGATCGCATGATGGAGTTAGGGGATTACTATGCTGAATTTAAACAATTCGATAAAGCCATCGACTGCTTCTTCTGGGAAATGGAACTGCAGCCACAAAACCCATCACCCGTACAAAAAATCAGTAAAATGTATCAATACAAAGGATTATCCAAAGAAGCCGCCGACTACCAAAAAATCTATCAACAACTCAACAACAACCCAAAAACAGGTTAACAAGGTGGAAATAAGAAATAGGGTGTCAGGCACCATTTGTAATGTTTTCCCCATTAAAATAATATTATCGATAATAGGAATTCCGGTATGGGGTATTATCAGCCATACCTTTCTTTTTTGTTCATTTATCCGTCATCTTATTTTAAATCCGAAAATAGGCAGGACAGCATGTCAGGGATTCTTTTTCGAAAAAATATATAGGCATGTTCTGCACCTTCAATCCATTGAAAGTGAAGATTTACCTTTTTATCGTTCAAAATTTCAACGACTTGATTTGTTAATCCGAGGAATACCTCATTCATTTCTTCATCTTGGCCAACCTCTTTTGTTCCGAAATCCATATAAAACTTCTCAATTGCAGATAAGTCGGAGTTGCGTATTAGATTCTCGATTTCCTCTTGGTTTCGATAAAAACCAGGCGAAATAGCAGCAATTCGTTTAAAAATTTGTGGATATCGGCAGGCTGCATATGTAGAAATTTGACCGCCTAATGAGATCCCAGCCATTGAAGTATGATCCGCCAACGTACGGTACTTTTTATCTATCAATGGTTTTAGTTCTTTTACCACAAAATCTAGATATTCTCTGCCTCTGCCCCCTGATAGGCTGGCATATCCTAATATTTGTTTGCTGATTTCACCATGAACCCATGGGCAGTATTCGTTGACCCGCTCGTCACCCTCTGGATTTTGATCAATGGCGACAACAATAATTTCAAGGCTGCTTTCATCCAAGTAGTCTTTCATTCCTAAAGATACCCCTTTAATTGCTCCCTCATCTTCAAAAACGTTTTGCCCGTCATGCATATAGAGGACTGGATATCGTTTCGTTTCATTGTTGTAGGATTTCGGAAGATATACTCGAATCATTCGGTCTTGCTGGAAAGCTGACATGCTAACTGGAAATTTTTCTAACATGATTGTTCACCACTTTTCATTAATCTTATCTATTAATTTACCATATATTTCATTATTCCTTCTACATAATTTAGTTGAAATGACTATAGTAGGCAAATCTTGAGCCGCGCCGCAAAAAGTCAATTTAGAATTTGTATTTCATTAATTCAGTGTACAAGTTCATTCCCGTTAAAAAAGTGAATATAGTCAAAAATACTACAATCCTTAAGCAAGAAAGCTATATAAAAACAAGAAAATTTTAATTAAAATAGTAGTTATATAGAAACATTTTTTCTTAAGGATTTGGGTTGGACTAATCGACTTTGATTAGTTGGGGGGATGATCAGCCGATGTTTAAACAATTTGAATCACTTGATGAACTTAAGAGAAGCGTATACTTGTGGGTCATTCCGTGTATTTTGATTGCCCTTATTTTAAATACACTCATGCAAAATGGCTATGCCGAAAACAAACTCAATTTTGTTATGAATAACACACTCACTGTTTGGTTTGCCATCAGTTGGGTTCTACTATATAAGAATCGTTTTATGCGGTTTTGTGAGTATTCCAATTTGGCGTTGATCAGTGTATATCATGTCACCACTTTTTTTGACGCCGTCCATACATACCTGCTTCAAATGGGCGGGTCTTTAGGCGACTTTATTATTTGGATGCCGATTTACTTTATGTTTATTTTCTTAACGCTGGGAACCAAGCGGGGATTATATTTTTCGATAGGTATATCAGCCCTTACTTTGGCAGATGGAATCATGCAATTGGAGCGGCTTTCCATAGAATCAATTGATTCCTTATTTCAATTTTATTTCGCCAGTTTTGTCTATATTGTTGTTCTTGTATATGCCAAGCATATGTTTAGGGCATATGCCACAGCGGAAATATTTAAAAAGCATGCTTATGTGGATGCTTTAACTGGGATTGCCAACCGTTACCGTATTGATGAATGGCTGGAAAATAAGCTGAACGATTGCCAAGAAATGAACAGGTGTTTCTCCATCATCTTTTTTGACCTGGATTATTTTAAGAGGATTAATGATCGTTACGGGCATAAAATTGGCGATTCTGTTTTAAAAGAGTTAGCTGAACTGATCCAACTTAACTTGCCAAAGGGTAACATGTTAGGCCGCTGGGGCGGTGAAGAATTTATTGTCATCACCGATGCATTAGGTAATGAAGCTGTAAATCTTGCTGAGTTTCTCAGGGAAAAGGTCGAAGCACATTGTTTTCATGGGGCAGGTGGTCTTACCGCGAGTTTCGGTGTAACAAATTCTAGAAAAGACGACACGATTGATTCACTTTTAAGCAGGGTAGACGAGGGACTATACCGCTCTAAAAACTGTGGCAGAAATACGGTCAGCTCCATTTGTTAAGCCAGTGGGAATGTTTCAAAAGAACAGCAGTAAAAAATCGCAAGGCGCGTCCTTGCGATTTTTTACTGCTGTTCTATTTTTCGCCCGCTAAGGGTAGTGTTATGACGACTTGAGTACCTTTACTAGGAATACTGTTCATCACAATAGTTCCACTATAGGAGTCAATGATTCTTTTGCAGACTGTTAAACCTAAGCCGGAACCATCCTTTTTCAATGTATAGAAGGGGGTAAAGGCCTGATTTATTTGGTCCTTGTCCATTCCGACGCCATTATCGGCCACTGTAATTTTACAGGAATCTGACTGTTTTTCAAGATTTATTGATAATTTTCCACCATGAGGCATTGCCTGCAAAGAATTTTTTGCTAAATTTAGAATGACTTGCTTTAATTGATCCTTGACACAAGAAACTGGCAGATTTTCAGGGTGATAATCGACCAGGAATTCTACATTCGTGTAATTAGCTTCCGAATGAATAATTGGCTCGATTTCCGCAAGAATGTCATTGGCATTATACGTGTTATGTTTATAGGCTGTAGGTTTTCCGAGAACAAGCATTTCACTAACAATCGCATTAATCCGGTCAATCTCAGTTTGAATGACCTCGAAATAAGCTTGAGCTTTCTTATCAAGATATTCCTCGCTGAGCAGCTTGATCAATCCTTTAATACCCGTTAGTGGATTCCTTATTTCATGAGCCGTACTGGCCGCAAGATTGCCGATTAGCTCCAATTTATGTATTTCCGTCTGTGCCTTCTCCTTTTTTACCTTTATTTTTAAAATATAATATTGCACTGATAAATATAAGATACTTGTGATTGTTAACAGAATGATGAGATTAAGTGAAAAGTTTTGCCAAAATATATGATCATGGTCGTATGGAATGAAAACTGAAATCTTCCAAGGTACCATGGCTACCCTCATACTGGACTCTGCAGAATGTTCTCCTGGAACAGAGCCTGCTTTTATTAATATCTTATCAGTACCATCCTTGACAATAATCATTTCATCTTTTAAATAGCTTTTTATTTCAGCTTCTATTTCGTCAAACCGAAGACTGGCAACCAGAACCCCTTTAACCTCTCCTTGATGGACAACGGGAGTGGCAATCGAGATGATAAAACGTCCAGTGATACGTCCGATATGTGCATCCGAAACACTGGTTTTCCTTGTGCTTACGGCTTGTTGAAAATAGGATCGATCGCTGACATTTACTCTATTAGTTGTTGGATTTGTGCTGAATAATAAATCCCCGTTGGTATCCGCCCAATAAAATCCTGAAAAACGAGGATCCTTTCCTGTTGTTTCTTGAAGGATATTTTTTACATCGTTTAGATTTTTATGTTGGCTTTGAATGAAGGTCGCAAGCATTTCCAATCTGCCGACGGTTTCACCTAGAAAATTCTCGGTGTTCATCGCATGGAAGTTAGCGTATTCTGAAGCTTGGCTTTTATACTGGACCTCTGCCATTCCTACTTGGTGTTGTGCTATCCCTGTACTAATCACTACGGAAGGGATTATGGCCATCAGTAGATAAATGAAAAATTTATTTCTTAAGCATTTGCGTAGAAAGCGAATGAGAGTCAAAAGGATCTACTCCTCCAATATGTATAGTACTATTCTACTGGTTTTTGTGCTAAAAAAACATAAGGTGCAGCCTTATGTTTATGCCAGGTTGGATATTTTGAATAAACATTTGATGATTGACCATTCGCCTATTATTCTTTGGGCTTTAAGTTAGTTATATCAGATTTATTATTATCTGAAAATAGGAATCTTTATTATTTCTTGTTAAATGGACATGGAGTGGGGAATTTGCCATTACAAATTGAGTAGAAATTCATAATTTAGTAGTAAAGATATTTCATATTGGGAGGTGGTTGATATGCAAAATAGGAGAAGAAAAAGCCCATTTTCTTTGTGTGTTTTTCCAGGTTACCGATGGTGCGGGCCAGGGTGCAGCGGACCAGGAGCACCGATCAATGACGTAGATGCCTGCTGCCAAAGACATGACCGCTGTTTAAGCCGTGGTGTTTCACCTTGTCAGTGTGATGCCGAATTTATTGAGTGCCTCCGAACTAAAAAGAATAGATTTACAGATAAGGGAAGAAAAGCTGCACTTATGCACGACTTTATGAAAGTGAAAACATCCCTCACATGCGGCCGGCCTTATCGGCGTTAAATGGAAAAAGAAAGAGGGATATTAACCTTCTTTCTTTTTCGCTAATTCCATTCTATCCTTTGTTATCGGCGGTTGTTCCAGAAACACTAAAAGGGACATATGAAACATAATTAATCTGAAAACGTTTGGCCGGTCATTTTTGGGTTATTTTATGTAATATGACCTATAGAACAAATGAATTGAAAATTTGATCCATTTCAGTGAATATAGAGCTATAGTTGATTTTTGAAAGGGCGAACTTAATGTATTTCATCTACTGGTTTCTTAAATTTGGATGGCTTTTGCTCATCATATTCATTGGAAATATTTATTTGAGCAAATTGGGTTTATGGTCAATCGTCATTGGTATTGCCCTGTTTTTAGCAGGGAATTGGATGATTAATAAGAAAATGGACCCTTATTTAAAAGGGGAAAATCGGTAAATCTGCTATGCAGGTGAATACCAAAAAGTGATTGCCACTTGGAGATAGGAATCTCAAGTGGTATTTTTATTGGCAATTTATTGGAAAAGATTTTGTTGACTTATACAGTTAAACTGTATAAAATGAAACTATATAGTTGAACTGTATAAAGTGAACTTTACGAATAGGAGAAATTTAGATGAAAAGGGAAAAGGATATTCCACTTACTGAAACAGTATATTACATTCTATTGTCATTGTTGGAACCGGCACATGGATATTTAATTTTGCAAAAGATTGAAGAGCTAAGCGAAGGCCAAGTGAGAATGGCTGCTGGTACCTTATACGGGGCAATAGAAAACCTACTAAAACTTAAATTTATTCAGCCAGTCGAAAGTGGGGATAGTCGCAGGAAGGTCTACCTCATTACAGATAAGGGAAAGAACATACTGCGGTTGGATGCAGAAAGAATGAGGCATATGATTCGTATAACGGATGATGCATTTAAAAACGAGAGGGGATTATGATGAGGAAATTAAAATACTTTTTAGATCTCGAGAAGGAAGAAAGATGGTTGAATCAGATGGCTGCTGAAGGGTATGAACTAGTTGGCAAGTCAATGGGGTATAAATTTCATAAAGCTAAGCCTGAAAATTCAAATATCAAAATAGATTATCGTATATTTAAGAAACAAGCCGATTTTGTTGATTACATTACATTATTTGAAAATTGCGGTTGGAAGCATGTTGCCGGGACAAAGGGTTCTGGAACACATTATTTTAAGAGGGTCAGTAATATGGCGGATGAGGATATTTTTTCGGATATCGATTCCAAGGCGGGCAGATATAAAAGACTTTCAGACATGTACATGTCATTAGCTGCTTGCTATCTGCCAATATTTGCTGCATTAGTGATGACGAATGCCATCGACACAGGGGCTTTCCTAAACCCGAAACAACTTTACTTGACACCGGGATTATGGGAAAAGGAGGGTTCAGCCTTCTGGGAGTCATTTTTGTTTGAAACGCCGTTTGCATTCTTTAGAGGGTTTGCCTGGACGGCATTTCCAATTCTGATTGTCCTTTGTTTCGTCTTTAGTTTCAAAGCACAACAGCAATACAAGAATATGAAAAAGCTATAAATGCAACCTATATCTTTAAAAGAGTATTACACTCACAATGATTGGGATTAATGGAGATTACGAAGGAATTAATAAAGAGCTAGCCCCTGCTAGCCCTTTTAATTTGGATAAAAATATCAATTATCGTTTTCCTCATTTTGAGAAACATTCGATGTGTCTGATCCTTGTGTCAATCGAGCTGCTTTTAAATCAAAATACGCTTTAAACACTTCATCGGCAATTTCTAAATTTGTATGTGTCTTATCCGTCGTAGACCAAGGAACAACGACAGAAATGGCAATTTCAGGATTGTCATATGGGGCATAACCAACAAATGTTACATTCCATAGCATGGGATGGCCGCCTAAAGGTCCATCATATAATGCCTGGGCTGTTCCTGTTTTTCCGGCAATCTTATATTGTTTATTTTTGATTGAGCCGTAACCTGTCCCTTGCGAATCATTGACGACAAGCCTTAAACCTTCTTGAACATGCTTTACCCAAGCCTCTTTCATATCAATTTTATTTAGTATCGTCGGATGTACTTCTTGCAATATAGGACCGAGTTCCTCCGAATTACTAGTCGGTCTTCGAATTTCTTTTGCCAGATGCGGTTGAATCCGAAATCCGCCGTTTGCGATCGTTGAAATATACTGAACAAGTTGCAATGGCGTATAGGTATCATATTGTCCAATGGCATAGTCTAACACTTTACCGGCATCCGGTGGTATTTGTCCGGCACCGTATCCTGTTTGTTCACCAGGGAGATCAATGCCCGTCCTAACCCCTAATCCAAACTGAGCAAAGTTTTTTCGCAATGTGTTTATCGCTGCCACTTTGTCAATACTTAACGGTCCATCTGGAATATAGGTCTGTTGTCCGCCGATTTTCATCGCAGTTAAGAACATATATACATTCGATGATCTTTTTAAAGCATATAAATCATTAATGGAGCCGAAGCCAGTCATGTTCCATGATTTTTTAACTTGTGTACCCTTAAACCGCAATGGTTGGTCATATAGTTGCTGCCATGGAACGATTGCTCCTGTTTGATATCCAGTTAATACTGTTGCTGCTTTTACGACAGAACCCATTGAGTAGGAAGTAGTCATGTTTCCTAAGGCAAAATCTCTTACTTCCGTTTTTTTCGTTTCATTATCTGTTACATATTGTTTTCCAGACATGGCGAGCATTTCCCCGGTTTTTGGATTCATAACCGATACTAACGCTCGATCCATGTATTTTTGGCCGGATTTTGCTTTACTCAGTTTATCTTGAACAATCCCGTCAACCTTTTGTTGAAAGTCAATATCAACAGACAAAACAAGGTCATTCCCGCTGCTTCCTTCTTTAAATACTTCAGATTCCAATACGTTTCCTGATTTATCTGTTACATTTCTAACCGTTTCCTTTTGACCTTGTAAAACCTCTTCATACTGCTTTTCAATATAACTTTTTCCAACACGATCATTTCGGCTATATCCCTTTGCTAAAAAGTAATCGAGACTATCTCTTGGCAAGCCTTCTTTTGCACTTGTAATCTTTCCTAAAACGGAGCTTAAAGGTCCATTCCCGTCCGCATCTTTTAATATAAATTCCCTATCCCAATCCGTCGTCGTATTCACTCCAGGCAAGGAATCGAGATTTTCACTTACTACTGCAAATTCTTCATCAGTAACATCCTTATTTTTGATAATTTGTGGTGATAAAGCTGACCCGCTGGACATCTCCCGAAAGATAGCTAATACCTCCAGCTCTTGTTTAGAAAAAGAATGTAACTCTTCATCTGTAATTCTTTCCCTAGTTAAATCATAGATTTCTTGATCGTACTCTTTCTGCTCCAATTCTTTTTTCCTTAGTTTGTCTTTATCCTCCTTGGTGATTTTGGCAGTGGCTAATTTGGGATGTGTCAGGATCCAAAAGTCTTGACGGTCTCTCTTTGTAATGGCTTTGAAATCATCTTCAGAGTCTTTACTGATGAGTGTGGCTAATTTTTTGGCGATCTTTAGCATTTCAGCTGTTGTAACCGAATTAGAACGTGTATAACTAATAGCTTTTAAAGGTTTATTTCCAATTATTAATTTTCCGTTGGTATCGTAAATTTTACCCCGAGGAACAGATGTATTTATGGGGACAATTTCCTTTTGGTCTATCTCCCGCTGAAAATTTTCTCCAAAAACAATCTGTAACGTTCCCAGTCGAAGGATTAGTGTTGAAAATAATAGAAAGACAATAAAGAAAAGGATGTTTATTCTAAAAGGAACATTCTCTTTTTTCTTCTTTTTTATTTTATTCAATCTGAACATTCCTCTCCGTTGGTAGAAATTCCTGCTACTAATCTACTATAATGAAAATACTATATTTTGGAAAGTTAATTGTTTTGAAAAATCAAAAAGATTTTGCAATACAATTGTGAAATTACCTAAAAAATCCCTCGTAAATATTGACTGTTTTTTACTTTAGAAAGTTTCGTGTAATCCCTAAAATGTAGCGTAAATAAGTGTTTTATCAATTTGTATTATTGTCAGATCATTTAAAGTACAGAATTATATAAAAAAGGGGGAAAATGAAATGAAAATTAGACTTACCGATTTTAGTGAAGATTGGCATCGAATGTTTCAAGAAGAGGCTCAATTTCTGAAAACAATATTTGGTGATATGGTCATCAGATTTGAACATTTTGGCAGTACGTCAGTTCAAGGCATGAAGGCAAAACCTGTTATCGACATGATGTGTATTGTGAAAGACATCAATAAGGTGGATGAATTCAACCCCCGAATGGAATATTTGGGCTATGATGTTGCTGGTGAATGGGGCATTACAGGTAGAAGGTTATTTAGAAAAGGCGGGGAAAACAGAACTCACCATATTCATTTTTACCAATTTAATAATCCTCAGATTGAACGACATGTAGTATTTCGGGATTATCTACGGGCTCATCCGGAAGAAGTTGCAAAGTACAGCCATTTTAAAGAAGAATTGGCTAATCGTTTCGAAAACACAAGTGATTATAGTCCAGCAAAAAAATATTTTGTGAAGGAAATGGAACAACATGCTCTCATTTGGTTTGCAGAAAGTCAGCAGCTTAAAAGTGATTGAATGAACAAATAATCCTGTCATATCTTCCTAGTTTGAGATATGACAGGATCTAAAGGGTACTATTTTTACTTGTTCCTCGGAATGATATAGCCATTTTCGACTTTGTCGAATCCAATTCGCGGATAATAATCCATCGCAGCGGGGGCGGACAGAAGCAATAATACTACTTCATCGCCAATTTGTTCTTGTACCAGCCTTATGAGTTCTTTTCCAATTCCCTGTTTTTGATACTCCTTGTTCACTGCTAAATCCGATAAATAGCAGCAATAGCTAAAATCTGTGACTGCCCTAGCAACACCTACCAATCTTTGCTCATCCCAAGCGGTAATGAGCAAATCAGCATGTTCAATCATTCGCTGCAGGCGGGGCAGGTCATCAACAGGGCGTCTGATCCCGGACTTTTTGAACACATCTGATAATTCCTCGGCAGTAACAGCTGCCTCCATCGTAAAATAGATTCCTTTACCATTTGAAATACTCATCGATCACATCATCCCTTCCAGCTTTATATCTATGATTATAGGAAAAAACTGATATGCTCAAAAGGGTCAGATATAATAAAATTAACCATACCAGATAATGTTATGTGTGGAGGCGATGGGTGTGTTAGAGATCATGTTGGATTTGGATTACGAGAGTCGGGATCCATTGTATATTCAACTCTATAACTTAATTAAAAAGGAAATTCAAGCGGGAAAAATTGAACCTGGAGAAAAGCTGCCTTCTAAGAGGAAGCTATCTCTTCATCTTGGAATTAGTCAAAATACGATTGAGACAGCATATGAACAATTGCTGGCAGAAGGATATGTTGAGAGTGTGCAGCGAAAGGGGGTTTATGTGAAGGAACTAAATCGTGATTTGTTTCTTCCTATGCACGATGTTGCCAACATGACAAAGGAAATAAAAGATGAAAACATACAGTATGACGTTGATTTTAGTCATGGCGCAGTCGCGATAGAACATTTCCCCTATCCCATTTGGCGAAAGTTAACGGTACAGAGTCTTTTTGAAGAGGAAAGTTCCTATTTTTTAAATGGTGACCCACAGGGAGAATTACCGCTCCGGGAGGCAATTGCAAAATATTTGTATCAATCAAGAGGTGTAAGATGTGAAGCCAATCAAATCATTATTGGTGCCGGAACGCAATATTTAATCAGTTTGTTAACGATTGTCATCGGGAGAGATAGGATATATTCTATGGAGAATCCGGGATTCCATCGAACAAGAGAGGTATTTAAAGATCAAGGAGTGAGGTTAAAGCCAATTCCACTCGATCAAGAAGGGATTAATCTCACACAATTAGTTAAAAGTAAGGCAAATGTCACCTATGTTACCCCTTCACACCAATTTCCAAATGGGATGGTGATGCCGATTTCAAGGAGAATGGAATTATTACAATGGGCCGAGGGGGAGGGGCGGTATATTATTGAAGACGATTATGATGGTGAATTCCGCTATAAGGGGAAACCGATTCCTTCGTTGCAAGGATTAGACCATAACGGTAAAGTGATCTATTTAGGGACATTTTCAAAATCGTTGATTCCTTCGATTCGGATAAGTTATATGGTTTTACCTGATAGTTTGCTTGAAAAATATAACCAGCATTTTACGATTTATAAACAGACTGTTTCCAGGCTCCACCAGCATACACTTTCGCAATTTATGTTGAATGGGCATTGGGAACGGCATTTAAATAAAATGAGAACCGTCTATCGGAAGAAGCAAACGGCATTGATTCGATCCATTGAAAAATATCTGAGCGACCATGTTCAGATTATCGGTGATGAGGCAGGGCTGCACATATTATTATGCTTCCATAATCATCTATCAGAAAGAGAACTCATTGAAAGGGCAGCAGAATATAAAGTGAAAGTGTACCCAACCTCTGTTTATTATGAGGGGGGGTATCCTGATCAAAAGCCGATGGTGTTATTAGGTTTTGGCGGTTTAACAGAGGAAAAAATAGAACAAGGGGTTCAGTTATTAAAAGCAGCCTGGGGATGAACCATCATTGTTAGGATCATCACCCTTATGAGCTGGCTCATTTCTGTACTCTCTTTATATTCGAAAAAATAGAATCAACTCCAGCCGAAAAGTGAAAAAGCGGCTGCATCCTCGGAAGTTCAATCTTAAAAGGTGCAATAAGGGTATTTTGGTAGATAGCGGCTTCCACATTTTGTAATGGCCATGGGGTATGGTCAATTTCACCGTGGTAAATATTTCCCTTTGCATCTACACTGTAAAGACAATAGCGCTCTGTCAGCCAGTGGTCAATCATACCTTTTTTCGAAAAATATACATCGGACGAAGCCATAAACTTTCCATCAAAACTTGCTGGGAAAGAGCTTCTTCTATCTTTTCTTAAACTATGATAATAAAATTCAGGTTGGTCTTGTTGGGTATGTATTTGTGAATAAAAGTACGGCAGGCGGTACCATTTCCTTGCGAGGGTATAGGTTACCCAATGCGGTGCATCCAGTGATAAGAAAAAGACACCCGGTTTGCCATTAAAATGGACATAGGTGCGGACATTGATTTCCGGAAACTTTGCAAATAACGGCATCCCCGGCAATCCGCGTAAAAAAATACCATCCATAACAAAAGCGACAACACCAATCCACGCATATCTTTCAAACGTATCAACCTGCAGCGGTTTTGGAACATACGGCCGGATTACATCCACGGGAATGGGCCAATGAGCAAATAATAAATTCTTCCACGATTGCTTCATGATCCAATTTTTTGAAACATCCTGAAAGAAATGCGGAATATCCATCAAAACTCACCCTACTTTTCATAAGCTAAAGGTACTTTTGTTACATCACTCGTTACTTGATCCAATGCGACAAGATCCTCCGTGTTCACTTGATGAACATCTGTTTTCCCTAAAGAAATCACAGCCACTTTCATTTCTTCAGAAAATGAGGTTAAAAAGTTTGCCAAATAATAGGCTGCTTCCTCTTCATCAAATTCTTCAGAGAATCTCCCTGCGTACCATGCCAAAGTGGTTGGCGGCTCAAAAGGAATAACCTTTGTTACTTGGGAGTGGGTCATCGCCCATAATACAGCAGTCCCCATGAAAACAGCATCCGCCCCCAGTGCTAGTGCCTTTAAACAGTGTCCAGGTGTGAAAAAACCTCCTCCGATCAACAAACTAATTTGGTCCTTCACACCTCTGTTGTTTAAAAATTGTACGGCTCGAGTAAGCGCATAAATTGTTGGCAGTCCGAAATCATCCTGAATAATAAGGGCAGATCCTTTTGTCCCTGCCTGCCCCCCATCAATGGAAATAAAATCAACTTCAGCTTGTATTCCAATTTCTATATCTTCCTCTAGCCTGTTTCCGGCGGCGATTTTGATACCAATTGGAATGCCGCCTGTCATTTTTCGAAGCTTTTGTACTAAATTCTTTAAATCATCTGGATTGTTAATCTCGTCAAATCTTCTTGGAATAACTGCTGTTTCATCAGGTTCTAATCCCAGCATATCCCGGGCTTCACCCTGTAAGGTTTCAGGGGGTATTCTTGCTGGTGCTGCAGCAGAGGCACCCTGTCCAATATGGATTTCGATGGCATCGGCCTGTTTTAATACCTCAGGGTTTTTCCCCCATTTTGCTGAATGATATTGAACGATCATATATTTTGCTCGTTTTCTTTCTTCAGGCAAAAAGCCGCCTTCGCCAATATTACATGCTGTTCCAACAACAGCTGTCCCCATTGCCTGCGCAAGCCTTACTTTTTCACTCACACCTAGTCCATACGCCATAGCCCCAATTAATATAGGCATATCAATCGTCAACGGTTTTTTAGCCTTAGGCCCAATCACCGTCTGCATGACTACTTGAGTATCCTCATGGGAGGGAAGCGTCGCTAATTGTGCAGGGGAAAAAATCAGACCGTCGAAGTTTAAGAATTTCCTCGGAGTTCCAAATGGTCTTTCAATCACCCCTCCATTTGTAGCCCTTAAACTATTTTCAATCACGATCTTTGGATCCAAACGAGTTAAAGCTACAACCATTTCCCAAATGTTTTCTTCATATGGATCCTTCATCAAAATATTGGTAAAAACGCCGATAAATCTCTTTATCATCGGACGCGCAAAAAACAACAAGCAGATACATGTAAGTACGGAACCAAATAGTGAAGCAGCCAATATTAGCATCCAATTTAACATCATGAATCATCTATCCCTTAAAATTACTTTTGTATAGTAGATCTTGATTTACCAAATAGGCTTCGAACCCCAATCATCAAAAGGACAATGACAGGAACTCCTACTAAAAGTGGAAACCCAATTAAATATGGCATTTGATAATAAAAAAAATTTTGATAGGCCACTTTATTTTTTGCCCCTACAATCGAGATAATAAAGATGATGGAAACGACTGGGAAAATCAATGGCTGATACCTTTTAAACTTAAAAATATCGGTTAATCCAATCAGGATTACATAAACATAGAGGAATATTTTTGAGAAAAATCCAACTGCAAATGTGCCGACAACGATGGAGTCCATCCTCTCGATAATATTGCCTACATTAATCTTTTCAACCGCAGCAAGCAACGGAATTTCAACATTCTGTGCCCCTGCACCAAGGACACTAATGTTTAGAAGAAAGGTCCAGGAAAGACCTAAACCACTTAACAAAATTGACAATAAACCTGGTTTTTTTACTAGCTCAGGCTTATTTAAGTATGGGAACAACATAAGAAAAAGAAAGATTTCTCCAAAAGGGAAAAAGATTATTAAGGGTATAGCCTGTTTTAGTACTGGGAGCCAGCCGAATTCTAACACAGGCTGTACATTTTTCAGTTTTATTATTCCGGAAGCAAGGACGGTTAAGTTACCTATGATCCCGAAGGCTGCCATTGCGGCAATTAAGATTTCCGCTGTCCTCCCCAACACTTCAATGCCTAAATAGCAAGCATAAGAAACCAATAAGAGGCTGATGAACATAATAACAGGTATAGGTGTTTCAGCTAAAATATAGGTTCCCATCGTATCCCCTAAATGCCGAAGATTGAATGAAGCTACAAAGAAAAAATAACCAATATACACTAAGCCGAGTGGAAGTCCAATATATTTACTAAATACATTTTCTAAAATACCGGTAAAAGGGAGTGTAGGATACCGTTTGAATATCTGTAAGTAAACAAAGTAGAATAGCATCAACGCGCCAATCATGCCGATCGTGATCGATATCCAAGCATCTTGTTTCGCTTGCATTCCCATTCTTGTAACAATTCCGGTTCCCAATTGAAATAGAAACATGAGAGAAAATAGTTGCTTCGAATCAATCTTCGCGTTTTCCATTTCGTTAATTCCTTCCCTAAAAACAAAAATTTCATTTATTATTTTTATCTTCATGCTGGTAAATTAAACCTACTACTTACGTCATCTTCTAATAAATAAATAGGAAGGCTCCATTTTTATTGAATATGCTTATTTTATGAGGAAATAATAACGTTAAATAATAGTAGGAATAAGAGGGAATAACCTTGAATTTTTTTAAAATGAAAAGTAAAAATAAGATTAAAAACAAGTGGGCAGATTTACAACAGAAGGCAAATAACCAACCAGTTCAGCCGAAGGGATCCTCAGAAGGTAATGAATATTTAGAACGGAGTTTAACGGATAACATTCAAAAGATTAAAGAACTATTTGGAAACAGTGATGATATTATCCTGAGGGAAATTAGAATTGGTCAGGGAGATAAAATCAGAGTTTGCATCATTTTTACAGACGGCTTGGTTGATAGTCAATCTACTCAAAACTTCATTATGGAAACGTTAATGATTGATTTTCGAACAGCCGATGTTGAAAAAGAAAGACGCACTGGAGAAAATCTTTTACCCTATTTAAAAGAAAGTGTATTAACAGTCGGAGACATTCAAGATATTGGTGATTTAACCAATCTGCTGGATTCCCTTTTAAATGGAAAAGTCATTCTTTTATTTGATGGATATACGGAAGGCTTTGCAATTGAAATGAAGGGCGGAAAAGAACGGTCAGTAGAGGAGCCTACGACTGAAACGACGATCAGGGGACCACGAGAAGGATTTACAGAAAATATAAGGGTCAACACAGCGTTACTAAGAAGGAAAATTAGAGATCATAACCTATGGATCGAATCCAGGAAAATTGGAAAAGTATCAAAAACTAACCTCTCCATCATGTATATAAAAGGTATTGCCAATGAGAAAATTGTCAAGGAAGTGCGTAAAAGGCTTGATCGCATAAAGATTGACAGTGTTTTAGAATCTGGTTATATCGAGGAATTAATTCAGGATGGTATTTGGACACCTTTTCCTACCATGTATCATTCGGAACGACCTGATGCCATCGCTGCCGATCTGTTTGAGGGACGTGTTGCCATCCTCGTTGATGGCACTCCTTTTGTTATAACAGTACCTGTCATGTTTTCGCAGTTTTTACAATCACCCGAAGATTATTATAACCGGGCAGATATTACAACGCTTCTTCGTATCTTGCGTTATGTTGGTTTTATTATCGCATTGTTAGCCCCTTCTTTCTATATTGCTATTACAACCTTTCATCAAGAAATGCTGCCAACACTATTGCTGATTACTCTTGCTGCCCAGCGGGAAGGTGTTCCGTTTCCAGCTTTTATTGAAGCACTTGCGATGGAAGTAAGCTTTGAAATATTACGTGAAGCCGGTCTTAGAATGCCGAAAGCAATTGGCCAAGCGGTATCCATCGTTGGAACACTTGTCATTGGCTCGGCAGCTGTTGATGCTGGATTCGTGTCTGCTGCAATGGTGATCGTTGTCGCTATTACAGCGATCGCAAGCTTTATTGTCAGTAATTATGAATTATCCATTGCAATCAGGATGTTACGCTTCCCATTCATGGCAATTGCCGCGTCATTTGGGTTATTTGGAATTATTGTAGGATTGATTGCTTTGGTTCTTCATATGTGCAGTCTGCGTTCATTTGGGGTGCCGTATATGGCACCATTCGGCCCCTTTATTAAAGAAGATCAAAAGGATGCCATTTTTCGCTTCCCAAGATGGGCAATGGGTACACGCCCCCGTTTAATCAGTCAAACAAATATAACACGTGAAGACACCCCTGCTCCCAAACCGGAACAAAAATAACTAGATTGGCCATTTTTAAATCAGTAAAAGCTGCCTTTTTAGAAGGCAGCTGTATCATATTTTCTTATGTTTTTTATGATGTATTATTTTCCTTACTGAATATACCACTAATAAGAGAATAGGGAGTACAACTCCGTATAGTAAAGCATAAATTGGCCAAATATCCTTGTCATATCTTGTTGAATGTGTGACATTAGGGTGTACTAACAAGGAAATAATGACCAGAATCATTCCTAAGGGTAACATTAGTGGCCGATAATCTTTTATATTCAAGGTTTGTACAAACCCAATGATGGATGCATAAAAATAAATCGACATCTTAAAAAAAATGGTTATTACCCATATAATGGCTAATATGGCTTCTATTCGTTGCAAAAACTCCCCTACTTTTATTTCCTTAGCTAACGCATAGCTTGGATACATTTGTCTGGAGCTAGTCTCAGGTCCTAAGACTAACAGTGTTAATGTGATCAGGATAATGAAACAGACTCCCGCTATGCCTATGGCAATATAAAAATTTTTTTCAGCTTTCTTTCGTTGATTCACTGAAATAGGAAAAATCATCAATAATACAATCGATGGTAAGGTGAAAACACCCGAAAATATTAAGACAGCTCGTATCATTGGTTTAATTTCTGAATTCATAATGGGTTGGATGTTTTTAAACGTCCATAAATCAGGTGTTAATAAAACCGAAATCACTAGTAAAAAGAATAAAAATAAAAATAAAGGAAATAACACTTCTGCAGACCGCGCCAGCGTTTCCAGACCAAGACTAATTCCCATAATTAAGATGCAGGCAAATATGATTTGGATTGCCTCAATTGGCGTGTCAGGCATGATCTGAGTGGTCATGAAATAGCCTACAAAATTTAATAATTCCGATGCATTAAGAAATGAAAAGTAAACAAATGAAAGAGAAACGGTCTTACCTACCCATTTACCAAGAAGTGTTTCCATGATTTCAACTAGGGTCATCGCCGGAAACAACTTCCCTATTGCGATGTATAATGCAACCATCAAAAAACTAATACAAGTGCCAATTATAGAAGCAATCCAAGCATCTTGTTTAACCTCATGAGCAAGACTTCCTGGAATCGTTAAAATAGTCGTACCTACAGAAAATAAAATAACAAGGATTGCAAATTGACGTGGGCTTATCTTAATGTTATTTATCATAATTCTTCATCACACCTATTTCAGCAATCTGAATATAAAATCACTTAATGGCTGCAAAACCATCCTAATCCCATTAAGGGGGTTTGGAATATTCCAATGTAAACTATGTGCAATGCCTAATCCAACAGCAATAATCATTAAAATAGAAAATACCCATAATTCTTTTACTAACTTTTTTTTCCATAAGGTAGGAATTTCAAAAGCAACCATAAAAATGGCTGCCAATATGGTTCCAGCAACACCGAACATTTGGACTACTCCTTTTATTTTTATTTCATCAACGTATTTTTCCCAAAAAGTCTAACATTTATTGCTACATATTATTGCTTAAAAGTCCAACTTTTGGGGAGTATATAACTAGCTTTAAAGCTTAAAGGAGTAATGGGATGAATCGAAAATTCCTTGTAATTGTTTCAATCTGTTCACTGATTCTTCTGACTTCATGCTGGAACCGTAAAGAATTAAATGAACTGGCTATTGTGGTTGGAATGGGGATTGACCAAGCAGACGGCCATTTCATTGTGACTGCACAAGTCGTAAATCCTGGAGAAATTGCTGCATCGCAAGGAAGCGGTGGAAATTCACCTGTGGTTGTTTATCAAGAAAAAGGGAAAACCTTGTTTGAGGCCATTAGAAGAATAACGACCGTTTCACCACGGAAATTATATTTTTCCCATCTTCGTATTCTCGTGTATGGAGAAGAAGCAGCAAAGAAGGGGATAGGAAAATCGTTAGACTTTTTATCGAGGGATCCAGAGATGCGAACCGATTTTTATATTGCCATCGCTAAAAATAGTAAAGCAGGAGATGTTTTAAAAGTATTACCTGCCATGGAGAAAATACCAGTCCAACAATTATATGAATCGCTTCTAGCTTCTGAGACAGCATGGGCACCAACTATGCCAATTACGATGGATCAATTGAAATTAGATTTAGCAAGTGAAGGGATGAATGCCAAATTAACTGGTATATTGATTATCGGAAATGTACAAAAAGGAGGAAAACTGGAGAGTTTACAGCAATCTAAAACAGGAACGATCTTAAAATATGATGCAATTGGAATATTTAAAAAGGATAAATTAGCAGTGTGGTTAACGGAAGACGAGAGCAAAGGTCTCAACTATGCTTTAGGGAAAGTTAAAAGTACTGTTGTAACAATACCCTGCCCTAAAAAAGGAAATGCCAACATTGAAATAATTCATACAAAAACAGATTTAACAACAAAAGTTAAAGGTCAACATCCAAAAGGGAAAATAAAGATGATATCCCAGGCGATAGTTGGGGGGGTACAATGTGAGACACTTGATTTAAGCAAACCAGAAACAATAAGGAAGTTAGAAATAAAAACTGAGAAAATTATTCAACAAGAAATTTACAGTGCCTTACAGGCTTCACAAAAGAAATATAAAATCGATCCATTTGGTTTTGGTGAAGCAGTCCGGCGCAACGATCCAAAATATTGGCATTTGATCAAGAAGGACTGGATAGAAATTTTTAGAAAAATGCCTGTTGACTTAGAGGTTACTGTTCAAATACATGATATAGGAATGATTAAAAACTCTCCGCTAAATATGATGAGGGACTAACCTGCTTTAATATAATTATCGTCTATTTATGAAGCTTGGTTTTGGATGGGAGGAATTAGATGAAACGAAAAAAACTACTGATCATATTTTTCAGCTCGTTGATCCTCCTGACTGGCTGCTGGAACAGAAGGGAATTAAATGAACTGTCCATTGTAGTAGGATTGGGGATTGATCAAGAAAATGGGCAATATCTTATAACAGCGCAAGTAGTAAATCCAAGTGAAATTGCCTCTAAGAAAGGCGGCAGCGGCAAAACACCGGTGGTAGTATATCAAAGTAAGGGAGAGACATTATTTGAAGCAGTAAGAAAAATTACAACTGTTGCCCCAAGAAAACTGTATTTTGCCCACTTACGAATATTGATCTTTGGAGAAGAAGTAGCAAAAAAAGGTATAGGAGATATAATTGACGCGCTTTTAAGGGATTCAGAAGTACGAAATGACTTTTATATAACAGTGACCAAGAATTCTAGCGCCGCAGATGTGTTAAAAGTTTTAACTCCATTAGAAAAAATTCCAGCAAATAGTTTATTTGCTTCACTTGAGGTATCGGCGAAATCCTGGTCTCCAACTGAAGGTGTTACACTAGTTCAACTTGTTTCGAACATGGTGAGTGATGGTATTAACCCTATTTTAACGGGAGTTGAAATACTAGGGAAAGTAAGCGAGGGTGAAACGACTAAGAATGTAGAGCAAACACAACCGAAAGCAATTCTGCAATATAAAGGATTGGCAATATTTAAACAAGATAAATTGATTGGATGGATGAATGAAAGAGATAGTAGAGCGGTTCATTTTGCCTTAGGGAAAGTGAAGAGCAGTGTAGGAAATGTAATATGTCCAGATGGTGGTAAAGCAGTCATTGAGGTGGTTGACACAAAAGCCAAAATAAATACAAAGATGAGTAAGGGAGAACCACGGGGATCTATAAAGCTTAAAGTTCAAGGAAATGTCGCAGAAATTGAATGTAAAGGACTGGATTTAACCAATCCAGCATCTATTTCTTATTTGGAAAAAGAATCAGAAAAAAACCTTACACAAATTATTAACACGACAATACAACACGCTCAAAATAACTTTCGATCTGATATTTTCGGATTTGGTGAAGCACTCTTTCGTTCTGAACCAAATGATTGGAAAAAGTATAAAAAGAATTGGGATCAGACGTTTTCAAAGATGCCTGTTACCGTTGAGGTTGATATGGAAATCAGGCAAACTGGTACAATTAATAATTCGCCTATTAATAAAGTGGAATAAGCCTAAAATCCCCATGGGCAAAGTGAGGAACAATCATGCTTGAAAAGGGTAAAATTTCACCTCATCAATTTACAATAATGGTTGCAACATTTATAGTCGGCGGCAGTATTTTGTATGTACCTTCAGGTTTAATACAAAGTGCGAAACAAGATGCCTGGCTTGTTAGTATTCTTGCTGTCGGGCTGGGTCTATTCCTTGTATTTCTGTTTAATACACTAGGAAGTAATTATCCGAATATGAACTTTGCAGAATATAGCGAAAAAATATTGGGAAAGTGGCTTGGGATGTTAATTTCCCTTTTGTATTTTACCTATTTTTTTCTTAGTACCGCTGTTTTTATCCGGCAAATGGGTGATTTTGTTATCATACAACTTCTTCAGGAGACACCATTGCTAGCCATTCATATTCTTCTAATCGTCATTATAATAATAGGTGTCCGTTATGGTCTTGAGACCTTTTCTCGGGCAATAGAAATTTTCTTTCCATTTATATTTGTACTTTTTCTCATTTTTATCCTATCGATTTCCCCCATGATTCATTTTCAGCATCTGCAACCCGTATTAGGAAATGGAATGAAACCTGTAATGGCAAATGCAGTAAGGAACCTTGGAACCCCATATTTGCAATTAGTTTTGTTTTTAATGGTGTTTCCTGCAGTAAACCAACCCATAAAAGCTAAAAAATCCTTTTTGCTTGGGACAGTATTAGGGGGAAGTGCATTAACAATTGTTACATTAGTAAGTATATTATGTTTCGGAACAATTTTTGCTAAAAATCAGCAATTTGTCACCTATGTCCTAGCACTTAATATTAATATTGCTAGCTTTTGGCAGCGGATAGAAGCGATAATGGCATTCATTTGGTTCACTACTATGTATATTAAAATCACTGTTTATTTTTATGGCTCGGTTTTATGTATGGGCCAAATTTTTAAAGTAAAGGAATATAAAAGTTTAACCTTTCCTCTAGGGTTCATCACGCTTGTGCTCTCGCTTTTTATTAATAAGAATATTGTCGAGTCAGATCAACAAGCCGAATGGTGGACAGCTTTTTCCCTCCCTTTTGGGCTTTTTATACCATTATTGTTAATCATAGTAGGGAAAGTTAGAAAAAAGGGTTAAATACGATGAAGTCGTTCTTGAGGTGCTTGCAGATTAAAAAACAGGTAAAACAACAGTGGATTTCGTAAATAGAAATCCATGTAAGGATAATATTGGATTTCATTAAACTTAGAATACTATAATGATTATAAAATAGTTTATTTTGCAAAAAACTAGGGGGAGAAAAAATGGCGACAATTGATTTACAGAAAAAGAGCGTAAAGATTGTGCTGGAAAAAAAGAATCTAGTAAAGGTAACGGCTAGAGTAGGACTAGTTCTAGATATCACAGGATTAATGAGAAACTTATATAAAAATGGTACAGTGCAACGGGTTGTCGAACGAATATTAGCGATGGCCTCACAGTTTGATGATGATGGTGTCTTAGATGTATGGGTGTATGATAATGAATTTTCTAGATTAAAGCCTGTAACCGAGAGGGATTTCGCTGGTTATGTGGACCGAATTATTCTGAAGGATGAGTTGGTACATAAATTTGGCAGAAATGATGAACCGCCCGTGATGAAGGATGTACTAAGAAAGTATCTTGAAGAGGATCCGTCAAAGGATCCTGCCTATATTGTTTTCATTAATGACGGGGGCTGCAAAAAAACAATTAAGCCGCTAATTGAAAGCTCCGCTAAATACCCAGTATTTTGGCAATTTGTTGGCATTGGAAATGGTAATTTTGATTTTCTAAGAAAGTTAGACACCCTGGAAGGAAGAGTGGTAGATAACGCTAACTTTTTGCATATTGAAGATATTGATAAGGTTTCAGATGATCAGCTTTACGATGCGTTGTTAAATGAATTCCCAAGCTGGTTAAAGGAAGTAAAGCAAAAAGGGATCCTTCAACCTGAGGATTCAAAGCCGCAATCGAATGCGGAACAAGAGTCTCAGCCGGCAAAAAAAGGCTTTTGGAATAAATTGTTCAATCGATGACATTTAGTGAAAAATTATTCACTATGTAACGCGTAAAAAAATAATAGATTAATTTCCCAACGTTATCTCTATATTGACGTTGGGATTTTTACTAGAATAACTGAATTTGCCCGTAGTTTCTAGCCTTCTATCAATCACTTTTTTCCCAATTATGCAAATGATTCTAGCGTGCTATGATATTTTTTGTAACTGGAAATACAAATATATTAATAGGAGGCTGGGAAGGATGAAGAAAAGAACGTCACTTGTTTTAGCATTAGGATTAACAATGGGGTCTGTCTTACCAATTGCGGCTGCAGCAAATACGATTCCGTACAATGTTATGGTTCAGAAGGAAGCGAAGCAGTTTGGGAAGGATGCAAAGGTGAATTGGAAGAAAGGACAAGCTGTCCCATCCTTCGTCCATGGAAAATTATCAACTAAAGCTCACAAAAATAAAGATGCCATTAAGCAATTTTTAAAAGAAAATAAAGAACTCTATCAATTAGATACCGACAAAGATTTGACCTTGCTTGAAGTAGACACAGACGAGCTTGGCAGCACCCACTATAATTTTGTTCAGTCTGTCCAGGGAATCCCAGTGGATGGGGCAACATTTAAGGTGCATACCGATAAAAATGGGATGGTTACCGCTGTAAATGGGGACGTGTTCCCGGAAGCATCCAATTATTTTAAAGGAAAACTAAAAGCACAGGTTGCCAAAGAATCTGCTCTTGATCGGGCGTGGAAAGAAATTAACGTCACCAAAGCAGAAACAGAAACTAATGCAGAAGCAGGCCTTGATGGAAAAAAGTTTGAGGATACAGTAGAAAAGGCAGAATTAGTCGTTTATAAAAAGGAAAATGACTTTTATCTTGCTTACAAAACGAATCTGCAATTCATTCAGCCATACCCGGCAAATTGGGTAGTATATGTGGATGCTGTCAATGGGAATGTGCTAGATTCCTATAATGCCGTCAATGATGCTGGTACCGGGGTCGGCGTTCTAGGGGATACGAAAACACTTAACACATATTATTCAGGCGGCACCTACTATTTGTATGATACGACCAAGCCAATGGCAGGTGTGATTGAAACGCGGACAGCCGGAAATTTATCTCGTCTGCCAGGTAATTATTCTGTTGACCCTGATAATAATTTTAACGCAACTTCACAGCGTGCGGATGTAGATGCCCACTACTATGCTGGTGTTGTCTATGATTATTATAAAAATACGTTTAATCGAAATAGTTTTGATGGCAAGGGTGCCACGCTTCGCTCGACAGTGCACTATGGGAGAAATTATAACAATGCCTTCTGGAATGGTTCGCAGATGGTGTATGGTGATGGCGATGGAACAACCTTTACTTCACTGTCCGGTTCCCTTGATGTCATTGCCCACGAATTAACCCATGCGGTAACAGAAAGAACGGCGGGATTAGAATACCAGTATCAATCAGGTGCCCTGAATGAATCGATCTCGGATACATTCGGAGTATTCCTTGATAAAGCAGACTATCTAATTGGGGAAGATGTATATACGCCGAAAAAAGCAGGCGATGCCTTAAGAAGTATGTTAAACCCAACTCTTTATGGCCAGCCGGATCATATGAGTAATTATGTAAATACGACTTCTGATAATGGAGGTGTTCATACAAACAGTGGTATTCCAAATAAAGCTGCCTACTTAACGATTTCTAAATTGGGAACTTCTGTTGCAGAGAAAATCTATTATCGCGCCCTAACCGTATATCTTTCACCGAAGAGCAACTTTAGCGATGCACGCGCTTCATTACTCGCGGCGGCTGCCGATTTATACGGTACAGGCAGCACACAATACAATGCCGTTGCATCTGCTTGGACACAGGTAGGGGTCAACTAATAACGAAAGCATCAGCCACCACAAAATGTGGTGGTTGATTTTTTAAAAAAAAGGTGTGGTTTTTAAAAGGTCTTAACGGCTTGGTATAGAATAGTATTAATATCAGTACGTTCCAAATGGATAGAGTAGAAAGGTGTTGTTGAAGATGACTAGTTCGAACTCAAAAAGGGAGATTCTCGGCTGGGGAAAGTCATTGTTGATCGCGGTAGGCGTTACCGTTGTGATCCGAACATTTTTATTTTCTCCGTATATGGTAGAAGGTGCATCGATGGAACCGACGTTACATAATCAAGAGAAGATTTTTGTGAACAAAATGAACTATGTGACAAGTTTCAACAGAGGGGACGTTGTGATTATTAAGGGGCCAACTGAAAATTATGTAAAAAGAATCATTGGTACTCCTGGTGATCAGCTTGAAATGAACGATGACGAATTATTGATTAATGGTGTGCCCGTTAAAGAATCCTACCTGACTGAAAATCGTAAGGATGCTGAGAAAAGGGGGAGTCTGCTAACAGGAGATTTTGGTCCAATCATTGTACCGGCTAAGCACTATTTCGTTATGGGAGATAATCGGTTAAAAAGCATGGATAGCCGTAATGGTTTAGACTTTATCAAGGAAACAGCCATTGTCGGAAAAAGTGAATTTGTCATTTTTCCGTTTTCAAATATCAGAAATGTGAAGTAGCAGTTAAGCAAAAAAAGTTGAGAAATTTTAAGGCGGCCTTGATGCGGCCTTTTTCTTATAGGGGCAGGAAGGCAAAAAAAATAGATTGGTGTCAGCACCAATCACATTATGGGAAGTTTTAAGAAATGAGCTCTTATGAACTTATTTCTTAATTAAGTTACTCTTATCATAAGAAAAACTTGTGGAGAATTTGAGGGAAAACTGTGTGGAAGTTGTGAAGATTGTTTTGAACCGAGTAGGTCGTTTTTCCTAAAATGTCCAACTGGTGATAAAGTTATTTCCATTCTAGTTTGTGTAATTTATAATTTAATTGTTAACTATTCAGTTAATATGGTTAACAATTAAATGAGGTGATGGTATGGATTGGTCTAAGCTGGCAAGGAATGTGATTGAAGGGTATGAACTTACAAAGGAAGATGCAAAGGGAATATTAGTATCTAAGGATGAGGATATTTTATCACTCGTTAATGGGGCCTATGCAATTCGCAGGCATTATTATGGAAAGAAGGTAAAGTTAAATTTAATCATCAATGCTAAAAGCGGCCTTTGCCCAGAGGATTGTGGCTATTGTGCTCAATCGATTAATGCAAAAACAGAAATTGATCGGTATACCCTGATCAGCAAACAAACGATTGTCGAGGGTGCCAAGGAAGCGAAAAGAAATAAAATTGGTACATATTGCATCGTGATGAGCGGCAGGAAACCGACCAATAAAGAAGTAGAGACCGTCATTTCTGCGGTTCAAGATATTAAAAATGAGGTAGAGCAAATCAAAATTTGTGCCTGCATGGGGCTAGTATCAGAAGAACAGGCAGTAAGGCTGAAAACCTCGGGTGTAGATCGGTTTAATCATAATATCAATACAAGTGCGAACCATCATGAAAACATAACGACCACACATAATTATGACGACAGAGTCCAGACAATTGAAAATGTAAAGAAGGCAGGAATTTCTCCATGTTCCGGTGTTATCTGTGGGATGGGTGAAACCGACGAGGATATTGTAGATATGGCTTTTGCATTAAAGGAGCTTGATGCCGATTCCATTCCGGTGAATTTCCTTCATCCAATTAAGGGTACAAAGCTTGAGAATCTCGATGACCTAACGCCGATTCGCTGCTTAAAAATTTTATCCCTATTCCGGTTTGTCAATCCGACAAAGGAAATCCGCATTTCTGGAGGCCGCGAATTCAACCTGCGTTCCCTGCAAAATTTAGGGTTGTTTATTGCCAACTCCATTTTTGTCGGCGACTATTTAACGACTGATGGACAATGTGCCGATGCTGACTATCAACTCATCAAAGACCTAGGATTTGAAATCGAAGAAAATCCATTTGATGTTGAGAGCCAGTCATTTGCAAAAACGTATTAATTGCTAGTGATGCCCCAGGAGACCTGTGGCGGCATCCTTTTTTTTGCAAAAAAAAGGATTGGTGTTGTCTAAACACCAATCAAATTATGGGAAGTTTTAAGAAATGAGCTCTTCGAACCACTTCTTAATTAAGTTATCTTTATATTAATCTATACTTATGTAGAAGTTGTAGCGAACTTGTGTGGAAGTTGTGAAGATTCCTCTTATCATAGCCGGCAGCCGTTTAACACGACTTCTGCTGTAATGGTAAAAAATGTGGCCCCCTCCTTTATTGTCCCCCTGCTTAATGGGCGAAAATCTATTCCTTTCTGTAGATGTAGACATACACTGTTTAGCAACTAGTAAGAAAGGGGGAATTATGAATGGAACGACAAATGGGAGGTTATGCCGGAAACCCGGGTCAAGGTTATCAGCATGGCCACGGTACCTATTATCCAGGTCACGGCTATCACCACGGACATGGTGGTTATTACCCTGCACCGGTTGGCTATCACCACGGGCATGGCGGCTATTATCCAGGTCACGGCTATCACCACGGACATGGCGGTTATTATCCAGGCCACGGCTACCATCATGGCCACAGCGGCTATTATCCGGGTCATGGCTACCACCATGGACATGGCACATATCAACCGGGTCAACGTTAATCAAGTTGGAGCACCTCTGGGAAAGCCCTTCTCTTCTGAGGGGGCTTATTTGTGTCTTATTGAAATTTTTTCCCGTGTAATGGAGCTGAATGCTTAAAATAAATGACCAATTCTGTTTATTTTGATAATATTGTAATATATAGTAGTAAAATTTTCCTTCTGTTTTATCCCAAAAATGAACCATCAAATAGATGCTAAACAGTACCGCCCCATCAAGAAATCCCAACCTTTATAATACGAAGAGAAGTTAATAAAAATCATACATATTAAGCAACTAAACTCTTAGCATTCAAACTACAAATAATTCTCAAAAAGAGCTATTGAAAATGGAAAATACCCTGCAACCGGAGCAGCATATTCCCATATAAACAAGGCATTTCCAGCGATTCCAGATACAGAGCTGCTCTTTCATGTATGGAAGGCAGAAAAAAAGAACGGGGCTAAACACTACATAGGTATTGTCAGATGTCATGACAGATTTTATACTGATAAAGAACAAGAAATCGACAAGTACTGGTCAGAGAAAGGAATTCTCACCTCAGACTTGGAAACAGCCGCCCTATTTGTATTGATGGTCTACACGGCCTAAAGACCGCATCCATATTAAAGAGGGGGATTTGGAGGGAGGAATCAATGATTACATTGATGCGAAAAACAATAGCAAGCGTAGGGAAGAGCTAGAAATTCTCAGGGCGCTCGAAGCGATTGTTTCCTATGATTCTAGTTTTAAAAATGCAAAGGGGGTTTTATCAATGAAGAAGCAAAGCATGTGGTCGTTCCGGTTATCAACTGCTGCCCTTGTATTAATTCCGGTTGCGGTGGGTGTCAACTATATTGGTAAATTACTAGCACAATTGTTGAAGCTGCCGCTGTGGTTAGACTCTATCGGAACTGTCTTGGCTGCCATGCTGGGAGGCCCGATTGTCGGTGCCTTAGCCGGTGCAATTAATAATATTATTTACGGTTTTACTGATCCGATTTCGTTTGTTTATGCTATTACTAGTGTAGCGATCGGTTTAGCGGTCGGAATCCTTTTTTACAAAGGCTATATTTCCAGCTGGGGGAAAGCCATTGTTGCCGGGTTAATCATTGGCCTTGTAGCGACGGTTGTATCGACACCGTTAAATATTGGCTTCTGGGGCGGACAAACCGGAAATGTATGGGGGGACGCTTTATTTGCTTTTATTCTAGCAAAAACCGATTCTACGTGGCTGGCATCCCTGCTTGATGAACTTGTAGTCGATGTACCGGATAAATTATTAGTCGTATTAATCAGTTTTGGTATTTTCAAAGGATTACCGCGGAATGTCGTCCAATTATATAACAATAGTGAAAAAATCGAGACCCTAGATTAAGTCTCTTTGTTAAAAAGAAAGCTGGTGAGGCTTTTTGAAATCAATTAGCTTGTATGTGGATCGGAAATCGTTCATTCATGATATCGATCCCATGACAAAACTTGTATATATTCTTTTTGCCTTATTCATTCCGATTATTCTTTCATCGTTTACTATTTCTTTTATATGCTTGGGAATCAGCCTTGCATTATTGTGTGTTGGGAAGGTGATTCGAAAAACAGTTTCCGTGTTTAGTTTTGTTTTTTTCGTGCTAATTACGGTCGTCATTATTCAAGGCCTGTTTAAACCTGAAAATGAGACCGTTCTTTTTGAAATAGGTCCGGCTGTCATGTATAAAGAAGGATTGCTATATGCCTTGACCATTACTCTCCGGGTGATGAATATTGTCAGTTCCTTTATGATCTTAGTTCTGACGACAAAACCATCCGATTTAGTTGAGATGCTTGTTCGTAAAGGTATGTCACCAAGAATCGGCTATGTGATCGTTTCTGTTTTTCAAATTATTCCGGAAATGATGTCAAGCATGGGTACAATTATGGATGCGCAGCGGGCGAGGGGCATGGAGACGGAGGGGAGTCTGTTTGTCCGAATCAAGGCTTTCGTGCCATTATTAGGACCAGTTATCCTTGGCTCGCTAATAAATACGAAAGAACGGGCGATGGCACTAGAAGTGAGGGGCTTTAATTCCAAAGCCCCGAAAACCTATTTACACGAGGAAAAAACCTACACCCATAGCAGGCTGATCCAGTCATGTATGCTGCTGCTAGCCGTTACTGCTGTTGCTTGGAGGATTTTTGCATGAAAAAAATTGTTGTGGAAGGTCTCAAATATAAATATCCATTATCCAACACACTTGCCCTTGATAATCTTTCGTTTCAAGTGGATGAAGGAGAATTTATCGGTATTATTGGAAAAAACTCAGCGGGTAAATCGACTTTGTGCCAAGCTCTTGTTGGATTGGTCCCTCATTTTTATAAAGGAGCGTATGGGGGTAAGCTTGTTGTAGACGGTCTGGAAGTGAAAAATCATGCCATTGCTGACATTGCCTTAAAGGTGGGAATGGTGTTTCAAAATCCATTTACCCAGGTGACGGGTTCGAGAATGACGGTATATGAGGAAATTGCCTTCGGGCTTGAGAATATGGGGTTACCTCGTTCCGAAATAATGAACCGGATTGATGAGGTGCTTGCCTTGTTAAACATTGAACAGGTGAAGGAGCATAATCCCTTTGATTTATCTGGCGGGCAAATGCAGCGGTTGGCTATCGCCAGTATAATTGCAATGAAACCGGACATCCTTGTTTTGGATGAACCGACCTCCCAGCTGGACCCGGCAGGCTCTGAGGAAGTTTTTAGCGCAATTCGAAACTTAAGCGGACAGGGGATAACTGTCATTCTAGCTGAACATAAAATGGAGAAGATTGCCCGGTATTGCAATCGAGTTATACTGCTAAATGACGGAAAATTAGTGGATTTCGATTCTCCTGAGAAAGTTTTTTCTAGACAGGACCTTGAGGAACAAGGGGTAACCGCACCTGTGTATACGAGAGTTTGTAAAGCTTTGGGTGTGAAGAAGGCTGCCTCGGATTTTTATCCTGTAACCTTGGAGGATGCGGAAATGGCATTAAGGGGGCGGATGGGATGATTAAGGTAACAGATCTTTCGTTTTCCTATAAAAAGGACGGTCCACGGGTTCTTTCCGGACTAAATTTAGAGTTCGACCAGCGTTCGACGGCAATTATTGGTCAAAATGGTGCCGGAAAGACGACGTTTGTGAAACTGCTGAAAGGCCTTTTAAAACCAGATAAAGGGGAAATAATGATACATGGTTTCGATGCAAACTTGAAGACCGCTGCAGAGACAGCAAGGACAATTGGTCTCGTATTTCAAAATCCAAATGACCAAATCTTTAAACGAACGGTCTTAGAAGAAGTGATGTTTGGCCCGCTGAATATTAAGATGGGGAAACATACGGCGGAGAAGCAAGCGATTAAAGCCCTGAAAATGGTCGAGCTCGAAGATAAACGGGAGATGAATCCCCATGATTTGAGTTTATCGGAAAAGAAGCTGCTTTGCATTGCCTCTGTTGTGGCAATGGATACGGACATCATTATCTTTGACGAACCGACAATTGCACAGGATCATTATGGTAAGGAACAGATCCGGCAAATCATCCAAGCCTTGAAGGAAAAAAATAAATTGGTCATGACCATTATTCATGACATGGACTTTGTCGCAGAAAATTTTGAACGGACAATTGTCTTTAACGAAGGGAAAGTCCTCCTAGATGGAGACACAAGATACGTATTCTCACAGAGAGAAACCCTAAACAAAGCCAAAGTCGAACCACCGGGCATCACCCAGCTCGCAGAAAAACTCGGCATAAAAAACACTATACTGACTATTGACGAGTTAATAAGGGTGTCAGGCACCATGTGAAAATTTCACATGGTGCCTGACACCCTTTTCTTTATTAGTAAGTTAGGAGTTGTGTTTAATGAATTTTGCCATATAATAGAGGTAGGGACTATGTTCACGAAATTGTCAAAATTACAATATAGATAACGTTTATGTAGGTTAATTTAAAATTAGATCAGTATTAATCAAGGGGGAGAAGGAAGTGTTCAGAGCGGCGATTGCGGGTGTTGTAGGGTTTATTTTGATTTTTATCGAGTCGATGATTGTCATGAAGCTAAAGGGGTTCGCGACAATAGAATTTGGCGGGATGGCCCCGTTTATTAACGTCTGGGCGATGAATTTCTTTTTTGTCTTTGCCATCCTCACCCAATTAACCAATTGGTACGCAAACAAAGAAAGCCTTAAAGAAGATAATAGCTTTTAAAAAAAAGGATGAATCAAAAGGGTCATACATCAAACCCGAATGATTCATCCTTTTTTTCTCTAGGTCAAACGCCGCTGACCAAGGCGCTTCCACTTTTCTATTATTTTAATGATTCAAAGTGTACGGCAATTTTTGCCCCAACGACCGCGTTATTTTTAACAAGTGCTATGTTGGAATCCAGGCTTTTTCCGCCTGTTAGTTCTTTGACTTTTCCTAATAGGAATGGTGTAACATTTTTGCCGGAAATATGTTGTTCCTCTGCCTCCTTCAATGCCGTTTCGATTACATCGGTAATTGTCTTTTCATCCATCGCATATTCTTCTGGAATGGGATTAGCAATAACTGCTCCACCCTTAAGTTTTAAGTCCCATTTTGCTTTTAAGGTAGCGGCTACTGTTTCCACATCATCAGCGCGGAAATTGACAGGGAACTCACTTGTTCTAGTATAGAAGGCAGGAAGGACATCTGTTTGATAGCCCATTACCGGCACCCCCTTTGTTTCAAGGTATTCCATAGTTAAGCCTAAATCTAAAATTGATTTTGCTCCGGCGCAAATAACCGCTACATTTGTTTGTGCTAATTCTTCAAGGTCAGCTGAAATGTCCATTGATGTTTCGGCACCGCGGTGAGCACCGCCGATTCCGCCGGTAACAAAGATATGAATGTCGGCCAATTCTGCACAAATCATTGTTGCCGCAACAGTTGTGGCCCCTTTTTTCTTTGTTGCCAGTAAATAGGCTAAATCACGGCGTGACGCTTTAGCAACATCAGAACTCTTTCCGAACATTTCTAGTTCTTCATCTGATAAACCGATTTTTATTTTTCCATCTAAAATGGCAATTGTTGCTGGGACCGCACCGTTATCACGTATAATTTGTTCTACCTCACGAGCTGTTTTCACATTTTGCGGATATGGCATGCCGTGAGAAATAATCGTTGATTCTAAAGCAACAACCGGTTTTCCTTGTTCTTTAGCAGCGCGTACTTCTTCGGATAATGTAATGTACTCTTTCATGATAATTCCTCCATGTCTTTTTGAAGTTGTACTGGTGATAAATCTTGGCGGACAGTATAGTTAGATTGCAACGTCTTTGAGGCATTAACCGCACCAGCTTTGGCGATCTCAGGTAAACTCTTTCCCTCAAGCCAGGAATAGATAACTGCAGACGAAAAGGCATCACCCGCTCCGGTAACGTCGACGATTTCTTTTGTTTCAATCGAAGGAATATAGAATATACCTTCTTCGTTATTTCCAATCATGGCGCCTTTTTTTCCATTGGTTATAACCACGTTTTCAATGCCAAGTGAAAGCCACTTTTCCAGTGCGTGTCTCCAAGATTCCTCAGAGTTTATTTCGCAGTTAAAATACATTTCAGACTCATCGCGGTTCGTAATTAACCATGTGATCCCTTCTAAGTTGTCAGGCAAACGGTTCATTTTTGGTGATGAAACTGGGATTAGAACGATTGGCCGCTCATGATTTTGGGCAAAATGAGATAAAAATTGCAATGTTTCCTTTGGACAATTAAGATCGGCCACGATACATTTTGCACGACTCAGTAACAAATCCTGCTTTCGGAGCAGGTCAGGTGTGATTTCCTCATATACTTCCATATCAGCAAGTGCTATGATTAACTCTCCATCGGTGTCGAGGACGGCGGTGTAAGAGCCAGTCGACATTCCTGGGATTTGAGTCACATGGTCAAGGTTCATATAAAGTATCGATGATTCCGAAATAAACGACCAATCACTGTCTGCACCGCTGGTTGTCAAAAGTGTTACATCTGTACCTAGACGCCCAAGATTTTCGGCAATGTTGCGAGCAACTCCACCCACACTTTGAGTGGATTGAATCGGATTGGAAGTACCAAACTGGGCCTTTGTTTTTACATGGAATTTTCGATCGATATTGGCCCCTCCTATACAAATAACCTGTTGAGACTCATTTAAAACGTAGGCTCTGCCAATAATATGGCCTTTTCTCGTTAAGCCGGAAATAATATTGGCAACCGATGGCCGGGATAATCCTAAGATTTCAGCAAGCTCTTGTTGTGAAATATATGGATTTTTACGAATCAAATCGAATATCGTCTTTTCCTTTTCGGTCAATTTTTCAAAATCCCTATCAGCCACATGCCCACCCCTCTCTTTAAACATATGTTTATATAATGAACTTATGTTTAAAGTATACGCTTGATAAATGAAAGCGTCAACAATTATCTTTCGTTTAGTTTTAACAATAATTTGAAATACATGAATGATATTTTTTATGAATATGTCTTGATTTCTTGGCAATGCAAAAAGCACCGCCATTTGGCAAACCAAATTGGCGGTGCTTTTTCATGTTAGTAAACTTCAGAGGAAACCCTGCAAGAGCTCTAATTCCTTATTTACGGTGCATTTTAAATTGCAAAAATAGTTCATTGTAGTAGGCTAAGTTCCTTTTACCAAGGTTTTCGTATACTTCCAGTTTCTCTGTCAGCTCTGGGGATGGATAAAAGCGCTCATCCTTAACAACCTCTTTAGGCATAAATTTCAGTGCCTGCTTATTCGGTGTGGAATAGCCAACATAGTCAGTGTTCTTGGCGGCCACCTCCGGGTCAAGCATGAAATTAATAAATGTATGGGCCGCCTCAACATTTTTTGCTGTTTTTGGAATCACCATATTATCAAACCAAAGGTTAGAACCTTCCTTTGGCACTACATAATCCAACTCTTCATTTTCTGACATAATCTCCGAAGCGTCGCCAGACCAAACCAGGCCGACAGAAGCTTCTTCATTGGCGAGCAGCATCTTGATTTCATCGCCAACGATGGCCTTAACGTTTGGGGTTAGGGTGTCGAGCTTTTCTTTTGCCTCGATTAGATGCTGTTTATTGGTGTCATTAAGTGAATAGCCTAAACTATTCAATCCCATTCCCATTACTTCGCGTGCACCATCAATTAAGAGAATTTCATTTTTTAATTCTGGGTCCCAAAGGTCATTCCAACTGGTAATTTTTTTACCATGGAGCATTTTCGGATTATAGACAATGCCCACGGTTCCCCAGAAATAGGGAATGGAATACTTATTTTCCGGATCAAATGGAAGATCCATAAACCGTTTGTCAATGTATTTTAAGTTTGGCAGTTTGGCGTGATCCAAAGGGATCAGCAAATTCTCATGCCGCATTTTATCGATCATATATTCAGAAGGCACGGCAATGTCATAAGTCGTACCTCCTTGTTCAATCTTTGTCAGCATTGCTTCATTGGAATCAAAGGTTTCATAGATCACTTTGATACCTGTTTCCTTTTCAAACTGCTTGATAAGATCTTCATCAATGTAATCTCCCCAGTTAAAAATCGTCAGCGTGTTGCCGCCTGAATAACCTTGGGACGTATTTAAACTGGATATTGCAAGTAATAGGACTGCCGATGCAAGGGCGATTACGAGAAAAAAACGAACTAGCTTGTTCATTGCTTTCGAGCCCCCATTCCATTAACTTTGTTACGCTGTGTAATAAAGTAATAAATCACCACAAGCAGCATTGTAAATAGGAATAAGAGTGCTGATAACGCGTTAATATTCAAGGAAATTCCGCGGCGTGCTAAGGAATAAATTTCAACCGATAGCGTGGAAAAACCATTGCCCGTGACAAAAAAAGTAACCGCGAAATCATCGAATGAATAGGTTAACGCCATAAAAAATCCCGCAAATATTCCTGGGTTGATAAAAGGAATAATCACCTTTGTCAGTACATTCCACCGGCTTGCACCAAGATCCCTGGCCGCATCGATTAACGTCGGACTCATCTCCATTAATTTTGGCAGTACCATTAAGACAACAATTGGAATGCTAAAAGCGATATGGGATAATAGCACCGAGTAGAAGCCAAGTTTGACTCCAGCCATTGTGAACAAAATTAAAAACGAAGCGCCAATGATGACATCAGGGCTGACGATGAGTACGTTGTTTAGCGAAAGCAGTGAATTCTTGGTTTGTCTTTTTTTCGCCTGATGAATGGCCAGAGCCCCAAGGACACCTATAATGGTAGATATGAGTGCCGATAATAAAGCAACAACCACCGTATTCAGAACGATGATCAGGAGCCGGGTATCCTGAAAAAGTTCTCTGTACCAATCGAGTGAAAAGCCTTTAAAAGCGTACATCGTTTCTCCACTGTTGAAGGAGAAGATGACAAGAAAGAAAATGGGTGCATACAGGATAAAAAAGATCACCAATAAAAATACCTTTGATAAGGGTGTAATTTTATTCTCCACGTTAGACACCTCGCTTTCTGGTATTCGTTACAATCATAATGAAAACCATGATAATAATTAAAAAGACGGCAATGGTCGATCCCATTCCCCAGTCCCGGGTTACAAGGAATTGCTGCTCAATCGCGGTTCCCAAGGTGATGACACGGTTTCCGGCAATTAATCTTGTCAGCATGAACAAGGAAAGTGCCGGGATAAAGACCACCTGACAGCCTGATTTCACTCCGTCAATCGTTAATGGAAAGATAACGCGGCGAAAGGTGGTCCATTTCGAAGCCCCTAAGTCGTTGGCCGCATCCAACAAAGTCGGATTTAATTCATTCAATGAATTAAAGATCGGTAAAATCATAAAGGGGATAAAAATATATACCGACACAAACACAAAGCTAAAATCAGTAAATAAGATTTGCTGTGCCCCAATTCCAATCATTTTTAAAAAGCTGTTCGCAGCCCCATAAGTACCAAAAATACCAAGGAAGGCATAGGCTTTTAACAATAAATTAATCCAGGACGGAACAATGATTAATAAAAGCCATAGTTGTTTATGCCTCGTTTTTGTTAATAAATAGGCTGTAGGATAAGCAATCAACAACGAAAAAGCAGTAATTAAAAAGGCATACCAAAACGAGCTTAGAGTCATCTTTAAATACACCGGTGTGAAAAACTTCTGATAATTCGCAAGTGTTGCATGTCCCTCGATATCAAAGAAGGAATAGTAAAGTACAAGAAAAATGGGTGCGACGACAAATAGAACAATCCAAAGGAAGTATGGAAGCATATACAAATTGCGTGTGTGTTTATTTTCCATTGGCATCTACATCCGTATAGGCTTCTAAGCGCCGGTCAAATTCTTCTTCCGTCTCCCCGAGCCGCATAACATGAATGGCTTCCGGATCAAAATAAAGCCCGATTTTATCGCCCACAGTAGCCTTTTTCGTTGAATGGACCAGCCATTCATTCCCGTCGTGATCATAACAGCTAATCTCATAATGAACACCGCGGAATAATTGCGAATCAACACGGACCTGAAGCTTGCCGCGATCCAATGTCGTAATTTCCAAATCCTCTGGGCGAATGACCACTTCAACCGGCTCATTTTTGTTCAGACCTTGGTCGACACACTCGAACTCCCTGCCGACAAATTCTACTCGGTAATCTTCCATCATTCTGCCGTTCACAATATTGGACTCCCCAATAAAGTCAGCAACAAAGCGGTTGATCGGTTCATCGTAAATATCTGTCGGTGTGCCGCTCTGTTGAATTTTCCCTTTATTGATGACAAAAATCTCATCAGACATTGCCAAAGCTTCCTCTTGGTCATGTGTAACGAAGATAAAGGTAATACCAAGTCGCCGCTGCAATTCACGAAGCTCATATTGCATTTCCGTCCGTAGTTTTAAATCTAAAGCGGATAATGGTTCGTCTAGAAGGATAACTTCCGGCTCATTCACAATGGCACGCGCGATAGCTACACGCTGGCGCTGACCACCGGACATTTCTCTGATTTCCCGCGTTTCATAGCCCTTTAGGTTCACAAAGCTGAGTGCTTCCTGTACCTTCCGTTCTATTTCAGCATTCTTCATTTTTTTAATCCGCAATCCAAATGCCACATTTTCAAACACATTTAAATGGGGAAAAAGGGCGTAATCTTGAAACACGGTATTGACCTGCCGTTTATTAGCAGGGACATGATTAATTTTTTTACCATTAAAAAGAATTTCTCCTTGGGAGGCCTCAGTAAATCCGGCGATTAATCGTAAGATCGTCGTCTTGCCACAGCCTGAAGGACCAAGCAGTGTATAAAATTTCCCCCGCTCAATTTCAAAACTAACGTCATTCAGAACGGGAGGGTCGTTGTCATATTGTTTTGTTACATCTATAAATTGAATAATAGCGTTGTTCTGCATAGTTACCTCCTTTAATACCTTAATCCTTATTGTTCCATTCGGGAATCATTATACAGGAAGAGCCTGAAAATTCAATTCCTCTTTCCCTTAACTATAAAAAAACTTGAGAAATAGGGAAGTCACAATAAAAAAAAGCGCCTTATACTCATGGAGAGTAAAAGGCGCTTTTCATTTGTTATGCAGTTCGTTTTAGCGTTTTGTCACCTTTAAATGCAGCTCTGCGGATGAATGGGATTACCCAGCGGTCAAGACCAAAGCGGCCAGCGTTCAATCCTGCAAAAAGAATAATCGCTCCGATGAATAGGTCTGTTGGAATATGAGATACTGTACCAGCTAAGAAGAAAGAAAAGTTCATTACAATACCGAAAAACGCTGCTGCTGTAGTTAAACATCCAAGAATAAGTCCTAATCCGATTAGAAATTCCCCAAGAGGGACAATCGTATTGAAAATATCAACGTTTGGTAAGGCAAATCCTTTAAGAAATTCAACATACCAGCCATAAACTACACTGCCATCTGGACCTTTTACCGGGTTTGCAATGACTGCTTTTAAATATCCAGAAGCGTCAAAAGCTCCGCTTGAAAGCTTCCCCCAACCAGCCGTTAACCAAGAATAACCAAGAAATAAACGAATAACTGTCAAAAGTGCTGCGGCAACTTTGTTTTCTCTTAACCAATTGACTACCATGTGAAACATCCCCTTGTTAATTAAGTTTTATATATTAAGTACACTGTTAATATATCAAATTTATCTCAAGAATAGGGTAATTTGTTCAACAGTTCACATATCTGTAAAAATGATTTGAACAATTTGTTACATGAAGGTGTGGGAAAGCTTTATTTATAGGCTGTGTTAAAGGCCATGGTTCTTACGTCTTTTTGGTGAATGTTTGTAGCCCTAAGTAAAAGTGTTACCTTCGGTAAAAAAATGTTATATTAATCAAGTTTTAACCCTGGAAACGTAAGCGATTTAACAACACCGTTATACCTGCACGTCCATACATCATCCGTTTGATATTTTTCAACTTATTTATGGTTCCTTCAGTTTTCCCGTTTGACCAAGGTAATGTTATAGCGTAATAAACAGCCTTAATGTCACCTCTGATGCCATTAAGGAAGGTTTGGAAATAAGTAAATGGTGAGTGCTTATGTTCAATCAGCCATTTTCTAAGGCCGGATGAATGTTTTTCCTCAAAAAGGCTCCTAAAGGATTGAATGAATTCGCTAATTTCCATTAACGATGGGAACGTTTTTAGAAGGTTGGGATGCAAGGATTTAAATGCTTTCTTATGGTTCTGTACGTCCTTATCCCAAAGGATCCGGATGATTGCCTGTTGAAGATTCAGTGTCTGTGGCTTTTTATTTCGGATATCCCGGCGTTCGTCCGCAATCATGTAATTTAGTGTGTTGCGATGTCCACCAAACCCTGCTTTCCTGCACGCAGCCTCTATCTTATCACCCTTTGATCCATCTGCGATCATGTTACGGATAAGGGGAAGATATCGGTCATATAAAGAAGTTCGTTTAAGGGACGGTTTCGATGTCGTAGCTAAATCCTTATAAACGGTATTACGGGAAATACCTAGCTGCTTTGCGATCGCTGTGATGCTCTTGCCTTCTTTCTGAAGGCGCCGGGCATTTTGAATTCTCTTCCAAACGTTTTCTTCGTGTTCCACCAAAGGCTGGAGCCGTTTTGGTAAAGGGCGTGATGAACTGCATTGTTGGACATTTGAGTCTTGACCAGTCGGTTTCCATCTTGGCGGCACAATAGACTTAATCGTCTTCTTAACTGCGTCAAAAAGATGCTGGAGGATATGCCAACGATCACCAACTTGCTTGATTTTTGGTGACGCTTCCTCTGCCGCATTTTTATATGCATGGGCACGATCTCTTGTAATCAGTTGAATTTCAGGATGTTTGATGAGCCAGCTCCTTACTGACTCTTTGTCTCGGTTTGGTAAAAAATCAAGGATATCACCTGTTTGTAGGTCTATGAAGATCGTGCCATACCGTTTTCTTTTCTTAAAAGCAAAATCATCAATGCCCACGAAAGGGACACTCCCTTGGCTGAACCGGTTCTTCCTTTTTAATCCGGTACAGAATGGCATCATGGCTTATCGAAATGCGCATTTTTCGGCAGATTTTTTCAGCGGCCAGGCAATTATTAGTGAATCCCACATGACGAATCAGGTTTTCCAGCCTGTTTGTTTTTCTGGCGGAAGGGCTTAACCAGTTCAAACGTTCGGTGAATACTTTAACCTTACAGTCTTTGTTACCACAAAACCATTTGTGCAATAGAACGGTTATATGAACCGAATGACCTGAGACCGGAAGGTCATCGACTTTCCTAGCATATTGGCTGTGCTGTCGAGACGATACATGTTTGCATTCTGGGCATTGTGCATGTTTTGAACATATCTTTAACACGGCATACATTGCATCCGGTTCCATTATGGTATAAAGGACTTCAACGTTTTGGTCGAACTTGAAAAGTTCATTGAAGTTTGAAATGACCATTGTAACCACCGCCCTTTGAGTATTAGTATTGCTATACCCGAAAAGCAGTAAAAAATGCTTTCACCATGTTTGCGTAAGAACCAAGGCCATTGTTGATTTTTTAAAACTGTTGATTGGAGCGGAAGGCACAGAGACTCCTGCGGGAGTAAGGGGCAGGGGAGACCCCGCAGGAGCGAAGCGACGAGGAGGCTCCCCGTCACGCCCGCGGAAAGCGAAGTGCCTGGAGCAGAAATCAACAGCCAAGTTTAACACAGCTTTTTTATAAAAAATGGAAATATATATTGATTTAACTAATATTGTTAGTTAAAATAAAACTAATGATATTAGTTAAAGGGAGAGGGTCAGAATGAGAGTGATCAAAACTGGTTATTTATACCAAGTGACTTTTATGGCGAATGTTTTTCCTGTCAACTGTTACTTGGTGGAGGAAGAGGAGGGAGTAACATTAATTGATGCCGCCTTAGGCTTTTGTGCGAAGGGGATACTGAAGGCTGCAGAAACGATTGGAAAACCAATTACAAAAATTGTTTTGACACATGCTCACGAGGATCATGTTGGTGCACTTGATTCAATAAAAGTGGTGTTTCCGGAGGTGCCAGTTTATATTTCAACCCGTGATCACAGATTAATGAATGACGATCGTTCCCTCGATACCCATGAGGAGCAAACACCAATCAAAGGCGGTGTGCCGAAAAAATTAAAAACGCGCGCCAATGTATTATTGAAGGAAGGCGATCTTGTTGGTTCATTAACCGCGATTGAAACGCCGGGGCACACACCGGGATCCATGTCATTTTTGGATTTGCGAACAAAGGCATTGATAGCGGGGGATGCCTTTCAAACAAGAGGAGGAATCGCTGTGGCAGGTGATTTAAAACCGCTGTTTCCATTTCCGTCATTTGGCACATGGAGTAAAAAGACGGCGCTTGCCAGCGCAAAGAAGCTAGTGAGCTATGAACCTCAGCTTCTGGCAGTGGGGCATGGGGAAATGGTGGAGCATCCCGTGAGAGTGATGGAACAAGCCATTGGAAATCTAGAACGGAAAATAGGATAGGGGAGAGTTAAGAGTATGTCACCAAGACCCAAAATAGGCCTTGATCTACACACGATAGTAGAGGCAGCAGGGGATATTGCCGATCAACATGGAATGCATGAGGTTACTTTGGCGAACCTGGCTAAGCAATTGGGGATTCGCCCCCCTTCATTATATAACCATTTCGACGGGCTTCCCGGGTTGAGAAAGAAATTGGCCATTTACGGAATCGACCGCTTATACGAAGTTATGGCAGATGCCGCAATTGGGGTTTCAGGCACCGAAGCAGTGCTTTCAATCAGTAAAGCATATGTCCAATTTGCCCGTAAACACCCTGGATTGTATGAGGCAACGATGCTTGCTCCTTACCAGGAGGACGCAGATGTTCAGCAAGCCGGAGCAAAAATTGTCGACCTTTCCATCCGGGTCCTTCAGGCCTATCATTTGGAAGGAGACCTTGCTCTTCACGCCGTTAGAGGATTACGCAGTATTTTACATGGATTTTCCACATTAGAACAAAAGGGCGGTTTTAAAATGGCCCTGGATTTGGATGAGAGCCTTACAATCATTCTTAAGGCATTTCTCGCCGGAATCGGCGAAGCTGCATAGTCTGATAAATGATTTATATATCTTTTTTGTCTACATTTAGTTCAATTAGATTCCCATCAGGATCAGCACAAAAGATCTGCGCAAAGCCGCTGGCACTTTCGGGCTTTTCTAAAACTGCTACACCATTTTGTTTAAGCCAGCTAAGGGTCTCATCGTAAGATTTTACTCTTAACGCAAAATGTCCTTCACGGCTGCTAATGGACTTTTCTTGACGGATTGTCTGAGAGGTCGGGAGGACAATAAGGTGGATTTGCTGGCCTCCTACTTCATACCAAGCACCTGCAAAATCAAAGGCAGGCCGGGGAAGTTCTTTCAAACATAGAATATTGCTATAAAAATTTTTGGCCTGTTCTAAATCGGTTACAGTTAGACTAACATGATGAAGCCCGTGGTACTGAATCATAGTAATCATCTCCAGTGCAAATGAACTTTTTAATTTGATAACTACATCATAACATAGGGCCGATAAGGATAAAAAAAGAAGGATTTTTAAAAAATTATTTTCTAAAGCTGTCAGGATCCAATTAGGGACATTTTGGAGATGTCATGATTAGAAAAGCTTTGTTATAATAGGGGAAAACATAGAATTAAGGAATGATGATTGTGCGGAACTCGGAAAAATTTGGTTTGGTTTTGGACGTAGAAACAACTGGATTAGGGCCAACAAAAGATGAAGTAATCGAACTGGCATTAAAGTTATTTACTTATAGGGATGACTCTGGTGAAATTATTGACATTGTGGAGGAAGACTCCTTTTTACGTGAGCCGCTTTCCAGCACAGCACGGAACAACTATGATCAAGCGTACCGAGTACATGGAATCCCTTACGATCTAGTTAGAGGGAAAAGCTTTTATGATGGAAAAATAAAGACCTATTTCCATCGTGCGGATGCCGTATTTGCCCATAATGCATCCTTTGACCGCAGCTTTCTCTTCCACATGTACCCTGAAGTTAACGATTTAAAATGGTATTGCACGATGAGAGGGGTCCCATGGAAAAATTACGGTTTTCCAAACGGGAAACTATTGACCCTGCTGCAAGCTCATAACATTACCAATTACCAAACACATAGAGCCCTTGATGATATTACATACCTAATGGAACTTCTAAAGAAAACAAACCCGAACGGGAGCTACTACCTTCAAGAAGTACTAGAAAAAGGTCCAATGAGAAAATATCAGCCAGCCGCAACCCGGACAAAAATGGGCTAAAAACTACCCCAACGCGAAAACACTGCGTTGGGGTTAGTAATGGTGCCTGACACCATTATCACTCTTTACACCATGAATACTCTATTAATTTATTTGAAGGTTCCGATATATTTTGCTTGGGGGCGGTAGATGGTGTTGTTTTCTGCTTGTTCTAGGACATGGGCCGTCCAGCCTACTATTCTGCTGGCAGTGAAGGTAGGGGTGAATAGTTCTGTGTCCATATTGATTGCTTTCATGATGGCGGCTGCGTAAAATTCTACGTTTGTATAAAGTGATCGACCGGGTTTAAGTTCCGCTAATATTTTTACGGCTGTATCCTCAACGGTCATTGCTAGGTCAAGCCACTCATCCTCTCCTGCTAACTTCAATAATTTTGTCTTTAAAGCCATTGCCCGGGGGTCATGGGTTTTATAAACCCGATGTCCAAACCCCATTAATTTCTCTCCCTGCAAAATCTTCTCTCTGATCACCGCTTCAGCATCTCCAACAAGAGCAATCTCATCCATCAGCTCAATGACTCCTGAAGGGGCACCGCCATGAAGCGGACCTTTCATTGTTCCGACTGCAGAGGTAATAGCCGAAACCATATCTGACTCAGATGAAGCTGTAACCCTAGCCGAAAAGGTAGAAGCGTTCATTCCATGTTCAAGTGTAAGAATCATATATGCTTCAAGGGCTTCGATATGGGCGGCTATTGGTACCTTTCCATTAAGCATAAACAAATAGTTTTCGACATGGTCTAAATCATGCCGAGGAGGGCAGAAGTTGTTACCATCTAATTGACATTTTCGGTAGCCGATAACTGTAGGAACTAAGGCGGTTAATCTGATAGCCTGTGAGACTTTAGGTTTCCAGCCATATTCACCATTTCCCCCTTCTGCCGAAAGAGCAGTTCTAATTACACTCATTAAATCCATATTTAGTGGGAGCCGGTCAATTATTTCTTTTACGCATACAGGCAATTCGCGATTTGCTTTCAGTTGTTCTTTAAGCAATGCAAGCTGTGAAGCATCGGGGTAGTAACCAAACCAGAGAAGATATGCCGCTTCTTCAAAAGAATACCCTTCAGCAATATCACGAATTCCAAATCCACGATAAAACAACTCGCCATTTTCCCCATCTATATGACTAATCGATGTTTCCGTAGCAACAATCCCTTTCAAGCCTTTTTGAATCATAAAATCGCCCCTTTCCTTAATTAGTATTATTTTATAAAATAAATACAATTAACAATATTGAATATTATTAAAGTGATTGATTACTATTTTTAATAAGGAGAAAATTATGGAATTTCAGTGGCTTCAAACCTTCGTTACTGCCGCAGAATGTGGGAATTTTCGCAGAACTGCTGAATTATTATATATTTCACAGCCTTCAGTAACGGTTCATATAAAACAGCTGGAAAAAGGGCTGGGCATCGAATTGTTCCACCGTGAAGGGAAAAAAATCAAACTGACAGAAGAGGGAAAACGATATTTGGGTCACGCGAAGAGATTGCTTGAAGTTTATCAACATGGTCTCGAGGATATGAATTCCTTCAGTCAAGGCTATACAAGAAATTTAATCCTTGGAATCTCACCGCTAATTGCGGATACCATCCTGCCATACGTTCTAAAAAGCTATACCAACCGGCATCCAGAAGTAGAGATTTCAGTCAAAATCATTGAATCCGTTGATATTGAGCGGGCAGTACTAAAGGAAGAGGTCGATCTCGGGCTTTCGTGCTTAAACAGCAGCCATCCCCATTTGGTCTGTGAGCTTTTATCAACGGATAAGGTCATCTTGGTTGCACCTCATGATGGGCGGGATTCGGAATCAGCACCGCCATTAGATGAGGAAGAAGTGTTAACAACCAATTATGTAATCACCCACAATCATCCCGGTTACTGGGACCTTCTTTGCAGAATAGTAAAAAATAAATATCCAAGTGTTCGAATGATGAAAGTGTCGCAGGTTCATATCACGAAAAGGTTTATTGTCGAGGGGCTTGGGGTATCGTTCTTGCCGACCTCGACTGTCAGAAGAGAATTATTAGAAGGAAGACTGCTAGAGGTAGAATGTCACTCCATCCAATTGCCTGAAGCTAACACGTACGCCATCATGAAATATGATCATTCAAAGCAATTGGAATTTCTAAAATTTATTTCGAATTATAGATTGTAGGTTTGCTGCTGTCTCCTATATACCTTGCAAAAAGAAAATCGGCCCTGTCTCAAAGGCTGAAGACAGAGCCGTATAAAATTTACTATTTACTAATTAAACTTCGTGTCGGCCTTCTGTGAACACTTGGAAGGTAACACCGAATTTATCTATCACAGAACCATAGGCAGGGCTGAAGAAGGTTTCTTGCAATGGCATTTCTACATGACCGCCATCTTGCAAGGCATTAAAAAATGTACGAGCCTTTTCAGCGTCGTCAGTTGTGAGACAGATGGTCACTTGAGAACCAATTTGATGCGGCTGTCCTGGAAACGTATCAGAAAACATTAACTCTGTCTCACCCACTTTAATTGTCGCATGGCTTACACGGTCTTTTGCTTCTGCTGGAAGAGGGAATTCCGGATTTTCCGGCATTTCGCCAAAAGTTTGACTAAAAAGAACCTGTGCATCCAATGCACGTTGATAAAACTCAATCGCTTCCTTTGCATTACCGTCCATCACTAAATAGGGAATCAATCTTACTGTCATAAATAATCGCTCCTCGTCTCCTAAGAATAATTACATGCTTTAATCGATAGTCCGAAGACAGGCATCTCGCTGGCACAAATCAATAAAAGCAGCCACATCCTAGTATTACCGATAAATTAATTATAAAACAAAGAACGCATGTTCGCAATGATAAAATTGGTGTCAGGCACCATTTGCACTACTGCCACGGTATTATTTCAGGCCTGGCAGGTATCTTTCGCGTATGATGTTGGTATGGTGGATGGCGTGGCCGGCGATGATGTAGGCGATGGCGCGGGTGGTGATTTCTGTGCCGTTGGCAATGCCTGTTCTGTTCCATGCTTCAGCCGCCATGGTTTGGATTAGTGTGATGGTGGCATGTCGTACTGCTGTAAAGTCTTCAAGGATCGTTTTATTTGATATCTGGTCAAACTGAGACCCGTTAATATAATCGTTTTCGTTAAAACCGGCTAAGGGGGTCTGGTCCCCGCGTCCAACGCGAAGCAGGCGGTAGCTCATGATTCTCTCGGTATCCGTCATATGGCCAAGAACCTCTTTTACGCTCCATTTGCCGGAAGCATAACGGAATTTTCCATTTTCCTCTGAAATTCTGTCGAAAAGATTCGTCATCTCCGCCAAATTTTCTTTTAAAATTTCTAAAAGATCACCCTCTGAAACAAGTTTTACATAAGAAACATAATACTCAGGATATTCACTTTCTAATGGACGATGCAGCATATTGTTCTCTCCCTTCGAATGTAGCGGTATCTTATTACCTATTAATCCTAACATAGTAATCTAAATATTCGAAAGTATTGATCTAATAATCTTTGTAAGTGTTTCATCTTCTTCATTTTTATTAAAACCATACTCATGGTAAGCTGTATGAGGAAAGGTAGTGGGAAATATGCCTGACTTATTATGGGTAGAAAGTTTAATAGGGAAAAACTTTAAAATCTTAAATGGCTTTCCTTCCTATATAATGATTGAGCAAAAAGAAAAAACAGCCGGCGTCATTTCAGAGGAGGATCTCCAAAGCTTACTTGAATTTTTTTCCCATTGGGGATTGAAGAGATTAGTAGTGTCTTTAGATAAGTCGACAGCGGAATTTGAATACCTCACGGAACTATTCCTAAATAATGGGTTTGAACATTTTTCCTCAAGAGTAGAGGTTTATAGGGATTTAACCAATCTGGATGAACAGAAAAGAATGTTTAACTGGTCTTCTTTAGCTGACCATTGTTTTTCACAAACGGATTTTAAACAACTATTGGCGAGGTGTATAACAGGTTCTGCCAATAAAGCTTCATCCTTAACAATGGATGAATATCTGATGTCTTTGGAGAGCGAGTTAGGGAAGGGATGGGAGCAGTCTTGCCGTATATATTATTTGCAAGATACTCCGCTGGGAATTTCCATCCCACATATCGAGCCTGGTACAATAGACGAGGGAAGATTGTTTTATTTTGGCCTATTGCCGGAAATGAGGGGAAAACGCCTCAGCAATGATCTGCATCTTCAATCATTATGGGCTTTAAAGGAAATGGGAGCTACTTTCTACATTGGGAGTACGGATATCGCAAATAAGAAAATGCTAAGAGTGTTTGAGAACAATGGCTGCAAAGTAAAGTCGGAAACGGAATCGTATAATAAATATTTTTCTAAGTAAGAGAGGTTTTAAAATGAGCAAAGTAGAAATTATTGTCTTAAATGATGAAGATGCCAAAACGGCGGAAGCCTATGGTGCAGACCGTCTTGAACTAGTTTCCGCCATGACAGAAGGCGGGCTGACGCCCAGTTACGGAATCATAAAAACAGTTGTCCAAAGCGTGAAAATTCCTGTGATGGTCATGGTTCGGCCCCATAGCTTTTCGTTTATGTACCGTAAGGATGAATGGGGAGCGATTCGCCAGGATATTCAAGCGGTGAAGCAATTGGGTGCCGCGGGAATAGTCTTTGGTGCCTTAACTGAGAAGCAATCAATTGATTTTGACATGCTTGCCATGGTGGTAGAAGAAGCAAAAGGTTTATCGGTAACGTTCCATCGCGCGATTGATGAAACGAATCCTATTGTTACTTATCAATCCCTTTGCCAATCTCCTTACCATGTTGACCGAATTCTTACCTCAGGAGCTAAACCGACAGCAAAAGAAGGCCTTGATTCATTAAAAAAGATGATAGAGGAATCGAAAAAATCCGCAAACTATCCAGCCATCATGCCGGGATCAGGTTTATCTACTGAAAACATCCAATCCATTCACGGACAACTCCAAGCTGCTGAATACCATTTTGGCTCAGCGGTTAGAATTGGCGGAGATTTTCGCAATCGTATCAACGGAGACGAAATTCAAAAAATCAATAGAATGGTGAACTAGAAAAGCAAAAAGAGCTGTTGCTTTATTTAACACAAGCAGCAGCTCTTTCTATTTATTGTCCAGCTCCAGGCACCACCGGCTAGAGTCCTTCGCTCTCCGTCCTACGATAAGTCAAGCACGAATGCGCCGCTGGCTCTTCGTGTTTCCTTTATCTCAGTTGGAGAGTTCCAGGCCATACGCCGATAGACAGGCGCCTTCCGCTTTCCTTTTTAAATCATTTTATCAAAACGAACACGTTTATTAATCATGTACATAACTGGCATACCAATGGCCATCACGACAAATTCACCAACTGCTGTTGTCAGCCACGTGAACATGAATGGCAGATCAAACGCCAAGTGGAGTTCAAGGGCAATCAAGAACATCGTGAACGTGAATACAAGAGTATTGACAATCATCCTCGCCCACAACCCTTTGATAAAACGTGCGCATGCAATCGTGATTAACAAGGCAATCACTGATTGACCGACACCGAAAATCAGGTCATAGGCTTTCATTGGTGAAAAGAACAAATTCGTTAAAAATACACCAAGAACGATTCCATAAATGTACTTTTTGTTAAAAACAATGAGGTGATTGAACATCTCCGATACACGGAATTGGACTTGAGTAAATCCAAATGGCTGGATCAAGGCCGAAACTGCAATGTACAATGCAGCAATAATCCCACCCGTGACAATTCCCTGCACTTTGCCTGCACGGACAGTTCCAGCAGAATTGGCCCCAATTGGCTGTGCCAATGTGTTAGTTGTTTTCTCCATATTCATTTCTCCTTAGTTTTTTTACGTGGGAGGTTCTCGAACCACGTTAAAATATATTACTTGCAAACTAATATATTAATATAAAAGAAATCACCAGTCAATGACACTATTTTGGAAAAATAAAGGATACCGCTCTAAAACGGTATCCCTTTCATCTTTAAGTATGTACTTCACTCATTAACGCATGAATATTGTCTTCAGGGTCTTTGAAAAACGCCATCCAAGTCTCGGTTTGTCCGATTTTTGCAACGACATGCGGTTCACCAATAAAAGAAATCCCTTTTTCAATAAAATCCTGGTAAGCGGCTTTAATATCATCGACCTGAAAATATATCACCGAACTTGGATGCGCAAATTGTTCCTTCTCCGGCAAACTCAGAAGAAGTCGGAGCCCATTGCATTCAAAAAATGCCATTGTTTCAGTATGAAACAGCAGTGGAAGCGCCAATACCTCCTTATAAAATGTTACAGCTCTTTCAATATTCTTCACAGGCACTCCAATTTGTCCAATACCTTGAATTGTTGTCATTAGAATTTCCCCCATCGCAATGTCATTACAATCTATTACATTTTATGCTAAATTAACTTACTTTTCAAAAAATAATAGGTAAATTAATATTATTTTTCTTCTTGGGCATACTAAAAGAAAAAAAGGAATGGCTGATAGATGAAGTATAATAAAATGTTCTTGATTGCTTTGATCATAGTCCCCTGGCTGTCCTTACCCATGTTAGGGAAAAAATCGTTCCGGCGGTTTTATCCGGGTGCACTATTTGTGTGTATCTGGGTTACAGTTGAGAGTTTGTTGGCAAAAAAACGGGGGTGGTGGCGATTTTATGAGAAACTAATTCCAAACTTTATGGGTGAAATTCCTTTTATCGTTGGGCCATTTTTCATCGGCTCCATATGGATATTAAAATTTACCTTTGGAAATTTTTTCCGTTTCCTAATACTAAACTCGGTTATTGACTATTTGTTTGTTCACCCAGGAATGGTCATTCTCAGAAAGATGGGGATTGTTTCTTTGTTCAGAATGAAGCATTATCAGATGGGAATATTATTTTTGGGCAAATCGATTCTGATGTACGGTTTTCAAACCATTATTGAAAAAATACGGAAAAAGCCAAAAACGATTATAGAAAAAATCTTTTCATAAATGCAACTCCGCCACAAGCTGGGTGATCCCTACCACTTGTGTTTTTTTTTGATTACCTGATAACGGTAAAATGTTACAATCAGGATAGAAGGTCGTGAGAAAAGGGGAAACCGGTATGCTGCACCATCTTGAAATCTATGTATCTGATTTAACGAAATCGGGCGAATTTTGGAACTGGTTTTTAACGGAATTAGGCTACGAGCCATATCAGAAGTGGGAGTCGGGTACCAGCTGGAAATGCGGCGAAACGTATATCGTATTTGTACAGGCGGAAGAACGATTTCTCGATATTCCTTACCATCGGTCAAGAGTCGGTTTAAATCATTTGGCCTTCCATGCACGATCCATAGAACAGGTCGATCAACTGACAGAACAATTACGGGAAAAAGGGATAACAATTCTATATCAGGATAAACATCCATATGCCGGAGGAGGATCACACTATGCTGTTTATTTTGAAGATCCGGATCGAATTAAAGTAGAGGTAGTAGCACCTGGCAATAATATATAAAGGGGAAAGAGATATGGGAGAAGAACAAATTTCATTGGCAACCGCGGCAGATTTAATAAGGGTTGATCAGCTTTTCCAAGATTGTAAAGAGGCACTGCAGCAACAGGAAATCTATCAATGGGATGATGAGTATCCGAATAAAGAGTATTTTGCACATACGATTAACGAAAAGGAACTGTTTATTTTACATAATGAAACGACAATACTCGGAGCAATGGTACTAAACGAATGGCAGATTGATGAATGGGACGAGGTCAACTGGACGAATAAGGCAGGTACCTATTTGATCCTTCATTCCTTTTGCACACATCCATCTGTTCAAGGAAAAGGATATGGGGGGGACATGCTCCAATTTGCCGAAAATATGGCTAAGGAACAGGGGTATGATGGAATACGGCTCGATGCTTATTCCGGAAACAAAGGATCATTAGGCTTTTATGAAAAAAGAGGTTACAAAAAGACGGGGGAAGTAAACTTTAAGTCAAAACCTGCCGGGCATGGGACGTATTTCTGTTATGAAAAACTATTTTAACCTGTGCTAAAAAACCTTTCATTTTTCCAACACTTGTGTAAAATAATTGTAGACCAGTAAGGGATGCAGGAGGAACTATTCATGGTAACGATTAATGAGATTGCCGAAAGGGCGAAAGTTTCCCGGACAACCGTTTCAAGGGTATTGAATAGTTCCGGTTATGTAAGTGAAGAAGCAAAAAAAAGAGTATTAAAGGTAATTGAGGAAACGGGTTATGTTCCGAGTGAAAATGCAAAATCGCTGCGTACAAAAAAGACAAAGGTCATTGGCGTGGTCCTGCCTAAAATCAGTACAGAAACATCTAGCCGACTTGTGAAGGGAATGGATGAAATTCTTGCCAAAGAAGGATATCAAATTCTCTTAACAAATACAAACCTTGAACCAGATAAGGAAATTGAATATTTACGGCTATTGAAAAGCCGGCATGCTGATGGAATTATTTTGTCAGCAACGAATGTTAACTCCCCGCTTTTGGAGGAAATTTTTCAATTAAAAATCCCTTTTGTCACGGTAGGACAGTATATGACCGGCCTGGCAAATGTCATTTTTGATGATTATCAAGCAACAAAAGATCTAGTGAATTACTTCATACAAAAAGGGCATCATCGCATTGCTTTCATCGGAGTTGACGAGAAGGATAGAGCTGTAGGGTATTTACGGAAAAAGGGCTATGAAGATGCAATGAAGGAAAATCGCTTAGTAGTTGAGGAGAATTGGGTTCAAAAAGGGGTTTTTAATGTAGAATCAGGGTTCGAATGTATGAAGTCTATTATGGATACTTCCACTATTTTGCCAACAGCTGTTTTAGCTGTAACAGACAGGCTCGCGATCGGTGCGATGCAGTACGCAAAAGAAACTGGTTTAACAATCCCAGCCGATTTAGCGATTGCAGGCATGGGGGCTTCAGAATTATCCAAGTTTATCAGCCCCTCCTTAACAACGATTGATTTTTCCATTGAAGAGGCCGGACGTGAAGCAGCTGCATTAATCCTGAAAAAAATTAATGGAGAACATTCCCATGAAATAATTAAGACAATAAATCATAGACTTATTGAACGTGAGAGTATATAATAAATGTGTAATCGATTTCATGTGATATTTCCTAGGTTACACTTTATTTTTTTACTTTTGTGGAATCGATTCCACAAAAACAGATGAATATATTTCTTCGTTGGTTCCAAAATATGAAGGCCACTGCTCTTATTTTTTTTATTAATGTGTAATCGATTCCATATACACAAACTAAATTATTTGAGGTGAATAAAATGTCTGAAAACAAAATAATAGCAGAAGAAGTCATCGAAGCTGTCGGGGGTAAAGACAACATTCAATCGGTTGCCCACTGCGCGACCCGGCTTCGAATAATGGTAAATGATAAAGAAAAAATCAACCAAGTAAAGGTTGAAAACATAAATAAAGTGAAGGGTGCTTTTTTTAACTCTGGCCAATACCAAATCATTTTTGGAACTGGAACAGTAAATAAAATTTATGAAGAGGTTACCCACCTTGGCCTTGATACTTTATCAGCCTCTGACCAGAAAAAAGAAGCAGTCAAAAGCGGCTCAAGGTTCCAAAGAGCCATTCGTACATTTGGAGATGTATTTGTTCCAATTATTCCAGTCTTGGTTGCAACGGGATTATTTATGGGACTTCGCGGTTTAGTGATGCAGGAACAAGTTTTGGCGTTATTTGGGATGAAGCCGGAAGATATTTCGCAAAACTTTATTCTTTTTACACAAGTATTAACAGATACGGCTTTTATATTCCTGCCAGCCCTTGTTGCCTGGTCAACGTTTAGAGTGTTCGGCGGAACGCCAATCATTGGTTTGGTCTTAGGCTTAATGCTTGTCTCACCTGCCTTGCCAAATGCCTGGGGGGTGGCTGGCGGTGACGTGAAGCCGCTTTATTTTCTAGACTTTATTCCTGTCGTTGGGTACCAAGGTTCCGTCTTGCCAGCTTTTATTGCGGGGATTATTGGTGCAAAACTTGAAAGACTCATAAGAAAACGTGTGCCGGAAGCATTAGACTTAATTGTTACACCATTTCTGACGCTTTTACTTATGATTACACTCTCCTTGTTAGTGATTGGACCAGTTTTTCATATTGTGGAGCAAAATATTTTAGATGTAGCAACGACTGTCCTTTCATGGCCATTTGGTATCAGTGGTATCTTAATTGGCGGACTTAACCAGGTCATTGTTATTACTGGTGTTCACCATATTTTCAACATGCTGGAAATTCAGCTATTATCCCAATTCCACAATAACCCATACAATGCCATTGTTACCTGTGCGGTGGCTGCTCAAGGCGGTGCAGCACTTGCAGTTGGCTTAAAGACAAAGTCAAAGAAGTTAAAAGCACTTGCGCTGCCTTCAGCCTTTTCAGCATTTTTAGGTATTACCGAACCGGCAATTTTTGGGGTGAACTTACGCTACGGCAAACCATTCATTATGGCATTAATTGGCGGCGCTGCCGGCGGATTTTTAGCATCGATTTTTGGCCTTAAAGCAACTGGGATGGCAGTTACGGTTATTCCTGGGACCCTGCTCTATTTAAACGGACAGATCCTGTTGTACATCCTTGTCAATATAGTTGCGATTGCGGTTGCGTTCATTTTAACCTGGATGTTCGGGTTCTCCGATAAAGTGAAGCAGGAAATTGAACGATAATTTTTTTAAAAAAAGGCAAGACTTATCTTGCCTTTTCTTTCATAAAACATACATCAAGGAGGAGCTTGCATGACAGAAAAGGAAGTACTCCTTATAGATCAGGCATACAATGAAGTGAAAAAATATAGGCATATCGTTCAACAAGATCCTTATCGGCTAACCTATCACCTTATGCCTCCGGTAGGTCTGTTGAACGACCCAAATGGACTCATTCAAATTAACGGGGTCTATCATGTGTTTTATCAATGGAACCCATTTCAGACCGCGCATGGTGCTAAGTTTTGGGGCCATTATACATCTAGGGATATGGTCAATTGGCAGGAGGAGCCGATTGCTTTGGCTCCTAGTGAGTGGTATGAAAAAAACGGCTGTTACTCCGGAAGTGCAATAGAGTCAGATGGACATCTCTATCTATTTTACACTGGCAATGTGAAGCTGGATGACGGTACGCGTGAAACGTATCAATGCTTGGCCGTTTCTGCCGATGGCATTCATTTTGATAAAAAAGGACCGGTATTAAGGCTGCCCGAAGGATATACAGCCCACTTTCGTGATCCGAAGGTTTGGAAAAGAAATGGGCGCTGGTATATGATTATTGGTGCGCAGACATTGTCGGAGAGAGGGCTGGTAGTTTTATTTGTTTCGGACGATTTATATCATTGGCAGGAGCTTGGCGCAGTTGGCGGTTCTGGAATGAACGGTCTTGGTGATTTTGGTTATATGTGGGAGTGTCCTGATCTCATTCAATTAAACGGCAAAGAAATATTAATTGTTTCACCGCAAGGTCTGGAGCCTAGCGGCTATTTTTACCATAATATCTTTCAATCAGGCTATTTCACAGGAAAATTAGATTATAAAGCTGTTCAATTTCAGCATGGACCGTTTACAGAACTTGATCGTGGTTTTGATTTTTATGCACCGCAAACCTTTACGGATGAATCGGGACGGACGCTACTTTATGGATGGATGGGGATTACGGATGAGAGCGAACCCCACCATCCAACAATTGGAAGTAAATGGGTTCATGCTTTGACCATCCCGCGGGAACTGGATCTACGGGGGGATCATATTTTTCAAAAGCCGGTAGAGGAGCTAAAGAAGCTTCGAAATGAAGAAATGAGTCTGGAGAGCAGGAATCATGCTAGCTTGGATGGAGTGGGTTCCGCAGAGGTAGTGATTGATTTTCAATGTTCTGTTAAGGGGACATTTGAAGCGGATTTCCGTCATGAGGCCGTTCTGTTTTATGACTCACTGAAGAAGGAAATTAGTTTGAAAAGAAGGAACGTAAAAACAGGACTATGGGAAAAAAGAATTTGCTGTATTGATTCTCTTGAGAAGCTTCACATCTTTATTGATCATTCTTCGTTAGAAATTTTTATTAATGATGGGCAGGAAGTGTTTACGGCACGATATTTTCCGAATCTGGACGACAAAGAAATCAGCTTTGATGGGACGGCACCATTTAGTTTGAGAAAGTGGAACCTAGGAGGTGTGTATTGAACGGAATCATAGGTTTAGGAGAGGAAAAAGGGGCCATGACTGGCCTGCCAACGTTAGCGGAATAGAGGTTTCTAGCAGGGTGCCATTTTATAATGGTATCCTTTTTCTAACGGTTACGGTTGATAAAATAGAACGGAATGAACGATTAGCGGATCAATAATAACTCAGAGAGATACGTATGTGCATCCCCTGAGTTATTTTTAATGAAAAATTTCATGAAAATGCCTGTAATCCGATAACCCCAATGATAATTAATACAACACTAATAATACGCCCAATATTTTTCGATTCTCCAAAAAGAAGGATGTTAATCAGTACGGCACCTGCAGTCCCGATTCCGATCCAAACAATATAGGCGATACTGAGCTGTAAATAATGAAAAGATGCATATAAAAAAGCAAACGAAGCACTGAACCCGCCAATATAAAGGACGCCATTTCTTAACGTTTTTTGCTGGCTATACAATTTTAAGCCGGCGGCACCGGTGACCTCACTGGCGGCTGCTAAAAGAACAAATATCCAGCCCATACTTTAGGCAGCTCCTTTCACGGATTCTTTTTTTACCTCTGCCTTATTATCAGCTAAGTTCAGGCCGATGACCCCGATCATGATTAGCACAATAAACAAAAGCATGTTCAAATTGAAATTCCCTCCAAAAAGGAAGACATCCATTAGCACGGTTCCGACTGTTCCAACTCCTGAAAAGACGGCATAAACCGTGCCTGTAGGGAGGCTCACGCATGCTTTTGGAAGGTAGTGGAAGTCGATGGCGATAATACTAATGACAATTGCCCATTTCCACCAAGTATCAGCAGTATTAAAACCGTATACCCACATTAATTCAAATAAACAAGTTAAAACTACATAAAACCAGGCTTTATTCATTTTATTCACCTCTTGAAGCTCCCTGATATAGTCTCCTTACTATTCCCAGAGAGAATCCTTCATATTATCTTAGAATACCATACCTCCCGAAAGAGTAGTTTATTACTGCCTGTGCCTGTTTGGAAACTTTTCGGAATGGCGAATAAGTGTGATATAAATCACGAAACTCTTTCCGTTTAAACATTATAATTATTAAAACCAGGGGAAAATTAAAAGTGGATGGTGAGAAAAGTGGAATATAGTTTTAAATCTCTATATAGTGAAATCGGCGGACAGGAAACGATTGATAAGCTTGTCAATGCCTTTTATCCGCGGGTTTACGACGATCCGGAATTAGCACCTCTATTTGAAGGGGATATGGAAGAAATTAAACGAAAGCAGCGGATGTTTCTGCCGCAATTTTTAGGCGGCCCGGCCCTTTACAGCCAGGAATTTGGATCGCCGGCGATGAGAGAGCGCCATTTGCCATTTGAAGTAACACCAAGAAGGGCACAGTGCTGGCTTCGCTGCATGAGGGAGGCCTTTCAGGAGATTGGTCTCGATCAAAATCCGGCGGGACTTGCCTTTTATGACCGGTTAACACAAGTAGCCGGTATCATGGTTAACACACCTGATAGCGAGTAAGAAATGTAAAAAAGAATCCCACCCATTGACAGTAAAAAATACAGTGGGGGCGGGATTTCTAATATAATCAAAAAGAAACTCCTTTCGCTATGAAAGGAGTTTTCGCGTACCACTATTATTTCTTCAACTTAGCCCACGTTGCATCGAGAGCTTTAAGCGTTTCGTCTTTAGATTTTTGGTTGCCAACATATGCTTGTAATGTTGCACCGAATTCTTGACCTGCACCATCAGGATATTTCATGAACTGCCAAGAATAAGTTTTGCCGTCTTGTGAATATTTCTGAAGATCAGCACCTAGAGGTCCAATATCTTCTGCTTTTGCTTCAATAGTTTTGAAAGCAGGAATGTATTTGAACTCCTTTACTAATGCTTCTTTACCTTCATCAGATGAAACGATCCAGTTTAAGAAATCTTTTGCTGCTTTTTTGTCTGCTTCAGGAGCTTTGTTATACACAACCCAGTTCGTTGGTACGTCAACCATTAACTTATCTGCTTGCGCAGCATCATCTGTTAAGGCTAGTGGAATGAAGCCAACTTCCATGCCAGGGTTTAATTTATCAAGCATTGGCTGGATCCAGTTACCTTGTTGAATCATCGCTGTTTCGCCGTTAGCGAATTGTGTTACTTCTGTGTTATAGTCTGTTGTTAATGGATTTTTGTTACCATATTTAACCGTTAAATCTACAAGTTTTAAATAATCTTCGAAGTATTTGTTGCCTTCGATTTTCGTTTTACCCTCGTTTAAGCCTGGGATGAAGCTTTCATCATCAGCTTGCTGGTAAGCAAATGGAACGTTAAGACCATGGTTTGCTAATACCCACCACTCAGCATAGCCCACTGAGAAAGGCGTAATGCCCGCATCCTTTAGTTTTTTCGCTGCTGCTTCCAATTCTGAATAGGTTTTAGGAAGTTCTGTAATCCCTGCTTTTTCAAATAACTTTTTATTGTATGCGAAACCATAGCCTTCCATGTTAACAGGCTGTCCGTAGATTTTTCCATCCATTGTCATTGGTTTTAGTGCATTTTCATAAGCATCTTTTACCCAAGGCTGATCAGATAAATCTTCAAATTTATCTTTCCATGTAACAGCTTCTTGATAACCGCCGTTACCGAAGATATCAGGGGCTTTGTTAGAAGCAAATTTTGCTTTTAGAGCTGCAGAACCATCTGCACCGCCGCCGACTGATTCAATGTTAAACGTAACTTCTGGATGCTCTTTTGTATATTTATCTGTTAACGCTTTCAATTGGTCGGCAATTTCAACCTTACCGTTGAAGATATCGACTACTACTTTTCCATCTTTGCTGCCGCCGTCTTTCTTATCCCCAGAGGCACTATCGCTGTTGCCACAAGCACCTAATAGAAGTGAAGCCGATAAAATTCCCGCTGCAATTGAATATTTTTTGAAAGCCATTTGTTTTCCCTCCTGAATGTTTATATCTAATTTTTATATAAGCCCCAGCTGTCTGTTATGATTCAGCCAGCTGGGTTTGATCCCAAAAGTAAGTTATTTGATCGAACCGCTGGTGATACCCTTGATAATATGTTTTTGCATTGTGAAGAAGAAAATTAACAAAGGGATGATACCAAGAACAAGTGCTGCCAGTGCTAAATCCCATTGCTTTGTATACTGGCCAAAGAAGAAAAACGTTGCTAATGGAATGGTTCTTAATCCAGGATCCTGAAGGACCAGTGATGGTAATAAGTAGTCATTCCAGATCCATAAGCTGTTAAGGATGACAATGGTGACCGTAATTGGTTTTAACAATGGAAACACAATTCTCCAGAACACGCCGAACCTTGAACATCCATCAATGATGGCGGCTTCTTCAAGTTCAATTGGGATACCTTTAACAAAACCGTGATATAAGAAGATGGTCATTCCGGATCCAAATCCAAGGTACATGATAACAAGACCCCAAATGCTATTTAACATTCCCAAATTGCCTGCTGTTTTGATCAGCGGAATCATTATCGATTGAAAGGGAATGATCATCGCTGCAACGAAAGTCATAAAAATCACATTACTGATTTTCTTTTTTGTTCGAACCAGCATGTATGCTGCCATTGAACAAAAGACAACTAAAACAACATTACTTACAACCGTGATAATCAAAGAATTTGTAAATACTTTTAGATAATCTAATTTTTCGAATGCATTTACATAGTTATCTAGCATTAATACCTTTGGTAAAGCAGATGTGTTACTTAATATTTCAGCGAACGGTTTCAGAGAGTTTGTAATCAAATAATAGAATGGAATTAAAAAGACAAGACCAAGCACGATGGCAAGGATTTCGCCAATAAAAGTCTTACCTGTATACCTGTTTCCCATTATGATTCAACCTCCCTCTTCTTCGAAATCGTTACTTGAAGGACGGTAATCGCCGCAACAACGATGAAGAAAATCAATGCCTTTGCTTCACCAATTCCATAACGGTTATTGACGAAAGCTTCAGTGTAAATATTAAGCGCTAACATCTCAGTTGATTTAAATGGACCACCGTTCGTTAACGACAGGTTAGCGTCGAAAATCTTAAATGATGAAGCTGTTGTTAAGAATAAGCAGATGGTAACGGCTGGTGCAACTAGCGGCATCGTGATGTGTCTTAGAATCTGCCATCTATTTGCTCCATCTATTTTCGCCGCTTCGATTAATTCCTGCGGGACGTTTTGCAAGGCGGCAATATAGATAATCATGATATAACCAGCACCCTGCCAAACACTAACAATCACAATTCCCCAAAAAGCTGTATTCGCATCCCCTAGCCATGCTAATTCAAAAAATGGAATCCCTGTTAATTGGCCGATGGAAGCAAAACCTTTCACAAAAATAAACTGCCAGATAAATCCTAGTAACAGACCACCAACCATGTTCGGCATGAAGAAAACGGTGCGCAGAACGTTACTTGTCTTCAACTTTTGGGTGACTAGCAGGGCTAATCCAAACCCGATCAGATTCGTTAAAATAATAGCTACTACTGTATATTTCGTAGTAAGTAGGAAGGACTGCTGGAATTGCTTGTCCTCGGTAAATAAGTATTTAAAGTTATCTAGTCCAACCCATTTAATGTTACCAGTTATTCCGTTCCAGTCGGTAAAGGAATAATAAATACCTGTAAAGAAAGGGACAAGGACGATTAAGGTAAATGCAAGGAAGACCGGACCGACAAATAGGGCGAATAACCCTGCGTCTTTCAGCTTTTTCTTTCTATTTAAAGAAACTGACTCTTTGACATTTTTCTTCGTTCGTTCATTCATGACCGTATTCTTTATGGTTTCTACTTTACTTTGGTTATTCACGACTGCACCTCCTATACCTTAATTTTAGTGATTTTAGAAAATTATGAAACGGCTTACATTGACCAATAGGGTGGAAAATATTGAACTGTAATTTTCACCATCAATCCAAACAATATTCTCCATCAATATGAAAGGCTTGGTTAAATTATGGTACTATAAGGGAAAATCTTCTTTTTCAAATGAATTTACAACAAGCTGGCGGGGAGGAAGGTTAGTCTTGATTCAAGATGAACACTAACCGATCAATATGGGATGGAGCATTCGGAAAAAGTTAATCATTTTTTTAATGGCAGTAACGGTTCTCCCTTTTGGAAGCTCCATCGCCATTACCTATTATCAGACGACCCAATCACTTAATAATCGATTTGTTTCAACAAACCATGAGCTGATCGAAAAAGGTGAGGAAGAGCTTACCGTTTATTTAGACGATGTGGCACAAATGTCTACCGTTCTTTACCGCTATACACCGTTTATGAATGTGATGCGGGATGGGATTTCACAGGACTTTATTACAAGTCAAGAGGAAGTACGAAGAGCGCTTGCCTATTTATTTAATTCCCGACCTGAAATTGAACAAATGCATCTTTATATTGATAAAGGAAAAGATTCGTATACCAATTATCATTCAAGAATTAGCGGCAGAGGGAAGTATGAACATATTTTTTCGCATCCTTACTACGCCCGGCTGCATCACTCCAGCGATTTTTCGGTGATACAGCCGCCTCATGAAATATATAGTTATAATCATCAATCAGTCATTCCTAACTCTCAAAAAAAGGATGTACTAAGCTTTCATAATATCTTGCTTGACGTTCCGTCCGACCGATTTTTAGGTTTTTTATCGATTGATATTAATCTTTCAAAAATAAGTGCGATTGCCGATCGATTATACACAAAAGATATAGAAGATCTTTATATAATGGATGAGAATGGAACGATTATTTACGCATCTGAGGAAAAGGAAATCGGAAAAAAGAATAATGAAAATTGGTTTAAACATGTGAAGCAGAGACCGCAAGAGGAAAAAAGCGTTGAATGGAAGGATAAACAATTTTCAGGTGTCATTGTCTCTGAAAGATTTTCGGCTCCATATAAGAATTGGTATATTGTAAAACGTATTCCATATGATGTCCTTTATCAAGGTGCCAGACAAACAGCGTTCATTAATATTGTGATAGGTTTGATTACACTTGTGGTTGTTTTATTTGCCACCATGGCGGTTTCCTTTAAGCTCACTGCTCCAATTAAAGTATTGATTGGCAATATGAAAAAAGTTGAGAAGGGTGAGTTTGAGGCTGATTTTGACTCGTTAGGGAATGATGAAATCGGTATGCTCGGACGCCATTTCAAACGTATGCTTGATCAAATTAATGAACTGATTTTACGTGAATATAAATTAGAACTTGAAAATAAATCCTCACAGCTTCGGGTACTGCAATCGCAAATCAATCCGCATTTTTTATATAATGCCTTTCAGTCGATTGGAACCTTGGCGCTGAAAATGAAAGCAGTCCCAGTGTATTCGTTATTAACATCATTATCAAACATTATGAGATACAGCATGAATATGAAGGAAGATATTGTTCCGTTTGAAAAAGAGATAAAGCATGTTGAGGCCTACCTATCATTACAAAAACAACGATTTGACGAACAGCTTGATTTTCATATTTCAGTTGAGAAAGAGGTAGAAGGGATTCTTGTCCCGAAAATGATCCTTCAGCCGATTGTAGAAAATTGTTTTAAGCATGGATTTGATCAACAGGTCGAAAAAGAAGTGATTCATATCGAGGCCACTTTAAATGTTGAAGATATGGTTTGTATCTTTGTCAAGGACAATGGGATTGGCGTAACAGAAGAGCAGCTAGTAAGAATTCGCCAAGAATTGTTTGAAGGCCGCATTCTAGAAGGCAATCAGAGGGAATCAATCGGTTTAAAAAATATCTATGACCGTCTGCAAATTTATTATGGTACTGAGGCTGTTATGTCTGTTGACAGCTTGGAAAAAGGCGGGTTTATGGTTACGATCCAGATTCCAAGGGTTATGCAAAAAGAGGTGGAGCATTCATGAAAGTTTTAATCGTTGATGATGAAAAACATGTTCGCGAAGGTATTAAGCTGCTAGGGGAATGGGAGCAGAATGGGATTACGGAAATTTTTGAGGCAGGGAATGGAGAAGAAGCCATTCAACTGATTCAAACACACAAACCGCAGATTATTTTTTCAGATATGAAGATGCCAAAAATGGATGGCACGCTGCTGTTAGAATGGATAAAGGAAAACCAGCCCGCCAGTAAAACGATTGTTGTGACCGGCTACGATGATTACCATTATATGCGAAAAGCCATTCATTTCGGGAGTATGGACTATTTGTTAAAGCCTGTCGACCCAGAGATATTAAATCATACATTGGAAAATGCCGTTAAAGAATGGAAGAAAGAAGAAAACGACAGGGAGAAAAAGGCGAGCAGCGCACAATTAATCAATGAGATGAAGCCCGTTTACCGTGACCGTAAACTAACCCAGCTAATCAACAGTGACAAAATCGAAATCGATTTGTATGAAGAATTCGGGTTTCATCCATCGCAGCAGTATACAGTTGTTCTCATCCGGATTAATCAAAAGGCGAGTAAGGCTTTTAATGGTGACCGGGACTTGACATACTTTACCATCTTAAATATTATCAATGAACTGCTTTTTGAAAGTGAATGTGGAATTGGTTTTCGATATTTGGCTAATAAGGGCGAAATTGTCATTATTTTTTGGAAACAGTTTGACCGAATTGAGGAGCTTTTAGCCCAAATTTATAAGACGATTAATAATACGATCCATATGTCCTGTCCGATTGCGATTGGAAAAACGGTTGATAAGAGCACTAGGTTGATTGATTCTTATCAGCATGCAAAACAAGTTATGCTAACTAGCAATCTTTTGAAGGAAACGGAAAACCGTGTGTATCGGCAGGATGTACTGTCAGTGGAAACGTTAAAAAGCTTGATGGTCTATACAGCAAATATCGAATTAGCTGTACAAGTAGGTGAAATCGGAGCATTTGAGGAATTGATTGAGCAAATAGCGAGGGACTATACCGAAAATCAGTATTTATCCTTAAAACAACTACTCCATTTAGAAAATGAATATTTAATGATTAGTAATCGCTGGTTTAAAACTTATACTATTACGTTGAAAGTATCGGATGATATTGAAAAACGGATGGATGTTTTTTTTGACAAGAGCGGCACCTTTCAGCTGGAAAAATATAAACAGAGGATTAAGCGGGAGATTGCGCTTTTCTTGAAAAAAGTAAAGCGGAAGACGAGTCAGAACACTAGTAATGTAATAGTTGAAATTGAAAAATACCTGCAGGCCAATTTTGACCGTGATGTGAAGCTGCAGGAAATATCAGATCACTTCTATATTAGCAGGGAATATATCTCGAGGAAGTTCAAACAAGAGTTTAATGTAAACATCTCTGATTATATCGTGAAGTTCCGCATGGAACGGGCCAAATCTTTATTGAAAAATAGTCAGTTAAAGATTTACGAAATAGCGAACATGGTTGGCTATCAGGATGATAAATACTTCCGGAAGGTGTTTAAAAAGGTGATAGGTGTTACACCGAATGAATACCGAGAAGAGTATAGCAGAAGCCAAAAATGAGCAGAGCCGATAACGGTTACTGCTCGCTTTTTTAACTTTGGAAAGCTATTTTATGAGACTCCTAAAAAAAGCAATTATTCCATCCGTCTGAATGCACCCGGCGCAATGCCATAATTCTTTTTGAACACTTTATGAAAATAAGGATAGCTGCCAAATCTACATTCTACAGCGATTTGCTCCAGTGTCATGGTCGTATACTTCATTCTATCTATAGCTGCTGCTACCCGAATTTCCTGTACGTACTCCATCATTGTCTTCCCGACATCGCTCTTGAATAAATGAACTGACCGCGAGACACTAAGTCCTGCGTGCCTAGCAACATCTTCTACTCTAAATGTTGTCATAGCATGCTCTTCAATATAGCGCATCATCTTTGTTACCGGAAAAGGATAACGGTAGGAGGGGCCAGATTCGCTGATTATCCGCTCAATGGTTAAACAGAGGGCTCTCAGTAAATAGCTAGTAAGTTCTTTATTTTGGCTGGACTCTGGGCGTCGTTTTTCAATCAGTATATATCGCCATAGGGCTAATAGCTTTTCATCGATGTCAATTCGTGTGACATCCGGCTTGGTGGAACGGCTCCACCATTCGTCTACCCATGTACCTTCAAAGATCACGTGATAATCTCCGCTGATTTGGCCCTCCTTAACTAGTAATTCATAGTGATCTCCCGGCTTAATAAGTAATAGGTCTCCTTTCCCAATCTCCATTTTTCTCCCTTTAACAACAACTTGGCAAATACCTTCCGTTTGCAGCCGAAAGAGATACGAAGGATATCCGGATTTATGCTGTGAATGATAGCCATTTGTGTGATAGGAATAACTGCAATATAGTATATTAGTCGTCATATGTTCCCTCTTATTTAAATAAAATAGCAAAATAGTAGATGTTTTCATTATATCATCTATGTTTATTTTCAAATACATATTGTAGGATGTAATCAAATAAGTGATGTTCAAAGGAGTGTTGGCTAAGGATGTCAAACATCCCAGTAGCAGTACAAATGTACACATTGCGGGAAGAAAGCGAGCAAGATTTTGCCGGCACCTTAAAAAAAGTGGCGGAGCTGGGCTTTGATGGAGTTGAGTTTGCAGGGTTTGGAGGATTGACAGCAAAAGAGGTAAAGGCGTTATTGGATGAATTTGGACTGAAGGCAGCGGCAAGCCACATACCGCTTGATGAATTGGAAAAGAATTTAGCTGGGGTTATTGAAGATCAAAAAGTATTGGAAAGTAAATATGTTGTCTGTCCATACTTAATGCCCGATTGTAGAAGTGAAGAGGATTATAAAACCTTAATTTCTTTTTTAGACCAAGCTGGGGAAACATGTCGTCGAGAAGGGATTACCCTTTGCTATCACAATCATGATTTTGAACTGGAACGATTGTCTGATGGCAGAATGGCACTTGAAGCTATTTATGATGATACAAGAGCTGATAATGTAAAGGCAGAGTTTGATGTGTATTGGCTGACAAAGGCAGGCGAAAAGCCGGTGGAATGGATCAATCGCTATCAAAATCGAATCCCGCTTATTCATTTGAAAGATATGACAACGGACGCTGAGGAATTTTTTGCAGAGCTTGGAACAGGTGGAGTTGATATAGAAGCCGTGCTTAATATTGGAGATAAAGCCGATGTCCGTTGGTGGATAGTCGAACAGGATTTTTCCCGCAGGACGCCCTTTGAAAGTATTGAAATCAGCCGGGATTACTTGAAAAAGATAGGAATGATGGAATCTATCTAGTTCAATATTTTCCACCCTATCCGACAATGTAAGCCGTTTCAATAATTCTCTCATTCTCTAAAATAAAGATAAAGCGAACAATCAAAAAGGAGTGTCAATCATCATGTTAAAAGTAACCGTATGGAATGAAAACCGTCACGAACAAAAAAATCCGGTTGTCAGAGATATATACCCGACTGGAATCCATGGAGCCATTGCCGATTTCCTTCAAGCTGAAGGATTTGAAGCGGGAACCGCTACACTGGATGAACCGGAGCACGGCTTAACAGATGAAGTACTTGCTAACACGGATGTATTAGTTTGGTGGGGGCACCTCGCTCACGGTGAAGTGAAAGATGAGATTGTTCAAAAGGTGCAGCAGCGTGTCCTTGACGGCATGGGACTGATTGTCCTACATTCTGGCCATTTTTCAAAAATCTTCAAAACATTAATGGGGACTAGCTGTGACTTGAAGTGGCGCGAAGCCGACGAAAAAGAGCGCCTATGGGTTGTAAGCCCAAGCCACCCGATTGCTGAAGGAATCTCTGAATATATCGAATTAGAAAAAGAAGAAATGTACGGTGAGCATTTTGATATCCCACAGCCAGATGAGTTGATTTTTACAAGCTGGTTTGAAGGCGGCGAAGTATTCCGCAGCGGATGTACCTACAAACGCGGAAATGGTAAGGTGTTTTATTTCCGGCCTGGTCATGAAACCTATCCGACCTATCATAATAAACAAATTCAGCGTGTCATCATTAATGCAGTGAAATGGGCACAGCCAGTGAAACGGGAACGCCCTGTTTATGGAAACGCTAAGCCTTTAGAAGAAATTAAAGGGGGAAAATAACAATGGGAAAATTAAGAATTGGGGTCATCGGATGCGGCAGTATTGCCCAGCATCGCCATCTGCCAGAATATAAAGCTAATAAAAATGTTGAGCTTATTGCTGTTTGTGACATCAATGAAGCACGTGCAAAGCAAGTAGCGGATAAGTTTGAAGCCACTGCCTATTCAAGCTATGAAGAGTTATTAAATAGCGGCACGGTTGATGCGGTCAGCGTTTGTACGCCAAACTATCTTCATGCACCCATCTCGATTGCGGCATTGGAAGCAGGTGTTCATGTTCTTTGCGAAAAACCAATGGCAACATCGAAAAGAGAAGCGGAGGCCATGATTGCAGCTGCGAAAGATAGCGGCAAAAAGTTGATGATTGCCCATAATCAGCGTTTTGTCCCTTCCCATCAAAAAGCACGCCAATTAATTGCGAGCGGTGAAATTGGCAAAATATACAGTTTCCGTACAGCCTTCGGACATGGCGGTCCGGAAGGCTGGAGTGTCGAGGGCAAGGAAGGCTGGTTTTTCCAAAAAGAAAAAGCATTTGTTGGCGCGATGGGCGATTTAGGTGTTCATAAAACAGACTTATTGCGATATGTATTAGGAGAAGAAATTACCGAAGTGGGTTCCTTTGTAGAAACGAGCGCGAAAGACTTTGCAACGGTTGATGATAATGCAGTTTGTGTATTAAAAACAGAAAGCGGAATCATCGGAACCCTTGCCGCTAGCTGGGCCTATGTAAGTAAAGAAGATAATTCTACTATTATATATGGTGAAAAGGCGATTCTTCGCTTAGAAGAAGACCCCGCCCATTCACTCGTTGTCCAATATGCGAATGGTGAAGTCGTCAAATACGAACTTGGGAAAATTCAATCCAATGATGAGGGCGGTCAAAATAATTCTCACGTGATTGAGAAGTTTGTGAAGTGCATTCTTCTTAATGAGGAGCCGCCGGTTCCTGGTGAGGAAGGGATGAAATCATTAGCGGTCATATTGGCGGCCCTTGAGTCGAATGAAACAAAACAAATTGTCAGAGTGAACGAACGATGAAAAAACTGCGAATTGGCTTAATCGGGGTCGGCGGCATTGCACAGGGCCGCCATATCCCTGCATTTCTTCAATTAAGTGATATCTGTGAAATAACAGCAGTAAGTGATGTAAACAGTGAAAGAGCTCTTGCAATCGCTGAGAAACATAGTATCCCATATGTTTTTGCGGATTATCGGGATCTATTTTCAAAAGTGGATGCCGTTTGTATTTGTACGCCAAATAAATTCCATGCTGAGATTACGATTGCTGCTTTTGAGGCAGGAGTACACGTTCTTTGCGAGAAGCCGATGGCTCTTAATGCGGATGAGTGCGAAGCGATGATAAACGCTTCGCAAAAAGCGGGCAAGGTACTGGCGATTGCCTATCATTACCGTTTTATGAAAGAAGCACAAGCGGCTAAAAAGGTGATGGGGGAAGTTGGAACACCGCTAGTGGTAAGGGTCCAGGCATTAAGACGCCGCAAAGTTCCAGGCTGGGGCGTTTTTACCAATAAAGACCTTCAAGGCGGGGGAAGCCTAATTGATTTTGGCTGCCATCTTCTTGATTTAGCCCTTTGGCTGATGGGAAACCCAAAACATATCGAGGTGTCAGGCACCACTTATAATGCGTTAAGCAGAATTCCTGATCAAGTGAACCAATGGGGAACCTTTGATCACGAATCCTTTAATGTGGATGATCATGTCACGGCTTATATGAAATTTGAAAATGGCGCATCAATGCTATTCGAAACGTCATGGGCAGCCAATATTAAAGATGATGTTGCAAATGTTAGTATTTCAGGTGTCACTGGCGGCATAAATGTATTCCCATTGGAGCTTTATACTTCAAAGAACGGAATGCTATTAAACAGCGGGGCTCCTTGGCTGCCGGGTGAGGATGATCCAGATTTACCGCAGGCAAAGAATTTTATCAACGCATGTGTCGGACTTGAAGAACTAGTGGTCAAGCCTGAAGAGGCATTGCAAGTTTCACAAATTATCGACCGAATTTATGAGAGTGGGAGGAATTCATTATGAAACTAGGTGTTTTTACCGTACTTTTTGCGGAAAAATCATTTGAAGATATGCTGGATACTGTAAAAAATGCAGGATTACAAGCGGTTGAAATTGGAACCGGCTGCTATCCGGGAAACAATCATTGTGATCTAGATACGTTATTGGAAAGTGAAGAAGCCCGCCGCAAATATATTCAGAAGGTTGAAGAGCGTGGTCTCATGATTAGTGCTTTCAGCTGCCATGGCAATCCGATTTCCCCTGAAAAGGAATTTGCTGCAAATTCTCATGAAACTCTTTTAAAGACGATTAAATTGGCTTCTTTACTTGGTGTGCCTGTAGTGAACTGTTTTTCAGGAACAGCAGGCGACCATGATGGCGCGAAATATCCAAACTGGCCTGTTACTCCATGGCCAAATGAATACGGCTCCGTTTTACAGTGGCAATGGGACGAAAAGCTGATTCCATACTGGAAAGAGGTTGGCCAATATGCCAAGGACCATAATGTGAAAATTGGTCTTGAACTTCATGGAGGTTTTTTAGTTCATACACCATATACGTTGTTAAAATTACGTGCGGAAACATGTGATGCCATTGGTGCTAATTTAGACCCAAGCCATCTATGGTGGCAGGGGATTGATCCGGTAGCAGCGATTAAAATTTTGGCAAAAGAAAATGCGATTCATCATTTCCATGCGAAAGACACATACATTGATCAGGATAATGTGAATATGTATGGATTAACGGATATGCAGCCATACGGGGAAGTGCGCTCACGTGCCTGGACTTTCCGTTCAGTTGGCTGTGGACATAGTTTAAAAGAATGGTCGGACATGATGAGCGCCCTTCGCACGTACGGTTATGATTATGTGGTCAGCATCGAGCATGAGGATCCGATTATGTCGATTGAGGAAGGCTTTAACCGGGCTGTTGTTAATTTAAAATCTGTCATAATTGAAGAACCTGTATCGCAAATGTGGTGGGTCTAACGGCTAATTTTCAAAAAGAGGTGCATCATGAGCAAAAAGTGGTGGAAAGAAAGTGTCGCCTATCAGGTTTACCCGCGAAGCTTCATGGATAGCAATGGGGACGGGATTGGTGATTTAAAAGGGGTAACATCCAAATTAGATTACTTAAAAGAGCTGGGAATTGATGTCATTTGGCTGTCGCCAATGTTCAAATCACCAAATGATGACAATGGTTATGATATCTCTGATTACCAAGATATTATGGATGAATTCGGGACAATGGCCGATTTCGATGAGCTGCTAGAAGGCGTTCATCAGCGCGGTATGAAGTTGATCCTAGATTTGGTCATCAATCATACAAGCGATGAACATCCATGGTTTATTGAATCCCGTTCTTCCAAGGATAATCCAAAACGTGATTGGTACATTTGGAGAGATGGTAAAGCTGGAAAACAACCAAATAACTGGGAATCAATTTTCAGCGGTCCTGCATGGAGGTATGATAAAAAAACGGATCAATATTTCATGCACATCTTTTCTGCCCGTCAGCCTGATTTAAACTGGGAAAATTCTGAGGTTCGGGATGCGCTCCACAGCATGGTGAATTGGTGGCTCGACAAAGGTATCGACGGTTTTCGTGTGGATGCCATTTCTCATATTAAAAAAGAACCGGGATTCCCAGATATGCCTAACCCGGATCATTTAGATTACGTCCCATGTTTTCCTAAAATGATGAATGTGGATGGGATTGATGAGTGGTTAAGAGAACTTTCTGAGAAAACGATCAAGAACTATGACGTGATGACTGTTGGCGAGGCAAACGGGGTCGGGCTAGATGATGCCGATCGTTGGGTTGGCGAAGAAAACGGCTATTTCAATATGATTTTCCAATTTGAGTTTTTGAACCTTTGGAATAAGGATGCAAAAGGCGGTACAGATGTACGCGCTTTGAAGAAGAACTTAACCAAATGGCAAAAAGGGCTGGAAGGCAAGGGATGGAACGCCTTATTCATTGAAAACCATGACCAGCCGCGCCGAGTTTCAAGCTGGGGCGACGATAAGAAATATTGGCAAGAAAGTGCCAAGATGCTAGGTGCCCTATACTTCCTAATGAAGGGCACGCCATTTATCTATCAAGGGCAGGAAATTGGAATGACCAATATCCAATTCCCATCCATTGAAGATTATAATGATGTCGGAATGGTCAACTTTTACCATGTCGAAACAGCCAAAGGCCGTCCACATGATGAGATTATGGAGATAATTTGGAAGCAATGCCGTGACAATGCCCGAACGCCGATGCAATGGAATGGCACCAACATGGGCGGATTTACAATAGCTGACCATACCTGGCTTGGGATAAATCCAAACTATAGGGAAATCAACGTTGAAAAACAAGTAAACGATCCTGATTCTATTTTTAATTTTTATAAGAAATTGATTCAACTACGCAAGAACAATCCATTGTTTGTTTACGGCACCTATGAATTATTACTAGCAAACCATCCTAGGCTGTTTGTTTATATACGGAAATTAGGCAGCAGACAGGCCATTGTTATCAATAACTTTAGTGCAAAAGAAACTCGGTTTAAATTGCCGTCGAGCGTAAACTATTCCACGTCTGACCTTGTTCTGCACAATTATGACGTGTCTGGACAGAAATTACGTAAAGAATTCACACTTAAACCTTATGAAAATAGAGTATATTTATTGAAATAAAACAAGACGATTCGGATTTCCGAATCGTCTTTTGCCTTGAAGAATAGGCTATGCAGTCACTTTTGCTTTTGTATTGCCAATCCCTTTTTTGCTCATTTTTCTGATGAAAGGAACGACCCACCTGTCTAAACCGATTCTACCAGCATTATAACCGGCGGCTAGGATGATAAATCCAAGGAATATGTCTGTTGGGTTATGAGAAACCGTACCTGCTAAGAAGAAGCTAAAGTTCATGACTAGACCAAAGAACATGGCGGCAGTGGTTAAGCATCCTAGGAGAAGTCCTAAGCCGATTAATAATTCACCCCAAGGAACGATAAAGTTAAATATGTCTACATTTGGAAGGGCAAATCCTTTTAAGAATTCAACATACCAGCCGTAAACTACGGTACCATCCGGCCCTTTCACCGGATTCGCTGTCACACCTTTTAAAAATCCAGATGCGTCAAATCCTCCTGTTATTTTGTGTAACCCTGCTGTAAACCAAGAATAGCCGAGGTATAATCGTATGACTGTTAAGAGGACGGCAGAGATTTTATTTTCCCGTAATAATTTGTTAAACATAATGCCTTCCGCCTTTCGTTTATTATTTGTTTCTCTTTCTACTTCCAATATATTAGATTTTTATATAAAAAACATGGCTATAGTAACAAGTTCAAAGTTTGTTCGAAATGTTTTGACAAATAAATGAACAGTGCAATAGAAAAAAATGCGTAATCACTTTCATTTTCCAAATCCTTCAATTGTTAAAAAAGTCGAATTTTGTTATTTTATAGTTACATAAATTTTTTGCCAACCTTTTGTAGAGAAAAAAGGAGAAGACAAATGAGACCTAAACTCGAACACTTTCAACTTAAATGGATCGTTTTCTTTTGCTTGATTACTATGTCCGAAATTCTTGATATCACCGCTTCATTCTTTCATTCTACTATAGTGGTTTTTCGATATGTCTCAATTGTTGTGCTCCTAGGTATAATCCCATTTCTAATTGTCACCTTAAAAAGGTGGGTAAACACGGAAGAAGAGCTTATGCAAAACAAACAAAAATTAAACAATATATTTGATACCCTTGATGTAGCTATATGGTCGCATGATTTAAAAACAGATACGCTATTCATCACCCAGGGGATTGAAAAATTATATGGATATGAGTCAGAAGATTTTTATCAGGATCATCAACTTTGGAAAAAGGTTATTTACCCAGACGATTTACCGATTTTGGCAAAAAGAAAAGCAAAAGTTGCTCAGGGAGAAACTGTGACGAGTGAATATCGAATTATTCGGCCAGACGGGGAAGTGCGCTGGATCTTAGACAGGGGTTTTCCAACGCTTAGTCTGCAAGGGAATCTTGATCATTTTAACAGCGTTTTATTTGATATAACTGATCTGAAAGAAAGTGAAGACAGGTATCGGAGTTTAGTAGAAATGTCTCCAGATATTATTGCAGTCGTCAGCCAAGATAAAATTGATTATATTAATGAGGCTGGCTGTAAGTTAGTTGGGGCAAGCCATCCTGAAGAGTTAATTGGACAATCACCGTTGAATTTTGTCCCGGCAGAAATTATTGAAGCCTTCAGAATTAAGGGAGTTACACATCATGAAAAAAGTAAGAGACTTGAATTTCAGGTGAAACAACTGAACGGGGAGACCATTGATGTTGAAATGGCTTCCGCACCTATCTTTTATGAAGGCAGGTTTGCGGTCCAGGTGGTCGGCAGAGATATCACTGAACGAAAGATTGCTGAAAAGACCATTCAAAATATGGCGTATTTTGATTCATTGACAAGTCTGCCAAACCGAAATCAGTTTAGGAATCACCTTAACGAAGTATTAAATCGGCAGCTAGATAGTAATCTGCTCGCTGTTTTATTTTTAGATCTAGACCGGTTTAAGGTCATTAATGATACGAAGGGTCATACCGTTGGAGATAAGATTCTTCAAAGGGTGGCGAACAGATTAGAAATGGCCGTTCAAGATGATGGGTTTGTCTCGAGACAGGGTGGGGACGAATTTATTATTTTACTCGAAGATACGGATAAGGAACGGGCCGCTGTGGTAGCCCAACGAATCCTATATGAATTTTCTAAACCATTGGAAGTGAACAGCCAAGAATTCTTTGTCACACCTAGCATTGGCATCAGTCTTTATCCAACAGATGGGTTAGATGAAGAATCCTTAATAAAAAATGCAGATATTGCAATGTACCAGGCAAAGGAACGCGGGAAAAATAATTTCCGATTCTATTCCTCCAATTTGAATGGTTTATCGGTTCAGAAAATGGAGATGGAAAATGCATTGCGCAAAGCCATAGAAAAGAATCAGTTGGCGCTTTATTATCAGCCGCAGATCTCTTTGGCAACAGGGGAATTAGTTGGAATTGAGGCATTAATTCGCTGGCAGCATCCGGAACACGGGTTTATTGCCCCTTCTGAATTTATTCCTTTAGCGGAGGAAACTGGGCTGATTGTGCCAATCGGCAAATGGGTGTTGTGGGAAGCCTGCATACAAAGAAAAGCTTGGGGAAATGCAGGTCTTTGTCATGTTCCAGTCGCCGTCAATGTATCGGTTCGCCAATTTGAAGATGATCATCTCATTGAATATATTTCAACCGTATTGGATGAGGTAGGACTTGAGGCGGACCAATTGGAACTGGAAATTACCGAAAGTATCATGCAAAACTTGGAGAATTCAACGATTATCCTTAATCAACTAAAAAAGCGTGGTGTGCTGCTTTCCATCGATGATTTTGGAACAGGCTATTCTTCGCTAAGTTATTTAAAGCATCTGCCAATTGATAAAATCAAAATCGATAAAACATTTGTCGATGATATTATTTATCATTCGAATCAAGGTGTGATGGTTAAAACGATAATTGATATGGGGTTAAATTTGAATTTTACCGTTATAGCTGAGGGTATTGAAACCGATGAACAACTTTTCTTTTTGAAGAAGAATGAGTGTAAGATTGGTCAAGGGTACTTATTCAGCAAGCCTATTCCTTCTGAACAAATGGAAGAATATCTTTTGAATACAAACAGAAAAAGTGGTACTCCTAATTCATAAAAGGGGGTACCACTTTTTATATGATGTACAAGTGTCTACTCGTTTTACTGTCCCCATTTCATCGCCACGGTTAAGGTGCAGCAATTACTCGGATGTTGTTGGGTTGGTTCCGTTGTTAGGATGAAATTCACACCGGATGGGGTAAACTTCGTTATCACTGGCACTTTTAAACCAATAGATTTAATCATTTGATCTACTTCAGCGTTTTTTCCTTGCTGGGCCTCGCTCATCAATTTTTTTGAAAAATTAAGATCGCCTAAACGGTCTAATAATATACTTCCTTGTTCCATTAATAGGCGGAATGACTTTACTGAGCCCGCAAAAATTTTCGTATCAACTGGCGGATACGTACGGGGAATAGGATAGGCTGCGGGGTAGCCGGGATAAGACGGCATTGGGTGAACAGCCGGATAATGAAAAGGGTAGTAGTACATGCTTCACTCTCCTTTCACCTAGAAAAACACAAGGCCATATACGGTATGAAAGTATTGGATTATTGGTTCCTTGGAATTTCGAATAGAAACGTGATTCAAATCACCGTAATGATTGTCCATTTCTGGTAAATTGTAACTGAATTCGAAATTTTCTCAAAATCAGGAGGGGAAAAGGTGACAATTAAACGATTAGCTTTCATCAGCATTCTATTAACCTATTTCTTAATCGTATTTGGAGGCTATGTGGCTTCCTCAAATTCTGGAATGGGATGCGGCCCGGAGTGGCCATTATGTAATGGGGATGTGGTTCCGACTTTAAAGGGGGATACATTGATTGAATTTGCCCATCGGGTTATTGGAGCAGTCCTTGGGGTGCTGTCCGTCTGGTTATTTTTTAAGCTCATCCGCACAAAGGTTGAATTTACTGCCCGCTTAGTGGCTTTTTTTATGCTTGGATTGCTGATTTTTCAAGTGCTCTTGGGAGCAATTGTGGTAGTACGTGATTTGCCTTCGCTGATTATTACGATTCATTTAATCGTGGCCATGCTATTTCTTGCGTGCTTAATTTGGATCTGGAGGTATCCTGGTCTTGAGGACAGTTCTAAGCCCATTCATTTTATGAAAGGAATGGATAGGGGAGTAATTAGACATCTCAATATTTTACTCATTCTCCTTTTGGTGACACTCGCTTTTGGTGCTTATATAAAGCATCAATCCTACGGCTTAGCCTGTGGGTGGTTTGGCTGCAAACAATCCTTTTTTCCTTTATCAACTCCGGAGCTATTACAAACGATTCATCGAGGGCTGGCGGTTATTTCTACCATTTATATTCTGTTACTGACTTGCTGGGCATATGGAAAAGGATGGGGGAGAAGTCTTCGGCGGCGTCTTGCACTAGGAACGTTGACAATACTTATTCAACTTGTGATCGGGGCAGCGCTTGTGGTGACATTTATTGATATTCCATGGGCCGTGCTGCACCTTGCAGTTGCAACAGGATTGTTTGCTGTTATAAGTGAGGCAAGGATATACGCCGGGAATGGGCTGATGAAAACAAGCTCTAGCATTATGACAAGCAGAAAATGGCATAGCGGCAGAGAGAGTCTCGATTAATACAAAAAGCGTGTGGATTTCATGGCATCCACACGCTTTTTATTAATGTATCCGAATATTTCCACTAGAAACATCAAGGTCGATATCATATTTACCAGATCCATGTTTACCTTGAATACTGTGCTTATTAAGCTCTTTCTCAGTCAATGGAAAATCGCTAGAAATGTTTCCGCTGCTAATATCGCCGTTAAGAGTGAAGTCCGCGTTATCAGGTAAATCAAGCCCCACATTCCCAGAGCTTACATCAATTTTTACTGAATTTTTCAATTGGTCCATTTGGAGAGTTAGTCTACCAGATGAAACATCAGCTTCAATCGCACCGGTATAGTGCTTAATTTCAAGGTTACCGGAACTAAGGTCAAAGGTACCTGTTTCCGTCTTAAGTGAATCTATCTCTACATTACCGGAGCCTACATCCTGTTTCCATTGGTTTACGATAAGATTTCTGAAAGTCATGTTACCAGAACCAATATCAACGGTTACTTCATCTAATTTAAGCGGCTTCTCTTTAGACTGACCGGACAAATGTAAATTTCCTGAACCCAAATCAATCACCATATTTCGGTCGTAATCTTTAGGAATGTATATCTTTAACTGAGACTTTTCTGAAAACGTAAACCAGTTGAACCAATTAAATCCCTTGCTTTTTACGGAAACCTCCACTGTATCTCCCATTTCTGTGACCTTTAATGTTTGCTTCCCATTATAAACAGCCTTTAAATTGGAGCGATCCTCCGGAATAATTGTTGTACTAACACTTGATACATCTACTTTTATTACCTCGGTAGCATTGGTAATGGCTGCTTGCCCGTTTGAATTACTGCCATTGCTTGCACCAAATATTTCAAAGCGGTGGGCCTGATTGAACACTATATATAATCCGGTTATTACCAATAGCAATACCAATATTCTTTTCATTTTTTAACATCCCCTTTTCTTTCGTACTCCTTCTATATATAGGATAATAAATCCTTCAGGTTTCCTCCATGTACCGGAGATTTATTTTTATCTAAGACTTAAGGTGTATTAAATGGTTCAACGACTACTTTATTTTCGAATAGCGAAAGATTTTTATCGTTCATATTAAAGAAATTGTGTTATTCTTGTTTTTGGAGGTGCAAGAAATGACAAACAAAAAGATTACACCAAAAGAGCTCCATGAAAGATTGCAAAGTGGTGAAAAGGTAGTCGTATTAGATGTCCGAGCAGAAGAAAAATTCAATGAATTTCATATAAAGGAAAGCCTTAATCTTCCTAAAAATATTATTTTTCAACTAGATGGAGAAGAAGAGGGGCAGATTTCCTTACCAAAAGATCAGGAAATGATTGTCACATGCACAACAGGGAATTCCGCAGCAAAATGTGCGGCTATTCTAGACACACACAAGTATCATGTGACTGTGTTGGATGGAGGTCTTACAGCGTGGAAAGCATATTTGAGCTCACTGGAAGATTGATGGGGAGAGTCCTCTAATCATGCAAAAATTAAATAAACAACTAGAAAAAATTATGCCTTTCATTACTCCGGTTAGCGTGGTATTGGGTGTGCTGCTCAGTACCTATCTGAAGGATTTTTCTTATTTAATCCCGTGGATTTTCGCCTTTATGACCTTCGCTGGAAGTTTAAGTTCTAACTTCAAATCATTAAAAGAGGTCATGATCCATCCGTTTCCCATTTTATTAGCGATGATGATCCTGCATGTCCTCATGCCCCTATGGGCCTGGGGAGTTGGGCATATCGCTTTTTCAGGTGATGCCTACACGATCACCGGACTCATTTTAGGAATGGTTATCCCAACAGGTGTCACAAGCTTTATTTGGGTTTCCATCTATAAAGGCAATATTCCCTTAGTGCTGGCAGTGATCTTGATTGATACATTGCTTTCGCCAATCCTAGTTCCGCTTTCACTTTCGTTGTTTGTCGGTCAACGGGTTGAACTGGACTTCATCAGTATGATGAAAGGATTATTGGGGATGATTGTCATTCCTTCCCTTATCGGCATGCTATTAAACCAAGCCACAAAGGGGAAAATTAATGAACAAGTAGGTTCCCGGCTTGCTCCTATTTCAAAAATATGCATTGGTATTGTCGTTATGCTGAACGGCTCAGTCGTCGCTCCTTATTTAAAACATATCAATTTGAAGCTTGTTGGTATTGCCTTGACCGTCTTTTTAATCGCCTTAACAGGGTATTTGTTTTCCTTCCTGTTAGGGAGGCTGATGAAACGAGATCGGGACACGGTAATCACATTGACTTTTTCAGGGGGAATGAGAAATATTAGTGCAGGTGCTGTACTGGCAGTCTCTTTTTTTCCGGCCGCAGTTGCGGTACCAGTGGTTGTTGGCATGTTATTTCAACAAATCCTTGCCTCAACGAATGGATATTTCCTCGATCGCTTTTACCATAAAAAAGTCCATGAACAAGAATCAGTTGCTCTATAAATTTAGCCAAAAGGGGTTTTTGGATTGAATATTATCGATCTCCATTGTGATGCTTTGATGAAGCTTCAAGAAGCCAATGGGACATTACGATTTGCGGATGCACCGGAATTACTTACAAATAAATCCAGGTTGCAGCAAGGCAAAGTCAAGGTACAATGCTTTGCGATTTTTATTGAACCAGATATTAAGGGAGATCAGAAATTTCAAGTCGCACTTGAGCAAATCGATTATTTTTACAAAGAAGTGCTGGGGAAAAATCCGGACATGGTTCATATCAGGGAATGGTCTGATTTTGATCGGTTAAAACTTGGCCAGATTGGTGCAATGTTAACGTTGGAAGGTGTAGATGCCATTGGAAACGACCTATCGAAGCTCCATATTCTTTTCCAGCTCGGGGTTCGCTCTGTTGGTCTAACTTGGAACCAAGCAAATCTTGCCGCGGACGGTGCCGGCGAACCGCGAGGTGGGGGACTAACGGTATTTGGAAAAGAGATTGTAGAGTTTAATAACGAACATCAAATCCTGACTGATGTATCGCATTTAAGCGATAAAGGAATTTGGGAGGTCATTGAATTAGCCAAATATCCGATTGCGAGCCACTCCAATGCGCGGGCACTATGTCATCATCCGCGCAACATAACAAATGAACAGGCGGAAGCGATGTTTGCCAAAGGCGGTCTGATTCACGTTGTGTATCATCCACCATTTATTAAAGAATCTGGCGAGGTTTTTATTAACGACCTTGTGAAGCATATTGATCATTTTTGTTCACTAGGAGGCGTAAAGCAACTTGGTCTAGGCTCTGATTTCGATGGAATATCCACTTTTGTAACTGATTTAGCAGATGCCTCTATGAGCCAAAATCTCATAAATGAACTGTTAAAGCATTTTAAAGAGGAAGAAGTGAGGGGATTTGCTTCCGAAAACTTCTTAAACCATCGGCCAGGGATCGGAAGATAAACTGTTATAAAGGAGATAATCCATTGTACCTTACAATAAAAGAAACAGCAGACTATTTATCGGTACCAGAGACAACCGTTAAAAGCCTTATCCAGCAAAAAAAAATTCGCGCCTTATTTGATGGCAGCGACTATTTAATTTACAAAGACCAATTCAACACTCATCTGAAACAGGTGGAAAAATACAAGGAATTGATTGAAGAAATCCTAAGCGAACCAATTCCGGATAGCATCGACGTAAAGGACGAGGATTAATGGTAACGACTATTTTTCTAAAAAGAGTCTATGAACCCTTTGATGAGAATGATGGCTGCCGAATTTTAATCGACCGGTTGTGGCCGCGGGGAATCTCTAAAGAGGCTTTGAAGTTAACCCATTGGTTTAAGGAGATCGCTCCAAGCACCGAACTTCGCAAATGGTTTTGCCATAAACCAGAGCTGTTTGAGGAATTTAAAGAGAAATATCTTAATGAACTTCTCAGCGATGATCAAAAGCAGGAGCTTATCGGGCAAATTTTTGAGATTGCGGCAGTGGAAAGGGTAACACTTCTTTATGGTGCGAAGGATCCGGTCTATAACCATGCTCAAGTATTAATGGAGGAACTTACTAGGTTAGAGGATACTATACAGTAAAAAAGCAGTTGGGCGGAAAATAGCTCATCTGCTTATTTACTATATAAGAATTTATAAGTTTCGACTTTGGAAATGTCCAGCTTCAGCGCCCTAGCGCCTAGTGTCCTTCGCTCTCCGCCCTACGATAAGTCAAGCACGAATGCGCCTCCGGCTCTTCGTGTTTCCTTTATCTCAGTTGGAGTGCCCCACAAGGAAAGCTTCGTCAGCATAGGCATCGCACGAAGAAAAAGCGTTAGCTTTTTCGAGGAGGCAATACGCCGCTGAACAGGGCGCTTCCGCTTTTCTTAGTCCTTTCGGAAACGCCCCATTACTTCCATGGTTTGCATGATGTTTACAAATGCCTTCGCATCCACTGTTCTAATGGTATGCTTCGTTTCATTTAGTTCAAACTTGGTAATCACGGTCGTTAACACCTTTTTCGGCTTATGGGTGTAGGCACCTTCCGCATCCGTTATTGTAACGCCGCGGGAATGCAGCCGGAGTAAGGCCTCACTAAGCTCTTCATATTTCTCTGTGACAATTGTTAAGGTTAATTTGTTCTGCGTGGTGTAAACCATATCCACAGCACGTCCGGCTACATAAATGGCGATAATGGTATACAGCGTAATATTCCAGCCGAAAATCAGCCCGGAAATCCCCACCACTAATAGATTCATACATGTATTTAAAAAGCCGACTTGCATGTTTTTTTGCTTGGCAAGGGTGAGACTGATGATATCTGTACCTCCGGTTGAGCCGCCAAGGCGAATGATAATCCCTACGGCAATTCCGTAAAGGGCACCGCCAATAATCGATGAAAGAAGTATATCAGGGCTAATCGCATGAATCGGAATAAACTTCATGCTAAATGATAAAACCACAACAGCGAAACCAGAGAGCAAAACAAATCGTTTTCCTAAGAATTTCATACCTAATAAAAATAATGGAATATTAATGGCCAAAATTACCCAACCGGTATTGATATTCGTATAATGGTGAATAAAAAAGGCGATGCCTGTTACACCACCTGACGTCAACTTATGTGGAATAAGAAAGGTATTAAAGGCAAATCCAAAAAGCATGGAGCATAGTCCAATGACGATGATTTGAAAAAGTAACCGAAACAATTGAAACACCTCTATTAATTCTGTGCTTTTTATTAAACACTTCATTTTAGTGTGAGTCAATATGATATTTTTAATGTCATTAGATTGTTAAAAAGATTTTGTGGTTGATAAAAAAACACCTCATTTGAGGAGTTTTAAATGACGTATAGGTAGACAGATAAAAAGTGCGCTAAGCTGCCCAGCATTATGAATATATGAAAAATCTCGTGGAAGCCCAAATACTTCGTTTCTAAAAACTTCGGTTTAGCCCCGTAAATGACTCCGCCAATGGTATAAAAGATTCCTCCTAGGATGAGTAAAAACAAACCGACTGGGTTTAAACTTCCTGTTAAGGGTGAAAAAACAAACACAATCATCCAGCCCATGGCGATGTATAAGGCAGTTGAAATCCAGCGCGGGCAATTAAACCACACCATTTTAAACACAACCCCGCTGATGGCTACACCAGAGATGATCGAAAATAGGATCGCACCTGTTTTTTCGTTCAAGCTAATAAAACAGAAAGGGGTGTACGTACCGGCGATCAGCACAAAAATCATCGAGTGATCAAGCCTCCGTAAAAAGGCAATGACATTAGCGCGGGCGATGACCATGTGATAGGTGGCAGATGCCGAGTAAAGCAGAATCATACTCACTCCAAAAATGATAACGGCCGAAAGTGTAAGCGGGGTAGGTGTCGTCATCGCCGCTTTAATTACCATGGCAAGCAGTCCGACAAAACTAAAAAGAGCTCCTGCTAAATGGGTTAATCCATTAATCGGTTCGCGAATATAATTGTTCAATTGAAATCCCCCTAACACATCATGTAGTTTTTGTAACCACTTATAATGATACTAGTAAGATGAAACCTAGTCAATGTTTATTTCATCATGTATAATAAAATTATCTATAAGTACTGCGGGGTTTTTTATAATGGAAAATATGAAACAGATTATCGATTCACTTGGTCTGGAAACAAGTTTAAGCTTGGATGAAATTCCAAAGATAGACCTGTATATGGATCAAGTCATTCAATTATTCGAAAATAAATTCAACGCATCAAAACGGAACGAAGAAGAAAAGGTTTTGACGAAAACGATGATTAATAACTATGCCAAGGGGAAGCTGATGTTTCCCATTCAAAATAAGAAGTATTCCAAAGAGCATCTTATTTTAATCAGCCTGATTTATCAGCTTAAAGGGGCGCTTTCGATCAATGATATTAAGGTAACTCTTAGTGGGTTGAATAAAAAGATTATCAATGAAGAGATGGAGTTAGATGCTTTTTATTCAAGCTACTTGCACCTGGCCAGTAAAAATACGGCCGATTTTAAAGTGGACATTGAGGGAAGGATAAAAGAAGTTAAAGAGGAAATTGCTTTGACTGAAAAGGAAAGTTCGGAATACCTTGAGCAGGTTTTGATGATCTCATCGCTTGTTCATATGAGTAATTTATATCGTAGAGTGGCCGAAAAGCTGGTAGATGAGATCGTTGTTGAAAAAGAAGGAAAGCGTCAAAAGTAAACGTTGGCGCTTCCCTGGTTTTCTAGCGAAAAATCCTGTACACCTGGCCCGACTTCGATTTTCTCCGAAGGGCAATTATGAATTTGAATAGAATCAGCTCGGTTTTCACCCCCGTAAATCTTGATCACGGGACCGGTCTTATAAAAATCTGCAGCTGTAATATTATGTAGGATCACATTTCTAGCCCGATATTGAAGTGCTATTATTGGATTTCTTTTGAAATCATAATCGGGATCGCCAATCAAGGTGAAATGGTTGATTACGACATTTTTATAGGCGGAAACCACCATCCCCCGCGGCGTAGAATCTTTATATAATTCAGTGAAAATGGGCGCGATCACTGCTAGATTAACGGCAATAATATTGAAAGCTGATTTTGATTCAGCGTCTGCGATTTTGTGATGCCCGATATGGCGGAAGTTAAAGGCCCGATTATCATGAACAGAAATATGCCCAACAATTTGGACATTGGAGGCCGCCGAGGAATTCTGGTGGGCCTTAATTTCCACCCCGCCAAAACACCTGGCAGAAGAATTATTCACCAATAACACATTTCGTGAACCATCATCGACCTCAATCCCGTTAGAATTGGAAAAGCCCTTCTTGTGAGCCCGTCCGCTGGGGTCGCACATATGGGAATTGGAAATATAGATATAATCGCTATGATGTGTCGTGATTCCGTCATCCCCGAAGCCATATCCGGTTAAGCGGTCGAGCCAGACATATTTGCTTCCGCCCCGGGCTCGGTACCCATCACCGGCATAATTGTACTGTGTCGAAGAGATATCAAAACAATGAAGCCCCGGGTTAATCCCCTCGACATTCTTCACCCAGCCATAGGTCACATTTGCATAGGTCAGGCAGCTTGAATGATTGCCCCATGTACTTGTTTTTGCCTTATTGCCAAGTCTCTCCACATTCCAATCCAAACTCATTCCTTCAACAAGCAGATGATGATTCCCGCTCCAATGATGAGCGTTTGTAATGATGCGGCTGCCCTTTGGAGCTTGGTCATGAAGCTTAATGGTTGTCTTACCTTTTCCGGAGCCGGCAAGCCATGTCCAGGACGGCAAGCGGACTTCTTTTGTGACATACACTCCAGAGGGGACAATAACCTTTACATGACCTTTGCCAAGTGCATTTTTAAAAGCAGCCGTACAATCTGTTTTTCCGTCCCCAACCGCACCAAAATCCTCGATATTTACTTCCCTTGTTATGTGTTTTAACAACTGGGTGTATTCTTGATCAAGCTTGTCCTTCCAAGCGGGACCGACATTTCCTTCACCATCGGCAAGGATTCGTGTCGGTTCCAAAATCTGCGAACGCTTTGCTGCCAGACGAAATAAGCCTTCTTTGAATTTTTCTGAAAAAGAAAGCGGCTGTCCTTTTTCAAGAATCGGAGAATGAGAGACAAGAAGGCATTGTTCAAATAAATCTTCCGTTTCTTTGATTACTTGCCTCAAATCAAGTTGTTTTCCGGTAATTTGCGTCAGCAGTTCTTTATTTTTCCCAGGGTCGTGGGTTTTATCGTATGCGGTCATTTTTATCACTCCTGTATACAAGTATTATAGCGTGAACATGGGATAAAGGAAAAAGTACCCTTTTTGTCGAAGTTTAAGCATTTGCAGCGGATGTTTATACTGTAAACTAAGACTAGAAGTTAATAGGAAGTGGAGTTGGAAGAATGGGAAATACGATCAAGATGTTTGTAATCGCAACAAGAGACGGAAACACTGCGAAATACTTTTACGAGAGTCTGTTTAATTGGAAAGTTACGGATGTAGGACCATTAATGCAAATTTCCGGCGCAGGCCTGAGCAGTCATATTCTTAAATGGCCGCATAAAGACCATCCAACACATGTCAGTATCTACATAAATGTTGAAAATATTAAGGAATGTTTGTCGAAGGTGGAGGAAATGGGTGGGACGGTAATTCTACCGGAAATGGCGGTCCCAACTGGCGGGTCGATTGCTCAATTCGTTGATCCGGATGGGATCATCATCGGCGCTTACCAGGGCACTACCCATACCGAAAGTCAAAGCAAACCCGTAATTGTAGTGAATCAAATTGGGTTCTTTGAAATTGCAGCTAGAGAAGGAGACCGCTCCAAAAGATTTTATGAGTCTGTATTCAATTGGCGGATTACCGATGATGGTCCAATCATGAGCATCTCTGCAGAAGACGCCGGCTTAGACGGCCACCTTTTCAATTGGACATTTGAGGAACCACCATATTTGACACTTTATATTCGAGTGGAGGACGTGGCAGCTAGTTTAGAGAAAGTAGCCGAGCTGGGCGGGAAAGTCATCATCCCAGAAACGGAGATTCCAAGCGGCGGCACTTTTGCCCAATTCCTTGACCTTGATGGAAATGCGATTGGTATTTACAGCGGCCGATAATTGCATAGCAAGTATATTAACCGGGATTTTTTTCAAAAGTCCCGGTTATTTTTATTAAAAGTGAAACCAAACATATGGTGAAAACGACATACTATTGAACACAGTATAGAGAGGGGCCTCTCAATTGAACAACGAACAAAAATTGATGGATCGAATCCGTAAAGGTGATGGGGAGGCGTTCAGTCTGCTCGTGGAAGAATTATTGTCTGCTGCTTATAAAACAGCTTATCTCATTCTCCGATCAAAGGACCTGGCTGAAGATGCCGTCCAAAATGCACTAGAAGACTGCTACATTAGCATTATAAAAAAAAGGGAAATTCGCAAATTTAAGGCGTGGTTTTACCGGCTAGTGTATTCTCGTGCGATCGATATTTACCGTAAAAACACACGTTTCCATGCTGCCGATATTGAAGAAAACCCTGAGGCACTTGCGAAAATGATTTCGGAATCTGCTCAAAAACGTGCAATCCAAAATGAAAATATGAATGAAATGCTTGTCCTTATTTCTAGTCTTCCTAAAGAGCAAAGTGTTCCAATTTTGCTTTACTATTATGAAGATATGCCGATTAAAGAGATTAGCCTCATTCTGGGTGAAAATAGTAACACGATTAAAACAAGATTAGCGCGTGGAAGAAGAAAACTTGGAGAAATCATGGAAAAGAACGATAGGTATCCTCTGGAGGTGAAGTCACATGGGATATAAAAAAGAAGAAGATCGGATTCTTGATCAGCTCCGGGTTCCAATCTCTTTTGAAAGATTTACAAAAGAACTTCCTAAAAGGTACAGGGAAGGCGAATTTGATGAGCATAGAATTGAACAAGTGGATAAAGAATGGGATCAATTTCAAAAGAGGTTGGTAAAACAATGGACTTTAGGTAAAAAGATTGCGGCCTTCACGCTTGCATCCGCAGCCAGCTTGCTGCTCTTTATGGGGTCCGGCTTCATTTCACCGGCAATGGCAAAAATACTGGCTAAAATCCCGCCAATTAGCTCCATCTATGATCGTTATGTCAATCTTTCCGAGGTAATTACGAAGGAATTGAAACAAAAGGGGTATCCGGTAAAAGAGGTACGGGAGCATGTTGGCGGGAATAAGGAAGGGGTTTATATCTTTCTAAATGCCTCTGATAAGAAAATAGAGGAGATGAAGCCCGGAATTGAAAAAATTTCATTTGGCATACTACACGGTGAACAATATAAGGGTACGAGAATTGAGGATTATTATGTTAAAGTAAGAAAATTTGTTGAGGAACCGGAAGATTGGAAGAAGGAACAGGATCGAATCACAAAGGAAACGGATGAGATATTTAAAATTGTCGAGCCTGTTTTAAAATCTTTTGGATATGAAAACGTCTGGGGCGGCGGTCCGGACAAAGTTGAGCTTGAATTTCCTAATACAGAAAGTAAAGAGAAAATAGCTGAAATTAAAAATGCTGTAGAGAATGCGTTAAAAGCTGCAGGGAAAGAATCCGTTACGGTTAAAACTATAACCTTTAATCTTGCGAAAAGAGAGCATTACAGCCGCTGGTCAAATGCCGTTTCGGGAATTGGCCATGAATTCATGACTTACAAAAAATATCATGTTTCCGGTGTCGGCTACAAAAGTATTGATGGGGAAAAAATGCAAATTAAAATTCGCATGAATTTGCTGAGTACCGATCCGAAAACAGATGAACTAGCGAAGGACCTTCATGCCATGGCTGAAGACTTCATCCATTCAGAGGAAATCTGGCAAAAAGTAAAGGATGACCCGTACGAAATCATCATCTCAAGTAAGGATAAGAAAACGTTGAATAAATGAAGCCGCTCATCGTGGGCACCGTTTCAATCGATAGAATAAATCAATTGTTTTTATTGAACAGTTTTTGACAATTTAAATCCCTGGATATATTTTGTAAAAAGAAAAATACTAACGAGTGTTCGGAGGTGGATTTGAATGGAACAAGATTTTGAAAAAATTTACAACCAATACAAGCAGCAAACGGAGCAACAGGCACAACTGGAAGGGAATCAACCGAATCTAGATGGGAAAGAAGAATTTGTTGCAGTCAGGAAAAATGATGACGGTGATTTAATTGCTTTTAAAACAAATACAGGGAGGGAACTGGATTATTTAACGGCACTTGCTGAGGCGAAGGCAGGGAAGATAGCCCATATCGATGTTTTTCACAAATATGGGAGGGACATTATCCGCAGCGAGCCGGATGGGATTAAAGAAAATAATCTAGATCAATTGCCGGAATTCTAGCGATTATCAAGGTGATTTGCAAAAGGCTTTACTCCAAATAAAATGGGGTAAGGCTTTTATTTTTATTCTTTTTAGTAAATTATAAAGGCATATTCCCCTGAAAGGATTCCAAGTATGTCAATTAATAATATCGTTATCATTCTTATGTTGGTTATTGGTCTCATTTCCATTATCTTTTTTATTCCGAAAAATCGCAGGAGAAGATTTATTCTTTCATACCTGTTTTGCCAATCACTTACGTGGATAAGTTCTATGTTTCATGCACAGTTTGACTTGCTTTCATTTCCGGCTCGAGAATTCCCTTATGCCACCGACCTGCTAATAACGACTGAATATTTTTTTTATCCGATTATTTGTGGGTTTTATATCAACTTTGAGCACAAAGTAAACTATTTCTATCGATTTTTCTATTTGTCCATTTGGGTATCATTTTTAACAGTGATCGATGGTTTGATTGAGCGGTATACGGACTTGATTGAATATGTCCATTATGCATGGTATTGGACGTGGTTGGACTTTTTTTGTTTATTTGCTATTTCAAATTACCTCTATAAAAGGTTTTTCAAAGATAAATCGCTGTTTCGAAGTGATAAGGAGATCACAAGGTGAAAATTGAATGGATTATTTTAATTTCTGTGTGGCTTGTTACTAGCGGATTGATATTTATTATTCCAAAAAACAAAAGACGAATCGCAATTGTTGCATTTTTTTTCAATCAAATAATTACTTGGATTGCTGGTTTACTTGTTGTTGAATATCATTTACTATCGTACCCTGTCCGGCTTTTTTCAGATATTAATCGATCAAGCTTTACTTTTGAGTACTTTGTCTATCCGGTGATTTGCGGTATTTTCAATGCATTTTATCCAAATTCCTGCAATGCATTATATAAGTTTATGTACTACTTTATTTTTTGTACCATTCTAACCATTCCGGAAATATTTCTAGAAAAAAAGACCGACTTGATCCAGTATATCCATTGGACCTGGTATTGGACATGGAGTACATTATGTATCACATTTTTCATGACAAGAGCCTTTTGTGTTTGGTTTTTCAATGGGTTATCAAAAGAATTGGAGTGAAAATAAAAAGAGCTTGGATTTTTCCAAGCTCCTTTTATTAGGCTACTTTTTTGAAAACTCATATTCCTTAATTTTATCTTCGTACGTTAGGGTAACCCCAATCTCATCCCAGCCGTTAAGCAGCATTTCTTTCGGATATGGTGCAATATCAAATGTAAGTTTGAAACCTTCATTGTCGGTGACCACTTGATCTTCAAGATTCACTGTTAATTCATAAGTCTCGGATTCTGCCTTTTTCATAATAGCTTGAACTTGTTCCTCGCTTGCTTGAATCGCAAGGATGCCATTTTTCACACAGTTATTTTTAAAAATATCGGCATAGCTTGGTGCAATAATGACTCTAAAGCCATAGTCCTGAACAGCCCAAGGCGCATGCTCACGGGAAGAGCCGCAGCCAAAGTTTTCACCGGCTACTAAAATAGACGCATCCTTGTATTTGGCATCATTTAAGGGAAACTCGGGACGAGGGTTTCCGTTATCGTCAAAACGCCAATGATAAAATAAAAATTGTCCAAAGCCGCTCCGCTCGATCCGCTTTAGGAATTGCTTAGGAATGATTTGGTCTGTGTCGATATTTGGTCTGTTTAAAGGACAGACAAAGCCTTGATGGATGCGTAACGGTTCCATTTACATTACCTCCTGAGCAGTGAACTTGCGGACATCAACAAAATGACCGGCGACAGCTGCGGCAGCTGCCATCTCTGGGCTGACAAGGTGGGTGCGTGCACCGTTTCCTTGACGGCCTTCAAAATTACGATTGGAGGTGGAGGCACAGCGCTCACCAGCAGGGACAATGTCATCATTCATCGCTAGACACATACTGCATCCAGCTTCACGCCATTCAAAACCAGCTTGTTTAAAAATTTCGTCAAGGCCTTCTTTCTCAGCTTGAAGTTTAACGCTAAATGAACCAGGTACCACGATTGCAGTAACAGAAGGGTTCACCTTTCGACCGCGAATGACTTCGGCTGCTTTGCGAAGATCGCTTAACCTTGAGTTCGTGCAGGAGCCGATGAATACATGATCAATTTTAACATTTGAAATTGGCTGGCCGGCTTCTAGGCCCATGTATTCAAGTGCCCGGTTGATTTCGTCTTTCTCGGATGGTTTCTCTGTATCGTCTGGGCCTGGTACGTTAGCTGTAACCGGGATACACATACCGGGGTTTGTTCCCCATGTAACCTGGGGCTCAACCTCGGCAGCATCAATTTCTACGACTGCATCGTAGGCGGCGCCTTCATCGGTGGCAAGTGCACGCCATTTGGCCAAAGCTTCTTCGAATGCCTCACCTTGTGGGACATGGCGGCGGCCGCGTAAGTATTCAAATGTTGTTTCATCAGGTGTAATTAGTCCTGCTCTGGCGCCGGCTTCAATCGACATGTTACAAACAGTCATCCGTTCTTCCATTGAAAGGGCACGAATGGCTTCACCTGTGTACTCCATCACATAGCCGGTTCCAAATTGCACGCCAAATTTTCCGATAATCGCTAAGATTAGGTCCTTTGCCGTAACGCCAGTTCCAAGCTTGCCATTCACTTTGACATTAAGGGTCTTTGGAGGTGCCTGCCAAAGTGTTTGGGTCGCAAGAACATGTTCCACTTCGCTTGTACCAATTCCAAATGCTAGGGCACCAAATGCACCATGTGTGGATGTGTGGCTGTCGCCGCAAACAATCGTTTTTCCTGGCTGTGTCAATCCAAGCTCAGGACCGATGACATGGACAATTCCGTTATCTGGATGATGAATGTCTGCTAGCGTTACTTCGAATTCCTGGCAATTTTGTTGTAATGTATCGATTTGATTTTTCGAAATAGGGTCATTGATAACTAGTCGTTGGCGGGTTGGAACATTATGATCCATCGTCGCAAAGGTTAGATCGGGGCGGCGGACCTTACGCCCGTTCATGCGTAAACCCTCAAATGCTTGAGGAGAGGTTACTTCGTGAACAAGATGCAAATCAATATAAAGTAAATCTGGTTTTCCTTCTTCTTGATGGACAACATGCTGTTCCCAAATTTTTTGGATAATCGTTTTTGGTGTTTGCATAGCTTCCTTCCTCACGTTAATAAATTTAATTTCACGGTAATTAGCAAATATCACACTTCAATCAGCGGATATCCCGCTTCAATTGGCGGATAAAGCACTCCAATCAGCGAATACCCTGCTTCAATTGGCGGATAACGCACCCCAATCAGAGGATATCCTTATCTCCCCTAGATTTATAAGGGTAAACCGTCCAATAAGACGGTTTACCCCAAAAAGTTTCTTAATAATAGCAGCTGGCGATACATTTAGAAGCATTTTGAGACTTAATATAATCGACAATTAGTTTAGTCATTTCCGCGGTCCCAACAAGGCGGCCGTTTGCAACCTGAAGGTCACCTGTGTGGAAGCCGGCATCAAGAATGGATTGAACAGCCTCCTCAATGACTTTTGCTTCATCTTCCATTTGGAATGAATAACGAAGCATAAGGGCCGCAGAAAGAATCATCGCAACCGGGTTAGCGATCCCCTTACCGGCAATATCCGGGGCAGAGCCGTGAACTGGTTCATAAAGGCCAAGGCCATCTTCACGAAGGCTGGCAGATGGAAGCATCCCAAGTGAACCTGTTAAGACAGATGCCTCATCACTTAAAATATCACCAAACAAATTTTCCGTAACAATGACATCAAAATGAGTTGGATTCGTAATCAGTTTCATTGCTGCTGCATCAACTAAAACATGTTCAACAGCGACGTCTGGATACACTGCTTTTTTTTCTTCCACCACTTCTCGCCAAAGCTTGCTGGATTCTAAGACGTTGGCTTTATCTACAGAGGTCAAATGACCGCGCCGCTTTTGGGCTGATTGAAAGCCTTTATCTACAATTCTTTCAATTTCTTTACGAGTGTATGCAAGCGTATCAACAACAGAATTTCCGTTGTCACGGCGCTCGCTTGGTCTTCCGAAATAAAGTCCGCCAGTTAATTCACGTACAATAAGGAGGTCGCTTCCTGAAACCACTTCTTCCTTCAATGGTGAAGCATGGAGCAGGTTCTTAAAACCTTTAACGGGCCTTAAGTTAGCAAATAAATCGAGTGCCTTGCGGATTCCAAGCAATCCTCTTTCAGGACGTAAGTGGGAAGGATTTTGATCCCATTTTGGCCCGCCGACGGCACCTAATAATACAGCATCCGCCTCCTTACAGGCATCAACCGTTGAATCGGGAAGGGGAGTGCCGTATTGGTCAATGGCTGCTCCTCCGATTTCATGGGTTTCGAAGCTAAAACTATGATTATATTCTTCAGCAATTGCCTGTAACACATCTTTTGCCGAATTAATAACTTCCTTGCCGATACCATCACCGGGAAGTAGAACAATATGTTTTTTCATTAGAAGCAACCTCCTCATTTTTTTTGGGTGCCTGACACCCTTTGTACTATCTGTATACAGTAAATGGTGCCTGACACCATTTACAACACCGCTGGTTCTTTTGCAATTGCTTTTTGGTTGTAGAATACTCTGTTGACTGCGTTTAGGAAGGCTTTGCCTGATGCTTCTAGGACGTCCTGGGCGGATCCGCGTCCGCTTACTGCAGTATTGTTAACCGTCATTTTCACGTGGACTTCAGCAAGTGCGTCCCGCCCTTTACCGACGGAGGTCAAGTTGAAATCAGAGAGATGAATTTTTTCTTCAATTAATGCTTCTAATGTGTTGTATAATGCTTCAACACTTCCGCTGCCAGTTCTTGCTGTCTCTACCCGGTTACCGCATGGAGTCGTGAGAGCGACAGTGGCGGTAGGGAGGTTTCCAGAACCGCTTTGAACTTGGAAAGCGACAAGCTCATACTTTTTCACATCAACAGAAGCTGTTTGGATATCTAGTAAAATCGTATATAAATCTTCATCTGTTACTTCTTTTTTGCTGTCAGTTAATTGCTTAAATGATTTGAATGCTTCGTTTAGCTTCTCTTGAGATAAATCGAAGCCCATCTGCTCAATTTTGTCCTTAAAGGCATGGCGGCCTGAATGTTTTCCAAGAACAAGGTCATTGGATTGAACGCCAACCAATTCAGGCGTAATAATTTCGTAGGTCAAGGCATTTTTTAACACGCCATCCTGATGAATTCCTGATTCATGAGCGAAGGCATTTTTTCCAACAACGGCTTTATTGCCAGGGACCTTCATCCCAGTAAAGCGGCTCACCAAGTCACTTGTGCGCTTGATTTCTTTTAACACTAGATTCGTTGTGAATGGATAGCGGTCATTGCGAATATTTAAAGCAACGGCGATTTCTTCTAATGCTGCATTGCCTGCGCGTTCCCCAATGCCGTTAATTGTACCTTCCACTTGAGTAGCGCCATTTTCCACCGCTGCAAGCGAGTTGGCCACTGCCATACCTAAGTCATCATGACAGTGGCAGGACAGTGCTGCTCTATGAATATTCGGCACATTTTCTTTTATATAGCGGAACATCCGTCCATATTCTTGCGGCGTTGTATACCCCACAGTATCAGGAAGGTTGATGACAGTAGCTCCGGCATCAATCACCTTCGTAATGATTTGCACTAAAAAATCTAAGTCTGAGCGAGAAGCATCTTCAGCGGACCACTCAATATGCGGGAATCGTGTCTTCGCATACCTAACCATATCCACGGCTGTCTGCATGACTTGCTCAGGAGTTTTCATCAGCTTATATTGCATATGAATAGGGGAGGTTGCAATGAAACAATGCAACCTTGGTTCTGCCGCATCTTTTAAAGCATCCCACGCAATGTCAATGTCCGATTTTGTTGCGCGTGCCAAGCCTGTGACGGATGAATGTTTAATCGTCCGGGCAATAGCTCTAACCGCTTCAAAATCCCCTTGGGAGGAAGCCGGAAAGCCGGCCTCCATTATGTCAACGCCAAACCGTTCAAGCTGTCTGGCAATTTCTAATTTCTCAAGCTGGTTTAAATTCACACCAGGGGATTGCTCGCCATCGCGTAAGGTTGTATCAAAGATGTTAACGTGAACCATTTACCACCACTTCTTTCTTCGCATTTACTGGCTTCTTAATAAACGGCATTAATGCACGAAGCTCGCGTCCAACAGTCTCGATTTGGTGATTGTTTTCAGCGCGGTTAATGGCGTTGAATTGCGGACGGTTTGTTTGATTCTCTAAGATCCAGCTTTGAGCAAACTTACCAGTTTGGATATCTTTTAATACTTCTTTCATGCGCGCTTTTGTATCTTCGTTAACTACACGTGGTCCGGATACGAAATCACCCCATTGTGCAGTGTCAGAGATAGAATAACGCATGTTTTCTAATCCACCTTCATATAAAAGGTCAACGATTAATTTCAACTCATGTAAACACTCGAAATAAGCAACTTCAGGCTGATAACCGGCTTCTACTAAAGTTTCGAATCCAGCTTTGATTAGGGCAGTAGTACCGCCGCAAAGAACTGCTTGCTCTCCAAATAGATCCGTTTCTGTTTCTTCTTGGAAAGTTGTTTCTAATACTCCGGCACGAGCAGCACCGATTCCTTTTGCATAAGCAAGAGCAACATCACGTGCTTGACCAGTATAATCTTGGTAAACCGCATATAGAGCAGGAACTCCAGCGCCTTCTGTATAAGTACGGCGAACTAAATGTCCCGGGCCTTTTGGCGCAACTAAGAATACGTCAACATCGGCAGGAGGAACGATTTGGCTGAAATGGATGTTGAATCCGTGTGCGAAAACTAAGGAATTGCCAGCTTCAAGGTTTTCTTTAATGCTTTCTTCATATACTTTTGGCTGCATTTCATCTGGAAGAAGAACCATTACTACGTCAGCAGCAGCAGTTGCTTCAGCCACGGAACGAACATCTAGACCATCTTCGACAGCTTTATCCCATGATTTTCCGCCGCGAAGACCAACAACTACATCAAAGCCGCTTTCCTTTAAGTTAAGAGCGTGAGCATGACCTTGTGAGCCATATCCGATTACTGCGATTTTCTTTCCCTGTAAAACTGCCTCTTGAATATCTCCGTTATATAATACCTTTACCATTATGAATCATCCTTTCAGAAATATTATTATTTTAATAGTGAGTATGTTGCTAGTTCGTTTACTTGTGGCTGATGCCCGCGCTGCAGGGCTGTCAGTCCGGTTCTGGCAATTTCTTTAATACCGTAAGGGCGCAGCAGTTCAATCAACGCGTCAATTTTATCAGGACGGCCTGTTATTTGAACCGCTAAACTATCTTTACTTACGTCAATGATTAAGGCGCGAAACGGGTCAATGATTCCATTAATTTCGCTTCGCAGCTGACTTGAACTGGCTACCTTAATTAAGGCAAGTTCCCTGGCAACAACTGCTTTATCCGTAATATCGGAAACTTTTAATACGTCAATTTGCTTGTTTAATTGTTTCGTTACCTGCTCAAGACGCTGGTCATCCTCTACTTGGACGACTAAGGTCATCTTGGAAATGCCTTCGGTTTCTGTTGGGCCGACAGATATACTTTCAATATTGAACTGCCGCCTTTGCAGGAGGCCGGTCACCCGGTTGAGGACACCGCTGCGGTCTTGAACAGTCAATGTGATGATACGTTTCATGGTTTCACCCCAATCATTTCATGAATTCCTTTGCCAGGAGCAATCATTGGAAAAACTTTTTCCTGCTGCAGTACGCGGCAATCAACAAGAACAGGGCCATTATGGGCAAATACTTCTGGTAAAACTGTGACAAGTTCTTCCTGGCTTTCAACCTTGTAGCCGCGAATTGAGTAGCTTTCAGCAAGCTTCACAAAATCAGGCTGTGTATGAAGAATGGATTCTGAAATCCGGTTTCCGTGCAATAGTTCCTGCCATTGACGAACCATTCCAAGTGCACCATTGTTCACAATGATGATCTTGACTGGAAGGTTCCGTTCATAAATGACTGAAAGCTCCTGCAGTGTCATTTGGAAACCGCCATCGCCGACAATTGCAACAACAGTACTTTCAGGTGAAGCTATTTGTGCTCCGATGGCAGCAGGGAAGCCGAAGCCCATGGTCCCGAGACCGCCTGAGGTAATCCAGCGGTGCGGTGCATTAAAGGTATAATACTGGGCTGCCCACATTTGATGCTGCCCTACGTCTGTTGCGACAATCGCCTCGCCATTTGTTACTTTATGAACGGCCTCGATTACCCACTGTGGACACATTCCGCTTGGGTCGTTTTTATACCAAAGTGGATATTCCACTTTATATTGATTGAGCGTATCCCACCATGATTCATGTACGGGTGACTCCGCTGTTTGATCGATTAGCTCAATCAATGCCTCTTTTGCATCAGATACAATTGGAATCTGAGTGGGTACGTTTTTACCAATTTCCGCCGGATCGATATCGATGTGGGCGACCTTCGCATGTGGCGCGAAGTGTTTCAAATTACCGGTTAACCTGTCATCAAAGCGGGCACCAAAATTAATTAGTAAATCAGCTTCGTAAATTGCCATGTTTGCTGCATAAGTACCATGCATACCGCCCATTCCTAATGAGAGAGGGCTGTCTGCTGGAAAAGCACCTAGTCCCAGTAATGTCGTCACGACCGGAAGCTTGTGTTTTTCAGCAAATGCAGTTAATTCCGCAGAGGCCTTTCCATGAAGGACACCGGCTCCTGCTAGCACTACTGGCTTTTTCGCTTTTGCGATTGAATCTGCTAATTTTTTTATTTGCAATGGATTTGGCTTTGTTGTTGGCTGGTAGCCAGGTAAATCAATACTTGCTGCTTTAGGTTCTTCCATTAATATACCTGCCGAAATATCTTTCGGAATATCTACAAGAACCGGTCCCGGCCGTCCTGTAGATGCAATATGAAAGGCTTCCTTTACGATTCTTGGTAAGTCTGAAATGGATTGCACCTGGTAATTATGTTTGGTGATTGGTGTGGTAATCGCCATCACGTCAGCTTCCTGGAAGGCATCTGTTCCGATCACACTCCGCGCAACCTGCCCGGTGAATACCACAAGCGGTAAGGAATCCATCATCGCATCTGTAATTCCAGTAACCAGGTTTGTCGCACCCGGTCCTGAAGTAGCGATTACTACACCAGGATTACCAGTAATTCGGGCATAGCCTTCGGCGGCATGAATCATTCCTTGCTCGTGACGGAATAGAATGTGCTTAATCGTCCCTTGGGCTCGATAAATTGCATCGTAAATTGGCAGGACAGCACCACCCGGATACCCAAATATCGTATCAACACCTTCCGTTTTTAATAAATCAATGAGAAGGTCTGCACCTGTTTTTGGTGCGGTACTGGTTTGGAATTCCAGTTCTTTTGCTTCTACTTTCACGTCATAATCCCTCCCTGTGGATAATTGAATATTTGAAAAATTATTCGTAAGACTGAGTTTTAAAAAATAGAAATGATACTTTAAAACAAAGTAAAAAAGGCCATTTCGTCTCCGAATAAACTGCAGTCTACGTACTAAAAGCAGAATAATCGGGGAGAAAAGGCCTTCTTTTTCTCGGTACCACCCGGTTTTTACAGTATCCTTGCGAATACTGCCTTATGAAGCGACAACTAATTTAAAAACGCTTCTTTTTGTAACAGGTGTTCAAGAGACACCCGATCGGGCCTACTAGGAAATGACCTTTCAGCTCAACACTCAGGGATGATGTCGGAATAAGTTGTATTACTGGGCTTCCAGCAACCCCAGCTCTCTGAAAATACATGTTCTTATTCCTTTATTCCCGTCATCGATTTTGTTATATAAAAATGTCAATGAGAAATGTCCAGCTCCAGCGCCCTAGTGTCCTTCGCGCTCCGCCCTACGATAAGTCAACATCGAATCGCCTCCGGCTCTTCGTGTTTCCTTTATCTCAGTTGAAGCACTCCAGGCCATACGCCGCTGACCAGGGCGCTTGCGCTTTTCGTAGTACCTTTACTTCTGTAGAAGGGGAGGGGTACTAGTGAATCCCTAAATTTTCATAACTCCGCCAGTGTTAGCGGAAGTAACTAGCTTTGCATATTTTGCGAGATAGCCAGATTTGATTTTTGGTTCCGGCTGCACCCAGGAACGGCGTCTTTCAGCTAACACTTCTTCATCAACAAGTAGTTCAATCGAACGACCCGCAAGGTCAATTAAGATTTTGTCACCATTTTGAACAAAGGCGATTGGTCCGCCTTCAGCGGCTTCTGGTGAAATATGTCCGACGGAGATTCCCCGACTTGCACCTGAGAAACGGCCATCGGTAATTAATGCCACTTCTTTATCTAAACCACGTCCTGCAATCGCGGATGTTGGAGCGAGCATTTCTGGCATCCCTGGTCCGCCTTTAGGACCTTCATAGCGAATGACAACGACGTGGCCTGACTTAACAGTACCGTTATTGATGTTTTCCTGTGCTTCATCCTGTGATTCAAACACAATTGCTTCCCCAAGGAAGGTCTTAATCGAAGGATCTACTGCGCCAACCTTGATTACCCCGCCATCTGGGGCAAGATTTCCAAAAAGGATGGAAAGGCCGCCAACATGACTGTACGGGTTATCTTTCGGACGAATTACTTTTTCATTAAGGATTGTTGCATCCTTCACATTTTCAGCTAATGTCTTTCCGGTAATTGACAGGCAATCCTGATGTAGGGCCCCGTCAACTTTACAAAGCTCATTTAAAATGGCGCTTACGCCGCCAGCCTGGTGGACATCATCCATGGAAACATCAGAGGCAGGCATGATTTTTGCTAAATATGGGACTCTTTCAGCGATTTTATTAATATCACGCAAGTCATATTCAATCCCGGCTTCATGGGCAATTGCCAGTGTATGGAGAACGGTATTGGTTGAACCGCCCATCGCCATATCCAGTGCAAAAGCATTATCGATTGCTTCTCGAGTGATCATGTCACGCGGACGAATATCTTTTTTCACAAGTTCGATTAAGTGTCTTGCTGCTTGACGGATGAGTTCATGTCTTTCTTCAGATGTAGCGACGATTGTTCCGTTTCCTGGAACCGTCATCCCTAATACCTCCATGAGACAGTTCATCGAATTTGCGGTAAACATCCCTGAACAGGAACCGCAGGTAGGGCAGGCACTTGTTTCAATCTCAAGCAATTGCTGTTCGGTCATCGATCCATTATGGTAAGCACCAACACCTTCAAAAACAGATGTTAAGGAAAGGTTTTTCCCTGTTGAGGAAACGCCTGCCTCCATTGGACCGCCTGAAACAAACACGGATGGAACATTGGTTCTTGCTGCTGCCATTAGCATTCCCGGTGTGATTTTGTCACAGTTTGGAATATAAAAGACACCGTCGAACCAGTGGGCGTTGATGACTGTTTCGGCACTATCCGCGATTATTTCGCGGCTTGGCAGGGAATAACGCATTCCGATATGTCCCATGGCAATTCCATCATCTACTCCAATGGTATTAAATTCGAAAGGGATGCCTCCGGCTTCGCGGATGGCTTGCTTTACAATCTCACCGAAATGATTAAGGTGTTTATGTCCTGGAATAATTTCAATAAACGAGTTACAGACACCGATAAATGGTTTTTCCAAATCACTCGTTTTTACCCCTGTTGCATATAGCAGGCTTCGATGGGGGGCTCGATCAATTCCCTTTTTAATCATATCGCTTCGCATTTTTCTATCTCCTAACTGACTACTGCATGGTTTGTTGTTTTAGGGTAACAAGCCACTCCGTCTGTTGTTACAATCTTTCTGAATTCTGCTAAAAGATCGTTTGTTACTGCACCTGGTTTACCATCCTTAATGACTCGGCCATCTACTTCTATGACAGCAATGACCTCAATAGCTGTTCCGGTTAAGAACACCTCATCAGCGACATATACATCATGTCTTGTAAAAGGTGATTCCCGGACATCGTAGCCTTTAGCTCTTGCTACATCCAGGATGGCGTTGCGGGTAATCCCTTCCAATGCTCCCAAGTAAACAGGCGGTGTGTATAGAATGCCATTTTTTACAATGAAGATATTGTCAGCGGAACCTTCAGTAACATAGCCTTGGTCATTCATCATTAATGCTTCCTGAACGCCAACTTGATTGGCTTCCAGTTTGACTAGAATATTATTTAAATAGTTGAGTGATTTAATCTGTGGACTAAGTACATCTGGGCGATTCCTTCTGCTTGCCACCGATGCAATTTTAATTCCATTATCGTAAAATTCTTTGGGATACATGGATAATGGCTCGGCGATTATAATTACGCTTGGATTCGAGCAGGAAGTAGGGTCCAGTCCAAGATTCCCTTTGCCACGTGAAACAACGACACGAATATAGGCACTTTCTAGCTGATTTTTTCTAATCGTTTCGACGATTAATTGCGTCATTTCCTCCTGTGTATATGGAATCTTCAGCATAATGGATTGTGCTGATTCAAATAGTCTTTTCAGGTGAGCATCGACTCTGAAGATATTTCCGTTGTAAACGCGAATCCCTTCAAATACTCCATCACCATATAAAAAACCATGATCAAAAACTGATACAACAGCATCCTCCTTCTTGACGAACTCGCCGCCAAGGAAAATCCATTGACTTCCCAACCTAACCACTCCTCTTTCATGTTAGAACGCTTTAAATGGAATAAACATAACTTTAATAAAGAATTGCCGCACCCCATTCCACTTGGAAATGAACAAAGGCAATGTTCAATATTGATGATTATTTTCGATAATCATACAACCAATCGATAACATGGTCAATATAGAAATCTGACAATTCAAATAAGTCGGAAAACCTGGTAGCGTTTTCATTCTTGTTATGATAAGGAAATTGGAAGAAAAAAATTTTTTAAAAATTTTTTCTATTGGGAGTATTATGTTTCAAAAAAAGAGGGGAATTCAGTAGTAAGTAGGATGGAAGTGCCGGAAAGTTTTATTATTGATATATACACATTTTGAAAAATTTAATAGGGTAATATAGTTTTTTATCCTTTTTTTAAGAGAGATTTTCAGAAGTATTTCCCCACTCCCTAAAAATTTAAGTAGTCCAATCCCAAATTGATGGGATTGACTACTACTAATTTTATTGAGCCTTCAGCTTTTGCTCACTTTTCACCAATTCAGGATATCCATAGCTGCCATGTTCACTCATATCAAGACCGATCATTTCCTCCTCTTCCGTCACACGTAAACCATTCATTGCTTTTTTCATTATTGCCAGTAGGATGAAGGAGACAATAAAAGCAAAGGCTGCACAAGTGATGACACCCATCGCTTGAACGCCTAATTGGTGTAGGCCCCCGCCATAAAATAAACCAGGCTTTCCGACCGTCGCCAAACCTTTTGTGGCAAAGAAGCCGGTTGATAACGTGCCCCATATCCCCGCTGTACCGTGTACGGAAAGAGCTGCAATGGGATCATCAATTTTTATTTTCTCAAAGAAGCGGATACTGTAAAAACCAAGAATACCAGCGATAAAACCAATCAGGACAGCAGCCCATGTTTCAACGAAGGCACAGGAAGCAGTAATGGCAACTAAACCTGCAATGGCCCCGTTTAACATCATCGGCATATCGGCTTTGCCAACTTTTATCCAAGTAATCATCATTGCAGCGACAGTTCCGGCTGCGGCAGCGAGGTTCGTATTAATAGCTACAAATCCAAAGAAGGCTTTCTCGACAGATAAAGTACTGCCGGCATTGAAACCAAGCCAGCCCACCCATAACAGCAATACACTCAAGGCAGTGAAAACTTGATTATGACCGGCAAGATTATTGGCAGAACCGTCTTTATTAAATTTGCCCATTCGGGGCTTTAGGAGAATAGTAGCTGAGAGCGCCGCCGTAGCACCAGTTAAATGAACAACCGTTGAACCAGCGAAGTCTTGTTTCCCATGCTCCGACAACCAGCCGCCGCCCCAGATCCAGTGCGCGATTGGAGGATACACGATAACAGAGAAAAGTACTGCGAATACAAGGTAGGCACTAAGTTTCGCCCGTTCAGCAAACCCGCCGAAGGCAATCGTTAAGGAAATGCCTGCAAATGCTAGTTGGGATAAGAAGAAAACGGCTCCGGACAATGATAAACCATCAATGTCATAGCCAGAATAAAAGAAATCAGAGAGCCCAATCAAAGGATTTCCTTTGCCGAAAATTAAACCAAACCCTGCTGCCCAAAACATAATTGAGCTAATTCCAAAAGTAAGGATTGTCTTCCCGGCAATATGCCCAGCATTTTTCATTCTAGTTGAGCCTGTTTCAAGAAGAATAAAGCCGCCAATCATTATAATAACAAGTACGGCCCCGATAATAACCCAAATACTGTTCATTAAATATAACGTATCCAATGTTTCTCCCCCTTTTTATGTTGTGCATTTCATAACATTTGTGTAATTGTATTTTTACATGAATCTGAATGGGGCATCCACAATCATGTAAGGTTATCTAACGTATTTTTCTGGGGACAAAAAAAAGCCCCGACCTTTAAAAAAGGAACAAGGCTTTTCTTATTGTTTCCTTAATCCGAATTGGGCATTGAGCTGTCCTTGGATCATTTTACGGCGGATATCATCCTGACTTTGTTTCTTTTGTTCTTTCAGCATTTGCTTTCTAATTTCATATGTTTGAATGCCATCTTCTATTTTGTTGGCGATCTCCATAAGTAATTCGACATCGGTAAAGGAATATTTCCGGCTGCCGCCAGCTGATCTTTCAGGGAAAATTAATTTCCTTTCTTCATAATAACGGATTTGTCTTTCAGATAGACCAGTGAGTTCCCTGACAACCCCGATTGTTATAACCTTCTTATCTTTATAAGACAATTCGTTTCCCATCTAAGATCACCACATTCATGTTTATTAGTATAGTTTATAAAAAAATTGTATTTTTTCAACTGATTATGTGAGATTTTCTTACATGGATTTTAAGTTAATGAAGAAGAACCGGACAAGGTGTCCGGTTCTGAATTGGTTGCTTAATATTCCCCATCAAATGGTGTAAAGGGGAGGTGGAAACGGTTTTCTACTGCGCGCAGCCGCTGGTTGACACGTTGGAGCCGGCGCTGCAGTTGGTTAATTTCTTTTTCCTGCCGCTCATTTTGCCTTTCAAGCTGATTGACTCGGCGTTCAAGTTGCTGTGGCTGCCTGTTGGGATTGTATTGATCTAGCGGAACATAGGTATGATAGTGTTCAGTTGGAATATAGGAATGATTTTGTTCAATTGGAGCATAGGAATGGTATTGCTCTGGCTGCGAATAAAACGGTTCAGCTGGAACATAGGAATGGTATTCAACCGGCAATTGTGGCATTTGATAAAGACCATAGGGATTCATATGGGCATCTCTCCTTATGTGATAATACCCTATACATTATGTGGCCGTAATGAGCAGGTAACGGCAAATGCCTATGTCACGATGAAAACACCCCAATCTAAAATGAAACGAATGGGGTGTTTTATCTATACTTTATGTTCCGATTCAGCGTAATCGAGACGGTCCTCGGAGACTGACCAGCCGGTGCAAGACTAAGCTGACAACAGACTAAACAAGCATTTCACCTGTTGGTTTATTATCAATAAGATCTTCGTTAGGCAAATTGTTTGTATAGGTTACCTTGTCTCCGGGGCGATTGGTTTCTGTCGCCCATGTTGTCCACCATATGTAACTGATGAAGGCACTAAGACGGACATCGTCCTTTATCACATTCTTAGGCATGGCATAGGCTTCACGCAACTTATCGAGCCTTGAATCGTCAGTGAATAACGCAGAGTAAGTTTGGTAACGTGTTAATATAGTAAAAAAATAAATGTTTGAATAATGAAATGAAAGAAGGTATAATCAATTTATTCGAAAAATTATAAATTTTTAAATAAATTAAAGAAATAATAGGAGGCTAAACATGAAGAAAATTAAACTTGTAACCATTTTTATGGCAGTATTTCTCTTGCTTCTATCAGCCTGTGGAACTAGTAAAACCGGAGGAGGAGAAAAGAAGACGTTAAGAGTCGTTACCGATGCTGCCTACGCACCCTTCGAGTATCAGGATAAAGGAGAAATCGTCGGATTTGATATCGATTTCGTCAAGGCAGTGGCAAAGGAAGCAGGCTATGAGGTTAAGTTTGAGAATGTTGGCTGGGACCCACTCTTTGTGGAAATTGAAGGAAAAACTGCTGACCTCGCCGTCTCTTCCATCACGATAACTCCTGAGCGATTAGAATCCTATGACTTCACCGTTCCTTACTTCTTATCAAAAAATGAAATTCTAGTACCAAAAGGCAGTACGATTAAAAGTGCCAAAGATTTAGAAGGTAAGAAGATTGCGGTTCAAAATGGAACCACCGCCCAAACAATCGTAGAAAATCTTTTCGGTAAAAACTACGATAAACTAAAAAAGTTTGAAAATAATAATCTATCAATCTTAGAGCTGAAAAATAATGGTGTAGATGCAGTAGTTGCCGACAACACCGTTGTTGAAACCTATGTAAAAAATAACCCAAAGGATAATTTTGAGTTCATTGAAGATGATGATGCGTTTGAAAAAGAATTCTATGGCTTATTGCTGCCAAAAGGAAGCAAGCTTAAGGGAGATTTAGACAAGGCTGTCAAGAAGGTCATTGATAATGGTACCTATGCCAAGCTTTATAAACAATGGTTTGATGTCGAACCTGACATACAAATTTTAAAAGATCAGCAATAGAGAAGAATTGCGTAACTTCTATTCATAGGCAGTTACGCAATTTTTGGTTAGATTTCTAAACTTTACTACATAGCAAATTTGTCAGGGGGATCGATCATGAATTTTAGGTGGGATCTGATCGCAGAATACGCTCCCTTTTTTCTAAAGGGAACTTTGTTAACCATTGGCCTTTCGGTCGCAAGTATTATCATCGGTTCGGTACTTGGTTTATTTATCGGTTTGGGGAAAATGATGCGAAAAAAGCTGTGGGCACTTCCGTTTCACTGGTATATCAACTTTTTCAGAGGCACACCGTTAATGGTGCAAATCTTATTAATTCATTTTGCAGTCGTACCGGCCTTTTTAGGTACGACCAATGCGGTCGTTGCAGCCATTTTGGCGCTTTCGTTAAACTCTGCCGCGTATGTAGCGGAAATATTCCGCGCCGGAATTCAATCGATTGACAAGGGGCAGATGGAGGCGGCACGTTCGCTAGGCATGACAAATGGACAAGCCATGAGGTTTGTTATTTTGCCGCAAGCAATCAAAAGAATGATTCCACCGCTGGGCAATGAATTCATTGTCTTAATTAAAGATTCTTCGCTCGCTGCGTTAATTGCCGCCCCGGAGCTAATGTACTGGGGCCGTGCGATGCAAGGTCAATATATGCGCCCATGGGAGCCCTATTTGACTGCTGCCGTTATTTATCTTGTTTTAACCCTCACACTAAACTTCCTGTTAAACCGTGTTGAAAGGAGGCTGGCAACCGAATGATTGAAGTAAGAAATTTAAAAAAGTCGTTTGGCATCAACGAGGTTCTCAAGGATATCAATGTCATCGTTAAACCGCAAGAAGTCGTTGTCGTGATTGGGCCTTCGGGCTCGGGAAAATCAACGTTCCTTCGCTGCATAAATATGCTCGAAACGATTACCGGCGGGCACGTCCTTATTGAAGGGATTGATTTAACGGACAAAAAAACAGACATCAATAAGATCCGGACGGAAGTAGGAATGGTGTTCCAGCAGTTTAACCTTTTTCCGCATAAAAAGGTCATCGATAATATTATGCTCGCCCCGATGAAAGTAAGGAATGTACCTGCAGAAAAGGCAAGAGCGAAAGGGTTGGAACTTTTGAAAAAGGTCGGGCTGGCTGACAAGGCGGATGCCTATCCTGATTCATTATCTGGCGGCCAAAAGCAGCGGGTGGCCATTGCCAGAGCCTTAGCGATGGAGCCAAAAATCATGCTGTTTGATGAACCAACCTCCGCGCTTGACCCGGAAATGGTTGGTGAGGTTCTCGAGGTTATGAAACAACTGGCCAAGGAGGGAATGACAATGGTAGTGGTGACGCACGAAATGGGCTTTGCCAAAGAAGTAGGCGACAGGGTTATTTTCATGGATGGCGGCCTCATTGTCGAAGAAAACATCCCAAGCGAGTTGTTCGATCATCCGCAGGAAGAACGGACAAAAGCGTTTTTGAGTAAGGTGCTTTAAGTATGTATTGGGGGGCTGACAGCGGCTCCCTATTTTTGTTATGATATATGGGTGGATTTTCCATTTGGGAGGGAGTGGATACTATTAAATTTACTACGAAAATACCCAAATTTAATGAACAAACCCATATTGAGTTATTGAACGATGACTGGAAGCAGCTGAAAGAGCCGAAAAGTCTGACGAACGCGATGCTACTCTCCATGCCTTTTATGGTGATCAATGCCCTTATCTCGATGGGGATCATTTATTTCTTTTCCACTTTTTCGCTGAAGAAATTTTCATTTATTTCTGGAGATTCATTCGTCATAACGATTGATTTAGGTGTTTTCGTTGCGATGGTATTAGTTATAGTCATCCATGAATTTTTCCATTTGATTTTTATTCCTAACTTTTTGAAGTCGGGGGATACCGTTATCGGGCTGACATTTTATGGGGCGTTTGTGCATACGGAACAAACAGTAACGAAAGATAGGTTCCTCCTAATAACGATCGCACCTTTTCTTTTTTTGTCTGTTTTTTTTCCTCTATTTCTATCAATCTTAGGAATATTAACAGGAAAAATGCTTGTTTTTATTATCCTTAATTCACTGGGTGCATCCCTTGATATTCTCGGCTTTTTCTTAGTGCTAGTCCAAATTCCAAGAAATGCAGTAGTAAGAAATAACGGTACAAGAACGTATTGGAAAATGAGAAAACAGTAAAAAACGGATGAATGATTTTCATCCGTTTTTTAGAATCAATTCGGAAACTGTTTAATAATTCCATCTGTAAAAGTGTTATTCAAAATCAAATACATCGACAATTTTGTCCGCCCTTTTCCGATTTTGACAAAGCTCAAACAAGTGCGTAAAAAATTCTTCCACATTTTCCGGCGATGAGGGGAGTTTGATTTGAACCGTTGTGGACCCAAACATTTGCTTAAAATAGGCCTTTCGCTGGTCGTTTTTCCCGTCCCTTTTAAAGGGCTTGTATGACCAGATAAGATACGACCCATCTTCAAGCTCTTGAACTTGCCGTATCTCCGCACAGGTTGTCGACCGATCATGTGCATAGAGGACCAAATAATAATTGTCATTACGGTGCCAATCAATGAAGAGGAAGTAATAACCCGTGTCGCTTTCCGGCCGAGTGACTTCATATGCAGCTAATGTTTTCTTGCCGTTCGTCCATTGATGAAACTTCGGTAGAATCCCATCGACTGTTTGAAGTTTCCGAATCTCATAAGATACAGGTTTTGATACTTCAAGATGATTTGCTATGTAAATAGCTTGTTCTAATTCCAAACTTACCAGACTCCTTTAGGTCTTTGATTTTATTATATAATTGAAAGAAAGAAAGAAGGAAGCAACGGCTGAAAATCGTTTGTCTTCAAATTGAAACATAACTGACATCATTTTAATAAATTCGTTTGTTAGAATCGATATAATTGAGACTTAAAATCCATATATACGTCGAATAGTTTATGGAATAATTATGACTCTTTTCCATATGAATGACATAGAGTGTTTGCAATTGGAGGGAAATAGAATGGCATTAGAGAAGCAATTGATACAAAAGGCCTATTATAATATGTTCATAAATGAGCAAGAAGATATACATCCGGTTCGTGTCCTCGGCGAGGTATTTCAGGAGGAGGCAAAGCAGGATCTGCCTGATTTATCGTCCATCCGCTATGCGCAGGGAGAAGTATATTATCATCATAAAGATTACGAAACGGCCATTTTTAAATGGGAAAACATTTCCAATGAGCTTGCGCCATGGGCAAAGAAAAATACAGCGGATGCTTACCTAGAGCTGGGATTGCTTTCAACGGCTGAGGATATTTACACAGCAATTGAAACCGATGATCCTACATTAACGGCAGAGGTAGCCCTACAGTTATTTTCGCTGTACATCGAGCGGGGGAAGTTAGCGGCAGCCATTTCAACAATTAAAAAGACAATTGCTACTAACCCTGATTATCCGAATGTTACCGAAATTGCCCGCACCTTTTTTGAAGAACAGCAGGATTGGGATAATGCTGTCGAACTGGCAATAACCGAAGCTAAGCGTACGGAATCACTCGAATGGTTTGACATACTAAACACGTATATAAAAAACGGTGTTACGAAAAGCCATGCGCCAAATTATTTTACTCAAGGTTTGATCCTTCTATTTAGTTTGGATAAAAGAAAGTTTGAACAGCTCGTTTCTTCATTGTGGGACAGCTACAAGAACGAGGAATCATATTTTACATGGCTAAGTGAGATCAACCATCTATTATTAAACCTTGAACTCAATCGAGATGAAAACTGGACAGAGCTATCAAACCTTCATAAGGAACACTATTTTAGCTTAATTGAAGGAAAATATTTTATTAAAGTGCTGCAGGATTTTATCCCTGACTTACTAACAAACTGGTTCAGGCTGGCCGATCGGGCAAATGTAGTCTTGTCTTCGGCTGCTGTACTCTCATGGAATGAGTTATTTCCGGCTACCATTAGTACGTCGATTGTTAGTGAAGCGGAAAAATTAATCAGCCTGACGGAAACAGACATGGATGAACTTGATGAGTGTTTGACACTTTTTGATTCTATTATGAGCTGGGCAGAAGCACATGATATGGGTGAGAACAATCGGATCAAATGGCTTGTTGACCAATTAGTTGATTTTGATACCCAGCATCTTTTTATAACCGGGCTAAGCGGAACGGGAAAATCCACATTTGTGAATACTGTTCTTGGCGAGGATTTACAGGATAGCCCGACCTCGTCTATGGTGATGTTTGCACATGCCTCTGAAAGTGAAATCACGGAAATAACAGATAGAGAGATTATTAGTTTGCCTGAGTTTTCTGATTTTCAGGATCGAATGGACCGCCGCCGCAATGCACTAGAATCAATCATCGAGTTTAAGCACCCAAACGCCTTTTTACAGGATAATAGAGTGGCATTCATCGATACCCCCGGGTTAAAAGGTGCCCTTCATTATGATCGGTATGAGGTGTTGAAGCATCTGCAAATTGCTGATTCCATTCTTTTTGTCATTGATGCGAATGTCCCTTTTACTGAAAAAGAACAGGCAGCTCTTAAGCAGATTCAGGAGTTAGCACCGGATATACCGATCCATTTTCTGTTGAGTAAAATGGATACGATTGCGGGTGAGCAGGTGGCCCTTCGCATTTTTGATGAAACGCGGGCAAAGATTCATTCTTATTTGCCTGATTCAAAAGTGTTTGCTTTTTCTTCCCAATATGAAGGTGGTCAGCAACTGCAGGAATTAACAGAGTTTATTCAATCGATTAAGAATACAAGAAATATTGAGGATAAACGGCTGGCGAAGCTGCTTTACTTTATTCGGACAACGATTGCCGGCCTGCTGCAAAAACGACTTGATGTCGAGAATCAACTGGTTGAATCGGTACGCTGGAATGAAGAAATGTTGATGAAATTAAATGGAGCGGTTAACCAGCTGAAGGATACGGAAATCCAAAAGGCTAAGGCAATTACGAAGTCCTATCGTGGTATTAAGGAAAAGATTGAAAAGGACCTTTCTGATCATCTTCCGAAAATGCTTCAAGAGTGTTCATCTTTAATCAAGGATGATAGCAATTTTAGTAAGATTCATTTAGAGCTTAATGAGGAAATGAATCGCAGGATTCAAGATTACTTAGAACAAACAGTTATGCCGAAGTTTTACCGCTCGCTGCAGGATTGGATAGAAGCTTGCAAAGCGGAATTTGACCAAGGCCAGGAATTTTTAAATGAGATGGCTGAAGGTTTTAATCAGATGTACGGGGAAGAACGTCTCAAGTTTGATTGTGATTTTAAAATCCTCGATGATTGGCGCCGTGATACTGACCGGATGACAAGCCGTTTTCAGCTTGAAACTGTCAATATCCTGCTCCGCCGGACACCATCACAGTTTTTACTGAAAAGCGCCGGGAAGCTGTTTGGGGCAATATCGCAAAATAAGGCACTTCTATATAATAAATACAAAGCCTTTGTGGAGAATGAGGATTATTCTGAAGCGATTGCAGCAGTCAGTAAGCAATTTTTCCAGCCGTTTGAGCTGTTTGAAAAATCACTCGAACGGGATATCACCTTGTTTTTCAGGGACCCATTAACTGTGTTAAACCGCTCTGTTGAAGAAGCACGCTCCGGGATCCAGTCAAACCAAGAAATGCTAAACAAAATGAACGCAAATCCGGAAATGTTCCGCGATCCACTGACACTGTTTGATGTAAGACTGCGTCAGTTCGAATGGATGACAGTGGCAGGTAAAGGGATGCAAACAATCTATTAATAACGGAAGATGTCCTTGGGCATCTTCTTTTTTGTGGGTTTTTGTATAAAAACTTAAGAAACTTTTAAGATTTATCATAAATGAATGTTAAGATTTTCCGTTTACTATTATGATTAATGATAGAACTGCTAGAAAGTTGGGTGGAAATGGATCAATATTTTGTGCTAGTCGTAGATGATGAAAAGGAAATCCGCGATGCGATTGAGATATATTTAAAAAATGAAGGAATCACCGTGTTAAAGGCTAAGGATGGGATTGAAGCATTAGAAATATTAAATGAGCAGGAGGTTCATTTAATTATCTTAGATATTATGATGCCTAGACTGGACGGAATTTCTGCTACATATAAAATTCGCAATAAGAAAAATATACCAATTATTATTTTGAGTGCAAAAAGTGAGGATACAGATAAAATCCTGGGACTGCAGGTGGGAGCGGATGATTATGTCACAAAACCGTTCAACCCAATGGAGCTTGTAGCCCGCGTGAAATCGCAGCTAAGAAGGTATGTAACGTTTGGTACCTTTGAAGGTGTAAAAAAGGTAATTAACTTAAACGGACTTACTCTTGACCAAGAAGCAAAAGAAGTAACTGTACATGGTGAGCCGGTAAAGCTGACACCGATTGAATATAAAATTGTTGAACTGTTAATGACAAATGCCGGCAGGGTGTTTTCTATCAATGAAATCTATGAAAGGGTCTGGAATGAACCATGCTACAACGCTGAAAATACCGTCGCCGTTCACATCCGAAAGATTCGTGAAAAAATTGAAATCGATGCGAAAAATCCAAGATATTTGAAGGTGGTGTGGGGGATTGGCTACAAAATGGAAAAGTAGATTAACAATCGCATTGACGGCATTTCTGTTTACCTTTGGCTTAAGCGGAATCTTGGCTTTTTTCATCCATGGAAGCAATTTTATCCATCGTGATTATTTCCATACACCTGATTTCCAAATGCAGCTTGATGAATTCAAAGGTTATTTAGGTTCGTTTGAACTGTATGATATACCTATTGAGGAAGCAAAGAAGGAAATAAAGGTGACAAAGGCTGATATTACAGAGCATCGTTATCGCTATGGTAATCTCCAAGATCAAATCAGCAATTTAAAGATGCAATATGAAGAACGTATTCAGCGGTCTTTTGATGATGGGAACAAAGAGGCGGCCGATGCTTATACTGCCGAAAGGGATGCAAAAATTGAAGATATCACAAAGAATTTTGAAAGTGATGAGTATGTTGAGCCCAAGGTTGCAAAAGAAAAAGAGAAACGAATAGAAGAATACTATAAAAAAAGAGAAGACTATCGGTCAATGTATCTAGAGTACAAAGAAGCCTTTCGTTATTATGTTAAGAATAACGCTACAGGTAAACTCTATACAAATCTAAAAGATACAGATGAAGATATATTAAATAAAGAATTTAATACGAAAAATGCACTTTATGTGACGAATATATCCATATCAAGAAATGAAGCCATAAATCTTGGGGTTCCAGGGTATGAGGAAATTGAGGAATCTATTATTCCCAAAACCATAGGAGCGTATAAAGGGCAAATAGCTGTCATGGCAACACCTTCCACAAGTAATTATATCACGGAAAACTATAGGAATTATCAACAGACTCAGATGCTATTATTTATTTATTCTTTGGCGGGTCTACTAGCGTTCATTGTGAGTCTGATAATTTTAAAAAAATCGCAGGCCATACCGTCAGCAGTCGAAAAATGGCGGCCTTATTTTAACAAGATTCCCATTGACGTTAGGATGGTTTTTTTAATCATAGTTGTTATTGGAGCATTTATCGCCATATATGTTGTTAGCGATCAAATCATTTATGTATTAGAAAATCCTTACTTTGGTGTAGAGATAAGTACAGCGTTACTTATCGGTTCGTTAATCTCCGCTCTTTTATTTGTCCAGTGGAATTACTTTTTGGCGGAGATTAAAGATTTGCCAAGCCTTAAAAAGCAAGCAGAAAAAGCAATCTTCAATAAAGTATTTAAGAAAATGAGAATGTTATTACAAAAATCCAAAGAGAGCTTAGCAGAGGCATTCTTAAAACAAAGCACTGGTACGCAATTGTTTATATTGTTAACCATTGTATTTGGCCTAGGGTTAGCGGCGATTATCATTGCGATCCATCCTGTTTTCATTCTTTTTTATCTGCTCCTTTTGGGGGTTATTGGCATACCAATGGTGATCATGCTAGTCAAAAGAATTGGGTATTTTAACCGGATTGTTGAAAAAACGAATGAACTGGCTGCTGGAAAGCTTGGGGATAATTTGCCGGTGACAGGAAAATCGGTGTTGGCCGCACTTGCTGACAATATTAATCAACTAAAGCAAGGAGTAAGAACCTCACAAAACGAGCAGGCAAAGAGTGAGCGGCTGAAGACAGAGTTAATTACAAATGTCAGTCATGATCTAAGGACACCGTTAACCTCTATCATTACATATACGGAGTTGTTAAAAACGGCAGATGTATCAGGTGATGAAAGGACTGCATACCTTGAAATTATTGATCGAAAATCCAAGCGTTTAAAGGTTTTGATTGATGACTTATTTGAAGTATCCAAAATGGCAAGCGGCAATATTGAATTGAAAAAGGAAAAGGTTGACCTTGTCCAGCTATTACAACAGGCACTTGCTGAGCATGACGATACAATCAACGCATCAAGTCTCCAATTTCGAGTAACAAAACCTGAGAAGCCAGTTTACTCTTTCGTAGACGGACAAAAGCTATGGCGTGTTTTTGACAATCTAATTGGTAATATCCTTAAATATTCGCTGGCTCACTCACGCGTTTATATTACGGTATCAACCGTGGACGGAAAGGCATCGATTACCTTTAAAAATGTTTCAAAATATGAACTTAACGAAAATAGTGAGGAATTATTTGAACGGTTTAAGCGCGGCGATACATCCCGGCATACAGAAGGGTCGGGTCTGGGACTAGCCATTGCCCAATCCATTGTAGACCTTCATGAAGGAAGACTTGAGATTTCAACGGATGGCGATTTGTTTAAAGTACAGATTTCTCTAATGCTAGTGGAATAGCAAATTGATTGGAAAGGATTCATGGGGGAGATAAATGGTGAACAAGATAGATTTTTCAGAGGTATATCGATTGTATTATAAACGGTTGTTCCATATAAGCTTTTCCATCACAAGAGATTTGCACCTGGCAGAGGATGTCGTTCAGGAATCATTTATTAAAGCGATGAAAAAAGTCGATACAATCGAAGACGAGAAGAAAATGGGTGCATGGTTGTCAGTCATTGCCACAAGAACGGCAATCGATTATGTCCGCAGCGAACGGAAAAAAAAGGCGGTTTTGATGGAGCAGGAAATGCTTGAATGCTTAGGAAAAGAAATGAAGCAGAACGTAGAAGAAGAAGTGGAATTCGAGCTTTTAACCGAACAGGTGAATCATGCCATCGGGAAACTTACACTTGAGTATCAAGATGTCCTTAAGCTGAAGATTGGCCAAGGCTTAAAAGAACATGAAATAGCCTCTGTCCTTAATCTAAAGCCAAGCACCGTGAAAATAAGGATTTATAGAGCAAGGAAAAAACTGAAACTACTATTTCTTAAACAAATTTGTGCTTAATACAATAAACAGCTGTAACATAAAAAGGGCAACTGAGACAGATCGGTGTGCCCTTTTTAAATTTTGCCACCATAGACGATTCGATTTAAAATATGTTGCCTTACACCTAAAATGGTGTACTATTTGTGTAATACCTTTTTGATAGAATTGGAGTGTTTTTCTTTGGAGGAAAATTTTGAAGGACAGATTTTAACCTGGTTTGATCATTTTCATGCACATCCGGAAGTCAGCTGGAAAGAATTTAAGACAACGGAAACAATCGCAGGTATTTTAGATGAGCTTGGTGTTTCATACAAACGTTTTTCTGATGTGACTGGTTTAATCGCAGAAATCGGTGAAGGGGAGGAAGTGATCGCTGTTCGGGCCGATATTGATGCATTATGGCAAGAGGTGGACGGAGTCTGGCAAGGGAACCATTCCTGTGGCCACGATGCGAACATTTCGATGGTTCTTGGCGCCCTTTTGTATGTGAAAAATAAACAAATTAACAAAAAAATCCGCTTTATTTTCCAGCCGGCAGAAGAAAAAGGTAGTGGTTCCATCGCCATGATTGAACGCGGTGCATTGGAAAATGTCTCCCATCTTTTCGGTATTCATCTTCGCCCAGCAGAGGAACTGCCGTTAGGAAAAGTGGCTCCTTCCATCCATCATGGAGCAGGCATCTTCCTAGAGGGGAAAATAATCGGCACTGACGCTCATGGTGCACGGCCTCATCAAGGGAAAAATGCGATTGATGTGGTAGTGGCATTGCATCAATTTATTAAATCTATTTATCTATCACCATTCGAATCCTATTCAGCGAAACTGACGAGAATTATTGCTGGTGGAGAGAATATGAACATTATTCCCGGAACAGCTGAATTCGCCCTTGATATACGTGCACAAAAAAATGATATCTTGAACAAGCTGCAATCCAAAATTGAAGAAGGAATGACCGGGATTAGCAAGCTTTATGAAGTTGAAATACAATGGAACTGGGTCGATTATACACCGGGAGCAGAAGTTTCAGCTGAAGCGGAAGCAATTGCAAACGAAGCAATTCGTCTCGTTGCCGGCAATGAAGTAGCTGCACCTCCGGTTATTACATCCGGCAGCGATGATTTTCATTTTTATACCGTGAAGCATCCTGAAGTTAAAGCAACTATGATAGGAGTTGGGGCAGACCTGAGACCGGGATTGCACCATCCGAAAATGACATTCAATCGCTCGGCTCTCGACCTGGGGGCACGCATTCTTGCTGAAACATTGCGAAGAGCGTAATAAAAAGACACGATGCAGGTGACATCGTGTCTTTTTATTTTTCTGAAAAGTCTAAAAGTACTATTGACGAATAACTAAAGATTGTTTTACTATAGGTTTAACGTCTATTAAACGACATCGATGATAGGAGAAGGCTTTGACAATCCGATAAAAAATGGGGGAAACTGTATGAAAAAGGAAATACCATTTAAGGTAGCGATCATCCCACTTGTGGCAATGATTGTCGTTATGGGGTTAACGGTTATCGTCCTGGAGCAGGGACCGCACATGCCGCTTATTTTTGGAACTGTTGTTGCGGCCATTGTTGCGTGGCGTATGGGGTTTAAATGGGATGAAATTGAAAAAATGATGTATAAGGGGATCCGTCTCGCCCTGCCAGCTGTTGTCATCATCATGCTTGTTGGAATAACGATTGGTGCATGGATTGGCGGCGGAGTTGTGGCAACGATGATTTATTATGGTTTGAAGATTATTACCCCATCACTTTTTCTTGTTTCCATTACCGTTATTTGTATGATTGTATCGTTGGCTATCGGCAGCTCCTGGTCGACTATGGGAACGATTGGTGTAGCAGGGATGGGAATTGGTTTAAGTATGGGGATTCCTGCACCGATGATTGCTGGTGCGATTATTTCGGGCTCTTACTTTGGCGATAAAATGTCACCGCTTTCAGACACGACCAATCTAGCATCCGGTTTAACTGGTACAGATTTATTTGTCCATATTCGCCACATGCTATTCACAACAGTTCCTGGTATCGTTATTACCTTAATTATCTACGGAATTATGGGCTTCAAATTTGGTAATGCTGGAATGGATAAAGCAAGTATTGATCAAACAATAGGTGTCCTTCAAGACAGCTTTGTCATTTCACCTTTTCTATTGATCATTCCAGTTCTCGTTATTATTTTAGTAGCCAAAAAAGTACCGGCCATACCAGCACTCATTATCGGAATTATCATGGGTTTCCTATCACAAATTTTCATACAGGGCGGCTCTGTTTCATCTGCGTTTACTGCGTTACAAAGCGGTTTTGTGATAGATACTGGAAACGAAATGGTCGACAATCTATTTAACCGCGGTGGTTTAGACTCCATGATGTACACGGTATCGATGACAATTGTGGCGATGACGTTCGGTGGGATTCTTGAGAATTCAGGAATGCTTGAGGCAATTGTAAAGCAAATATTAAAATTGGCAAAATCAGCAAAAGGGGTGGTTGCTTCAACAGTTGTTTCCTGTTTCGCAACAAATGCTACCTGTTCAGAGCAATACATTTCGATTGTGATCCCATCTCGTATGTATGCGAAAGCCTATAAGGAAAAAGGACTTCATTCAAAAAATCTCTCCCGTGCACTCGAGGATGGCGGTACATTGACCTCCGTTTTTATTCCATGGAATACGTGCGGCGTGTTTATTTTAGGGACCCTTGGTGTCCATGCCTTTGAATATGCACCATACGCAATCTTGAATTATCTTGTCCCGATGATTTCGATTTTCTATGCGATGACAGGAATTACGATTGAAAAATTACCGGAATCCGAAATGCTTCAAATAGGGAAAGTCGAAGAGGAAACGGCAATCGTTTAGGTAGAAAAAGGAAAGTCCGTTCTATCTCGGACTATCCTTTACCTTTAATAATATACGGGAAGGTGGAGCTCATAGATTGCTCTTGGTCGACCTTGTTGGTACGTCATTTCTTCGCCAACATTCTTCACATAACCATGGTCGGCAAGCTTTTTTATGATACGTTCCGTGGATCGTCGTGTCACATGTAAATATTCACTAAGATCTGCTGCAGTAAAATGAACAGATGTCCGCGACTTACTGAATTCGATAATCTTGGAAAGGTTGGCCGGACTTAATTTCGTTTGTTTAGCGACCTGAACAATTTTAGGATCATCATGCTTCAAATGATGCTGTTTTGCATCATGGGGAAAGGGACCAAGCAATTGTTTTTCTTCAGTTAATATGTAACCACATTTGCCAGTCTCGTCTTTTTCGGCAAACTGAAGTGCAACCATGGCATTTTGTTCAGCATCCGTTAAGGTTTTTCCGTAGCCAAAGCCAATTTTGCAGGGGTCTTGCCAATTGTCTAGGAAGTCTGTAAGGATATTTTGGTCTATTAAACTCTCAATTTCACCTCTTGTACTGTAAAAAACAAATAAGTTTTCATCCAGCTGCTGGGCTGATGCGTGAAATTTTGCGGTAAAAACAGATATATGTTCGAATAAAGCCTTCGCAGAAATATAGCCAACAGCCACTTGAGATGCTTTTCTTTTATACAGTTCTGCCATTGCTCGTGCGTTTTCAAGTCCGCGGCGCAATGATATTTTGGGGTCGATTATCCTTTTAACAGGGATTCCTAGGGCATTTAAACGATGATAAATGGCATGAACACTTGTTATGGCTAGGTCAATTTCCCCTTGGTCCCAAAGCGCCTGATGAAAAGCGACAATTTTACTTAAATCAAAATGGCCTTCTACCATTTGTCGATAGGCCAATATCTGTATCTCGGGCAAGTCAGATTCAAGCTCTGCCAGGACATTTGTGACTACAGAAGAGTCAATTAAATCAATGGAAATTCGTCCAAGCGCAATTTTTTTAGTATATAATATGGATAGGAACGTGGAGGCGACTGCCATCTCATCCGTTGCTAAGCAATGGGAAGGAATGGGCAGCAGCTCACGATTTTTTTTAGAAAAATAGTAGGGCAATGCCCCAGAGAAAAAAACAACATCGCATGGTTTTAATTGTGTTACTAGCGCTTCAGCTTCAGCAGGCTCTTGATAAATATACGGGTCAATCTCGATATCCGGTAAATCGGCTGCGATGGCGAGAATGTTATTAATAAATTCATTTGAACCGATGACAGCAATCTTGGTAGTCAGTTCCAAGCACCTCCTTCAATCAATAAACGTCTATTTAACGACAACTATATCAAATGATGAAATATCTGTAAACTGAAAGGAAGAATGACAATGAAAATTACTGCAATTCACCTTTATGCTATCCACTTACCGTTGAAGGATCCCTTCGTAATTAGTTATCATACGTACCAATATATGCCGGCCGTTATGGTGAAAATAGAGACTGATGAAGGAATCATCGGCTACGGTGAAGCAGTGCCGGATGAACATGTGACAGGGGAAACATGGGAAGGTGTATTCCATATCCTTAAAAACACGATTGGTCCTGTCATGTTAGGGCAAAACCCAATGGAAATTGAAAAAATACATGATCTAATGAACAATACGATCTATACTGCCCCGGCAGCGAAGGCAGCAATCGATATCGCTTGCTTTGATATTATCGGAAAAAAATTACGGCAGCCTGTGTACCAGTTGATTGGCGGGCGCTACCATGATGAATTTCCGATTACCCATGTATTAAGTATTGCTGATCCTGAAAAAATGGCTTCAGAAGCAGCTTTAATGGTGGAGAAGGGTTATGGTTCTTTTAAAATGAAGGTTGGAACGAATGTGAAAGATGATGTCGAACGAATCAAAGCCGTCCGTGCAGAGGTAGGTCCCGATATCGCCATTCGGGTTGATGTCAATCAAGGTTGGAAAAATAGCGCAGTCACTTTATCAGCGCTAAAACAATTGGAAGATTATCAAATTGATTGGATAGAGCAGCCGGTTATTGCTGACGATATTGATGCAATGGTTGAGGTGAAGTCGAAAACAACGATCCCTTTAATGATCGATGAAGGATTAAAAGGACCCCGTGAAATGCGGGAAATCATCCAAAAAAGAGCCGCAGACAAAGTAAATATAAAATTGATGAAATGCGGCGGTATCTATCCTGCGGTAAAATTAGCCCATCAGGCAGAACTTGCGGGAATGGAGTGTCAGATCGGGTCAATGGTTGAATCCTCAGTAGGATCGGCAGCAGGCTTCCATGTTGCATTTTCGAAAAAAATCATTACCAGTGTTGAGTTAACAGGTCCATTGAAGTTCACTAAAAATATCGGTGACCTAGCATACGAGGTACCATTTATTCGCTTAACCGATAAGCCTGGATTAGGTGTGGAAGTTAATGAGGAAATTTTACATGAGTTAACAATATTTCAAGACGCTATTCGCTAAGGAGGGAAAAAGATGAGTTCTATTTTTCAAGGAAATCTGGGAGTTCAGCCATACATCGTCCAAAGATTATCAATAGCTAATTTGCCAAAAGTTTTATCAATTCAGGAGCAGGTTGTTGCAAATTTAGAGAAAAAATCCAACCTTCAGCCGCTCACTCCAGAAGAGTTTCAGTATATTTTAGAAGGAAACGGCTTGATGATTGGGGCGTTTGTCAGCCAAGAATTGATCGCTTTTCGGGCGTTACTGGTTCCGGTTGTAGGAGATTCTGAACACCTGGGACTGGATATTGGTTTATCAGAAGCAGAGCTGCCATCGGTTATTTATCAAGAAATCTCGAATGTCCTTCCAGAATATCGCGGGAATGGCTTGCAGAAAACATTGGCAAAGGTGATTATGGAGGAGTTAGAGCAAGAAACTCATGATTTTCGTTATGTTTGTACGACTGTTGCTCCATTCAACATCCCAAGTTTAAAGGATAAATTTGCACAAGGAATGCAAATTGCTGGTCTGAAAGAAAAATATGGCGGCATGCTGCGCTACATTTTCGTCAAGGATTTGAACGAACCACAGAGGACAGATTACAAGGAAACAATTGAGGTTTCCATGAACGATATATCAGACCAACAAGAAAAACTTGCACAAGGCTGGCGCGGGGTACGAATGAAGATGGATAGCAATCAGACTATCATAATTGAATATTGTCGATAGAAAAGAGGGGCGACTCTCTTTTTTTTAGTTTGGTTATAAAATGAAGCTGCAACTTTATTCAAGAAAATTCCGATTTATAAGTGATAGAAATATTGATAAATAAAGATATAGGATAAAATGGAACTAGGTGTATAAAAAATAGCATTAGGAGGAATAAGATGAAAAGTGCCAGTCCTTACATTTTTGTGGATAATTGTCAGGAAGTAATGGGTTTTTATCAAAATCTATTTGGTGTGGAAATTACCAATGTTCAAAAAAGCGATGATGGCAAGTGTTTGCATGCCGAACTTCATCTGGGCAACAGTATCATTCACTTTTCAGATACCTTCGGTAAGACCAAAATAGGGGATAATGTACGCATTAGTTTAGAATGTGATAGTGAAGAAGAAATTAGAAGAGTGTATGATTCGCTTAGCCAAACCGGAAAAATTACTTACCCGCTGCAGGATACGTTTTGGGGAGCGATCCATGCAAACCTAGTGGATCAGTTTGGCATTGGCTGGCTGCTTAATTATCAAAAATAATTGAAAGTGGGATGATAAAGTAAATGAATAACCTTACAAAAATGAAAATAAATAAACCTGCGAATGAAGTATTTGAGGCTTTCGTTGATCCTTCGAAAATAGGGAACTTTTGGTTCTCCTCCAGTTCGGAAAGATGGGAGGAAGGCAAAACTATTACTTTGAAATATGATGAATACAACGCTCAAGGCGATATTGAAGTAATGAAAATTGAAGAAAATAAAAAAATTGTCTTCGGTTGGGGAGCTAATGGAGAAGGGCATATTGTAACCATCACACTGAAGGAGTTGGATCATTCAAGTACTATCATTGAAGTAAACGAAGAAGGATTTAATGAAAATGATGAAGAGCTAATAGCGCAAATGATTGATAATAAAGAAGGCTGGGTTTTCATGCTGACTTGTTTAAAGGGATATATAGAATTTGGCGTGAATGAATTAAGAGGCGGATTAGTGAAGGATTGACCTGAAAAGAAATTTTAAAAATATATTGGGGATAAGAAAATGACTCAAAATGGATTTGTTTTAGTTGTTAGTGTATCAATTATCAAAGGCGATGAAGTATTAATTATTAAAGAAAATAAACCATCTGCAATTAATAAGTGGAACTTTCCATCCGGATGTATTGAGCATAATGAGGACATACTCGATGCAGCATGCAGGGAAGTAAAAGAAGAAACAGGCTTTGATGTGAAACTTACTGGAACTACAGGTGTATATAATTTTATTAGCAGCTCAAATGACCAGGTAATTTTATTTCATTTTACTGGTGAAATTATAGGAGGTTCATTGAAGCTTGAAGAGGACGAAATTATAGCTAGCAGATGGATAAAGGTGCCTGAACTTATCGATTTTAATCATTCTGAATTGCGTGAGGCAAGTGTAATAGGGCAAATAGTAGATAGATTAATAAGTAAACGAACTCATTCTATCACAGTTTTTAACGAAAAAATTGGATAATAGAGGGGAAAATTGGTGGCCAATTAAAGAAGCAGTGTTTCTGAAGGAACTATAGGAGGATTAATGGTTTGTTTCAAACAGAAAGATGTCTTATTAATACCTTTAAAAAATCGGATTATATAGAAGTGAGAAAATTATATGTAAATCAGGAAGTAAGAAGATTTCTTGGCGGCACACGTCACGAAGATTCGATTAAAGAAGTATTAGAAGAAATGCTTAATTCAGGTGATGACTCCTTTTATTGGGTTGTTAGAGAAAAAGACACTGAAAATTTCATCGGTTTAGTTTCTCTTGATCCTCACCATGACGGAGATAATCTCGAAATATCGTATCAAATTTTACCGAATTGGTGGGGCTTGGGCTATGCCACTGAAGTAGTTCAAGTGATAATAAATTTTGCATTAAATGAATTGAAACTTTCAAAAATAGTTGCTGAAACACAAACTGCAAATAAACCCTCTTGTAGACTATTAGAGAAAGTAGGTTTGCAACTAGAAAGGAAAATTATCCGATTTGGAGCAGAGCAAGCCATTTACTTCATCAAATCTCCCTATATAGAACCAAATAATTTCCTCTTTAATTGATGAAGGACTAGGAGAAGCGCATTTTATTGAAGTAAAGTTGGGTTTACACAAAGTGTAAAAAGGATTGGAAGGATAGGGCGATGTTTTGATATCCTTAATATTGTCAATATAAGTTATATAATTGATAAAAGAGGTGCTAACTATCCTGGAAATTATATTTTGGATTATTATAATAGCGTGTTTTATCTTTAGTTTCGTAGGACTTGTTTATCCCATTATCCCCTCTGTTTTGCTGATTTGGGTTGGTGTGGTGTTATATCATTTTGGAATTAATCCAAATGAGCTTACTTGGATCACGTGGACCATGCTCGTGTTATTGACGATTTTTTTATTTTTAGCAGATTATTTAGCAAATCTTCACTTTGTCGATAAAGCTGGCGGGTCTAAGTGGGGGACGAGAGCTGCAACGATTGGATTAATTGTGGGAAGCTTTGTCATACCGCCTTTTGGCGTCCTGATTGTCCCATTTGCCCTCGTATTAATTGCTGAATTGATACAAAAGAAGACATTCCAAGAATCCATTAAAGTAGCGTTTGCTACCCTTATAGCCTTTTTTAGCGGTACCTTGGCAAAAGCAATCATTCAGCTTATTATGATTGGTGTCTTTGTATTTGGGGTGATTTTTTAAAAATTGGAGGAGATTATATGATATTGGAAGCTGCAATGCTTCAGGTTAAGCAAGGAATGGAAGAGGAGTATGAGGATGCCTTTCGTCAGGCATCGAAAATCATTTCTTCCATGAAAGGTTACATCTCTCACGAATTACAGCATTGTATGGAAGTCAAAGGAAAATATTTACTACTGGTTAGGTGGGAAACATTAGAAGACCATACAGTTGGGTTCAGGCAATCAAATGAGTATCAAGAATGGAAAAAACTATTGCATGATTTTTATGACCCATTTCCATTAGTTGAACACTTTGAGAAGGTTCAACTATCATAAGTTGTTTGTAACAAGAGATGAGGCTCTTCTATTATGAGGGCTTTTTTTTTTAACAAACTAACCATAGAAGGTTATTTTTCCCACATTACCGAATATATAAGGATGATAAATGTAATGGGAAGTGTTCATTTTGAACTATATATTAATGGGCCTTGTTTTTCTTTATTCAATGTATCAATTGTTTATAAAAGGTGTTAATAAAGAGGAATTGGAAGATGTACATCCTAAATCAATTACAAATTTACTTCGCTACCTGCTATTTGGGACAATAAATTCATTTTTTGCAGGTTGGCTTTTTGAAATAGACTGGTTAATTTGGATTGCCTTTTATTCGGTCATCGGAATTATTTTTTGTATAAGATTCAATAAGGAAGAAAATGATTTTTTCAAAAAGCTGCTAGTCGCTTTCCTTGTATTCCTATTTTTCTGCGGGTACCGAGTGCCAACCCATCCCGCATCATTTGAGAACTACATCAATAGTAAAGAAATGTACCAATGTGTAACAAGATGGGAATGTGTAAAAATCACAGCCGAAGCCAAAGAAGATAGCTCATTAAGAGCAAAAGCAGAAATTCTTTCAATAGAGGGCTATAGATTTGATTGGTATTTCCTGTTCGCAAAGGGTTCGATGCAGCTTGCTGACGATAAAGGGAATGTTGAAGAATTCAAGGGTATAAATATTTGTGGCTTTTGGATTGAGTATTAAAAAGCATTTTTACGAAAATTTGGAGGCGTTTTTATGCAATTATTATTCTGGCCATGTACAATTGCCTCACTTATTGTTTGCATCATTGCTTTAAGTACTAGAAAGTCAAAACTCCTTATTGGGTCTGCACTCCTTATTTTACCCATGTCCCTTTACCTGACAGCATCACCTCTTTTTCTCGTTTGGGGATTAATATTCCCGCTTCTGTATCTTGTAGCGGCAATATTCGTCACAAAGAAACGGAACGGGGCAGCTTTTTTGCTTGTCATTCCTAATTTTATTCTAGTCGGATGGCTAGGGTTTGTTGTTTTAACTCAGTAGGAAATTTGTCACATAAAGCTCGTTGCCCAAATTTTTATTATTTGGTAGCCTATTGTTAATCTGCGTTCAAAGGAGGGAAAATAAGTGATTAATGTAAAGAGGTCACAAACAGAGGCAAAGGTATTTTCAAATTATCCACAGGAAACCGCGCTTGAGCAAATTCAAGAATTGTGCAATCAGGCATTTTTAAAGGAAACAAAGATTAGTATTATGCCAGATTATCATGCTGGAAAAGGCTGTGTGATTGGAACCACTATTCAGTTAAAGGATAAAGTTGTCCCCAACCTGGTTGGCGTTGATGTTGGCTGTGGCGTGTTAACCGTCAAGCTGCAGGACAAAAAAGTTGATTTTAATAAGCTTGATCAGGTTATCCGTACCTATGTCCCGAGCGGCCAAGAGATTCATTCAGATGAGACCGTTGGCTTTATTCACACGAGTTTTCCCGCCGTTCACGAATTTAAGGCAGAGCATATTTTAAGTGAAAACAGAAGCCGATATAGCTTAGGGACCCTCGGCGGCGGCAATCATTTTATCGAGGTTTCTATTGATTCCGAAGGGCACCACTATTTAACAATCCATACCGGCAGCCGCTATGTCGGGGCAAAAATCGCCACTTATTATCAAAAGGTAGCGATTTCGAAGCTGCGCCAACATGATTTAACGGAGATGATTGAAAAATTAAAGGCGGAAGGCCGACAAAAAGAAATCCAGGCGGTCATCCAAGGATACAAGGAGAAAAATCCTGTCATTCCTAACGATTTAACCTACTTGGAAGGCGAGGATTTCGCCAACTATATTCATGATATGAAATTAGCTCAAAGCTTTGCAAAAGCAAATCGCGAAGAAATTGCCAAGGCGATTACTGATAACATGGGTTTTGAAGAGGTGGACCGCTTTGATACGGTGCACAATTACATTGATACAGATAACCTGATTTTACGAAAGGGTGCGGTCTCAGCACAAAAAGGCGAACGCCTCATTATCCCAATCAACATGAGGGACGGTTCGATTTTAGCAGTCGGTAAAGGCAACGAGGATTGGAATTTTTCGGCACCGCATGGCGCTGGCCGCGTGCTGAGCCGGACAAAAGCGATGAAAAGCTTACGTATGGATGATTTTCATAACACAATGAAAGGCATCTGGACAACGTCTGTTTCAGAAGTAACCCTTGACGAAGCGCCAATGGCCTACAAGCCGATGAATGAAATCTTAGAAAAAGTTGAAGAAACAGTTGAAATTAAAAGCTTTATTAAACCGGTTTATAATTTTAAAGCAAGTGAAAAATTCAAACCGGAAAGATATAAAAAATCTTAGTGAGATCGGGAGAGACTGATATCAGCAGCCTCTCTTTTTTTATCTTTGGTTTTTATAGATTTCGATTAAAGCTCGTGCATTCATGCTTAGATAGCGTTCCTTTTTAAAGGTGAATACTAAGGTCCGGGCAGGATGTGAAGCTAATTTAAAATACGTAAGAGCAGAATGATAAGTACTTCCATCAGCCACCATTTCTGGAACGATTGTTAGGCCGAGCCCATTCCTTACAAGAGATTGGGCTGTTTCAATACTGCTTGTTTCGTAAGCAATCTTCGGATCAAATCCAGCTCTTGCACATATTTCAAATACCGTGCGTCGAAAACCGTATCCTTGTTTCAATACTATAAATGGACAATTGGCAAATACCTCTATAGGTACGGTATTTGGATTGATTGTTTTGGAGGACGAGACGGCTTGTTTTATGGTTTCTGGCATCCATTGTACTTGTTCATTTGGTAATGCAAGATAAAGAGGCTCTGTCAACATCGTTTTCGTTAGTAAACGGGAATCTTCAATGGGAAGTGATAATATAGAAATATCTACTAATCCTCTTGCTGTTAAATCTATTAGTGTATCTGTCGATTCTTCTATTAAACGAATGGTCACATTTGGATACAGTTCTTGGTAGATTTTCAGAATTGGCGGTAAAATATGTCCTCCGGTAATAGCTGTTGAGCCAATTTTTAATTCCCCTCTAATTCCTTCCTTTCGTTCAAGGATCTCCTCTTTTAAATCATCACGCATTTGTAAAATCTTCTCGGCTTGTTTTACAAACACTAAACCATCGGGTGTAAGTTCTACTTGACTGCCTGGTTTACGATTAAATAAATATACACCGAGATCCGTTTCCAATTTGGAAATTTGTTTACTTAATGAAGGCTGCGCAATATGAAGATTGGAAGCAGCTTTTGTGAAGCTCTTTGTTTTATATATCTCTAATGCGTACTCGAATAGCCTCATTTCCATACGACCACCCCATAGCTAATAGCTATTAATATAATAGATTATATATCTTAGACGAATAATTGGTATATGAATTATGATGAAAATATAAATTTTAAAAAATTGAAGGGGTGTTAGTACATGAGTTCTGTAAATGTGTGGAATGCAGATTTGTATGATAATAAATTAAGTTTTGTGGCAAACTTTGGTAAGGGCATTGTTGAACTTCTTCAGCCGCAAAAGGGCGAGAGGATCCTTGATTTGGGCTGTGGCACTGGAGATCTTTCCTATGAAATTTCTAAGTCTGGGGCGTTTGTGATCGGGATGGATTCATCAGAGGCCATGATTATAAAAGCACGTGATAAATATCCGCAAATCCCGTTCATCATTGATAATGGAGAAACATTTAGAACCAATGAAAAATATGATGCTGTTTTTTCAAACGCAGCCCTTCATTGGATGAAAAATGCTGAGAATGTAGTTGAGTCAATTGGGATGGCATTATGTAGCGGCGGCCGCCTTGTTGCTGAATTCGGCGGCAAAGGAAATGTCCAAACCGTTATTCAGGGAATAACAGAGGTACTTAATCAAGATTACGGAATCAATGTAGAAAATAGAAACCCTTGGTACTTTCCAAGTATTGGGGAATTTAGTACATTACTAGAGCAGCACGGATTTAAGGTATCGTATGCTCATCATTTTTCTCGGCCTACACCGTTACCAGATGGGGAAAAAGGGCTAAATCATTGGTTGAATGGTTTTGCAGATGACTTTTTTCCTGAATTCTCGGAAGAAGAAAGAGTAGTTATTTATGAAAAAATCAAAAATAAGATTCAGTACAATTTATTTAAAAATGGTATATGGGTAGCGGATTATGAACGAATTCGGATTGTGGCAAGTAAGGAAACAAATGGTTCTGTTTTATAATAAAACAGAAAGAGTGGATATTAACTAAAAGTAAATTGGTCTAAATCTAACGGTAAACCTATATTTTATATGGAAGGATACACATATTCCATATGAAATAGGTGAGACCCATATGTTTGCTGTTCATTTTTTTGAAAAGAAAAATCTGTTATTAAGTCAGCTGCTTCAACGTGTTCCGACTGAAGGGGAGGATCTAAAAATTAAAGGCAAGAAAGCAAAAGTTTCAAGTGTTAGTAGTGTGGATGAAAATGTTTTTCATGTCCAAGTGGTTGTAGAAACGGTTAAGAAAAGTAAATTTGTGGTAGATAACGCAAAAAAGAAAAAAAGGTAAATAAAAAAAGCAGTGTAATTTCAATTTGATTGAAATTGTACTGCTTTTAATAGTTAATATCCTTTTGAAAAATCAACAAGATTAATGGTTGGTGTTTTTCCCGCAAGATAGTCTTTAAGATTAGGGATTAAGATGTTTTCGATTACGCGCTTGTTATAGTGCTCCGTTGAACCGGAAGTGTGCGGCGTAATAATGACGTTTTGCATTTCCCATAATGGACTTTGCGCCGTTAATGGTTCTGTTTCAAAAACATCTAAACCTGCACCGGCGATAGTTCCTTCTTGGAGGGCCGTAATAAGCTCCTCCTCTACTACGATTTCCCCGCGTCCAATATTAATAAAGAAGGCAGAGTTCTTCATTTGGTTAAACTGTTCTGCACCAAATAAATGATGGGTTTCTTTTGTATGTGGGAGAGTCACCACAATATAGTCACACTTAGGCAGCAACAGATCTAATTGATCTGGAGTGTACATTTCGTCCACATAGTCAACCGGCCTGCCTGAGTTTCTTACACCAAGTACAGTCATCCCAAATGCCTTGGCAATCTTCGCTGTTTCTTTGCCAATCTCTCCTACGCCAATGATTCCAATTGTTTTCTCGTGCATTTCCAGCCCCATGTGTGCATGATGCCAGGTTTTTGCTTGTTGGTTTTTAACGTATGTATGAATTTTTCGAGTTAAGCCAAGCATGAAGGCAAAAATGGTTTCAGAAATGGGATAGGCGTGAACGCCATTAGCACTTGTCAGGGTAATTTGATTCGCTCGCAATGTTTCAAGCGGCAGGGAGTCGATTCCGGCACTCCAGGTTTGCAGCCATTTAAGCTTGGATTCAGAAGTAAGGCAATATTCCTCCAACCCCTTTTTCCAGCCGGCAATAATTTCAGCATCCTTAGCATGTTCCAGATAGATCTCTTTATCTTTGCTTACGATAAGCTCCCAACCAGGAATTACATTTTTAATTAGCTCGATTTGATCCTGTTCCAGTTTATGGGTGATGACCATTTTCCTTTTTTCCATACAATCCCTCCGTCAAAAGATGCCAATATAAATTAATGATAACGCAAGTAAGGAAAAATATTAACATTTTTTGAATAACCATTTCATTTCCCCTTTTCTTCGTACTCCAACCTGTACAATTTTTGGGCACTTTTAAAAAAACTGTCCGAACCATAGACATTTGAAAAAGGATAGCTGTTTGATCCGACTAATCTTTATGAAAAAGTCTCATCTGGCATAATTCTTGCAAAATAGGAGGTTAGGAATGTCATGAAGGAGGACAAAGTATATGAAAATACAAGATTGTCGCGCAATTGTTACAGGCGGCGCGTCTGGACTTGGTGAGGCAACAGTTCGTACCATTGTTCAAAATGGTGGAAAGGCTGTTATTTTTGACCAATCAGAAGAAAAAGGTGTGCGCCTTCAAAGTGAGTTAGGGGAAGAAGTTTTATTTCTAAGAGTGGATGTAACAAAAGAAGAGGATATTCAAGAAGCGGTTAATAAAGCGGCAGAATTCATGGGCGAGGTCAATTCGGTTGTGAACTGTGCCGGGATTGGAATAGCAGAAAAGGTGCTTGGACGAAAGGGTGCCCATAATCTAGCGCTCTTTTCAAAAGTGATTAATGTGAATTTAATAGGATCTTTTAATGTGATTCGTTTGGCAGCGGAAAAAATGATGAGTAATGAAGTGAACGACCAAAATGAAAGAGGTGTGATCATCAATACTGCTTCGGTTGCAGCTTACGATGGACAAATTGGCCAAGCTGCCTACAGTGCATCAAAAGGCGGAATTGTTGGGATGACTTTGCCGATTGCGAGAGAATTTGCCCGTTACGGAATCCGTGTTATGACCATTGCTCCAGGACTCTTTCACACACCAATGTTTGACACGTTGCCCCAAGAAGCCCGGGACTCACTTGGAAAAATGGTGCCGTTTCCTTCAAGACTTGGCTACCCAAATGAGTATGCCCACCTTGTCCAAAGTATTATCGAAAACCCAATGCTTAACGGGGAAACCATCAGACTTGATGGAGCCATCCGCATGCAGCCAAAATAAAATAAAATGAAATGGCTCAGTTCGCTAAAAATAAAATCATAGATATTTTTTCATAGGGAATCCCTCAAAGGAATTCCCTTCTTCAATCAGCCTCCCAAGAATAGATCGATAATATTGGAAGCTGTCGATGTTTTCTTGTTATAAAACTCCGAATAACCACACTTCTTGCAAAAAACTACCGTAAACCTATTGTGCTGGATATCTAACATTTTCGATATTCCTGTTCCTGTCATCGCCACATCTTTTGTACCTGTATCACGGCTTCCGCATTTAATACAGCCTTTTTCGCTCATCGTGTCACTCCTCAATATATTGTCTTTAAATATCTACGATTAATAAGTTTAAATGTTTCATAATTTTCAAATTGTTATTGCGGAAATATTCTGTGTTTTTGGTACAATAGAGGTATGTGAAAAGAGGGAGTGATGACATGCTCCAATTTAAAGACATAATTACACCCGTTGATTTTATTGCCACTGAAGATACGACGCTAAAAGAAGCGATTAGCCTCATGCACCAAAAGAAGTGGAATCTTTTGCCTGTTACAGATTCATGCAGTCATCCCGTTGGGGTTTTTACCCGAAGCAGTTTGCATCAAATGGTGACAGAAGAAACCTCACTTACCACTCCAATTAAAAATTACATAAAAAAACGGGTTGAAAAGATTCGTATTGATACCCCTTATGAAAAAATTGAAGAACTCGTCAAAACTAGCAAGGTTGGCACGGGTGTGGTCGTGGATGAACAGAATCGTGTCGTAGGAATCCTGACGAAAACGGACATGGTGATGTCACTCTTGCAAACCTCTCAAGAATTACAAATGATAAAAAAATTAAAGAGAACATTGGAAACGGCGATTGACCATGCTTTTGATGGAATCATCATGACGGATGAAAAGAAAGTCATTACCATGGTTAGCCCTCCGCTCTTGGAATTGTTTAATCTTCTAGAAGATGAGGTGCTGTACAAACAAGCAGTTATTGTTTTACCGCAGCTGAATCTCGAAAAAGTTTATGAATCGGCAACAGCAGAGGTTAGCGGATTTTTAGAAATCAACGGGATTAAATATATCGTTCACCGGATTCCAATTATTGAGGATGGAAAAGTAATCGGGGCAATCGGCAAGGTTGTCTTCCGCCAATTAAACGAGGTGAGCGAATTATTTAAAAAGCTTCAGAAGGCAGAAAATAAGGCGAACTTTTATCATCAGCAATATCAAAAATCGGAAACAGCCAAGTTCACCTGGGAACATATTTTAAGTACGGACCCCTTTATGGAAAAATTGAAGAAAAGCGGTGCGAAGGCAGGAAAAGGAAGATCGACGGTGCTTATTCTCGGAGAGAGCGGAACCGGAAAGGAGCTGTTTGCTCAAGCGATTCATAACAGCAGTGCTAGAAGCACAGGTAAGTTTGTCGTTGTTAATTGTGCTGCGATTCCTGAGGATTTACTAGAATCCGAGTTTTTTGGCTATGAAGAGGGAGCGTTTACCGGAGCAAAGCAAAAAGGAAAGCTTGGGAAGTTTGATCTTGCAAACGGTGGGACACTTTTCCTTGATGAGATTGGCGACATGTCTCTGACCTTGCAAGCGAAGCTACTTCGCGTCCTCCAAGAACGGGAATTTTACCGGGTTGGCGGAACCGTAAAGATAAAAGTAGATGTCCGAATTATTGCTGCCACGAATAGAAATTTAGAAGAGATGGTCAAAGACGGTCTTTTTAGAGAGGATTTATATTATCGTCTCAATGTTATTTCGCTTCATATTCCGCCGCTCCGCAATCGTCCATATGATGTTAATCATTTAATCAGCCAGTTTATGATTGAATTTAATCAAATTTTAGGTACGAGTATTACCGGTTTGGAGGATGATGCCAATAAAGCACTGCTGAATTATGACTGGCCGGGAAATGTTCGGGAATTAAGGAATGTTATGGAACGGGCGATGACATTTTCTGAAACTGGAAAAGTGAAATACGAGGACCTCCCGGATTATTTAATGAAACAAGTTCAACTCAATGAACCAATTTTACATGTATCCATGGTTAAAAATGCAGAACTCGAGGCAATTAAAAAAGCGCTTGTGCAGGTGCAGGGAAATAAAGTGCAAGCAGCTAGATTACTAGGAATCAGCCGCTCTGGTTTGTATGAAAAAATAAAGAAATACAAACTAACAACGTAAATCCAAGGGTGTCCAGTAATTGGACACCAAATTACTATTCATGTACAGACGAGAAACACGTTAATGTTGCAGACCTAGACCTTAAGACGTTAGCGAGCTACGAACCTATTTATTGGAATATTGGCATAATAATTGCATACTTCAAAATGAATCTTTTTTAAAAAAAGGAGGATCTAAAATGAATATCGGAAGTCTCTTATCTCAAAGTGCCCGCAAGTTCCCTGAATTCCCAGCAATCCAATGTGAAGGCAGATGCTATTCCTACAGACAATTTAACGAAGAGGTAAATAGATTTGCTCACGGACTGCTTGGCCAAGGTGTGAACAAAGGTGACAGGCTTGCGTTAATGATGAAGAATTCAGACCACTTTGTCTTTACCTTTTTTGCCGCTGCTAAAATTGGCGCTGTCGCTGTTCCAATAAACTTTCGATTGACCGCTACAGAGGTCCAGTACATATTAGAGCAATCAGATGCGGCCATAGTGGTATGTGATAAAGAATTTGAACAGCTTATTGCTGAAGCAGAACAAGGAACATCCATCCGGATGGTCATCACGGTGGGAGAGCCCGAAACGGCGGGTTTCTATTCATATGAAAAAGTTTTATCTGATAACAGGGATGAACCCGCTATTGAAGTTTCAGAAAAGGACGATGTCGAAATTTTGTACACTTCGGGTACGACAGGACGTCCAAAGGGAGCCCTCTTTGATCATAGTCAAATTTTCAAAGTCGGAATTTCCGTCGTCATCAGTATGGAGATTAGCCAGCAAGAACGTATTCTCCATTTAGCACCGTTGTTCCACTCAGCACAATTAAATCTATTCTTAATTTCCGGCGTTGCCCTTGGTGCGACGCATATTATCCATCGAGATTTCCATCCAGTTAAAACACTGCAAGCCATTCAAGAACATAAAATTACCCATTTATTTGCTGTACCCGCGATGTATACGTTCTTGCTCCAAGTTCCGAATGCTGCCGAATATGATTTGTCATCCATTAAGAGAGTTGGATATGGGGCAGCCCCGATGGCACCGGAGCTTGTTAAAAAAAGTATGCAGTTATTTAAAACAGATCAATTTTACAATTTATGCGGTCTAACGGAAGCGGGACCAGGCGGGATTCTCCTAGATCCGGAGGGGCATAAACTACATCTTGGCAAGGGTGGCAAACCAATCTTTATGACTGAAACGCGGGTTGTCAATGAAGAAGGGAAAGACGTGTTACCAGGTGTAATTGGTGAATTTATTCTTCGCAGTCCGATGGTGATGAAGGAGTATTATAAAAAGCCCGATGAAACAAAGAGCACCCTTAAAAATGGCTGGCTTTATACAGGTGATTTGGCAACGATTGACGAGGAAGGCTATATTACCTTAGTTGACCGGAAAAAGGACATGATCATCTCGGGCGGGGAAAATGTATATTCCGTTGAGGTGGAAGGCGTTCTGTATGAACATCCGGCTGTTCTTGAGGCAGCGATTATCGGATTGCCGGATGAGGTATGGGGCGAGGCTGTTTGTGCGATCATTGTCCCAAAAGAGGGTGCAGTGATTGATGAACAGGAATTGCGCAGCTTCTGCCGGGAGAAGCTGGCTGGTTACAAGGTCCCAAGGCGGATTTTTATTGAACAGCAGCTGCCAAGGAACGCTTCTGGAAAAATACTAAAATACCAATTACGGCAGAAAATGAATCAAATGAGTGGTGAGAAGAATAACCGAAGCACTTCCTCAACTGAAAGTGAGGTTATCTAATGAAACACCCATACTTAAACGATGACCACGAAATTTTTCGCCAATCGTTAAGAAAGTTTTTAGAAAAAGAAGCATATCCCTTTTATGAGCAATGGGAAGAAGACCGGATGATTCCTCGGTCTTTTTGGCAGAAGATGGGGGAGCAGGGCTTTCTATGCCCTGATATCGATGAAAAATATGGCGGCAGTGAAGTAGATTGGGGTTTTGCAGTTGTTATAAATGAGGAGCTAGAGCGCGTCGGGTCAGGACTAATTGGTATCGGGCTTCATAACGACATTGTGGTGCCATACATCACCACATACGGCAGTGAGGAACAGAAGCAGCGCTGGCTGCCGAAATGTGTCACTGGTGAAATTATTACCGCAATTGCCATGACGGAACCAGGCACAGGCTCTGATCTTGCAAATATTAAAACAACCGCCAAGCTTGAAGGTGACCATTATATCGTCAACGGACAAAAGACGTTTATCACGAATGGGATTCAATCTGACCTTGTTTTGGTCGCGGTTAAAACCGACCCCCAGGCAGTACCGAAGCATAAGGGGGTTAGTCTTATCTTAATTGAACGGGATACACCTGGATTCTCTAGAGGTAGAAAGTTGAACAAGGTTGGGCTTCATTGTCAGGATACAGCGGAATTGATTTTTGAAGACTGCCGGGTTCCAAAGGAAAATCTGCTTGGCGAAGAAGGCAAGGGCTTCCTCTATTTAATGGAAAAACTCCAACAGGAGCGGCTTCTTGTTGCAATTGGAGCACAAACGGCATCGGAAGTGATGCTGAAAATGACCATCGATTACGTGAAAAGCCGGGAAGCGTTTGGAAAACCCGTAAGCCAATTCCAAAATACTCAGTTTAAAATTGTTGAGATGGCAACCGAGATTGAAATGGGCAGGGTATTCTTGGATCAGTTAATTGCCGAGCATATTGAAGGGAAAAACGTCGTGACGAAGGTGTCGATGGCAAAATGGAAGTTGACAGATATTGCAAAGAAGATTGCGGCGGAATGTATGCAGCTCCATGGCGGATACGGCTATATGGAGGAATACGAAATTGCGAGACGATTCCGCGATATTCCTGTCTCGAGCATTTATGCCGGAACAAATGAGATCATGAAGACGATCATTGCGAAAAATCTAGGTTTATAGAAAGGAAGTTGTATATGCGGGAAGTTGTCATTGTTGAAGGGGTTCGGACCCCTGTAGGGAGAAGAAATGGTCTTTTGAAGGAGATCCGACCGGATGATTTGGCTGGTTTAACATTAAAAGAGCTGGTAAACCGTGCAGGTATCGATCCAGCAATAATCGATGATGTCATTTTAGGCTGTGTGACCCAATCAGGGGAACAAGCTGGGGATATTGCCAGGGTTGCTGCTTTAATCGCTGGATTCCCAATTGAGGTGCCAGGCACCACGATTGACCGCCAATGCGGTTCAAGCCAGCAAGCTGTTCACTTTGCTGCACAAGCAATTCTTGCCGGCGATATGGATGTCGTAATTGCCGGCGGTGTGGAAAGCATGTCACGTGTGCCGATGGGCTCTAACTATAAGGGGGCCGAGGACACTTTTAGTCCGAATTTAAGATCTAAGTACGAAATGATTCATCAGGGATTATCTGCTGAGCGGATTGCCGAAAACTATGGTTTTACTCGGGAACAACTCGATCAATTTTCACTCGAAAGTCACCAAAAGGCATTAAAGGCGCAGGATGAAGGGTATTTTGCTAGAGAAATTTTTCCGCTTGAAGTAACGCTTCCGGACGGAGCCACAGTTACCGTCAAAGATGATTCCGGTCCAAGAAAGGGGACTTCACTTGAAGCATTGGCAGGTTTGAAGACATCCTTCAAAGAGGATGGTGTCATTCATGCCGGAAACTCTAGTCAAATTAGTGACGGAGCAGCCGCCTTATTACTCATGTCCCGCGAGAAAGCAGAAGAGCTTGGCCTAAAGCCGCGGTTCCGTGTTCATACACGTGTAGTCGTTGGCTCCGATCCAACCTTGATGCTGACAGGACCGATTCCCGCAACGCGGAAAGCACTCGAAAAGTCAGGGCTCTCCATTGATGCTATTGATATATTTGAAGTAAATGAAGCCTTTGCCCCGGTACCGCTTGCTTGGCTGAAAGATACGGGTGCTGACCCGGCAAAACTTAATCCCAACGGCGGTGCGATTGCTCTAGGTCATCCTCTTGGCGGCAGCGGTGCGCGTTTAATGGTAACGATGATGTATGAGCTCGAGCGCACCAGAGGACGATACGGATTGCAAACAATGTGCGAAGGCCACGGTATGGCAAACGCGACAATTATTGAACGGTTAGATTAACTCTTAGTCGTTATAAATTGGATTCGCAAATAATGCATCCGGATGCGTAAATTAAATGGGGAAACTTGCCAATATACTTAATGGAGGCGTTTAAATGACCACGACAATTGGAAAAATCTTTAATTTAACGGTAAAAAGGTTTCCAAACAAAGAGGCTTTGTATGATGTTCGAAAAAATGTCCGCTACACCTACAAGGAATGGAACGAACAGGTAAACCGGCTCGCCAATGCACTATTAAATGAAGGAGTTAAGAAAGGCGACCGTGTTTCCACGTTCATGTTTAATACCGAGGAATTGGGGACTGCCTTTTTTGCCTGTGCTAAAATCGGTGCTATTTTTAATCCGATTAATTTCCGGCTCACTCCTGAGGAAGTGGCATATATTTTAGCCGATGCCGCCCCTAAGGTTGTTCTTTTTGAAAAAGCCTTAGAGCCCGTCGTGTCAGCAATCTCCAAGCGCTTCGATAAAATCGCCTTCTGGTTTATTGATGAAAATCAGCCTGATTACGCGGCAAGCTTTCACAAAAAAATTACCTCAGCATCAACAAAAGAGGTTCAGGCGGAAGTAAACGAGAATGACATCTATGCCTTTATTTATACAAGCGGAACAACGGGCAGACCTAAAGGGGTCATGCATAGCCACCGGAATATGGTAGACCAAAGTGTGCTCTGTAATGCAGCGCAGAAGCTTGAAGCGGAGGATGTTGGCCTCGTGACCGCCCCGATGTTCCATTGTGCCGAGCTTCATTGTGCCTTCCTGCCAAGGGTGCATGTTGGGGCAAGGAATGTCATTTTACACCAATTCAATCCAAAAGCCATCCTTGGATTGATTGAACAGGAAAAAATCTCAAAGTTTTTCGCCGCACCAACGATGTGGAACATGCTCCTTCAGGAAGATCTAAGTCAATATGACCTTTCAAGCTTGAAGCTTGGTTTATATGGTGCAGCTCCAATGGCTCCGTCGCTCGTCCATGCTTTGCATGATCGCTTAGGCATTTCTTTAATTCAAGCGTATGGGATGACGGAAATGGGGCCGGCTATTACCTTTCTATCGGAAAATGATCAGCTAAGAAAAGCGGGTTCTGCAGGGCAAGCAGCTCTTAGTCATGATATTAGGGTGGTCCGTACCAGAGAAGATGGGCCATCTGATCCAGATGATATGATGCCGGCTGGCGAAACAGGTGAAATTATTGTTCAAGGGCCATGCATGATGATTGGCTATTTTAATCGTGAGGAAGCGACTGAAAACGCGTTGTACAAAGGCTGGTACCATTCGGGTGACATCGGCTATCTCGATGAAGATGGATTCCTATTTGTAAATGACCGTGTTGACGACATGATCGTCAGCGGCGGGGAAAACATTTATCCGCGTGAGGTTGAAGATGTTTTGCATGCACACCCGGGTGTTCTGGACGTTGCGATAGTTGGCCAGCCGGATGACCGCTGGGGTGAAACGGTTTCCGCTTTTGTTGTAAAAAAAGATCCGAATATAACCGAACAAGAATTAGATGATTTCTGCAAAAATAGTGATAGCCTGGCAAACTATAAGCGTCCGAGGAACTATATTTTTTGTGAAGCATTGCCGCGAAATGCCAGCGGCAAAATCCAAAAATTTGTTCTTCGTAAGCAGCTGGAGGAGCTTTTTTCCCCAGATATGAAAGGTCTCTGAATATGTTAAAAGGCATTAAAGTCATTGATTTTACTAACTATCTTCCGGGCCCTTTTGCTACATTGAGGCTTGCAGAATTGGGAGCAGAAATTATTAAAGTGGAACCCCCTGAAGGAGATCCTGCCCGGAATACAGGAATTACTCAGAAGGGAACTGGTCTTGTTTTTCTAGCGAACAACCGGCAGAAAAAGAGCATCACTCTTAACTTGAAGAATAGTGAAGGCTTGGAAACGGCCTTAAAACTAATTACCAACGCCGATGTTGTGATCGAAAGCTTCAGACCTGGAGTGATGGAGAAGCTCGGGCTCGGGTATGAAGCCGTAAGAAATGTGAAACCTGATATCGTCTATTGTTCCATTTCAGGCTATGGACAAAGCGGCATTCTAAGCAAACTCGGCAATCATGACCTCAATTATATGGCCTTAAGCGGAGTCTTAGCCCAGCTAAAAGATAAAACGGGTAAACCTGTTCATCCGTCTATTACTTTAGCTGATTATTTAGGGGGATATGCGGCAAATGAGCGGATTCTTGCAGGGCTTGTTTCAAGGTCTTTAACCGGGAAAGGTAATTACCATTCAATTTCCATCACAGATCAACTGGTATCGTTGCTTGGGAATCATGTATTGGTTGAAAAGGAAACGGGTAAGGGAACGGGCATAAATGTCCTAAATGGAAGCATTATTTCTTACGCCATCTATGAAACGATGGATGGAAGGTATATGAGTTTGGCTGCACTGGAGCCGAAGTTTTGGCGGAATTTTTGCCAATCACATGGACGTGAAGACTGGTTTGCAGCTCATTTTTCAAAAACGGAGGATACCAATCCAATTTTTCAAGAACTGACAGACCTGTTTAAAAGCAAAACCTTCTATGAGTGGACGGAGATCGCGCAAAAAGTAGATTGCTGCATGGCCCCGGTTCTTGAGGTAGGGGAACTCAGCGAAAACCCATATTTCAAAGAGAAGGAGATAATATTTGCTTCTTCTTGGGGAGATTATCAAGTTAAAATGCACAGTGACGTTGAACAGGGAACGATTGCCCCTCCGCCAAAAAAAGGCGAGCATAGGGATGAAATATTAAATGACATCCTGATTTGAAAAGGAGTTTGCACATTTCCAAAATAACAAAACCGCTTGAACCTGTACTAGGTCTCAAGCGGTTAGATTACTTATTCGAAGACTTTCTTAACATCGTATCCATTTTGCTTAAAATAGGCCAAAATTCCATTTTCACCTTCTAAGTGCCCCACGCCAACAGCAACAAAATAAATATCACCACTACTTATATACGATTCAAATTTTTTTACCCAAATTTTATTTCTGTCATCAACAAGAATTTTATTTTGCTTCTTTTCAAATTCATCTACCGACTCATTATGGTTAAACTGTCTTCCTTGGATATATTCTGTATATAGTTGTTCTAGCTGCCGTTTGGATTCTGTGAATGTAGGAATTTGCTTACTCACTCTATCGGCGTCCTTCTCGGTGTACACTTTTCGCATAGCTTCAATTTGCTCATTTTGTGTTTCCAAGTATTGAGGGGTGAGATGATATAATTCCGCCAGTTCCGCTATTTTTTGATCTACTCCATACTCTGACGATAAATCATCAAAGCCTGTACTCAAAAATAATCCCATGACAAACCAAAATTGATATTTTTGTAGTAAAGAATAATCAAGGTTATATTCTTTTGCCCGCTGCTTTAGAATGGCTATTGCCTCATCAGATAAATAATCCTCTAAAGTCTCATCATCTTTTAATAAATACAATTCTTTCTTGTCCATTATGTCAGAAGCCGATGTTTCAGTGACAAGGAATTTCGATTTTGCAAGGGCTTGCTCTATTTTTCGAGGAAAGGGATACATTTCTGCCTTCCCAATATGAATGGTTCCAAGCAGGTACATATAGTGATTGTTTTTTTCTATTTTATAAAAAGGCCATGCCACATCCAGCTTTGCTTCCTTTCGTGATTGATTCGCAGCGACGGAACCGCTATTTAGAAAAATACATATAAAAAAAGGAATCATAAGGATTACTAAACGCATCATGATGAACGCCGCCTTCAAAATGTTTATTGTTACTTTCCCACAAATATCGTTATTTAATGACGAAATTTAAGTAGGAAAAACGGTATAATGAAAGTAGTTAATTTTGCAAAATGAAAGGAGAAACAATCTTGTTTGAAAAAACACTCCCACTACTCAATTCCTATTTCGGTTATAGCTCCTTCCGTAACGGTCAAGAACAGGCAATCCGTTCGGTATTAGCCGGCAATAATACGATTTGTGTTATGCCGACCGGAGGCGGTAAATCCATCTGTTATCAAATTCCTGCACTTGTCCTTCCGGGTACCACGATTGTTATTTCCCCACTGATATCTTTAATGAAGGATCAGGTAGATACCCTCATTCAAGCGGGAATCCCAGCCACTTTTATTAATAGTTCGATAAGTTACAGCGAGGCAAATAAGCGGATCTATGAAGCAAAACATGGGAAATACAAGCTTTTATACATAGCACCAGAGAGATTAGAATCATTTGAATTTGTAGAAGACCTGAAAAACATGGATATCCCACTTGTCGCCGTCGACGAAGCTCACTGTATCTCGCAGTGGGGACATGATTTCCGCCCAAGCTACCGTCATATTCAACAAATGATTCATAGTCTGCCGCAGCAGCCAAATGTTCTTGCCTTAACGGCAACAGCAACGCCGAGAGTTCGTGATGATATTTGCGAGCTGTTAAATATTAATGAAAGAAATACAATTATCACAGGGTTTGAGCGAGAAAACCTATCTTTCTCGGTGATCAAAGGGCAGGACAGGCAAAGGTTTCTCCTGGATTATCTAAAAAAGAATGAACAGGAAGCGGGGATTATTTATGCAGCAACTCGAAAGAATGTTGATCAGCTTTATGAAAAGCTCCGTAAAGAGAACGTCAATGTTGCCCGCTACCACGCGGGCATGGGTGACGTGGACCGCGCTCGTGAGCAAGAACGATTTTTAGAAGATAAAGCATCCGTTATGGTTGCGACCTCTGCCTTTGGGATGGGGATCGATAAGAGTAATATCCGCTATGTAGTTCACTACCAGATGCCGAAAAACATGGAGAGCTATTATCAGGAAGCTGGACGTGCCGGACGGGACGGGCTAGACAGTGAATGTATTATGCTGTATTCGCCGCAAGATGTTCAGGTGCAGCGCTTTTTAATTGACCAATCCAGTGACAGGAGCCGGATGACACAGGAATTAGAGAAACTGCAGCAGATGGCTGATTATTGCCATACGGAAAACTGCTTGCAGGAGTTCATTTTAAACTATTTTGGCGAAACAGACACAGATGCTTGTGGCAGATGCGGCAACTGTTTGGATTCCAGGGCAAGCATTGATGTCACGAAGGAAGCACAAATGGTGATGTCCTGTGTGATTCGAATGGGGCAGCGTTTTGGGAAAAACATTACTGCACAGGTGTTAACGGGATCGAAAAATAAAAAAGTAATCGAGATGGGCTTTGAGCGGCTTACGACCTATGGAATCATGAAAGATCAAGGTGCGAAAGAGGTCAGCGATTTTATTGAGTTTTTGATTTCACAGGAGTTACTCGCGATTGAACAAGGACAATTTCCGACGATTTATGTTTCACCGAAAGGAAAGGATGTTCTTTTAGGTAATGAGCAGGTTTATCGAAGAGAAGCGGTTAAAGTTAAACAAGTATCGAAAAATGATCCGTTATTTGAGGAGCTGCGGGATGTCCGCAGAAGGATAGCCGAAACGGAAAAAGTACCGCCATTCGTTATTTTTTCAGACGCTGCCCTTAAAGACATGTGTGCAAGACTTCCGAAAACAAGTGAAGAATTTTTACAGGTCAGCGGGGTTGGGGAGCATAAGCTGAAGAAATACGGACTTGAATTCATTCAAGCCATCCGTGCTTTTTTAGAAACCAATCCGGATTATCGAAGCGAAATCCAACCAGAATCGGCAGCATCGAAAAAGGCTGCTAAAAAAACGGCGGTTGGGGAATCGCATTTGGAGACATTGACATTAAATCAAAAGCACCTATCGATTGAGGAAATTGCTGAACAACGCGAGCTTGCGGTCAGCACAGTGGAAAACCATTTACTTCAATGTGCTCAGCAAGGTATGGAGGTGGACTTTTCCAGGCATATTCCAAGTGAATACCTGCCACTGTTAGAAAAGGCCGTGGAAGAAGCCGGACGTGAACGGTTAAAACCAATCAAGGAACTCCTTCCAGAAGAAGTTAATTACTTTATGATAAAAGTGTATGTTTATTATTTAAGTAGAAAGAAGTAGAGGAGTAGCTTGCACGCCCCCAGTCACTCTTATTTTTAGAGATTGTGGTAAAATATGTTAATATTAAACTATCAATTAAGTTAGAAGGTGATGATTATCAACGATGTCGTATTATCGATCAAGGATTTAGAAAAGCATTATGGCATAAACAATGTCCTAAAAGGGATAAATTTAACTGTTTATCGCGGGCAAATTATCGGTTACATTGGGCCAAATGGCGCCGGTAAAAGCACGACAATTAAGATTTTGCTCGGGATTGAAGGGGATTATTACGGCAAGGTAGAGATTTTTGGCAAAGAAGTTTCGGAATCGAATATCGACTATAAACGGAAAATAGGCTATGTCCCGGAAATAGCTGAGCTCTATGATAATCTCACCGCAATGGAGTACTTAACCTTTGTCGGAGAATTATACGGAATGGATTTTCAAGCAGCTGATGAAAAGGCGCAAAGGTTGATGAAGGTGTTTGGCTTAGAGGAAGTGTACCGCTCACGAATTGCATCATACTCTAAGGGAATGCGGCAAAAGGTACTGATTGTCTCCAGTTTATTACATAACCCGGATCTGTTATTTTTAGATGAGCCGTTAAGTGGTCTCGATGCTAACAGCGTGATGATTTTTAAAGAAATACTGTCCATTTTGGCGGCACAGGGTAAAACCATTTTCTATTCGTCGCATATCATGGATGTCGTTGAGAAAATAAGCAACCGGATTATCCTCATTAATGATGGGAAAATTGTCGCAGATGGCAGTTTTCTTGAGTTGAAGGAACAAAATAAGGAAGGAACACTGGAGCAGATTTTTAATCAGCTGACTGGTTTTAATGAATATAGGGTTTTAGCAGAGGAATTTGTATCCATTGTTCAAGAGGGGTAACAGATGAAAGATTTCCAAACTCTGAGATTCCTCGATTTATTCCGCGGCATTTTTGAACGCTTTGGTATTAATTACGTTGTTATGCGAAAAGTATTGACGGTCAAACTGACTATGGATGGGAGAAGGACTCCGACCGTCTTTAACCAGCAGGCAAAAAAGAAGAAGAAACCCGAAGAAAATGGCTTTATCAAATCATTAGGTATGTATGTACTGCTAAGCCTCATGCTCATTCCATTTGTTCTGCTTGAAAGCAGCTTTATTTATCAAATGAGCATTCTTTTTGGGATTGTCATGTTTTTGGTGATGACATCAATGATTTCCGATTTTTCGAATGTCCTGCTTGATGTCAGAGATAAGGGGATTCTTCTGACAAAGCCAGTTGATAAAAAGACATTAAATATGGCAAAAACAATTCATATTTGTATTTACTTAGTCCTTTTAACGGCAGCGCTAACCGCAATCCCATTAGTGATTGGGACCTTTAAACATGGGATCTTATTTTTACTCCTATTCATCATCGGACTTATTTTAGTCAATCTATTCATTGTCGTATTGACGGCGATTATTTATTATTTCATTTTGCGGTTTTTCGATGGTGAAAAACTGAAGGATATCATTAATTACGTACAAATTGGATTATCGATTTCAATTGCCGTTGGCTATCAGGTATTAGCAAGAGCCTTTAGCTTTGTCGATATGAAAATTTCTTTTACACCAAGCTGGTGGCAATTTTTTATCCCGCCAATTTGGTTTGGCTCGCCATTTGAGCTAGTCTTAAAGCACCGTTCAGACTTTTATCTAGTTTCTTTTTCACTATTGGCATTGGTTATACCGCTAGTCTCCATCGGTATCTATAGCCGGATGATGCCATCTTTTGAAAGAAATCTGCAAAAACTTTCGAATAACAGTGGGGGAAGCAAACAAAGGGAGCGGAAATGGAAAATTGGGCTTGCAAAGGTGATTTGCCGAAGTCGGGAAGAAAGGGTCTTTTTTCGCTTTGCCGACCAAATGATGCGAAATGAGAGAGAATTCCGCTTAAAGGTCTATCCCGCCTTAGGATTATCACTTGTTTTCCCGTTTGTGTTTTTGTTTAATGAAATCCAAATGAATTCCTATGCCCATTTGGTTTCAAGTAAATGGTATTTATCGGTTTATTTTAGCTGCTTGATGATTCCGAATGCCATTGCCATGCTGAAATACTCAGGGAAATACAAAGGGGCATGGATTTACCAAACAGCACCCATTCAAAACCTGGCGCCATTATACAGCTCAGTCCTCAAAGTGTTTATTGTGAACCTCTTTTTGCCGGTTTATTTGATTGTATGTACTATCTTTATTACAATTTTCGGGGGAAAAGTCGTTGATGATTTATTGGTTATTTTTGTGACCGCTATTTTATTCACGGTTATTTGCTCGAACTATCTTAAAGGTACATTGCCATTTTCAGAATCATTTGAGGATGCCTTACAAAGCGGAGGACTAAAAGTATTTCTTGCAACACTCTGTATTGCAGCCTTTACCGGCATCCATTATGGCGCGACATTGATTCCATTTGGTGTGCCGATATATTTTATCGTGCTTGTGGCTGTTACGATTTTTAGCTGGAAGGGTGCATATAAGACAATTTGGGTTTTTAAATGAAAAATGCTGTCATTAGAATGGCCCCACCCCAAGAAGACAGCTGTTTATAATTAATAGAATTATTATTATATGAATGTTTCTATTATTGTCGATATCTCTCTAATCATGTGTATATTTCCCCGGTAATTTTGTCGATAAAAAGAACAGGTCAGCTAGTCCTGTTCTTTTTCATATTCATCCAAAAATGGTTTATTAGCATAATAGTACATCATGGCCATAAAAACAGAGCCGCCAATAAGGTTGCCAATTGTAACTGGTACTAAATTATGGATTACTCCGCCCCATGAAATGGTCCCAGGATGGTTTAAGACTAAGGCTATTGCAAATGTACACATATTGGCGATACTATGCTCATAGCCGGAAATAAAGAAGCAAAAGACAAATAGCATCATGGCAAACATTTTCGGTCCATCCCCCTTTAACCCCATCGGCAAAAAGAAGGCCATGCAGACAAGCCAATTACAAAGAATGGCTCGGAAAAATAACTCTGTCGTCGGCACCTGCATTTTAATCTCCACGACATGAAGTAAAAATCCATTAACCGATGATTCGGTATAAAGTCCTGTTGTGAATATAATAAATGCAAATACAGCAGCCCCTAAAATGTTTCCGGCATAACTGCAAACCCAAAGCTTCACAACATCGATCCAGGCCATTTTTTTACGAAGAGCGGCATAGGTGTAATAGAACGTATTTCCGGTAAACAAATCCCCGCCGCCATAGGCGATTAAAATGATAGCCGCTCCAAACGTGAATGCTGCCATCGGATAGGCAAAGGGGGAATGTTCAAGGTAAAAAAAGTTCCCAGTCTTAAAGGCAACAATGACCCCAAATCCGATAAACATACTGGCAAGCATCGCTCTTAGGATATACCGAAGAACGCTTTGCTTAAATATTTTCACCTTTTTTAAAGCAAGTTTTTCTGCTTCGCCTAAAGGCTGCATTTCCATTTCACATAACCACCATTTCCACATTCGTTTTATCATCTATTTATTTTTTGACGAAAAGCGGTGGGATATGTATGCGTCAGGCAAAATTCGTATGTTAGATATAAACCGAGAGTAGGTAACATAGAATGTGATAATCGTTTTGAATTAGCACATCTGACCCAAAATCAGCTATAATAAAAAGGTTTTGTTAAGACTAATTGCAAGGAGTTTAGTATGTTAAAAATGAAAACTATAACACCACAATATGATCCATGGGAAGCTTATATGGATATAGAGGAATATGGAAAGCCCCAGCTTACGAACATTGAATTCACGACGACAACATTATGTAATATGCGCTGTGAGCATTGCGCCGTTGGGTATACGTTACAGACAAAGGATCCTAATTCACTTCCGCTTGAACTATTACTACAAAGACTGGAAGAAGTTCCGGCGCTCCGTTCTCTGAGCATTACTGGAGGGGAACCAATGCTGTCGTTATCATCCGTTAAAGATTATGTGTTCCCTATTTTGAAATATGCCCATGAACGCGGGGTCCGCACACAAATAAACTCGAACCTAACCCTTGAGTTAGCCAGGTATGAGTTAATTGTTCCATATTTAGATGTATTACATATTTCCCACAACTGGGGAACGGTCAATGACTTTGTTGAGGGCGGCTTTGCAAGGATGGAGCGCAAGCCTGATTATGCACAACGAGAAAAATATTTTACCAGAATGATAGAAAACAGCCGCGAGCTTGTCAAAGCCGGTGTGATGGTATCCGCAGAAACGATGTTAAACAAACGGACATTGCCGCATTTAGAAAATATCCACCATCAAATCGTTGATGAAATGCTCTGCGGCCGTCATGAGGTGCACCCAATGTACCCAAGTGATTTTGCTAGTAATCTGGAAACTTTGTCGTTGGCGGAAATCAGGAAGGCGATCCATCACCTGCTGGATATTCGGAATGAAAAGGCATGGATGTTATTTGGAACGCTGCCATTCTATGCTTGCAGCAGTAATCAGGAGGATTTAGAACTGTTAAAAAGACTTTATCGCAGCAAGAATGTAACTGTAAGGAACGACCCCGATGGACGTTCCCGTTTGAATGTCAACATATTTAATGGTGATATTATTGTTACCGATTTTGGAGATACGCCGCCGTTAGGAAATATCCAATCCACGAAATTAAATACTGCCTATGAAACGTGGCAATCATCAGCATTGGCCAAAGAATTAAGCTGCCACTGTCCAGCCGTTTCCTGCCTCGGACCTAACATTTTAGTGAAAAATAGCTATTATCAAGATGGTGATTTCAGCGCACGAAAAAACCAAATTATAAAATAAAAACGGGGATTACCCGTTTTTTTTACTTTAAACCCTTATCGATTAGACTGTATGCTTCACTAGCTTTGGATGCCTGTGCATGGAAACAAAGAGAATCATTCCGCTTATGATTAACAAGGTGCTGGTACTGATAAAGACCGCGGAAAAGCCGAAGGAACCGGAAATAAATCCACCTAACATCGGACCGAAAATGTTTCCGAGGAATCGCAAGCTTGTGTTGTAGCCAAGAACTTCTCCTTGCATTGCGATTGGGGCTTCTTGGCGAATATAGGCAATCCGAACTGGAATTATCCCGCCAATCGTGACACCGAGTGTAAAGCGAATGATGACAAGCTGCCAAAAGCTCGTGACTGCGGCACCTGGCAGATAGAAAATTCCCGCCAAAAAAAGCAGAATGATTAGGATCTTTACATAGCCGACCCTATCTGCAATTTTTCCCCATCTTCTTGACATCATAAGATTGCCTAGGCCAGCTGCGGAAAAAGCAATACCGGAATAAAAGGCGATATTTGTTGTTCCATGCAATTCACTAACAAATAGGGACAGAATCGGTTGAATACTGAAGTGAGCAATTTGAACAAGGGCGGAGATAAGCAGTACGGTTAACAAAATGGGGTTCCGGACAATATGATGCAGGACTTCTTTACTGGAATAATGTGATTTTGATCCCTTTTGTAATTCCAATTGAAATTCCTTGGTTTCGATTACAAGTAAAGCAGAAATGAAAATGGATATGGCCGTCCATTTAAAGGTGGTAGCATAGCCCAGCGAATCAGCTAATACGCCTCCGAGCATCGGGCCAAATAATGAACCGGTAATGCTTCCTGTTTGCAGCGTTCCAAGGACACGTCCGGCAATTTGTTTGGGTGTTTGTGTGGAGATGAAGGCTTGTGACATTGAGATAAAGCCTGAGAAAAATCCCATGAAAAAGCGGAGAATAAATAATTGCCAGACTGATTGGACAAAGCCCATAAGAAAAATGGATAAAGCCATCCCTAGACCAGAAAAGATGAGGATTTTCTTTCTGCCATAGCGGTCGCCAATTCTACCCCAAATAGGCGAGAAAAGGAAGGCAGAAACAAAGGTAACCCCAAATGTTAAACCAGACCAATGCTGGACGTATTTTTCGGAAAACTTTCCAAACGTCTCGATGTATAGGGAAATGAACGGTAAAACCATTGTCATACTCCCGGAAACAAAGAAGTTTGCAAACCACATAATCATCAAATTTCGTTTTGCACTTTCCTGCTGAGTCACTCCCAAAACACTCCTTTCTGCAATATATTTCGGGATGCTAAATATTATCATAACGAAATTTCCACCAATTATAAAGTAATATCTACTATTTGTAGTTTCTAAAAACATGTGATTAAAAATTGCTTCGTAGGCTTGTTTTGATTTAAACTAAGTAACAAATGTTAAAATATGTGGTGAATAATTGATGGGAAATCAAGTTGAAAAGACATCCGATGTGATGGAGGTTTGCCTGCTCGCGGGGAAAATTATGCTGCAAAGCGGCGGGGAAACATACCGGGTTGAAGATACAATGATGCGGATTGCCGCCTCTTACGGAGTTGAAAACTCTCATAGTTATGTAACGCCGACAGGAATTATTTTTTCGGCGGAAAGTACAGGACCGACAAGGACAAAGCTTATCCGAATCTTTGAGCGTTCTACAGACCTAAAGAAGGTCGCTATGGTTAATAGCCTATCCAGAAGTATTAGCAGCGGGGAAGTAAATCTAAAGGATGCCTGGGAACAGTTAAGGGAAATGGACTCCTTAAATGTTACCTTTCCACTTAAGTATCAAGTAGCAGCAGCCTCAATTGCGAGCGGATGCTTCATGATTATGTTTAAAGGAAGTTGGGGAGACTTTATCCCGGCCATGATAGCAGGCGGGGCAGGGTACTATAGTTTTGTCCACTTCCACCGTTTTGTTCCCATCAAATTTTTCTCAGAGTTTTTGGCCGCCTTTGTCATCGGTTTACTTTCTTTATTATTTGTAAAAGTAGGGATTGGACAGCAGGTAGATAAAATAATTATTGGTTCAGTCATGTCATTGGTACCTGGTCTTTTATTAACAAATGCAATTAGAGATTTAATGGCGGGACATTTGGTATCGGGTTTGTCAAAGGGAGCAGAAGCATTTTTGACGGCCTTCGCCATTGGTGCGGGAATTGCAGTTGTCGTATCGTTTTTGTGAAGGTGAGGCGGGTGTAAAGTGGAAATCTTGGCCCAGATGATAACAAGCTTTATTGCAACAAGTGCATTTGGCATTATTTTTAATGCGCCGAAAAAAACATTATTGAAATGCGGCCTGATTGGCATGGGCGGATGGATGGTTTATTATCTGCTTGAAGGTTTTTTTGATAATCCGATTTTGGCTACATTGGCAGCCACGATATTTATTGCTGTTCTTAGCCAGGAACTGGCAAAGTTTTATAAAAAGCCCGTGATAATTTTCAGTGTCGCGGGGATCATTCCACTGGTTCCGGGCGGTATGGCCTATAATGCCATGCGCCACTTTGTCGTAAATGACTACATTGCGGCATTAGCAATGGCAGCAAAAGTATTCATGATTGCCGGCTCAATTGCCTTCGGGCTAGTCTTTTCAGAAGTCATCAATCAAGTGATCCGAAAAATTAATCAAAATAAGGTCCGAACAAAAAAACCTCTTTTAGTTAAACGCTAAAAGAGGTTTTTTCTTAAGAATATATTAAGGAAAAACAAGTAGTCTGATTTGGTAATCATTTTCCTTTCATCCTGTTTGATATGATTATATAATAGGATATTAATAGTATCCTGCAAATATACTACAAGGAATGGTATACATATCTATGAAAAAATTGTTGACGATCATAATTATTTTATTTATATCATTTATTGGAGCAAAAACAATTGTTGCAGGCAGATTTAACTGGCAGACGGTTGTTCAAATAAAGGAATCGGTCCAAACCAAGACAAATGAAGTTGTTACTCAACTTAACGGAAAAGTGCAAAAAGTAAACGATGCCGTACTTTCGGATGAAGTTAAACCTTCAGGGGAAGCCCCAAAACCTATTCTAGAACCAGCATTTCCCGATCATATGCTGCTGGATGTGCCATTATTGAATCAGATGGATCGACCCAAATTGTACAACGGCTGTGAGGTAACGAGCTTGGCGATGATTCTTAACTATCATGGGGTAAATGTGACAAAGAACGAGCTGGCTGAAAAAATAAAAACAGTCCCGTTTAACTATGGTAATGGAAAAAAGGGAAATCCCAACGACGGATTTGTTGGGGATATGGCAAATGGCCCGGGTCTTGGAGTTTACAACGGGCCGGTATTTGAATTGGCTCAGAAATATGTTGGTGATAAAGCCATAAATCTAACGAATAGCTCGTTTACAGATATACTAAAAAAAGTGGGGCAGGGGCTGCCGGTGTGGATTATTACCACTTCAAATTTTACCCCAGTTTCTGTATTCCAAACGTGGGATACACCGCAGGGGAAAATCGATATTACTTTTAGTGAGCATAGTGTGGCTATTACCGGATACGATGAAAGCTATATTTATGTAAATGATCCCTATGGAGAGAAGAACAAAAAAGTAAACCGTGAGAATTTTATTAAGGCATGGGAGCAAATGGGCAAGCAAGCGATTGTTATAGAAAAATAAATTATTAAAAATATAATGAAATGGGCGAAGGCAGAGGAATAAACGATTCCTCTGCCTTCTTAGCTTTTGATTCAAGTAGAATCCAGATCGTAACTTGTGAATGGTTGTCTTTATCATTCATCCATCGCAAGGTAAAAATTTACTTTATTGTAATTGTTAATAAAAACAAGTTTGCCGCGGTTATTCTTCCACCTGATGGTTTTATACCTAAACGACGTAAGCCCTACCTCTCTTACATCCTAACGGCTCCGAAGCCGATCCAGTGTGAATAAGTTTTTATCTTAAAACATAAGCAGAATGCCAGAAAAAAATTCCTACATTGCGTTATCTCTATATATTACAAGTTACTTTAATGTGAAGCACAAATATTAATATTAAAGGTTTTTTTGTTGGATGTCAATAGGTTATAAGTATTTTGTTATCAACAGCAATTTTTATTCTAAACAAGGAATAACTTATTCGTTAATAGAAGTAGTATTTAAAAAATCCACTGAGGGGATGAGATAGGATGGATGGCTTTGTTTATAAAGATTATGATGGGATTGGGCTTGCGGAATTAATGAAAAAGAAGGAGCTGCAACCAAAAGAAGTCGCCGCAGAAGCAATGAAAATGATTGAACAGCATAATCCAAAGCTAAATGCTGTCATTCGTCATTTCCATGAAAAGGTAGAAAATGAAGCAGAAACGATTGATTTGAACGGTACCTTTGCAGGTGTACCGATGCTCCTAAAGGACATCGTCCAAGAAGTAGCAGGAGAAAAGATTACCTCTGGCTCTAAGGCATACCAAAGCTATGTGGCAAAAGCCGATTCTGAATATGTCAAACAGGTACGCTTAACGGGGGCACTGTTTCTAGGCCAAACTAACGTTCCTGAGTTTGCGTTAATGGGAATTACTGAACCAGTTTTTTACGGTCCAACTAGAAATCCGTGGAACCTTAACCATACTCCAGGTGGTTCTAGCGGTGGGTCGGCTGCCGCAGTTTCAAGCGGAATGGTCCCGATTGCCGGGGCAAATGACGGCGGTGGTTCCATTCGGATTCCAGGAGCCTATTGCGGACTATTTGGTTTGAAGCCGACCAGAGGACGAACACCTGTTGGGCCGAGTCACGGCAGGCTTTGGCAAGGGGCTTCTGTTGATCATATTTTGTCACGATCGGTAAGAGATAGTGCGGCAATGCTAGATGAAATAAGTATGTATGAAAAAACTGCAGCTTTCTATGTACCGCCTTTCAATGGCTCCTATCTCCAACAAAGCCAAACCCATTCTAATAAAAAGTGTACCATCGCTTTTTCTCTGGAATCACCGCTTGGAACGGAGGTACATCATGAATGTAAGCAGGCCGTCCTTAAAGCAGCAAAGCTTTTAGAATCAATGGGACATCATGTTGTTGAGGCGGCTTCCCCTGTAGATGGCAGGAGAATAGCACAAAGCTATTTAACGATGTATTTTGGCGAGGTGGCAGCGTCTATCTCTGCACTTGAAGACGTTCTCGGACGGAAAGCAGTCATGAGTGACGTGGAGCCGGCTACGTGGATATTAGGTTTAGTTGGAAAGGCTACATCAGCAGAATCCTTTGTATTGAGTATTAGAGAATGGGACAAAGCAGCAATTGCAATGGAACAATTTCACGAAACATATGATTTTTATTTAACACCGACTACTGCATTTCCGCCGGCTAAGATTGGCGAACTTGAACCAAGTAAATCTGAAAAATTTGCTATGCAGGTGACGGGAAAACTTGGACTGGGGGCTCTTTTAAAAAAGCTGGGAACAATAGAACAAGTTGCTGAAAATAATTTAAAAAGGACTCCTTTCACCCAGCTGGCAAACCTAACAGGCCAGCCTGCGATGACGGTCCCCATTCATCTAACAGAAGGCGGTCTTCCATGCGGTGTCCAATTTATGGCGGCAAGGGGAAGAGAGGATCTGTTGTTCTCATTGGCCGGTCAGCTTGAACAAACCTCGGAGTGGATTTCCGTACAAATAAATCCCTTTTACCAAAAATAGTCGCTGGCTGTGGAAGACCTTGGTGGTCTTCTTATTTTTTTGGGAGTCTTGTATCTGATGAAATTTAGCGAAATGTGTCGAAAATCATAGTTTTTTCATATTTAATGTCATCTATTTCCTCAAAAGATGGTAATATGGTAGGAGAGAATATTTTTAAAAAGTTTTCAGATTATTTGTTAGCAGAACTAGGTTAAGGAGTCACTCTCATGAAGGAAAGCAACAATAGTCCTAAATTAATATATGAAGAGAAAAAGGCGATAAAGCTTTTTTTGTGGTTGTTTTATATATTTTATTTTTCATTTGATATCATTTGGTATTTGTTTTTGCCCCATTTTTCATCATTTGGTGATAAGGATTTTTTAAAGGATGGGCTTGGTTATTGGATTTTTATTTTAGTTGGTTGTCTATTACCAATTTCTATTTATATCATTCAAAAGGGAAATCTTTATCGTGTTAAGTTCATATTTCTTTCATGCTATATCGTAATTGATATAATTGATAACCTTATTAGATATTTTGGAACTTCACTTCAATTTGCATCTGGGAACATAGTTGATTTATTATTTATTTTCTTTTCGCCGATATTTGTAAATAAGCGATATTTTTGGACAGTCTCATTTGGGATAATTGGAAAATATATTTTTATGGGACTAATCCTGCAAAATCCAGAAGTAATACCCCCAATTGTTGTTCTGACAATATTAGCGGCAGTCGCATTTATTGTCTTAAATAGATTTAATTCCTATATAAGTTCCTTAACTACTGTTCATGAAGACCTTCGACAAAAAGAAAAGCTTGCTGTCATCGGCCAGATGGCTGCAGCTATAGGCCATGAAATTCGTAATCCGCTATCATCACTAAAAGGATTTACACAGTTGCAACAGGAACGGAATCCAAATGGTAACGATTTTTATCCAATAATGATACAAGAAATTGATCGAATAAATTCAATTGTAAATGATTTAATGTATCTGGGAAAACCTAGAGAAATCAAATTTCAAAATGCAAGTATTGAAGAAATTATTTCGTATACTTTATCGATTACTAACCAGCAGGCTGAGAGACAAGGGGTTACTGTAGAAACGGAAATAGCAGGACCATTGCCGCCGATTGAATGTGATGAAAAACAACTGAAGCAAGTGTTTATTAATTTAATAAAGAATGCAGTTGAATCCATGCCTAATGGCGGGAGGATTCATATCAAAGCGAATATTTTAAAAGAACGAGAAATATTAATTTCTATTGAAGATGAAGGGTGCGGCATTGCTGACGACCTTATTGCCAACCTTAAAGTACCCTTTTTTACTACAAAAAAAGATGGTACCGGACTTGGTTTAATGGTGTCAAATCAAATTATTGAGGACCACAAAGGTTACATGGAAATTGCAAGCCAACCTGATAAAGGAACAATAGTGAATGTAACATTACCTATAATACAAGAAATTTTTAGAAATAAATAGTTCTATAATTATACAAAAATCTTCAATATATAGTGTTTCATGGGTCGTTTGAATGATATATAATGAAGAAGAATACGGGATTTTAATAGATTTTGTAAAAAAAATTAATCTTTTACTTGGGAATATTCGAAATTGTGTTAAAATTACCACATCCCTGTTTTACAAACAATGTAAAAATAAGGTGTTGTAATAGTTACACTTGGAGGAATTTATGATACCACATGAAGAAAAACAAACAGTGAAATGGTTTCTAGTATTTTTCTACATTATTATGATTGGTTATGACATTTTTTATTACTATTTAGCTCCAATCTTTATTACTCATAAAAAAAGTGGCCTACCTAGCAATTATTGGTATATTAACTATATCGCATTATTAATAATGATTCCTATCATGTATTACTTAAGTAAGGTAAAGAAGCAACATTGGATTAAATACGTTTTTTTTGTTAGTTACGCTTTAACAGGTTGTATTGCTGATATACTCTCCTATTTTGGAAAGGGAGATTCCTATTTCAGTGGAAATATGGTAGAAGTATTTTTGATTTTATCTTTACCACTTTTTCTTAATACAAATTATTTTTGGATTGTAAGTCTAGGTATGGAAGCAAAATACCTATTAACGGGTATTGTTTTAAATACATCTTATGTAATTATGCCTATTGTCTTAATCATTATTTTATCTATTATGGCATTCTTTTTATTAAGCCGCTTCCAGGGATATGTTCGTTCTATTAGTACTTCCTATGATAATCAATTGGAAGGGATTGTGAAGGGCGTTATAGCCACATTAGAACTAAAGGACCCTTATACTAGAGGTCATAGTGAACGTGTAGCTAGCTATGCTTTATTATTAGTTCAAAAGCTGGGTAAATTCTCAAAAGAAGAACAAAAGTCTTTTTATTACGCATGCTTATTACATGATATTGGTAAAGTCCATATACCCGATTCTATTTTGATGAAACCAGGGAAGCTTACAAAAGAAGAATTTGAAATAATCAAGTCGCACCCTGGTGTAGGTGCAGAAGCAGTAAAAAATGTTGAGGGCATAAAGGATTGTATTTGTGTCATTCGTTCTCATCATGAACGGTGGGATGGGAAAGGTTATCCTGATCAATTTAAGGGCGAAGAAATCCCTTTTCTTGCAAGAGTGGCTGCTGTTGCGGATGCTTTTGATGCAATGACATCTTCCAGATCCTATCGATCTGCGATGCCGGTTGAAGAAGCTTATAAACGTATTGTTGAAGGTCAGGGTTCCCAATTCGACCCAATATTAGTAGAGGAATTTAAAAAAATATTCCCTACTTGGGTCGAATTTCATAAGAAATATCAATGGACAAAACAATGGGAGTTCCCAAAGGAGGTGGAGTTATGAAAATCCGTAAGCTTAAAAAAGTTAAGACAACATGTTGGTGGTGTCCTTATTTAGGAGTGAGACCATAGGAATGAAGGATGCTAGCAAATGCTACGCATCCTTCTTTATTTTTAATAAATTACAAGATAAAGGGTGTTAACATGAGCCTTACACTCAATTCAACGTTATTGCTAGTTCCTATCGAGATTCGCAAAGATAAGAAACATTATATTGTTGAAGATATAGCTGCTGATGAATTTTATGAGATGCCAACAGTTTGTATTGATGCGATTAATATGATCAATCAGGGGAACCAACTAGGTGAGATAGAAAGAAAACTAAAGGGAAAATATCCTGATGAAGAGGTGAATCTACTAGATTTTGCAAATCAATTACTTGAATTGAAACTAATTGAAGCAATTAATGGAATCAAGATTGAAAAAAAGATCCTTGAAAAGGAAGATAACAACTTTCAATGGCTCTCACCTAGGATAGGAAGATTCTTCTTTAATAAGTTTACCTATTTTTTCTATATTATTTTATTCGTTACAAATTTAATCCTATTTATTGTCAAGCCGAACTTATTTCCCCATTATGAAGATATATTTGTTTCCGAAATCATGATGCTAAATGTAATCTTATGGATGACATTCTCGTTTTTACTTGTTCTCATCCATGAATTTGGTCATATTTTGGCCATGAGAGCTTATAACCTACCGACAAAGCTGGAGATTGGCCATCGAATGTTTTTTGTTGTTTTCGAAACGGATATGGCAGCGAGTTGGAAACTTGCGGCTAAAGATCGAAATGTATTATTTTTAGCTGGCCTTTGTTTCGATATGGTAGTCCTGTTTAGTGTCCTAGTTTGTCAATTAACTTTTCAAAATGACTTCACCCTGGGGTTAACAAGTTTAGCCATTTTTGATATTTTTATGAGAGTTGCCTTTCAATGCTGTATTTATATGAAGACAGATTTATATTTTGTCTTTGAAAGTCTTTCTGGTTGTTACAATCTAATGGAAAATGCAAACCAGACCATTCGGAAATGGTTTCCGTTTCTTAAAAAAAACCCCTTGGACGAAGTTGAATTTGAAAGCGAACGAAAGACGATCTTCTTATATTCCATCTTCTATGTTATTGGTGTACTAGTAACTATAGTTTTATATGCAAAATTTTATATTCCGGAAATATTACATGCAGGGCATATACTGCTTCCAGGGTTTATGGAATCACCAACAAGCCTTGTTTTCTGGGATGCAGTGATATTCTCACTACAGATTAGCCTTTTCTTGCTGTTATTGTTGTACTCTTGGAGAAAAAAATACCGCAAGGCTTAGCTTTTGAACTTTGATTACTGTCTAGCTCCAGCGCCCTAGCGGCTAGTGTCCTTCGCTCTCCGCCCTACGATAAGTCAACATCGAATCGCCTCCGGCTCTTCGTGTTTCCTTTATCTCAGTTGGAGTGCTCCAGGCCATACGCCGCTGAACAGGGCGCTTGCGCTTTTCTAATTGTGACAAACCTTTGTCTAAAATGATTTTTCTCAGGGTTTTTTCCCCCTAGGATGGGGGAGTTCCCCTATATAGATAACACGTCTATTTTTCTTACAATAAGGGTAAGAAAAAGGAAGTGTTATTTTTTTTGAGGAGGAGCATGAAATGCAGGCCAATACTTCAATACCTAAAAAACCGGGAAGCTCAGTTAATGATGCGTTTGCATCCCATTTTGCGAAGTCAATGTTTCTAACGGTTGTCGGACTACTGATCTTAACGTTTATCGGAACAAGAATGTTTACACATGTCGATTTGAATCTATATGGATATATGGTAGGAACAATTGTGTTTATCGGCGGTTTCTTCTACCGCTTTATTGCCTGGGGCGAAAGACCGCCAACTAAACTTTTTATCAAAAAGGGCTTTAAGTTGCTTTTTAAAAAAAGCACACCTAAAACGGCTGTCAATCATTTAGCGATTTACGATTTTATCCGTAATCGTGGACTTTACCGCTGGGTTCAGCATATTTTAATTGGCTGGGGCTGCGTCCTAGCGTGCTTAGTTACTTTCCCGCTCGTATTCAGCTGGATGTATTTTACGATGGAAGACAATGGCTACTATACAATCGTGTTATTTGGAATGAACATCATGCAAGTAAAAGCCGATGGCATTATCGCATGGTTATCTTACAATGCCCTTAACATTGCTGCAATCATGGTTACAGCTGGCGTTTGCATGGCGCTTTACCGCCGCTTGAAAAATATGCAGGCTAGAGCAGAGCAAAAATTTATGTACGATTTTTTACCGCTTTACCTTTTATTATTCATTTCAATTACTGGACTTTTATTAACGTTTCAAAACGTTGTTTTACATGGCTGGATGCAGCCGCAAATGTCATTGATCCATCAATTTTCCGTAATCGTGACACTTATCTATCTGCCATTCGGAAAGCTTGCCCATATCCCTTTCCGGCCAATGAGCGTTTTTGCAAGAAACTACCGTGAACATTATGGGGAACAACATATGAAAGAATGTAAGGTGTGCGGAGAACATTTTGTATCAGTAGAACAAACCAACGATGTTATTCAAGTGTTGGGCGTCAATGAGATTGAATTCAATATGCAAGATGGCTTTAATCTCGCAGAATTATGTCTGCCGTGCCGTAGAAAATACCGGATTTCTAGATTCTCAGGATTCGCGACGCATCAAGTGAAAGTCAAGGAGGCAAACCAGAATGCAAAGGGATAAGTTTTTTAAAGAAATCGAAAATGTACGTCACCCAAATGAGACGCTTATTAAAACACACTGCAGCTACTGCGGCATGCAATGTGGGATGAATCTACGTGTGAATACAAAAACAAATAAAATTATCGGGGTAGAACCTCGTTATGACTGGCCGGTTACTGTCGGAAAAATGTGTCCCAAAGGGGTTACTGCTTACCAGCAAACAAACCATGATGATCGCTTATTAAAACCGTTAATTCGCGATGATGCCTCCCTTAAAGGGACGAAAGAAGGCTTCCGCGAAGCTTCATGGGAAGAAGCTTATGAATTAATTGCGAAAAAGTTTACTGAACTTCAAGAGAAATACGGGAAAGATACATTGTCTGTCTTCAGTGGTGTATCGATGACAAACGAAAAATGCTATTTAACAGGTAAGTTTGCACGTGTCGCACTGCAAACACGCTATATCGATTATAACGGCAGATTCTGTATGTCAAGTGCCGCAGGTGGTTTCCTTCGTTCATTCGGTGTTGACCGTGGTTCGACATTACCTTGGACAGATCTTCATGAAACAGATTGTTTATTTATTGCGGGAAGCAACACTGCCGAATGCCATCCAACTTCCATGTTCCGTGTTTGGGCAGTTCAGGAAAGAGGCGGATACTTAATCGTTGCCGATCCGCGAGAAACCCCAATAGCCAGAAGAGCAGATGTTCATTTAGATTTAAGACCAGGAACAGATCTAGCTCTTGCAAATGGCATTTTAAATCTTTTAATTCAAAACGGCTATGCCGATGAAGAATTTGTTAACAATCATACAAATGGCTTTGAAGAAACAAAAGAATTGGTGAAAGAATTCACTCCGGAATATACAAGTGAAATTACAGGAGTCGCACCTGAAAAGATCATTCGAGCTGCTGAAATTTACGGAAAAGCACCAAATGCTGTTGTGATGTTTGCCCGTGGGATTGAGCAGCAGCATAAAGGAGTCGACAACGTATCGGCTTACACAAACATGGCTTTAGTAACTGGAAAAATTGGCCGTCCAAAATCAGGGGTTGCCACTTTTACAGGACAAGGAAATGGTCAAGGTGGTCGGGAACATGGTCAGAAGTCAGACTTACTTCCAGGCTACCGTAAAATTACGAATCCTAAGCATGTTGAAGAAGTATGTCAGGTTTGGGGAATTACTCCAGAAGAAATGCCGCAGCCGGGTGTTTCAGCTTATGAAATGTTTGAATTAATGGAGCAGAAAGTGATTCGCAGTATGTACTTGCTTTGTTCGAATCCTGCTGTATCTGCACCAAACTTAAACTTTGTCCGTAAAGCTATGAAGGGCTTGGATTTCATGGTTTGTGCAGACTTCTATCTATCAGAATCAGCAGAATTTGCTGATGTTGTGCTTCCAACGGTTACTTGGTCAGAAGATGAAGGAACCGTAACAAATTTAGAAGGTCGGATTATAAAGATCAATAAAGCCCAAGAGCCACTTGGTGAATCAAAGCCTGATTGGCAGATTCAAGCGGAGCTTGCAGAATACCTTGGCAGAGGAAAGTACTTCTCCCATTTAAAAACAGCGAGAGATGTGGCGGATGAGTTCCGCTTAGCATCAAAAGGCGGTTATGCCGATTACTATGGTGCAACATGGGATAAAATCGACAAACAAGATGGTGTCTTCTGGCCTTGTAAGGATGAAAACGACGAAGGAACACCACATATGTTTTTGGATAAAAAATTCTATCATCCAGATGGAAAGGCAAAAATTTGCGCCCTTCCATACCGCCCGCCGGCAGAAGAGCCTGATGCGGAGTATCCATTGCGCTTAACAACCGGACGTGTCGTTTATCATTATTTATCGGGGAACCAAACTCGCCGGATTCAATTTTTACGTGACATGTGCCCAGAGCCATATGTGGAAGTACATCCTGAAACAGCGGCGAAATACAATATTGAACATGAAGAATATGTCCGCCTTTATACACGCAGAGGCGAAGCGGAATATAAAGTGAAAATTACTGAAGCCATCCGGAAAGATACTGTATTTGTGCCATACCATTTTGGTCATGACAAATCTATTAATCTCTTAACGATTGCCGCACTTGACCCAATGTCACGGATGCCGGAATTTAAGGCGTGTGCCGCGCAGATTGAAAAATTAGAAATGAAGAAGGTGCAGTAAATGAAAAAGAGGCTTTATTTAGAACTTGAAAACTGTATAGGATGCCGCTCTTGTTTGGCGGCTTGTACACAGTGCGGAGGGCATGAGGAACGTAACCGTAACTATGTTTACGATGTTAACCCGCTTGTTAACCGTCAAACGATGCCTCTTATGTGCCTTCACTGCGTGAACCCGGCCTGTGCACGAAGCTGCCCTGCTCAGGCCATCCAAATTCATGAAACAGGTGCTGTCCTTTCAGCACTTGTCGAGAAGTGTATTGGCTGTCAAAACTGTACGATTGCCTGCCCGTATGGTATACCGAAGTTTGATACAGAGCAGAATCTAATGTATAAGTGTGATTTGTGCATCGACCGTACAAAGGACGGCATTCCGCCAATGTGTGCAAGTGTATGTCCATCAAACACACTCCAATGGTTAACGGATGAAGAAATAGAAGCAAAACAAAAGCAATTTAATTTAGATAATGGTAAATGGGTAACAAGCATGCCTTACTTAGAAGGCGAAACTAACGTTAAAGTGAACCTCCCTGGTATTCTTCAGGGCGTCACTAAACTGTTTTAGGAGGGATTAGGATGTCAGATAAAAATAATAAAATCCCGTTCAATGAAGATAACTATACACATAATATAAATCGCAACAATGAAAGAAAATTAGACCGCCGAGGATTCATGAAAACACTTGTTGGTGCAGCGGGTGTGTTCGCGGTATCCTCCCTTCCATGGGGAGTGCTGGCGGCAAAAGAATTAAATGGCCTTGGGGATAAAAAATATCCGAAGCAGAAAATTACTGATGTTAGTTCATTGCCGATTGGGGATGCGGTTGATTTCGCTTTCCCTGGAGAGCATGACAGCGCAATATTAATTCGCCTTTCCGAGGAAAAATACGTGGCCTATCAAAATGCATGTACCCATCTTCGCTGCCCAGTATTTTGGAAAAAGGACGAACAAGAAATGCTTTGCCCTTGTCATCACGGGAAATTTGATGTCGAAACAGGTGCGCCTACCGCAGGGCCTCCAAGACGTCCGCTGCCTGAAATTCATGTAAAGGTAGAAAACGGTGCGGTTTATGCCGTGGGGGTGAAACGTTATGAAGCGTAGTTACCTTCCTGTTGCACTCCTTCTAGCTGTTTTGATGTTAAACATTATTTTTACACAATATATGGTTCATCAATACTTTTATGAAAATTACACAAACACCATCATTGCTGCAGTCGTGAATGTGATTTTATTTCCAGTGGCCTTCCTTATTTATAAAAAAGGTGTGAATGTCAATGACTAGTGAAACCTATATTGATTTTTGTTTTGTAAGACCGGAATCAGGCGGTTTTGCAGCTGAAATTGATGAATTATTGAAAGATACCTTTGAAAAAAAACGGCTGAATTGGTTTTTAGAAGAAAAAACAATGGATGGTGCCGAGATGGTTGTAGCTGAAATAAAGGGAATGAGTGATTGGGGCTCAGAAGAAGAAACGATTAAGTTTATCGAGGAACATGCAGGTGAGAAGTTTTGGGAGTATCTGCAGGGATATAAAATGTTCATCTATCCTGCTAAGAGAGGATGTAACAGCTGTGGAACCCATTAAATTAGAGGATGTAAAGCGCTTTGCCGGTGAATCTGTGGAGATTATCATCCATGACGAAGAGGGTGGCGACCAGGCACCTGCTGTGAAGAAAACGGTGAAGAAGGTTCAATATTGCCCGGATGAAACACATATCCGATTTTACTTTGACGATTTTTATTTTCTCGCTGTGCCGCTTGCAAGTCGTGTAACAGAGACGGAAGATCAATGGTCAGCAACAGACCCCGAAAGTGGATTAACATATACAGTAAAAAAAGCGTAAGTGCCCGTTTAGTGAAGTCTACTAGCCGCTGGGCGCTGGAACTAGACACTAAAAAAGGTTCAGGTCTTTTAATTAAGAACCTGGCTTTTTTTTAAATAAGGTGGTGTAAAATTGGAGAATTTACATGCAAAGCAGCAGATTAGCTCCTATATCATTCATTCTCAAGAAGAGGAAATAAAACGAATTGCATTAGAACTGCACGAAGGTGTCGGCCAAAATCTGTACAGTATTTTAACAGGCTTGCAGTTTGTTGAATCAACAGCCAAAGAACCTCACATGAAAAATTATGTACGCGAAATGGAAATGCTGATTGAAAAGACGATTCAGGAAATAAGGCTGCTTTCAGTTGAACTGCATCCACCTTCCTTAACAACTCTCGGTTTACTTCCCGCAATGAAAAGCTATATTAAACTATATACTTCGACATTTGGCATATTAGTCGATTTGGAGTCGACGGGTGAGGAAAAAACGATTCCTGAAAGAAATAGAATCGCTATTTTCCGTGTCTGCCAGGAGGCACTTACAAATATTGCGAAATATGCGGATACATCTAATGTAAAAATGAATTTTGTCTGGAACATTCATGATTTAAAGATATCAATACACGATTTCGGTAGAGGATTTCAGCTTTTGGAACAGGAAGACGCTTATCATTCACCGGGTCTTGCAGCCATGAAAGAAAGAATGCTTCTAACTGGCGGACACTGCACCATATCATCTAAAATAGGGGAAGGTACATCTATTGAACTATCTCTGCCGATATAGAATTAAAGGAGAGTAAAGAATTGATAAAAATCCTATTGGTTGATGACCATGCTGTTGTTAGAAGCGGCTTAAGAATGCTCCTTCAAACTAATCCCGAAATGGAAGTTGTCGGGGAGGCCTCTGAAGGAAATGAAGGAATTAAAAAAGCTGTAAAGCTCGAACCGGATGTTGTGGTTATGGACTTGAGCATGCCGCATGGAAAAGATGGTCTGTCGGCAACGACAGAATTGAAGAAGTTAAAACCTAAAATAAATATATTAATACTTACGATGCATGATGATGAGGAATACTTATTCCGTGCCATTCAAGGCGGAGCATCAGGCTGTATTTTAAAAAGTGCACCGCATGATGAATTAATGGCGGCGATCGAGTCCGTTGCTGCTGGCGATGCCTATCTTCATCCATCAGCACAGAAAAGGTTAATGGAAGAATATTTGGGCAGCCTTAAACAAGATGGCAGTGATACCTATAATCTTTTATCCGATCGTGAAAAAGAGGTTTTAACATTAATAGCGAAAGGTTATTCCAACAAGGAAATAGCGGAGCAGCTAGTGATTAGTGTGAAAACGGTTGAAACTCATAAAGGAAACCTGATGGAAAAACTGCAAATGAAAACCCGGCCTGAGTTAGTGGAATATGCCGTTAAAAAGGGGTTATTAGGTTATGGTATTTAAGGAGAATTGCCTCTGATGAAAGAAATAAAGGATTTGGAAGCAGTTACGGACTTATGTAATAAATTGATGACTGAAGTGAATAGCGATTTTGTCGCTCTTGCATTCCAAAATGAATCTGGACCTGACGTCAGGTGGCTTTATGCAGCGGGCAATTTAAATGATAAGTACCAACGAATAACGGTCCGTTTCGGAAAAGGAATTGCCGGGAAAGTGATTTCAAGTGGCAGCCCGATGATGATGACAAACTTTCCACAGGATATTTTAGGAAAAGTGACCGATTATCCTATCGCACTTGCTGAAAAACTGGTGTCCTCTTATGCGGTTCCTTTATTTTTTCATTCTGTTCCTAAAGGAGTATTGCTCGTGGGAAAACGAGAGAGCTATTCTTTTAATGAAGCGGAGCAGGATCAGGTAAAGGAAGCTGCGCTATCCTTGGAGCAATTTTTAAAAGAGCACGTTTTGTGATGCGGAGGATGGAAATGGATAGAGAAATTCAGCAAACAAAAAATGAACTGATAGATTATAAATTTGCCCTTGATGCATCTTCGATTGTTGCGATCACTGATTCAAGGGGTATGATTACATATGTGAATGATCAATTTTGCCATATTTCCAAGTATTCACGGGAAGAACTTTTGGGTCAGGACCATCGAATTATCAATTCCGGTTATCATTCTCGGAACTTTTTTAAACAGATGTGGCAAACGATTGGGACGGGGAAGGTTTGGAAAGGTGAAATTTGCAATTTAGCAAAAGATGGAACTTATTATTGGGTTGATACAACGATTGTTCCATTCTTAAACGAACAGAGTAAGCCATATCAATATGTAGCGATTCGCTACGAAATTACAGAGCGAAAGCGTGTAGAACAGGAATTACAGAAAATGATGACAACCATCATTGATGTACAGGAAGAGGAAAGAAAGCGCTTGTCACGAAATTTACATGATGGAATTGGGCAAAATCTTTATAGCCACCTTATAACCATCAACCGGCTCCATTCTCAAATGGATCATCCATTGCTAGACCAGATGCAAATGGAAGCAACCCAATTAATTGAGGAAATCCGCGAAATTTCCTGGGAACTGCGGCCGTCTGTTTTAGATGACCTTGGTTTAGTACCAGCCATCCGTTCCTATTTATCCCGTTATTCAGACCATTACCATATCGATGTTTATTTTGATTGCGTTTTGAACCGGCGCCTAGATATCAGTATAGAACTGACAATTTACCGAATTATTCAGGAGGCGTTGACCAATATTCGTAAATATGCGGAAGTTTCGGACGCCACCGTGATTATTAGAGAGCTGGATGATGTGGTACGGGTAATGATTGAAGACAAGGGGAAGGGGTTTAACATGGATGAGCGTTCGTCTGGAGTCGGTCTATTCAGCATGGATGAAAGAGCTCGCTCTGTTGGCGGTGAACTTACCATTAACGCTGTACCAGGGAAGGGAACCAAAATCATCTTGGAAGTACCCATTTCTACACAACAGTAAAAGAGGATGTCTTAATGGACATCCTCTTTCTACGTTAACATTGTTCTTATAGTTTAAAGGAGCTTTTTAATGAAACAATCCGGTTAAACACTAGTTTGTCCACTGTTGTATCCTTAGGATCGACGTTGAAGTAGCCGTGTCTAAAGAATTGGAACTTTTCCTGTGGTCTGCTTTCTCTCATGTTTGGTTCAACAAAGCCCTGCAGTACTTCCAATGAGTTTGGATTGACATGATCAAGGAATGTTTTTCCCTCGTCAGCATCTTCTTCCGTTTCGTCCAAAATTAACGGTTCATATAAACGGAATTCAGCAGGAACGGCATGGGTTACTTCTACCCAATGAATGGTTCCTTTTACTTTTCGGCCAGTAAAGCCGGTGCCGGATTTTGTTTCTGGATCATAGCTGCAGCGCAGTTCTACTACCTCGCCGTTTGCATCCTTAATGATTTCTTCACATTTAATGAAATAGGCATTCTTCAAGCGAACCTCATTACCTGGGAACAAGCGGAAATATTTTTTTGGCGGATCTTCCATGAAATCATCTTTTTCGATATAAACCTCACGGGAAAATGGGATTTTACGCATGCCCATTTCTGGATTCTCCGGATTGATTTCGGCATCGAGCAATTCAATTTGACCTTCCGGGTAATTCGTAATGACTACCTTTAATGGGTTAATCACACCCATTGTCCGTGGTGCCTTTAATTTCAAATCCTCGCGGACAAAGTGTTCAAGCATTTGTGAATCAACCGTACTATTATTTTTCGTAACAGCGGTTTCGCTTACAAAGGCACGGATGGACTCAGGGGTAAACCCTTTTCTTCTCATTCCGGAGACGGTTGGCATCCTCGGGTCATCCCAGCCATCCACAAAGCCTTCGTCTACCAATTGTTTAAGCTTCCGTTTACTCATCACGGTATTGGAGACGTTTAAACGGCCAAATTCAATTTGCTGTGGTGTGTTCGCCATTTCGCACTTTTCGACAACCCAATTATAAAGCGGGCGTTGATCCTCAAATTCGATCGTACAAATCGAATGGGTAACACCTTCAATCGCATCTTCTAATGGGTGTGCGAAAGCATACATCGGATAAATGCACCATTTGTCCCCCGTGTTATGATGTGATGTATGGGAAATCCGATAAATAACCGGGTCGCGCAAATTGATATTTGGTGAGCTCATATCAATTTTGGCTCTCAGAACTTTCTGGCCATTGTCGAATTCACCAGCGCGCATCCGTTTAAATAAATCCAGGTTTTCCTCAATGGAACGCTCGCGGTATGGACTGTTCTTTCCAGGTTCCGTCAGTGTGCCGCGATATTCGCGGATTTCATCAGCAGACAGATCATCAACATATGCCAGTCCTTTTTCAATTAATAGAATGGCTCTATTGTACATTTCCTCGAAATAATTGGAGGCAAAATATAAATTATCCCATTCAAAACCAAGCCATTTTACGTCTTCCTTGATGGAATTTACATATTCGATATCTTCCTTTGAAGGGTTGGTATCGTCAAACCGCAAATTCGTTTTCCCATTAAACTCATCTGCTAATCCGAAGTTTAGAATGATTGATTTTGCATGTCCTATATGTAAATACCCGTTTGGTTCTGGAGGAAAACGAGTGACGATTTCTTGGTGCTTACCTGATTCTAAATCTTTTATGATAATATCTTTAATAAAATTACCTGTTTGATTTTCCACCCTTTTCAACCTCTTTCTTCAAATCTCTATTATCTATAAATACCACAAAACCTGATATTTTTCCATTGTTCCCTAGAATTCAGCAGAAAAACAGGCTAAGATAGAAAAAATTTCAATTTAAATTGGTCAGGATGGCAGAAAAAAGCTAAAATGGGATTTATAAAAAGTGTAAGGGGGAAAGTATTATGCTAAATTTTGCTACAGTTGGAACAGGGTGGATTACTGAATCCTTTATAAAGGCGGCAAGCCTAAGCGAACGACTTCGTTTAGTTGGCGTTTATTCACGGACAGAGGAGAAGGCGAAGAAACTTGCCGATCAATTTAAAGCACCGTACTATTATACGAATGTGGAAGAAATGGCGAAAAGCGAAGAGTTTCAGGCTGTTTATATCGCTTCCCCTAATTCCCTCCATTTTGAACAAGCATTAACCTTTTTGAAAAATAAAAAACATGTCATCTGTGAAAAACCAATTTTTTCAAATACGGCTGAATTGCAAGAGGCATACCAAACAGCTGAAGAAAATGGAGTATATTTATTCGAAGCCATTCGCAATATTCATACACCTAATTTTAAAATTTTAAAGGAACAGCTTCATTTAGCTGGAAAGCTGAGAAGTGCGATACTTCCTTATATTCAATATTCCTCCCGATATGATTTATTTTTGCAAGGGGAGGTGCCAAATATTTTCTCTGCGAAATACTCAGGTGGAGCGCTCGTTGATTTAGGCGTGTATCCGCTGTATGTAGCAGTAGGTTTGTTTGGTGAGCCAAAGAAAGTTACCTATCATCCGGTGTTGTTAAGCAGCGGTGTGGATGGAAGCGGCACGCTTGTATTGGAGTATGAGGAATTCGTTTGTACCATTCTATGTTCAAAGATCTCCCATTCCGAACTTCCATGTGAAATCCACGGAGAAGCGGGGACATTTGTCCTTGAAGATGCAGCGCCAATTTCCGAGATCACCTTTATTGACAGCCATAAAAAGGAAAGGAAACGATTAGGTACCGCACAGGAAGAACAAGACATGGTATACGAGTGTATCAATATTGCCCAAATAATTGAAACGAACGATGATCAAGAATATAAACAGCTAAAGGGCTGGAGTGAAATAGTTCTGCGAATTACAGAAGAAGCCAGGAAGCAAAATAACATCGTTTTTGACGTAGAGAAATAAGAGAATGCCAGTGGAATTAATAATCCACTGGCATTTGCTATTTTGAAGCCTTCTTTCATTCATTATCTTCCAAGGGTAGCAAGTGGTGTAAACTGCTTACGTAGTTAATTTACCAAAAATAAAATTTTTTTTGACAGAATTAAGTTGCTAATGTGACATCTTTTTGAAATGAACGGTTTCGATGATTTATATCACATACCCTGTTTTTTCCGTTAATTATAGTTAAGGTAACGAAAGAATGGAGGAAACGGTATGAAGTCAAAAGCATGGTATCGAAAACAGTTGAAACGTAAGCCCGTACAAATTACAAGATATATCGTCCAGGCTGTGTTTCTGTTGTTTTTACTATATGTGGGCCTGCAGTTTTATCAGTTTTATCAGCATTTTGTAACCGATGGAAGAACCCCCTTTGTCGAACGGCCATCCGCTGTTGAGGGGTTTTTGCCAATCAGTGCCTTGGTTGCTTTGAAGGTTTGGCTGACAAGTGGAGATTTTGATGTGATTCATCCAGCAGGGCTTGTGCTGCTCTCATTTTTTGTTGGGGCCGGAATTCTTTTTCGTAAATCCTTTTGCAGTTGGATTTGCCCTGTTGGAACGGCAAACGAACTAATTGCCTGGCTTGGCAGGAAGTTGTTTAAAAGAAACTTTGACATGCCCCACTGGCTTGTTTGGTTTTTAACACCGATCAAATATGTCTTACTTTTATTCTTTATCGCAATGGTTCTTCAAATGGATATCTTTAGTGCAAAAAGCTTTCTCGTGGATCCTTATAATAAAGTTTCTGACGTGAAAATGTTATTACTATTCTTAAATATTGGCGGCTTTACATTAAAGTTTATAATTGTCGTCTTTATTCTGTCATTATTCTTCAGAAATTTTTGGTGCCGCTTCTTATGCCCGTATGGTGCCTTGATTGGTCTAGGTTCTATCTTTAGAATCACCAAAATTGAGCGAAATGAAGACACCTGTACAAACTGCGAAATGTGTACAAAGGTTTGTCCGCAAAGATTGCAGGTTCATAAGCTTGAAAAGGTGAACTCACTGAATTGCTCCGCCTGCATGTCTTGTGTGGAAGCCTGTCCGGTTAAGGATACTTTGAACATGACGGTTGCGGGTAAAAAGTCCAATAAATGGTTCATTCCAGTTACCTTCTTTGTTCTGTTCTTCGTGGTAATTGGAATCGCCAAAATAACGGGTCACTGGGACACCGTTATTTCCTATCAGGAGTGGAAAGAATTGATTCCAAATGCCCGTTATATCGGTCATTAAGAATCGATCACAAAAATGCAGCCTCCAAGAAACTTATAAATTTATTTCGAAAATAGCCAAAAGTTCAAAGATAATTCATTGGATAATACTGGTATGTATTAGTATCATAGAATTATAATTGTTTACTACTTTCTAGGGAGGGATTAACCTTGGCAAAAGTGATTAATGAGTATTCATTACCTGAACTAATGGAAAGAATTGAAGAAATCTTTAATGAAAATCCGGCACCAATTAAGGGCTTTAACGGAATTGTTCAGTATGATGTTCACGGTGAAGAGACAGGGACCTACCAGCATTATTTTCAGGAGGGTAAACTGACAATTAAGGAGGGCGTGGAAACTACCCCTGATGTAACGATGGCCTTATCCTATGATAATTTCAAAAAATTCGTCTTAGGAAAACAAAGTGGTGCCGTTGCATTATTAACAGGGAAGGTAAAGGCCAAAGGTGATATTAGCAAAGGAATGAAAATAGAAACCATTCTTCGGAAATACAATATTAAGGAACCATTTTAAGCACTGCAAATAGAATACAAATCAGGCAAAGAGACAAAGCGGGGGTATCACCTGCTTTGTCTCTTTTTATTTACCTGAAATGGAAATTCACCCAGCCCAGACTTTTTCATATACATATAGAAAAGTAAAATGGGTGAGTTTTAATGGCGGAACGTGATAGTGATTGGATCTATTGGATTTTAGATGCGTTCGAAGCAAGAGCGGTTTATCTTTTCCCCGCTCCATTAAAAGAAATTGGCGGTATCAAGTGGGGATATATGAATGAGAAAGGGAAGTTTGTTCTGCCGCCAATTTATTCCATAGCCGGAGATTTTCAGGACAATGGCCTGGCTATTGTAAGACTGATGGATAAAGCGGGCATCATTGATGACACGGGTTATTTTATTGTGAAACCGAAATATGACACAATTGAACCGTTTTCAGAAGGCCGGGCAGTCGTCAATGACCAGCATGGGTTCAAGGTCATTGATGAAAGCGGTAAGGAAATTACTGAAAAAGCCTATACTGTCATTTTTCCGGAGTATAAGGAAGGGCGTTTGATAGTAGAAGAAACAGCAGACGATGGACAGTACCTGCATGGATATTTGAATAAGAGAGGGAAAGTGGTCATTCCGATTATCTATCAATCTGCCAGCGAATTTACGGAAGGGAAAGCCATTGTAAAAACAAAGAATGGACCCTATGAACTCATTGATCTTACTGGAAAGGTATTACAATCGTATCCTTTTGCTTTTGTCGATCAGTATGGTCAAGACCTGCTTGTATATAAAAAGAAGGATGATGGGAAACTTGGATATATTGATGAACATGGCAAAACCGTTATTGAACCCCGGTTCTCAAGTGCAGAGTCATTTATAGACGACAGGGCTATTGTTAGTGTGGCAGATAAAAATATCGTCCATTATGGCTTAATTGATAGAAAAGGGAATTTTATCATAAAACCCAAATATACCAGTATTCAAAATCTTGGTGATAATCGGTTTGCGATTGGAAAAGATTTGGCCCCCGAGCTGCCATGTATAAGGTCCATTTATGCTTTAGCTGATTCCGAGGGTCATATTCTAACGGGATTTATTTTTTATGAAATGAACCATTTTCAAGATGGGCTGGCGTCAGTCTCTGATGATCAGTATACCTTTTTTATTGATAAGAATGGGAAGCGGATGGAACATCTTCCGATGGTCAGCGGAAGCGGTTGGCTGAGCTTTGAGAAAACGCTAATCAAGTGTGATGTTGATCAGCGCCTACAGTATTTTAATCGAAATGGTGATTTGGTCTGGAAGCAAGAGACCACTATCCGATTAAATGATCACTTTTCTGTGGTCGAGTATAAATACAGGCCGAATAGAGAATATGTCGTCTATTATCCACAGATTCAGGGCATGACAAAGTCAGAAAATGTGAATCAGGCATTAAAGGTAATGGCGGGTGTTAAACCTGTACCAGCTCATCAGAAGTTGGTGTCGAATTATACCGGGGATTATGACATTACTTTATACAAGAAAAACTTGCTCGTGATTGAAATTACAGGCTACGACTACACATTTTGTGCGGCCCATGGGATGCCTGTTAAAAAATATGCTCATATTAATCTTTTGAATGGATCAATGTATCAGCTAAAGGATCTGTTTAAACCCGGAAGCCCCTACGTAAAGGTGATAAGTGATAGTATACGGGATCAAATGAAAAGTAATGACGAATTTTCTTATCTTTTTCCTGATGAGTACCACGGAATTAAGGCAGATCAATTGTTTTTTATTAGTGAGAGCGGCCTTAATATTTATTTTAATCCCTATGAAATTGCCGCTTTTGCGGCAGGATTCCCAACCTTTACAATCTCTTTTGATGAACTAAAAGAAATCATTGATCGAAGTGGTGAATTTTGGCAATCTTTTCACTGACATGGCAGGAGTCTGGGCTGTGCCATTTTTTCTTTCAAAATTTCCCGAAATAATAGAAAGGGACTGGGCAATATGAAATAATGAGGGAATAGCAATTAGAGGATTGGAGTGGATCAGGATGAGGATTTTTGATGTTTCAAGGAGGATGGAAAACGGCATGCCGGTCTGGCCGGGAGATACTGCTTTTCAGTACGAGATATCGTGGCCAATGGAGGAAAGTGAATCTGTAAATGTCGGCAGTCTAACATTAAGTACGCACACGGGAACACATGTGGACGCCCCTTTTCATTTCGATCAAGACGGCAAACGAATCATTGAACTGGATTTAAGCCTTTATATTGGCCCTGCTAGAGTAATAGATATGATTGGAAAAGAAAGTATTGGTCCCGCTGATTTGAACGATATTGACTTGGCTGGCTGTAAAAGAGTGTTATTTCGGACGTTGGCATGGGTAAATCCAAGCAAGTTTCCCGAGAAAATCCCACATATTGAACCGGACCTTGCTCCGTTTTTAGCTAGTAAGGGAGTTAAACTGGTGGGATTGGATGTCCCTTCCGTGGACCCAATCGACAGCAAAGAGCTGCCGGCCCATCACAGCTTGAATAAAAACGGAATACACATACTAGAGTCACTCACACTAGACAACATCAAACCCGGCGACTACGAACTAATCGCCCTCCCCCTGCCCCTCGTCGAAGGAGACGGCAGCCCCGTCCGAGCCATCTTAAGACAGTGGTAAGATGAAAAAAGGTGCCTGACACCATATTCTACTATTACCGTAGTGAAAAGGGTGTCAGGCGCCATGTTTGCGTCTGTATATGAGCCAGTAGCTGCCACAGCCGGCGACGAATAATAGGCCGACGGATACTGGGACAACGTAGTCCTTGAATGAAGGGTCAGTTATCTTGGTCTTTTTCGTATCATGGAACGTTTCCGCTTGCACGGTCTCGTTTTTTTGAATAGATTTTTCTGGCTGTGTAGTGGCAAATACATTTGTTCCATATAGAAAAAACAACAGCGAAGCGACAATAGAAATCTTATTAAACATTATTTTCAACTCCGTTATATTGTTATCTTGCTGTTGTTCATTTTATCACCATTGATACAAGGGTGGTTTGATTTGCCTAAAATGTTCACAAACCTTTCAAAATTATAGTTAAGCCTCATTTCCGTACAAATCCAGTATTCCCAGAGATTCGAGCCGCTTTTTTGTTGTTTATTCCTAAACTTCGTCATTGATATAAATCAATTTCACCTGAGGAATAGGATGCTAAACTTAAAGCAAACCATAACGAAGGAGTGCGGAACTGATGTTTGAAATTATCGATAAAAAAGCTGTGATGGATATCCGGGAACGGGTTGCAAAGGGAGAGCACCCACGCAGAGAAATATTAAACTTTATTAAAGCAGCACCAGTGGGTACAATTTTCGAAATTCATTTGCCACATCGAGGTGAGCCATTAATTGCTAATTTGCAATCATTTGGCATGAACGTAATAGTCAATGAAATCGAACCGATGCATTTTCGGCTTATGGCTGTAAAATTGGAACAGTTTTAATCCATTTCAGCCATCTCTTTTAGCCGGTCCAGCTCTAGAATCTGTATTTGTCTACGTCCATCCATAGCAATTAGCTTTTGTGACATAAACGCTAACAGCTTCCTGCTTACCGATTCTGGAGTTGTTCCGATAAAACTGGCCAAATCCTTCTTTGTGATTGGCAGAGTAAAAGCCCCGGTACGAGCCTTCATTTTATCATGAAAAAGAATAAGTGCCCTTGCCAGCCGTTGTTCGACCTCCATTAAACTTAAAAATCCAACTGATTCATCGGCTTCATAGAGACGGTCATTAACTGCCAGTAAAAATCGGTAGGATAAATCCGCATTCTTCTCCATCGTCTTCAGAAAATCCTCTTTCTCGATATAACAAATAACTGTAGGGCTTCCAATGGCTTCAGCATTTACATAATGTTTTTCATTTCGAAGTAAGGAAAATAATCCAAAGAAATCCCCCGGAAACAGCAAACGGACAATTTGTTCTTTCCCTTCGGCTGATGTTTTCGTTAATTTCATCAAACCTTCCTTTACAACAAATAATGTTTCGGAACACTCACCTTCACGAAATATAAATTCCCCTTTTGAAAAACGACGGCTTCTTGTGACTTTTTGTAATAATTGCAGGTCTTCCTTATCCATCCCTTTAAAAACGGGAACAGATGTGATGCATGAGGATTCATGCGAGCAACAATGTTCACAGCCCATTTTTCCACAACTCCTTTCCAATATTCTCTTTTTCTTAATATTAGCGGCTTCTGAGAATGAACGTAGTGATTTTCATCAATTCCTTGCATTTCTTGATGCAGGTCAAGGTTGATGAGAATGATTTTCATTACAATAAAAGAAAAACATGAGGTGATTTCACCATGAATCCATCTTGTTTGATCGTTTATGCAAGTATGACAGGAAATACAGAGGAATTAGCTACTCTCATTTCGGAAGGTATTCAAAGTACCGGCACTACCGTCATGATCAAAGATATATTAGAAGTGGACGCAGCAGACCTAGAAAATTATGATGCAATATTGCTGGGCGCCTATACCTGGGGGGATGGAGACCTGCCAGATGAGTTTCTCGATTTCTATGATGAAATGGACCGTTTAAATTTAACAGGGAAAAGGGCGGCTGCCTTTGGCTCCTGTGACTCTTCATATGAGCATCGAGGGGGGGCGGTGGATATTTTAGCGGAAAAGCTCGCAGAACTAGGTGCAAATGTTATACATGAAGGATTAAAAATCGACCTTTCTCCCTCTGCTGCGGAAAGAGAACAATGTATAAAGTTTGGTCAATTCTTTAGCGGTAAATCATTTTTATCTAGTAAAGGAGGCAGTTTGAATGCGCATGATGGTATTGGCATTGAATAATGTAGCCTGCACTGGCTGCATCCGCAAGATAAAAAAGCAAATTCAAAGGACCCACGGTATCGAAAAGGTAAGGATTGTAACCGGAACTGGGAAAATTCAAATTAACTTTGATGAACAGATCATTCAAACGGAGGACATTAACCGAAGCCTAAATAAATGGACATTACGAACATTTGATTAACAACAGTCTGCTGCTCATATAAAAGAGCAGCAGATTTTTTGTTCTTTATAAGGAACGAAATAACTGTTATGTTGTATAATTGTTTATGCAGTAATAATTTTTTCCTCCCAGTAAAACACTAAGCAAAAAGGGGGGATTTCTTTGGAAAACAAGCAGGATAGTAAATATGAGGAATCTTTTCTCCCGATGACCTCAATTGGCAATGGGATTGGTATTGCGGTTTTGCCGGATGTTTATTGTTATACGGACCAAATTGTCAATCTTGTCGTTATAGGAAATCCGAATGTGACAAATGAATTTGTCCTGATAGACACCGGGATGCCTAAGTCAGCGGGAGAAATAAAAGAAATGATTCAAGAGCGTTTTGGCGAGGCAGCACGCCCGAAAGCGATTGTGTTAACCCACGGTCACTTCGATCATGCAGGGTCAATTGCCATGCTATTGGAGGATTGGGATGTACCCGTGTATGCCCATGAACTGGAACTGCCCTATTTAACCGGTAAGAAAGATTATCCACCAGGGGATCCAGATGTGGACAGCGGACTTGTTGCTAAGATGTCTCCGATATTTCCAAACCATGGGATAGATATTAGTGCCCATGTACAAAAGCTCCCGGAGGATGGGACGGTTCCGGCAATGCCGGACTGGAAATGGATATACACCCCAGGCCATACCCCAGGTCATATCTCCTTATTCCGAGAACAGGACGGTGCGTTAATTGCCGGGGATGCCTTTGTGACCGTTAAGCAGGAGTCGCTATATAAGGTGATAACTCAAACACAGGAAATCAGCGGCCCGCCGAAGTATTACACCACTGATTGGGATGCTGCCTATGAATCGGTGAAAAAGTTAGCGGGATTAAAGCCGCAAGTAGCGGTAACCGGACATGGACTTCCTATGAGCGGTGAAGAATTAATCGAAAATCTAACCTATTTAGTGGAGCATTTCGCTGAAATCGGCCGGCCTGATAGTGGCAGGTATGTTAATTAATATTCAAAGGCTGCTTGAAAAAGCGGCCAAAAATATACTTTCGTTGTTCTCTATAAAGAAAGTATGAACAGATAAATTTATAGAAACACTTGTAATAGATAGACACTCTTTTAAGGGAGGGAGCCATGAGACTCTGTTTATTCCTGCTAGTTGCCGGTATACTCGATGCTGTCCTGACTCATTTTGGAATTGCTTCTGGATTTGTTGAAGAAGGGAACCCGATGATGAAGCTTGTCATTGAACACAGTTGGTCCTTTTTTTATTTTATTAAAATTTTCTTACCCCTTCTGCTGCTTGGTTTATTTTATCTCCGGCCTTTTAAAGGGTGGATTAAACGCCTAATCATCTCAACATGTGTCCTCTACCTCTCTGTTCTTGTGTATCATATTGTATGGATTGCCCTCTACTTTCATACTTCAGCGTGAATCCATCTAGACACCCAATCGTTATTACGATAGTATCAATACCATATTGAAAAACAAATAATAAGAAAAAGTGATAAATAAGGAGTAAAAGATGTTAACTACATTAAAACCATTTTTGCAGGAGGCATGGGAAAAATCAGGTTTCCAAACGCCTACTTCCATCCAAGATACAGCAATTCCACTGATTCTAGAAAGTAAAGATGTCATTGCCGAGTCACCAACAGGAACCGGTAAGACACTTGCTTATTTACTTCCATTATTAAACAGAATAGATGCAAATGTGCCGTCTTTACAGGCAATAGTGCTTGCCTCTTCGCAGGAGCTAGTCATGCAGGTCTATCAGGAATTTCAAAAATGGTCGGAAGGCAGCGGGATTAGGGGCACCTCGATTATTGGCGGAGCAAACTTAAAACGGCAGCTCGAAAAATTAAAAAAGCGCCCGCATGTCATTTTTGCCACACCTGGCAGATTGTTGGAGCTAATCAAGCAGAAAAAAGTTAAAATGCACGAGGTAAAAATGGTTGTTCTTGATGAGGGAGATCAGCTTCTCATTCCCGAACATTTACACACGGTACAAACCATTGTAAAGTCGACAATGAGCGATCGCCAAGTTGTCTTATTTTCTGCAACGATGAAACCAGTAACAGAAAAGCTGGCAAAGGAAATGACCAACGAACCTGAAGTTCTTCGTATTGAAAAAGATGAACTGGCTTCGTCAGGGGAAGTAGAGCACATTTATTTTTCATGTGAGCCGAGAGATAAAATTAAACTGCTTGAAAAAATTGCCCGTTTAGCCAATAGCAAATCTCTCGCCTTTATTAACGATATTGGCGAAATTCAAGTGTTTAAAGAAAAATTGCTTTTTAAAGAATTATCTATCGGGGTCCTCCATAGTGACATGAAAAAGCTGGAACGTCAGGCCGCATTAAAGTCGTTCCGTGATGGAAAAATGAAAATGCTCATTGCTACAGATATTGCAGCCCGTGGACTGGATATCCAAGGGGTTACCCATGTTGTTCAGATTGATTCTCCAAAGGACATTACACAATATGTCCATAGAGCAGGGAGAACTGGACGAATGGGGGCAAACGGTACGATTATCTCGCTTGTGACCGAACGTGAAGAACGAGAACTTAAGCGCTATTGTCGTGAGTTAACCATTCCGCTTGATAAAAGAGTGTTTTACCAGGGACAAATTGTTGCTGAAGAAGCAAGAAATCAAAAACAGAGAAGATAAAAGCGGCGGGGGTGTACTGCATCCCGCTGCTTTTTTGTCGCGGCTAAAAGGGTTTCCAGATTCTTTCTAGAATTTGTAATGGAGAAACGGAGGGAGATGGATGGAAAATCCTAAACTAAAAAGATATACCAACGAATGGCTTGAAGAGGTAACAATACGTGAAATTCAACAAAAATTGGAGAGCGGCGAGCTCTCATCTAAAGAACTGGTTTTAATGTATTTACATAGAATTTCACATTTTGATCAAAAGCTGCATTCAATCCTTGAAGTGAACCCGGATGCGCTGCAGATTGCAGAAGTGCTTGACGCGGAACGAAAAGAAACAGGGCCGCGCAGTGCATTACACGGCATCCCGATTTTACTAAAAGATAATATCGATACCCACGATAAAATGCATACGAGTGCCGGATCACTTGCGTTAAAAGATTCAATTGCCCTACATGATTCATTTGTCGCAGAACAATTACGAAAAGCAGGTGCGATTATTCTTGGAAAAACGAATATGACTGAGTGGGCAAATTTCATGACAATTGGGATGAAAAGCGGCTATAGCTCAAGGGGAGGCCAAGTTCTGAATCCCTACGGGCAAGGGAAATTTGATGTTGGCGGTTCCAGCTCAGGTTCTGGAGCGGCAATAGCTGCTAACTTTGCCGCGGCTGCAGTCGGAACGGAAACGTCTGGCTCCATACTAAATCCAGCTTGCCAGAATTCATTAGTAGGAATAAAACCAACAGTAGGTCTTATTAGTCGCAGAGGGATTATCCCAATTGCCCATACGCAGGATACAGCTGGACCAATGGCAAGAACAGTGGAGGATGCAGCCATACTGTTAAATGCCCTCTGTGGGAAAGATGAACAGGATCCGATTACCATGACAAATCCGTTTAGCGGCGATTTCGACTTTACGGCATTTATTTTAAAGGAAGGACTTAAGGGAAAAAGAATCGGAATTGCTTCCGAAGGATTTATAGAGCTGCTCAGTAAAGAAAAGCAAGTGGTTGTAACGGCAGCCCTAGAAGTACTGAAAACGTCCGGAGCCGAAGTCATTGAGCACATTGAAATCCCATCAGCTAAAGCCGAGTGGAAATATGATGTATTAACGTACGAATTTAAACCAGACTTAAATGCGTATTTAAATGGTCTCCATCCATCTGTACCGGTTAGGACATTAGCGGATCTAATCGAGTTCAATAAAAACGATAAAGACAAAATGCTTAAATACGGCCAGGCCGTTCTGCTCGAATCCGAAAAGACAAGTGGTGCCTTAACGGAAGCTGCCTATTTCGCGGCATTAGAATTCGACCTTTACCATTCGACAGAGCAAGGTATAGACTTTGTTTTGGAAAAATACGGGTTGGACGCGATTGTTTTTCCTAACGATGAAGGCTCGCATATAAGTGCCAAAGCCGGTTACCCAACAATTGCTGTTCCAGCCGGGTACACTTCTCTTGGGGAGCCGGTAGGAATTACCTTTGCCGGCACCGCCTATAGTGAGCCGCTTTTAATTCAATTAGCATATGCCTTTGAGCAAATGACAGGTCATCGCAGGACACCCATTCTGGAATAAGTTTTTTTGAATTCATCCATACTATCTATGATTTCTCAAAAAGGAGATGGTATGTGTGGGAAGAACAAAACTAGGCAATGCCAATGCCCAGCGCAACAACAATGCAAAAAAGCCAATGAAGGAAAGCTCTGAACTTGTTGAATTCACACCTGGTGAGCCTTTAAAACGAAATCGTCCGAATAGCAAATAAACAAGTAAACGCCTCCTACTAAGTATAGGAGGCGTTAGTTGTTTTTTTAAAAGATAAGAAATTTCGACTTCGAGAATTGTCCAGGGTGCTTGCGCTTTTCTTATAGCTGTTCTTCCTTCAGTAACTCCAATGCTTTTTTTGTCGGTCCTTCAATTACATCGCCAGAATAGGAATATCGCGAACCATGACATGGGCAATCCCATGATTTTTCAGCACGGTTCCACTCGCATTCACAGCCTAAATGAGTACAGGTGGTGTCAACAATATAAAGCTTGCCGTCCTTGTCCTTATAGGCGCCCGCACGTTTTCCATTGTACATGACAACAGAGCCTTCACCGTCTTGTAAATCTTCAGGTGTCTTATCTGTATATTCAAGCTTGCCCTTGATGAGATGTTTGGCAACATCTGCATTGGTTGTTACGACACTCTTTAATGCGGGGTCAGCCTGGAATCGTGATGGCGAATAAAGCTCCATATAAGGGTTTTCACGATTCATTACATAATCGGTTAACAAGTGTCCAGCAAGAATGCCGGTTGTCATTCCCCATTTTTTATAGCCAGTAGCAATTAAAACATTTTCACGGCCTTCGGTGTACTTGCCGATATAAGGGACTTTGTCTAATGTGACATTATCTTGAGCAGACCAGCGGTAATGATATTCAGATAAACCAAAAACATCCTTTGCAAACTCCTGAAGTGCCTCATAATGTTTGACCGTGTCGATACCCTGTCCCGGTTTATGGTTTTCGCCGCCGATAATTAGCAGCTTTTCCCCATTATAAGGGGTATAACGAATCGAACGGCTTGGGCTGTCGCCGCTTATATACATGCCGCCAGGATATTCCTTATCGGTTTTTATCCCGATTGCATACGATCTGTCAGCATACATTCTGGCAAAATAAAGACCAGGTTTATCATAAAAAGGAAAATGGGAGGCAATAATCACATGCTTGCACGTAACCCTATGACCAGACTTTGTCACTACTTTAGGTTCTGTATCATCGTCCTCAATGTCTGAAGCGACCGTATTTTCATAAACAGAACAGCCGGCATTTACGGCGTCCTCTAAAAGCGATTTTAAAAATTTTAGCGGGTGATACTGTGCTTGATTGTGCATGACGAGGGCAGCTTTTGCTGGGACATTAAAGGGAATAGTATCTTTTATGGCCCCGTCAATTTCAAGGTTCTTGTACGCTTCCCACTCAGTTTTAATCTTGTCGACATATTCTTCTGTCGTGGCATAAACATAGGCATCTTGCTTACTGAAATCACAGTCAATCCCTTTTTCCTTCACAGTGTTTTCGACAAATTGAATGGAATTCATATGGGATTCAAAATAAAGCCGTGCCTTGTCCCTTCCAAAATGATTGATAAATTCATCATATACAATGCCATGCTGTGCTGTTAATTTCGCAGTTGTATGCCCGGTTGTCCCGTTTAAGACACCGCCGGCTTCTAAAATAGCTACCTTTACCCCTTCTTTAGACAGTAAATAGGCAGCAGTAATCCCGGTGATGCCCGCTCCGACAATTGCTACATCTACTGATAAATCCTCGTTTAATGCGTCAAATGTGGGTAAATCAATTTCTCTCCAATAAGTTTTAGGGAATTGATTTTCAGATGAATTCATATGTACGCCTCCAGCCTTTAAAATAATCTCTTGTTTAATTTTTCCCAAAATGAAAAATAAATGTCATGTTGGAAAAATATTAGGTTCAGTTACAAATAAAAGAACCCTCATTCAGGGTTCCGGGTAAAAACTTATTCAATGTCGTTATTAATATTATCTATTCGAACAGCGTCCTCTGAATCAAGCGTTTCTCTTAAGAAATGAAAAATTACCCAGGCCGCACAACCAAGACAAATTAGAAAACCAAGCGTAATGGTCCACAAAAGAGTCATTATTCATCCCCCTTTTTAAGCTTATCGATTATTTAAGCTTTCTAAAGGTATATGCAGCAGGGGGACTCATTTTGCCTATTATTGCATTTAGTCTTTTTTCTTTAATTCCGAATAATAATCTACTTTCTTAATATTGACGCCGACAAAGGTTTCAATAATTGATTGGCCGCCGGCAATTGAAAAAATCAATATAAATACGAATGTAACCCTTGGGAAAAGCAAATACGCCCCGCCCACAAAAATGGCACTCCACACACCGGCACACCAATAGCATTTCAACAGATAACCAAACATGGAGGCAGGTACTTCCTTCGTTTTAGGACCCTCATCTGTTTCAACTTGGACCTTTTTCATAAAAGGTCTGCGGATAAATTCAGTGATTTTATCAAATACGATTAAATGGGTTAGACGGTAACTTGCTAAAATTAACATAATATAGGTCATCCAAGAAATATCTCTCACATTTTGAGCCTCCGAAACCTTAGCTAATGAACAGCTGAATAATATTTTTTCTTCTTTGTATATTTTGAGCCTGAAATCAAGATTCTATATTCGGAGGAGGCGAAAAAATGAAAAAATCATTTTGGTTTAGTTTTCTGTTCTTACTATCTCTTTTCTGTATCCCGAGTGTGTCTTTTGCCCAACAAATTTACACTGTTCAGCCAGGGGACTCACTTTGGAAAATTGCCGTTAGGTATCAAGTCGGAATTACGGAAATTATTCAAGCAAACCCGCAATTTAAAAATCCGAACTTGATCTACCCGGGTCAAAAGGTAACCATTCCTGATTTAGGCGGTGTGAAATCGATTGAAAGTCAGGTCATTTCGTTAACCAATCAAGAGCGGGCCAAAAATGGACTGAAGCCAATGGTGGCAGATTGGGAGCTTTCGAGGGTAGCCCGCTATAAAGCGATGGACATGAGGGATAAGAATTATTTTTCCCATACTAGCCCAACCTATGGCAGTCCGTTTGATATGATTAAAAACTTTGGTATTTCCTACCGTTCAGCAGCAGAAAATATTGCCGCTGGCCAAACCACGCCACAGGCAGTGGTGCAGTCCTGGATGAATAGTTCAGGTCATCGAGCGAATATATTAAGCTCCAACACCCGTATTGGCGTCGGTTACGCTGCGGGTGGATCCTATCGACATTACTGGGTCCAGATGTTTATATCAAAATAATGCGACGGGTCAGTCTTTTAAGCATGGTGCTTATAGGGCTGACCCTTTCTACGTCTTAGGACCGATATAAAAATCAAGCTCTAGCGCAATTATGAAAAGCGATGGAAAAAGGTAAGATGAAATCAAGAAAAGAAAGGAGTGAAACAAAATGAAAAAATTTGGTTTACTGATGGCTGGAGGGATTGCAGCGGTCATCTTGCTCTCAACAATTGGTCCAATGGTGGGGTTACTTGTTAGCCTAGTGCTCCTGTACTTCATCTTCAAACAGTTTATTAAAACGGAATCCACTGGAGGGAAGATTGGTCTTGGGGTCATCGGCTTCATTGTCCTAATGGCCTCTATCCATAACGCCCCAGCCATCATTGGTGTAGCAGCAGCTTATGTTCTCTACCTTGTTTATAAAAAGTGGAATGAGAACAAAAATACAAGAATCAAAGAAGAATCCGATCCATTTGTCAATTTTGAAAAACAATGGAATGAGTTAAACAAATATTAAAAAAGGGAGAGATTTATCATGACCAACTTATTTTCAAGAATTAAAAACACCATTACCGCAGATTTACACGAGGCTCTTGATCAAAAGGAAAAGAAAAATCCAATTGCCTTGCTTAATCAATATCTTCGCCAATGTGAGCTGGAAACAGAAAAGGTAAGAAAGCTTTTGGAAAGACAATATGCATTGAAGGATGAATTTACAAGAGAATACCATCAGGCAATGGAGTTAGCCGAAAAAAGAAAGTATCAGGCAGATGTAGCTTCTAAAGCAGGGGAAACAGAGCTTTATCAATTTGCTGCAGCAGAGCATCAGCAATATGCGGATCGTGCCAGCCGTTTAAGTGCATCTCTTGAACAAACAAAGGAGCAGCTAGGGGATTTAGAAAGAAAGTATGAAGAAATGAAGCACAAACTAAAAGACATGAACCTAAGACGGATGGAATTGATGGGCCGAGAAAATGTAACTCGGGCAAATCTCCGGATTAACCAGGTGCTTGATTCAAATTCTTACTCAGATAAATCCTTCTCAAAATTTAAGGATATTGAAAACTATCTGGACCGTTTAGAGCATCAAGTGAACAGCTCTTTCTACCGCAATACCATTGATTCAAGAATTGCCGAATTAGAAAAAGAAATGAAATTGGAAGAAAGCAAGTCCATTTAATATCAAATATGGTATGCTAATAGAAAAGTGGAGGCGTCCTGTTGGCGTACGGGAGCTAAACAGTAAAAAGGCGTAGATGTACGCCTTTTTACTAATAGAAAAATAAAAAGGGAGGGTGGCCAATGTTTAAAAATACAAAAAATGATTATGTTGGATGGCTGGTGATCATCGGTATTGTCATTCTGCTTCTAGAGATTTTATTTTTTAACAGAGGGCTGATATTCTCTCTTTTTATATCTGGCGGTATGATTTATCTAGGTCGAAAAAGAGCTGGCAAAAGATTAGGGAAACTTCTATTTATCGGCGGTATTATCTTTTTTGTTCTGAGTATCGTCAATATGATGACGTTTAAATTTTTATTATTAGCTATTTTACTGCACTTCTTTATTCAATTTTTAAATGCTAAAAAACAGCCAAAAAAGATTTCCCCAGATGTTGTCAAACCAGAAGCTAAACCAGAGGCTTTGCAGCAAGAAGAAACCATGATTAAATCGGAGCCGTTGTTTAGCAATGTTTTTATCGGGCAGCAAAAAACTCCTGAAGGTGTTTATGACTGGAAAGATGTCAACATTCAAGCCGGAATTGGCGATACGATTATTGATCTCAGCTACACGATGCTGCCAAAAGGGGAAACGGTCATCTTTATCCGAAATATTATTGGGAATATCCAAATCCTTGTTCCATATGAAATTGATGTAAGTATCCATCATTCTTCTGTAATAGGTTCGACTAACGTTTTAGGCAATTATGAATCAAAGTTGTTCAATCAAATGTTCCAGCTAAAAACGCCTGGCTATGATCAGTCCGAGCAAAAGGTGAAAATTTTTACATCGCTTGTTGTGGGGAATTTAGAGGTGAGCCGGATATGAGTACAACTGGACGTCAAATTGTCTGGAGTGTCGGTTTTTCCTTTCTTATCGCAATTATCATCGGAGCTGTTTTTATTTTTGTGTTCCCATTAAACAACTGGTCGGAATTATGGAGCAAAAATTTCATGGATATTCCGATTGTCATTTTTGTTCCTGCATTTAGTATTGCCCTAGGAATTCTTATAGGCGGGGCGCAGGGCCTTTTTTGGCGAAAACAATTTCTCTCGATTGAACATTCTTTGCATCAATTAGATGAAGGAAGACAATTGGAAGTAAAAGAGAAGGCCTCGGTAACGGAAATGCAAATGATTGCTGAGCGAATTGAAAAAATTGGGAAACAAATGTCTGAGCAGGCAAAGCTTTCTCAACGGTTAGCAACTGAAAAGGTTGAAGACCAAGAGGCAAGAATTCAGGAGATAATTGAGCAGGAACGAAATCGTCTTGCCCGAGAGCTCCATGATTCTGTAAGCCAGCAATTATTTGCTGCGTCGATGATGATGTCAGCCATTAATGAAACAAAGGGGCAGTCAGAAAATGACCGTGAAGCTAAGCAATTGAAGCTGGTAGAGGAAATGATTCACCAATCACAGCTGGAAATGAGGGCGCTGCTTTTACACTTGCGTCCAGTTGCCTTAAAGAATAAATCACTGCAAGAAGGAATAGAGGAACTTCTAATCGAATTATCTCAAAAGGTAACAATGGATATAAAATGGAAGGTAGAGGATTTTCCTTTACATAAAGGGGTAGAGGACCACCTCTTCCGAATTCTGCAAGAGTCTGTTTCGAACACCTTAAGGCATTCAAAAGCTAGTAAGTTCGAGGTTCTGATGGTCAAACGAGATGATCTTGTCATCTTACGGATAGTTGATGATGGAATTGGTTTTGAAGTAAACGAAATGAAAGCGGGTTCCTATGGGATGCAAAATATGCACGAGCGCGCTGTTGAAGTGGGCGGGACATTAAAAGTAATTAGTGTGAAGGGTAAAGGAACAAGGCTGGAAGTGAAGGTCCCAGTGATGACTAATGGAGATGGTGCCAATGATTAGAGTAGTGTTTGTAGACGACCATGAAATGGTAAGAATCGGGGTTTCCTCCTATTTATCGGCGCAGCCGGATATTGAAGTGGTTGGCGAGGCGGATGATGGAAAAAAGGGTGTAGAGCTCGCTTTAGAACTTCGCCCAGATATCATTTTAATGGATTTGGTCATGAAAGAAATGGATGGAATTGAAGCGACAAGACAAATCATTGAACAATGGCCTGAGGCAAAGGTCATTATCGTGACGAGCTTTTTGGACGATGAAAAGGTATATCCTGCGCTGGAGGCGGGGGCCACTAGTTATATGTTGAAAACCTCGAAAGCTGGGGAAATTGCGAATGCTGTCCGGGCTACATATCATGGACAATCTGTCCTCGAACCAGAAGTAACCGGAAAAATGATGGTGAAAATGCGCCAGAAGAATACGCATCTGCTCCATGAAGATTTAACAAGCCGTGAACTGGAAATATTACTATTAATGGCCGAAGGCAAAACCAATCAGGACATTGCTGATGAATTATTTATCGCCTTAAAAACCGTCAAAACCCATGTCAGCAATATCTTAAGCAAGCTCAACGTCCAAGACCGTACTCAAGCGGTAATCTATGCATTTAAGCATTCGTTAATTAAGTAAGACCTGCCAATTTATTTGGAAGGTCTTTTTTTTTTGAAAAATAATTGAAAATTATTCTCAATTGCTGTTATTATAGTTAATGAAAATGATTATCATTATTAACCTAATTGGGGGAACTAAGTCCATATGAACCTACTAAAAGTATCAGGATTATTACTATTATCTAGCAGTCTTTTATTCGGATGTTCAAATACAGACAAATCTGCATCCACTGAAAACGTGAAAGAAACAAAGAATACGTCATCAGAAGCCCTCAAAGGGGTAACAGATGAATACCGTAAATATGCAATAGGCGAAATTGAGGAGTTTGTAAAAGCGACAGAAGCATTTACAACTGCGGTGAAAAATGGCGAAATCGATAAAGCAAAAGCGCTTTATGGACCGGCGCGGATGCACTATGAGCGTGCTGAACCCATCGCAGAAGTGTTTGGTGATCTAGATCCGAAAATTGATGCCCGTGAAGGAGATGTCCCTGAGGCAGAATGGGGCGGATACCATCGGATCGAAAAAGGACTGTGGGTAGAAAACACAACAAAGGGCTATGAACAATATGCAGACCAATTGATGAAAGATGTTAATCTGTTAAGAGCTAAAGTCGATACAGTTGAAGTGACACCCGATTTATTAATTACTGGGGCAGTCGATCTTTTAAACGAAGTTTCCACATCTAAAGTAACCGGTGAAGAAGACCGGTATTCCCATACCGATTTATATGATTTTGCGGCGAACGTAGAGGGTGCGGAAAAGATCTATCAACTGCTAAGTCAGGAATTAAAGAAAAAAGATGAAGAGCTTTCTAAGGAAATTCAAACACGTTTTGACGAGATTTATAGTTTATTGAACCAGCAGAAAAATGGTGAAGGCTATAAGCTTTATACGGAATTGACAGAAGCACAAGTTAAAGGGCTAAGCCAAGCGATCGATGCACTTGCAGAACCACTTTCTCAAATAGGTATGGTGACGGAGGCGTCTTAATTGAAGAAAAACACAAACAGCTTAGATGCATTAAATGAAAAGAAGGTTTCAAGAAGAGATATTCTGAAGACAGCTGGAATCGGCGGTGTCGGGGTAATCCTTGGTGCCTCCGGACTCGGTGGAGTCCTCTCAATCAATGAAAGCAAAGCATCAAGCCATGAAACAAAAGGTGAAATCGTGCCGTTTTATGGCAAACATCAAGGTGGTATTACCACCAAAACACAGAATCATGTTTATTTCGTTTCATTAGATATTTCAACATCGAAGCGAGGAGAATTAGTAAAGCTTTTCAAGGATTGGACAACAGCGGCGGCCCTGTTAACTGAAGGAAAGCCTGTTGGAGAACTTGAGAGTAATGAGTTTCTTCCGCCGAAAGATACGGGTGAAGCAGCGGGCTTATCACCCTCCAGTTTAACCATTACCTTTGGTGTTGGCCCTAGTTTGTTTGTAAAGGACAACCAAGACAGGTTTGGACTAAAGCACAAACAGCCAAAGGAATTAGTCGATCTTCCGAAATTCCCGCTCGATGCCTTGGAGGAGTCATGGGCTGGCGGGGATCTTTGTATCCAAGCCTGTGCCGATGATTTACAGGTGGCGTTCCATGCAGTTAGAAACCTCATTCGAATCGCCAGAGGTAAAGCAACATTGCGGTGGGTACAATCAGGCTTCCAGCGAACCAAACAGTCGGATCCGAAAAATGAAACACCAAGGAATCTCTTTGGCTTCAAGGATGGAACGGTTAATCCAGATGTAAATAGTGAAAATCAATTAAACAATCATGTATGGGTCCAGCCGGGAGATGGTCCTGATTGGCTCGTTAATGGCAGCTATCTCGTAGTCCGCCGGATCCAAATGTTTATCGAGGTGTGGGATCGGACCAATTTAAGGGAACAGGAAAACACATTTGGCCGCTACCGTGAAAGCGGAGCACCGCTTGGACAAAAAGATGAATTTGAAACATTAGATTTGGAAAAGAAAAATGAACAAGGTCAATATAGCATCCCTGTTGATTCACATACCCGGCTGTCACATGGAGACGGCTCTGAGAAGATCCTGCGCCGGGCCTATTCCTACTCTGATGGAATGGATGTGAAGACAGGCAGTTTTGATGCTGGGTTGCTATTCCTTTGTTTCCAGCGTGCACCAAGTAAACAATTTATCCCCATCCAAAATCGATTAGCGAAGATGGATAAATTAAATGAATATATATCCCACCGGGGAAGCGCCATTTTTGCTTGTTTACCGGGAACAAAACAGGGTGGATTTATAGGAGAGACACTTTTTAACTAATGGTTTCCCTTTTTACAGAGGAGAGATATGAATGCAACGATTAATCATGAAATGGAGACCCTTACTGCTACTTTCCATGCTGATTGTTTTTTTTCAAATAGCACAACCTGTTGTAGCGGCAGAAAATCATGATGAATTATTTGTCCTGATTGGCGATAGCTTAATGAAAGCCAAAGATGGCGAGCAGGCGATTGTGGCGAAAAACATGGAGCAATTTGCAGCCGAATGGAAAGTAATAAAGAAAGCTGACAGCAACGGGGCCAAGAAGGTGGATCAAGAATTAAAAGAGCTTCAAGGTTTACTAGCTAAAGGCACGGTGAAAAATGAGGAACTTTCAAAAAGCCTTTCGTCCCTTTCAAGTGCAGTTGTGCTGTATGAGGAGGAACAAAATCCTCGAGATAAAGAAAAAGCAAACGAACAGGTGAAACAGTTACTGCCACTTATAAACAATCTACAAGCGTCAATAGAAAAAGAAGATATTACCGCCCTAAAAGGCCATTACCAAAAATTAATGGATGAATGGACGGCATCAGAAAAAATTGTCCATGACGAGAGCATTGCCGCATATGGGAATATTGAAAAATACACGGCTCTGATTCGAATTGCAATTACCCAGGAGCCCGCTGATTTGGTAAAGGCGAAGCAAAATGCGGAATTATTAAAAGCTGAGGTAGAAAACTTTTTAGCGGGAAAAACTTCTAAAGCACCCGAAGGAAATTATTCGCTGACAGATGTGTCACACCTTTTAAGCCAAGCAGAAAAACAAATTTCTGAAAAGGATTATCAAGGTGCCAGCAGCCAATTAAACGAACTCCTTACTATCTGGCCAATGGTGGAAGGGGATGTTTCCACCAAAGATAACAAGTTATATAGCGATATTGAAACACAGATTCCTACTGCTATCAGTATTCTAAATTCAAAAAAAGTAAAATCCGAAAGGGCATCGGCTATCGTGCAGGAACTAAACACTCGCCTAGCACCGTTAATGAGCAAGACTAATTATTCTTTCTGGGATGCAGCCCTTATTTTATTACGTGAGGGATTAGAAGGATTATTAGTTGTTGCTACGTTAATTGCCTTTTTGAAAAAAATGGGGGAAACCTCCAAGCAAAAGTGGATTTGGACTGGTGTGATTGCAGGGATATTGGCCAGTGCCGTTCTTGCAGTTATCATTAACATCGTTTTTTCAGAAATTGTGGCCGCTTCAAGCCGGGAATATATCGAAGGAATAACAGGAGTGGTAGCGGTTGTGATGATGCTGACAGTCGGTGCATGGCTTCATAATAAATCTAGCATCGGAAACTGGAACAAATACATTAATCAGCAAATGCAGCAAGCCATTGCCAAGGGAAGCCTTCTTTCCTTCAGCTTCATTAGCTTTCTCTCTGTTTTTCGTGAAGGCGCTGAGACCATCATCTTTTATACCGGAATTACCCCGTATATTAGTTTAGCACAGCTTACGGCTGGAGTTGTTTTAGCCATTGGTATTTTAGTAATAGCAGGCTTTCTTATTATTAAATACAGTGTGAAGATTCCAATCCGCTTGTTTTTTAAAGCGGCGACTCTGTTAATTTACTTCTTGGCCTTTAAGATTTTAGGAATTAGCATCCATGCCCTGCAGATTTCGAATGTTCTGCCAACGTCAACGGTTGAAAACTTTCCGTTTATTGACTGGATTGGCTTGTATCCAACATGGGAAACAACCATTAGTCAATTAAGTTTACTGGCTGTGATCGTCTTTCTGACATTTTTAGTTAAAAAAAATACCGATAAACAAATGATTACTACTAATGCTTAATGAGGGCCGTCAAGGTCCTTTTTTTCATGCTTAAAAAAATCTCCTACTATTCAGGGAACTTGTCTCATAAGTTTAAATGAGATGAATAAAAGGGAGATTATAAAATTGGCTATTTACTATAAAGGAATATTCTTTTTAGCTGCTTCTGCTTTTTTAGGTGAAGGAATTGAAGTCCTGGTGAATATGATTCTTGCGCGAGAGCTAGGGTCTCATGGATTAGGACTCTATATGTCGATTTTGCCATCGATCTTTTTAATTGTGCTGTTGTCCAGCTTTGAGCTGCAAGTATCGATTTCCAAATTTATTGCAGAAAGGGAAGAACGGTATCACAGAAATATCCTTCATCATTCCCTCACGATTACGATTGTGTTCACAAGCATTTTATTTCTAATAGCGGCGGCAGTTATCCCGTTTATTCCAGTATTTAATACCTATCATCCGTACGTGAGATGGCTGGTGATGATTCTCATACCAGTGATTGCTTTCACCTCTGTTGCAAGGGGATATTTTATGGGTGTGCAGCAGATGGGAAAAATAGCGGTCTCCAATTTTTTACGAAAAGTCATTCAGCTTGGCGCACTGTTTGTTCTGTTCCGCTTTCTTGCCTTTGATGCGGAATCGTCGTTGTTAATTGCCATTGGTACTTTGATTGGCAGCGAGATTGTTGTGTTTCTTTATTTAATTTACATGTTTATTATCCAATTTCAGCAGCTGAAACGGCAGCCGTTTTCAAATATTAATAAAAAGATCGTTCGGAAAAATTTAATGGCAGTATCGATTCCAACTACTGGTCTGCGTTTGTTTTCCGCCTTTACAAATGCGATTCAACCATTCGTGATTAAGGCGGCGCTCATACGCTCGGGAATGACCGACACACTTGCGACAGAGCAGTTTGGGATGCTCATGGGTGTGGCGGTTTCAATCGGATTCTTCCCGGCCTTTATTGCTCACTCATTAATGATTGTCTTAATCCCGGCTGTGTCGAAAACCTATTCACAAAAAGATTATTCTACTTTACAAAAGATGTTGCAGCAGGTGATGATGTTGACACTTGTGTATGGAATTGTGGCTGTGACAATTTTCTACTTTTTTGCGCCGCAATTAACTTCACTATTTTTTAAATCAAATACATCTGCGATCTTTCTCCAGCTGCTTTGGCCGTTTTTCTTATTTCACTTTTTTATCATGCCGCTGCAGGCCTTTTTGATTGGCCTCGATATGATTAAGGAGGCATTTATCCATATTATTTGGTCGATTATTATCACGTTTGCACTCATACTGTGGCTCGGGTCCTCGCCGGAATGGCAAATGAATGGGATTATTATTGGAATGAACACGGGCTCTGTTTTGTTGGCCATGATGCATTATTTAACCGTATGTAAGAAAATCGGTGTTTCCATTTTCATGAAGGGGGTTATCCCAGAGACAAGTGAGCGGTAGAAAATTTTTCCGTAAGTGTAGGGGGAAAAGCTGTCCTATCCGTCTATTGAATAGTAGATGATTTTGCCTATGGAAAGGACTTAAGAGAAATGAATGCATTTGAGGATTTAGTCAATGAATATGGAACAGCCATTTTTAACTATATTTTTTCATTAGTGAAACATAAAGAATTAGCAGAGGATCTATATCAGGAGGTATTACTCTCTGCATATCTAGCATATCCTTCCATAAAGGAGCAATCTAAATACAAAAGCTGGCTGTTTACAATCGCGATTAATAAATGCCGTGATTACTGGCGGAAAGAAAATAAGTCGAAGCAATTTTGGAAGGAAGAGGTCTATACCTACTCTGCCACTGCCTCGAGCGAACCAGCATCCATGCCTGAAGACGAACTCTTACATAAAATTTCTGCTGAACAGATGGCTGAAAAGGTAAGGACGTTACCGGATATTTACCGGAACCCTATCTATCTCTATTACTATCAGGATTTAACTCTTTTAGAAATAGCCAAGAAAAGTAATTTGCCCATGTCTACTGTCAAAACGAGAATGAGAAGGGCAAAGGAACGATTGCGACCGAAAATGCTCTCGCTTGCCTGAGGCTTCATAGCAATTTTAAAAAAATATTCTTTGAAAAGGGGAAGGGTTAAGATGACTGGACAAGGTAAAAAGAAAATACCTGTGCATTTACAGCCATATATTTCAAAGCAATATTATCATCGTTATACACCTATTGAACATGCGGTTTGGCGCTTTGTCATGAAACAAAATCATTATTTTTTAAAGGATATTGCCCATCCCGCCTACGTCAATGGGTTAAAGGATTCGGGCATCAAGACTGAATCGATTCCTAAGGTAGATGACATGAATGAAAGCCTGGAAAAGGTGGGCTGGGGCGCAGTTACAATTGACGGCCTCATTCCCGGTTCGGCTTTCTATGGCTTTTTAGCAAATGAAATTCTCCCGATTGCAACAGAAATACGGAACATCCAAAATATTGCCTATACCCCTGCACCTGATATGATTCACGAAGCAGCAGGACACGCACCTATTCTATTGGATGAATGGTATCGCGAGTTTGTGAGGAGAATTGGCGAAATGGGTGCCAAGGCACTCTCCAGTAAAGAGAAGCTGGAGGTTTTTATGGCGGTTCGCCATTTAACAATTGTCGCAGAAGATCCTAACTCGACCCCTGAGCAGGTAAAAGAAGCAGAAATGCAGGTTGCAGAAGCGAGAATGAAAGTAAAGGGGTTATCAGAAGCAGATCAGGTTTCAAGGCTATTTTGGTGGACCGTTGAATATGGGCTAATTGGAGAACTCGACAATCCTAAAATATATGGGGCAGGCCTGCTTTCGTCAGTGGGGGAAAGCCAGAGCTGCCTAAAAGACGATGTACGAAAAATCCCTTTTTCGATTGAAGAATGCACAAAGACCCCATATGATGTGACCAAGCCGCAGCCGCAGTTATTTGTTTGTAAAACCTTTGATGATTTAGTTGCTGCCGTTGATCAATTTGCTGAGACGATGGCGTTTCGTAAAGGTGGAACAGAAAGCCTTGAGCAGGCATTGGAAACAGAAAGTGTCGCGACGATGGTTTTTTCTTCTGGTTTGCAAGTAACCGGTACGCTCGATAAGATATTGAAGGATAAAAGCGGGGAAGCGGTTTATTTCCGGACAAAGGGGCCAACCGCATTATCGATCAACAATCAGCAGTTGGACGGTCACGGGAAAGAAACGCACCGTAAAGGCTTTGGGACACCCATTGGCTGTTTGAAAGGTGATATTGTCTTAGAAGAGTGTTCGGAGGAAAAATTACGAGTGTTAGGGATCATAGAAAAAAAGACGGCTAAATTAAAATTCCAAAGTGGGGTAAAAGTAAAGGGTACTGTAAAAAGTATATTGTTTGCCGATGGGAAGCCCTCCTTAATTTCGTTTAATGATTGTAAAGTGACCTATAAGGATCAGGTTCTGTTTGAAAAATCCTGGGGGACATTTGATATGGCAGTAGGGGCAAGAATAACATCTGTCTTTGCGGGTGCAGCTGACCCTAATCATTATTTTGAAGTACCATCAATCGAAGTAACAGAGGAAATCGTGGAGCCGCAGGTTTGGAATGAAATAGAATCCTTATATAATGAAATTAGGGGCTTACGTGAGAATTCTAGTTGGGATGATGAAAGAGTAACGAAGGTCTTAGCTATTTTAGATGATCACTATCCTAAGGAATGGTTATTGAGGCTCGAACTATTAGAACTCTATAAAATGCACGATGAAGCCCATCCTCAGATTGCCATTATTGAAGAAAAACTGCAGACTGCACACTGGGATGAGTCAGTTAAACAAATGATTCAACGCGGATTGACCTTAATTCATAACAGCAAATAGGAAAAGGAGCTTGGATAGTTCCAAGCTCCTTTTCCTATTAGTCTTTGCTATTAAGAATCCCGAAAATGCGCAGGATGCTGATGAATAGGTTAATAAAATCTAAGTATAAGCTTAGGGCCATTAATGGCACATCTTCTGCTCTTACACCGTAGTGTTTCATACGGCTGATATCGAAGAGAACATAGCCGCTGAATACGACTACCCCGATAAAGGAATAGGCAAGCATCCCGGTAGAACTTAGCGGGAAGAACATATTAAAGAGTCCTATCGCGACCATTGCTAGCAAGGCAGCAAGCAGGAATCCTCCCAAGAAAGAAAAGTTACGTTTTGATTTTGCCGCATAAATTGAAATACCGGAGAATACAACCGTTGTGGTGGCAAAGGCCATGATGACGACATTTGCCCCCGCAGTTGCTGCATAATAGGCGACAATGGGATAAAGCGTAATCCCTGAGATGAATGTGAAAATATATAAGAATGAATAAGAAATTGCTTTTTTTCGTCTAAAAAAGACAGCAGCGAGAATCATCACAAATTCCAAAATTGCTAGCGGTAAAAATAAGCTTGGTGGTACATAAACTCCTGCCATTGTCCCTAAAAAGGCAATCGCAAGGGATAAAGCAAACGTACGTAAGACGGAGGGCATATATTCTGTTGATGTTTGTGAATACAATTTTCTTCACCTCTAAAATGTTTTCTTATTAAAAATATACGATGAAGTGGTCAAGATGTTTCATTTTTTCTTAAAATTTCTCTTTCTTCTTTTAACAAATCGCGAATTTCGGCTAATAGCTCTTCACTTCGGTCGATCTTGGCGGGCACAGGAGCGGCCTCTTCCTTCTTTTTGAAGCGGTTGATGAACTTTACAAAAAGGAAAATCGAAAAGGCGATAATAAAGAAATCAACCACTGTTTGAATAAATTGTCCATATTTTATATCGAAAAAAGCAAGTTTCGAAAAGGAGTCTTCTTTCCCCACTAATAATCCTACCACCGGCATAATGATATCCTCAACTAATGAGGAAACAATTTTTCCAAAAGCCCCGCCAATAACGACCCCGACGGCTAAATCGATAACATTGCCTTTCATGGCAAATTTTTTAAAATCAGTCCACATGAAAAATTTCCTCCAAAACCATTCTATTTTTAAATTAATATTATACCCTTTTGTGTACCAATCAGCCAGATTTGAATACTTAAAAAGGTATCAGGCTGAAAAGAGCAAAAAAAAACAGCAAAGATAATATATCCCTACTGTAGCTTGCTTCCATATACTTTTATATTAAAATAAATACCTGTGGAAAATAATACGAGAAATGTAATAATGCCAGATAATGATGTTGGAGCCATGAATTGCGATAATTCCATTGATTCCACCGCCCTTTTAATATAAAACGTTTACAAGTTAATTATAATATTAAAAGAGGTAAATGTGAACAATTTAGTACAAATTTTTGACGAATTTCTGAACTTTTGTTGATAATAAAAAAGCACCAGGATCAATTTTGAGAATAGTCCAGCTACAGCGCCCAGCGGCTAGTAGACTTCGCTCTTCTCCCTACGATAAGTCAAACACGGATGCGCTCCGCTCTCCGTGTTTCCTTTATCTCAGTCGAAGTGCTCCAGTCTATACGCCGCTAAACGGGAGCTTCCGCTTTGTTTTTTTCAAACACATGAAACATTGCCCAATATAATCCTGCACTGACCAGTGCCAAAACGAAGAGAACAAAGAACGTCCAACCATAGCCGATCCAAACCGTCATCGGTATAGAAAGTGGTGCAATCGTCCGCGCAAGGGTGAATCGTAAGCTGGCGGCAGCGAAATACTGCCCCCTCATATGCTCTGGTGCGAGCTTAGAAACAAAGCTTTGCTGCAGCCCTGCACCCATTAATTCGCCAAAGGTAAAAACGGCCATGGCGGCGATTAAGCCCCAAATCCAATGGGTTTGACTGAAGATAACGATGGAACCGGCGTAGACAACTGAAGAAAGGACAAACACGTTTCTTTCATAATATTTTCCCATCCACTTCGTAACAAAAACGGTCATTAGCGCAACAAGTAAGCCGTTTTCAGCGAGGACAATGCCAAATGCCTGCTCACCACTAACGGTAAATGACCAATTGCCAACGGAAAAGAGGGGTTGATTTTTGACAAAGTCCTTCATGTAAACGGGAATTAATAAGTCTAATTGCATAAAGGTCTGTCCGGCCAATACCCCTGCAATAATAAAGAGCAGGAACGTTTTATCCTTTACAATAAGCCCATAATCCCTTAGTTGATTTTGTAAAAAGTAATACCATTTTCCATCACTTGATAGGGGGGCCGATTGTTGGAAAATTACGGTCTCCCTCGTCCATTTCTTAAGAATAAAACCTAGTAAAATACAAACGGCTCCAGCAAAAAGCAGCAGCTGAAAACGATAGTGGACATAAAAAATGGCCCCCAATATTGGCCCTATAACAACTGCTATGTTAATAGATGTATAAAAAATGGCAAATACACTGCTGCGATGTTTTTCTTCGACGACATCGGCAACCATCGCTTGACTTGCAGGCCAGTAAAAAGAACCAAACACACCAGCAACGGCAAACGAGATAAAGCCTAACCAGGGTGATTGAAACCAGGGAGAACTTGCCAGTGCAAAGCATAAAAACGAAAGCCCTTGACCGATTGCGGAAAGAACCATCATTCGTTTTCTCCCAAATCGGTCAGCACAATAGCCGCCCATAAGGTTGGCAAAAACGGAAAAAACCTGTGAAAAGACTAATAATAAGCCGGCTTTATTTTTGCCGAATTCCTCGGCAAAATAAATCGTCAAAAACGGAAAAAACATCCAAAAGGTGATGTTCATCATCGCTTCGGCAAACAAGCGAACCTTTAAATTTGTATCCCAATCCCTAATCCTCATTATGTATCCTCGTTTCGATAGTTTTGCTTCTACATCATACTATTCCGATGGAAGATTATACAAGAAAAATAGATAGGTAAAACGATGTATACCCATGTGACATGCCGGCATTGAAATTTTTGGAATTACTGAATCGATAAGCCTCTTATGATATATTTAACTAATGGAAACTCGAAAGGATGATTTATATATGGCAAAAAGTGTGGTAATTGCTGAAAAACCTTCTGTCGCACGTGATATTGCACGTGTGCTTAATTGTAATAAAAAAGGAAACGGCTATCTTGAAGGAAATAAATATATCGTTACGTGGGCACTAGGACATCTCGTCACGCTTGCTGACCCGGAAAGTTACGATGTCAAATTTAAAACATGGAATTTAGAAGATCTGCCAATGCTCCCTGAGCGTTTGAAATTGACCGTCATTAAGCAGACTGGAAAGCAGTTTAATGCCGTTAAGAGTCAACTGATAAGAAATGATGTGGTCGAAATAATCGTGGCTACAGACGCAGGAAGAGAGGGAGAATTAGTCGCACGTTGGATTATTGATAAAGCAAAAGTCAATAAACCGATTAAACGTCTATGGATCTCATCTGTTACCGATAAAGCAATAAAAGACGGCTTTGCAAACTTGAAGCCGGGTAAGGCGTATGACAATTTATATGCATCAGCTGTCGCCCGTTCGGAAGCTGACTGGTATATCGGTCTAAATGCAACTCGGGCATTAACAACTAGATTCAATGCACAGCTAAACTGCGGCCGGGTGCAAACCCCAACTGTTGCGATTATTGCCGGACGTGAAGACGAAATAAAAACCTTTAAAGCACAAACCTATTACGGTATCGAAGCGCAAACAACAGACCAATTAAAGCTGACATGGCAAGATGCAAAAGGCAACGGCCGCAGCTTTGATAAAGAGAAAATCGATGCGATTGTAAAAAAACTGGGCAGACAAAATGCGCTCGTAACGGAAATTGAGAAAAAGCCAAAGAAGTCTTTTTCACCTGGTCTTTATGACTTAACGGAACTGCAGCGCGATGCGAATAAAATCTTTGGTTATTCTGCAAAGGAAACGTTAAACATCATGCAAAAGCTGTATGAGCAACATAAAGTTTTAACCTATCCGCGAACAGATTCACGATTTATTTCGTCAGATATTGTTCCTACCTTACCAGAGCGTCTGAAGGCATGTGGAATAGGCGAATATCGCTTATTAACAAGCAAAGTGTTAAAAAAGCCAATCAAGGCTTCTAAATCCTTTGTTGATGATAGCAAGGTATCCGATCATCATGCGATTATTCCGACTGAAGGATACGTTAACTTTTCCGCTTTTACAGATAAAGAACGAAAAATTTATGATTTAGTTGTTAAACGCTTCCTGGCGGTATTATTCCCGGCATTTGAGTACGAGCAATTAACGCTCCGTGCGAAAATTGGTGAGGAAAACTTCGTTGCAAGAGGAAAAACCATTTTGTCGCTTGGTTGGAAGGAAGTTTACAATAATCGGCTTGATGAGGACGATGAAAATGATGATCTGAAAGAGCAGATTTTACCTCGGATCGATAAAGGTGATACATTAAACGTCAAACTAATTGCTCAAACATCAGGTCAAACAAAGCCGCCTGCTCATTTTAATGAAGCGACCTTACTGTCGGCAATGGAAAATCCAACAAAGTATATGGATACGAAAAACAAACAATTGGCCGAGACCTTAAAATCGACTGGCGGCCTTGGTACGGTAGCGACACGTGCGGATATCATTGATAAGCTATTCAATTCATTCTTAATTGAAAAGCGCGGCAAAGACATTCATATTACTTCTAAAGGTCGTCAATTGTTAGATTTAGTGCCTGAGGAACTTAAATCCCCGACTTTAACAGCCGAGTGGGAGCAGAAGCTTGATCAAATTGCCCATGGTAAGTTGAAAAAAGAAGTATTTATTAGTGAAATGAAAACCTACACAAAAGAAATTGTTACTGAAATTAAATCAAGTAATAAAAAGTATAAGCACGACAACATTTCTACAAAGAATTGTCCGGACTGTGGAAAGCCTATGCTTGAAGTGAATGGCAAAAAAGGAAAAATGCTTGTGTGCCAAGACCGGGAATGCGGTCATCGTAAAAATGTTTCTCGCACCACAAACGCACGCTGCCCGCAATGTCATAAAAAACTTGAGCTGCGTGGTGAAGGTGAAGGCCAAATCTTCGCATGTAAATGTGGATATCGTGAAAAACTATCTGCTTTCCAAGCGCGCCGTAAAAAAGAATCTGGTGGTAAAGTAGATAAACGGACTGTACAAAAGTATTTGAAAAACCAGCAAAAGGAAGAAGAACCTTTGAATAATGCATTAGCAGAAGCATTAAAAGGATTGAAGTTTGATTAACAGCATACTAAGGGGTTATTCATGAAGATGACATATCTTATTGAATAGCCCTCTTTTACGTTCCTTTTGTATATTATCCTGCTAAAGTGTTATCGTGTTAAAATTCAGAAAATTCAATTGACAAATAAGGTTTTTATCCCATACAATATTATCATTAGAATAGTTAATAGAATGGAATGATGACGAATGAGGCATCTCAAAAAATTAGATCAATATTCATTTGTTTTTATAAAAGAGGCTGGACTCCCAATCTAATGTGATTCGGAATCCAGCCTCTTTCTTTATTATACTAAAGTGGTAGAGGAGAGAGAAATGTGATAACACTTACAGGCAATAGTTTAACATTGGAACAGATGAAAGATATTTTATTCCGCAAGCAAAAGGTCAGTGCATCCGAGACTAGTATGGCGGCTGTCCAAAAAAGCCGTGAAGCTGTTGAAAGAATTGTTTCGGAATCGAGAGTAGTTTATGGGATTACAACTGGGTTTGGAAAATTTAGTGATGTGCTGATTGAAAAAGACAATGTCCAGGATTTGCAGCTCAATTTAATTCGTTCCCATGCTTGCGGAATCGGTGATCCATTTCCTGAGGTTGTGGCAAAAGCAATGGTCCTCCTTCGTGCGAACGCACTATTAAAGGGATACTCAGGAATCAGACCACTTGTCATTGAAAGACTTTTGGAATTAGTAAATAAAGATATTACTCCCGTCATTCCGCAGCAAGGGTCCCTTGGCGCAAGCGGAGACTTGGCTCCACTATCGCATCTTGCGTTAGTGCTGATTGGTGAAGGGGAGGTATTTTACAAAGGCAACAAAATGGAATCACTTGAGGCGCTTCAACAAGAAGGAATCCTCCCGGTCACATTAGAAGCGAAAGAAGGCCTAGCCCTAATTAACGGAACACAGGCGATGACAGCAATGGGTGTTGTCGGTTACTTGGAAGCCGAGCAGCTGGCACATGAAAGTGAATTGATTGCGTCGATGACAATTGAAGGACTGAACGGGATCATTGATGCCTTTGCAGAAGAAGTCCATGTGGCAAGGGGCTATCAACAGCAGATTGATACAGCAGCAAGAATCCGTATGTATTTAAGTGATAGTCTACTAACCACACAGCAGGGAGAATTAAGGGTTCAAGATGCTTATTCGCTCCGTTGTATCCCGCAAGTTCATGGTGCTTCTTGGCAGGCACTTGATTATGTGAAAGAAAAACTAGAAATTGAAATGAATGCGGCAACAGACAACCCGCTAATTTTTGATGATGGTGAAAAAGTCATCTCAGGTGGAAACTTCCATGGCCAGCCAATTGCTTTTGCAATGGACTTCATGAAAATTGCCGTTGCAGAATTGGCCAATATTTCCGAGCGGCGTATTGAACGATTAGTGAATCCGCAGCTAAATGACCTGCCGCCATTCTTAAGTCCTGAACCGGGCTTACAATCTGGGGCAATGATTATGCAATATGCGGCGGCTGCACTAGTATCTGAAAATAAAACACTTGCCCATCCTGCCAGCGTGGACTCCATTCCATCATCAGCCAATCAAGAGGATCACGTGAGCATGGGAACAATCGCGTCCAGACATGCGTATCAAATCATCCAAAATGTAAGGAGAGTCCTTGCTATTGAGCTTATTTGTGCAATGCAGGCTGTAGAAATTCGCGGGGTAGATAAAATGGCAAGTCATACAAAAATGTTCTTTGAAAAAGGGCGCGAACAAGTACCTTCCATTAAAAAGGACCGCATTTTCTCAAAGGATATTGAAAAAGCCGCAGAGTGGTTAAAGACCATTGAATTTTCACAATTTATCGGGAATTTAAGTATTGAAAAAGGTCAGTACTAAAAGCTAAAAGGCGTGAGAAATTCACGCCTTTTGATTATTCCATCTGTTCCGGCAGCAAGCGGGCAGTATCTCCACGCCCTTCGTCTTCCTCAATCCTATTTTTAAAGGCTTCCCGGGTAACTAGAAATTCCTCATCCCCAATCGCTTCCTTACCTTTCTTTTCCGTTAAGGTGTTATTTGGGAAATTACCAGGATGGTTCTTCTTTTTATGTTCAAAATGTTCACCGCGTGCCAAATTCAACACTCCTTTCGTCTTCGGATGTAGCATTCCCAAATAGACAAAAAAAAATAACTGATCAAAAAAAGCTGGAGATGAAGTGAACAACAATTTCACTTATCACCAGCCTTTGGCCGATAGGAAAGTATAACTTCCTATCAGGCATAAGTGCAACTACGCCTCTGTCTTCGCCAATCGGCGAATTTTCTTTATTTGTCGGGTTTGCATATTCGATCGAGAAAAAAGCCAGCAAATACAATAAACGCAATGGGAATTGAAAAGTTTAACACATGTATAACAGTCATAATAGTTTACACCGCCATTATTAGAACATTAATAATATTAAGTATATTTAAATGTTATTAATATTATATGCTAAATGTCACAATTTAGACAAATTTAATCCTCATAATAATTTTATTAGGACAAAACTTGTTCTCATGCTTGTTTTAGGGGATTTTTTTGCACTCGAACAATGTTTCCAATATTGTCCACAAGGATTTTAAGGATTAGTATCGTAATAATTATATAGTAGGGAATATTATTGCAATTCTGCCTTGAATCAAAAATGTTTCCAAAGGAGTTGTACTGACAATGAATAGACAGGAAACAAAAAAAGTTGATATTCTCTGTATCGGCGGTGCAAATGTAGATTGGAAAATACAAGCCCTTAAACCCTTAGCCCACGGTACATCAAACCCGGCCTTAAGTATGAAGTCAAGAGGCGGGGTAGCTAGAAATATTGCAGAAAATGCGGGGCGGATTGGATTGAATACGGCTTTATTAGCCTATGTTGGAGCAGATTCTGAAGGAGAATGGCTCCTGCAAAAAACTAAAAACTTTGTTGATGTAAGTCCCACAGAAATAATTCAAGGAAAACCAACGGGAACCTATACAGCGGTACTTGATGATGATGGTGAGATGGCAATCGCCCTTGCAGATATGACAATTTATAATGAAGTGCAAAAATGTTTTTTTGAGACCAATATGCACTATATTAAAAGTGCAAAAATGATTTTAATAGATATGAATTTTCCCGCAGAGGTAATTGCACAAGTTATAAATAGCTGTAAAAAAACAGACATACCAGTTTGTATCGCAACAGTATCTGCACCTAAAACAGCGAAATTACCTGCCTCTTTAGATGGGGTTACATGGTTAATTGCCAATCAAAAAGAGGCTGAAGCCCTGTCGAAAATTAAGATTACCTCTGAGGGGGATTTCTACCGTGCAGCCGAATTGATCTTGAAAAAGGGTGTAGAGAAGGTAGTCATCACAAGACAAGAGAAAGGTTTAATTTATTTCACAAGAAATGGAGAAGCCGGAGCCATTGTACCGCCAAGTATTCCGGTTGTGGAAGTAACTGGAGCAGGCGATTCACTTATTGCAGGAATTTTATTTGGTTATTTAAAAGGCCTAAGTACTGAAGATGCCTGTAAAATTGGCATCACCTGTTCAATGATTACTCTCCAGACAAGCGAAACAGTAAATCCCGAATTGAACCAACAGTTACTGCAGAAGGGATTTCAAAAATATTTCAGTAAGGGAGTAAGTTGTTAACGATTCTCCTTTACAAATTTTTATTGAAAGAGAGGGGATTCTCTAAATTCCCCTCTCTTTTCTTTTTCGGAATGAAGAAAAGGGAAAGGTATTTGTAGAATATTGGGATATTTTGGGTGAAAAAGTAGTTCGAAACTTAATAAAAATGACAAATTATAACACCCTGTTATAAAAGGACTAGATATAATGAACATATCATTTAGGTTTAAGTAAATTGACCTAGCAGAAGATAGTAGAAAATGGTATTCGGTAATGCTTAAGTTGGACTGAAAACAGAAAAAGGCAAACCTGTTGAAAAACAGGGACGCAAAGCCGAGGATCTAAGGTGAGTGCCATACTTGCTATGATGGCCGGGCTACCTTGAATACGAAATGTATTTTAGGAGTGAGATGAATGTTCATTACGAATAGTGAAGTGAATGTGATCGACCAGGAATGGGTGGCACTGATATTAGAAGCAAAGAAACTTGGAATATCAATTGAAGATGTACGGGAATTTCTTAATCAAGATTCGCTAGGAGAGCCTTCAGGTACATATTAAATGAAAAAAGCATTCTACAAAAAGTGACATTTTTTGTAGAATGCTTTTCTTCTTTAGACAAAGTTCTGATTAATCATTATTATTTTGATTTATTCTCCACTTATTAAATTCTAGGAAATCACGAAATTGGTCCTTGGAAACACCTGAGCTCATAGCTTCTTTGACAAGATTCATCCATTCACTATCCAGTGTATCTTTGTCGATTTGCTCATGGATTAAATGTTCAACTGGAAGATTTAATACAGCAGCAATTTTTTCAAGAAATTGGATGGAAGGATTTTTTTGCAAATTTCTTTCAAGGGAACTTAAATAAGATTTTGCCACTCCGGCTTGTTCTGCAAGTTCGGATAAGGACATCTTCTTTTCTAATCGAAATTTCTTAACACGGTCACCAATCATTGGCTTTCACTCACCTATTTTTAATATTAATATATTTATTCTACCAAAAAGAATGGAAAAGTACCATATTAAGAACAAGTGATTATTACAATATCATGAACATCTCGAAAAGACGTTTCAAAGTAGCAACAAATTTTGAAAAAATGAGCGGTTAGAGGTAATATAAAAAGTGTTGCCATCAGAGTCAAAAGGTATATATATGTGAACCAAATTGTTCAATATACATAAAATTAACCATAAAGGAAGGGGATTATTCTTCATGATTGTCCTTAAATCTCAACGTGAAATTGAAGCAATGAAAAAGGCCGGAGATATTCTTGCAGCGTGCCATAAAGAAATTGCAAAACTAATACAACCAGGAGTTACAACTTGGGAAATCGAGGAGTTTGTGGCCGGATTTCTCACTAAAAATGGAGCAACACCGGAACAAAAAGGCTACAAAGGTTATGAATATGCAACATGTGCAAGCATTAATGACGAAGTGTGTCATGGCTTTCCAAGAAAAGAACCATTAAAAGAGGGCGATATTGTCACGATTGATATGGTTGTTAATTATAATGGGGCTTTAGCCGATTCCGCATGGTCTTACGCAGTTGGCAAGGTTTCTGAGGAGACGGATCATTTATTAAAAGTAACGAGGGAAGCCTTATACAAGGGGATTGAACAGGCGGTTCCGGGCAATCGAATTGGAGATATTGGCCATGCCATTCAAGCCTTTGTTGAAAGCGAAGGTCTTTCTGTAGTCCGGGACTTTATTGGTCACGGGATTGGTGCGGTGATTCACGAGAAACCCGACGTTCCCCATTATGGACTGCCTGGAAAAGGGGCAAGAATTAAAGAGGGCATGGTATTTACGATTGAACCGATGGTGAATATCGGCAGATACCAAACAAAGATGGATGGCAATGGCTGGACGGCAAGGACATTCGACGGTAAATATTCAGCACAATATGAGCATACAATAGCCATTACAAAGGATGGCCCGATTATTTTAACCGAACAGAATTAAACCATTAAGAACCCCCGTTGTTTATGTTAATAACGGGGGTTCTTAATGGTTTTACTTCTTTCTCAAACTCCCTAGTTCCTCTACCAGTGCCTGCATTTCATTCGGGCTAAACGAATTCTTTTTAAGGACCATTTCATAAATTTCCTTTAATTCTTCATACATTTCTTCGTCAAAGTGTGAAGGCTTTATGGCCCCAAGATTTAGCACCTTTAATTTTTCCTTTATTTGTTCAATCATATATTCGACATTTTCAACAGATTTTTCTGATAAGTTCATTTCGGGCACCCTTTCCGAATTAATATTCTCATCTTTTCATGTAAAAAAGTATCTGTCAATATAAACTTATCCATGAGTTTAGTTTAACCAAAGATAGGGAAATAAAAGGTAGTATAGTGGGACTTGCATCAGAATGCCGGATAAAGCAAAATAAATGGTAAGAATACATATTGGTATTATTTTCTTATAGAATCGACCCATGATATTTATCATGGTGGAAGGAGAGTTTAAGATGACGAGGAAAAATCAATTTTGGAAGGGGATCCTGCTTGGGGCCCTTGCAGGTGGGGCTATTAGTTTATTAGACAGACAAACACGTGAGGCTATGAAGGAAAATATTCAAAAAACATCTTGTAAGGTTGCCTATATCGTCCGTAATCCCGGAGAAGTCTCAGATAAAGTAAAGGGGACGGCGGCGAAAATCAAGATAGCCTATGAACAAATGAGTGAAGATATTTCCTATATTACAGATAAAGTGGAGGAATTGAAGGAGTTAACACCACAAGTTACAGACATTCTAAAAGAAACAAAGGAAACATTTACTGGGCATGAACAAACAGACTTGTTAGAAGAAGTGCTAGGGGAAGGGGAAAAAATATAAAGTAAAGGAGGAGGTAGCAAATGGGCAAAGAAATTAATGTACGCTCGTCATTGATAAGGCTGCTTTGGCATCGGATTGAAGAAGATGACTTGCCGGGATTAAGTGCGCAATTGGCCTACTTTTTTCTTCTTTCCTTGTTCCCGCTTCTGATCGTCATATTTACCCTATTACCATATTTTCCGATTCCACATCAAGATATGCTTGGGATGCTTCGAGATTTTGCACCAGAGGAAGCCATGAAGCTAATTGAAAAGAATATTAATGATATCATGGATCATCGAAATGGCGGATTGCTTTCGTTCGGGATTATCGGGACTATCTGGTCGGCTTCAAATGGGATAAATGCAGTCGTGAGAGCTTTTAATAAAGCCTATAATGTCAAGGAAAGCCGCTCGTTCATTGTCTCACGAGGGATGGCTATTCTTTTAACCTTTGGAATGATTTTTGTCTTTCTCCTTGCGATTGTTCTACCGGTATTTGGCAGGGAAATTGGCCTTTTCCTATTTTCAAAATTAGGTTATACATCGGAATTTATCAGGCTTTGGAATGCATTAAGCTGGCTTGTTAGCGCGATTATTTTATTCCTTATTTTTACAGGGTTGTATTGGATTGCGCCAAATGTGAAACTAGGCTGTCGCAGTGCATTTCCGGGAGCTGCATTTGCTACATTTGGCTGGATTCTTTCATCGCTGGGGTTATCTTTTTACGTCGGAAATATTAGTAACTATTCGCTTACCTATGGCAGTATCGGGGCGATTATCATTTTAATGATTTGGTTGTATTTATCTGCCTTCATTATAATTTTAGGTGGAGAAATCAATGCCTATTATAGTGAAAAAAATCGGTCGAACTGCTAATACTTACCTTCATGAAAATAAATCATTCGTTCAAACTATGATGGAGGGGCAACCCACTATTAAGGGAGGTTTTTTTACGATGACGAAGCAAACTAAAAAAGACGGCGGTACAAAGCAAAAGGGTAAGGGCAGTAAAGGGAATAAAACATCAGGTTCAGCAAACGGTTCTAACGGATACCATTAAGAGGGATTCAGCAAATAAAGAAAAAAGGCTGGGTAAACACCCGGCCTTTATGATTTTAATAACCGCAGACTATTTAGGATGACTAGGATCGTGCTGCCTTCATGACCGATCACTCCATATGGCAAATCAAGTATCTGGAAGAAATTCGATGAAATTAACACCGCAATCACCGTGATGGAGAAAATGACATTTTGTTTAATAATTTTGTTCATTCGTTGTGAAAGGCGAACGGCCTCGGCAATTCTAGGTAAATCGTTTTTCATCAGGACAATATCCGCTGTTTCAAGAGCTACGTCTGTTCCTTCTCCCATTGCGATCCCTACATTGGCTATGGCCAATGCAGGTGCATCATTAATGCCATCGCCCACCATTGCCACTGTTTTATATTTCTTTTTTAATTGTTTCAGTTTTTCTACTTTATCTTCCGGAAGACATTCAGCAAAAAATTCATCCACATGACTTTCGGATGCAATCACACGCGCTGTTTTTTCGCTATCTCCCGTTAGCATCACTGTTCGAATACCTTGTTTCTTTAAATGGTCAATAGCAAGCTTTGTTTCCTTACGAACAACATCCTTCATCGCAATCATTGCACTTAGTTCGCCGTTAATTTCAATAAATACTAGTGTGTTACCAAGGTTTGCAAGGTCCCTGGCTTTTCCGTCGGCGAATCTGTCAACATTATCTTTTCCGACAAAAGCTGCTTTCCCAATCTTCCATTGTTCTCCGTTCAATTCTGCTTTAATACCCCAGCCAGGGATATCCTCAAGGCTGTCTGGATGGAAGAGTTCTTTGTTTATATGCTGCTTCGCATATTTGACGATAGCTTGTGCCAAAGGGTGGTTCGAATGGTTTTCAATTGAAGCAGCTTGCCAAATCAGTGTTTCTTTTTCAAGCCCCTCTTTTACAATCACTTCGGTGACTTCTGGTTTCCCTTTTGTCAGCGTGCCTGTTTTATCAAAAGCAATGGCTTCCAAATGACTTAAATTTTCAAGATGAACGCCGCCTTTTACTAAAATTCCGTGCCTAGCGCCATTTGAGATGGCCGATAATGTAGCAGGCATGATGGAAGCAACAAGGGCACAGGGAGAGGCAACAACTAATAAAATCATCGCACGATAAAAGGCTTCATGCCAGCTCCAGCCAAGTAAAAAGTACGGCAGGAACATCATAGCAATGACGACCAACAGGACTACCTTAACGTAGGTTCCTTCGAACCTTTCAATGAAAAGCTGTGATGGCGACTTTTCACTTTGCGCCGATTGAACGAGCTGAATGATTTTATGAAAAAGAGTATCATGGCTCGCTTTAGTCACTTGAACGGTAATGGAACCTGTCATATTAACAGTTCCGGCGAAAACCTCAGCTTCCTCACCTTTGGATACAGGCATGGATTCCCCCGTTATGGCTGCTTCATCAATATTGGTTTGTCCCTTGAAAATCATTCCGTCTGAAGGGACTCGCTCCCCCGGTTTAATGAGAATATGATCCCCGACTTGAAGCTCAGAAACGGAAACCCGTTTTTCGACTCCATTTGTGATAAGCAATGCCTCTTCCGGCTGCAGCTCCATCAATGAAGAAATTTCTTTGTGGCTTTTATTCATTGTGTATGTTTCCAAGGCACCGCTGACAGCAAAAATAAAGATGAGTATAGCCCCTTCGGTCCAGTAGCCAATAATGGCTGAGCCAACAGCTGCAAAAATCATCAGCATCTCCACGTTGAGTTCTTTATTTTCATAGGTGGCCTCAATGCCTTCTTTTGCTTTGGCAAATCCGCCAATGACAAATGCCAGCAGGTAGGCAATGATGGAGTCGGCGCCATTCCCATATTTATCAAAAAGCCAGCCGGCAAGAATCAACGCACCACTCAACCCAGCAGCAATCAATTCGGCATGTGGTTTAATTTTTTCAATCATACTGACCTTCTGGATCCCCTTGGCAAGAGCTTTTGCTTCTGTATTCATTGTTTCTCCCCCTCGTTTCTAATTGAGAAAAATAATCAACCTCACTACCCCTAAAAAACACGAAAGCTGTCATCAAAAGTGATGACAGCAAAATCTCTCAATTCATATTTATTTAATTTCATCTTACCACACATACTATGCTTTAGAAATGTATTTGCTTCAAATAAAGAAGAGGGATGCAGGAAAGCATGCTTCCTTTCAAAAATTAATCCTTTGACGTAACCAAAGACATCTCTTTATTTAACGTGAGGGTTAAAAAGATAATAAAAAATAATGTACTGATAATATGAAAGAAACTTATATTTTTAAAGTACTGGATAAAAAATCCTCCTAAGGTTGGGCCGATTAAACTGCCTAAACTAAAAAAGATGCCGCACATTAAATTTCCAGTTGGGAACAAGTTTTTCGGCATTAAGTCTGCCATATAGGAAATGCCAAGTGAGAAAGTTGAACCAACAAACATTCCGGCGACAAATAAACAGACTGCTAGCAACAAGAAGGATTGCTCCAAGAAACTCGCTGCTGTAAAGCAAATGGAACCAAGGAATAGGATGGTAATTAGAATGGTTCTGCGCCCGAATTTATCACTCAACATCCCTAATGGAAGCTGGAATACAATTGCTCCGATCGCAAAGGAAGCTAAGAGAACCGAAACACTCTTCACATCAAGGCCAATCCTTAAAGCATATACCGGAAAACTTCCATTTAAAGAGGACTCTAACATACCATATGCAAGCGGTGGCAGAAAAGCTGCCCAGCCATACTTCCAGGCTTGCGAAAATCGTTTTAAAGTGGCAGAGAATGAATGAACCATTATTTCCTGATCCGGATATTCGTTTTTAAGAGCAAATAAAAAGACCCATCCTGCCAAACATAAAACAGAGGATAACATAAAAGGAAGCGCCACGTTCACATTTACAAGCGGTGTCATTAATGGTCCCGTCGCAAACCCTATCCCAAAAAACAAGCCATATAGAGAAAGATTTCTCCCCCGCCTTTTTGCTGGGGAAAAAGACGTAATCCATGTCTGCGTTCCGAAATGTAAGGCATGGTCACCAATACCGATGAAAAGACGCAGAATAAACCAAAACCAGAATGTTTTCCATAACGGAAATAATGCTAATGAAACAATCACCAGCAAGCCCCCAAAAATGATAACCGGCTTATAACCAAATTTTCTTAGTGGCTGCTCCATAAATGGGGATACTAAAAGAATTCCTATATAAAGTGCTGTCGCATTTAATCCGTTTAAGGATGACGAAACCCCGCTGTGTTCGAGAATCACGGCTATCAAAGGAAGAAGCATACCTTGGCTGAAACCTGAGACAGCCACAATACTGACTAAAATCCAAAATCTAAAATTTGTGCTGACATTTATCATTTTTTACCTCATACGAAAATAAATTTGTTGGGTATCAACTATGTAATTATAACAAGTAACAAGCTTTTTCGGCCATAAGGTAAATTTTGCTGCATGTAGAAACAACATATAGGGTAGAAAAAAGAAGAGATAGAAAAGAAATGGAGGGAATCCAGTGACTAATAAAATCTTTATGCTGCTGACGTTTATTGGGGTTCCAGTTTCTGTGATTGGGACACTGATGCATTGGCCGAGTATCATTCTATTTATAATTTACTGTCTAACCATTATTGCATTATCCAGCTACATGGGAAGAGCAACCGAAAGTCTTGCTATTGTGGCAGGACCGCGAATTGGCGGACTATTAAATGCCACTTTTGGAAATGCGGTTGAGCTCATCATTTCCATTTTTTCTTTAAAGGCAGGATTAGTAGGAATAGTCTTGGCTTCTTTAACTGGCTCTGTATTAGGAAACCTGCTTCTGGTTGCCGGACTTTCCTTTTTTGTCGGCGGACTCAAATTTAAACGCCAGAAATTTAATGTGTTCGATGCACGGCATAATTCCGGGCTGCTCATGTTTGCAGTGATTATTGCTTTTGTCATTCCAGAGGTATTTTCAATGAATATGAATGAAACAAAGACTCTGTCCTTAAGTATTGGGATATCGGTGATCCTAATTCTCCTATACCTAGCAGCATTATTTTTTAAACTTGTCACCCATCGAGGAGTATATCAGTCTGCTATAGAAACTGCTCCTCACGAGGGAGAGGAACCGGAATGGGGCAAGGGCAAAGCAATTGCAGTTCTTTTGGTTGCAACGCTCGCAGTTGCCTATATTTCCGAGCACCTTGTTCATACCTTTGAGTACGTAGGGAAGACGTTCGGCTGGTCCGAGCTCTTTATCGGGGTAATCATTGTTGCTATCGTCGGAAATGCAGCTGAACACGCCTCGGCCGTGCTAATGGCATATAAAAATAAAATGGATATCGCTGTGGAAATTGCAATTGGATCCACCTTACAAGTGGCAATGTTTGTCTTGCCCGTACTAGTCCTTCTCTCGCTCTTTTTTGACACGTCCATGCCGCTCTTATTCAGCTGGCAGGAATTAATTGCAATGGTCTCATCCGTACTTTTGATGGTCGTCATCTCAAACGACGGAGAATCCAACTGGTTCGAAGGACTAACCCTACTCGCAGCCTACATCATCATGGGCATTGGATTTTTTCTTCTATAATCAGATACAGGATAAAATAAAGACTCTAAGCCATATAGCTTAGAGTCTCTTTGTTGCTAAAGCGGTTTCATTTTTTTGAAAATGTACGGGGTATATCTTCTTTGCTGTGCTATAATGAATCAGCACTATTATATAAGGGTTAATAATTCAATCGCTTTCTTTGGGATCATCAATCACCAACCTTCATGTTTAGTTTGAACCAAGAAAACACGAGTGTTGAATTTCATATAAGACGGGAATCCCAACCTCCTTATAGATGATAATAAGTATTTAGTTAGCTGATTGATTACAGCCCTCCTTTTTTGAAAGGTTAAGTATATTATAAAACGTAATTTGAATTTTGTAAATAATCAGATTATTACATTTTTGTTACTTTTTCACCAATCATAAAGGAGCAACAGATGAAATTTTTTATACGGCTATTATTTTTTATTATTGGTTTAACCATCATGACTTTTGGAGTATGCATGACAATTGAGGTAGCGGATATTGGAGTAGGGGCATGGGATGCGCTTAATGTTGCCTTAACAGAAAGGGTGGGCTTTTCGGTAGGCAAATGGGTCATGATTGACGGAGCAATTTTAGTGATTGTTAATTCGCTCTTAGTAAAAAGACGGCCAGATCTGCTCTCACTGTTAACCATAATTTTCATCGGTTCTTTAGTTGATTTCTGGTTGATATTTGTATTTGATTTATTTCAAGTAGAACCGTTTATCGCTAAATTGGGAATGCTGCTCGTTGGCATCTTAATTATTGGCTTTGGGGCGGCTATTTATTTGCAGGCAAAATTTCCACAAAGCCCCATTGATAATTTTATGCTAGCGATAAAGGAACGGTTTCATGTAAATTTGATGGCAGCGAAAACAATCGGCGAAATATCGGCCTTGATACCTGCTTTTTTCCTAAAAGGGCCCATTTCGTACGGAACGATCATTATTACTTTTACAGTTGGGCCTGCGATTCAATTGTTCTTTCCAACTTTTGAAAAATTAATGCAGCGCCTTCAGGAGAAGTATTGAGGGCAATAGGGATTTAATGAAAAAAATTTCTGGAATGGATAATATTAATGAACTCCGAAAAAACTACTAGCAGATATGATTAATGTTATTAGTGAAAGGAGTTACACCCGTGAAGAAACATATCTCTTTACTTATGACACTGCTATTAATGCTTACTTTTATTCCGCCTGCTTTTGCTCAAAAAGCACCGGCTAAAAAGACGCCAGCCCCAGTAAAATATCAAGTTCCTGCCTCAGTTCGCAACATTTCTAAGGAAAATACGTATCCGAATTCGACACAGGACTTGCCGTTATTGAAGCCAAGTGATTTAACCAAGAAGTTAATTAATTCATCAAAGGAAAAAATTGAAAACCCGGATTTGATTCGCATGCTTAACGAGTCAAGTATTAACAGCACCCCATTCGCGGTTGGCTACCGGGCGATTATTTACCTTGGTCAATGGCCCTTGAACTACGAATCATCCGAAACCTCCCCCAATTGGGAGTACCAAAAGATTAATACCAATTACTTTGATAATCGCGGTGGGAAAGTTCCTTATCAGATTAAGTATGTGCAAGAGGCACAGAAGATTGTCCGCGGCGGTCTGACAGCCAAAATTGCCAATGCCGAAGATGTGAAGAAGATGATGCTTCTTAAGGCAATGGAAAAGACGCGTTTGCCGCTTGCATTTGATACGATTATCGGAGCAGGTACGAAAAATGACCATATATATAATATCCCTGCAAACCGTCTGGGATACCTTTATGCGTATGCGCCCGGTGTCAATGAGAAAGGGAAAGTAACATATGGTGAAGTGTATTTAATGTTGAAAGGCAGTAAGAAGTTCATTGTCATTAAAAACGTGACCTCCCAAGGGATCGGAGCCTGGATTCCTGTTCAGGATTATGTTTCTTTTGGTTTTGCAGCTTCAGAACGGCCTCGTTGATTGAGGGAAGAAGGGCTCCTGTCGCAGGGGGCCTTTTTTTAAAATATGGGCAAACTATTGTAAAAGAGCGATTAATTCGGTAGGATGTAAACGGTAATGAAAGGAGAGAGACAGCTTGGGAAGTTCAATTCAAGATAAAAATTCACAGGTTGATTTTCTAAAGCAGCGATTGAATATGTTTATAGATGTGCTCGATGCTATTGATCCGGAAGATGCGGATCTTGAGGATATCGACCGTTTAATTTCCATGCTTGATGACATGGAGTCGAAATGCAGAGAATTCAACAATCGTGAAAGCAACTGAGTCTGTTAAATAGCAGGCTCTTTTTTTTGGAGAAATTAGCGCAAACTGCTATGTATTCGTTTGCAAGCTTTTCCTTTAATTCTAGTGGTTATAGGAGTATAATGGTAGCGTGTAAATAGTTGTAATATTTCTTAAATAGATTAATTTGGGGAACAAAGGGAAAGGGGTACTCGAATTGAATATTGAAAAATTCCAAGAAAGCATGTACAAGCTAGTGGTTGAAACTTCTACCAAGCTTCCTAAGGACGTTCGCCGCGCTGTATCGGCTGCTAAAGAAAAGGAAAATGCGGGCACAAGTGCAGCAATGAGCCTTGCAACGATTACGAATAACATCAAAATGGCAGACGACCAAGTGTCGCCAATCTGCCAAGATACAGGTCTGCCAACGTTTAAAATTAAAACGCCGGTAGGAGTGAATCAATTAGAAATAAAAGAAGCGATTAAGAATGCTATTGTTCTGGCTACGAAAGAAGGAAAATTGCGTCCAAACTCTGTTGATTCCTTAACAGGAGAAAACAGCGGTGATAATCTTGGAGCAGGGGTGCCAGTTATCAAATTTGACCAGTGGGAAAAAGATTACATCGATGTCCGCCTCATTTTAAAAGGCGGCGGCTGTGAAAATAAAAACATTCAATATAGCCTTCCATGTGAGTTAGAAGGACTTGGCCGTGCCGGCCGTGACCTTGATGGGATCCGCAAATGTATCATGCATTCCGTTTACCAGGCTCAAGGCCAAGGCTGCAGCGCTGGCTTTATCGGTGTCGGAATTGGCGGGGATCGTTCATCAGGTTATGATTTGGCAAAGGAACAGTTATTCCGTTCTGTTGAAGACGTCAATCCGAACGAAGACCTTCGTAAGCTTGAAGAGTATGTAATGGAAAATGCAAATAAATTAGGAATAGGTACAATGGGCTTCGGCGGTGAAGCAACCTTACTTGGCTGTAAAGTCGGTGTCATGAATCGAATTCCTGCCAGCTTCTATGTGTCAGTTGCCTACAACTGTTGGGCATTCCGCCGCTTAGGTGTGAGCGTGGATGCGGAGAGCGGAGAAATCAGCGAATGGATGTACCAAGAGGGTGAGTTCATCGATTTTGCTGAGACGGAGGCGGAAAAGGAAACCGCTGCTGCTTCTTCCGATGAAGTGATTACATTAGAGGCTCCGATTACAGAGGAAAAGATCCGTTCGTTAAAGGTCGGTGACGTCGTTCAAATTAATGGTTTAATGTACACTGGCCGTGATGCGATTCATAAATATTTGAGCGACCATGATGCGCCAGTTGACCTGAATGGCCAAGTGATTTATCACTGCGGTCCAGTTATGTTAAAGGATGAGGCTGGCGAGTGGCACGTTAAGGCTGCCGGCCCAACAACAAGTATTCGCGAGGAACCATATCAAGGCGATATCATGAAGAAATTTGGTATTCGCGCGGTTATCGGTAAAGGCGGTATGGGTCCTAAGACCTTGGCTGCGTTAGAGGAACATGGCGGCGTATACTTGAACGCAATCGGTGGCGCGGCACAATATTATGCCGATTGTATAAAAGGCGTTGAAGGCGTCGATTTAATGCAATTTGGAATCCCTGAGGCAATGTGGCATCTTCGTGTCGAAGGATTCACAGCTGTTGTCACAATGGACTCCCACGGAAACAGCTTGCATGCCGACGTCGACAAATCTTCATTAGAAAAATTAGCTCAATTTAAAGAACCGGTTTTTAAATAATAGTTTGAGGGGTAGACGCGTGGGATGTGGCGTCTACCTCTTTTTATTAAATATGTATCTAGGGATTAAGAGACGGAGTTCCAAATATTTTTAGAAAATGTCGTGAGTTTGGGAAAATAAGTCATAAAAGTTTGGAAATATGTCATAAGTTACAGTGAAAAGAAGATTAATAAAAGGACAATCAATCAAATCATCATTCTTCATTTTCCATCTTCAAGAAGTACAACCTCATTTCTTGTTAAACTAAACCTTCCCTATACAGGCACTAAAAGAGGACGCATTTACCATCAACCATAATCATTTCCTAAATATGCTAATTATGTTTTCCCACCTATAACAAATACTATAACAAAATAAAATTAGGGGGAACATGGATGAAAAGATTATTAGGAATCCTTTGTATACTGCTCTTACTGATTCCGAATATTACATACGCAGAAGCGCCTAATCGACCGATTCACTGGGGGTTCAAAAAGGCAGTTAATGAAAAGCAGCCCGATGCGGGCGCTGAGTATGACGAGATTCTTGCTAAGTACGGGGCATTTTACAAGGGCGATCCCAATACCAAAAACTTGTACTTAACCTTCGACAGCGGTTATGAAAATGGCTATACCCCCAAGATTCTAAAGGTATTAAAAAAGGAAAAGGTACCAGCTACCTTTTTTGTGACAGGACATTTTTTAATTTCGCAACCGGAACTTGCCAAACAAATCGTCAAAGAAGGGCACATCATTGGCAGCCATTCCTGGAGTCATCCTGACTTTACAGCCGTAAGTGATGCAAAAATTCGCGAAGAGCTCGAAAAGGTAAAAACAAAAACAAAGGAAATAACGGGCCAAAAGAAAATGAAATACCTACGCCCGCCCCGAGGCATTTTTAGTGAAAGAACTATGCAAATCGCAAAAGAAGAGGGGTATACTCATGTGTTCTGGTCACTTGCATTTGTCGACTGGAATATTAACCAGCAAAGAGGATGGCAATACTCATATGACAATATCATGAGACAAATCCACCCCGGCTGCGTGCTTCTGCTGCATTCAGTATCCAAAGATAATGCTGATGCATTAGAAAAAGCAATTAAAGATTTAAAAAAGAAGGGTTACAAGTTCAAAAGTCTAGATCAATTTAAATAATTCAAACACAGCCGGATTCCTCAAGAATTCGGCTTTTCCCAGTAAATCGTGCTATAATACAGGGTACTTATGCTTGATGAAATTTGGAGTGAACAAAATGAAAACCGAACAAGGTATTAAAATACAGCTACATCAGACATTTCCCTTAACCATTAAAAGGCTTGGCATTAATGGAGAAGGAGTGGGATATTTTAAAAAGCAAGTAGTCTTTGTACCAGGGGCACTTCCAGGTGAAGAGGTCGTTGTCGAGGCAACAAAAATTAATCCCAAATTTGCTGAGGCAAAAATAAAAAAGATTCGTATCCAATCGCCTCATCGTGTTAAACCGCTTTGCCCTGTCTATGATCAATGCGGCGGCTGTCAACTTCAGCATTTGCAATACGATCAACAGCTCAAAGAAAAACGAGATATTGTCATTCAATCACTTGAGCGTCATACAAAACTTGATGTCAACAAACATGATATTCGTCAAACCATAGGCATGGAGGATCCATGGGGGTACCGTAATAAAAGCAGCTTTCAAGTCGGTCAAAAAGACGGTAAGATTCTAGCCGGACTTTACGGACTTAACTCACATCAGCTGATAAACATTGATAAGTGTGCTGTTCAGCATTCGCAAACAAATGAAGCAACGGCTAAAGTAAAACGAATATTAGAGGATTTACATATTCCTATCTATAATGAAAAAACCAGAAAAGGAATTGTCCGAACAATTGTTACCCGCGTTGGAGTCGAAACCGGTGAATTGCAAGTCGTTCTGATTACGTCACAAAAAGAGCTGCCTAAAAAGGAGCTGCTCATCGAGGAAATTCAAAACCGGCTTCCTAATGTGAAATCAGTTGTCCAAAATATAAACGGTGAAAAAACATCGCTAATTTTTGGCGAGGAAACAGTAAACTTAGCCGGAGAAGATATCATCCAAGAAACATTGGGTGATTTGCAATTCGAACTATCAGCAAGAACCTTTTTTCAATTAAATCCTTCCCAAACAATTAAGCTTTATAATGAAGTAAAAAAAGCAGCGGCATTAACCGGCAGCGAAAAGGTGCTCGATGCCTATTGTGGTGTGGGAACGATTGGGTTATGGCTTGCGGACCAAGCAGCAGAAGTCCGCGGAATGGACGTGATTCCTGAATCCATTGAGGATGCCAAGAAAAACGCTAAACGCCATGGCTTCACCAATACCAAATATGTCCCAGGAAAGGCAGAAGAGGTCCTGCCAAAATGGGTTAAAAAAGGCTGGCAGCCGGATGTGGTTGTCATCGATCCGCCAAGAACCGGTCTCGACAACCAGCTGATTCAAACGATTTTGCAAGTAAAGCCAAAGAAATTAATCTATGTCTCCTGTAACCCGTCGACATTGGCAAAGGACATTCAAAACCTAAGTTCGAAGTACGATGTGAAGTACATCCAACCGGTGGACATGTTTCCGCAGACAGCTCACGTGGAAGCCGTGGCGAATTTGGAATTGAAATTGTAGCCAACAAATAAAAACGCTCACGACACAATAAACCCTTTTCCATAGTTTATCAACAGTTAGAATAAAAAGTGTGCATCAAAACGTGAGGAAAATTTGACTCTGATTTCGTAAAATACTTTTGCGATTTCGGGGTCTTTTTTCCTGTTAAACTCTTGTCAACCCAGTGTTTTTCTAATTTTCCTTTTCAGTATTTTTTGTAAACCTTTTTTTACTCAAACAGTGGAATGCTATTTAAAGGGGTGGATTTTAGCAGGGGATATTTTGGTTGTACTTTCCATACTAAACCCCTGGTTTTGTAAAAAAAGCATTTCCGCTGTTTGATAAAAAGTGCTTAAGCATGGTATAAGTGTAAAAGAAGCAGGACCTTCTTGTTTTTTAATTTTGGGGTAAGGGAGTATCCTGGTATCCCATAATGAGAGGATTTGAATTTGAAGATGATAGATAATTTTTGGCGTGATTTACCACGACCATTTTTTATATTGGCACCAATGGAAGATGTGACGGATGTTGTTTTTCGCCATGTTGTGAGTGAAGCAGCAAGACCTGATGTGTTTTTTACTGAGTTTACAAACAGTGAGAGTTATTGTCACCCACAAGGGAAGCAGAGTGTGCGTGGGCGTTTGACTTTTACAGAGGATGAACAACCAATCGTTGCCCATATATGGGGGGATAGGCCTGAAAATTTTCGGCAAATGAGTATTGGCATGGCGGAACTAGGCTTTCGGGGTATAGATATCAATATGGGTTGTCCTGTACCTAATGTGACACAGAATGGGAAGGGAAGCGGCCTTATCCTTCGTCCAGAAGTTGCAGCAGATTTAATACAAGCAGCAAAAGCTGGCGGATTGCCTGTAAGTGTAAAGACAAGGCTTGGTTTCACAAATGTAGACGAATGGCATGACTGGCTGACACACATTTTGAAACAAGACATTGTCAATCTATCCATTCATCTGCGTACAAGGAAGGAAATGAGCAAGGTCGATGCTCATTGGGAACTGATTCCGGAGATTAAGAAACTTCGTGATCAGGTGGCACCAGATACACTTTTAACGATCAATGGGGATATTCCTGACCGTCAAACAGGCTTGAAGCTCGCCCAACAATATGGTATTGATGGGGTTATGATTGGACGTGGTATTTTCAGTAATCCATTTGCCTTTGAAAAAGAACCGAAAGATCATAGCAGTAAGGATTTGCTTGATCTCTTAAGATTGCATCTCAATCTCCATGATAAATACTCAAATTTAGAGCTGCGTTCGTTCAAGGCTTTGCATCGCTTTTTTAAGATATATGTCAAAGGATTCCGAGGGGCGAGTGAATTAAGAAACCAATTGATGAATACGGAGTCAACAGATGAAGTGCGTACATTGCTTGATCATTTTGAGAAAGAATGTTGATGGTACGGGGACAGTAAAACGGAGTGCTTTTTATGCGTGACGAAACTCATTTTAAAGAAAGGTAACTTCACCCTTTGGACCTTCCATAAAAAATCCTTATTTGCAATAATCTTATATTAAGAGAAGTAAGTCAATTCCATATTAAGACGGCTCAGTAATGGACTGAGCCGTTTGTTTTTTTTATACACACAACAATCCCATTTGAAATTGTGCTAACATGGCTATACTAGATTTGGGGAATGGAGAGGATATCAATATGAAAATAAATCAATTAATTGCCAACAATATTAACCGTTTAGATACCATCTTGCCGGAAGATCAGACGCTCGGCATTGCCGGTTTATCTGGATCAGGTAAAACAACTTTTTGTCAGACCATTGGTGAAGAGTCTAAGAAACGCCTCGTTTCATTATTACCAAAGGCTGAATATCAGTATTTATTTCCTGATATAATGGAAACAAATTTTAGTGCTATTAATATGGAAGAAATGCCTTTAGTGCTTTTTCTCGGAAGATCATCCATTTCTTCTAATCCACGTTCAACCATTGGAACGCATACTGGAGTATTTACAGAGATCCGTGTTACTCTTGCTGAAAAATACGATCTTTCTCCAGAAGTCTTTTCATTTAATAATGAATTAGGCTGGTGTCCAAAGTGTAAAGGGCGCGGTACTAACAGTAATGTGGAATGTCCTAAGTGTAAAGGAAGGCGTTACAACGAGGAAGTTGAAGCACATACAATCGATTTATTTGGTAAACCTCATAGTATTTCAGATATTAACGATTTAAGCATTGAAACGATACTTTCGCTAGCAGATGATTTACATATTAGTGAAGAAAAACAGAACATACTTAAAAACATTATCAATATGAATATAGGTTACTTAACAATAAACAGGATTATGGGTACATTGTCCGGTGGAGAATTAACTCGACTTTACCTCGCAGAATTCATGGCTATCAGTGAAAATACTGTTATTATCATTGATGAAATATCAGTTGGTATTGATCACGAAACATTACTTAAAATTTTAGAGCAAATTAAACAATTAGGCTATAGGAATCAAATTTGGCTTATTGACCATTCTGACACAGTGCTCGATACAACAGAGAAATACGTATTCTTTGGACCTGGCAGTGGTAAATATGGCGGGAAAATCGTGGATGTATCACCGCGTCCAAAACCAGTTTACTTAGAACAAAATGAGGAAGAGCCAACAGATTACTATCATTTTCATGAATTATATTGCCGTAATATTCAAATGGCTGATATTAAAATACCAAAAAATAGACTCGTAACCATTACCGGAGAGTCTGGATGTGGTAAATCAACACTTGTCAACGAATGTATTGCCGAAGATTTTCAGAAGCGATACAAAAAAGATAAACTCGTTATGGTTGGACAAGATCGAAACCAATCCATTACGAGTCGGTCAACCGTTGCGACTTTTCTTGATATAAAAAAGAAACTCACAAAATACAGTGAAGATATTGATGATATTTTCGATCGCTCGATTGAAGATATCATTGATGAACTACCTAATGAAGATATCGCACATAAACGTTTAAGCTTATTAATCAAACTTGGACTAGGTTATTTGACTTTAAATAGAAGAACCCAAACACTATCGACTGGAGAATTTCAATGTGTTCATTTAGTCTCGGAACTGTTTGCAAATTCAAGAAATCCTCATACACTTTTTATTTTTGACGAACCTTCAAAAGGTTTATCACAAAATATTTTAAATCAATTCATTGATAGTATCAGGGGCATTCTACAAGATGAATCAGTTTCAATTATGATGATTGAACATAATGCCTATATGATGGAAAGTTCTGATTTTATCGTTGATTTTGGTAAAAGAAAGAATGAACCTGTAACGCATCTTGAAGTTGTCAGCCATCATGAATATTATGAGACAAACAATAGGGAAGAAACCGCTGCTCATGAGCCTATTTCTTCTAAACTTAATTCGCAATATGGTATTACGTATTTAAAAGAAAATCATATCGACTATTTTCAACATGCAGAAAATGTCTATAAGGGCGGGATTTTAAAAAGTTTATCATCTATGGCCCGTTTGATTTATGGTGAATACGATTCTAACAAAATAGCACCTGTCATTGCCATTGATCTTGAAAGACATTTGTATAGTCAATATAGTTTCCTTTATGAAATGGGCGGCATGATTAACCATATTGTGGCGGCGCATCCGACTAATAAAGATACGAGAAGCTTCGATTTCTTTTCTAAGGACAATCATTGTCCATCATGCTCAGGTCGTCTTAAGATTGAAATATTTGATAAAGACCTTGTGATTCAAGACAAAAATCTTCCATTCTGGGATGGTCTTTTCTATCCAGAAATAATGGAAGTATTAAAATTTTATCAATACCCAAAATTAGAATTTCTATTTGAAGAAATAAAGAATGAGCTCGGGTTTGACCTGACGAAAAGCTATAATGAAATGTCAGATGCAGAAAAGCATATCTTTTGGTACGGCTATTTTGAAAAGTCATTTTATGATAAGAAAGGCAAGGCACGTAGAACATGGGTAGGTTTTAACACCATCCTTGGCATGTATATTGTCGTTTCAAAATCAATTATTAAAGAGCAAATGAAAGCTTCTAAAGAAATGATTACCTGTCCAATTTGTGAGGGGACTGTTTTAAACCACGATAAACCGCTTAAATTTGGAGACACAGATATTCGTGATATGATCAATCAGCCGATTGACCAAGTAATGAAAATAGTAGGTGATTTACCTGCACTGGTCAAACTGAAATCAATTGTAGGCGGCGATATGATTTTGACAGAAGATGTCTCCTTACTGCCTAGAAAAACACAAGTCGCATTAAAAATGTTTGAATTAGAACAAGCAAGCTTTACGGGCTATGAAATGGTATTACAAAATGTCTTCCCATTCTGGGACGGAATCAAAGAAAATATCGAATCCATTAGCGCCAATAATCAAGTGACCATTTGTGATTTTCCTACTATCAATGAAACAAAAGAAACAATCATAGATCAGTATTTCACCAATGGAAAATATAAAAAACTGACCTATGTTTATGAAGCATTTGGTTACAAAAAATTAGTTACCGAAATTAATAAAATTAAAAAAAGCCATCCATGTCCATTCTGTAAAGGAAAGAAAGTGATATCAGAGGATAATCTGCATGATGGTGTGTATAAATTAACCATTCCATGTGTAAGTTGTCTGGCAAGCGGCATCAATGATAAGGGCCTTAAGGAACTGGTTGAAGGTATACAAGTAAAAACATGGTTAACAGGAACAGTTAGTGATGTTGTGGATGAAAACTTATATACAGAGGATGTCGCGGATATTCCCATTTTCAATCGTATTCGGGAGTTAAATAAACAAGATATGATGGCTGTTTATCAATGCCTTAAGCAAAATAATTAAAATCCAGGGAGACGGTTCTGGCGGCACCGAATGCCACCAGAACCGTCTCCCTGTTTTCTAAGCTTTTAAATGTAATAACCTGTTCATCTTCTATTCATACAACGATTATAAACTAAGGATGTCAAAAAGAGATGGGAGGAATAAAGATGAACATTGCATGGAAAGAAATTAAGAAAAATAAAATGAGGTTTGTCATTTTAGGTTCAATCGTTTTTCTCGTTAGTTTCTTAACGTTTATTATATCTGGTTTGGCAAATGGATTATCACATGACAATGCAGCACTAATTAAAGATTTACCGGATGGTTATTTCTATATGACCAAGGATGCAGAAGAAACTTATAATCTATCAAGAATAGATATCAGTACTCAGGATCAAATGTTGCAAAGTCGAAAGGATGCTACAGCCTTTTCAATTCAAATGGGATTTGTAAATGATAGTACGGGGAAACAACGCAGTGTTGCTTTTGTTACATCGACACATTCAAAGTATTTTCAAAACGTAAAAAAGGGAGAAATTGTACTGGATCGCTCACTAGAAGATGAGGGGATAAAAATCGGAGATTCCTTAACGAATAATCAATACAGCGGCAAGTTTATTGTAAAAGGTTTTGCGGATCAGAGTAAATACAGTCATGCTCCTGTCGCTTTTATAAGTTTAGCAGACTATAAAGAAATGTATCGAGCCAATGAAATGCAATTGATTTTCGCACCGGAAGGGGATTCATCACAAGTACCCGCTAGCTTGCAAACTTTTTCAAAAAAACAGTTCCTTAATACCATTTCAAGTTATAAAGCGGAACAGACGTCCTTAAATATGATTGTTTGGTTTTTAGTTGTCATCAGCGGTATGTTGTTTGCCATCTTTTTCTACATGATGAACGTTCAAAAAATGGGTCTATATGGAATTCTGAAAGCAATTGGTTTAAAAACAAGTGCCTTGTTCAAAATGATGTGGACACAGATGATTTTTATTACGGTCATTGCACTTGGTCTTTCGGTTGCCCTTAGTCATGCTTTTAATATAGTGGCGCCTAAAGGTATGCCGTTTAGTTTAACCTCTGGGACAACCATCCAATTATCAATTGTTTTCCTCATAATCGGATTTGTTGGGGCGACGCTTTCCGGTATCCAAATAAAAAAAGTCGAACCGCTGCATGCCATACAACAAGGAGAGGTCTAATATGACAATATTCACAATAGATGATGTAAGAAAAACCTTTACGAACGGTGATGTAAAGGAAGAAATACTAAAAGGAATTAATCTAACTCTTCAAGAGGGAGAAGTAACAGCATTAGTGGGCGCCTCCGGTTCTGGTAAAAGTACACTCCTTACAATTGCTGCAGGACTTCAACCCGCATCAAATGGAAAAGTGGTTTTCGATGGGAATAATATGACTGTTATGAATTCTGAACAAGTTCGAAAAATACGGGCAAGTAAATTTGGTTTCGTTTTTCAATTTGCCCATCTTGTTCCTTTTCTCACAGTAGAAGAGCAGCTCATGTTAATGTTGGATGTATCTGAATCTAAAATGAAGAAACGTGAACAAAAAAAAGAAATTGATAAAATCTTAAACCTAGTTGAAATGGATCATCGAAAAAATGCCTATCCATCCTCGTTATCCGGAGGGGAAAAACAGCGGGTTGCCATTGCTCGTGCAATCATCCATAAGCCTAAAGTTCTCTTTGCAGATGAACCTACTGCAAGTTTAGATACAAAAAGGTCAAAAGATGTTATGGCGTTAATCCGGAATTTAACTAAAACATTGAACATTACGACGCTAATGGTTACCCATGATGGGGAAATGCTTTCCTACGCTGACCATATCATTAAGATGAGCGATGGAATGGTTTTGCAAAGCGGAAAATAAAATTCTGAACAAATGGATGTAGTGCAATAAATAGATCAAATACGTATAGCTAAAAGCCCCAATTAAAAATGGGGCTTATTTGTGGTTTTATGGGCAAATCTTCAATAACGAAATTTCTACAAAAAATTACAATTATATTACATTACCGACTATTCCATTGTTATTAGTCCATTAGACATATAAACTAGAAATATATTAGGAATCGGAATACGTGCTAGGGTACAAAAGGAGATATTAAAATGATAAGAAAATTATTCAAATATTCGCTGTCGGCAGTGGTCCTTGCCGCAATGATTCAAGTAACACCTGCTTTTGCGAGTCCAGAAGATTCACCCGTAACACAAGGGCAAATCAATGAGACACAAGGACAAATTGAAGATTTCGAAACAAAGATTCAACAATTAGACGACCGCATCATCATTGCAATGGAGAAAAGTCAAAAACTTCACGATAATATTGCCGCACAGCAAGGTAAAATTAATGATACAGAGGCTGAAATTGAAAAAGCCAAGAAATCTCTCGATCTACATAAAAAAATCTATTCTGAGCGACTAAAAAGCATTCAGGCTGAAGGAACGCAGTCAATCGCCACATATGCTGAGATTTTGCTTTCCTCTAACAACTTTTCTGATTTTTTATCTCGGTTTACTGCTATTTCAAAGATTATGGAAAGTGATACAGACTTATTAAATGGATTAACTGAAAAAGACCAAGTATTAAAAGCGGCAGAGGAAAAATTACATAATGAATTAGACAAATTAAAAAATAGCCAGGAAGAATTAGCTTCCGAACAAAAAAAGATTGAAGAAAATAAAAACGAAATTGCCAGGGCATTAGCAGATGCGAAAAACAGATTACAAAACCAACAGGATCAACTGGCAGAACAAAAGGCTGAAGAAGAGGCAGAGCAGCAAGCTCGTTTAGCCCAGCAGCAACAAACTCAACAGCAAACCCAATTAGCCCAGCAGCAGCCTTCAGTAAACAATGCTTCACAGTCAGCTCCTTCCGTTGAAGTGGCTAATATTGCTAACACTGATGCCGCAAGTGCGGTTATTGCGTATGCAAAACAATTTTTAGGCGTTCCTTACGTATGGGGCGGAACAAAGCCAAGTGGATTTGATTGTTCTGGCTTCACTTCGTATGTGTATCGTTCAGTGGGCATTAATCTTCCGAGGGTATCACGAGACCAGCAAAATTTCGGGACAAGAATTTCTCCGAGTCAAGTACAGCCTGGAGATTTAGTATTCAGGGGTTCCCCTGCCCATCATGTAGGTATTTATATTGGAGACGGGAAATACATCCATGCCCCGCAAACGGGTGATGTTGTGAAAATATCTTCTTATGATTCGTCTAAATTTTCTAGTGCTGCTAGAGTATTGCATTAATATTAGTATCTCAGAAAAGGCAACTACCCTTTATATTTTGGGTGTTGCCTTTTTCGTATGTTACTAATTAATAATTTTTCATATTTGACTGGACGGCAATTGCTTGTCCGGTTTTTTTAGGTTAGAAAACTAAAATTAGGGGTATATATCAAAATATCGCTTGAAAAAGAGAGGAGACAGAATCAAGCATGAGAAGACAATACATATTTTTACTATTGGGCTTATTTTTACTAGGTACACTGACTGCCTGTGCCGAAAAGGACCAGCTTTCAGATGGGACAAAGCTGATTGACAAGGAGAAATTTACTTTTGCAGCTTCTGGTGAATTTAAACCCTTTAGCTATCTGAACGATGACCTATCAATGACAGGTTTCGATGTTGAGGTAGGGAATGCTGTTGGAAAAAAATTAGGACTTGAACCAGTACAAAAGAGGATGAAATTTAAAGGACTCATTGAGGGCATCAAAACAGGCAGGGCAGACGCAGCTGTTGCCAGCCACACCATTAACCCCGACCGTGCCAAGCAAGTTGCATTTTCCACTCCATACTACTACTCAGGACCACAAATCTTTACAAGGCCTGACAGCAATATTAAAACAGTAGAGGACATAAAAGGTAAAGAAGTGGCCGTAGCGAAAGGGTCTACCTATGCGGAGACGGCCAAAAAGTATACGAGCAATATTAAAATGTATGATAGTGATATTACGGCATTAAAGGCACTTAGTATCGGAAGGCATGATGCTGTTATTACTGATTTTGTTACGGGGAAAAGTTCCCAGAAAGAAGGTTTTAACATTAAAGGACAGCAGCTTATAGAGCGAAGCGAGCAGGCAATTGTTGTACCTAAGGACAATCCGGAACTCTTAAAACGGATAGATAATGCACTACAACAACTTCGTGAAGACGGTACACTTGCCCGGATCAGCAATAAATATTTTGGGCAGGATATTACAAAAAAACCAGAATAGTAGTTTGACAATTTAAAAGAAAGGAAGTCGTTATCTTGCCTAGTTTTTCACATTTTTTACATACGTTTTTCAGTAGTAAGGGCCTTTTCATAGATGCTACAATACTAACCCTAGAGCTTACTATAGTTTCAATATTAATAGGAATTATTATTGGCTTATTCTTTGCCCTATTAAAAATATCGAGAATTAAAATTCTGGAGTATATTTCAAATGGTTATGTGTTCCTTGTGCGCGGAACACCGCTTATTGTTCAGATTTTCATTCTGTATTTTGGCTTTAGCGGAATTTTCCTAATTCCCGACTTTTGGGCAGCAGCTCTTGCTCTTGCCTTTCATAACGGTGCCTACATTGCAGAAATCTTTCGCGGAACGATCCAATCAGTTGATAAAGGACAAATGGAGGCTGGCCGTTCACTGGGAATGACCAGGGGTGTTACACTGCGCAGGATCATCCTTCCACAAGCGTTTAGAAGGGCACTTCCTCCACTTGGGAACCAATTTATTATTGGACTTAAGGATTCATCATTGGCAGCCTTCATTTCGATGAATGAATTATTTAATGTTGCGACCACACTGGGTTCCAATAATTTTGATGAAATGACGTACCTGTTAATTGTTGCCGTTTATTATCTAGTGCTCGTTGCATTATTAACCATGATGGTAAGTATGTTTGAAAAGAAATTGGCAGTCAGTGATCGATAGGAGGACAATTATATGAATGGACGAGAAATGATTAAAATAGAAAACTTGAACAAATCTTTTGGCAGTTTGCACGTTCTAAAGGATATTGATATGTCTGTCTACGAAAGCGACGTTGTTTGTCTGGTTGGGGCCTCTGGATCCGGTAAAAGTACGCTCCTAAGATGCCTTAACTTTTTGGAAAAAAAGGACAAGGGGAGTATTCTTATCCGTGGAGAAAAGATATCGCCCGATACCCATAATCTTAACCATGTCCGTCAAACAGTAGGAATGGTTTTCCAGCATTTTAACCTCTTTCCGCATAAAACGGTTCTTGAAAATATTATTGAAGCCCCAACTATAGTGAAAAAGATTCCTAAAGGTCAGGCGGTGGAAGAAGCGAGGGAGCTGCTCCAAAAAGTGGGGCTCGAGGATAAGGCAGATGTTTATCCGAGCAAGCTGTCAGGAGGGCAGAAACAGCGTGTGGCCATAGCAAGATCTCTAGCGATGAGGCCGGATATTATGCTCTTTGATGAACCAACATCAGCCCTTGATCCAGAGCTGGTCGGAGAGGTTTTAACTACAATGAAGGAGCTGGCTGATGAAGGAATGACCATGGTGGTCGTGACCCATGAAATGGGTTTTGCCCGCGAGGTCGCTGATTGGATTGTATACATGAATGAAGGAAGAATCGTCGAAAAAGATAGACCGATAGAATTCTTTGAAAATCCGAAAGAAGAACGGACGAAAGAATTCCTTAAAACTACCATGCTCAAATAGAATGTTTACTTGATAAAGCAGCAAGGAAAAAAGGATGCCCTAAAAAGTTCATAGGAACTTTTGGACATCCTTTTTCTAATGTTCTGAATTAGTTTACACCGACTGCATCGAGGGTTCTTTTTTTAATTTCTTTTTTGGTTATAAAGATGGTATTTTAGGATTATACATAAATATATTTAATAGATTAAAAGAAAAATGTTCGGATGAAATCTTTGAGCAGGGGAATGTAAAATATGAATGAAGAGTTAATAAAAAATGCCGAGACATCCTATCGGCGGGCTGAGCAGAAGGCGGCACAATATTTTCACTCACTTAATGTGCTAGTCGCACAAAAATCATATGTTCCTGCCTTAACAAAGGATATACAATCGTGGAAACTGAACCATATTCATCACCCATTATTATCCTTGTTTTCCCGTGGAAAAAGAAAATCTGATTCCTTAGAGTATCATCATTATATCCAATGGCTCAATTATACTGGAAAACTAGATAATTACCTTGATCGGAGCATCTCTTATCTTTTCATGCGGGATCTTGGCAAGGCGCTCGACTCTCCTGAAACACAAACAAAGGTTCGTCAAGTAGTTGATCGTTTAAAGGATCAGCTTACAACCCGGAATGATAAAAATGAAATGTTTAGCATGGCAGGGTTGTATCGGTGGGCTCAGAGGGAAGGTATCGAAATGACCGTTATTTGGCTGATTAATAAGCTGAAAACGGTATCCGTCAATATTCATGAAAGGATGGATGTCGAGCATGCTCAGCGAAAACTGATTAAGATTATTGCAGGGGTAGTGATGCATACCTATGAAGAGATGGAGGATCATACATCTGCCGAAGAACGCAGTAAAAATCTTGATGAAGCAGTCAGGATCGGCTATGCCTACGGGCTTACCTATCCCTTCATTGATGATCTCCTCGACTCCAAAGTCTTGTCTGACACGGAGAAGAAGCAATATTCTGATTTGATCAGGACCACTCTTATCACCGGTTCTGTGCCCGAATTAGGCGAGTGGTTTGGGGAAAACATGAGCCTGATGCGATATATTCATTCTGAACTCCGAGAGGGTTTTAATTATATTAAGTCAATCCAACGGCCAGGGAAATTGAAAACTTTTTTCGAGCAGTCCTATGTGTTTTTTCATTCTCAGGAAGTAGATCGTGTTAAGGAACTATCCAATACAAAATACACCAATGATGAACTTTACATCCCAATCATTTTAAAATCCTCTTCTTCCCGTTTGATTGTCCGTTCCGTCCTTAGTGCGCCTAAAGACGAGGGCTTTGATAACCGAACCTTCTATTATGGAATATATAACCAGCTTGCAGATGATTTTGCCGATATGTTTGATGACATGAAGAACGGAGCGGTAACACCTTTTACTTATTATTTGAACTATCATGAACAACGCCCTGATTTAATTAACCCCTTTGAATTATATTGGGCAGTCATCTCTAATTTGATCCATCATGTGTATCACTCAGATCCCAAGACATGTGAGGTAATTTTAGACCGTGCCATAAATGGCTTAAAAAGATTTAAAAAAAGAATGGGAATCGCAAAATATAACGAGGTAATGGGGCTATTTGCTTCAGGAAATCCGAAATTCAATAAACTCATTCAAAAGATGGTTCTTAAAGCAGATGATGTTGATTTCTTCGATAAATTGCTTCGCGACCATATGATTTCTAATTTGAAAAATGACAGAAAGGATCAGGAAGAGTTTTTAGATACGATTGAAACTGTTCGAGATCGGATTAACCATATCTTGCCTATTCCAGCTGTTAATAATGAATCACCAATAATTGAGGCAGCCAATTACAGCCTTGAAGGCGATGGAAAGCGGCTCCGGCCCATCATGACTTGGGTGATGGGTGTGAATGAATATGGATTAAATAGCGCAGCAATCGATCCGCTTTTAAGGTCATTGGAATATATGCATAATGCATCATTAATCTTCGATGATCTGCCTTCCCAGGATAATGCTTCCATCCGCAGAGGGCGGCCAACCTTACATCAGGTGTACAACAATGCCATAGCGGAATTAACTGGTCTCTTTCTGACTCAGAAGGCAATTGAAGAACAAGCATCACTTGACAAGTTCGATTCAAAAACGGTGCTTCATTTAATTCATTATTCTGCCCGTGTAACAGGGGAAATGTGTAAGGGGCAGGCGATGGATCTTGAGTCCAAAGGGAAACTATTAACACTAGAACAACTGAATCTTATGTGCTTTTATAAAACAGGAATCGCATTCGAAGCTTCGCTCATCATGCCTGCCATACTCGCACATGCAGGGGAATTCGAAATCGATGCATTGAAAAAATTCGCCCGTCATGCAGGAATTGCCTTTCAAATTAAAGATGACCTGCTGGATGTTGAAGGAGACCAAAGCCTGATTGGAAAGCCCATTGGAAAAGACGCAGAAAACAACAATTCGACGTTTGTGTCAATTCTTGGGGCAGATGGTGCTAGAAAAGAGATGTGGGACCATTACTGTTTTGCTATGGAAACACTTCAGGAAGTGCCGCGCAATACTACTTTTTTAAAGCATTTATTGAATTATATAGTGAACCGCGATCATTAAGATAATATCCTTGGTGAGTTTCATGTGGTATAGATACTAAGCGGTTGCTTAGCATCTTTTCGATTATTTTGTGGTGCGGATTCCTTTTTACTTTTGAACATTTAGGACAAGGTTCGAATATGCTGGTAAAAAGGAGTTTATATGATGAGTTTAATTACGTTTATTATTACAGTTATTATCGCGATGATAATTGGTATTGTTGCGGAAAAATTGGCACCTGTTAAGATGCCTGGAAGCTGGGCTGGGGCTATCGTTGCTGGTTTCATTGGGGCTTGGGTTGGTGAATATTTATTTGGGGCATGGGGTCCTATGTTAGCGGGCTTTTCATTGGTTCCCGCTCTGATCGGTGCTTTTATCGTTGTGATCGCTGTCGGTGCTATTGCTAAGTTCTTAAAATAATATAGTTACAGTTGAAGGTGAATAATATTCCAGTTTAGGAATCGACCCACTATTAAGATATAAAGGGTTGATTCCTTTTTTCGGTGCCGGAATGTGTTATTATATAAAGAGGAAAAATTGATACTCTAAATAAAGAATTATTTTATCCATTTTTAGGAGAGGATTTCAGATGAATAAGAATAGCATTGCTGCTCCACAAAATGGTGGGGGAGCTGCTTTGTCGAATTCTACTTTATTTGCTGATTTACGGTCACTTTTTAAAGCGCCGGTATTAATAGCAAACGTTTTGCCTGTGTTTACAGGATTTTGGTTAGCTCTTTATTTTACCGGAGCTTCTTTTAATGATTACTGGGATTTGTTTTTGCTCACGATTATTGGCAGTACGCTTGTTATGGCGGGGGCACTTGTGATCAATAACTGGTACGATGTGGATATTGACACTGTTATGGATAGAACGAAGAATCGTCCTACGGTAACGGGGCATTTTTCGCTTAAAACGGTTTTAACTTTAGGAATAGCTCTGTCTATTCTTGGATTTATTCTTTTACTGTTCATAACCGTTGAGGCTGCTATTTATGGGTTCATCGGATGGTTTACCTATGTAATCTTATATACGATGTGGTCAAAACGCAGATATACACTTAATACCGTAATCGGAAGTGTTTCCGGTGCTGTTACACCTTTAATTGGCTGGACGGCGATAGAATCAGGCTTTCATATGATCCCGATTATGCTCGCACTCATTTTGTTTATTTTTCAAATGCCGCATACCTTCGCGATAGCCATCAAGAAATACGATGAATATAAAGCGGCAGGGGTTGCCATGCTTCCAGTTGTGTACGGCTTAGCGATGACGAAGCGGCAAATGGCAGTATATGTTGCCTGTTTATTGCCATTACCTTTTTATCTGGCCCCGCTTGGGACAACGTTTGTTATACTCGCCACGCTGCTTAATATTGGCTGGCTGGTTGTAAGTATATACGGATTTTTCACGAAAAATGATCTTAAATGGGCCCACGTGAATTTTCTTTATTCGGTCAACTATATAACCATTATGTTTCTGATGATGGTTATTGTGACATTACCTGTATTTAGTTAAAAACAATAAAAAAGCTGTCTCCAACGTATGCAAGCAAATTGCCATACATGGGGACAGCTTTTTTTTCTTAAAAAACTTATCTGTTCACAAATTTGTCATTTTTTGTTCTTGCCCATTATTCGTTGTTAAAAATCTATTTTACCATAATAAAAAATCTTACTAAAAAGGTTAAGACTGTGATAATAGTGCTTTTTGAAGAGTTAATAAATAAGTTCATGCGGAAGTCTTAATGAAATTGAAATAATAAGCGATCCATTTTTTCTATTAAATTTTATTCTTTCCCGTGATTCAGTTCACTTCGTTGATAACGGTTCGCAACTATGATGTAAGTATAAAGAATTTAAGGGGGATGAAATAGGATGGCAGCTACAAAGGGTAACAAAAAAAATGAAGCACACGAAGCTCCGCTTAAAGGAACCTGGATTTCCGTGGGTGTAGTAGGGGTAGTCATTCTTCTTACGTATTTACTGTTATACGGGCTATTTATGACGAGATTATAGGGGGGAAAAGAAATGAAGATGCATCTGGATGAAAAGATATGGCTGACCTTAAGTTTTGGAATGATAATGATTTTTATGTTTATAACTGGTTACCAAGCCTTCGCGTACGATATGGAGCCGCCAAGTAATAAAGAAATAATAGATCCGCAAAAAGTAGATCAAACAGCACCATTTGATAAGCCGGGAATTACAAAGATTGGTGAAAATGAATATGAAATCGTTATGACATTGCAAATCTTTAGTTTTAATCCAGGTAATATTGAAGTGCCTGCCGGATCTACCGTCCATTTTATCTTAACTTCTAAAGATGTTGTCCATGGATTCGAAGTGGCTGAAACAAACCTAAATGCGATGGTCATGCCGGGGCATATTCAAAAGATTACGCAAAAATTTGATAAGCCTGGTTCCTATTTAGTGTTATGTAATGAATATTGCGGTGCCGGACACCAAATGATGAGTACTACGATTACGGTTAAATAAAGGGGGGAAGCAACATGCAAACGGCAAAATCTCATACATTGAAAGATAAAGCGATTAAGGCGATGGGGATCAGCAATGAGGATGCAAAATTAACGAAATCATATATATTTGTCGCATTTATGGCCCTGCTTGTTGGCGGGATTTTAGGACTTTTGCAAGGACTAAACCGTGCCGGCCTGCTGAAATTGCCATCATGGATTAATTACTATCAGGTTCTTACTGCACATGGATTAATATTAGTTGTTGTATTAACTGCTTTCTTTACAATTGGATATTTTTATGCTGGAATGTCACACACACTAGGCGGTCTGCTTCCAAAAGTAAGAAAGATGGCCTGGGTTGGCTTTGGATTAAAGATGGTCGGATTTGTTTTAGCAGTCATCCCAATTATCATGGGTGATGCTTCTGTTATGTATACTTTCTATCCGCCAATGGCAGCTGCACCAATGTTCTATATTGGGTTAGCATTAATTGTCGTAGGTGTTTGGATGTGTGCGTTTGGCGCATTTATTAACGTCGCTGATTGGAGAAAGAAACATAAAGGACAGCATGTTCCGATCCTTTCTTACTTTGCGACTGGTGTATTTATATTATTATTTTTCGGTTCTGTACCAGTAGCGGTAGAAGTTATCGTAATGATTATTCCTTGGTCATTCGGCTGGGTTGAGACAATCAACGTAATGGTTGCTCGTACATTATTCTGGGCTTTTGGCCATACGTTAGTTAATATCTGGTATTTAACAGCTGTTTCAGCATGGTATGTTATTGTACCAAAAATTATCGGTGGCAAACGCTGGAGTGATACATTAACTCGTGTTGTCATTATTGCCTTAGTTGTCATGAATATTACAGGTGGATTCCATCACCAAATTGTTGACCCGGGAATTTCACCATCTGTTAAATTTATGCACGTATTTATGAGCTTAGCGATTGGCTTCCCTTCATTAATGACAGCGTGGGCAATGTTTGCTGTATTTGAACGGACTACAAGAAAACAAGGTGGAAAAGGACTTATTGGCTGGTATAAAAAAATGCCATGGGGCGATGTTCGTTTCTTAGCTCCAATGATTGCAATGATTGCCTTCATTCCTGCTGGTGCTGGCGGTATTGCGCAAAGCACAAACCAACTAGACCAAGTTGTTCACAATACCATGTGGATTGTTGGACACTTCCATTTAACGTTAGGTATGTCTGTTGTCATGACATTCTTCGGCATTAGTTATTGGTTAGTTCCATATATCTCAAAACGTGTTTTAACACCACAAATCAATCGTTTAGGTGTGATTCAAACATGGATTTGGACAATTGGCATGATCTTTATGTCAGGAGCAATGCACTGGGTAGGCTTATTAGGTTCACCACGTAGAACTTCATTTACAACTTACGGAGACCATGCAACTGCGTTAAGCTGGAATCCCTATTTAATGTGCTTAGCTGTGGGGGGAACATTATTAATTATCGGTGTGCTTCTTCAAGTGTATGCAGTCATCAATATGATGTTCTTCGCACCAAAAGGGGAAACAGAATTCCCAATAGCGGAAGAAGAGGAAAACGCAACAAAAACCCCATTTTGGACAGAGCGTTGGGGCATGTGGATTGTTATTATGCTATTGGTTGTTGCGATGGCATATGTTATCCCGTTATCAGAATTCATAGTGAATGCACCTCCAGGCTCACCGCCATTTAAAACATGGTGATTTGATTTAAAAAAGAGATAGCTCTTAAGTTGGGCTATCTCTTTATGCTTCGAAAACTGTAAAATAAAAGATTTGGGAAGTGATCTTCATGATCAAAGATTGGCATACTACCTTTGCATGTTTGCTTGTTATCTTATTCGGAGGTACGCTGTTCTATTTCGGAACCGATGGCTTCCAGGCCTTTACAGCAGAAACAGCGCGGGTCAATAAACTAATCGATGATAAGCCACAATTTCCTCATGTAACCTTAGAGGATAGCAAAGGGCGGAATTATTCCATTTCTGAATTTAAAGGCAAATATGTATTTATTACGTTTCTTTATACTTCTTGCATGTCCGTTTGCCCGCAATTGGAGATGAATATGTCAAAAGTTTATGGTAAGATACCAAGCAAATATATCGGCGAAGATATTGTCTTTTTAAGCATCAGCTTTGATCCTGACAGAGACGACCCGGCCACATTAGAAAAATACCGAACCTATTTTAACAGTGATGGTGAAACATGGCGGATGGCAAGAATTAAGAATAAAGCTGAATTGGATTCACTTTTAAAAGAGTTTGGCGTCATTGTCATCCCGGATGATAGTGGGAATTTTTCACATAATTCAGCGTTTTATTTAGTTGATAAAGATGGAACACTCATGAATGTGATGGATTATAAAAAAATGGATGAGGCTGCCAATAAACTGACAGGCATTCTTGAAAGGGGAGCGGGTGAGTAATCATGAAGCAGCTGATATATGGCTTACTAATCATCCTTTTCCTCGCGATTCCTCCGGTCGCAAATTTAATGGAATCCGTTATGATCATTCACATGCATATGCAAATGCCGATATTAGTGTTTGCAGGATTTTTAATGGCACAATTTTTTCAACTTCGTTTTCCTCATTTTTTTGAAAAATGGAACAGCAACGGAGTTCCGGGAATTTTATTATTTATCATTATGGTGTTGTATTGGACGATCCCAAGGGCAATGGATGATGCCTTAACATCACTGGGTATGGAAGTCTTTAAATTTGTTAGTTTACCAATCTTAGCTGGAATCCCTCTTAGGGATAGTTGGAAGAAACTTAAGCCTATCGGAAAGAATCTTATTTTTTATTTTTTTATCGCGTTGTTTACGGCGATGGGATGGTTATATATTGAAACGCCTGTGCAATTATGCAACAACTACCTTCTCATCGAGCAAATCACTCTTGGCTGGGGATTTGTGACGACGGCCATCTGTATTGTGATCTATTTGTTATACACCGCCTTTGTTGATAAATCCCAATATGAATAATAATCCAAAGTTTAAACTCAATGAGACAGGGGAACTTTAATACCATATCGTCGTCTGCATAAAGGGAATGAGAAGATAAAATGGTAAAAAGGAGGCCCTTCCGATGGGATTAAATAAGTTTAATGGAAAGAATAAAGAAGAAAAAGACAAACTGGAAGAAGTTTTGAAAAATTCAATCGAAATCGAAGAAGATTTAATGCGGACATATCTGATTACCGCGGAGCGGATTCACGACGATAATGAACTAAAGGATCGTCTCGAAAACTTTGCTGAAGGGAATGCAAAGAGGACGAAACAACTGATTGATGAATTGAATGAAGAGTAGTATAAAAGGTAAGAGCCCAATCCAGATGAATTGGGCTCTTCTTCTATTAATTGATATTTTGGGGTTATTCTATCGTTTCTCTGATTCTTTTGTATGTTTCATTGGCAAAATCTTTGTATGGAGTATGTGTGAGCGGCATATAATTTTTTACCGCAAGTTCAGCAAATTGCACCGCCGTATCCTTATTTCCAAGTTCAAGCTGACATAGGGCTTTATATGAATCAGCCACATAAAGTAGTGACAAATCATATGGGTGATGGGCCCAGGAAGGAACGTTTACTTTCTCGAGATAAGTAAGGGCATCGTTAAAATGTTCGAGACCATACAATGCCTTTCCCTTTTCAAGAAGAAACCAAATTTCATAAACCTCCGTTATTTTCGGATCAGCTAAATACCGGTCAATTTTTTCAATTGCCATTTCATAATCCTGCTTTTCATTAATAAGCGACATGATCTGAAAAAGATCATGAAATAGCGTAGACCACATGTCCTCAGCAAATTCCCCATATTGCCTTAATTTTGTGGAATAATGGTCCTTCCTTTCCTCATCATGGCTCATCAGTGCGTGTGCTACAGCGAGCCTGTATAGATCATTAATCCGATAAAATATTCGATGCTCTTTGGAAAACTGTATGGCACTTTCCATAACCTTTGTGGCTGAGTCAGAATCACCGACAGCAAAATACAAGATTGCCTCATTATAGTCGAGGTCAACTCGAGTCATCGGATCAATATAGACATGGCTTTTCTCAATTTCAGCACGTTCTCTCAGCAGAATAGTTAATGATTCTGTATAATCATGCTCGGTAAATTTCTCCATAGCCCAGAAGATGCTGATGTTTGCTCGTTTAGCGGTAAGATTCATTTCATCATACATTTGTGCGGAACGACTTGAAAAATTTCGCCATCCATCCACTTTTTCATGATAAAGACTGCGGCTATATAAATCTAATAATCGTGCCGACTCATATCCTTGACTAAGTTTATCAATATAGGGTTCAATCAGGCCGATAAGTTGTTTATATTTATCCGTTTCGGATTCCAGATTATAAAGCTTCTCCGATTTTTCAAGAATCTCCCTTATTTCTTGTGTACTTACCTCATCTAAAAGATCTCCAATTTCAACTTCAAGGCGCTCAGCAATATAAGCTAAGCTTTCCATAGATGGCTTAGCCTTATTGTTCTCTATGAGGCTTAGCATGCCCTTTGTAAGCTCTTTACCCGCTAGCACCTCTAGCGTCATTTTTTTCCTTTTCCTCATTTCACGTATTCGTTCACCCAACATAGAAATTGGCTCCCTTTAAGATATTTATTTATAGATAATATAGTATAAATTTTCTACTTCAAGAATTGTCTAGCTCCAGCGCCCTAGCGGCTAGTGTCCTTCGCGCACCGCCCTACGATAAGTCAACATCGAATCGCCTCCGGCTCTTCGTGTTTCCTTTATCTCAGTTGGAGCGCTCCAGGCCATACGCCGCTGACCAGGGCGCTTGCGCTTTTCTCGTGTTTAATTATATTAAACTTTTGCTTGCGATGGAAGAGGCTTCCATGTTATTATTTGTTTAATAAGATTAAACTTTTGAGGTGGGGTTTTTATGGAAGAACGTAAAAAGCTGAAAAAAGCGACGTATCATCTGTGGACGTTCACAATCAGTAAGCTCATTTCCTCTTTTGGGGCCCAGGTATATTCTTTTGCTGTCAGTTTTTATATTTTACAATTGACGGGGTCGGCAACAAGTTTTGCTGCGAACTTGATTTGTAATATATTGCCGCGAACCCTTGCAGCCCCTTTTGCCGGTTATATCGCGGATAAATATTCGCGAAAAATGATTGCAATCACGGCACAAATTGCTACGACCGCAGCTATCGCCACTCTGTTAGTGGTTACTTTAACATCAGGACTTTCTCTCACCGCTATCTATACTACTTCCTGCATATTATCTCTTACATCTATGTTTTCTGGAGTTGCGTTTACTTCATCCATCACTGGGCTTGTCGATAAAGATCGAATTCAAAAAGCGATGTCATTAAATCAAATGTCGATTTCCTTTGCAGCCGTTGCCAGTCCAGCTGTAGGAGGGCTTCTATATGGTGCGGTTTCCATGCCTGTTTTTTTAATCATGTATATCGCAGCTTCCTGTTTAGCTGTTTTCTTGGAATCAACCATGAATTTTAACTTGTTTGCCCACCGAAAAGAAGAGGTTGAAGGGGAACCGAAAGAATCCATGTGGCAAAATATGAAGGCTGGGATTTCCTATTTAAAACTGCAGCCGCTGCTTATGACAATTATCTGGATATCTCTGTTAATTAATTTTCTCTTTGGCGCATTTGAAGTTGGTTATTCGTTTATCTTGATTGAAAAAATGAAAATGGCTTCACAGCGTTTTGGGTTTACCCAAGGAGCATTTGCCATTGGTATGCTGCTGCTTTCAATTTATTTTTCGATTAGAGAGGAAGTAAAGTATCCGCTTCTGATCTCAAAACAGGCTATCATTGGAATGGGAGTCATCATGGGAGCAGTTGCCGGTCCGTTATTGATGAATTTATCTGCTAACTCTATTTTTGTTTATTATCTGGTGATCATGTTCAGTCTTGGAGCATTGGTTATCACCGTTAATACCCCCATAATGGTGATGATGCAAAAGCAAATTGACGATGACTATAAAGGCAGGGTTTTTTCGATACTTGAAACGATGTCAATGGCTTTGATGCCTTTAGGAATGGTGCTGTATGGATTCCTCTATGATGTTTTTCCTGCTCAATGGATTCTACTGGTATCTGCCACTTTGTTTGTTGCGGTGACACTAATTCTAGCAAGGCCCTCGGTTGTAAGGAAGGCTCATCCGGAGCTAGGCAGAAATAAGCCCCTTCAAAAGGAAGTAGCTTCGTGAAAAACAAGTCAGTAATTGTTCTAATTTTGTAATTTATCTGCCGTTAATATAGAAGTTTTCTATGATATGGTTAAAGTATGAAGGTGATTTTTAGTAAATCTAAAGGAGGTTTACTAACATGAAGGCACGATTAATAGAACCAAATACTGGCCCGAATGTCCAAAAGGAAAAAGAAATTGTCAAGGAAATGATCGAACTTTATTGCCGAAGGAATCATCATCGTGACGGACTTTGTAAAGACTGTCAGGAACTTAAAACCTATGCCTTATTAAGACTCTCATTCTGCCGTTTTGGCGAGGAGAAGACCGCCTGTTCTAACTGTAAAGTCCACTGTTATAAGCTAAAATACCGCCAAAAAATGAAGGTAGTAATGCGTTATTCAGGTCCTTGGATGATGCTGTATCATCCGATTTATTCCGTAAAGCATTTGTTAAATCGATAATAAAAAGGTGCATTTCCTCCTAACACGTTTGAATGTGTTGGAAGGAATGCACCTTTTTTTATTACCTTACACCTTTCATGTATCCTTGAATTTTTGGTGAGAGCATTAAAAGGATAATACCTAGTACGATGGAAGCTCCACCGATGACACCAAAGTAAACCATTTCGGTTTCAGGTGTATAAAATCTAACAACTTGGGCGTTTAGTGCTTGTGCTGCAGCATTTGATAAGAACCATAAACTCATCGTTTGTGCTGAGAAGGCAGCTGGCGCTAACTTAGTTGTAGCGGATAAACCTACAGGTGATAAGCTTAATTCACCAAATACACAAATTAAATAGCTTAGTACTAGCCATAATGGATTCACCATTGCATCTGGACCGCCAAAGTAAGCTGGCAGCAGAATGACTAGGAATGAGATCCCGGCGAAAAACAGAGCGAAAGAAAACTTTTGTGGAATCGATGGCTGACGCTTCCCTAATTTTACCCACATCCATGCAAATATAGGTGCAAAAATAATAATAAATAATGGGTTTAATGACTGGAACCACGCAGGCGAAATATGAATTCCAGCAAAGTCTAATTGTGTGCGTTCATCAGCGTAATTGGCAAGAATGGTTGAGCCTTGTTCTTGAATCGACCAAAACATAACTGATGCAATAAATAGCGGAATATAGGCTATAATACGAGAACGTTCAACAGCTGTTGTTTTAGGACTGCGGTACATGACAACGAAATATATCGTTGGAATCAAAACACCAAGAATTGTAACTAAATTTACGAAACTTTTAAACGTTAAAAGTCCCTGTGGAATTAAAATTGCACAAATAATAGCAATAACAACAACGCTTAACCCAAAAATAGTAAAGACTTTTTTCTTTTCAGCTGGTGACATTGGGTTGGCCACAATTGTTCCGGCAAGGCCAAGGTTTTTCTTCTTTGTTAAAATAAAGATGACAAGTCCCAAAAACATACCAACAGCCGCAATACCAAATCCAATGTGGAAGCTATAGTCCATTACTGCTCCAACAAGTAGCGGAGAGATAAATGCCCCCATGTTAATTCCCATAACAAAAATGGTAAAACCAGCGTCGCGACGATTGTCTTGTTCACTGTACAATTCTCCAACAACGCTCGAAACGTTTGGCTTAAGTAATCCTGTACCAAGGACAATTAATACCATGGAAATGAAGAACATGGTTATACTTCCAGGAATCGCTAGAACAATGTGGCCAAACATAATCAATATGCCGCCATAAAACACGGCTTTCGACGTACCGAAAACTCGGTCAGCTAACCAGCCGCCGATGATACCGGACATATAAACAAGGGAACCGTAAATGGACATGATCGAAAGTGCGAGTGTTTTGTCCATCCCCAATCCGCCCTTGGAGACCTCATAATACATGTAGAAAACGAGGATTGCTCTCATTCCATAATACGAGAAACGCTCCCAAAATTCTGTAAAGAAAAGAGTAAATAGTCCTTTAGGATGTCCGAAAAATCCTGTTTGCGGCACACTATCCACAATTTTCTGCCTATTTATGTTTGACATTAGACAACCTCCTTTTGTTATTCTATAATACTTTTTATGTGTTTGAATTGTCAAAAACTATTTTTGGAAAATTAGCTATCCATGTTTAAAAACATTGTTAATTCAATATAATATAGAGTTAGTAGGATAAAAGAAAGTTTTTTTAAAATAGTAAATGTATTCTGATTTTGGGGATTATTCACATTAAGAGATTGATAGAGAGTTCAATTTTGGGCCAGATGCCGTTAAAAAATAGTGCATGAAAAACCCTCGGTCAACTATTGCACCGAGGGCTTTTTACAGAAGTGTCCTGCATGGTTCGCGTCATCCTAAACGTATTAGCAAGGAAATTGTCCATTTTGGTGATGTGATTGGTCCCAATCCAATGATCAGGAATAACAAGATAATGACAGTTGTTACTTTTTAAATAGCTATAGATAATCTGCGCTTCATCGATATCATCCCTGCTAACTTCAATTGGGGTAACCGGGTCGGCAGTAAAATAAATTGATACGTTTGTTTTTGCTGCGTTGACAATCTGCTCCATGTTTAGTTTCTCTGTATTATATTTTTCACTAAATAGGATTTTGTTCCCCTTTATAAGGAAGAGTTTGTAAATATGGTCATCAAGGGATTCTATGATGGCAATATTTTTATTCGCTTCCGTAAATTCAATCACTGCTTCTTTATAGATAAGGGAGTGTATCGCATTTAAATTGTCTCTGTATTTTGCAGCAGTTTCAAAGTCAAATTTCAAGGATGCTTCGGTCATACGTTGTTTTATTTCTTTCAGAAGACTTACGTCTGTGCCGTTAAGTAAATCGATGATTTTGTTCAAAATCATTTTATACTGTACCTTGGCGGATTCCCTGAAGCATATTCCGATACATAAGCCGAGGGAATAATTTAAACAAGGGGTATTCTTACTCGTTGGGTTACTGCAGCTGATTTGAAAGAACTCTTTTATTCCCTCGACTGCTTTTTCCACCCTGTGTTTACTTGTAAAGGGGCCGAAGTACAAACTACTATTTTCTTCAATCCTATCGGCCATTTCAAACCTAGGGGAATTTCCATCCGTTTGAATCCTAATGTAGCTGTAGGTCTGCGGGTTTTTCATCATTCTATTAAAAATGGGCTTTTTTTCTCTTATCAATTTACATTCTAGCATAAAGGCTTCAAATTCTGTATCCAATAGGATGTATGTAAAATCGGCAATGTTTGCTTTAAGCTTTTTTAGCTTTTGGGAAGGTGTTTTTGAATTTTGAAAGTATGACCTTACCCGATTCTTAAGATTTTTTGCCTTCCCTATATAAATAATGTTGCCCCGGGCATCTTCCATCAAATAAACACCAGGTGTTAAGGGAAGATTCTTTACTTTTTCTTTTAGGTTCATGTTCATTCCCCCATTACTATTTGTATCTTATCATAATTATCTAAGAAAAAAGAGAATGTCTCTTTGGGGGAATCCATTTGAGACATCCTCTAAGTTATTTCAGTGATCGGTTGTATAAAATAACAAGCAGTGCCAACATAACGATGTCTAATCTGGCGTTGAAGGCAAATTGGAATACGCCGGTTTTTAGAACTGGCAGCTTTGTTAATAGAAGGGCAGCAATCATGATGGCGATTAGAGGAATCACCGCATTTTTTACCGCCTTATTTCCTAAAATTAAGATCCCGCAGCCTATCTCTAGTATAATGACTACATTTAACAAGATGTGGGGATAGGGAAGTCCTAAATTAAGAAATACTTGAGCTAACTCCGTACTGATTAATTTCATCAATCCAGATATTATAAAAACATACGCCACCACATACCGAATCAGTTTAATCGTGGATAAAGAAGTATGCATGTCAATCCCCCTTTTAATAAACTGTATGCCGGAGGCGGGACAAACATCACTTGAACTTGTCTTGAAATGGTGTCAGCGCCATGTGAAAATTGGGCAAAATAGTGTTTGACTTTGACGTTGCGTAAAGGTGTATTGTTTTAGTTGAGGGGGTGATCAGATGGAGTATACAGTGCAAAAGCTGGCACAGTTAGCAGGGGTCAGCACCAGGACACTTAGGTATTATGATGAGATTGATATTCTTAAGCCGGCAAGAATCAATTCGTCAGGATATCGGATTTATGGCCTGGCAGAGGTGGATCGCCTGCAGCAAATCCTATTTTACCGGGAGCTGGGTGTGAGTTTAGACAGCATAAAGGAGATTGTTACTTCCCCATCCTTTGATGGCGCTGCTGCACTAAGAGAGCATCGTGTAAAACTCCTCGAAAAAAAGGAGCAATTAGAGTTATTAATTGCCAATGTAGATAAAACCATTGCCTTAACAGAAGGGAGAATAAACATGTCTAATAAAGAGAAGTTTGAAGGCTTTAAGAGAAAAATGATTGACGATAACGAAAAAAAGTATGGCAAAGAAATTCGTGAAAAATACGGCAACGGTACAGTCGATGCATCCAATAAAAAGGTTATGAATATGACACAGGAGCAGCATGATGAGGTAACAGCATTAGCCGAACAAGTAACACAAACATTAGCCGCTGCTTTTAAAACTGGAGATCCATCGGGGGAGTTAGCTCAAAAGACCGCTAACCTGCATAAACAATGGCTTATGTATTATTGGAACCAATACAGCAAGGAAGCCCATGCGGGGCTTGCACAAATGTATGTCGATGATGAAAGATTTACAGCTTATTATGATAAAGACCAGCCTGGCACGGCAGAATTTTTAAGAGATGCGATTCATATTTTTACTGGGACAAAGAAATAATCATTTAGTGTCTGACATTATTCGCGGTAAACCTCGAATTCTGTCAGGCACTTTTTTAATATAATTCCAAATTTCGACAAAATCCCCGATCTCATATATGCCATAATAGTCATAAAATTCATTAAATTAAAATATCATGAACAGTCTCCTGTTGAGTAATTAATAGAATAGCTAAAGTAGGTGTAAATGTGAATAAAGAGCCGATTCTTTGTATAAAGGATTTAAAGGTAACGTTTCAATCGGGGAAGAAATTTGTGCCCGCGGTGGATGGCATCAGCTTTGAATTGCAAGAGGGAGAAATTCTTGGGATTGTCGGTGAATCCGGAAGCGGTAAAAGTGTCACATCTTTAGCTGCAATGGGACTGATTCCCACACCGCCAGGAAAAATTGCAAACGGTGAAATTACTTTTGAAGGAAAAGATCTGACAAATATCACTGAAAAGGAATGGCGAAAAATCCGCGGAAATCAGATTTCAATGATTTTCCAAGAGCCAATGACCTCATTGAACCCTTTGTTTACGATTGGAAATCAGCTTATGGAAGCCATCCGATTACATACCAGCCTATCAAAGTCACAAGCGAAGTTGCGCAGCATCGAATTATTAAAATTAGTAGGAATCCCGAGGGCAGAGGGGATTCTTAAAGAGCACCCCCACCAGTTGTCAGGCGGAATGAGGCAGCGGGTAATGATTGCAATGGCGATGGCTTGCAATCCGAAGGTGCTGATTGCGGATGAGCCAACAACGGCGCTTGATGTGACAATTCAGGCACAGATCCTTGCTTTAATGAGAGATTTAAACAAAAAAACAAATACGTCCATCATTCTGATTACACACGATTTAGGTGTTGTTGCGGAAATTTGTGAACGGGTGATTGTCATGTATTCAGGCCAAATTGTAGAACAGGGCGATGTCCGAAAAATCTTAAAGGATCCACAGCATCCGTATACAAAGGGACTTCTAAAGTCTGTGCCAGACCTGCGCGGAAAAAAAGATCGACTGTATAGTATCCCGGGAACAGTCCCTGCACCTGGAACGGTTTTAAAGGGCTGCCGGTTTGCGGCAAGATGTGCCGAGGTCTTTGGTCCATGCCATGAACAAGCCCCTGAGTTAGCTAAAACGGAAAAAGACGGACATGAAGTGCGCTGTTTCCTACATACATTGAAGGAGGGGAGTGACAAACATGTCGGAGTTACTTCTTGAGGTAAACGGGCTGAAAAAATATTTTCCGATTACAGGCGGTCTTTTAGGAAAGAAACAAGGAGAAGTTAAAGCGGTCGATGATGTTTCTTTTTATGTAAAAAAAGGAGAAACCTTGGGGATTGTCGGTGAAAGCGGCTGCGGCAAGTCAACAACAGGGCGTCTGCTCATGCGTTTGATAGAGGCGAGCGATGGAAGAATTATTTTTGAAGATAAAGAGATTACCAGTTTGTCGAAATCTGAACTAAGAAAAACGCGTAGAGATATTCAAATGGTGTTTCAGGATCCATATGCATCTTTAAATCCGAGGCACTCTGTCGAACAAATTTTAGAAGAACCCCTCATTGTCCATGGAATCGGTACGAAAGAAACTCGTCGGAAGCAGGTAAGAGAAATGCTTGAGGTTGTGGGCCTCAGCAGCTATCACGCCAAGAGGTATCCTCATCAATTCAGCGGCGGGCAGCGCCAGCGAATTGGGATTGCAAAAGCATTGATGACAAAACCGAAGTTAATCATTGCTGATGAGCCCGTTTCAGCTCTCGACGTTTCGATTCAGGCACAGGTTCTTAACCTCATGAAAGACATTCAAAGAGAATTCCAGCTTACCTACATATTTATCGCTCATGATTTAGGTGTGGTACGACATATCAGTGATCGTGTCGGCGTGATGTACTTAGGCAGATTAATAGAATTAGCTGATAGTGAGGAACTCTATGAAAATCCAATGCATCCATATACAAAAGCACTTCTTTCGGCAGTACCAGTGCCAGATCCCGATATAAAGAAGAAAACTATTTTAATAGAAGGGGAGCTGCCAAGTCCGGCAAATCCGCCCTCAGGCTGTGCATTCCATACACGATGCGGTCAGGTCATGGACATTTGTAAAACGGCCAGGCCTGCGGAACACGACCTACATGGTCATTTTGTGGCATGTCACTTATATAACAAGTGATTTGCGGCATTTATGATAAAAAAATATACTTTAGGGGGTAAAAAAAGCTTATGAAGAAAAAGTCTTTCACATTGCTGTTGATTTCTTTATTGGCCATCAGCATGTTTTTAGTGGGCTGTAACAGCAAAACGAACAACGAAGCTGACGGCAAAAAAGATTCGGGTACAAGTAATGATTCTAAAAAGGATACACTCGTGTATGGGCGCGGCGGGGATTCTACTTCCCTTGATCCGATCACCACAACAGAAGGAGAAGCTTTTAAGGTAACGGAAAATATTTTTGAAACCTTGCTTGAGTATGGGGAGCAGGATACAACCATCCAGCCTGGACTTGCTGAAAAATGGGAGGCCTCTGACGATGGATTAACATATACCTTTCATCTGCGCCAAGGAGTGAAATTCCATGATGGCACTGATTTTAACGCAGATGCCGTTGTTTTTAACTTCGAGCGCTGGATGAACGGGAATGATGAGAAATTCCCTTATTACACGATGTTTGGCGGCTATAAAGCCGATGAAGGGCACGTCATTAAAGAGGTTAAAGCCCTTGATGCGAACACAGTTCAGTTCATTTTGAAACGGCCTCAAGCACCGTTCCTGAAAAACCTTGCGATGTCACCATTTGGAATTGCAAGCCCGGCAGCTGTCGAAAAATACGGTGACGATTTCAGAAGTCATCCAGTTGGAACAGGTCCATTTAAATTCGTTGAATGGAAAAAGAAAGACCGTATTGTTGTTGAAAAGAATCCAGACTACTGGCAAGAAGGTTTACCGAAGTTAAACAAAATCATTTTCCGCGTGATTCCAGAAAATGCTGCTCGTCTTAACGCCCTTGCAAAAGGTGAAATCGACGTCATGGACGGTCTGAATAATTCAGATGAGGAAACCGTTAAGTCTAACGATAAACTGCAAATTATCGAACGTCCATCTATGAACGTGGGCTATATTGGATTAACGAATACTCGTAAACCATTTGACAATAAGCTTGTTCGCCAGGCTATTAACCACGCCATTGATAAGAAAGCGATCATTGATGCATTCTATGGAGGAAAGGCACTTCCAGCCAAAAACCCAATGCCTCCTTCCATTGAAGGCTACAATGATGCCATTCAAGAATATCCATATGATCTAGAAAAAGCAAAGGCACTTTTGAAAGAAGCTGGTTTCGAAAAAGGCTTCAAAATGGATTTATGGGCCATGCCTGTTGCGCGTCCATACATGCCTGAAGCACAAAAGGTGGCAGAAGTCATCCAAGCAAGCTTAAGCCAAATCGGAGTCACAGCAGAGATCAAATCTGTTGATTGGGCCACTTATTTAGAAAAAGCAACAAAAGGCGAGTTTGATGCCTTCATGCTAGGGTGGACAGGTGATAACGGTGACCCTGATAACTTTATTTACACATTGCTCGATAAGGATGCCATCGGCAGCAACAACTATGCTTACTATAGTAACGATGAACTGCATGACATCTTAATTGAGGCGCAGACAGAAACAGATCAGGCGAAGCGGAATGAGCTTTATAAGAAGGCACAAGAAATCGTCCATGAAGATGCTCCATGGGTGCCGCTTGTTCACTCAACACCGCTATTGGCTGCATCTAAAGATGTAGTGAATTACATTCCTCATCCAACTGGTTCTGAGTGCTTAAGTAAAGTAGAATTTAAATAATACAGAGGTGAAAAGGGGAGGGAGAGGTGCCTCCCCTTTTCTAAACATTAGGCTCCAATAAGCTCGATCGGATAACGTTATTAATAATTTTTCAGAGATTCAATGTTTCAGATAGTCTTTTTAGAAAGACTCTTTCCTAAAAAATTGTTGCTTTTTTGATTCGCTGATAAAATTGAAAATTCGCTGATATATTGGGTTGATTCGCTGATAAATTTGAAAATTCGCTGATATATCTCCGAAATTCGCTGATAAGTTGTAACTCCTCTCTTAAATCACATCTTTTCTGAATTGAATTGAGGTTGAAACAACAATCTATGCGAAAACAGCTTAAAAAAAGAGGTGATTCAAATGTTAACATACACAGTCCGTCGTATCCTAGCGTTATTTCCGGTATTAATCGGGATGACACTTGTTGTTTTTGCCATTATTCATGCGATTCCCGGGAATCCGGCCCAAGTCATTCTTGGACAGAGGGCAACGAAAGAAGCGATTGCTAATTTGACAGCACAACTTGGATTGGACAGGCCATGGTACATACAGTATTTCGATTATATAAAATCTCTGCTGCAGGGTGATTTGGGTGTATCTCTCGAAACCAGGCTGCCTATTAATCAAGAAATATGGCCTTACTTAGCTGCCACATTGGAACTAACCATAGTAGCCATGATCATCGCCATCATTATTGGCGTTAACGCGGGGATCATCAGCGCATGGTTTTCCAATTCATGGTTTGATTATATCGCCATGGTGCTCGCTCTAATCGGCGTGTCAATGCCGATTTTTTGGCTTGGCTTAATGGAACAATGGGCTTTTTCGATTGAATTAGGCTGGCTGCCGACCACGGGTAGAGAGGATGTAAGGGATCCGATTACGGCGATAACCAACCTTTATATGATTGATACATTACTTCAGGGCAGATTTGATCAATTTGTAACCGTTATCAAGTATATTATTTTACCAAGCATTGCCCTAGCCACCATCCCGATGGCGATTATTGCAAGGATGACAAGGGCAACCATGCTTGAGGTAATGAAATCTGATTATATTCGCACCGCGAGGGCAAAAGGACTTAGGATGTTCTGGGTTGTGTACAAGCATTCGCTTAAAAATGCTATTATCCCCGTGCTGACAGTTATTGGTCTTCAAACAGGCCTCTTATTGGGTGGAGCCATTTTAACAGAAACCATCTTCAGCTGGCCAGGAATTGGCCGTTATCTTTACGATGCAATTGGCTATCGTGATTATCCCGTTATTCAGTCCGGTATCTTAATCATTGCAGCCATCTTTGTCCTCATTAATCTAATTGTGGATCTATTATATGTCTTCGTGGATCCAAGAATAAAATATTCTAAGTAAGGAGGGATCTAGTGTGGCAGAACTGGCAAAAAACACTGCAGATGTCTCGCCGATACTGACTGAGGACAAGCAGATTTCTCCATGGAGAGAGGCGTGGCAATCCTTTTATAAAAATCGATTAGCACTGGCAGGATTATGTATTGTCCTCTTTTTTATCATTATTGCCATCATCGCACCGTTGATCGCGCCTTATGGCTTTAAAGAGGTGGTATTGGCTGACCGGATGCAGGCACCATCAAGCAAGCATTGGTTCGGCACCGATGATTTCGGGCGCGATATTTTTTCACGAGTCATTTATGGGGCGCGGATATCTTTATGGGTTGGATTTTTTTCGGTATTAGGATCTGTTATCTTTGGGACGTTGCTTGGAATTGTCGCCGGATACTATGGGCGCTGGGTGGATGCGATCATCTCGCGTATCTTTGACGTCATGCTGGCCTTTCCAAGCATCCTGTTAGCGATTGCCGTTGTTGCAATCCTTGGACCATCACTGAAAAATGCTCTAATTGCAATTGCTGTAATCAACATTCCTAATTTTGGCCGGCTCGTCAGATCAAAGGTGTTGAGTGTGAAACAAGAGGAATATATCATGGCGGCCCGAGCCGTCGGAATGAAAGATACAAGAATACTCTTAAGACATATTTTACCTAACAGCATTTCGCCGGTAATTGTTCAGGCTACATTGGCGATTGCGACAGCAATCATCGAAGCAGCTGCCCTAGGGTTCCTCGGATTAGGTGCCCAGCCCCCAACACCGGAATGGGGGAAAATGCTGGCCGACTCTAAAAATTACATTACAAACGCACCATGGACTCTATTTTTTCCAGGGATGGCGATCATGCTGACGGTGCTTGGATTTAACTTAATGGGTGATGGATTACGGGATGTCCTTGATCCGAAAATGAAAAACTAGGAGGTGATCTTTCACTGCCTAGTTTTTTGTGTTTATAGAATAATTATCCTACACTTATTTAGGAATACCCTACTATAGCAACTTTAACTAATGGTTGTTTTTAAATAGAATTTAGGGCTATAATAATTCCAATTAAATATACTGAAATTTCTAGGAATTATCCTTTAGGGGGATTGAAAAAGGTTGAATAATGATAGAGAAAAAAGCATTGTATTTATAGGATTCATGGGTGTCGGGAAAACAACTATCGGCAAGCTGGTAGCTCAAAAAATGGGCCGTGATTTCATTGATGTAGATGAAGAAATTGAAAAGGAATATAAAATGAAGGTATCAGAAATTTTTGCCGAAATTGGTGAAAAGGCCTTTCGTGAAAAAGAGAAAAGTGTCATTACCAGTCTATGCGAACAGAAAGGCAAGGTTTTATCTTTAGGCGGCGGTGCATTTTTGCAAGAAGACATCAAAAAGGTTTGTATGTCTTCTAGTTTTGTTATTTTCCTAGATTTATCTTTTGAAAATTGGCAAGAACGGATCAACCTAATCATTGACAGCCGCCCGGTTTTGCAAGGAAAGTCATTTGCCGAAATGGAAGAGCTTTTTTATAAAAGACAGGAATTTTATGTGAATCATCATTTAAAGGTGGATACCGATAACAAGGACGCAGAAGAAGTTGCCGATTTAATAATAAATGCTTTAATCGAGAAGGTGTGATGATGAAAAAAACAGTAACCGTTAAAGGGCTGACAATTGGTGAAGGTGCACCGAAAATCTGTGTCCCTATGGTTGGGAAAAATCTTGTGCAATTAAAAGATGAAGCAGCGTATTTAAAAAACTTGGATTTAGATCTTGTTGAATGGCGTGTTGATTTTTTTGAACATGTGGAACAAATTGAGAAAGTGAAGGAAGCATTGACAGAGATCCGTGGCATTCTTTTGGAAACTCCAATAGTTTTTACGTTTAGAAGTGCAAAAGAAGGCGGCGAAAAGGCAATCAGCGCTTCTTACTATTTTGAATTAAACAAGGCCATTGCAAAAACTGGCTTGGTGGATATCATTGATGTTGAGTTGTTTAATGAGGAAAATGATATCAAAACAGTAATTGAAACGGCGCATGCACACAAGGTCTTTGTTATTATCTCTAACCATGATTTTCATAAGACACCATCAAAAGAGGAAATTGTTTCTCGCTTACGTAAAGCACAGGAATTAAAAGGAGATTTACCGAAAATCGCTGTAATGCCAACAAGTGCGGCTGACGTACTGACACTCTTAGATGCAACCAACACTATGAACGAACAATACGCCGATAGACCCATTATTACCATGTCCATGGCAGGCACGGGAGTCATCAGCCGCCTAGCCGGCGAAATATTTGGTTCAGCACTGACCTTTGGGGCGGCAAAGAAAGCATCTGCACCTGGTCAAATAGACGTAGCCGATTTACGGAAGGTAATAAACCTTTTACATTCAAATTTATAAACAAAAAAGTACTACCCTTAGTTAAAGAATTTTTAATGCTATGGAATTTGAAGGGACATTGATGTGTTCCTTCTTTTATTTGTAAAAATGAATAAAAAATGCATAATTTTTTCTGTAATTAATGTAAGCGTTTGCATAAATAAATTATTAATTTATTTATAAAAACTGAAAATTTAAGTTGTTTTACCGTTGCATAATTATATATACGTATGTATAATAATTCATTATAAAAGGAACGCGGGAGTTGAAAATATTTGAAAGCTTGTATTATTGGTGGTACTGGTTATGGCTCAATTGAACTTATTCGGCTAATTAATAAACATCCATATTTAGAGATTGGTACCGTTATTTCCAATTCCCAATCGGGAACTAATTTTAGCGATATATATCCACATCTTACAAACATAGTAGAACAGACACTTGAAACTTTTGATGCAAAAAAAATTTCGGAAACAAATGACATAGTGTTTTTAGCAACACCCTCTGGTGTGAGTTCCAAACTTGTCCCATCCCTTATAGAAAATGGCATTAAATGTATTGATTTATCGGGTGATTTCCGTTTGGAATCTTCGGAAGACTACGAAAAGTGGTATAAACATATACCAGCAGATGAGGAATATCTTAAACAGGCAACCTATGGTTTAAGCGAAATATACACGGAAAAAATAAAGACTGCTAACATAATTGCCAATCCCGGATGCTATCCGACTGCGACGACACTTGGACTTTTACCGATTCTTAAAACTGAATTGGCTGATGAAAAAACAATCATCATCGATGCAAAATCAGGAGTATCGGGAGCAGGAAGAGGACTTTCTTTAACAGCACATTATGCGGAAATCAATGAGAATCTTAGAGCGTACAAATTGGGTGCCCACCAGCATATTCCAGAAATTGAACAAGTGCTTCAGGATGAAACAGGCAATCCAATTACTGTCACTTTCTCGACACACTTGGTACCTATGACACGGGGAATCATGTGCACGATATATGTAAATTTAAAAGAAAATCTTTCTACTAATGAGATTCACCAAATATACAGTGAGTTTTATAAAAATAAACGATTTGTTAGAGTTAGGCCGGAAGGAAATGTACCGGCGACAAAAGAAGTTATTGGCTCAAACTATTGCGATATCGGCCTACATGTTGATCCAAGAACCAATCGATTAACGATCATTTCCGTCATCGACAATTTAGTAAAAGGTGCGGCTGGCCAGGCGATTCAAAATGCAAATATAATGAACGGCTGGGATGAACAGGCAGGACTTGAATTTATCCCAATGTACCCATAAAGAGTACTAGTTTTATAGTCAAACAGAGGAATTTAAAGGGGGAAAAAAAATGACACAGGCAATATCAACAAATGAAATCACTATCCTAGAGAAAGAAAGTGTTACTCTGCCTAAAGGCTATAAAGCTGGCGGTATGCATTGTGGAATAAAAAGAAAAAGACTTGATTTAGGGTATATTGTTTCCAAAGTACCAGCAACTGTTGCGGGGGTATATACAACTAATTTATTTCAGGCAGCTCCACTTACAGTTACCCAAGAAAGTATTGCAATAGAAAATAAAACACAAGCGATACTCGTTAATTCAGGTAACGCAAATGCCTGCACTGGCGAGCAAGGAATCGCTGATGCACTTGAAATGCAAAAGGAATTCGCTAATGAACTAGGAATTCAAGAACATTTAGTTGCCGTTACATCAACAGGGGTAATCGGTGAACTTTTACCAATGGATAAAATTAAAACGGGCATTAAGCAAATACTGCAGAATGAATATGAAAACGAAGAAAACTTTAAACAAGCAATCTTAACAACAGATACATGTAAAAAGGAAATTGCCGTACAGTTTGCTATTGACGGAAAAAAGGTGAGCATTGGCGGTACATCCAAGGGGTCTGGAATGATTCATCCGAACATGGCAACAATGCTTGGTTTCGTCACAACAGATGCAGATGTTGCCCATGAGGATCTTCTAAATGCATTAAGAGAAGTTACAAACACAACATTCAATATGATAACCGTTGATGGTGATACCAGCACGAACGACATGGTGTTAGTAATGGCAAACGGCCTAGCTGAGAATAACCAACTGACAAAAGAACATCCTGAATGGGATATTTTTAAACAAGGCTTACAAATTGTTTGTGAATCACTTGCTAAAAAAATTGCCCGCGATGGCGAAGGAGCAACAAAGCTAGTTGAAGTGCAAGTTGACGGGGCATATAGTCTGGATGCAGCAAGAGCAGTTGGAAAATCAATCATTTCTTCTAATCTTGTAAAAACAGCTATTTATGGTACGGATCCAAACTGGGGAAGAATCGTTACGGCAATTGGCTACAGCGGTGTACCAGTAAAACCAAATGCAATAAAGGTTTCAATTGGGCCTTTCACTGTATTCGAAAACGGTCTGCCAAGTCAATTTGTTGAAGAAGAAGTAAAGGAATACTTAGAATCAGAAAATGTCAAATTGATTGTTAAATTAAACCAAGGTGATTACAGTGCAACTGCCTGGGGATGTGATTTAACGTATGACTACGTGAAAATCAACGCATCCTACCGCACTTAAGGGGGAACTGGAATGAAATATTTAGTCATTAAGTGTGGTGGTAGTGTGTTAGATAATCTGCCAAGGTCATTTTTCGAAGATGTGGTTAAAATGCACCAATCTGAAGAGTGGACGCCTATTATAGTACATGGCGGCGGACCGCTTATCACCTCACTGTTAAAAAGCCTAAACGTTGAAACCAAATTCGTGAATGGTCTCAGAGTAACGGACCATAAAGTTTTAGATGTAGTGGAAATGGTCTTAAGTGGATCTGTAAATAAGCAAGTTGTCCGAAATATTGTTGAGGTCGGAGGAAACGCCGTTGGCATTAGTGGTGTCGATGGCGGCCTTCTTAAGGCAATACCCACGGAAAATGCCAAAACACTAGGTTTTGTCGGAGACGTTGTGGAAGTAAATCACAGCGTCATAGAAGGTATTGTCAATCAAGGATATATTCCTGTCATCTCCCCAGTTGGAATCGATGCAAGCGGCCAGCGTTACAACATTAACGGTGACATCGCCGCATCTGCCATTGCCAAAGCTCTAGGAGCGAACCTATGCTTTATCAGTGATATTCCAGGGATTTTAGTCGAAAAAGATGGTGTGAAAACCAAAGTTGATAAAGTATCAAAACAAATTATTGAAGAAATGATTGATAATCAAACGATATACGGCGGTATGATTCCAAAGGTAAAAGCTGCAATTGACGGTCTTGTACATAATATACCAGAAGTAGGAATCATCAACGGTTTTGAGAAAAATAGCTTACTAGATTATACAAACGGTAAAAAAGTCGGAACAAAAATAGTCTTAGAAGAGGTGATTGCATAATGGCGACGAATACATCTGTCTCTCAAATCTCACCAGTAATGGCAACGTACGCCCGCTTCCCGATTACCCTTACAAAAGGAAAAGGAAGTTATGTTTGGGATGACCAAGGAAACCAATATTTAGATTTTACTTCGGGGATCGCCACCTGTAACCTTGGCCATGTTCCCGACTCGGTAAAAGAAAAACTCGAAGAGCAATTGCAGAATTTATGGCACTGCTCAAATCTCTACAACATTCCGAACCAAGAGCAGTTGGCAGGCTTACTTACTGCTAATAGCTGCGGTGATCAAGTTTTCTTCTGCAATAGTGGGGCAGAAGCAAACGAAGCGGCCATCAAGTTAGCAAGAAGATATGCCAACAAGGTTAAGGGCAGCGGTTCAGCGGAAGTCGTCACCTTCCAGCAATCATTTCATGGCAGAACCTTAGCCACCTTAACGGCAACCGGCCAAGAAAAAATCCAACAGGGATTTTCACCACTCATGCCGGGGTTTAGCTACCTGCCGTTCAACGACAGCGAAGCACTTGATAAACTTTCGAAAATCAAACCAGCAGCGGTACTACTGGAGCTAGTCCAAGGCGAAGGCGGAGTTATTCCTGCAAATCCGGAATGGGTAAAAAAACTTGCCCAAATGTGTAAAGAGAACAATATCTTGCTCATGGTCGATGAAATTCAAACAGGCATCGGCCGAACGGGCACCCTTTTTGCCTACGAGCAATACGGCATTGAACCGGATGTCATCAGCATTGCCAAAGGTCTTGGCTCAGGATTTCCAATCGGCGCGATTATTGCCAAGGAAGAAGCAGCCAAAGGCTTTGAACCAGGCAGCCACGGCAGTACATTTGGCGGAAATCCATTAGCTACAGCAGCAGGGGTTGCTACTGTTACCTATATCCTTACTAGTAAATTATTAGAATCGGTAAATGAAATGTCGGCGTACCTCGACCTTCAACTTCAAGGTTTCAAGGAAAAGTACTCACTAATAAAAGAAATCCGTGGCAAAGGACTATTAAAAGGATTGGTTGTCGAGGGTAATGCCGGAGAAATAGTCCAAAAGGCAATCAAAAATAACCTACTTATTTTAACAGCGGGTCCGAATGTTTTACGGGTATTACCACCGTTAACGGTAACAAAAGAAGAGATTAACGAGTTTGTAAATATATTGGAAAATGTATTCCGAAGTACAGAGAAAGGCGTGTGATTGAACTTGGAACAAGGATATCTTACTTTGGAAACAGGAGAAGTATTTGAAGGAGTCCTTATCGGTGCAGAAAAGGATACTCTTGGGGAAGTCGTTTTTAACACGAGCATGACCGGATACCAAGAAATTATCACCGATCCTTCGTACGCTGGTCAAATCATAACTTTCTGTTATCCCATCATCGGAAACTATGGAATTAATGCGAATGATGATGAAAGCATTACACCTGCCTTATCAGGAGTTGTTATTGGCGACTTATGTGAAACACCCAGCCATTATCAATCGATTGAACCATTCTCAGAAAAACTAAAACAGGCGGGAGTTACCGGAATTGCAGGAGTCGATACGAGACTTCTTGTCAAAACAATCCGCAGCCGCGGTACTGTTAAAGGATATCTAAGCCATAAAAAGACTTCAAACTTGCCAAAATCAGAAAAGCAGCCATTTTGGGTTGAAAAAGTGTCAACGGAGAAGATTCATTTTTTCAAAAACAATGGACCGCATGTGGTCTTAATTGATTTTGGCCACAAAAAGTCTATTTTAAATGCGCTATTAGAAGAAAATTGTGCGGTCACACTTGTGCCCTACAACACTCCGTTTGAGAAAATAAAAGCGTTGAATCCAGATGGTGTCCTGCTAAGCAACGGACCTGGTGATCCAATGGAACTAAAACAGTGGTTCCCGAACATCAAAAAAATCACCCAGGCCTACCCAACGCTAGGAATCTGCCTTGGTCATCAGTTAATTGCTTTAGCATATGGGGCGAAAACCACGAAACTTGCTTACGGGCACCGCGGCGGAAATCATCCCGTTAAGGAACTTAATACTGGAAAGGTGAAAATTACAGCGCAAAATCACAGCTATGTGGTCGTTGACGAAAGTATTGATGAAAACATCTTTTACGTCACATACCGCAATGTCAATGACAAATCGATAGAGGGATTAACACATCAAACCTATCCCATTCAAACCGTTCAATTTCATCCGGAAGCCCATCCAGGGCCAAGCGATACCGAATATATTTTGCAAGATTTCGTAAAACAGATAGCATCAGTGGGAGAGACAGTCTATGCCGCTAAATAAAAAACTAAAAAAAGTACTTGTCATTGGTTCTGGTCCGATCGTGATTGGCCAGGCAGCAGAATTTGATTATGCCGGAACACAGGCGTGTATTGCCCTCAAAGAAGAGGGGATTGAAGTCGTTTTAATTAATAATAACCCGGCAACGATCATGACAGATGAGACAACAGCTGACAAAGTATATATCGAACCATTAAACGTTGAAACAATTGAAAAAATTATTCAAAAAGAAAAGCCCGATGGGGTCATTGGCACCCTAGGCGGCCAAACAGGCCTGAATTTAACTGTAGAGTTGTATGAACAAAATATACTAGAAAAATATAATGTTGAACTTCTTGGCACCTCTGTTGAATCAATCAAAAACGGGGAAGACCGAGAAAAGTTCCGTAACCTGATGCTCGAAATTGGCGAACCGATTCCGGAATCTGCTATTATTCACAGCATCGCGGAAGGGGAAGCTTTCGTTAAAGAAATTGGTTTTCCAGTAATCATACGCCCAGCCTATACCCTTGGTGGAGAAGGAGGCGGCTTTGCCAATAACGGCGAGGAGCTTGAAAACGTCCTAAAGAAAGGCTTAGCAGCAAGCCCCATCCATCAAGTATTAGTTGAAAAAAGTATCAAAGGCTGGAAGGAAATTGAATATGAGGTCATGAGAGACGCTAATGATACATGCATCATTGTCTGCAATATGGAAAACATGGATCCAGTTGGTGTGCATACAGGCGACTCCATTGTTGTTGCTCCATCGCAGACATTAACAGATGTCCAATATCAAATGCTTCGTGACGTTTCAATAAAAGTAATCAGAGAACTAAAGATTATCGGTGGCTGTAATATCCAGTTTGCACTCCATCCGGAATCCAATCAATATTACATCATCGAAGTAAATCCAAGGGTCAGCCGTTCGTCCGCACTTGCTTCAAAAGCAACCGGTTATCCGATAGCTCGTATGGCGGCGAAGTGTGCGATTGGATATCACCTCGATGAAATTGTCAATCCAATCACAGGTAACACCTTTGCTTCGTTTGAGCCGGCGATTGATTATATTGTGGTAAAACTCCCTCGATTCCCGTTTGATAAGTTCCCTGAAGCAGATAGATCACTTGGGACACAAATGAAAGCAACAGGTGAGGTCATGGCAATTGACCGGACGTTTGAAGGGGCTTTAAACAAAGCCATTCGGTCAATGGAAATGAATGTATATGGACTTTGCCGCAAATCCAATCACACATTAAGTGAAGAAGTTCTTTTTGAACTGCTTGAAAAGGCCAATGACCAACGTTTATTTTTTATTGCAGAAGCTTTCCGAAGAGGAATCTCGCTTGAAAAAGTGCAGCAATTAACCGAAATTGACTTATGGTTTTTACACAAAATTAGCTCAATCGTGACGTTAGAAAAAAAGCTTGCCAACTATGAATGGAGCAATGTTCCAACAGCGCTGCTGAAAGAAGCAAAACGAAATAACGTTGCAGATAAGCTGCTATCGCAAATTTTTTCTATTCCGGAAAAACAAATCCGCGATAAGTGGAAAGAACTTAACTGGAAACCGGGCTATAAGATGGTTGATACTTGCTCGGCAGAATTTGATGCTGTAACACCCTACTACTACTCAACATGGCACGGATTTGATGAGGTAGAGCCAACGGACAAGAAAAAGATTCTGGTCATTGGGTCGGGTCCGATTCGAATTGGCCAGGGAATTGAATTTGATTACTGCTCTGTACATGCTGCCAAAGCCATTAAGAAAAAAGGCTATGAGGCAGTGGTCATTAATAACAACCCTGAGACTGTTAGTACCGACTATTCCATTGCCGACAGCCTTTATTTCGAACCGCTTGCAGCAGAAGATGTTCTGCATGTGATTGCGAAAGAAAAAGTCGAGGGTGTATTGATTCAGTTCGGCGGGCAAACAGCGATCAATTTGGCACACGCGTTAGAAGAAGAGGGCGTCAATATTTTAGGGACGACAGTTGAAAATATTAATTTGCTAGAAGACCGAAAAGAATTTTACCAACTGCTTGAGGACTTAAATATCCCGCATATTGAAGGGAAAACAGTCTCACAGCCTGAAGAACTAATAGAAGCTGCCGCCAGGCTTGGATACCCGGTGCTCGTTCGTCCATCGTACGTTATTGGCGGTCAAGCCATGTTTACGATTTTTTCAGAAGAGGAACTCAATCAGTATATTATCCAGTTAGAGAATAATTCCCATGCAGAGATGTGGCCGCTATTAGTCGATAAATTTTTGCCGGGGCTTGAATGTGAGATAGATGTGATCAGCGATGGGGACAAAATAGTTGTTCCGGGAATTTTTGAACATATAGAAAAGGCTGGCGTTCACTCCGGTGACAGTATTTCCGTGTTCCCGCCGATCTCGATGTCTGCAAAAACAAAAGAAACCATTATTCATTACGCAGAAAAAATGGCGAAATCAGCGCCGGTAATCGGCATGATGAATATTCAATATGTCATTTATGATGACGAGGTTTACGTGCTTGAGGTAAATCCACGCTCGTCAAGAACTGTGCCAATCATCAGTAAAGTAACAGGAATTCCAATGATTGAATGGGCTGTCAGTGTTCAATTAGGAGAGAAGTTATCCGACTTGTCTAACGTGCAAGAGTTGCTTCCTGAACCTGGGTATTATTCTGTAAAAGCCCCAATATTCTCATCAAGTAAGCTTAAGGGTGTGGACCATGTTCTCGGGCCGGAAATGAAATCAACTGGCGAAGCACTTGGATTAGGCGTCACGTTCCAAGCTGCTCTTGAAAAAGCGTTTCCTGTTATTGGAGGCAAAACGGAAGCAAATACCCTCTTCTGTTCCATTTCGGTTCGGGAAAAACCGGAAAGTCTTTCGCTAGTGAAAGAACTTAGTGATCTAAATTACAAGATTGCTGCGACAGAAGGAACAGCATTGTTTTTTAAAAAAAATGGTATATCAGTTGAACGTATAGTGAAGGACGAAAATGATGTAAATGGACTATTCCGAAACGAGCGGGTTAAGGCTGTCATTAATATACCGAACCAAGGACGACAAAAACAAAAATTTGGTTTCCACATTCGTGAGCATGCCGTTCGTTACAAGATCCCTGTGTTTACACATCTGGATACAATTGAAGCAATGATCGGCTTACAAAGCCAATTCATGTCGGAAAATGAAGTTCGTACAGTCCGTGAGTATTATCATATTGAAAAAAGGGGTGCTGAACATGTTAGAAGCCTATAAATTGATTGAAAAGAAGGAAATACAATTAAAGGGAAAAGACTTTTTACAGTTGTCAGATTTCAGCACAGATGAGATTCTTTATATGCTGGATGTGGCTCAGGAGTTAAAAGTACTGCAAAAGCAAGGGACTCCTCAGCCGCATTTAAGCGGTAAAGTATTAGGAATGATCTTTGAAAAATCCTCCACCCGCACGCGAGTATCATTTGAGGTTGGCATGTTACAGCTTGGGGGGCATGCCATTTTCCTAAGCTCGAAAGACATCCAGCTTGGAAGAGGTGAAAGTATTTCCGATACAGCAAAAGTGCTATCGCGCTATGTAGACGGGATCATGATTCGAACTTTTTCACATGAATCAGTAGAAGAGCTAGCAGAGCATGCAACAGTTCCGGTTATAAACGGGTTAACGGACCTGCAGCACCCTGTCCAGGTACTGGCTGATTTGCTGACCATCTTAGAGCATAAAGGGAAATTAGCTGGCCTAAAGCTGTGTTATATTGGCGATGGGAATAACAATATGGCCCATTCTTTAATGGAGGGTGCTGTTAAAGTAGGGATGAACATAAGCATCGCCAGCCCGGCAGGATATTTGCCTAATGGAAAAATAACTGAAAACGCCATCCAGGACGGAAAGATAACTGGAAGTACAGTAACAGTTACGAATGATCCGCTAAAAGCAATCAAAGATGCCGATGTCATCGTTACAGATGTTTGGACCAGTATGGGGCAGGAAGAAGAAACTGCTTTAAGATTAGAGGCATTTCAAGGTTTCCAAGTTAATGAGGAATTGTGTAAGCATGCGAAAAAGGATTTCATTTTCTTACATTGTTTACCGGCTCACAGAGGTGAAGAGGTGACTGCGGAAATTATTGACGGCTGCCATTCAGTCGTTTTTGATGAAGCAGAGAACCGTCTGCATGCACAAAAAGCAATTTTAAAACTTTTACTTGCATAATAGGTTCATTTTTTATAATATTAATTGTATAATAATTCTATCGATTGAATAAAAATTCAAAATGAATGCAAGGAGAATAGAAAATGACGAAAGAAAAAATTGTTTTAGCATACTCAGGAGGTTTAGATACATCTGTATCGGTTAAATGGATTCAAGAAAAATATGGTTATGATGTTATTGCTTTAGGTCTTGATGTTGGAGAAGGTAAGGATCTAGAGGCGATCAAAACCAAGGCATTGAATGTTGGCGCCGTTAAAGCCTATATCGTTGATGCGAAGGAATTGTTAGCGAAGGAATATATTCTTCCTGCTTTGAAAGCTAATTGTTTATATGAAGGGAAATACCCGCTTTCTTCTGCCCTTTCTAGACCGTTGATTTCAAAATTACTTGTTGAGGTTGCCGAAAAAGAAGGTGCAACAGCTGTTGCTCACGGCTGTACAGGAAAAGGGAATGATCAAGTCCGCTTTGAAGTATCGATCCAAGCACTTAATCCAAGCTTAAAAGTGGTTGCGCCGGTTCGTGAATGGGGCATGACACGTGATGAAGAAATCGCCTATGCCGAAGAAAACGGAATTCCAATCCCTGTTGATTTAGACAATCCATTTTCGATTGATGCAAATATTTGGGGACGTGCATGTGAGGCTGGAGTGCTTGAAGATCCATGGGCAGAGGCTCCAGAAGCAGCGTACGATTGGACAAATCCAATTGAATTAACACCAGACGCGGCAGAATATGTGGAAATTGAATTCGAGCAAGGTGTTCCGGTTGCCCTAAATGGCGAGAAACTTCCCTTAGTTCAACTAATTGAAACCTTAAATGAGCTTGGAGGCAAGCACGGTGTTGGCCGTATTGACCACATTGAGAATAGATTAGTAGGAATTAAATCTCGTGAAGTATACGAAAATCCAGCAGCGTTAATCTTAATCAATGCCCATAAAGAATTAGAGTTCCTAACTCTGACTCGTGAGGTTACTCAATTCAAAACACAGGTTGAACAGCAGATGGCAAAGATTATCTATGAAGGTCTCTGGTATTCACCGATTAAGCCTGCGCTTGATGCCTTTATTGATGAAACACAAAAAACTGTATCAGGTACAATCCGCGTCAAGCTCCATAAAGGAAATCATACGGTTGTTGGCCGTAAATCGCCGTATAGCCTGTATAATGAGGAATTGGCAACCTATGCAAAAGGTGACGCTTTTGACCATAATGCAGCAGTTGGATTTATTAAACTATGGGGATTACCAACGAAAGTATTTTCAGAGGTTAATAAAAAGGAAACCATTTTAAAATAAACCGGATTGCCCTCGAATCCTAGTTCGGGGGTTGTCTTCTTTCTAAGTTAAGGGGGAGCACTAATGTCTAAGCTATGGGGTGGACGTTTTACAAAGGAAACGAACAAATTGGTGGAAGAATTCACTGCATCCATTCATTTTGATCAAAAATTGGCAAAAGAAGATATCGCCGGCAGTCTGGCACACGTACAAATGCTGGGGGAATGTGGCATTATTCCGATGGAGGATGCGGACAAAATTAAGGACGGTCTTCTTTCTATTAAAAAGTTGGTAGATGAAAACAAAGTTGAGTTTTTAGTAGAAGATGAAGATATTCATATGAATATCGAAAAACTATTGATTGAAAAAATCGGTTCTGTCGGCGGTAAGCTTCATACAGGGCGCAGCCGTAATGATCAAGTCGCAACCGACATGCATCTTTATTTACGGACAAAAACAACCGAATTAATTACGTTGCTTGAAGATGTCCAGCAGGCATTGATTGGGCAGGCTAAGGAGAATGTTCAAACGTTAATTCCCGGGTATACCCACCTGCAGCGTGCTCAGCCGGTTTCCTTTGCCCATCATGTCATGGCATATTTTTGGATGTTTGAACGTGATAAAGAAAGATTAATAGACTCTCTGAAACGGATAAATTGGCTTCCACTAGGTTCCGGAGCCTTGGCAGGAACGACTTTTCCTATTAACCGTGAGCGTGTAGCCGAGCTGCTTGGATTTGAAACGGTGTACCCGAACAGTATGGATGCTGTCAGCGATCGTGATTTTATTCTTGAATTTTTATCGATTGGTTCTATCATTATGACGCACATTTCCAGACTTTCTGAGGAGTTGGTTATTTGGTCAAGCCAGGAATTTCAGTTTGTCGAGCTGGATGATTCTTTCTGTACAGGCTCAAGTATTATGCCGCAAAAGAAAAACCCGGATGTTCCGGAACTGCTTAGAGGAAAAACCGGCCGTGCGTATGGCAATTTGATTGGGTTATTGACTGTTTTAAAAGGCCTGCCGCTCGCTTACAACAAGGATTTGCAAGAAGATAAAGAGGGCATGTTTGATACAGTAGAAACGCTTGAAGGTTCATTAAAACTGTTGGCCCCAATGATTGAAACGATGACCGTCAAAAAAGATGTGATGCGTAAGGCAATCAACAATGATTTTTCCAATGCCACAGATATTGCGGATTATTTGGTACGTAAAGGCTTGCCGTTCCGTGAAGCCCATGAGGTAATTGGAAAAATTGTTTTGTATGCCATCCAATCTGACAAGTATTTGCTAGATTTAAGTTTCGAAGAATACCAAGAGTTCAGTCCATTATTTGAAAAAGATATTTATCAGGTATTGGCTCCTGAACATGTAGTTGCAGTAAGAAACAGCTTTGGCGGAACAGCGCCCGAACAAGTCTTGAAACAAATTGAGCTTGCAGAAGGGAAACTTTAAAAAATCCATGGTAAATGCCCGCTATTTAGCGGGCTATATTTGTGTTCCAGTGTAATAGGGGTACCAAAAGTTTGAATAAAATACTAAAATATTAGATAATTCCCTTAAAAGAAACTAATTGGAGGAGAATAATGAAACTAAGAGTATCTGTGGTGCAGTACCACCTGCATACGATTCAAAACTTTGAGGAATTCGCAAAACAGTGCGAGCATTACATAAAAACGGCTGAAGAATTTGGGGCAGAATTTGTCCTCTTCCCAGAGTTCTTTACCACTCAGCTCTTATCCATCGGCAATGGCCAGGGTCAGAGCCTCACGATTAACGACTTGCCAAACTTTACTGAACAGTACCGTGAACTATTTTCTAATTTTGCAAAACAGACCAACATGCATATTATTGCGGGTACACACGTCCTAAAAAAGAACGAAAAGCTCTATAATACCGCCCATTTATTTTATCCGGACGGTCGAATCGGTGAGCAGGCTAAGCTGCATATTACCCCAACAGAGGTAAATGAATGGAATATGGCACAGGGCGATTCGTTTCAGATTTTTGATACGGATAAAGGAAAGATTGCGCTGCTTACCTGTTATGATATCGAGTTCCCTGAGATTGTCCGCATGGCAAAGGCTAAGGGTGCGGATGTTATATTCTGTCCATCATGCACAGATGACCGCCATGGCTTCCACCGTGTTAGATATACCAGCCATGCCCGAGCGGTGGAGAACCAGGTATATGTGGTCCTAACCGGAACTGTCGGCTCGCTGCCGACGGTTGATTTTATGCGCGCTAATTTTGGCCAGGCTGCAATCATCACTCCAAATGATATTCCATTCCCGCCTAAAGGCTTATTGGTTGAAGGGGAACTGAATAATGACATGGTCGTAACTGCAGATTTAGATTTAGAACTTTTATATAAAGTTCGGGAACATGGTTCGGTCACAACCTGGCGTGATCGCAGAACAGACCTTTATACAGATTGGTCATAAAGGATGTGGAAACATGTATCGAAGTGATTTTTATGTGTATGACCAAGGTAAACCTGTAAAGGTCTTCATCCGTAATTACACAGAAACAGATTTTGATCAGCTGATTGAAATCCAGTCCGAATGCTTTCCACCGCCTTTTCCTGAAGAATTATGGTGGAATAAACAGCAATTATTAAACCATGTTACCATTTTTCCAGAGGGTGCATTATGCTGCGAAATAGATGGTATATTAGTTGGATCATTGACAGGTCTATGTGTTGACTTTGATTTAAATAATCACAACCATACTTGGGAAGAAATCACCGATCATGGGTACATCCGCAGCCATAATCCTAATGGTGATACATTATATATTGTTGATATCAGTATTCGTCCAAAGTTCCGAAAACTCGGGCTTGGAAAATTATTGATGCAGGCGATGTACCATGTTGTCATTGAAAAAGGATATACCAGGCTGCTGGGCGGAGGCCGGATGCCTGGCTACCATAAAGTCGCTGATAAAATGACTCCCGAGGAGTACTTGGCAGCGGTAATAAATGGCGGGATGCACGATCCCGTCATCAGCTTTTTGCTGCGCTCCGGCCGGAAACCTATTGGGGTTGCGAGAAATTACCTCGATGATGAAGAATCCTGCAATCATGCAGCGTTAATGGAATGGACAAATCCGTTTAAATCAGATAAAGGGGGCATAAATGCCAATGGAATATAAAAGAATTACCAGTATTGAAGACCCAAATTTTAAAAAGCTTCATGATTTAATGGAGGAAATTTTCCCGCCGGAGGAAGTACTGGAATATGAGCTTTGGAAAGAACCATTAGAAGATCCAGGTATTCGGGTGTTTGTTGCTACTCTAGGAGACCAAGTTGTCGGAGCAACCGAATACCGTTATTATCCCGACTGGAATATCGCGATGACAGATTTTACTATCATCAGTAAACCTGGTTTAGGGCTTGGCCGCTTTTTAGCGCAAAACCGTTTAAAGGATTTAAACCAGCTTGCTAATGAAAATGGTAAAGTGCTATTTGGAATGTTTGCAGAAATTTATGACCCTTACCGGGTAGAGCATCACGAATTTGGCGGTGTAAAGGTAATGGAACCATATGTGCGCCGGGAGGTTCTATCGCACTTAGGCTATAAGCGGCTTGATCTCTCCTATGTTCACCCATCCTGGGAAAACAACGGGGAAGCTGTCGAGGGACTTGACCTTTGTTTTATGCCTGCTGATTATGAACTTGCGGCATTACCAGCCGGTCTTATTAGGGACTTCCTGACAAACTATTACTCTATCCTTTCCAATAAACCGAAGGAATGGCTGGAAATGATTGAACAAATTAATAAAAAAGAAACGATTCCACTATTACCCCTTTAATAAACAAGCCCGCCATCGACAGGCGGAGATTGTGGAAAAAGGCATCCGTATGAATATGCGGGTGCTTATTCTTTTAACGGATGTGGTAAAACTAGATTAACATACTAGGGAAATTCATCTACCGTGTTTTTTTGATAAAATGGTACAGTGCACCAATCATTCCTGCGTCATTTTGATACTTACAACTTTCAACTGGGATCTTAATGTCTTTCCACCAAGGAAGATGGTCAAGTTTATTGTTAATATTATCTAACAACCCTTGTTGGGCAATTACTCCACCGCCTATTAAAATTTTTTGCGGGTTTAAAGTTGCGGCCAGATTATATATTCCATAACTAATGTTTTGAATCCAGTCATCTAGTAGTTTTTTTACCGAACTATCATGGCTGGATTCTAAAAAAACTGTCTCTCCTTTAACCTTTTCATATTCACTAATACCCTTTAGCTTTTTATAGGACTTAATTAGGGCATAGGTAGAAGCATTGGAGTGCAGTATATCCCTATCATTGTTTCCCGCTTGAGTAATCATAAATCCAAATTCTCCGCCTCTGAAACTATGCCCATGCAATAGTTTCCCATTAATAAATATACCCCCGCCTATTCCAGTACCAATTGTCACACAAATAAAATCGGTACAATTTTTGGCATTCCCACTTATTTTTTCTGCTAAAGCTGCGCAGTTTCCATCATTTTCAATTTCAACCGGCAGCGAAATTCTCTTTTTTAATAATTTTTTGAGATTCTGTTTATCAAGTGCTTTTACTGCGCCGGCCCGTTCTGAGTAACCTGAATGAGGGTTAATAAAGCCTGGTAAACTAATAGCCACACCACTAACATTATGATTGCTTGTATACATGTTAATGGTATCTGCCATTGTATTTAAAAATAATTCTAGATTTCTACCATGGGTATCGTAGCTGCCTTTTGAAAGAATAGATCCATTCTCTAGCAATAGCCCGTGCTTTACTTTTGTCCCTCCTATATCAAAACAAATATACTTTTTCACTTCACTTCCTCCTATCTGCAGTATATTGTAACCTTTAAGCGGTTTTTACTATTTTACCTTAATAATGGTTCCTTCATCTGAAGTCGGCTTTTGGAATTCTTTATATATTTGTTTTAAATCATGTTCAGATAGTCGCCTAAGCACTTTGTTACGTTGTTTGCAAGTTTCATAATCGGTATCTACGTAGAATATTTCCAATGTTAGTCCAAATTCCTTCGCAACTCGAATCCATCTTTTACGACGTTCTCTGGTTCTGTTGGTGGTATCAACAAGTACGTCATGTCCACTTCTAAGCAATGATCGTACCATAAGTTCGGCGTGATCCCACACAATCGGTTCAGCCTCTGCCTTATAAGTTTGGCCATGCAAAGCTAGCCTAATTTCATCTAGTGATACACGTACCCATCCTTGATTCTGAAGAGTCTTACTGTATGTTGATTTTCCGCTTAGTGGCATCCCGCACATAATAGCAAGTTTCACTTTCATCTCTCCCAAATGAGATTAGCACTAGCTATCTAGATGAAAATAAATTCAACTTCACCTAAACAACAGGTTCTTCTACTTTATGAAATGCGAACGTGCAATGATTTGAAAGGGACAAAAAACTATGTTGATTTACCATAAATCGTCAATTCTTCTGCAATACCTAATCATTATTTGGAACCATGATACAAGCCGTTCCCCCACAAATCAATTCACATACAATAAGTAAAAATTAGAATGTATAAAACTTTTATAAATAAGGAGAGAGTTACAGTGTTAGAAAACGTTTCAATAATTGTACCTTTCCAAACAGACCATGGTCCAAGGGCGAAGGCTTTTGAATGGATTAAAAGGTATTATGCTCGTGTTATGCCCGAAGCTGAATTATGTTTGGGACTAATCAATGAAGAGGATATTAATAAATCTAAGGCTGTAAACTTAGCAGCTAAACAAGCAACAAAAGATATTTTTGTAATAGCTGATGCGGATGTCGTTTATAACCCCAATATTATTGTGGAAGCGATAAGATTACTTGATAAAGCAGCATGGGTAGTCCCTTTTACGGAAGTATATAATATTGAATGGCAAGGTACTAAAAGATTACTTAAAACAAAACCAACGTGGCCTATTGATATTAAATATGAAGAATGTAGCAAATCAAAATGGGTTTATGAAGGATTTGCGGGTAAACTCTTTATCATTCCTCGAGAAAACTTCGAAGCAGTTGGCGGTTTTGATGAACGGTTCATTGGCTGGGGAGGTGAGGATGATGCATTTTCCCACGCTGTCCGTACGCTTTGTGGGGAGATTGTAAACGTTAAGGGGAAAATATTCCATCTATGGCACCCTAGTTCAAACTATCAAACGAATCCACATGGTAAAGCGAATGCTGATCTTCTTGGCCGCTATAAACAAGCAAGTGGAAATAAGAAAAAAATGACCAAGCTCATTAATGAACGGAAAAGTTCCCTAGATAAGATTAAAACTAATAATATTGATAATATAAACAGTTATAAAAATGAATTAATTGAATCTCTGCATATTGAAAATGAACAAAATACAAAAAAATATAAAAGTAAGAAATATCCATGGTATGAGGATAATTCCAAAAATTACTCCATATCTATTCCAATCAAAAGTAAATTTGGTAACTTAGAGCTTATTGTGCGGTCAGGTTCTTCTTTGACCCATTATTGGCAAGAACCTAATGGGAAGTGGTATAAAAGTAAGACGTTTGCTAAAGGAGTAACGGGAAACCCGTTATTTTTTGAAAATAATTCAGGGCAATTTGTGGTAGTCTGTAAATTAAAAACTGGTGAAGTGGGATTTTGGCTAAGAGACAACAAAAAACCTGACCATCCTTGGTCTGGACCAACAGTTTAGTAAGTTACTTCTTTATTAGAATTTGCCCAATGGCCAAATTATCTTTTTGTTTGGAGATATTTGGCCAAAAACAACAGATAAACAAAAAGGGAGATAGTGTATGTTTGAAAATGTTTCTATCATCATTCCTTTCCAAACAGATCATGGTCCAAGGGAAGAGGCATTTGAATGGATAAAACGATACTATGCTGCAGTAATGCCAGATGCCGAATTATGTCTAGGGGTTTATAGCGACAATGAAATTAATAAATCGAAAGCTGTAAATCAAGCAGTAAAAAAGGCTACGAAAGATATTCTTGTAATTGCAGATGCGGATATTGTTTATGATCCTAAAATTATTTTAAAATCTATAGAACTACTTAAAGAAGCGGCATGGGTCGTTCCTTTTACAGAAATATATGATGTTCCCAAAGAGGCAACAAAATATCTGATTAGCAAACAACCAAGCTGGCCGCTAAGAGTAGGAGTAGAAGAATGCAATAAAGCTAATTGGATCTATAAAGGATTCGCTGGAAAACTAAATGTCATTCCGCGAGCGAATTTCGAAGCGGTAGGTGGTTTTGATGAGCGTTTTATTGGCTGGGGTGGAGAAGATGATGCCTTTTCACATGCCGTTAATACTATTTGCGGAAAATTCGTTAATATTGAAGCTAAAGTGTTTCATTTATGGCACCCAACTGCTTACACGGATTCAAACCTAAATAATCAGAAGCTGCTAAATCGGTATTTATCTGCAAGTGGCAACAAGTATGACATGTTAAAAATAATCATGGAACGTAAGGACTTTTTTGTGACGAAAAAATCCCTCTACTCTGAAAAGTTAAGTAGGATTACGAATTCCTCTCAAAGTAAAATCTGTTTTATGATCCTCGTTCATGAACAGCGGGAGCTTGTGAAGGAATTAATTGATAATGTAAGACACTATTGTCCCAATAGCACGATGGTCTTGTACAATGGCGGGGATGACCCAGCCCTTTGTGATAATTTAGGGGTTCCTGTATGTCCCTCCAGCCGAAAGTTGGAGCGGGGATTCACGACCATTTATTTTCTTGAGACTATGGAATGGCTCGAGGAGATGGGGATGGAGTATGACTATCTAATCAATATTGATTCTGATGCCTTGTTTTTCAGAAAAGGATATGAAGAATTCATTGAGAAACAAATGAGAGATACCGACTATATGGCGGTAAAACTGCGGATTCCTGAAGAAGATTGGTATATTGGGGACGAACTAAAGAAGGACCTATATAGATGGGAGAGGTTATTTAATGTAAACCCCTTCTATGGAATTTTCAATGTTGGCCAAGTTATCAACAAATCGCTTGTAAAATCCTTACTTCACCCTGAAAGAAAGGATAAACTAAAAAGGGCATTGCTTAAAACGATCTCCTTCGGTACAGACGAGATATTTTTTGTTAACATGGCAAGGGAGTTGGGATTCCGTATTAAAAGCTATCCAAACAATATGGACGAAAAGGTGATTCGCTACCGTCCATTCCTTACTTTAGATGAAATAGTCTACTGCCTTAATGAGATTAATAATAGTTGGTTGTGTCATCCGATTGAGCGTGATAAAAGAGATTTGGCTAGAAAATTTATTAAGCATCTTGGAACAGAATATTATAGTAAGCGATATCGTAAAGAAAAATATCCATGGTATGAAGGTAATCAGGATGGGTATATGCCTTCTTTACCTATTACTAGTAGTTTTGGAAATAAAGAGTTAATTGTGAGGTCTGGAAAAAATTATTTGTCACATTATTGGGAAGATCAAAGGACGGGAAAATGGTTCAAGAGTGAAACATTTGCAAAAGGAGTAATTGGTACCCCTGTTTGGAATGAAACCGATTCTGGGCGGTTTGAGGTAGTAAGTAAATTAGCCTCAGGGGGGGTTGGATTATGGTGGAGGGATAATAACCAGAAAGAATATCCTTGGTATGGACCATCTCTAATCATTAGTCAGGATGTCGAACCTATTATGCTTACTCAGCTAGAGAATGGATCAACTTTATTAATTTCTAAGTATGGTGATAGATTAGGTTATTGGACCAATGAGCAGTAAAATAAAAAGAGAATTCGTTAGATTCAAAAAAATCTTTCAAAGATGATTTTGAATTCATTGACAGTTCAAATTGTTTCAACTAAAATGAATTCTAATAATAAAATTTTGACACTTAAATATTACTCTTATCCAGAGCGGCGGAGGGACTAGGCCCGATGAAGCCCGGCAACCATCAAGGTATTCCTTGAAAAGGTGCTAATTCCTGCAGGTTATTTTTAACCTGAAAGATAAGAGGAGGAATCAGCCCTCTTCTTATGAAGGGGGCTTTTCCTGTTTTAGGCAAATAAAGTAAAGGGGCGGAAAAACATGTCTGTAATAAAAGTGGCAATTCTCGGTTTTGGAACGGTTGGGGAAGGGGTTTATCGGACGATCCAATCTCATGGCGCAAAGCTGACATCTGTTTTAGGCAAACAGGTGGAAGTGGCAGCGATCTTAATTAAAAACAAGCAGAAACAAAGGAAAATTAGTGATGAGGTGCTCGTAACGACAGATTTTGCAGATATTCTAAACCTGCCGCAGCTTGATGTTGTCGTCGAGGCCATCGTTGATAGAGAACCTACCAATTCTTTTTTGAAAAAAGCAATTGAGAAGGGATGTCATATTATTACCGCGAATAAAGAAATGTTTGCACATCACGGACAAGAATTGCTTAACCTGGCAGAGGAACATAATGTTTCGGTTGGGTATGAAGCGACAGTTGCAGGGGGAATACCAGTTATTCAGACGCTGAGACAGTTATTAAATATTAACCGAGTGAAGCAGGTGCAAGGAATTCTAAATGGCACTTCTAATTTCATTTTAACCGAAATGCGCGAGGAGAGACTGTCATTTGCCGAAGCACTAAAAGGAGCTCAGGTAAACGGGTTTGCTGAAGCTGACCCGACAAATGATATTGAGGGCTTTGACGCTTTTTATAAAACAATGATTCTTAGCAGGATTGCCTTTGGAGAGGAACCAAACTGGCATGATGTAGAACGGGAAGGGATTACCAATATTACAAGTGAATTAATTGCAAAAGCGGAAGAACAAGGCTTAAGGTATAAGCATATTGCCCAAATAAGTAAGTCTGGGAAGCATATTAAAGCTACAATCAAGCCAGTCCTTGTTGGAAAAGAGCATCCTTTTTACCATGTGGAAGGGGTTCAGAATGCTGTCAGTATACAATCAGACATTGTTGGTGAAATCACACTTCAAGGACCAGGTGCTGGAATGTTTCCAACTGCAAGTGCTGTTATCGAAGATTTGGTTTACGTATGTAAAAACAATGCACCGTCCCAACGAACCACCATTTTAACAACATTGTAAAACATGAAAACTATTCACAAAAAAAGGAGCCCATAAGCTCTTTTTTCGTTTTCTAAGGGCTCAAGTTTAGTCAAAATCATTTGGATAACATATTGTGTAAAAGCTCGACCAATTGGACTAGTTATTTCATTAAACAATAAATAAAGGGGTGCATCATGTTAGGAAATAGCTTTAAATGGTCAGAAAGTATAAAAAAGGAAAGTAGACCAAAAGAAACGAAGCAAAGTCATCAAATTAGTAACAGCTTGAGTTCCTCAATAAATAAAAACAATCAAGACATTGAAGTCAGTATTATTATTCCATCGCAAAATAAATATCCACTCAATTTATTTACCCTCTATTCACTTGAACTACAAACGTTTAATCCGGCAAAAATGGAAGTAATCCTAATAAATGATGCCTCGACAGACCAAACGGAAGAAAAACTAAAAGACTATTCCCCACCATACCATTTTAAATATATCCACAGTAAAAAAAATCTTGGAAGGGCAAAGGGAAGAAATTTAGGTATTCGTTCTGCCAGGGGGAGCATTCTAATTTTTCTCGATGCAGAAATACTCACAGAACCTGACTTTGTTGAAAAACACTATAAGTATCACCAATCGAAACATAACCTCATTTTATCAGGGGGGTTACATTCCAAAATATTATATTCATGTGTATTCCCAGACTTTTCTAAGAAAGAAGTAAACAGAATCACCTACCTAACAGAAAAAAACCAAGAGATATTTCAGAGACTTCAGGGTTGTAAGGATGTGCTTCAGGAACCGTATCCACTATTAGATAGAGGTGATTTAGTAAGGAAAACATACAGGGATATAGCATATAAGGAATATCCATGGTTTCGGCAAATAACAAGGAATTTTGGTGCGGATTTGGAAGGTTTTACCCTTCCATGGATGGCGTTTCTTACAAGGAATGTATCTATACGGAAAGAATTGATTGTGGATGCAGGTTTATTTGACGAGGAGTTTCACCATTACGGTTACGAGGATTGGGAATTAGGCTACCGTTTATACAAAATGGGAGCGCAATATGTTGTCAGTGATGAGTTGACTACTTACCATCAGGAGCATCCGGTGGTTAAAAACAAGTGGAAAGAGACCATTGCCAACTTTGGCCTATTTACGGTAAAGCATCATGAAGTCGATGTTCTAATTCTTGGACTAGAACTTTCGGGGCTTACAGATTTATTGACCATGAACAAGGTCTTAAGAGATTATAAATTGTTTCAGCAGTTGAAATCTGAGCACTTTCAAATTTTTCAGGAAAAATTCGTCCTTATCCTGGAAACGATTATCCTTATGCTTCAAGTTGATATTTCTCCAATTAATATTTTGGGGGCTGCAGGTTTTGGGACAAATGACCGGAATGAGCTCCTTAATGACGTAAATAATCTGACAGACTATCCTCATTTAAAAAAATTTTTACAACAAGTGATCAATTCTTAACCATTGAAGGAGTGAAAAAGTGGTTTCCATTATAACGTGTACGATAAGAGAAGAGAGTATCGATAATGTCTTTAAAAATTATCAACAGCAGACCTGGAAGGATAAAGAGTTAATTATTATTTTGAATAAAGATTCGATGGATATTGACCGTTGGCATAAAAAGGCAAGGGATTATCCAAACGTACAAGTATTTCAGCTGCATGAAAAAGCAACCTTAGGCGACTGCTTAAATTTTGGAGTAATGAACGCAAGCTCTGACTATATTGCGAAATTTGATGACGATGATTATTATGGTCCTGAATATATTACCAGTTCAATGGATGCCTTTAAAAATAAAAATGTTTGGATTGTCGGTAAAAGTTCTTACTATATTTATTTTAAAAATAAGAAAGCGTTGATATATGTCAGCGGTACTAGAAATTCCATTACAGACACGGTTGCCGGGGCGACTTTACTGTTCAGAAAAGAGATGTTTTATCATATTCGCTTTGAAAAGGTAAATCGGGCTGAGGATTATTTTTTTATTGATCAAGCGAAAAAAGCAGGCTTCCAGATTTACTCAACAAATCCCCGCCATTTTGCCGTTATTCGTCAAGACTTAGAGCAGCACACTTGGAAGATTTCTGATGAAGATTTGATGGGGTGGGGCGATTTAGTCAGTTATACAGATGATTTTCAGTCGATTGTTTCAAAAAGTAAATAAAAAACATGAGCTAAAAAGACGGCATAACGGTAACAAGACTGTAAAGAAGCAGGGCAAAACCTGCTTCTTTTTTAGCCGACTGTCTTCGACCTAACGGGCTCGCCAATCGACGAGTTTTCTTTACGTAAAAAAGTACCTATTTGTTCTTATTACTTACCCGCTGGTTAGCAGCATTGGCACGTGCTTGTGCTTCAAGATCTGCGTTATCCGCTAATTCTTGTGAATATTCAACATCGATTCCATCTGATTTCATGTTTTTCGGCACCTGTGGAAGTGACCCTTTATTTTTATCCCGACTTTTATGTCCACGAGAACGACCCATTCGAAAAACCCCTTTCATTCGTAAAAAATAATAGGGAGCTGGAACGCCCCTAAAAATAGCTTTTACCGAACGAAAGAGGTTCATTAGTGGAAAAATTTTATATTGATTTAAAGCTTCGTTTTTCGGTCATGAAAACCGCCGGCACGATCTGCCATTTTAAATTCCCGTTGATAGGATACTTCCTGCATGCTTGTTAAAGGGTATTTACCTCGATCTTTATCCTTCTTTTTCTTTTCTGCCATTTTGCTCATTCCTTTCACCAATTTTAGTTAATCGTCATCAAGCTAAGTGGAAAAAAACTCATTTCCATTTTTGCCTAATACGAAAGGAAAGATACAAAATTTAGGAAAATATATTTTTAGAGCGTTTTACTTAAGAGGAATATGGTAAAGTAGTTTTGAGGTGAAGAAAATGGCCATTATTACAAAAATCACCACACAGCAGAAAAATCAAGATCGGTTTAATGTGTTTATGGATTATGGTAAAGGTGAAGAATATGCTTTTAGTATTGACAGCGACGTATTAATTAAATACCAATTAAAAAAAGGGATGGAGCTTGATGATTTCTCTTTCTTGGAAATTCAATACCAGGATGACATTCGTAAAGCGTACAACCTTGCAGTTAATTATTTGGCTAGAAGGATGAGATCTGAAAAAGAAATCAACGATTATCTTCTAAAAAAAGAAATGGATGAGCCCATCATCAAAGAGGTGATCCATAAATTAACCGCTCAGAAATACATAAATGACGAGGAATTTGCTATAGCTTACGTGAGGACACAGGTCAATACAACAGATAAAGGGCCCAGTGTAATCAAGATGGAATTAAAGGAAAAGGGAATTAAGGAGTCAACCCTCCTACAAGTTCTAGAAGAATTTCCTTTAAACCAGCAGATTGAAAAAGCCACTAAAATAGCTGAAAAGTTTTTTCAGAAGAATACAAAGGAATCAAGCAAAATTCAAAAACAAAAGCTGGAAAATGTCCTGATGAGAAAAGGATATTCCTTTGAAGTCATCGCAATTGCAGTTAATGAAACAGAAGTCTCTAAAGAGGCTGATGAGGAAATGGATGCCATTCGATTCCAAGGCGAAAAGGCGCATCGGAAATTGTCAAAGTTCAATGGCTATGAGTATCGACAAAAGATGAAACAAGCTTTATATCGTAAAGGCTTTTCAATAGATTTAATCGAACGATTCTTAGCGGAAAGAGAAGACTCATGACAAAAGCGTCATGAGTTTTTAAATTCAATAATAATGGAATCCTGATCCAATTTCTCCATGATGATTTTTGCAATTTCTTTTGCTGACCGTAAACGGGTTTTATCCTTAATATGATCGCTTTCATCCCAAAAAGGGGTATCCATACCGCCCATATATACCGCATTAAACTTAATACCGCTTCCTTCGTATTCCATTTGCAGGCTTTCTGTGAATCCTCTAACAGCAAATTTGCTTGCAACATATACGGCTTCATTCACTTTTCCACGCAAACCGGCAGTGGAGATAATATTCATGATTTGTCCTTCGCCAGTCTGCTCAAGAATAGGCAGGATGGCCTTTGTCATCAAGATGGTTCCGTAGACATTTGTATCCAGCATTTCGTTCATTTGCTGCACATTCATTTCGGCAAATGCTCCAAAATGACCAATACCAGCGTTATTGACCAAACCGAAAATGTCGAAGGTATGGCTTATTTCCTTTATTTTACCGAAGACATCTTCATGGTTTCGGATATCAAGCTGAAGAATATCCGCCCTTCCTCCTGCCGATTCAATTTCCATTTTTACGGTATTTAACTTCTCCGTTGTTCTTCCGGTTAATAAGAGGTGAAAACCCTGTTGTGAAAAAAGAAATGCTAGTTCTTTTCCTAATCCGGAACCTGCTCCAGTAATAACGATTGTTTTCATTATGTTAGCCCCTTCATATTAGATATTCCTTTATTAATTGTACAAATATTACTATACTAAAATAAAAGCATAAAGGGGAGTGAAGAAAATGCAGCAGGAGAAACGGTATAGTACAATGTCAGAACACGAATTAAGACAAGAAATTGCGGCTCTTCAAGAAAAGGCAAGGAAAGCCGAGCAATTAGGGATGGTAAATGAGTTTGCTGTCCTGGAAAGAAAGGTACAAATGGCAAAAGCGTATCTAATTAATCCTGACTCTTTTAAACCGGGGGAAATTTATGAAATAGAAGGGGATCCCGGCCACTATTTTAAAATTGATTATATGAATGGCGTCTTTGCTTGGGGTTATAGACTAAAGGGCGATGGAAAAGAGGAGGCCCTTCCGATTTCCCTGTTAAAATGGTTAAAATAGCAAGACAAACCAGAGAAATGGTCTCTGGCTTGTCTTCTAAAATAAGAAATTTTCGACTTCGAGAATTGTCCAGCTTCAGCGCCCAGCAGCTAGTAGACTTCACCCATCTCCCTACGATAAGTCAACATCGGATCGCTCCGCTCTCCGTGTTTCCTTTATCTCAGTCGAAGTGCTCCAGTCTATACGCTGCTAAACGGGCGCTTTCGCTTTTCTTAATACTGAGGCGATTCGTCATCCCGTTCTCCGGAAGCGCGCATCCGTTCTTGAGGATGGGTATTTATTGTTCCATTTGCTCGCTTTGAAGCATACTCCGCTTTTGCTCTTGGCTCGCCCTCAAGCTTATTATTATTTTGATTTGGAAAACCAGTTTCTTTATTTCTCATGCTGTACCTCCATGTAGGGAATGAGAAAAACGTGAATAGCAAAGCACTCTCAATGCTGAACACGTACCTTTAGTATTCGCTTTTTTTTGAGGGATATGTTATCAGAAAAAGGAAATAAAAAAGCGAGTGACCTAAGTCATCGCTTATTAACTGGGTATAATACTTAATTTTTTCCTTAGTTTCTTCTCACTAAACACCCATCCCGTATATGAGCTAATGGGATTTAAATCACTATCTAATTGAACAACGGCCACAAACGGGTAGTGCCCATTACTGCGATAACGTAAATCTATAAACCGGACTTCATAAAAATCATTGTACTCATCGACTTCCCAGCGGTAAACAGGTGAAAATGATAAAAATGCAGAAAGATTCTTATCCTTTTTGGCTGCTTCGATTACAGGCGTTTTTGGAACTGGTATACGGTTAAAGTGATCAAGGATTTCCACTGTATCTTTTACCGCCCTGCCTACAAAAAATTGCCGGTTATTCATGGCCGCAATTCGCCATTGATGAAATCGCATCGTTGGTGCAATAATGATTTCAGTGGCATCTGGAATGAGTGCTCTCACCCCAACCAGCACTCTTTTCTTAGCCTGGTAGCGCCTGATGTAGTAGCCAATAATCACGGCATACATCAGTAGAAAGGTAATGCCCGGATTTGCTCCCATAATCCAAATTATAATCCCAATCACATGAATACCGAAAATAATCGGATCAAATGTATTAATGACACCTAGTGCTACCCATTTCGATGAAAAGGGTCTAAGCGCCTGAGTCCCATAGGCATTAAAGATATCAACAAATACATGGATGAATACTGCGGCAAACGTCCATGCCCATAAATGCAATAAATTGGCTTCCGGGAAAAAAGGGTAAATAACGCCTGTAAGGAGTAGCGGCCATAAAAGTACAGCTGGTATGGAATGGGTAACTCCACGATGATTACGAATGTAAATCGCATTATTTCTTAGTTTTAGTACTGTATCAATATCTGGTATTTGTGAACCTGCAATCGTGGCAATTAACACACTGGTTGCAGTCGCATGGCTTGCAGCAACTGTTGGATCAAGCGTTGCAAGACCGCCTAGGGCAATTCCCATTACAACATGAGTTCCAGTATCCAAAAGGAAAATCCTCCTTCAATAAAAATCTTGTCAAAATAACCAAAATCGATTATCGTAAAACGAAATGTCCTTTAATAAATATTGTGCTCTCTTATTATATTTCCTTTTTTCGCAATGTTTAACAACTGGAGGTAAAAGTTATGTTAATTGAACATGAAAATTCAGATAAAATCAATATAAATGCATTTCAACATGATTTAATTTCCTGGTTTAAACAAGAACAACGGGACTTGCCATGGCGCAAGGATCAAGATCCATATAAGGTATGGGTCTCAGAAATTATGCTGCAGCAAACAAGAGTAGATACGGTCATCCCGTATTTTAATCGCTTTATCGAATGGTTTCCAACAATTGATGATTTGGCAGAAGCCGAAGAAGATAAAGTGCTGAAAGCATGGGAAGGACTTGGATACTACTCTAGGGTGCGAAACCTGCAATCAGCGGTTAAAGAGGTAAGGGAGAAATACAACGGGGAAGTGCCCAATACGCCGAAGGAAATTGCCGAACTGAAAGGGGTAGGTCCCTATACAGCTGGTGCAATATTAAGTATTGCCTACGGAATACCTGAACCTGCTGTTGATGGCAATGTGATGAGAGTTTTATCACGAATTCTGTCCATTTGGGAAGATATTGCTAAAGCTTCGTCCCGAAAAGTTTTCGAAAAGGCAGTTCGTGAATTAATCTCACATGAAGATCCTTCTTCATTTAATCAGGCTTTAATGGAATTAGGTGCTCTCATTTGTACACCTACATCTCCTTCATGCTTATTATGTCCGGTCCGCGACCATTGCCAAGCATTTTTTGAGGGAGTCCAGAATGAGCTGCCAATAAAAACGAAAAAAACGAAAACACGTGATGTGCAACTCGCTGCGGCAATCATAACTGACCCAACCGGAAAATTATTGATTCATAAACGGCCTGCCGCCGGGCTGTTAGCAAATTTATGGGAGTTCCCTACAGTCGAGCTTCATCATCCGATGCAAAATAATCGTGACCAGGTCAATAGTCTTTTTAAACAAGTACATGATTTAGAGATCCAACTTGAGCAAATCATCGGTCAAGTTGACCATGTGTTCTCCCATTTAATTTGGAATATGAAAATTTACACTGGCACAATTAACACCAAATTTCCGGAAACAGAAGAATGGAAGTTCGTTTCCTTAGATGAAATGAAAGAACTAGCCTTCCCTGTTCCCTATCAAAAAATGTTTAAACTGTATCATAGTATATAAGGAGAGACCGCAGTTAATGGTTGCGGTCTTTTTTCTTCTAACCGTTTTATGGTTTCATTCCGCCGCGATGTTCAATTTCTTCGATAATTTCTCGATGTATGGTCAATCCTTCACTATTTAAATAAGGTGCAATTTGCTGCAAGGAATGATGGAAAAAAGACAGTTCTGAGTCCTGCCAATCAGATTTTGCCATCATAGAAAGCTCCGTCATATCACGTCCGCCATACATACCTGCAACCTCCTCTCAATTGTTATTTTGCCCTTAGTGTCTTATATTAATTGTCTTCTATACCTAGAAAAGATAAAATAGTACCATTACTTACATAAAGAAGGGAAAAGGAAGATGACTCAAAAAGTAGCATTAATTACTGGAAGCAGCCGAGGAATTGGCAAGGCAACAGCACTTCGATTAGCCGAAGCAGGATACGATATCGTTATTAACTATGCAAGAAGTAAAAAATCAGCCCTTGAGGTGGCAGAACAAATTGAGGCATTAGGCAGAAAGGTTTTAATCGTTAAGGCCAATGTGGGTGATGTCGCTAAAATTAAGGACATGTTCACGCAAATTGACCAAGAGTTTGGCCGTATAGACATATTTGTCAATAATGCGGCCTCTGGCGTGCAGCGTCCGGTAATGGAACTGGAGGAGTCCCATTGGGATTGGACTTTAAATATAAATAGTAAAGCCCTGTTATTCTGTGCGCAAGAAGCAGCCAAATTAATGGAAAGAAATGGCGGCGGGAAAATTGTCAGCATAAGTTCGCTAGGATCCATCCGTTATTTGGAAAATTACACGGTTGTTGGTGTATCAAAAGCAGCTCTTGAAGCCTTAACACGTTATTTGGCGGTAGAATTAGCCCCTAAGAATATTATTGTCAATGCTGTTTCCGGCGGTGCAGTCGATACCGAGGCATTAAAGCATTTTCCAAACCGGGAAGAGCTGCTCCAAGAAGCAAAGGAAAAAACTCCGGCAGGAAGAATGGTTGAAATTGACGATATGGTAAATAGTGTTATGTTCCTCTTATCAGACCAGTCGAGCATGATTAGAGGACAAACCATTATTGTAGATGGCGGAATTTCATTGCTCGTATAAGTTATTTGTAAATAATAAAATACAGGGATAATCTCCACGAAGCCTGGTTACATTATATTCGTGGAGGTGATAACAATGGCAAAATTCAATCAACAGCCAAACAAAACTTCTGCTGGAACAAACATCCAGGAAGTTAGACAACAAAATGCTCAAGCTGGTGCAGGTGCTGCAGGGCAATTTGGTACTGAATTTGCAAGTGAAACGAATGCTGCAGAAGTAAGAAAACAAAATGCACAATCTGCAAAAGGCGGTTCACAAGGCCAATTTGGCACTGAATTTGGCAGTGAAACAAATGCACAAGAGGTAAGAAAACAAAACCAAGCTGCAGAAGCTCGTAAAAACCAAAACGCAGGTCAATTTGGTCAAGACTAACATACGTAACAAAATGGAGGCGCTCTTTTTCGTAAAAGGGTGCCTTCTTCTCTGTGTCTAGCTTCAGCCCCAGAGCAAGGCGCTTACGCTTTTCGGTTTTCGACAAAACTTCTCTTTAGTCTACATAAATAGTCAAAGGAAAAAAGCAACTGCCAAAGAATAAATAATAATAGCTTAAAAAATAAGGCGGTGAGGGAAATGGATCAGTTTAACCGATTAGTTTCCGAACAAATGGCAACCATGGAAAAATTACTGTATCTTCAAACGGAGCTTGAACGTTGTCTACAAATCGAAGAAGAGCTGCACACTTTGCAAAATGCCACGGACCTTGAAAGTATTAAAAACGACATTCAACTGATGAAAAAAGAGTTAAAAGAGATTCAATTAATTTTTGAAAAGCAGACAGAAGAGGTTATAAATTCCTATCGGGAAACCAACTTATCAGCCTCAATGTAGTTTAAAAATGAAAAAAATTCGCAAATTTTTACAAAGAGCCGCATGAATTGTGGCTCTTTTGTTTTAAATTCTCTTCTTAACCGTTATAATAATAAAAAATAGGAATTTTACTTTGTTACCTCTCTTTGTTAACGAGTAAGGGTTTAGAATAGGTTTCAAAGCGTTCAGGAATGAAGGTAGGGGAGAACATGGGCGTACCCATCGAAGGTGAACCAATGCAAATACATAGCTATAAGCATAATGGGCACATCCATCGCGTCTGGGAAGAAACAACCGTTTTAAAAGGGTCACAGAATTTGGTGATTGGTGGAAATGACCGTACACTTGTTACAGAATCAGATGGCAGAACATGGATCACGAGGGAGCCGGCTATTTGCTACTTCCATTCTCAATACTGGTTTAATGTCATTGGAATGATACGTGAAGACGGCATTTATTATTACTGTAATCTAAGTTCACCGTTCATTTTTGATGGTGAAGCACTAAAGTATATCGATTATGACCTTGATATCAAGGTATATCCTGATATGACCTTTAATTTACTAGACGAAGATGAATATGAACGCCATCGCCGTGAAATGAAGTATCCAGATGTGATTGATCAAATTTTAAAACGAAATGTGGAAAAATTGATACAATGGATTCGGCAGCGGAATGGCCCGTTTGCACCAGATTTTATTGATATTTGGTATGAACGTTATTTAACGTACAGACGTTAGATATCTCGGAACGCCTGTTGATTTCGAAATCAACAGGCGTTATTATTTTCCTCACTAACAAGATGAAAGGGGGTGCCTCTCATTTGAGCAGCATTCGCAGGTACCTTCAATTTGTAAAACCGTATCGTTTTCAAATTATTGGAACGGTCATCATTGGGATTGTGAAATTTTCGATCCCGCTGGTTATTCCCATGCTGATTAAGTATGTAGTCGACGATATTGTCGGAAATCATGCATTATCCCATGATGAGAAAGTGAATAAACTAATGCTGATCATGGGCATCATGATCGTTATTTTTGTCATTCTTAGACCACCGATCGAATATTACCGTCAATATTTTGCACAGTGGACCTCTAGTAAAATTTTATATGATATTCGCGACCAGATGTATACCCATATTCAAAAGCTAAGCTTTAAGTATTATTCTAATACCCGTGCTGGAGAAGTGATTTCGCGTGTGATTAATGATGTGGAACAGACGAAGACATTTGTTATATCAGGGCTAATGAATCTTTGGCTGGACATGGCCACCATTGTCATAGCAATTATTCTTATGTTTTATATGAATGTTAAATTAACGATTGTATCGATCTTGCTGTTCCCACTTTATGCTTTTTCCATTAAGTACTTTTTTGGAAAACTCCGAAGTCTAACACGGAAACGTTCACAAGCCCTTGCGGAGGTACAGAGCTATTTACATGAACGTGTTCAGGGGATGCCGGTAATTAAAAGTTTTGCTATTGAAGAATATGAACAAACACAGTTTAATAAACAGAATAAAAACTTTTTAGATAAAGCATTGCAGCACACAAGCTGGAATGCCAAATCATTTGCAGCAGTCAATACAATAACAGATATTGCCCCTTTAATTGTGATTGGTTACTCGGCCTATCTGGTTATTCAGGATCAATTATCACTTGGTACAATGGTTGCTTTTTTTGCCTATATTGACAAGCTTTATAATCCTTTAAGAAGAATGGTGAATTCATCGACAACCATCACCCAATCATTCGCCTCAATGGATCGGGTATTTGAATTTTTGGATGAGAAGTATGACATTATTGATGAACCAAATGCACGGATATGCAATGAGGTAAAGGGTGATATTTCGTTTGAACATGTTTCATTCTCGTATGAAAAAGAGGATGAAATGGTCTTAAAAGAGATTGATTTAGCTGTAAAAAAGGGAGAAACGATTGCGTTAGTCGGAATGAGCGGTGGTGGGAAATCGACGCTTGTTAGTTTGATTCCGCGATTTTATGATGTCTCAAAAGGTAGAATCACATTGGACGGGACAGATATCCGCCAGTTTAAGGTTCAAAGCCTAAGGGATAAAATTGGTGTCGTTTTTCAAGATAATATTCTTTTCAGCGAATCCGTTATGGACAATATTTTATTAGGAAAACCCGGGTCTACCGAAGAGGAAGTTTTCCAGGCTGCTAAAGCGGCGAATGCCCACGAATTTATCCTTAACCTTTCAGATGGTTACAACACAAAGGTAGGGGAAAGAGGTGTGAAGCTTTCCGGAGGCCAGAAACAACGTGTAGCGATTGCCAGGGTATTTCTAAAAAATCCACCGATTTTAATCCTTGATGAGGCAACATCAGCACTGGATTTAGAAAGTGAGCATTTAATTCAAGAATCACTTGAAGAGCTGGCGAAGGATCGGACCACTTTTATTGTGGCACACCGGTTATCGACGATTACACATGCCAATCGGATTGTCCTAATTGAACACGGTCAAATTGTAGAAGTAGGAACACATGAGGAACTAATGGCCAAGCAAGGAAATTATTATAATTTATTTCAGGTGCAGCAATTAGAACAAAAAGAACCCGTAGCAGAGTAATCTGCCTCGGGTTCTTTCTGTTTAATCGTCATATTCATCTTCAACTGATACTTCGTTGTGATGATAAGAATGAAAGCTGGTAATCAATGTATCAAGATGTTCCACCTGTTCACCATAATCAATAATCATCGCGATAATTTGCATTGTATGATAGAGATGTGGATCATTATGATCGGAATATTCCTTTTGATGGGCTAAGAAGAAGTCGAATAACTCCTTTTTATTTAAGTATTCATTATCCTCAGGGTATGGAGGAGGTGTAGGGATTTTCCCAATGAACCTTAGAAGAACCTGTTCATGGTGATAAATAAGGCTGTCTAATTGATTTTGGATGGACTCCTTAAATTCTTCGGGAAGCTGCAGCAAATCGTTTTCATAACGATGCAGTCTTTTTAACGTATCAAGTGCTTTTTTTGCCGTTATGTTTAATTGACGATAAATAACAAGCTTTCGCGATTTTTCCGGAAGATTTTTTTTCAAATAGTAGCGTTCTTCCTTCAGCATCTTATAATACAGATCCATAGTATTGATACTGTCTTTAAATTTTTTAATATCCGTTTTAAGAAGTTGATGATCATAATCATGGCGTGCACTGAGACGAATCCATTTTATAATTTCCTCAGTCGTATCAACAATTTTTAGATATAACTTATTCTCATATTTTGGCGGCATAAACACAAGGTTGACGATAAACGCCGAAAATACCCCAATCATAATCGTTGAAAAACGGATGCCGGCAAATTCAATAAAGCTGCCGCTTTGCGTTTCCATAATGGAAATTAAGGTGACGAGAGAAAGTCCAATTGTATTCTCCAACTTAAGTTTAAGGTTGATAATAATGACAATAATAGCGGCCAAACCGATGACAATAATATGATTTCCCAGCAGTAGAACAAAAATAACTGCAAGCAATGCACCGATTAGATTGCCTTGAATTTGTTCGATAATCGTCAAATAGGAGCGATAAATGGTCGGTTGGATAGCAAATATTGCTGCGATTCCTGCGAATAGCGGAGAGGGTGAGTGCAGCAGCTGACCTATATAGAGTGATAAAACAATAGCTATTCCCGTTTTTAAGATGCGGGCACCTAACTTCATTCTAAATGAGTTCCTTTCAAATATAATAATAATTATTTTATTTTGATCATTGAAGAACAAATATGTACTATACATGGATTTAAACATTTTATCAAGAGAAAGTATATGAAATTATTATTCAAATTGTTACAACTATATGTACCCAAAAAACGTCCGCTATAGCAGCGGACGTTCACAATCATTCTGTTGAAACAGATGGATCGGCTTGTTCTTTCACAGGGATTATTTGGATAAAGTGGTTTTCCGGATTGGTCAAAAGTCCGCGAAGCTGATTTGCCTCACTGGATTGACCATTTTTCTCCAACAAGTCAGTATATTGATTTAACAGTTCGTTTATATCCTGGATTCCCTTTTCATTTAGTTCGACAACGGAAACTTTTGCACCTTTAGCAACACGTCGTGTAATAGCATCCTTTGTCAATCCCATTTCTGGCTGCTGACGGACATAAACGACACCACCGGTCATGCCTGCACAAATCCACGGACCTGGGTCACCTAACACGAGCCCGCGGCCGTTTGTCATATACTCGAATGCAAATCCTTTAATATTGGCATTCGCACCGATGTTTCCGGCTTCTTTTTCCGGAAGTGGCTTTTTCATCGCTCCGCCGATAATTAAATCAGCGCCAGAGAGACGAATTCCAGCACGGGCATCGGCATTTCCTTGGGCGATTAGCAAACCTTTTTGCGCCCCGTAGCCAAACCCTTTACCAACTGAACCATTAAATAAAATCCCATTTTTACCTTTGGACTTCAGAACTTGAATAGCCCCGCCAAAGGAAGTTTTTCCAACCCCGTCCTGACCGCCACCCTCCACAGTGATCTCAATTCCTTCACTATTGTAGGCACCTAAGCCGTTACCCGGAATGGAACCGTCCAAATACTTAAGCTGTACTGGGGCCAGCTGCTTGTAGGAGCCGTCCAATCTGCCGCGAACGCGATGACAGGATACTCGACTTCCTAATACACGCTGTTCAGATGTTACACTTACGAATTCTCGCGAAGAAAGGAGCTGTTCGACACTGGCATCAAGATATTCCGCTCCTGCAGCCACCTGCATTTGAACCTCCTCCATAGATTTTGAAGCTTCTATTTTTGCAAATTGGCTGATTTCCAGTGGTTTTAACAAGTAGGAAAGGTTAAGCTGCTGTTCTCCTCTTACTTGCTCCAATAATTCTGAATGGCCGACAGCATCTTGTAAATTTTTAATACCGAGTGAAGCAGCAAGTGTCTTTAATTCTAATCCAAAAGCTGTAAATAGATTCATGATCCCTTGAACGGCCATATCAAACTGTCTTGGGACAAACCGTCTTAATCCATGCTCTTTTGCCTGGGCTTCTGATTCAATTTGCGTAGCAATACCAACATGGCATGTATCTAAATGGCAGCCGCGGCAAGTCGTACAGCCGATGGACAGCATTGCCAATGTTCCGAATCCGACACGATTTGCTCCAAGCAGCATGATTTTAATCACGTCCATAGCACTCTTCATGCCGCCGTCAGCCCAAATTTCTACTTTGTGGCGAAGACCGCTTTCTAAAAGGGCATTATGGGCTGCTTTTACACCAATTTCAACTGGCAAGCCTACGTACTGCAGGGCATGAATTCTGGCTGCACCTGTCCCTCCATCAAAGCCGCTTAACGTAATGATATCTGCACCGGCTTTCGCAATTCCGACAGCGATAGTTCCGATATTCGGTACGACCGGCACCTTGACTGCAATCTTAGCCTGATCGTTTGCTGTTTTTAATTCAAGAATCATTTGCGCCAAATCTTCGATTGAATAAATATCATGATTGTTTGATGGTGAGATCAAATCCGAACCTAGCGTTGCATTACGAGCTTCCGCAACCTTTGCGGTAACCTTAGAACCAGGTAAGTGGCCGCCCTCACCAGGCTTCGCCCCTTGACCAATTTTAATTTCTAATAGATTAGAAGAGTTTAATAGTTCAGCGTTCACTCCGAAACGGCCGGATGCAATCTGCTGACCGCGCGTCTTCGGATATTTACCGAGCATATCCTTAATTTCGCCGCCTTCACCATTTAAGCTGACCATATTTAAACGATCTGCCCCTTCAGCATAGGCCCTAAAGGCTGTTTCATTCTGCGAACCAAAGGACATCGAAGATATCAAAAACGGTAAATCATGATCACCGACACGTAGATCGACGTCAGCAGGTAAAACCCGTTTATTGGTCTTCTTAAGCTGCACTAAATGGCGAATGGTTGTTGGATTTTCTGTTTCTTGTTCAGAGATTTTATCACGATAAGCACTATAGTCACCAGTTGCAGCCACTTCACCAATAGCTTTCCATATCCGTGGGAAGAGGTGAAAGGTTTTTCCGACTCTTTCCTTCTCACTCTGATAATCTTCTGCTCTTTTTAACGCATCAAGCTTCATCGCTTCAAAATTCGATTCAATTTCTTTTGAACCAAAAAAGTTAATGATGTTTAAAATTTGCGCAATTTCCTCATGGAGCCCAATACTTGAGAATAGTCTTCCATAACCGCGGAGTTCATGGATTCCTATTGTCGAGATTACCTTTTCAATTCCCTTTGTTAGGGCGCTATATAAGTTTAATAACGGCTTATTAGATTCATCGAGAACCGTTAAGAACATATAATATGGGCTGACCAAATCGGCCCCAAGACCAAATACGGTAATAATATCATGCAGCGAGCGAATCGCGGCAGAACGTAATACTAATGAGCATTCTCTTCTTAATTCTGCTTTGACTAACGCCTGATCGATTGCTGATGTTACAAGATGTGGGTCAATCCAATAGAAATCCTCCTGATGGGATTTTGCATCATCAAGGATGAGTAATGTTTTTCCTGCCTGGACAGCCTGAACGGCTTCCTCCGCAATTCTTGCGATAGCCTGATCTACATTTTCATCCTTTTTAAATGTGGCAGATAAATAGGCTGCTAATTTCTGCTGTTGAAAATGCTGCGCAACTTGATCAAAGCTCGGCTGACCTAGGGTCTCTGAACATGTGTAACCTGCTTTTCCTTCTAATAGAAGAGGAGTGGTTAACTCCAACACCGTTTCCGTTTTTTCTTTCAAAAATAATGTTGGACGCTTGCCGATAATGACACGAGTGGAGAAATGCTCTGTTTCCCGATCGCGGTCAATGGCTGGATTTGTAACAACAGCAACACTTTCCTTTATATAATCAGCGATATTCACACGTTCAGGGTTAAGGGCCGCTAGTGGTGCGTCATGCCCCAGAGAACGAATCGGTTCCACTCCTTTTTCCGCCATCTGTTCAATTAATTGAATATGATCTCGCTCCCAGCCAAAGGCCTTATACTGTCCGTTATGGAGTTTGTCTGGATAATTCATTGTGACGGTTTTAGCTAAAACAGGGGGGAGTAACCGCAGCCTTGATCCGTCAATATTTAACCGTTCAGCAAAGCGCTGATACACTTCTTCTTGATAACGGTTTTGCTCGTAAACTTCTAATTTCGCACCGTTCCACTTAAAACCAACCTTCTCACCTGGTGCTAATGGCTTTGGGTCATTCACATACTCACTTGATGGAATGATTCCCGGTTCAGAAGAAAAGAGATAAGAGCTCTCTGTCTCCAGCATCCAAAGCGGACGCAGACCAAGTGCATCCACACTAAATACTGCTTCTTGCCCATACCGCGAAATGATACCTGCAGGTCCCTGGGCAAAGTGCCCCCATGCTTCACGTAGATACGTATATAAATCCTGCAGGTGCTTAGGGTAGGCCTTGATTTCATTAATGATTGGCGGAAATAATAGATCCATAGCTTCAAACAATGAGTAGCCTTCACGGCAAATTAATGTTTCCATCGTGCGGCTTAAATCTTGTGAATCACTGCCGTCTTTGACAAGCGGAACATTGATCATTTTTGCTTCATCGCGGAGCTTAGCAATCGTATTAATTTCGCCATTATGTCCTAGGACACTAAAAGGCTGTACTCTGAAAAAGCTTGATAATGTATTAGTAGAATAACGGTTATGACCTAATGTCATAGTTGATCGGGCGAGAGGGTTTGCTAAGTCATGATAGTAACGCGGGAGAATATCTCCAGCCCCCATTACTTTATAGACAACATGATTTTGGCTGAGTGATGCCACATGGACGTGTTCATTGATTTCAAAATCAACGAGGGTATCGAAAAGAATCTTTGTTAAATCTTTGCCTTTATTCGCAGGTAGGCAGGCAAATTGCCAAAATACAGGGTTCTCTTGAATGGCGATGGGTCCGAGGGCAGAGGAGTCTGTAACATCATTTGTTTCCAAAATTAATACTAAATCATTTTTCTCAAGTTTTTTTACTAATTCTTGCTTTGTTATATCCCAATTCACTTTTTGGCTGATAAAAACATGGCCGACAGCGAATTCATTCTTCTCCGCAATCTGAGGGTCAAGGCCATTCTTTTGCAGCTTTTCTTTCCAAAGCTCAGTTGGAATATCCATATGAATTCCCACACCATCACCTTCACCGTTTATAAAACCGGCACGATGATTCATGGTAACTAGAGCCTCTATACAGTCAAAAATATTCTTTCTTGTCGGGATTTTGTTCTTCTCTAGGCAAGCGACTATTCCACATGCATCGTGTTCCTGTTTATGGAAATCTTTAAATCGGGAAGGGGTCCATTTTTGTGTCATTATCATTGGCTTCATCGGTTAACCCGCTAAAGCCGCTTCACCTCCTATGAAACTTTTAGAATGAGAAAATAGGTTTTTATTGCAGAAAAGTTTAACGCTTTAGTGGGGCATTACAGTAAAGACGGAAAAAGAAAAAAGAATATTCTAATATTATCATAAGAATTTTCAGAAATCAAATAAATATGCATTATTTTGGATGAGAAATGGAAAAGAAAACTTCCGGATTTAATGGGTAAAGGTGATGTTGTAAGCGTTTTCAGCGTGATTAAAAATAAAAAGGAAGTGGATTTCCACTTCCTTGTCTGCATAAAAAATGCATAATTATTCGGATTTTAGTGAGGAAAATGCATTTCTTACCGCGTGTAATGTTGCTTCAACATCTTCTTCAGTATGTGCAATCGTTAGGAACCATGCTTCGTATTTCGAAGGAGCTAGATTAATTCCTTGCTTGAGCATTAGCTTAAAAAACTTTGCAAACATTTCCCCATCAGTATTTTCAGCTTGCTCATAGTTTTCAATCGTTTCATTTGTGAAATAAATGGTAAAAGCACCTTTCAAACGGTTGATGGTAATCTGAATATCGTATTCCTTGGCAGCTTCCAAGATTCCCTCCTCGAGCATCGCGCCTAATCGATCTAAATAATCATAAATTCCATCTTGTTTTAACACTTCCAGACAGGCGATACCGGATAGCATAGAGGCAGGGTTTCCGGCCATTGTTCCCGCTTGATAGGCAGGTCCTAGCGGGGCAACTGTTTCCATGATTTCTTTCCGGCCGCCGTAAGCACCAATTGGCAGACCGCCGCCGATTATTTTCCCAAGCGCAGTTAAGTCCGGCTGAATCCCTAATAAATCTTGGGCACCGCCATACATAAAGCGGAATGCTGTTATCACTTCATCATAAATGACCAACGCGCCGGCTGCATGGGTAAGCTCGTTGACCTGCTCGAGAAAACCTGATTTCGGCTCAACGATTCCAAAATTGCCAACGATTGGTTCCACAAGGACCGCAGCAACTTCTGAACCCCATTTTTCTAATGCCTCTTTAAATGGTTCGATATCATTGAACGGAACCGTAATTACTTCTTGGGCGATACTTTTTGGGACACCAGCTGAATCCGGTGTGCCAAGTGTTGAGGGGCCAGAACCCGCAGCAACAAGGACAAGATCAGAGTGACCATGGTAACAGCCTGCAAACTTGATGATTTTATCACGGCCAGTATAGGCGCGGGCAACACGGATTGTGGTCATGACCGCTTCCGTTCCGGAATTGACAAAGCGGACCTTATCCAGGGACGGTATCGCTTCTTTTATCATTTTAGCGAATTTTACCTCGTATGGTGTGGGGGTTCCATAAAGGACACCAGTTTCAGCGGCACGCTTAATCGCCTCAGTGATATGGGGGTGAGCATGACCAGTGATAATAGGGCCGTATGCGGCAAGATAATCAATGTACTGATTGCCGTCGACATCCCAAAAATAAGCCCCTTGTCCTCGCTCCATTACAACCGGGGCACCGCCGCCAACGGCTTTGTAAGATCTTGATGGACTGTTAACGCCTCCGACAATATGCTCTAATGCTTCGTTATGTATACGTTCAGAATTCGTAAATTGCATTTTTTTACCTCCTAAATTTATCTCTTTCTCATTTTAGCACTATTTTTATTAACTATTATCTGTTTTAACATTTAGATAATTTAATTTGATGCGGGAAAGTTGAGTTGCCGGAGTGATTTAGCTAAACTAATTGATTAGAGTGATGCTTCAGGAGGAACAAAAAATGGAAAATGTAATAGAAGTGAAAAAGCTTCGAAAGGAATTTAAAGCCTATTCCAGCCGGACGGGCTTAAAGGGCGCATTTAGAGACCTGTTAACACGGAATTATAAAGTAGTTCCGGCAGTAAACGATATCAATTTTTCAGTTAAAAAGGGGGAAATGGTTGGTTATATTGGTGAAAATGGTGCCGGAAAGTCAACGACGATAAAAATGCTGACGGGAATCTTAACACCTACATCAGGGGAAATCATTGTAAATGGAATGAATCCTCATAAGGAACGGGAAAGATTCGTGCAGACAATAGGAGTTGTATTTGGCCAGCGGTCACAATTATGGTGGGATATTGCTGTTCAGGAGTCATTCCGTTTGTTGAAAAAGGTGTATAAAGTTTCCGACGAACAATACGATGACCATATGAATCATGTCATCAATACATTAGACATTGAGCCACTGTTAGATAAACCTGTCCGCAAATTATCCCTTGGCCAGAGAATGCGCTGTGAACTTGCTGCGGCCTTTATTCATAACCCCCCATTGCTTTTTTTAGATGAGCCAACCATTGGACTGGATGTACTGGTAAAGTTGAAAATCCGTGAATTCTTAAAGGAGATCAACGAGAAGTATAACACTACGATCCTGCTGACCACCCACGATCTGTCTGATATTGAGGCATTGTGTGAACGTGTTGTCATGCTGGATGAAGGAAAAGTGATCTATGACGGGGCATTAAAGGAATTAAAGGAAAAGTGGGGAGATCGTAAAGAACTTCAATTTCAATTCCTTGAAAATATTAATCTCACTGCGGTCAAGAAACTTACCCATGGTTTACCTGTTGAGTGGGATCTGGATGATAAGAACCAAGTTTTTACTGCGGCCTTGGAAGACAATGATGAACTGATTTCACAAGTGATTGGGAAAGTTGTCGCAGCATTCAAGGTGAAGGATGTCAAAATCAATGAAACTTCAACAGAAGAAATCATTCGTAATATTTATGAAAAGGGTGCTGTTGAAGTTGGATAAATATATTGAAATGATTAGAATTCGATTCCTTATGATGCTTGCGTACCGGACTAACTATTATACAGGGATTCTCATTTATAGTATTAATATTGGCGCTTATTATTTTTTATGGACTGCCATTTACGGGGGGAAAGAGCAAATCGAAGGGCTTTCCGTGGTTCAAATGACCTCCTATGTGGCAGTCGCGTGGATGGCTCGAGCATTTTACTTTAACAACCTTGACCGTGAAATGGCACAGGAGATCATGGAAGGAAAAGTAGCCATCGAATTAATAAGACCTTACAATTATCTTGGAATGAAAACGATGCAGGCGTTAGGTGAAGGGATCTTTAGGTTATTCTTTTTTTCAGCGCCTGGGCTCATCATTGTTTATTTCATCTTTCCCATTCAATTCACATGGGAACCAAGCGTTTGGGGATTGTTTGCCATTTCGACTCTGTTAAGTTTTTTTATCAATACTCAGCTTAATTTGTTAACGGGAATTACAACTTTCTTCTTATTTAACAACGCTGGACTCATCCGGGCGAAACGAGTCGTGATTGATTTATTTTCCGGTCTTCTTCTTCCGATTAGTTTCTTTCCAGGATGGGCACAAGATATCATGAAATTTCTGCCTTTTCAAGGGATCAGCTACACCCCCAGCATGATTTTTACCAAAGGCTTTTCATTTCCTCAGGCAATAGCGGCGATTGGTCAGCAATTTATTTGGGTAGTCATTCTCCTTTTGCCAATTTATCTGCTTTGGCGTTTAGCAAAAAAACAGCTGATTATTCAAGGGGGGTAAGGCATGTTTTACGTTTCGATGTTTTTTCAATATATGTCGCAATATTTAAAGACAAGACTGCAATATCGTGCTGATTTATTTGTTGAGTTTTTCTCTGATTTGCTGTCCCAGGCCATTAACCTTGTCTTTATTCTTGTTGTTTTTGGTCATACCAATTTGCTTCATGGATGGAGCAGGGATGAAATTATTTTTATTTATGGTTTTTTTCTTGTACCGTATGCCGTGTTTTCTGCATTTTTTAATATTTGGGATTTTAATGAACGGTATATTGTAAAGGGGGAATTGGACCGGATTTTAACTAGGCCGATTCATAGTCTTTTTCAAATCATACTTGAAAGACTTGAATTAGAGTCTTTATTAGGATCAATTACGGGACTTGCAATTATGTTTTATGCCGGGTACAGGCTTGGCCTTCAGGTTGATTGGTATGATCCTTTCTTGTTTATTATTTTCGTTGTGGGCGGAGCAATGGTTTATGGCGGGATTTTCATCATGCTAGCCTGTGTCAGCTTTTGGGCGGATGCCCGGACCTCCCTCATGCCAATGATGTACAATATCAGCAATTATGGACGGTATCCTGTCAATATTTATAATAAATTAATCCGCTTTGTCTTAACCTGGATTCTGCCGTTTGCCTTTGTTGGTGTGTATCCCGCTTCCTTTTTTCTAGAAAAAGAAGAGTGGTTTTGGTATGCGTTTTTAACGCCAGTCATTGGAGTCATTTTTTTTACGTTTTCTATTTATCTCTGGAATCAAGGTGTGAAGAAATATCGCGGAGCAGGTAATTAATGGACCAAGCCTGCATAGAAATAGAATTAGAATAAACCGGGAATTAGAGGTGGTCTTTCTTGTTCTATTTCTTGCTGCCTATCGTTATTTTTTGCATTTTTATGAGTATCCGAACATTATTTGTTCCAAACACGATAAAGGGTAAATTAGTTTCAGTGGACAATTTTTTTTATTTAGGAACTTGTTATTTAACGGTCATTATCGGATTTGGTCTTATTTATCTTTTGTTTTCTTTAGTTGGTACCCCCGTGGTCATAGAAGCAAATGATGGACATGGGAAAAACCTCTTTGAAACGAGCTTTTATTTTAGTGCGATGATGCTGTTTTCTGTGGGGAATGGGGATGTCATTCCGCTTGGAATAGGCCGGTTTATTGCCGTGACTGAAGCGTTAATTGGTTATACATTACCTGCTGCCTTTGTTGCTAGAGTCATGATCAATCGGGAAAAATAATGCTAACCCCGTTTGTGCAGAATAGTTGTTTTGGCAGGGAAGTTTGGTTAGGCTAGAATTAGAAAGAAATTACAAAGTGGAGTGAGGAAAATGACAGTTGAAACTGGGAAGAAGGCTCCTGATTTTACATTAGCTGCCCATACTGGTGAGACAATAACATTATCAAACCTTAAGGGAAAACATGTAGTTCTATATTTTTATCCAAAAGACATGACACCTGGATGTACAACAGAGGCATGTGATTTCCGTGACCAGATTCATCAATTTACGGATGTGGATGCAGTAGTCTTAGGGGTGAGTCCAGACCCGGTAGAACGTCATCTGAAATTCGTTGAGAAGTACGGCTTGCCTTTTTTACTATTGGCAGATACAGACCATCAAGTGGCGGAAAGTTATGGTGTTTGGAAGTTAAAGAAGAACTTTGGCAAAGAATACATGGGAATTGAAAGATCCACTTTTATTATTGATAAGGAAGGAACGGTCGTGAAAGAATGGAGAAAGGTTCAAGTGAAGGGGCATGTAGAGGATGCGTTAACATACATCCGTGAAAATCTCTAAACCCATTTTACTGCCTATTTTCTTGATAAAAGGCATTTGTCCAATGCAATAACCTTGTAAATGAATATCATTCTATTAGGGCATACCTCCTCAGATAAACTTTTGGGTCGATAGCGGCCCTTTTTTTTATGGAAAATAACCAAAAGTTTTTATGGGAAAGAAATAATCGAAAATGCATATAATAAAATACAAAACATTGCATGGATAAACATTTCTTGTTAATGAGATTACAATATTGACAAAAGTATTAATAACTTAGTAAAATAAATTATAACAATTATAATCTAAGAATATTTTTTAGAAAGAAGGTGCATGACGATGAATCAGTTAAAAGAAGCGTTGGAAACCTTGAAGGACACTGGGGTGCGAATTACTCCGCAACGTCATGCGATACTTGAATATTTAATAAACTCGATGTCACATCCTACTGCAGATGAAATCTATAAAGCCCTTGAAGGGAAATTCCCTAATATGAGTGTGGCGACAGTTTACAATAATTTACGAGTATTTCGTGAAGTTGGGCTTGTAAAGGAATTAACCTATGGTGATGCTTCAGCGCGTTTTGATTTTGTAACCTCACACCATTACCATGTTATTTGTGAAAATTGTGGAAAGATTGTGGACTTTCATTATCCAGGCTTAGACGAAGTAGAGCATCTTGCTTCCCACGTAACTGGCTTTAAAGTGGAAAATCACCGCATGGAAATTTATGGTTCCTGTCCAGAGTGTGCAAGTAAAGAAGTCCATTAATTTAATTCGGTCAATGGGTCGATTAAAAAAAGAAAAAATGAGGGTGACATAAACCTTAAGGCTAAAAGCCAATCGGGTTTCGGTCATCCTCATTTTATTTTCCTGCTTTTTTACTATTGTACGATTCATCAAATTGTTGTCCTTCAAGTGTAGGATCAAGGGTCAACGGTTCACGACAATGCATACACATATCCACTCGGCCGAGCATTTTTGTGGGTTTTCCACAGTTCGGGCACTTGACTTGGATGGTTTTTGTCGATAACATCCCAATCCAAAAATAAACGGCTGTACTTGCGATAATAAAAATAAGACCCAAAAGCATGAAGATGGTCATAATAATTGGTGAAGTACGAAAATAGATACCGGCATACATAACAATAAAGCCGATGAAAATTAATGATAATGCAAAAGTACGGATTTTATTTATTTTACTCGAATATTTTGCCATGTTTCTCCCTCCTAGAGAAACTATACCATATTTATGTTCTAAGAAAAAATCCTTCGCAAAGAATGTCGAAAATTGTCTCTGACCAAAGAAGGAAATTACGTCTCGCTGTCGAACATATAAAGCTACCTGAAAAAAATTGGAGGAATGATGAATGGAAGACATCCTTCGGCCTATTTACCAAGAAAGGGCGAGTCAATCAAATACCCTTGGAGTCTTGTTGGTTGAAAAAAAACAAAAATCAAGTCATATTACCGATTCATTTGATGTCATATTATTAATCATTGTTAAACAGGCTGACCAGCCGTTATTTGTTAAGCATTATACGTATAACAACAAGAAGGCAGCTATGCATGTGATTGAAGAGGCGCAACTGGAGGAATGGCTGCTGCTAGGCACAAATCGAAAAATTTTTGAATGGATTCATGAGGCTAGAATTCTTTTTGATCGGAACGAATATGTCGCCAATTTAATAACGGAACTAAGGGAATTTCCTTTTAACGGTCGAAAAATTAAAATGGGCCTGGAATTTGCAAAGTTAATTCGACGATATGTAGATGGCAAAGCGTTATTTGAAAGCAAACAATATTTAGATGCTTATAATCATGTTGTTCATTCCTTACACCATCTTGCCAGATTAGCGGTAATAGAAAACGGGCTTCACCCGGAACTTACGGTGTGGCACCAAGTAAAACAAATAGAACCGGAAATCTTTAAATTATATGAAGAACTTGTAAACAGTGAAGAAACACTTGAGAAAAGACTTGAACTTTTGTTCCTTGCAAGTGAATTTATGATTTATTCCAGAACAAAAATTTGCACTTCTCATTTATTAGAGGTTTTAAGCCGGAAGGAACATTGGGTTTTTAATGAAATCATGAATGAGTCTGAATTAATTCCATACTCAGTTGATTTAGCAGTACTGCTCGAATATTTGATTGAAAAACATTTAGTAGATGTAGTCAATATAGAAACTAAGGGTCACGGTGTTTTTCATCGTTGTTATCAGGTAAATAAAAAATTATTGTAAAAAAACAATAAAATGTATTGACCTTTTAAAGAATACTTGGTATATTAATAACCGTCGCTGCGAAACATTCACATAAAACTTTCGCGGGTGACGGTTTAAAAAAAGATATTGACATCGTAAAAAGCTTTGTGGTATATTGATAAAGTCGCTTACGACAGATAATCGAAATTGTTCTTTGAAAACTAAACAAACAAAAACGTCAACAAACAATAATATTTGCTTCTTATATAGAAGTAAAGCCAACGTTTTAAATTATGAGCTAATCAACTCAACTTTTTTGGAGAGTTTGATCCTGGCTCAGGACGAACGCTGGCGGCGTGCCTAATACATGCAAGTCGAGCGAATCAATGGGAGCTTGCTCCCGTTGGTTAGCGGCGGACGGGTGAGTAACACGTGGGCAACCTGCCTGTAAGACTGGGATAACTTCGGGAAACCGGAGCTAATACCGGATAATTCTTTTCCTCCCATGAGGAAAAGCTGAAAGTCGGTTTCGGCTGACACTTACAGATGGGCCCGCGGCGCATTAGCTAGTTGGTGAGGTAACGGCTCACCAAGGCGACGATGCGTAGCCGACCTGAGAGGGTGATCGGCCACACTGGGACTGAGACACGGCCCAGACTCCTACGGGAGGCAGCAGTAGGGAATCTTCCACAATGGACGAAAGTCTGATGGAGCAACGCCGCGTGAGCGATGAAGGCCTTCGGGTCGTAAAGCTCTGTTGTTAGGGAAGAACAAGTATCGGAGTAACTGCCGGTACCTTGACGGTACCTAACCAGAAAGCCACGGCTAACTACGTGCCAGCAGCCGCGGTAATACGTAGGTGGCAAGCGTTGTCCGGAATTATTGGGCGTAAAGCGCGCGCAGGCGGTCCTTTAAGTCTGATGTGAAAGCCCACGGCTCAACCGTGGAGGGTCATTGGAAACTGGGGGACTTGAGTGCAGAAGAGGAAAGCGGAATTCCACGTGTAGCGGTGAAATGCGTAGAGATGTGGAGGAACACCAGTGGCGAAGGCGGCTTTCTGGTCTGTAACTGACGCTGAGGCGCGAAAGCGTGGGGAGCAAACAGGATTAGATACCCTGGTAGTCCACGCCGTAAACGATGAGTGCTAAGTGTTAGAGGGTTTCCGCCCTTTAGTGCTGCAGCTAACGCATTAAGCACTCCGCCTGGGGAGTACGGCCGCAAGGCTGAAACTCAAAGGAATTGACGGGGGCCCGCACAAGCGGTGGAGCATGTGGTTTAATTCGAAGCAACGCGAAGAACCTTACCAGGTCTTGACATCCTCTGACACTCCTAGAGATAGGACGTTCCCCTTCGGGGGACAGAGTGACAGGTGGTGCATGGTTGTCGTCAGCTCGTGTCGTGAGATGTTGGGTTAAGTCCCGCAACGAGCGCAACCCTTGATCTTAGTTGCCAGCATTCAGTTGGGCACTCTAAGGTGACTGCCGGTGACAAACCGGAGGAAGGTGGGGATGACGTCAAATCATCATGCCCCTTATGACCTGGGCTACACACGTGCTACAATGGATGGTACAAAGGGCTGCGAGACCGCAAGGTTTAGCCAATCCCATAAAACCATTCTCAGTTCGGATTGCAGGCTGCAACTCGCCTGCATGAAGCCGGAATCGCTAGTAATCGCGGATCAGCATGCCGCGGTGAATACGTTCCCGGGCCTTGTACACACCGCCCGTCACACCACGAGAGTTTGTAACACCCGAAGTCGGTGGGGTAACCTTCATGGAGCCAGCCGCCTAAGGTGGGACAGATGATTGGGGTGAAGTCGTAACAAGGTAGCCGTATCGGAAGGTGCGGCTGGATCACCTCCTTTCTAAGGATAATGCAGTCCTTTCGGACTGATAATAAGGTTGACGTTTCTTGTTTGTTTAGTTTTGAGGGAGCAATTCTCTCAAGACTTTTTTGTTCCTTGAAAACTAGATAATCGTAAGAAGAAGCAAAGTAAACATCGAGTAATCGCCATTTTAGTTTTTCTCTCTTATTGAATAAGAGTTATAAACCTTTTTAGGTTAAGTTAGAAAGGGCGCACGGTGAATGCCTTGGCACTAGGAGCCGATGAAGGACGGGACTAACACCGATATGCTTCGGGGAGCTGTAAGTAAGCTTTGATCCGGAGATTTCCGAATGGGGAAACCCGCTGTTCGTAATGGAACAGTATCTTTACCTGAATACATAGGGTATAGAAGGCATACCCGGGGAACTGAAACATCTAAGTACCCGGAGGAAGAGAAAGCAAACGCGATTCCCTAAGTAGCGGCGAGCGAAACGGGACATAGCCCAAACCAAGAGGCTTGCCTCTTGGGGTTGTAGGACACTCAACATGGAGTTACAAAGGAACGGGGTAAATGAAGCGACCTGGAAAGGTCAGCCAGAGAAGGTAAAAGCCCTGTAGTTGAAACTTCGTTCCCTCCTGAGTGGATCCTGAGTACGGCCGGACACGTGAAATCCGGTCGGAAGCAGGGAGGACCATCTCCCAAGGCTAAATACTCCCTAGTGACCGATAGTGAACCAGTACCGTGAGGGAAAGGTGAAAAGCACCCCGGAAGGGGAGTGAAATAGTTCCTGAAACCGTGTGCCTACAAGTAGTCAGAGCCCGTTTATGGGTGATGGCGTGCCTTTTGTAGAATGAACCGGCGAGTTACGATCCCATGCAAGGTTAAGTTGAAGAGACGGAGCCGCAGCGAAAGCGAGTCTGAATAGGGCGTTTGAGTATGTGGTCGTAGACCCGAAACCAGGTGATCTACCCATGTCCAGGGTGAAGTCCAGGTAACACTGGATGGAGGCCCGAACCCACGCACGTTGAAAAGTGCGGGGATGAGGTGTGGGTAGCGGAGAAATTCCAATCGAACTTGGAGATAGCTGGTTCTCTCCGAAATAGCTTTAGGGCTAGCCTCACGTTGTTAGAGTCTTGGAGGTAGAGCACTGTTTGGACTAGGGGCCCTCATCGGGTTACCGAATTCAGACAAACTCCGAATGCCAAAGACTTATCCGTGGGAGTCAGACTGCGAGTGATAAGATCCGTAGTCGAAAGGGAAACAGCCCAGACCACCAGCTAAGGTCCCAAAGTATACGTTAAGTGGAAAAGGATGTGGAGTTGCTTAGACAACCAGGATGTTGGCTTAGAAGCAGCCACCATTTAAAGAGTGCGTAATAGCTCACTGGTCGAGTGACTCTGCGCCGAAAATGTACCGGGGCTAAACGTATCACCGAAGCTGTGGATTGACACCATTAGGTGTCAGTGGTAGGAGAGCGTTCTAAGGGCGTTGAAGCTAGACCGTAAGGACTGGTGGAGCGCTTAGAAGTGAGAATGCCGGTATGAGTAGCGAAAGATGAGTGAGAATCTCATCCACCGTATGCCTAAGGTTTCCTGAGGAAGGCTCGTCCGCTCAGGGTTAGTCGGGACCTAAGCCGAGGCCGAAAGGCGTAGGCGATGGACAACAGGTTGATATTCCTGTACCACCTATGAATCGTTTGAGTGATGGGGGGACGCAGGAGGATAGGGTAAGCGCGCTGTTGGATATGCGCGTCTAAGCAGTTAGGCTGGTGAATAGGAAAATCCGTTCACCGTAAAGGCTGAGCTGTGACAGCGAGGGAAATTTAGTACCGAAGTTCCTGATTCCACACTGCCAAGAAAAGCCTCTAGCGAGATTCAAGGTGCCCGTACCGCAAACCGACACAGGTAGGCGAGGAGAGAATCCTAAGGTGAGCGAGAGAACTCTCGTTAAGGAACTCGGCAAAATGACCCCGTAACTTCGGGAGAAGGGGTGCTCTTTAGGGTTCATAGCCCTGAAGAGCCGCAGTGAATAGGCCCAGGCGACTGTTTAGCAAAAACACAGGTCTCTGCGAAGCCGCAAGGCGAAGTATAGGGGCTGACGCCTGCCCGGTGCTGGAAGGTTAAGAGGAGGGGTTAGCGCAAGCGAAGCTCTGAATCGAAGCCCCAGTAAACGGCGGCCGTAACTATAACGGTCCTAAGGTAGCGAAATTCCTTGTCGGGTAAGTTCCGACCCGCACGAAAGGCGTAACGATCTGGGCACTGTCTCAACGAGAGACTCGGTGAAATTATAGTACCTGTGAAGATGCAGGTTACCCGCGACAGGACGGAAAGACCCCGTGGAGCTTTACTGTAGCCTGATATTGAATTTTGGTACAGCTTGTACAGGATAGGTAGGAGCCTGAGAAGCCGGAGCGCTAGCTTCGGTGGAGGCGTCGGTGGGATACTACCCTGGCTGTATTGAAATTCTAACCCGCACCCCTGATCGGGGTGGGAGACAGTGTCAGGTGGGCAGTTTGACTGGGGCGGTCGCCTCCTAAAGAGTAACGGAGGCGCCCAAAGGTTCCCTCAGAATGGTTGGAAATCATTCGTAGAGTGTAAAGGCACAAGGGAGCTTGACTGCGAGACCTACAAGTCGAGCAGGGACGAAAGTCGGGCTTAGTGATCCGGTGGTTCCGCATGGAAGGGCCATCGCTCAACGGATAAAAGCTACCCCGGGGATAACAGGCTTATCTCCCCCAAGAGTCCACATCGACGGGGAGGTTTGGCACCTCGATGTCGGCTCATCGCATCCTGGGGCTGTAGTCGGTCCCAAGGGTTGGGCTGTTCGCCCATTAAAGCGGTACGCGAGCTGGGTTCAGAACGTCGTGAGACAGTTCGGTCCCTATCCGTCGTGGGCGCAGGAAATTTGAGAGGAGCTGTCCTTAGTACGAGAGGACCGGGATGGACGCACCGCTGGTGTACCAGTTGTCTTGCCAAAGGCATCGCTGGGTAGCTATGTGCGGACGGGATAAGTGCTGAAAGCATCTAAGCATGAAGCCCCCCTCAAGATGAGATTTCCCATAGCGTCAAGCTAGTAAGATCCCTGAAAGATGATCAGGTTGATAGGTCAGAGGTGGAAGCATGGCGACATGTGGAGCTGACTGATACTAATCGATCGAGGACTTAACCATTTCAAATTGGTTGAACTCGTTTTTACAAAAACTTCTTCTGCATTATCTAGTTTTGAGGGAATGAAAAAAATTAAATTTCCTCTTGAAAAATATGAAAAAGACATTATAATAGAATAGTGTCGATAAAATAGTCTGGTAACAATGGCGAGAAGGTCACACCCGTTCCCATACCGAACACGGAAGTTAAGCTTCTCAGCGCCGATGGTAGTTGGGGCATGCGCCCCTGTGAGAGTAGGACGTTGCCAGGCTGTAATCATATTATTCCGCAGTAGCTCAGTGGTAGAGCTATCGGCTGTTAACCGATCGGTCGTAGGTTCGAGTCCTACCTGCGGAGCCATTTTTGTTGGAGAGCTGTCCGAGTGGCCGAAGGAGCACGATTGGAAATCGTGTAGGCGGGTAACCCTGTCTCAAGGGTTCAAATCCCTTGCTCTCCGCCATAAAAACATTGTAACAATATGGCCCCTTGGTCAAGCGGTTAAGACACCGCCCTTTCACGGCGGTAACACGGGTTCGAATCCCGTAGGGGTCACCATTTGGAGGATTAGCTCAGCTGGGAGAGCATCTGCCTTACAAGCAGAGGGTCGGCGGTTCGATCCCGTCATCCTCCACCATAATGCTCTAATTATTATTATTATCGCGGGGTGGAGCAGTCCGGTAGCTCGTCGGGCTCATAACCCGAAGGTCGCAGGTTCAAATCCTGTCCCCGCAATTTGGTCTGGTAGTTCAGTTGGTTAGAATGCCTGCCTGTCACGCAGGAGGTCGCGGGTTCGAGTCCCGTCCAGACCGCCATTTAGAGTGGCTCAGTAGCTCAGTCGGTAGAGCAAAGGACTGAAAATCCTTGTGTCGGCGGTTCGATTCCGTCCTGAGCCACCATTTATTCATTTAATTGATTGCCGATGTAGCTCAATTGGTAGAGCAACTGAATCGTAATCAGTAGGTTGGGGGTTCAATTCCTCTCGTCGGCACCTTAAGCTGACAATAACATATTATAGTGGAGGGGTAGCGAAGTGGCTAAACGCGGCGGACTGTAAATCCGCTCCCTCCGGGTTCGGCGGTTCGAATCCGTCCCCCTCCACCATTTATTTATAGGGGTATAGTTTAAAGGTAGAACGAAGGTCTCCAAAACCTTTGGTGTGGGTTCAATTCCTACTACCCCTGCCAATCATATTGTGGCGATTGTGGCGAAGTGGTTAACGCATCGGATTGTGGTTCCGACATTCGTGGGTTCGATTCCCATCAGTCGCCCCATAAAAATATTTTATTATTATCATTGGGCTATAGCCAAGCGGTAAGGCATCGCACTTTGACTGCGACATGCGTTGGTTCAAATCCAGCTAGCCCAGCCATTCTGCGGAAGTAGTTCAGTGGTAGAACACCACCTTGCCAAGGTGGGGGTCGCGGGTTCGAATCCCGTCTTCCGCTCCAAAATATACGGCGGCATAGCCAAGTGGTAAGGCAGAGGTCTGCAAAACCTTTACCACCGGTTCGAATCCGGTTGCCGCCTCCAAATTTTATCTTTCATGGATTAGAATAAGTAATTGATTTTTGCCGGGGTGGCGGAACTGGCAGACGCACAGGACTTAAAATCCTGCGGTAGGTGACTACCGTACCGGTTCGATTCCGGTTCTCGGCATTGCTTCAAACATCTTAATACGCCGGTGTGGCGGAATTGGCAGACGCGCACGACTCAAAATCGTGTTCCGTGAGGAGTGTCGGTTCGACCCCGACCACCGGTATCAATTCGATGATAAAAAGGTTTTTCACATACCATGTGGAAAACCTTTTTTGTTTTTTATTCGTATGATGGACAATTCGCAGAAGAAAAAACATAAAGAAGCGTTGTTTAGTAAAGTGAAAAAAATCGACAAATTTCGATGAAGCTACTTGACGTATCGAAGAATTGTGTGTATTATAATAACAGTCAGTTCATCAATTTGTCATATTTAATCAAAACATGCGGGTGTAGTTTACTGGTAAAACCTCAGCCTTCCAAGCTGATGTAGTGGGTTCGATTCCCATCACCCGCTCCATACATATTAACTAACGCAGTGTATCGTTACATAGGAGAACGATGCATTGCGTTTTTTCATTACATTAAAAAAGGATGCCTTCTAGCATTCAAGAATATGAAATGTACCTTCCCCGCCATGAATTTGTAAAAACATGTCCATTAATGAAAGTGTCAGCTTTTCAGCATTTTCGATATCGGTTGATGGCCGTAAATAAATGATTTGTAAAGCATTTTTCGTAGTATATTTTACGGGTGTTCGTTCTGAATCGACAAACGGGCTGCCAAAAGGTCCCTCTTGATCAGCGGCCAAAAGTAAACGATCTAAAGAATTTTTCCTCCCGTTTAATCCTATGTACTCCTCGCCGGCTTTACCAATTCGTATTTCAACTGACCCTTGGATAAGATCAAGGTCATAAATTCCAATCGGCACTTGATACTGAAGTGAAAAAAAATTATTGATATCAATAGCACTTTGCACCGAAGAAAGATAATTTTGCGATTGTACCCGTCTATATAAGCTTTCTGCAGAGGGACGGTAGCGATTTGGATCTTTACCAGTCTGTTTAAATACGTTGCGCCATTCTTGTAAGCCCGGAAGGTCTGTTACATTAGTGTTTTCTAAATCAAAATAAATCGACTCTTGAAAAAGCTGCAGTCTGCCCTTAAGCATTTGTGGTGAATCTCCTACTGTGATATTTCTGTATTCAATTACCCCAAGTTTAAAGCCGGGAATTTGCTCGATTATTTCCGTTGAAAGTTGAATTTCCAACGATTCCACCTCCAAATTTCATTAAAAATAGTTTATCATAATTAGATGTGCAGCTAATAATCTTATCAACTTTAAAATAGACGAAGTATTTTGGAAAGGAGGGAATTGAAATGGATGTAAATAGATTAAAAACTGAACTTATTGCCTTCAGTAAAGAGATTGGCATTGATAAAATCGGGTTCACTACAGCAGATCCATTCGATGAATTAAAAAATCGTTTAATTAGACAGCAGGCTCTTGGCTATCAATCAGGATTTGAGGAGCCGGATATCGAGAAACGAGTTACACCCTCATTGCTGCTTGAAGAGCCTCGCTCAATTATTTCGATTGCCCTCGCTTATCCATCAAAAATGAAGGAACGGAAGGAAGGCAGGAAGGGTGAGCGGAGAGGGATATTCAGCAGAGCCTCTTGGGGGCTAGATTATCATCATATTCTTCGGGACCGGTTGAAAAGGCTGGAAGAATTTATTATCTCTAATATCCCTGATGCCCGGTTAAGATCAATGGTTGATACTGGGGAGCTATCAGACCGGGCAGTTGCTGAAAGAGCCGGAATTGGCTGGAGCGGAAAAAACTGTGCCATTATTACACCGGAATTTGGCTCCTACGTATATATAGGAGAAATGATAACAAGTATTCCGTTTGAACCGGACACACGAATAGAGGACCAATGCGGGTCTTGCACAAAGTGTTTAGATGCCTGTCCTACAGGTGCTTTAGTCCAAGGCGGGCAGATTAACGCTCAGCGCTGTATATCATTTTTAACACAGACAAAAGGATTTATTCCTGATGAGTTTCGGGAAAAGATTGGGAATCGTGTTTACGGCTGTGATTCCTGTCAGACTGCATGTCCGCATAACAAAGGGAAAAACTTTTATTTTCACTCGGAAATGGAGCCCGACCCTGAAGTAGCCAAGCCCCTGTTAAAGCCGATTTTATCGCTAAGCAACCGCGAATTTAAAAATAAGTTCGGCTATGTCTCGGGTTCATGGAGAGGAAAGAAACCCATTCAGCGGAATGCGATGATTGCACTTGGCCATTTTAAAGATGAAACGGCTATTCCTGAATTAACTGAGGTTTTAGTAAAAGAAGTAAGTCCCGTTGCAAGGGGAACGGCTGCATGGGCATTAGGGAAAATTGGCAGCGCCAAGGCATTAACTGCCCTTTTAACAGCCAAAGAAAATGAAGCTGATACTGAGGTTCTTGAAGAAATTAATAAAGCATTAAGTTTTTTCCAATAAGAAAAGAGCAAACCGTTTTGCTCTTTTTTTATATTAAATCCCGCTTACCCTCATATGTATAAAAAGAGAGGAGGGTCAAGACCATGCGTGAATTACTTCAAGATCTTTTTGAAAAAAGGGTAGATTTATTTGTATCGGAAAATAGGGGCAGTAAGCAGTTTTTTCCGAAGGCAGAAAAGAAACAGGCAGCAGCAGCGAAAAGGTCGGCAGAAATTGTTAAAGTGAAAGCTTTAGGAAACATCGTTGAGGAATCGGTAGAAGATGAATTTAAAATGATTAAATACAACGCCCATTATCAATATTTAATTAAACAGAAGGGTCAGCTATATCTTGAAGAAGAAATTGAAGAAAGAATTGCTAAGTTTTATAAAGGCGCTTTAGTTATGGATGAGGAAATAATAACGCCGATGCAACATCAAGAACCCGCTCAGGAAGTGATTGTACCGGAAATAGAAGACCGAGAAGAGCGGATTAGCTATGAATATAACCGCTTAAAAGCGGTTCAATACGCAGAGCGCTGGTGGAATACCTATAATCCTGCCTTTCAAAAATTTGAAAATAACTGTACCAATTATATATCTCAATGTCTCAGGGCGGGTGAGGCACCGATGAGAGGACATCCGAACCGCGGGAATGGCTGGTGGTACCAACGAACGAATTGGAGCTATAGCTGGGCAGTGGCGCATTCTCTTAAAAACTATTTAGGCAATTCTAAAAGCGGCCTCAGAGCAAGAGAAGTCAGCAGCCCAGACCAGCTGATATTAGGAGACGTTATTTGCTATGACTTTGAGGGCGACGGCAGGTTTAATCATAACACAATTGTTACTGGAAGGGATGCGTATGGCATGCCCTTAGTGAATGCTAATACCTACAATAGCCGGATGCGCTACTGGGCATATGAAGATTCCTCCGCATATACTCCAAATATTAAATATCGGTTTTATACCATCATTGATAACTGAGTTTTGTATTTGTATGGATTAATGAAAGTGGTATAATTGCCTGTAGACGTTTTTATTCGAGGTGAAATTCGTGTCAATACATGTAGTGCTATATCAACCACAAATACCATCTAATACAGGGAATATTGCCCGCACGTGTGCAGGAACCGATACGGCTTTACATTTAATCCGTCCGTTAGGTTTTTCCACGGATGACAAGATGTTGAAAAGAGCTGGATTGGATTATTGGGAACATGTAAATATTGCTTACTATGATTCATTAAAAGAGTTTTATGAGAAGAATGCCGGCGGGGAATTTTTCTATATTACGAAATTTGGTGAAAAACAATACAGCAGCTTTGATTATAGTCATTCGGAAAAAGATTATTATTTTATTTTTGGACGTGAAACAACAGGTCTTCCAAAGGACGTAATTGAAAATAATAAAGAAACGGCCTTGAGAATTCCGATGACTGAAAATATTCGTTCCTTAAATTTGTCCAATACTGCTGCTATTCTCATTTACGAAGCATTACGCCAGCAAAATTTTGCGCATTTAAAATAAAAAAAGCTGCCACAATCGGCAGCCTTTTTTTATTATTTATTTGTTCCCGGTTTGTCGTTATAACCTGCAGTGAAGATAGCCGCTAAGAATGCGATCATGACTAAAACAACGATGAAAGTATTCATGATATGTAATGTCCTCCTTAATTTATCCGATTTTTCATGTTAAACATATAGTTTTATTATAGCCTATCTTTAAGAAATGAAAAGTGCAATATTCCTTTTATTAAAATAAAAAAGATAGATGGTAACGCAATATGGTTACGCATGTTCAAAGGATTAAGTGCATAGAGTATATTAATCGTCTCTGATTAAGCTACAGGGGGAGGGTATATATGGATATTCTAAAAAAAATCGAGATGTTTCGTGAAGAAGAGGAAAAACTGCGTTGGGAAGGTTCATTTGCCGATTACTTATTGTTGTTAAAGGAAAAGCCATGGGTAGCACAATCTGCACATTCTCGAGTTTATAATATGATCAAGGATGCCGGAATTGAAGAAGTAAAAGGGACGAAGAAGTACAAATTCTTTAGCAATCAATTATTTGGATTAGAAGAATCATTGGAGAGGCTTGTTGAAGAGTATTTTCATCCAGCAGCCAAAAGGCTGGATGTCAGGAAACGGATTTTATTGTTAATGGGGCCAGTCAGCGGCGGGAAATCTACACTTGTTACGATGTTAAAGAGGGGATTAGAAGGTTATTCGCATACCGATCGAGGCTCTGTTTTTGCCATCAAAGGCTGCCCAATGCACGAGGATCCACTGCACTTAATTCCCCATCATTTGCGTGCTGATTTCCATGAGGAGTATGGTATCCGGATTGAAGGAAATCTTTCGCCGCTTAATATGATGCGCCTTGAGAAGGAATACGGGGGCAGAATTGAAGATGTTTTAGTAGAAAGAATTTTCTTCTCTGAGGATAAACGAACAGGCATCGGAACGTTCAGTCCATCCGATCCAAAATCTCAGGATATCGCTGATTTAACAGGAAGTATTGATTTCTCCACCATTGCCGAATTTGGTTCTGAATCAGATCCCCGTGCCTACCGTTTCGATGGTGAGCTTAATAAAGCGAACCGCGGGATGATGGAGTTCCAGGAGATGTTAAAATGTGATGAGAAATTCCTCTGGCACCTGCTATCTTTAACCCAAGAAGGAAACTTTAAAGCAGGAAGGTTTGCCTTAATAAGCGCTGACGAGCTCATTGTCGCGCACACAAATGAAACAGAATACCGTTCCTTTATTTCCAACAAGAAAAATGAAGCACTTCATTCCAGAATTATCGTTATGCCGATTCCATATAACTTAAAGGCCTCACAGGAAGAACGAATATATGAAAAGATGATTAACGAAAGTGATGTTTCAGATGTTCATATTGCCCCACATACATTAAAAGTGGCGGCGATGTTTACCATCTTAACACGCTTAAAGGAACCAAAAAAGGGTGATATTGATTTACTGAAAAAAATGCGTCTTTATGATGGAGAGAGTGTAGAGGGCTTTAATACAGCTGATGTAGAGGAACTTAAACGCGAGTATCCAGATGAAGGGATGAGCGGAATTGATCCGCGTTATGTGATTAACCGTATTTCCTCGACGATTATTCGCAAGGAAGTACCTTCCATTAACGCATTAGACGTATTAAGATCATTAAAAGACGGGCTTGACCAACATCCATCCATTACCGCTGAACTGCGCGACCGATATATGAATTATATCTCTTTAGCACGAAAAGAGTATGATAATATTGCAAAGAAGGAAGTTCAAAAGGCGTTTGTTTATTCGTATGAAGAGTCTGCTAAAACGCTCATGGACAATTATCTTGATAATGTGGAAGCGTATTGTAATAAAGCTAAACTTCGAGATCCTCTGACAGGAGAAGAAATTAATCCGGATGAAAAATTAATGAGGTCGATTGAAGAACAAATTGGCATCTCTGAAAATGCGAAAAAAGCTTTCAGAGAAGAAGTTTTAATCCGCATTTCCGCCTTTGCAAGAAAAGGGAAAAGGTTTGATTATAATTCGCATGACCGCCTAAGAGAGGCCATCCAGAAGAAACTGTTTGCAGATCTTAAGGATGTTGTCAAGATTACGACTTCTTCAAAAACACCAGATGAACAGCAATTAAAGAAAATCAACGATGTTGTTGCTCGTTTAGTTGATGAACATGGATATAATTCAACATCGGCAAATGAATTATTAAGGTATGTTGGAAGCTTATTAAATAGATAATGAGGGGTAGAATTAAAATAGGAGGACTGACAGAAAGTATCTGTCAGTCTATTTTTTTCAATCTGTTAAACCTCGTCCAATTTCATAGGCGATAAACCAATTGTCGAAATTACTTGTAAATTATTCTTTATCTCTGCATAGGATAAAGTAATCTATACTTTATATGACTTTTTTCACTCGCGTTATCTTATGTAGCTGCTAAAAAAGTGTGCAATGTAGTCTAATTAATTTCATAAGGAGGGGTTTGGAATGTCAACCGATAACCATCAATTTGTGATTTCTCGAGAAGATTGGTCCCTCCACCGCAAAGGCCACGATGACCAAGTACGGCATCAGGAAAAAGTCCAGGAGGCAATTCGCAACAATCTTCCAGACTTAATTACAGAAGAGAGCATAATTATGTCTAATGGTCGAGATGTGGTAAAAATTCCGATTCGTTCATTGGACGAATATAAGATTCGTTATAATTATGACAAAAACAAACACGTGGGCCAGGGTGACGGTGACAGTCAAGTCGGGGATGTAGTAGCACGTGACGGTTCCAGCGGACAAAAGGGTCCCGGTAAAGGCCAAGGGGCAGGGGACCAGGCCGGAGAAGATTATTTTGAAGCAGAAGTGTCATTAATGGAGCTCGAAGAGGCATTATTTAAGCAATTAGAACTTCCGAATTTAAAGAAAAAAGAGGAACAAGAGCATCTCGTTGAAAATATTGAATTCAACGATATTAGAAAAACAGGATTAATGGGGAACATTGATAAAAAACGGACCATGATGTCTGCTTTCAAACGTAATGCCATGAGCGGGAAACCAGCATTCCACCCTATTTATAAAGACGATCTGAAATTTAAGACGTGGAATGAAGTGGTTAAACCGGATTCGAAAGCGGTCGTCATTGCGATGATGGATACGAGCGGCAGTATGGGTATTTGGGAAAAGTATATGGCCCGCAGCTTTTTCTTTTGGATGACACGCTTTTTGAGAACAAAATATGAAACAGTTGAAATAGAGTTTATCGCGCACCATACAGAGGCAAAAGTCGTTTCAGAAGAAGATTTCTTCTCAAAAGGAGAAAGCGGTGGAACCATATGTTCATCTGCATACCGCAAAGCTCTAGAGATTATTGAGGCAAAATACAATCCACGAAAGTTCAACATCTATCCATTCCACTTTTCAGACGGTGACAATCTTACATCGGATAATGCCCGTTGTGTGAAGCTTGTAGAAGAATTAATGAAGGTATCAAATATGTTTGGCTATGGGGAAGTCAATCAATATAATCGCCACTCGACCTTAATGTCCGCATATAAGAACATCAAGGATGAACATTTCCGGTATTATATTCTTAAACAAAAAGCTGATGTGTTCCATGCGATGAAAAGCTTTTTTCAAAACGAAGAATCAAAATTATATGCTTAACCAAATCGACAGGACTACGTGCCTGTCGATTTCATTTATGGATGTAAAAATTGAAAATAGGAAAGAATTTTATTAAAGGAATGATGGAAAAAATGAATGAAGATAAAAGCCTATCTTTACAAATATTAATTGGTATAGACAACTATACTTTTAAAAGGTAAAATGAAGATAGTTTCGGAAAGGAAGTAATTGAAAGATGGTCCATAATGTTAATCCTATGTTACTTAAAGGTATTCGAATTTATTCAGAAGATAAAATAATTGAAAATGGATATATAAAATTAAAAGATGAAAAAATAGCAGAACTTGGTACATTGGAAGACCTAGAGACCGAAGAGGGTTTTGAGGTGATTGAGATTCCTCCCCATTGTCAGGCAGTTCCAGGTTTTATTGATGTGCATATCCATGGTGTTAATGGCGCGGACACTATGGATGGAACGAAGGAAGCATTAGATACAATGGTTGCTGCACTGCCTAAAGAAGGGACTACAAGTTTCTTAGCCACTACAATGACCCAAGAAGGAAAACAAATAGAACATGCTTTACTTAATGCCGCAGAGTATATTGAAACGCAGTCATCTAACGGAAAGGCCGAAATCCTTGGACTGCATCTTGAAGGGCCATTTGTAAATGCCGAAAAAGCAGGAGCCCAGCCAATTCAGCATATTGTTGATCCTGATCTCGGATTATTTAAAGAGTGGCAGAGGTTGTCCGGTGGAACAATAAAACTTGTTACACTGGCACCAGAGCAGCCGGGTGGATTGGAAATGATCCGCTTCCTCAAGGAAAATGGTATTATTGCCTCTATCGGTCATACGGATGCAACCTTTGAACAGGTTGACGAAGCCATTGAGGCAGGGGCTAATCACGTAACCCATCTTTTCAATCAAATGAGAGGGCTGCATCATCGTGAACCAGGTGTAGTGGGGGCTGCTTTTTTACGAAAAGAATTAAAAGCAGAAATTATCGTAGACGGTGTTCATGTTCATCCGGATATGGTAAACCTGGCATACAAAAATAAACAGAGTGAAGGTTTAATTTTAATTACTGACTCTATGCGCGCGAAATGCTTGAAAAATGGGATGTATGACCTTGGCGGGCAAGAAGTTACCGTTAAAGATGGAAAGGCAGTCCTTGCTGATGGAACGCTTGCCGGCAGTATTTTAAAACTAGGACATGCCGTAAAAAATATGCTGACATACACAGGTTGTTCACTTGAGGAAGCAATTGAAATGGCATCCGTTAATCCGGCAAAGCAGTTGAGTGTATTTGATAGAAAGGGAAGCATTGCTGTGGGGAAGGATGCAGATATCGTGATTCTTGATGAGAATATGAATGTCTCTTTGACATTTTGCCGTGGAACACTTTCGTATAAAAGGGAGGAAAACTAACGATGAAAATAATTGAAGTGAAGGATTACACAGAGATGAGTCAGAAAGCAGCAGAGTATATTATTGAAAAGGTTCGTCAAAATCCTAGCATTAAATTAGGACTTGCTACTGGTGGAACACCTGTAGGAACATACAACAAGTTAATTGAAGACCATAAGGAACATGGAACTTCTTATCGAAATGTAACTACATTTAATTTGGATGAATACATTGGTCTCGCAGGTGATGATCCAAACAGCTATCGATTCTTTATGGATGAAAAACTATTTAATCATATTGATATTGATAAAAACAACACTAACGTTCCGAGCGGAACCAATCAAGACAACGAAGAAGAATGTACCCGTTATGAATCATTGGTTGCGGGGTCAGGAGGAGTTGATTTGCAAGTTCTTGGGATTGGCAGCAATGGCCATATTGGATTTAATGAACCGGGGACGTCCTTTACATCTCAAACACATGTAATCGAACTTGCTCCTTCCACAATTGAGGCAAACGCAAGGTTCTTTGAGCGCATTGAAGATGTACCAACAAAAGCCATTACAATGGGAATTTCTACTATTATGAAAAGCAAAGAAATTCTGCTTTTAGTATCGGGTGAAACAAAGAACGATGCAATGAGTAAACTTTTGGAGGGGGATGTAACTGAAAGTTTTCCTGCCTCTGTGTTGAAAAACCATCCGAGTGTCACAATTATTGCTGATAAAGCAGCAGTTTCAGGCTTAAAGACTCATCGTCAATAATCCATTTTTCATCCCCCAATGACAGAATCGAAAAAATGAAAGCCTGTCATATTAAAGTTAAAATAGAAGGGTGAAAGTAAGGAGAATGTTAAACAAAAATTCCCCCATACCACTATATTATCAGCTTGAGGAGCACATTAAAGGGTTAATTGAAAAGGGTGAATTAATGCCTGGCGATGCTCTTCCTCCTGAAAGGGAATATGCTGAGAAGTACCAAATCAGCAGGATGACAGTTAGACAGGCCTTTACCCAGCTAGTGAATGAAGGTTATTTATATCGGTTTCAAGGGAAGGGAACCTATGTTGCTGAGAGGAAAATTGAACAGCCTCTGCAAGGAATAACAAGCTTTACTGAAGATATGAGAGCGAGAGGTCTTACTCCTGGGAGTCAGCTTCTGAAGTTTGAAATTATTCCTGCTGGTATTCAGATTGCCGATCAATTAAACATTCCGGAATCCGCAGCTGTTTATGAAATACAGAGGATTCGTTTAGCAGATGATGTGCCAATGGCAATAGAAACTAATTATTTTTCAACAGCCTTAATAACAGGGCTTACGGAACAAATTACGGTCCATTCTCTTTACGAATATATCGAAGCAAATTTGAACTTGCGAATCGAAAGTGCTTCACAGGTTATTGAGTCATCGATCGCAAGTCAAAATGAAGCGGAATTATTAAATATTGTGAGCGGTGCTCCTGTTATGCATATTCAAAGGACTGCCTATTTAGGTGACGGCACGCCTGTAGAATATGTAAAATCTGTTTTCCGTGCGGACCGTTATAAATTTTTGATACAAATGAAACGATGAAGAATTGTAAAAAAACAGATGCGATGGCGTCTGTTTTTTTACTTTCAAGGCTTTTTTTATCCATAACGGATATTACCATTAATAACTTCCCTGAAAAAATGAAAAATAAGAAGGCAAGAGAGTTTTTAAAAAGGGGGGTTTTCAATTGATAAAAAAACCAGTTGGGTTAATTGTAACAGCTATCCTAACAGTGGGACTTGCTGCTTGTAATAACAATAATAATGATCAAATAAATGATCAGACGACCGACCAGGTAGGGATGAATACAACGGACAGGGATAACCATTTTCTTGATGTTCGAAATGGAAGAGATGACGGGATTGATCACAATGGTCTCCTAACAGAGGATTATACAAATCGGAACAATAGTGAAAGTGATCTCGATGCAAATCTGTTTAATGATCGAAAAAAGGTTAGAAAAAATAATCGGGATATGATTTCCGCATATCAAACAACTTTAAACAGTGATCAATATCCACATACGAGAGCGGTATTAATCCAAGACGCCAAATATCAGTATATCCGCATCGACCCTAGACAAGGAAATTGGCTAATCCAGCAGGCGCAGCCGTTTATACAGCAGCAAAAACCGACTGGAAATGCACCAACGCCGGCACCAGCACCACAGCAAATACAACCAGCGGCACCGGCACCGGCACCACAGCAAACACAACCGGCGGCACCAGCACCAAAACAGACCCAGCCTGTGACACCGGCACAGCAAAAGACAAAACCGGCACCAAAACCAGCGGCACAGCCGAAAAATAATGCACCTGCCACAGGAGCAGTGAGTAAGTATGTGCAGCAGGTAATCGACCTGACAAATGCCGAGCGAAGTAAAAACGGGCTTCCAGCTTTAAAAGCTGATTCACAGCTAAATGGCGTTGCCCAAAAAAAATCATTGGATATGCAGCAAAAAAATTACTTTTCACATACAAGCCCAACTTATGGGTCGCCATTCGACATGATGAGAGATTTTGGTGTAACCTATAAATCTGCGGGCGAAAATATCGCTCAAGGGCAACGGACCCCACAAGAGGTCGTAACTGCTTGGATGAACAGTGAAGGACATCGTAAAAACATTTTAAGTTCAAATTTTACTCATATCGGGGTAGGATTTGAAGATACTGGAAAACACTGGACACAAATGTTTATTGGAAAATAAGAAAAGTAGAAGCGTCCTTTGGCACTGGAGCTAAACAATTAAAAGCCGGCAGATGACTAGGATCTGCCGGCTTTTAGGATGGATGTAATGGTAGGAAATTCAAAAAGGAAGGTTGTGCCTTTTCCGACTTCACTTTCTACCCAGACCGAACCATCCATTGCACGGATAATACTATATACAACCATCATGCCGAGACCCGTTCCCTTTTTTCCTTTTGTAGAATAGAAGGGTTCCCCTAATCGTTCAAGTTGTTCAGGTGTCATCCCAACTCCTGTATCCTTCACTTTGATGGTTACGTAGTTTTGGCTAAATTCCGTTGAAAGGGTTAAATACCCGCCCGAAGGCATTGATTCAATTGCATTTTTTATCACATTTACAAAACACTGACGGAATTTTTGTACGTCGCCCTTTATAAACCCTATTACAGAAAAATCTGTAATAATTTCAACTGAATTCTGATTCGCCAAAGGCTGAAGGATATTAATAATTTGCCGGAGTTCACTTTTTACATTCAGTTCTTCTAATGTCTCCAAGGATGGTTTCGCGAAGGTCAAATAATCCTGAATGACTTTTTCTGCAGAATGTAATTCCTCCTTCACAATGGATAAGTATTCTTTTCTTTTTTGCCTTGAAAGATAATCATCCTGTAAAAGTTGAACAAACCCGCTGGCAGCGGTCAATGGATTGCGAATTTCATGTGAAATTGCGGCTCCCATTTGTTCGACTGCTTTCAATTTTTCTGCCTTAATCAACTGTTGTTGCATTTGATTGTTTTTTCGAACAAATTCAATTCCATATGAAATAATTCCAATCCCAAATGATGGGATGAAAAGGTAGGCAAACCAAGCATCAAATTGAATGGAATCAGAAAAATAAAAACTCATTCCAAAGACTGTTATAACCCCAAGGATCATTCCCATACAAACGGTAACAAGGATTCGGCGTTCGGGAGCCAATTTTAAAAACCATGGATATAATTTTAGCAGTATAAAAGAAATTGGTAAATAAAGGACAAGTGTAAGGAGGAACCCTAAATCCAAACCATAAAAGCCCCTCAAAAGAATAATTGTTACACCAAGGATGGGGCCAATTCCAACATATAGCCCCCCCAGAACCAAAGGAATGATCCTTAAATCGAACCTGGCAGAGGGAACCGGGTTATAGGAAAATTGAATAGATAACCATAATGTTACAATAAAAAAAAATATAATGGAGGGTTTAGAAAGGGTGAATTTATTATTTTTTTCCAAAAATATCAAACAAATCAGAAGAAGTATAATCAAAAGGGAGAGATTTAAGAAAAGGTGCTTCGTAATTTCCATTTCTATCACCATCCAAAAGGCCTGATAGGGAAATTTTACATGTATTTTCCACAAGTTACAACAAAATTCGCTAAATATTTAGAAAGTATATAAATTTTGTTTAGATATTTGCCGAAAATAAGGAAGGCACTATATTAGGCCTTCCTTGTTTCTATGGATTCAATTGAAACAGTATTCCTGCCTTTTGTTTTAGAATCATAAAGGGCAGAATCAGCCGCTTTTATTAATGTTTGCGGGTTTGACGATGCTAAGGGTATCAACGTGGCTAACCCAATACTTAAGGTGACAGTATCAGCAATTTCTGAACTAATATGGGGAATTTTAAGTTTCTGCACTGTCTTTTGAATAGTTTGCGCCACATTCATTCCAGCCTCTATACTGGTACCAGGTAAGATTAGGGCAAATTCTTCTCCTCCATAACGGCAAAAGGTATAGCCTGAATTCTCTGAAAATAATTCTTTTATGGCTTGGGCAATGGTCTGTAAGCAAAAGTCTCCTGTTAGATGCCCATAGGTATCATTGTATTTTTTAAAATAATCAATGTCGAACATGATCAAGGATACGGGTGATTGTAAGGATGAAGAGTCTGACCATGCTTGCTCAAGGGCCTCATCGAAATATCTCCTATTTGAAATCCCTGTTAAACCATCCATATAGGAGAGACGATTGAGCAGTTCATTTGCTTCTTGTAATTTTTGTTCGGTTTGTTTTCGTTCGGTGATATTTCTGGAAACAATAATGACGCGTTTACTGCCATTTTCTTGAAAATGGACACTTTTTAGCGTTGATTCGATCCAAACATAGCCCTCAGCCTTCAAACGATAACGATAAGTACACTCAGCAACACCATCATGAAGTGCTTTTAAAAACATCTCATGTATACGCTCGAGATCATCGGTATGAATAAAATTCTCCATTTTTTTCCCTAATAGTTCTGGATACTCAAAATGGATGATTTCGCCCACAGCTGGTGAAATGTAGATATACTCCGATTTTTCATTGTGCATGGTAATCATGTCACTGGAGTATTCTGCTATTAATCGAAAACGTTCTTCTGTCTCTTTTAATTTTAATAGACTTTCTTTTAACTGATTATGTGCTTTATTTGAATCCACTACAAACACAAAAAAATGATAAGCAATAAATCCTCCAATCAATGAAATAAGATAATGTAGGGTTAACACATTTTTTAAAATATGGAAATCATCAATTCTTACGATGAAGATGGTTGAAATAATAAGTAATCCAATCAGGTTCATGATAAAAGCCTTTAAAGTACTATGAATCTTTAATTTTGAGATGACACCACATAGTATACCAATGAGTAGTGCACCGACAGATGGAAGGATGGAAGCCTGACTAAAGCCAAAAAAGATGATTCTTCCTATTGCAATTAGAGAAGCAGCTATGAGGGCTGGTAAATAACCGCCGAATGCGGCTGGAATGACAATAGCCAAATGGCGTAAGTCCGCAATGATGTTTGAACTAACTTGAATACTAAACAACATTAAAATATTTCCTAATATCCCAAAACTAAGCCCCCAATAGAGTCTTGATGTTAAGGGCGAAGAAACGTGTAATGGTTTATCCTTAAAAACTACTCCCATCATTGAAAAGGAAGCAATTAAGAGTGCAGCATTTGAGACAAAATCTTTTAGCATGTAAATTCTCCTGATAAAGTAATAAAAGTCGATTATCCTATTGGCAATAGTTGAATAAATAAAAGCATACCAATTATACTATGAATTTGATAATTTTTACAAAGTCAGAAAGTAAAACAATGTGAAAATAAAAAAGCTTCCGTTGGGGGAAGCTTTTCCAATCATTCATCACATTTGAACTGCAATGCCATTCGCTAATTCTTTAGCAGCCAGGCTGGCAGCTTTTTTGGCCTTTGCTAGTATTTCAGGTACTTTTTGTGGATTAAGGTCAAATCCTTCCACAATGACTGTGTCCATCACATCAATCCCCAAGAAGCGGAGGGCAATTTTTAAATAGCGGTCGCCGGATTCCAATTCCTGCATTGGGGTGCCGGTATATTGTCCGCCTCTTGTTTGGATATGGACTGCCTTTTTATTTGAAAGCAGCCCCTTCGGTCCACCCGGAGTGTGTGCAAAAGTTTTTCCCGATACAAATAAATTATCAAGGAAGGCCTTTAAAATGGCAGGAGAGCTTAAGTTCCACATAGGTGACACAAAAACATAATAATCATACGTAATAAACTCATCAGTAAGGGCATGCATTTTTAAGATTTTTTCTCGTTCTACATCTGATAATTGTTCCATTGTATATCCGTATCCAGCCAACTTTCCTCTTGCTGATACTAAATCAGCGTCCATTTGTGGAAAATCCAAAGTAAACAAATCCATTTTCTTTATCTTTACGTCTTGGCGTACCTGTTGAAAAGCATCAAGAAATGCTTCACCAATTTGCATTCCTTTTGATTTCTCCAGACCTTTTGGATTCGCTGTTATATAAAGCAACTTTTCCATTTCAACACAACCCATCTATGTAATTGTAGTTCGTTATATTCATTATAGAAAAGTTCTGCATGCTCAATATTGAACAATCGGTGAAAATCTTGAACATTAAGTGACGTTTGACCATGATACAGGGCTAACAATTAAAAATTTGCACAAACTATAAAAAAATGGAGGTTTGATTTAATGAGAGAAAAAAAGAAAGAAACAGTAAAGATTGTTACAAATGAGGCAATTATCGGCAAACCGTACCTTGATATTGATCGTGTAATCATTGAAGGAAGGTCAGCCGACGCTAATCATCAAAAGAAGGAATAATATTCTAAATTTTTTTATATTAGCGCTTACAAAAATGGTTGACGAATAAAAAAATGGATGGTATTCTAAGTTTACAAATTAATTTGTAAGTTTAATAAACAAATTAATGGAATTATAAACCAATCTCGAGTTGGAAAGAGAGTTTTTTTTAATGTGTTTGGAAGGGTTTACAAGATTGAAAATTAGAGAAATTAGGCGAATTATAGGGGGAAGCTCCTAAATACAGCTTATCAATGGAGGGGAAAAGAATGGGTCAACCTGCTAGAAAATTTGAAACTGGAGCAACAAATACGGGTGGTAGTGCTGTACGTCCTTTTGGTATGAAAGATAAACTAGGCTATATGTTTGGTGATTGGGGAAATGATTTCTTCTTCATTCTCGTAAGTTTCATTCTTAATGGTTTACTATACAGATGTTTTCCATATTAGTGCAGCAACTGTTGGCATACTCTTTTTAGTTGCCCGTTTATGGGATGCTGTAGCGGATGTTACTTGGGGCCGTTTTATTGATACAAGGAAGCCTGGAAAAAATGGCAAGTTTAGACCGTGGATTTTCAGAATGTCTTTCCCGCTTGTAGTCTCAGGTGTGTTAATGTTTGTTCATATTCCAGGTATGTCTAATGGATTTTATCTAGCCTGGGCTTTTGTCACATATATTGTATGGGGAACACTATATAGTACGGTAAATATTCCTTATGGCTCAATGGCTTCTGTAATTACGAATGATCCTGTTGAACGTACAACTTTATCTACTTTTAGAACGTTAGGTGCAAACTTAGCTGGATTAATCATTAATGTAGTCGGACCATTAATTTTGTTTGTTGACAATAAAGCAGATGCCAACCAATTCCTATTGGGTGCTATTATTTTCGGACTTCTATCAATTTCTTGTTATATGGCATGTTATAAAATGACTACTGAACGGATTGTTGCTGATGAAAATGACAAGCCAAAGGTAAATTTCGGAAAGACTGTTAAAGGTCTTGGGAAAAATAAACCATTAATGTGGATTCTTATCGCATCGCTTACTTTCATGGTCTGTTTTATGATGATTGGTGCAGTCAACGTGTATTTGTTTAAAGATTATTTTGGAAACGCAAAGGCATTAAGTATGGTTGGACTATTACAAACCGCTACTGTCTTTGTTGCAATGCCGATGGTAAAGCCGTTAGTAGCGAAATTTGGTAAAAAAGAAACCGCGGCAGCTGGGCTGTTACTTTCAACTGTTGTTTATGCGCTTTTATACTTCTTACCAAACTTACATGAAAATCAATTTATTGGAATATTAACAGTAGCAATGTTTGGATACGCTTTCTTTAACTTGGTTGTTTGGGCATTTGTTACAGACGTAATCGATTATCATGAATATTTAACTGGCTTACGCGAAGATGGTACTGTTTACTCAATCTATTCCTTTGCTCGTAAAGTGGGGCAGGCTATTGCAGGTGGAATCGGCGGTGTTGCGATTGCAGCAGTCGGTTATAACTCAACATCTGCAACTCAAACTCAAGAAGCTTTACAAGGGATTCATACACTAGGTACTTTAGTGCCAGCAATCATACTTGCTGTGATTTTCTTAATTTTAGTTTTCTTATATCCTTTGAATAAGAAACGTACACTTCAATTAAGCACTGATTTGGCTGAAAGAAGAAAGATACAAAACTAAACCACATTTTTGAATCTAATTATGATTCACTCACGGCAGGCCCGATTACTCATGAAAATGGTGATCGGGTTTTTTTATTTTGGCTCTGTTAAGCATGGCTGTTGATTTCTGCTACAGCCGCTCCAATCAACAGTGGTACAAAATCAACAATAAATTTAACAGAGCCTTTATTTTAACAGAGATAAAAAAGTATAAATTCCAAAAGCGGTATAATTTTCAAAGATAACCGCTTACAAAATTTATTGACGAATAATATCGTTGGTGGTATTCTACTAATGTAAATTAATTAGTTAGTTCATTAAACAAATTTAACTATGTGTTTTATATTATAGGTAAATGTAATCGGTTTAACTAGTTTTGAAAAGGATTACAGGTGGAAAATTACACCACCAACTTAAAAGGAAGGAAGCGCAGTTTCATGGAAAGTAATAGCGCAAAGAAATTAACTTTAAAAGAAAAAGTCTCCTATGGTTTGGGTGATGTTGGTAACGGATTCATGTTTGATATGGGGCAAATTTATTTGCTTAAGTTTTATACAGACGTTTTGGGGATCTCAGCTTATTGGGGAGGTTTAGTATTTTTAATTTCGAAAATTTTTGATGCGTTTGCCGATTCAAGTGTTGGCGCCTTTGTTGATAAACGGAAAATAGGGAAACGTGGTAAGTTCCGGCCGTTCCTATTATTTGGTTCCATTCCACTAGCTGTTATGACTATTATTTCGTTTACTGCTCCAAACTTTTCGGGCGGCGGCAAAATAGCCTTTGCTTTTATCACTTATATGCTTTTTGGCCTTGCTTACTCTATTGTTAATATCCCTTACGGATCGCTTGCAGCTTCCATGACCCAGGATTCGGTAGACCGTGCTTCCCTTGGATCATTTAGAGCGATTGGCAGCCAATTTGCCTTGTTAATTTCGGGGATGACTGTAATCCCAATCATATCACATTTTGAAAATGTAAAAACTGGATATGCAGTAGGAATCGCAATTATGGCTGTTGCCGGTGTAATCTTCCACTATATTTGCTATCGCAATACAACAGAAAATGTTGTTGGTCAACCAAAAACAGGTAAAGATAAAATTCCAATGTCACGTTTATTTAAATTATTATTAAGTAATAGACCATTAATTGCTCTTTGTTTTGTTTGTTTATTTATGGTGGCAGCAAGTAACCTTCGCACCGCTGTACAGCTTTACTACTTACAATATAATTTAAATAATACAGGTCTTATGGCATTACTTTCATTTACTAGTGTAGGAATTGCTGTTGTTGGTTCATTCTTTATTCCAACATTTGTTAAAAAGTTTGGCAAGAAAAAAACATTCATTATAGGCCTTATCATTGGCATCGTTGCAGACGCATTGAACTTTGTTCTGCCAGCAAGTGTTCCAACCTTCCTTACCTTACTTTCAATCGGAAGTTTTGGATTAAGCTTTGCACTTGGTTTACCGTGGGTTATGGTGGCAGATACAATTGATTATCACGAATGGAAGACAGGAGAACGGACTGAGGGTGTTGTTTATTCTTCTTACAGCTTCTTCCGTAAGCTTGCACAAGCACTTGCCGGGTTTATTCCTGGTGTTGCCCTTGGATTGATTGGCTATGTTCCAAATGTACAGCAAACTGCTGATACCCTTTTGGGGATAAAAGGCTTGATGTTCCTTATTCCGGCAGGATTTAACTTGATTGCATGTGTCATTTTAATTGTTGTTTATAATTTATCAGACGATCGTTACAATAAAATTGTAGAAGAAATTGAAAACAAGAGCTTCTAACAGTTTAAAAAGTGCATAATGAAAAGAACCTCCTAATAGCAGCAGCTATTGGAGGTTCTTTTTTTAAAATAAATTCAAATCAGCTGATTGCGCTTTCATTTTCTGAGGTTTGTACTTCATAAGATAAATTCAGCATTGGGACATCAAGAAAATGTTTAATAGCAAGTGCGCATGCTCCAAGACCACTGGATTTTTTCCCAATTGACGAGATCAATAGTTCGCGATAGTGGCTGATGGAGGAATGTAAGTTTTTACTGATTTTATCCAAAGAGTTCGGATACATCCGCAGCAATTCACTATCCAAAACAAGTACGTCTGGATTGTACATATTAATCATATTATTTAACCCAATTGAAAGGTAGTAAATTAGTTGCTCCAGCAACTCGTGTACCTCTTCGTCACCTTCATCAAGCCATTTTTGAATTTGTTCATAGGTAAGATTCTTAATCTTTCTTGTTTCAGAAAGATATTCAAAGATGCTTGATTCTGAGGCATACTTTTCCCAGCATCCATTGTTTCCGCAATTGCACGGCTTCCCACCTGGCATGATAATCATGTGACCAGCTTCACCTGCGTACCCGTCATGGCCGCGAAAAAAATTCGCTGTTCATCATCATCCCAAGACCAATTCCGGAGTAAAGAGTAGCACATAAAAGATTATTCGTTTCATGGTGAACAAAAACTCTCTCGGCAAAAGCGGAAAGATTCGCATTGTTTTCAAGATAAATATTGATGCCCAGCACTTTTTCTAAATCATTTTTTAAGTGGACATCATGCCACTTGAATTTTGGGACATAATGAACAAGTTCGTCTCTAGCGACAAGGCCGTGAATAGCAATGACAATTCCAACAATTCCGTAACGGCTGTCTGTACACTCAGATCTGTATTTTTGAATCTGCTCCATTAGGAGATGCAGAATCTCATAGTAGTCTGTAGTATCTATTTCAATAGTAGTGGAAGAAATAGGCTGACCTAGAAGATTAGATAGGGTAAAAGATAGTTGACCATAATCCAAGTCAATTCCAAGTGCATACCCAGCTTGTCCGTTTAAAGATAGCATGATTGGCTTCCGGCCGACATGATTATGCTCTAGTTGTGTTTCGACAATTAATCCTTCATCTAGTAAGTCTGCTACTTGTGCTGAGATCGTTGCTCGTGTTAGAGCAGTAACCTTCGATAAGTCTGCTCTTGAAATCATTCCTTCTTTTACAATTTCTCGGATAATTAAGGAGCGATTAATTTTTTTTATATAAGCCGCATCACCGGTAACCATTCTTATCCTCCATTTCTAAACGGATAGGAAAGGATACTATCCTATCCCAGGGACACGCCAATCGGCGTTTCCCTTTCAAACAATCTACTACTATTATAACAGCTAATGGCAAGCATGGTTTAGCATATTTAAATTAATTCATAAATTGTCAATTGACGAAGCAAACTAATCATGATATGGTAATTGTATTATTAATTTGTTTAATAAACAAATTAAATAAAATTAAATTTAAAAAATATTTTATCCTGTTTCTGTAAGGGGTTACAGTCACTGCTGTAAATAATAATTAACGAAGAAAAAGGAGAGGAATACTTTGAAAGCATTTATGGACCAACACTTTTTGTTAAATTCGGAGACAGCCGTAAAACTATATGAAAATGCAGCATCAAAAGCACCAATCTTTGATTTCCATTGTCACTTAAATCCTCAAGAAGTATGGGAAAATAAGTCATATGAAAATATTACTCAAATATGGCTTGGGGGAGACCATTATAAATGGCGGACAATGCGGATGCATGGCGTATCGGAAAAAATACATTACCGGTGATGCTTCTGATTGGGAGAAATTCGAAGCTTGGGCAGAAACAATGCCTCATTTAATCGGAAATCCTGTTTATCATTGGGCACAATTAGAATTGAAAATGTATTTCGGCATTGATACATTGCTAAGTCCGGAAACTGCGCGTGAGATTTGGGATAAATGTAATGAAAAGTTACAGAAACCAGAATATAGCGCAAGAGCGTTCATTGAAAAGTCTAATGTAAAGTTTATTGGCACAACAGATGATCCGATTTCAAGCCTTGAATATCATCAACTTTTAAAAAATGACGATTCTTTTAAAACGATTATTGCTCCAACGTTCCGTCCTGATGGTGCGCTATTCATTGATCGTCCTACTTTCACTAGCTGGATTGAAAAATTAGCTGAGGTTTCAGGTATTAAGGCAGATTCATTCGATGGATTTTTAGCGGCACTTAAACAGCGGGTTGAATATTTCCATGAAAACGGTGGCCGTGCTTCCGATCATGATATTCAAAAAATGGAGTATGTGGAAACAACCAAGGATCAGGTTGAAGCCATTTTCAATAAACGTATAAGCGGGGAGCAACTTACAAACGAAGAAATCGTTGCTTATCGAATTTTCGTTTTAAAAGAATTAGGAAAAATGTATGCTGAAAAACAATGGGTCATGCAGCTCCATATGGGCGCAATGAGAAACAACAACACAAAAATGAAAGAGCTTATTGGACCGGACACAGGATTTGATTCTGTTGGTGAAGCGAATATGGCGGAAGGCTTGTCCCGCTTCCTAGATGCGCTTGATAAGGAAAATGCCTTACCAAGAACAGTTTTGTTTAACCTAAATCAAAAAGATAATGTTGTATTAGCTGGTATGATGGGGAACTTCTATGAAGAAGGTATTCCTGGAAAAGTTCAACTAGGTTCTGGCTGGTGGTTCCTAGATCATATCGATGGAATGGAAAGACAAATGAAGGACTATGCTAACGTTGGCGTACTTAGCCATTTTATTGGTATGCTGACGGACTCCCGCAGTTTCCTGTCCTACGCCCGTCATGACTATTTCCGCCGTATACTTTGTAATATTCTAGGCGACTGGGTTGAGCATGGCTTGGCTCCGAACAACATGAAGCATATGGAACAAATGGTACGGAATATTTGCTATTCTAATGCTGAAAAATTCTTTTTAGAAAGATAATTGATTCGCAAAGGGAGAGCTCACCTGAGGTCTCTTCCTTGATTACATATGTAAAATAAGTGTTTAATTATAGGAGTTAGGAACAAAAATAGGATAGAATAGGATCATACTGATTTTTAGAAAGGAAAGGGATTTAATATGTCAAAACAACAAATTGGTGTAGTTGGTCTAGCGGTAATGGGGAAAAACCTTGCTTTTAAATATTGAAAGCCGCGGCTATTCGGTTGCAGTCTTTAACCGTTCATATGATAAAACAGAAGCGTTTTTGAAGAATGAGGCAGAAGGTAAAAACTTTGTCGGTGCTCGTACCGTTGAAGAATTTGTTAATTCATTAGAAAAACCACGCAAAATCTTATTAATGGTTAAAGCTGGTAATGCAACAGATGGAACGATCGATTCATTAAAACCATTTCTTGAAGAAGGAGATATCCTAATAGATGGAGGGAATACCTTCTTCCAAGATACAATTAGACGTAATAAAGAACTAGCAAATGCTGGTTTCCATTTTATCGGCACTGGTGTTTCCGGCGGGGAAGAAGGGGCATTAAAAGGGCCATCCATTATGCCTGGCGGTAACAAAGAAGCATATGATTTAGTAAAGCCAATTTTAGAGGCGATTTCTGCAAAAGTTGAAGGAGATCCATGTTGTACATATATTGGACCAAACGGTGCAGGTCATTATGTGAAAATGGTTCATAACGGAATTGAATATGGGGATATGCAATTAATTTGTGAAGCTTACTTTATTTTGAAGAATGTCCTTGGTTTAAGCACAGAAGAACTTCATGATGTGTTTGCTGAGTGGAATAAGGGAGAGCTAGACAGCTATTTAATTGAAATTACTGCAGATATTTTTACAAAAGTGGATGAAGAAACAGGTAAACCAATGGTTGACTTGATTCTCGATACTGCCGGACAAAAGGGTACCGGTAAATGGACAAGCCAAAACGCTTTAGATTTAGGTGTGCCGCTTCCCAATTATCACAGAATCGGTTTTTGCCCGTTTTATCTCAGCAATGAAAGAAGAACGTGTTAAAGCTAGTCAAGTGTTAAATGGTCCAGCTGTAAAACCATTTGATGGGAATAAAGAAGAGTTAATTGAAGCCGTTCGAAAAGCATTATATATGAGCAAAATTTGTTCTTATGCACAAGGTTTTGCCCAAATGCGTGCAGCATCTGAAGAATATGATTGGAATCTTCGCTACGGAGATATCGCAATGATTTTCCGCGGCGGGTGTATCATTCGCGCACAATTCTTACAAAAAATTAAAGAGGCATACGACCCGCGATTCAGAATTAGCGAATCTATTATTAGATCCATACTTTAAGGAAATCGTTGAAGGCTATCAATCTGCACTGCGTCAAGTTCTTGCAGTGGCCATTGAGCGTGGGATTCCAGTTCCATCGTTTGCAAGTGCAATCGCATATTATGACAGTTATCGTACGGAAACACTTCCTGCAAACCTTTTGCAAGCACAGCGTGACTATTTCGGTGCACATACGTACCAACGTGTTGACAAGGAAGGGGTATTCCATACTAACTGGATGGAGTAAGCTTCACATGTTTTTCCTTATTAGAGACAAAACTTTCCATGAATGGACTTGGTTTTGTCTCTTTTTTTTTGAAAAAGTTGTCTTAGATTTCATTGTAAAAAGCAATATCAGTCAAATTTATTTATAAAATAAGCATTTAGGGAGAATGCTTTTTAAGTATAGAGGGATTAAAATTATATTAAGATTTGATAACGCTTACTTAGAAGGGGTGGTGTTATGAATCAAGTAATGATGAATAACTGGATCACAGCATTGTACAGGGTCCAAGGCGTAGATTCCTATTCCATTCAATTTCATTCCCATCATGAATATGAAATTTATTTCTTTTGCGGAGGGGATTGTAAGTATTTAATCAGTAATCGGATTTATGAATTGCATCCTGGTGATATTATCCTTTTAGATGGCATGACATTGCATAAACCGAACCCGAACATAGAGAGCACTTATACAAGGAGTATGCTGCACTTTTCACCAGCATGGATGGCTGAAATCGCCTCTGTACTTGGTATCCCTGATTTATTGGATCCATTTAAAAAGCTCAACAATTTTCTATTACGAACAGGATACAATGAATCAGGCCAGTATATTGACGGCCAGATGAAAAAAATTGCCGGATTGCTGGCACATGAGGATGAAGAAATGCAGCGGACAGGCATAAAGAATGACCTGTTAGAGGCTGAAGTCAAGCTTGAGTTAGTACAATTGCTCTTGAGAATTTATAAAATGAGCCAACAAGAATTAGCTCATGTAACCAGTAAAAAGACTGAAAAGGAAGTTCATGCCGAGGCGATTGCCTCATGGATAAAAGACCATTATGCTGAAAAAGTTAATTTAGACCGGATTTCGACTGAGCTTAATTTAAGCAAATATTATACTTCACATGTTTTTAAAGAGGTAACAGGTTTTACTGTGATGGAATATGTAATGGGCTGCCGGCTAAATCAGGTAAAGTTTTTGTTAGAAATGGAACCAAATCTTACCTTGTCTGAAGTATCAAGTGCAGCAGGATTTGAAAGTATTGCCCATTTCAGCCGTTATTTTAAGGAAAAAGTAGGAGTAACACCATCTCGTTACCGAAAAAATAAACTTTCATCCAGCATGTCTAAACAGAAGGAGGATTCCCTATAAATGAATCAAGATTTATTGATTTCTGGTTTTTCAGATGAAATCTCGTCTGATTTTGATATACAGCTTGAGGTTGTTTTCGAACCTCGGCATGCGGTATCTATCATTACGCGGCATAGATGGGAAAAACATTGGAGACTTTACAGTTGAGGATATAAGAGAAAATGTTCAGCCGCGTTTGCAAAAAGCGGGTATTGGTGTTTCCTCAATTGGCTCGCCAATTGGTAAGGTATTTATCAATGATGAAGAGGGATTCTCAAAACAAAAGGAAATGCTTGAAACCCTATGCCAAATTAGCAACCTGTTAGATTGTAAATATATTCGTATTTTCAGCTTCTATATTCCAAAGGGTGACAACCCTGATATGTATCGTGATGATGTCATTCGCAAGATCAAGGAATATGCCGCGATTGCTGAAAAATACAATATCATTTTATTGCATGAAAACGAAAAGGATATATATGGCGATATTGCTAGACGCTGTCACGAGATTTTAACAGAGGTAAAATCACCGTCCTTTAAAGCAATTTTTGACTTTGCGAACTTTGTACAATGTGGTGAGGATACCCAGGAATGCTACGATTTACTAAAAGATGAAGTAGTGTATATCCACATTAAAGATGCTGTAACGACTGATAATCAAAATGTTGTTTGCGGAACCGGGGAAGGGAAAATTCCCGAACTTCTCTCTCAATTTATTACTGCAGGCTATAAAGGCTTTTTAACACTTGAGCCACATTTGGTCCTTTTTGATTCATTAAAGGATTTAGAGCTTGAAAATGCAACAGACATTATTAAGGACAACAAAGGGCTAGACGGAGCCGGCGGCTACAAGCTTCAATATGAAGCATTATTAGAAATTCTTAACAAAATTGAAAGCGAGGGAATTTAATTATGGCAGATGTAAGATTAGGGATTATTGGATTAGGTGCAGAAGGTGGTATGTACGCTAATTTCATCGCTGAAGGCAAAGTTAAAAACATGGTGATTGGTGCGATTTGTGATAATGATCCTGCTAAAAAACAAGTAGCAGAAGAGAAATATCCTGGTGTTCCTTTCTACGAAAATTATATCGATATGCTTGAAAGTGGTGATGTTGATGCAGTTGTTACAACTGTTCCGCATTATCTGCATCCTGAAATGGGAATCGAATCACTAAAAAGAAACATTCATGCATTAGTGGAAAAACCAGCTGGTGTTTATACAAAACAAGTGAAAGAGTTAAACGACTTTGCAGCAACAAAACCTGAACTTAAGTTTGCCATCTTCTTTAACCAGCGTACAAATCCACTTTATAAAAAACTAAAAGAACTTATTGATAATGGTGAGATTGGCAGCATTCGCAGTACCAACTGGATTATTACTACTTGGTGGAGACCTCAAGGCTACTACAATCAAAGTGAATGGAGAGCAACTTGGGGCGGAGAAGGGGGCGGTGTCCTTGTAAACCAAGCGCCACACCAAATTGATCTGCTTCAATGGATCTGCGGCATGCCGAAAAAGGTTTATGCAAAATTAAACTTTGGCTATCAAAGAGATATTGTGGTTGAGGACGATGTAACGGCTGTTTTTTGATTATGGAAATGGTGCTACTGGTGTATTTGTAACTAAGACACACGATGTAGTAGGGACAGACCGTTTAGAAATCCATGGCGATAAAGGAAAAATCGTGGTTGATGATAGTAAGAAAATCACTATCAAACGCCTAAATAAGCCTGAAAATGAAATGAGCGCAACCATGAGCATGCAAGATGTGATGAGTATCTTTATGGGCGGCGGGCAAGGTGATATTTTCACTGAGGAAGTAATTGAATTTGAAAGCGTTTGGGGCGGTCAGCACATTGCTGTATTAGAAGATTTTGCTTCTGCGATTGTGGAAGGCACACCATTATTAGCTCCTGGCAGCGACGGCATTAATGGGGTTAGACTAGCAAATGCCATGCACCTGTCAAGCTGGTTAGGAAAAGAAGTTGAAGTACCATTTGATGAGGAATTATTCTTAGAAGAATTAAATAAACGTATTGTAGAAGAAGGTAAATATCCGGTTAGAAAGTAATCAAACACATGAAACGAACTCTGGGCGCTAAATAAGGCGCCTGAGTTCGTTTTAAAAAGGGGACAAGCTTATGTTAAAAGCAGCATTAATTGGTCTCGGAGATATTTCAGCCATCCATCTGCCAGCCATAAAAGCAAACCCGAATGTGGAACTGACTGCAGTTTGTGATTTGGACAAAGGTGCACGAGACATTGTTCCGGAAGCACGCTTTTATACCGACTATCAAGAAATGTTGGAATCAGAAGCATTAAATGTCGTTCATATCTGTCTGCCGCATTATCTGCACAATCCTGTAACAAAGGCATGTGTCGAAAAAGGTATCCATGTATTTCTTGAAAAGCCGCTTGGGTTAAATACGAAAGAAGCACTGGAGCTTGTGGAATTGGAGCAAAAAACATCCCGATATAAAGATTTGTGTTTGCTTTCAAAATAGATATAATGAGTCGTTTGAAATGCTGCAAGAAATCGTTGAGAGCGGCGAGTATGGCAGGATTGTGGGAATTAAGGGGCTTGTTGCATGGTATCGGCCAAAATCCTATTATGACGCGAAGCCTTGGCGCGGGCAAATGAAATATGCCGGCGGCGGTGTGATGATCAATCAAGCCCTTCATACAATAGATTTAATGCAATTGCTAGGCGGAAAGATTGAATCAATCCGAGGTAATGTGGATCAGTTGCTTGACTACGGAATTGAAGTGGAAGACACAGCGTCTGCACGAATGCAATTTGAAAGCGGTGCCACTGGTTTATTCTTTGCTACAAATGCAAATGCCGTGAATTCAAGTGTGGAACTTCAAGTAATTTTAGAAAATGGTAAATTTACCATTAAGGATAGTATATTAACTAGGGTAAATGAAGATGGAAAGAAAGAAGAATTAGTTGAGGATGCAAAAGTTCCTGGTACTAAATTTTATTATGGAGCAAGCCATAAAAAGCTAATTCACCTATTCCATCAATGTATTGAAGAGGATACTGACAACTATGTTCATGCTAGAGAAGCAGCAGTAGCGATTCAAATGATTGATGTTATACGTAAATCTTCTGAAACAAGACAATCAATTCAAATGGAGGGATAAGCAGTGAAAAAAGGTAAAATTGGTGTCCAAATGATGATGTTAAAAGGCAAAGTGGAAGAACTAGGTGCCTATGAAACAATGAGAAAAGTAAGTGAACTTGGCTATCATGCGGTAGAAGTTTCGCAAATTCCGATGACTCCAGAAAATGTGGCAGAATTAAGAAGAGCAAGTGTAGATTTTGATATTAAAATTGCTGCTATGTCTGCCGCTTTAGAGCCAATGCTTCCTGGTGCACCTGGTGAGACCTTAACGAATGATTTTGATAAAATTGTGAGTGATTGTAAGACGCTTGATTGTAACTTCCTGCGTATCGGGATGCTGCCATTAACCGTTATGGGCCATAAAGATAAAATCATGGAATTTATTGAAAAAGCAGAAGCTATGGCACATAAATTAGCTGATCACGGTATCGAATTATACTACCATACTCATCACCTTGAATTCCAAAAATACGATGGTGTCTATCTTTTGGACCTCATTAAAAATAACACATCTAAGCTTGGCTTTGAACTTGATGTTCACTGGATCCAAAGAGCTGGTGAAAATCCAGTCGAGTTTGTTAAACAATATGCAGGCCGGATTTCATTATTGCACTTAAAAGATTATCGTATCGGACAGATGGATTTAAGTAACGTTGACTTTAAAGACATGTCTAAATTCTTTGATATCTTTACGAATACAATTGAATTTGCTGAGCTTGGAGAAGGTAATCTTAATATCAAAGCAATTGTAGAAGCTGGACTTGAAAGCGGGGCGCAGTATTTCTTAGTTGAACAAGATGACACATATGGACGCGACCCATTTGATTGCCTAGACATCTCTGCTAAGCATTTAAGAGAATTAGGATATTCTGAGTGGTTTTAAAGAAGAGGCAGCTGTTGAAACAGCTGCCTCTTCTCTTCCATCTACTCATTAATAGTTAAACAGATCTTTGAAACTTCCAAAAAGTTTTTAATCCCAAAGGAACAAGCTCCCATAGCACATGCCCGGGTTCCAAGGTCTGAGACAAGCAACTCGCAATAATGGCTAATAGTGGAATTCAGATTGGATTTTATTAATGATACAGCATTGGGATAGAGTTGTAACAATTCACTGTTAATGACTAAAATCTCTGGATTATACAGATTGATAATATTATTAAGTCCAATGGATAAATACTTTATATACTGCTGCATTTGCTGAGATATCACAGGGTCTTGCTCCAAGATTAATTGTTGAATATCATGATAGCTTAAATTGGGTTTGTTCAGATTTTGAGCTAATTGTTTGATAAAGTTTGACTCCGATGCATATTGCTCCCAGCAGCCGAGATTTCCACAGCTGCAAGGTACTCCATCAGGTACGACAATCATATGGCCAATCTCACCTGCATAGCCGTGATACCCTTTCATAGCTTCACCATTCACCATGATCCCAAGCCCAATTCCGGAATACAAACTAATCGATAACAAGTTTTCACATTGATGATGTTTGTACACCTTTTCAGCAAAAGAGCATAAATTAGCATTATTTTCGATATAAACATGGATTCCAATATCATTTTGTAAATCATCTTTTAAGTTTTTGTTATGCCAGTGGTGCTGCGGAACAAAATAAATCATCTCATCATTATTTACAATACCATGAATTCCAATCACCACAGCCGCAAGGCCATACCGGGTGCGGGAACATTGCCGTTTGTAACCCTTAATATGGTTAATCAGTAATGCTAAAATAGCATTATAATCAACAGTCTCGAGTTCAATCGTATCGATCTGAATAAGAGATCCGCTTATACTAGATAGGGCAAAGGTAATCGAATTCTTATCGAGGTCAATTCCTAAAACAAAACCGGCTTGTTGATTGATCGAAAGCATGATGGGCCTTCTTCCAAGGTTTTTATGATCCTGCTGTGTTTCAATAAGTAAATCTTCCGCTAATAAATCAGCAGCTTGAACAGAGATGGTTGCTTTGTTTAACCCAGTAATTTTCGCTAAATCGGCTCTGGATATCATCCCGTGCTCAATAATTTTGCTTACGATTAACGAACGGTTGATTTTTTTAATGTATGCAGCATCGCCAGTAATCATTAAATCGCTCCTTTTTTAAAATTTCGTAGATAATGCTACATATTTATTGACGGAAAGTAAGCATAATGATATTATACATGTAATTAGTTTGTTTGGTAAACAAATTAATTTAAAATAACTTCACAACCTTTTTTAAGCTTGAATATTGAGAGGGATTACAAGTGAGAATGTTTTTAGGTAATCTTCTTATTTCTTACATGGAATTTTTCCAATGAGGAACACTTACATAATGAAAAGGAGTGTGTTGTCCGTGGGTATACTTCAAGAATTACTAAAAGATATTCCAGTACCAAAAATGGCAAAGATTAGAGTAAAGTTTGATGACAAGGAAATAGCGGACCTTGGTGCAGTTTTAAAGGAGAAATTGCAGCAAGAACATATTAGGAAAACAGTTAAGCCTGGCATGGAGATCGCCATCGCTGTTGGCAGCAGGGGACTTGACCGTATCGTAGAATTAACGGCTGAAACTGTACAGTTTTTAAAAGAGTTAGGTGCAAAGCCATTTATCGTCCCAAGCATGGGGAGTCATGGAGGAGCAACAGCGGAAGGTCAGCGTGAGGTGTTAGCACATCTTGGTGTTACAGAGGAAAGTGCTGGTTGTGAGATTCGCTCATCAATGGAAGTAGTAAAGATTAGTGAACTGCCTAATGGGTTACCGGTTTATGTCGATAAATATGCTTCAGATGCAGACGGCATTGTCGTCATCAATCGGGTGAAGCCCCATACAGCTTTTCGGGGACCTGTAGAAAGCGGCATTATGAAGATGATTAGTATTGGCCTGGGGAAACAAAAAGGAGCCGAGGCATGCCATCAAATGGGTTTTAAATATATGGCAGAAAATGTACCGGCAATGGCAAAAATCATTATGGAAAAAACACCATTCCTTTTCGGGGTTGCTACGGTTGAGAATGCATTTGATAAAGTGGCGATTGTAGATGTATTAACCCCAGAAGAGATTATTGAAAAAGAACCTGATTTACAAATAAAAGCCAAAGCATTATTACCAAAGTTATTTTTCGATCAATTGGATGTCTTAGTGATTGACGAAATTGGGAAAAATATCAGCGGGGATGGGATGGACCCAAATATTACCGGTCGTTATCCAACCCCATACGCTACTGGCGGTCCGGATGTAAACAAAATGGTGGTGCTTGATGTAACACTTGCTTCTGAGGGGAATGCCAATGGAGTTGGAACGGCTGATTTTACCACGAAGAGACTCTTGGACAAAATGGACTTAGAAGGAACCTATGCAAATGGTTTAACTTCAACCGTAGTAGCTCCAACCAAAATTGCAACAACATTACCCAACGATAAACAGGCGCTTCAAGCGGCCATAAAAACATGCAATATTTTAGATTTTAGAAATGTTAAATTGGTTCGGATAAAAAACACTTTAAAGTTAAGTGAGATTGAAGTTTCCGAGCCGCTGTTAAGATTTATAAAAAACCATCCAAATATGGAGCAGATCTCAGATCTTTACGATTTTCCATTCGATGAAAACGGCAATTTATTTTAATAGGGGAGTGCAGAGAAATGAAACAATTATTTGATTTAGCAGGAAAAACTGCAGTGGCGATTGGCGGGAATGGTGTATTAGGTTCAGCAATGGCAAAGGGATTGGCAGATCACGGGGCTAAAGTTGCTATTGTCGGCCGCAATTTAGAAAAAGCAGAAGAAGTGGTAAATGAAATAGTGAAAACGGGCGGAGAGGCCAAAGCGTTTCAAGCGGATGTAAGTTCTGAGGACTCTTTAAACCGACTTGCTGATGAAATTGAACAATGGTCTGGCGGGTGTGATATTCTGTTAAATGCACCTGGAACAAATAGCTCTACACCATTTTTTGAACTAGGCATGGATGAATATGATAAAATTATGGAAATTAACCTAAAAGGAATCGTCTTAGCGTGCCAGATTTTTGGAAAGAGAATGATCGATCAGGAACGTAAAGGAAGCATTATTAATATTTCTTCTGTTTCATCAACAACACCGCTTTCACGTGTATTTACGTATTCTGTATCAAAAGCCGGAATCAATAGCGTGACACAATTTTTAGCTCGGGAATTTGCACCAAATGGTATTCGTGTCAATGCGATTATCCCAGGATTCTTCCCAGCTGAACAAAATCGCAAAATATTAGATAAAGAGAGAATTGAAAGTATTATGAGACATACACCTATGAACCGTTTTGGGGAAGCGGAGGAGCTTCAAGGGGCAACGGTTTGGCTCGCTTCAGAAAAGGCATCAAGCTTTGTAACCGGAGCCTTGATCCGTGTTGACGGCGGTTTCGGCAGCATGACAATTTAAAAAGAAAAGTTCCAGCAACCGCGTGCTGAAGCGGGATATTAATAAAAAGGATTCACATAATTCCTAGCCCTATGAAATATGTTAAAATGGCGGCTTAGATTTGATTTTGTTGGTGGAGGGGAAAAAGGACAATGCTGACAGAGAAATATGAAAAATTACAGTCTATTCTCCGTGACATGGACTCGGTCGTTGTGGCATTCTCAGGAGGAGTAGACAGTACGTTTTTGCTTAAGGCTGCATTGGACACACTAGGGAAAGATCATGTGTTGGCAATAACAGCGGACTCTGAAAGTTATCCCTCAAGTGAGCTTAAAGAGGCCAAAATCCTTGCGGAACAAATAGGTGCCAGGCACCAGGTTATTGAAACATCAGAACTGGCCATTCCTGGATATTCAGAGAATAATAAAAACAGATGCTATTTCTGTAAAAGCAGTTTGTTTGATCATTTAATCCCAGTTATGGAAGAGCTGGGCTTTCAAAATGTCATATATGGTGTGATTGCCGATGATATGAATGAATTTCGTCCCGGAATGCAGGCCGCAAAGGAAAAGGGGATCCGAGGTCCTCTGCAGGAGGCGGATTTGTTTAAAAATGAAATCAGGGAACTCTCTCGAACAATGGGTTTGCCAACTTGGGATAAACCATCATTAGCCTGTCTTTCATCTCGGATTGCATACGGTGAGTTTATTACAAAAGAAAAACTATCAAAAGTTGAAAGAGCTGAGGATTATTTAAAATCGCTTCATATTCGCCAAGTTCGAGTCAGAACACATGAGGAAATTGCCCGAATTGAAGTTGAACCATGTGATATGGGGATAATTTTAGAAAATCATGATTCGATAGTAAAAGAGCTTCAAGAATATGGATATAAATATATAACACTAGATTTAATAGGATATCAGAGCGGCAGTATGAATAAGGTACTATCAAAATAGATAATAATTTAGTCCTTGATAAACGAAAAGGCTTTGGAATGCTCCAAAGCCTTTTCGTTTAAAGATTAGAAAACGCAAAAAAAGATAATCATAATGACAACATTACATATAGTTATCTGAAAAGGAAGATGAAGGATGGCAAGAGAGTTAGTAATCGGGCTTGATGTTGGTACAACAAGCGTTAAAGCATGCATATTTGATTTACATGGGAAATTAGTAGCAGACGTAGAGAAGATGATTACTTCAGAATACCCGCAGCAGGGGTGGGTGGAGCAGAATCCTATGGAAATTGAACAGTCTGCAATCATAGCGATTAGGGAAGCCATAGACAATGCAGCTGCTGGAAAGGATGAAATAGTTTCACTTGGTTTTTCTGCTGCGATGCATTCCCTTCTATGTGTTAATGAAGAGGGTATGCCAATTTCCCCTGCACTTATTTGGGCTGACGGGCGAAGCTTTAAACAGTCTGAAGAAATCATAAATACAATCGGAACCAGAGTTTACAGCAAGACAGGAACACCGATCCACCCCATGACACCGTTTGTTAAACTTTTGTGGATGAAAGAGGTTGAGTATGAACCTTATAAACGGGCAGCCTATTTTATGTCCATTAAGGAGTATTTAATCCATTGCTGGTTTAACCAAAGAGTCATTGATTATTCGATGGCATCTGCAACAGGATTATTTAATCCAACAACACACAAGTGGGAGCAAGAATTGTTAGAACTTACGGGTATAACAGAAAATCAGCTTTCCGAAATTGTTCCTCCTACAAAAATATTAACAGGAATTAACCATGAGATAGCGGAAGCAATGGGTATTAACCCGGACATGCCAGTAGTGATTGGTGCGGCAGATGGCCAATTGGCGAATTTGGGAAATGGAGCGATTCTTCCCGGTGAAGTGGCTGTTTCAGTAGGGACAAGCGGTGCCATAAGGCAAGTTACACAGGGTGTTAAGATAAGCGAGAAACAGGAAACGTTTTGTTATTCCTTTACCGAGGAATCTTCCATTATTGGAGGACCGACAAATAATGGTGGCATTGCCCTGCAATGGTTAAAGGATCTTCTGAACGACCAAAGAAGTTTTACAGAATTTCTTTCTGACGCAGACCAGGCTGCTCCAGGTTCAGATGGGTTGCTTTTTCTTCCGTATATAAATGGAGAAAGAGCTCCAATTTGGAACCAAAAAGCAAAAGGAAATTTTTATGGTGTGTCCATTACACATAAAAAAGAACATTTTATTCGTGCTGTACTTGAAGGAGTTACATTTAATCTCTATCAAATTGGAAAAGCTTTGGAGCAGTTAGCTGGCGAGCCGCAAAAAGTTTATGTAAACGGCGGTTTGGCAAGATCGCCAATATGGCTGCAAATGATGGCAGATGTTTTTGAAGCAGAAATTTATGTTTCAGAAAGTCACCATAGTGCAGCATGGGGAGCGGCTTGGACTGCATTAGTGGCCATCAAAAAGGTTGATTCATTTGAAGAAATTAAAAAGAATATCCCGATGGGAAAAGCTACTATTCCGAATAAGGAAAACAGTGAAAAATATAAGAAAATTTATGCGAACTATGAAAGCTTAGCTGCTGATATGGTGAAGTATTTTATTTAATAGGAAAAGCGCAAGCGCCATGGTCATCGGCGTATGGCCTGGAGCTGGACATTTCTTAAGGTCAAAATTTATACTTTCTTATTTCTAAATAAAGGGGGAGAGCGAATGCTTGAGGAAATTTTGAAGCAAGTTCAAAATGGAACCCTTAGTATAACTGAAGCGAAAGAACAATTGGCAACGTTTGAAAATTTGGGGTTTGCAAAAGTTGACCACCATCGAAAAAAAAGGCAAGGCTTCGCAGAGGTGGTGTATGGGGAAGGCAAGACAGCTCCGCAAATCATTTCGATTGTTCAGGGCTATAAGGGCACGAAATAACGAGATCCTTGTTACTAGAGTCACGAAAGAAAAAGCTGAAAATATCCTGAATACTCTTCCTGACCTAACGTATAGTGAAACGGCAAGAATTCTTTTTTGGAAGAAGGAGAACGCAGTTAGGAAAACCTCAGAAGGATACATTGCCGTTGTTGCTGCAGGTACGTCTGATTTACCTGTTGCAGAAGAAGCGGCAGTGACTGCAGAAGTTTTGGGCAGCAAGGTGCATCGTATCTATGACGTTGGTGTTGCTGGGATTCATCGCTTACTAAGTCATGCCGAGGAAATTCAAAAATGCAACTGTGTCTGTTGTTGTAGCAGGAATGGAGGGAGCTCTTCCAAGTGTAGTGGGTGGGCTTGTTTCCCATCCAGTTATCGCTGTTCCAACAAGCATTGGTTATGGCGCGAATTTTAATGGCTTTATCTGCGTTGCTTACGATGTTAAACTCTTGTGCATCCGGAATTAGTGTTGTTAATATCGACAATGGTTTTGGCGGGGGGTATAACGCGGTCTTAATTCATCAACTAGCACAAAAAGGGGCGGGGGAAAATAATGAGGACACTTTATTTTGATTGTTTTTCCGGTATTAGCGGAGATATGGTCATTGGGGCGCTAATCGATGCAGGAGCCGATCCGAATCGGTTAGTAGAAGAACTAAAAAAGCTCCAAATTGAAGACGAATATGAATTGAAATGGAAAAAGCTTGTAAAGAATGGTATTACCAGTACGAAGTTTGATGTCCGATCTGCTTAATGATTCTATTCATATACATAGCCATCATGACCACGAACAGATGCATGAACATGAGCATAAAACACCAGCATAGTCATACCCATGAACATGAGCATAGTCACAATCATGAACATAACCAAGGACATAGCCATGATCATATCCACAATCACGGCCATCACCATCATCACGATCATCGTGCCTATAAAGATATCGTTGCGTTGATTGAGGAGGCCGGTTTTTCTGAATCAGTAAAGGAAACAGCCTTAAAAATATTTAAACGAATTGGTGAAGCTGAAGGGCATATTCACGGTATTCCGTTAGAAAAGGTCCATTTTCATGAAGTAGGTGCTGTTGATTCAATCATAGATATTATTGGTGCGGCTATCTTGATTGATCAATTAGGTGTCGAGGTCATCAAATCATCGCCGATTCCTCTTGGAAAAGGGAAAATTCAAATTGACCATGGTCTCTATCCGGTACCTGCACCAGCAACCCTAGAAATATTAAAAGGGGTACCGATAGAACAATCCGATGTTAAAGCAGAGCTGACAACACCAACTGGTGCAGCAATCGTCGCTGTACTCGCAGAAGAATTTTGTTCCATACCATCTATGAGAATTAAGTCAATTGGCTACGGGGCAGGAACAAAAACGTTTAAAAATCATCCAAATGTCCTTCGTGTTATCATCGGTGAATAAGTATTCCCTCCATAAAATATATGAAAGGGGCCTTACAAGTGGTGTCACATCCTCCTAATCATGAACATTTCGATGACCAAATGGTCAAAATGGAAGTGAATTTAGATGATATACCAGGTGAATGGCTTGGCTACGTCATGGATTTGCTATTTGATGCAGGGGCAAATGATGTATTTTATACGCCCATTTTTATGAAAAAAAATAGACCGGCTGTATTACTTCAATTGCTTTGCTCCCAGAAAAATATTAATAGAATAAAAGAGATTCTCTTTAAGGAAACCACGACACTTGGTGTTCGCTATTATCCGATAACTGTTCATCGTTTAGAAAGAATATTTCGAAGAGTCCCTACTGAATGGGGAATGGTAACCATAAAAGAGGGGATTTTTGAAGGGCAAGTTGTGCAAAGAGCCCCCGAGTATGAGGAATGTAAAAAGATTGCCGAGTATCATAAAATCCCTTTAAAGCAAGTCTATGCACAGGTTTGGAAGGCAATTGGACAAGATAACCAGACAGATGATAAAAGATGATAAAAAAATGAGCTGCTTAGCATTATGCTATGCAGCTCATTCTTTTATACCCAAGCTATTTCTGTTAAAAGCTGCTGCTTAAATAATTGGATTAAAAATTCATTATAAAAATCGCTTCTGACAATCACCTGGTACTTGTTATTAGGGTGAAGGTAGTAATGGATATCGGTTAGGACCTTATTTTCATCAAAAAAATCACGAACTTTTTTCATGTTTTTCTTTAACTCACTATTTAATAATGTAATCGAGAATTCAATATCATCCCCGTTGGCTGATTCCTTAATCCCTAGAACATTTTCGTCATATTTATAAGTGACCTTCATCATAGCCCCCCTAGATTAAATATCTTTAAATAAATATAAACCGTACAGATGATGATCGAAAGAATCATTAATGGAAAGGCGATTAACAAGAATTTTCCAAATGAAATATGATGTCCTTCTTTTGCGGCAAGCCCTGCAACGATGACATTGGCACTAGCACCTATTAAAGTTCCATTGCCGCCAAGACAGGCACCAAGAGAGAGACTCCACCAAAGCGGTTCTAAATTATTTATGCCTAGTTCACCCATATCTTTGATCATTGGGATCATAGTGGCAACAAACGGTATATTATCAATAAATGCAGATGCAATGGCGCTCACCCAAAGAATGAGAAGCGATGTAGAAGTCACATCTCCACCAGTTAAATGGACGGAATAATCGGCTAATAACGAAATGACACCGGTTTCAATCAATCCGGATACGAGTACAAATAGCCCAATGAAGAAGAAAATGGTTGTCCATTCCACTTTTAAAAAGGCTTTATCCAAATATTCTTCGCCTGTTAATAGAAGTAACAGAAATGCTCCAGTTAATGCGACAGTCGCCGATTCAATATGTAGCAGCTGATGCAGGAAGAACCCTGCTATGGTAATAGTAAGAGCAATTAATGACTTAGTTAAGAGAGTTTTGTCTGTAATTTCTTCCTTTTCATCCATGTCCATTAATGCTGCTTTTAATTCGGAAGATGTCCGGAGCTGCTTCCGATAGATGAAAGCCAGGATTGCGATATTAACAAATAAGATAAAAAATGAAATAGCAGTAAGGTTATTGATAAATGCCATAAAGGTTAGTTCTTTAACAGCACTTCCAAGCATGATATTAGGTGGGTCACCGATAAGTGTAGAGGTTCCTCCAATATTCGATGCAATGATTTCAGTGATTAAAAATGGTATTGGGTTTACTCGTAATTGCCTTGTAATACTGAAGGTTACAGGCACCATTAATAGAACAGTTGTGACATTATCTAAAAAAGCTGATCCTAGTGCGGTAATAACTCCAAGGACGAGTAAAATTTTTAAGGGATCACCTTTCACTTTTTTTGCAGCCCAAATGGCTATGAATTTAAACAAGCCTGTTTCAGCTGTGATGGCAACTATAATCATCATTCCAGTCAGCAAACCCAGTGTATTAAAATCGATATGGTGTAATGCTTTTTCTTGACCGACAATTCCGAGGATTACCATCATGATTCCGCCGGCCATTGCGATGATAGTACGGTGTATCTTTTCCGTGACAATAAAAGCGTAGGTAACGAGAAATACACCAATTGCGATGATTGCTTGTGTTGACATATATCGACCTCTTCTCCCAAGTTTTTATACATATCATCGAAAAAAGGAGCCCGATTGACAGACTCCGCCTATGTTCAGCATATGTATTTTATACTTAATTTTATAAGACTATTCTTGAGATGTAAAGTGGAAATCTGAAAATTGTGTCGATAAATAAACAGAGGAGAGCTTTAGCCCATCATAATCCTAATTTTTTTATAAAATCCACTGTTTCCTCGTGCTCGGGTTTAATCAGGTTATATAATTTCTTGTCTTTTTTTACAAGTGAATGGCCATTCTCATCTACGATTGGCCTTGTAAATGAAGTGCTTCTTAAAACCTTCCATTCTCCTTCCGTTACCGAAAGCTGAAGGTCAATAATTCCGAGATGATTTCCAAAGGCACCTGCCATCACAACCGGCTTGCCATTGATTTGTCCCGTTTCCATTTTTGTATTTGGTAAGTTAGTGTAAACTGGGCCGGGGAAGACACTATGAGAATGTCCGGCCAAAATAGCATCAATCTCAGGTATTTTTGTCAAATAATAGACCGCATTTTCGGTATCAGGGTTATACGTTTCGCTGCTAATGCCTGTATGGGCAAGGGCAATAATAATATCCGCTCCTTCTTTCTTCATCAACGGTACAAATTCCTTCGCAGTTTCTACCATAGGTTTAGCTATCACTTTACCTTCAAGATTTGCTTTATCCCATTTCATTATTTGGGTTGGCATGAGCGCAATTACACCAATTTTTAGTTCGTGCAGTCTGCCGCTTTGATCCACCAGATTTCTTCTCAAAATGACATAAGGAGTAAAATACGGTTTATTTTTTTTGACCGAATATACATTGGCATTTAATGCCGGCATCTTTAAACCCTTCAAAGCTGCATTTAAAAACTCTAACCCATAGTTAAACTCATGATTTCCAATGGCAATGGCATCATATCGTAAGTAGTTGAAGGCACGATATACCGGGTGTGTTTTTCCTTTATGCATGCCCCTAATTCTGGCTAGATATTCCCCGAGTGGATTTCCCTTTAAATGATCACCATCATCAAACAATAAGGAATTTTTCACTTCTTTCCTAGCCTCACGTATAAGTTCCGCGGTTTTGACAAGGCCAATTCGGTTGTCTGTTTTTGTTTGATAATAATCATAATTGACTAAATCTGCATGTAAATCGGTTGTTTCAAGAATGCGTAAATCAACCAATCCTTCGTATTTAGGAATGGTTTCTGCTGCATTTGAAAAGAAAGAACTAGAAAGCCAAAATAGTGTGAGAAGGATTAGTAATAAAGGAATTCTTTTTTTGTCCACTAAGATTACCCCCCAACCTATTCTTAAACCAAGGTAAGCTTAGTGTTTGTTATTCTTGATAATTTATTACAATTCAGTGAAGTGTGACTTTATTCAAGGCGGTATAGACACATTGTGTTTTATAATAGAGGTGGAATAATTTTCAAGCGCGTCATGGAAACTCATACATAACAAGGGGGAAGTGACAAAATTTTGAATTCGAAAAATAAGATAACCATCATGACCGGTCACTTCGGAAGTGGAAAAACGGAAGTTGCCATTAATCTTGCATTAACTGAAAGATTAACACACGAAAAGGTAGCCATAAATGATTTAGATATTGTAAACCCATATTTTCGTACACGGGATATTGCGAGGATTCTGCAGCAACATGATGTTGAATTAATTGCACCAAAGGATCAATTGGCGGCAGCGGATCTGCCGATCGTGTCCGGTGAAATCTATCGTATCCTGCATGACCGTAGATATCGATTCATTATTGATGCCGGTGGAGATCAAGACGGGGCAACGGCTCTAGGACAATACTATCATGAATGGAAGGATTTAAGACCGGAATTACTTTTTGTTCTAAATGGGAACCGGCCATATGTCAGCACATTGGAGGGAGCTCTTGACACGGTAGGACAGATTGAAAAGGTCTCTCGTCTAAAGGTAAACGGCATTATTAATAACGCAAATATTGGCTTGGAGACAACCATAAGAGATATTGAAAAAGGGTATGAATTGAGCTGCCGCTTGGCAGAAAAGCTGGAAGTTCCTGTTTTGTATACCACCATTTCAAGCCATTTGAAGAGCGTTGCAGAAAACTTTTCTAGCCGCCATGAAGTTGTTTTTATTCAACGGTATATGAAACTACCTTGGGAAAAGGAGCATTCACATGGAGAAAAGAGTAATTTTTAATGAAGAGATTTGTAAGTCATGCAGTTTATGTGTTCATGTATGCCCAACTAACATAATTTATCTGGCAGATTATTTAAATGGGAAGGGCTACCGGCCGGCAACTGTTATAAATCAAGAAAATTGTATAAGTTGTGCAAAGTGTGCCCAAGTTTGCCCGGATGCTGTAATTGCCGTATATAGGCCGGTAAAAATTTTGCAAACAGTGTAATGTGAAGGGAGTTATTCTCATGGTGAAAGTATTAATGAAAGGAAATGAAGTCATTGCAGAGGCTGCAGTACATGCAGGGTGTAAGTATTTTTTTGGCTACCCGATTACACCACAAAGTGAACTTGTCGCCTATATGGCAAGAAGACTTCCTGAAGCTGGAGGATTATTTTTACAGGCTGAGAGTGAAGTAGCGGCAATTAATATGGTGTATGGTGCAGCAAGTACCGGAGTAAGGGTCATGACTTCCTCCTCAAGCCCTGGGTTCAGCTTGAAGCAAGAGGGGATTTCCTATCTAGTCGGGTCAGAGCTTCCGGCTGTGATTTGTAATATTGTTCGCGGGGGACCGGGACTTGGGAATATTCAGCCTGCCCAATCAGATTATTTCCAAGCCACCAAAGGCGGCGGACATGGGGATTACAATATCCCTGTTTTAGCGCCGGCAAGTTTACAAGAAATTGTGGAATTGACACAGGATGCTTTTGACATTGCAGACCGTTACAGAACGCCAGTGATTTTAATGGGAGATGGCATGCTGGGGCAAATGATGGAGCCGGTGGAATTTGGAGTATGTCGGGAAACGGAATGGTTGAAGAAGGAATGGGCGACAACAGGCACTCGCGGCGACGGCGGTCCCAAAATTATTACCTCACTTGAACTCGATGCAGAAAGTTTAGAAAAGCGAAACATTCATCTGCAGCAGAAATTTGCTTTGATGAAAGAAAAAGAAGTTCGATATGAAACATATCAAATCGATGATGCAGATTACATAATGGTTGCTTTCGGCACGGTTGCTCGGATCACTATGAATGCCATTACTAAAGCAAGACAGAATGGGATCAAGGTTGGAATGATTAGACCTATTTCCCTTTGGCCATTTCCTGAAAAGCCCTTTATTGAAACAAGAGACCAAGTTAAGTCCTATATATCTGTTGAAATGAGCGCAGGCCAAATGGTAGAAGATGTTAGACTTGCTGTGAATGGGCACGCACCTGTAGACTTCTATGGCAGAACAGGCGGGGTTGTTCCTGCACAAGAGGAAATCTACGATAAGATTATGTCTGCCGCCGGGGGTGCAACGGTATGACAATGAAGACAGTCTTTAAAAAAACTAGCGGTCTGACCGACAAACCAACACATTATTGTCCAGGCTGTACGCACGGCGTGATTCACCGTCTTGTTGGTGAAGTATTAGAAGAAATGGATATTTTAGAAGATTCGATTGGGGTCGCATCGGTAGGATGTTCGGTGTTATCGTATGAGTATTTTAATTGTGATATGACACAGGCAGCACATGGGCGTGCTCCTGCAGTCGCAACAGGAGTGAAACGGGTGTTGCCTGATCGCTTTGTTTTTACGTACCAAGGGGACGGGGACCTCGCTTCAATCGGAATCAGTGAAGTCATTCATGCTGCGGCAAGAGGGGAGAATATCACCGTTATCTTTGTTAATAATGCCATTTATGGGATGACAGGTGGACAAATGGCCCCTACGACACTGATTGGTCAAAAAACGGCAACCACCCCATTCGGCAGGGATGCCGGTATACAAGGTTCACCCATTAAAGTATGTGAAATGATCGCAACACTTGATGGTGCTGCCTATATTGAGCGGGTTTCCACCCATGATGTTCAGCATGTTCAAAAAGCAAAGAAAGCGATCAGAAGGGCATTTGAAACACAGAAAAAAGGATTAGGCTTTTCCTTGATTGAAGTCCTCTCGACATGTCCAACAAACTGGGGACTAGACCCGGCGGAGTCGCTTGAATGGATAAAGGACAATATGGTCCCTGTCTATCCTCTTGGTATTTATAAAAACAAAGAGGGGGTGAACTAGCTGATGCATGAAGAGATAATCATTGCCGGTTTCGGCGGGCAAGGTGTCATGTCGATGGGACAATTGATTGCCTATGCAGGGATGCTTGAAGGAAAGGGTGTTTCATGGCTTCCCTCCTATGGTCCGGAACAACGGGGAGGTACAGCCAATTGTGCTGTTGTTGTCAGTGATGGGCCTGTTGGCTCTCCGCTTGTATCAAGACCATCAACAGCAATTGTATTGAATAATCCTTCATTTGATAAGTTCGAGCCGCGTGTTCAACCAGGAGGAATATTAATTCTCAATTCTTCATTGGTTGTCAAAGCAACCGGGCGGAAGGACATCAAGGTAATCGAAATACGTGCAACCGACATAGCCAATGACTTAGGAAATCCCCGTGTTGCCAATATGATTTTATTAGGTGCATTTCTAGAGTCCAGAAAAATTGTTTCAAATGAGTCCATTATTGAGTCATTAAAGAAAGTTCTATCAGCTGATAAACATCATTTATTAGAGATTAATAAGCAGGCACTGGAAAAGGGTGCATCTTTAATTGGGGTATGTAAATCATAATAATAAACAAGGAGGAATGTAGAGTGGAAAAAAATTCAGTCAAAGCATATATGGAATATAGTGAAGAGAAATTTACAAAAAGAGTTATTTATAAAAAAGGTGAAACAACTGCATTTGTCTTAAACTTCTTACCGGGGCAGCAGCTTCCAACACATAAACATCCGGGTACAGAGGTGTACCTATATGTTGTGACAGGAAACGGAACGATTATGATTGATGGTTTAGAGACAGAAGTTTCTGAAGCAGATCTTATACATGTTAAAAGTGAAGAAGAAATGGCCTTTAAAAATAGCGGAAGTGAACCGCTAAGCTTGTATGTAGTGTTAAGTAAAATCCCAAGCGAACAATATGCAAAAAATATATAACCACTTAAGAAAGAAGCCAGCCTGATATGAATTAGGCCGGCTTCTTTCTTTTATCCTGCTGATGTTTATTCTTATAGCCAAAAAACCACCAATTCCAATCACCAAGCAGTTTCATTAAAGCAGGAACCAAAACCATCCTCACGATCGTTGCATCAATGAAAATGGCGATGGCAATTCCTACGCCCAGCTGTTTGACAGGCATTACTCCTGTGAAGGCAAACGCCCCTGTAACCACAATCATGATGGCCGCCGCAGAGGTAATTATTTTACTCGTGTAAGTTAAACCAGAAATGGTCGCTTCACTATTATTACCGGTCCTTATATAAAACTCCTGAATCCTTGAAATAAGAAATACCTCATAATCCATAGAGAGTCCAAACACGAGAGTGAACACAAATACAGGCAAAATTAAGGCGATATCGACAGGTGTTATACCGAGATGACCCTGTTGGAATATCCAAACGACAATCCCGAATGTGCAGCCGAGGCTTAAAACATTCATTAATATAGCTTTTATTGGGATAAGAATGGACCGGAATGCTGCCATGAGAATGATAAAGGTAGAAACCATAATTAATAATAATCCGTAGGGGGCTTTTTGATAAATTTCTGCAAAAATTTCTTGCTCGAATTTAATTGGGCCTCCAAATGATGCCTTTACTCCGATATCCTTTTCTGACCATTCACTAACCCACTGTCTTGCTTTTGCGGAATGTTCGTCCGTATTTAAATACACTTCGAGAAGCATTTGATTGTCCCTGATAAAATAGTCAGTAATTGGAGCAGTCATCGTCATGTTGCCATGATTAAGCAACTGATAAAGCTGTTCAACATTCGTTATCCCTGTTGCTGAAAAGGGTGAGTCAACTGTATTCACAAGCTGATCGTTCTCAAGTTTATCAATTACCTTAGACACTTTTTCTAAGTTGTTTTTTTCAATAACCTTACCATTCGTTTGGAGGACAACCGTCACTTTTTTCGCATCGCGCTTTTCCTCCGCAATAAAATGTTCTTGAAAGGTTTCTAATGCCACTCTTGAAGGATATTTAGCAGGTAGGGAATCTGTTCCGGGAATTGCTAACACCATTTGCTTCACCGGTATGAGCCCAACTAACAGAATGGCAAGTGCCGCGGCAGCCATTATGACTGGACGGCGCATCACAAGCTTAGCAAATTTATGCCATATGCTCGTTTGCTTATCAGATATTCTAAGGACACTTAGCTTGTTAATCTTCTTTCCAAGAATGGCAAGTAAGGCAGGAAGGAAGGTTAAAGCACATAAGGCAGAAATCAATACTACTATCATCCCGCCAAGAGCAACATTTTGAAAAATATCAATTTTGATAAACCAAAGCCCTGATAATCCAATAAATACGCAAAGTCCTGAAAAAATAATGGACCGTCCTGCGGTTGCCACTGTAATTTCAAGGGATTCCCGGATTGATTTCGATTGTAACTCCTCTTTGTAACGATTGATAAATAACAAAGCAAAATCAATGCTTAGCGCAAGGCCAATCATCGGGACTATATTTAAAATAAAGATGGTCAAATCAGCGCTATAACTAAAAAAATATAACGTCCCCATTGTTGCTAGTATGGAGACCACCCCAATAACAAGCGGCAGAGATGCCGCGACAAGACTGCCAAATGCCAGGACGAGAACTAGTAAGGCAATTGGCAGACCAATCATCTCCGCTTTGGCTAAATCTTCTTGACTTGCCACATTTAAGTCCTGAACAATAATGGGCTCTCCGGTCATAGTGACTTTTAAGCCAGGTTTATTTTTGAGAAGAGTCTTTAATTTTTCAATTTCTTTGCTAAGGTTTTCTGCCTTTTTATCAAAAGTAATGAGTCCATAAGCATTTTGATCTTTAATCATTCCTTCCCGTTCGAAAGGGGAGGTGATTTTTTTTGCACCATCAAAGTCATCTAATTTTTCAATGGTAACCTTAATAAATTTCCTGAAATCAGTGTTACTAACTGATTGATCTTTTTCGAAGACGAGGATAATTGATGATTTAGCATGTCCAAAGTTTTCTTCCAGAAGTTTTCTTGTCTCGTTGTATTCCCCTTTATATTCGAAGCCATTACCGCTTAAAACAGAGGGTAATTTCAGTGCGAAAAACCCGCATAAACAAATGATGATAACCCAAATCATCAGCACCCATTTCCGATTTCGGTAAATGTATCCTCCAAATTTCTCCAAAAATATCCCCTCCTTTAAGAAATCAGATTCCCTTCCTTCAGTATACAGAAGAATGCAAGTGATTCGGATAACTTTTTCGTGACTATTTCATTTTTGAGGCTAAATTGAGGTATCATTCGTTAAATTTTCCCCCTAATCCAACACGAAAATTCACTTCATTTTAACGGAAGGAAAGGAAAGAAGGTAAAAATGTTCAAATTAGATTTTACAAATGTAAAGATATTGTGAATTGGTGCTCCTTTTTTGATACAATGTAGAAAAATAAACGTATGTCAGGTGAGATTAAGTGGATCGAGAAAAATTAAACAAGGTGATTGAAGCGGCTAAATTATATTATTTATTGGATTATAACCAAAATGAGATTGCTAAGATGCTGGGGGTTTCCCGCCCAACTGTATCAAGATTATTACAGCAGGCGAAAAGTGACGGCATCGTCCAGATTAATATCATGGATCCGACAGAAGATGCTGAAAATTTGGCTGTGCAATTAGAAGAAAAATTCAATTTAAAAAAAGCGGTGATCGCTTCCATCCCTCAATATGAAAATCATATTATTAAAAATTACTTGGGAGAAAAGGCTGCCCATTACCTTAATGACATTGTGAAAGATGATGATATTATCGGAGTGACATGGGGAACGACTCTCTATCATATTGCGATTGAGTTACAACAGAAATTTGTGAAAAACGTGAAGGTGGTTCAATTAAAGGGAGGCGTAAGTTATGCCGAAACGAACACATATGCTTCCGAAATATTGTACCTGTTTGGCAAGGCCTATAACACTACTCCAAACCACCTTCCATTACCGGCTATTGTCGACCATGTTGTCGTCAAGCAGGCGATGGAGGTGGACCGCCATATTCGAAACATATTAGAGCTGGGAAGACAAGCAAATATTGCCTTGTTTACCATTGGTTCAATTAAAACAGACTCTTTATTATTTCAGTTAGGCTATTTTACTGAGAGTGATTTGGAATCCCTTAAGGGAAAAGCAGTAGGTGATATTTGTTCCCGTTTTTTTGATAAGAATGGTGAAATATGTAATGAAAGCTTGAATGAAAGAACCCTTGGTGTCAATCTTGATGAATTGAGAAAGAAGGAATATTCGATAGTTGTTGCAGGCGGACCCAATAAAATTGACGGAATTTATGGGGCATTAAAAGGTAAATATGCGAATGTGCTAATCACAGATCAATTTACAGCAAAATTTTTACTTGATAAAAAGGAATAGCCGGCATCACAGCAGTGAGCACTTTTTAAATTAGTTTTTTACATTTGTTCATAAATGTATTTACAAATGTTCAAGTTATTTGATATAGTTACATTGGATAAAGGAAGCTTGAATCTAATTTATAAATTTGTATTATATGGGGAGGATATTAAAAATGACACAAAACATTGTCAGAATGATTGACCATACATTATTAAAGGCTGATGCTACTCGTGAAGAAGTCGTAAAAATTGTTGAGGAAGCAAAGCAATATTTATTTGCATCTGTTTGTGTTAATCCAACTTGGGTTAAGACAGCTGCAGAAATGCTGAAAGACACTGAAGAAGTAAAAGTGTGTACTGTTATTGGGTTTCCATTGGGTGCATCTACACCGGAAACGAAGGCATTTGAAACTAGCAATGCGATTGAAAACGGCGCAGATGAGATCGATATGGTTATTAATATTGCGGCATTAAAGGATCAGCAGGATGATTTAGTTGAAAAAGATATCCGTGCTGTTGTCGAAGCCGCAAAGGGCAAGGCAATAGTAAAGGTCATCATCGAAACCTGCTTGTTAACGAATGAAGAAAAGGTTAGAGCGTGTGAGCTTTCTGTAAAAGCAGGAGCAGATTTTGTGAAAACATCAACCGGATTTTCAACAGGTGGAGCAACTGTGGAGGATATCCGTTTAATGCGTCAGACAGTCGGCCCTGAAATTGGTGTGAAGGCATCGGGTGGTGTTCGCAGCCGTGAAGATGCATTGGCAATGGCCGAAGCAGGAGCAACCCGAATTGGTGCAAGTTCTGGTGTTTCGATTGCAAATGGAGAGCTTTCATTAAGTAACTATTAATTATCTAAATGTGAGGGAACTCGAATGAAAGAAGTTTTACTGGCATTAGTGGCTGGATTAGTTGTTGGTATGCTGTTTAAATTCTTAAAATTGCCATTGCCTGCACCCCCGGTTTTTTCGGCAGTAGTAGGTGTGTTCGGTGTGTATTTCGGCGGAGTCGTACTTGATTGGATTATGAAGTTAATCCAGCATTAATACTTAGGCGAAGCGTTCCTTATGAGTTTTTTTCCTAAAGATTTAATTAAATATATGAATGAAAAAGAGAAGCTATCAACATTGTAGCTTCTCTTTTATTGTCTTTTGCTGCTCGAGATTATCTTAAGAATTGAAGGAAGGATATACGAACATAATATACTAAGATCTTTAAAAAGGAATGATACTATGATTTATATTTATAATGATTATGGCGGGACACATACTACTTCATTAGCAGCGGCGTATCATTTGAAACAGCTTCCACAATCTGAACGGAAACTTACACGAGAAGAAATATTGAATGTGAAATACTTCAATAAATTAGCAAAAGAAGACTTTGGGAAGTTGATTTTTCACGGAGTTGATGACAAAGGAAATTCTGTTTACACCATCGGACGAAAACGAAATAAATATGTCATTCCAGCATTAAAAGAAATGGTTTTATTACTGCAAGAAAAACATCAGTTCAATGAAAAAATTGTTTTTTCCAATACCTCACCGACTGTTCCATTTGCCATGTCAATGGGGGGATTTTTCTCTAGAGGGTTAAAAATTGATGTGATTGGTGTACCGTTATTAGTGAAAGGTGCCAAACGCTGCTGTGATAATATTTATCGTTTAGTTGAAAATACGAAAGAAATAGGGGGGACAACCTTTGCGGAAAATGTCATTATATTAGAAAATGAAATGTATAAGTAGAAAAGGTAGGGTGTTGAGCAAAAATGAATAAAAAAATAGGTTTTATTGGAGCGGGGAAAATGGCTCAAGCCATGATTGAAGGGATTGTAACATCTAATATGATTCCGAAAGAAAAGATTATGGCAAGTGCTGCAACAGAGGAAACAATTAATAAAATTGATCGGATCCACGGGATTTTTACAACTTTACATAACAAAGATGTTGTTAGGTTTGCAGACATTTTAATCCTGGCGGTGAAACCGGAGCTTTATCTATCGGTCATTGAAGAAATAAAAGAGGATATGAAACAAAGTGCAATCCTTGTTACTATTGCAGCAGGAATTACCTTACTGGATATTGAACAAGCATTTGGCTTTCAAGTAAAGGCTGTCCGGACTATGCCAAATACCCCTTCATTGGTTGGCGAAGGGATGAGTGCAATTTGTGCAAATGATTATCTTAGCGAAGCGGAGATAGCTGAAGTGGAGACTTTATTCAGTTGCTTCGGAAAAACCGAACGTTTGCAGGAAAAATTAATGGATGCCATACCCTCTATAAGCGGTTCCTCTCCGGCATACGTTTACATGTTAATAGAGGCAATGGCTGATGGGGGCGTACGTCAGGGAATACCCAGAGCCAAGGCTTACCGGCTTGCTGCGCAGGCGGTTTTAGGTGCAGCGAAAATGGTTCTTGAGACAGGTGTACATCCGGGAGAACTGAAAGATCATGTTTGCACGCCTGGAGGCGCAACTATAGAGGCAGTGGCAACTCTTGAGGAGAAGCAATTTCGGGGGGCAATTATGGCCGCAATGGAGAGCTGTACTAGGAAGGTAAAACATATTGAAAAATGAGTTATTTAGCCTTTCCGTCTTAACCATTACTATTTTATGTATTTTGGTTATTTTATTAAAATATTTAATCATACGGAAAACACTCGATTTAAGGAATAGAGAAAAAATTGAAAACTATAAAGAAACCTACAATCCTCATATTTATCGCATGTTGACAGAAGGCACCTATTCCAGAAAACTGAAGCCGGAGACTGGCCTTCAGCAGAAGGCATTTGAAGAGCTTCTCAGCCGCTATATCAAAGTAATAGAAGGGGTAGAAGAAAAGGAACGATTATCCGAATTAGCTTCAATGTATTTATCTGATTACTATCGGAAGAGACTGAATAGCATAAAATGGAGTACACGAATGAATACCCTTTATCATATTGAGGATTTCCATATGATTTCATTATTAGATGATGTGTATTCGTTAACGAAAAAGAAGCAGCTTTCCCATGAAGAGCTTGTACATAGTTTGAGAATTTTGGCTTTATTTAAATTTGAATCAATATTGAACTTGCTTACGACTAAATATCGACATCTAACTGAATATGATTACCGTCATATTTTACTCCGTTTACATGAGCATCAATTTGATCAATTAGTTCTTTATTTCCATAAAGCGGAGCTCTCATTACAGAAAGCCGTTCTTGAAGTAATCTCTATTAAAAGAGAGCTAACCTATCTACCGTTCATTGAAAATATTATTTCCAGCTATTTAGGAGAAATCAAGCTAAGGGCTTTAAAAGCAGTTGCGCAAATTGGTTATGTAAAAAATATTGATCCGTATTTAGACCTCCTATATTCTACTAAATGGGAGGAACGACTGGTTGCAGCAAAATTAGTTGGGTCATTAAAGGAAGAAAAAGCTTTGGCAAGATTAATTGAGCTCCTGCATGATCAGGCGTGGTGGGTTCGTTCCCAAGCAGGACAGTCTATTAGCCAATTTGCTAATGGGAAAGATGTTTTACGGAAGGTATTAGAAACATCTAAGGATGCTTTCGCAAAAGATATGGCCTGGGAATGGCTGCATAAAGGGGTTTAAGAGATGCCATTTTTTCAGTGGGGTGACATTGTAACGGCTTTTGCTTCTTTCATTGCGGTTTATATGGTGATTGTTATTTTGTTTTACACAGTTATTTTGGTTATCTCCATGTTTCAGCTCCGAAAGGAATACCAGCTCGATCGGGTTCAAGTCTACGAAGATTACATGGAGGAGGTCTTTACAAAGCCGGTTTCAATAATTGTTCCGGCTTTTAATGAAGAAGCGGGAATTATTCATAGTGTTCGTTCTCTTTTAAGTGTTAATTATCCTGTATTTGAAGTGATTGTTGTAAATGACGGTTCAACGGATCAAACCTTCAATAAAATGATAGACCATTATGATATGAAAGAAATAAAAAAAGTAGTTCGAAAACAAATTCACACAAAACCAATCAAAAAAATTTATCAATCAGCTATTTTCTCACAGCTCTTTCTTATTGATAAGGAGAATGGTGGAAAGGCAGATGCACTAAATGTAGGGCTTAACTTTTCTCATTATCCTTATTTTTGTTCACTCGATGGAGATTCAGTTTTGGAACAGGATGCTTTTTTAAAGGTAATGAAACCGATTATCGATTCGAATGAGGAAGTGATTGCCTCAGGCGGCAGTGTGCGAATTGCGAATGGCTGTCAAATTCAAAATGGACGTATTTTAAAAGTAGGCTTATCAGATAAACCTTTAGTGGTCATGCAAATTATTGAATATTTACGAGCCTTTTTGATGGGAAGAATTGGCCTAAGCAGACATAACCTCTTGTTGATTATCTCCGGTGCCTTTGGTGTTTTTTCAAAGTATTGGGTAGTTGCTGCTGGAGGGTACCGAACCGATACGGTCGGTGAAGATATGGAATTAGTGGTGAGAATGCACCGCCTATTAAAGGAAGAAGGCCAAAAGAAGAAAATTGTCTATGTTCCTGATCCGGTATGTTGGACTGAGGTCCCGGAAGATATGAAGTTTTTAAGAAGACAGAGAAGACGATGGCATCGAGGGCTATTCGAAAGCCTATGGATTCATAAAAAAATTACTTTTAATCCTAAATACGGTTCAATTGGACTCCTCGCATTTCCCTATTTTTGGATTGTTGAATTTCTTGGCCCGATTATCGAATTATCTGGTTACATATTTATGATTCTCTGTTTATTTCTCGGTGGAATTTATATTGAATTTGCTATTTTATTATTTTTATTATCCTGTTTATATGGATCAATTTTTTCGATGGCCGCTGTGCTTCTAGAAGAATGGAGTTTAACCAAGTATCCAAAGGTTTCAGATATCATTAAGCTTTTCTTATACTCTTTAACAGAAACGATATGGTACAGGCCGATGACTGTTCTTTGGCGATGTGAGGGAGTATGGCAAATGTTAAAAGGGGATACAAGCTGGGGAGAAATGAAGAGAAAAGGTGTATCAGAATGAAGAAACAAACCAACTTAATCATCTATGCTTGTTTATTCATCCTATTTTTGACCAGTCCTTTTTGGTTATGGACGTTTCAGCCTTCCAAAAAATTAAACATGCTAATTGTAGATAAAACGGTGCCTACACAAACCTACCGTGAACATAAAGGGCTGGTTTGGGTATTAAACAATGAAAAATACTTTAAAAATGGAACAATCCCTTATTCGGCGAAACAAGATTATAAGGGGTTTGCACCTCAAAAAGGACAGAAATATTCGATTAACCCCTTACCAAAGGATTTAAAACAGTATGATGTCATTTATTTAACCGACCAATATGGTGTATATAAAAAGGATTTTAATAGTAAGAATTCTTCTAGTAAACAGTCAGCTAAAATTTATGGCGGCCTTACATCCCAAGAGGTTAAGCAAATGGAAAAAGCACTTATAGAATCCAAGGAAAAAACGCTGATTGCGGAATTTAATACGTTTGCAAGCCCAACGACAGAGACGGCAAAGGCGGCTATCTCAAATTTACTAAATGTTGAATGGACAGGCTGGATCGGCCGATATTTTTCTGATCTTAACAGTCTTGAGGTACCAGAATGGGTAAAGGAAAAATATCTGGAGCAAAACAAGAAATGGACTTTTAATGGAGAAGGGTTTGTTTTTATAAGCAGAAATAATTACATAGTGGTAATTGGAAAAGAGGATGTGAAGGATGATGGACTTCTATTTCAATTAACAGATAGGGGAAAGAAGCATTTTACACGTGAAATGAAAGGAAAGTACCAGTATTGGTTTGATCTTATCACCCCAAGAGATAAGAATGAAGTTTTGGCATCATATACTCTGCCGGTTTCTGCGGACGCCAAAGAAAAGTTGAAAGGATACGGGATTCCCACACATTTTCCGGCAGTTATTTATCATAAGAATGTGAAATATTCTTCCTATTATTTCTCCGGGGATTATGCTGATGAAGCGGAAGTACCAGAAATTTATCAAACAAAGGGCTTTGATACGTGGAAAAGAACACTAGGTGCAAAGGATTCCTTTTATTGGCAAGCCTATGTACCGCTGATGAAGGATATTTTAAAAAATGGACTGAAGCATGTCAAAACTCAAGAAAAGGTTGAAACAGTTGAAAAAAACGGTATTAAAACAAATAGTAAAACTGGTAATTCTTATATCCAAATTCAAAGGAATGGAAAATGGGAGGACTTTTTAATCAAGGGAGTTAACATGGGGATTGGGAAGCCGGGGTATTTTCCCGGGGAAACAGCAATTACGAAAGAAGAGTATTTCCGCTGGTTCAAGCATATTGGAGCGATGAATGCTAATGCCCTCCGAATTTATACGCTTCACCCGCCGCAGTTTTACGAAGCATTTTATGAATACAATCAAATTGCGAAAAAGCCTTTATATTTGTTTCATGGGACTTGGGTAAATGAAGAAAATTTAATCCGGACACAGGATGCATTTGCCAAAGTGAATGTGGATGATGCAAAGCTGGAAATTAAAAGTATGATTGATATCATCCACGGCAATGCCAATCTTACCAAACGTCCTGGACATGCATCAGGAGTGTATCATTATGATATCTCCAAGTATGTACTTGGGATGATCATTGGAACGGAATGGGATCCGGCGATGGTGAAGAATACGAATGTACAGCATGCAGGAATGCCCCCATTTAAAGGGGATTATTTTAAAACAAAGGATGGCAGTCCGTTTGAGGTTTGGCTTGCCGGCCTGATGGAATATGCTACAGCCTACGAAGCAAAGCAATATAATTGGCAGCATTCATTGAGCTTTACGAATTGGGTAACAACCGATTTGTTGAACCATCCGGCGGAGCTGCTTGAGACTGAGGATATGGTTTCAATTGATCCTAATCATATACAAGCTGCCAGCTCCTTTCAAGCCGGGCTGTTTGCCTCTTATCATATTTACCCATACTACCCTGACTTTCTGAATTACGAGCAAAATTATCTTGATTATGTCGATGCAAATGGTAAGAAAAACAATTATGCGGGTTACCTCCAGGAGCTCCGAGCGGTCCATAACATGCCTGTGTTGGTTGCCGAATTTGGTGTGCCATCATCAAGGGGGTTAACGCATAGAAATCCGTTTGGGATGAACCAAGGTTTTCATTCAGAAAAAGAACAGGGGCAAATTGATCGTCATTTGTACCATTCGATTGTCTCAGAAGGGTATGCAGGAGGGCTTGTTTTTTCGTGGCAGGATGAATGGTTTAAGCGTACTTGGAATACGATGGATTTAGATAATCCTGATCGCCGTCCCTTTTGGGATAATCAGCAAACAAATGAACAGCATTTTGGACTGCTTAGTTTTGAACCCGGCCAAAAATCATCGGGGATACTGGTGGACTGCACCGCAAATGACTGGGATATGGCAGGTGTAAAAATGGGCTATCGATCTCAAAATAATCAGGATCTTATAAAAGAACTTCGAATCACATCTGACAGTGGATATTTATATTTTTTGCTTACCTATAATCGTCCGGTGGAACTGACAAACCAGGCTGTCTACTTATTGCTGGATACAATTGAGAATCAAGGACAAATGACAATCCCCTTAAATGATCAAACAACCATTCAAACGGATTATGGAATTGATTTTTTCATCAAATTGGCAGGGCAAACGGATTCCAGAATAATGGTTGATAGTTATTATGATTCATTCTATTTCATGTATGCGAAACGCTTACACATGATTCCTGAAGTGCCTTATGCATCGCAAAAGAATAATGGCGTGTTTCATCCCATCCGGCTGGCTCTTAATAAAAAACTAACAGACCCCGTCACCAAAACAGCGATCCCCTTTCAGGATTATGAAACAGGACTATTAAGGTTCGGGAATGCCAATCCAGAAAGTGAAACTTTCGATTCATTAACTGATCTAAGTATGAGCAGCGATAAAAAGGTCATTGAGGGTAGAATTCCGTGGCTCCTGATGAATTTTAAGGATCCGAGCTTAAAGGAAGTAATGGATGATTTGTGGAAAAGTGGGTTATCAACTGGAGTGGAAACGAAAGGAATTCAGCTGGCCGTTGTCATGACAGAAGCCGGTAAGGTTCAACAAACATTTCCAAAAACAGTAAATGGTCGGCTCCAAAAGAAAAATGTTTATTTATTTAACTGGAAAAACTGGGATCATCCAATATTCCATGAACGATTAAAGGAATCATATGAAATCATGGCAGAGACATTCCGGACAACCGATTTGAAGGAATAAAGGAAGTATGATAAAAAACAAACCACCAGCCTGTGAACTGGTGGTTTGTCATTATGAAAGAGAAAAACCAGAGAAATGAGTTCCCTGGTTTAGTATTTAAAAGATTAGATTCAAAACAAAATAACAAATGGCTGCTAGTAATGCAGTGATGGGAAGAGTAATAACCCATGTAATCAGCATGCGTTGGGCCGTACCCCACTTGACTCCTTTAAGACGGTGTGCAGATCCAACACCAAGTATTCCGGAAGAAATAACATGTGTTGTACTTACTGGAAGGTGAATTAAGCTTGCTCCGAAAATAATCCCGGCACCTGTTAAATCTGCCGCAACACCATTGATCGGACGGATCTTCATAATTTTTCCGCCAACCGTTTTAATGATTTTCCATCCGCCCACGGAAGTACCTAACCCCATTGCTAATGCACAGGAAAACTGAACCCAAAATGGCACATCTGCATTATGGGGAAGATATTCACTGGCAATTAAAGCCATGGTGATAATCCCCATTGATTTCTGGGCATCGTTTGTTCCGTGTGAATAAGATTGTAATGCAGCAGTAGCGATCTGGATATAACGGAAATTTCGATTTGTTTTTGCTAAATTGAAATTCTTAAATACCACTTTGAAAATACTGTAAACGATGTATCCAACTACAAACGCTAAAATTGGTGAAAGAATAAGGGCTTCAAGAATTTTTATAAATCCGGCGTAGTTAAGTACACCTAAACCTTTAGAAGCAACTGCTGCTCCGGCGATCGATCCGATAAGGGCATGGGAAGAACTGCTCGGAATCCCGAAATACCAGGTAATTAAATTCCATGCAACCGCCGCAATTAAGGCAGCCAGAATTACAACTGATCCGTTGGTAAGATTAAAGGGATCAACAATATCCTTTGAGATTGTTTTGGCAACCCCTGTAAACGTCATCGCACCGACAAAGTTCATGATAGCAGCTAAAAGAATTGCCTGACGCGGTCTTAATGCTTTTGTTGACACTGATGTTGCGATTGCATTTGCCGTATCATGGAAACCATTAATAAAGTCAAATGCAAGGGCACAAATAACAATTAATATCGTTAGTATTAATAGAATGCTCATATATTTGCTCCTTAGGCATTTTTCATGATAATGGTTTCAAGAGTATTTGCGACAGTTTGGCAATAGTCAGCAATATCCTCTAAATTTTCATATATTTCCTTATATTGAATGATCCGGATTGGATCTTTTTCAACTGTAAATAAATTCTTAATAGATTGGCGTAAAATGTTATCACAATTTGATTCGTAATCCTTAATTTTAATGGCATGTTCTCTTATTTGCTGCAGCTTTTTATTTGATAATAGTTCAATTGCTTTTTCGATTTCATGGACACTTCCTTGAATTGCGGCAACAAACTGCTTCATAAAATCATCCGCTTGGGTAATCGAATACATTTCAAATAATGCCGAAGTAGCTTCCAGGCCATCTAAAACATCATCCATGCTCATTGCAAGGTGCAGGATATCTTCCCGTTCAATCGGTGTGATGAAGGCATCATTTAGTTCTTTTATCACTTCATGAACGTAAGAATCTCCCTGTGTTTCATATTCTTTCATTTTCTCTGAAAAAATTTTCAAGTCACTAATGTTTTTTAATTTGTATTCAGTAAAGAAATCTGTTCCTTCATTTAAATTTCCGGAAATTTTACTTAAAAGTGCCGAGAATTTATCCACTTTTTTAAATGCCATTGATTTTACCCCCATTTTTTTCATCCAAAGTTGTGAATCAACTCAATAATTTTATATGAAAAATGTCGAAAAAAGATATAAATCTTAACGAAATTTACAAAAACTTAACATTAGAATTTTCAGAAAACTATTTTTCGTTCCAATTACTGTTTTACTTTGGCCTAGAATAAAGAATTTATGTAAACTTAAAGCTTTTTTTGATATTTTATGCCCGAAAAGGAGTATTAAAAAAAAATAAGGGTACTTTATAGATACAGGCAGCAAGAAAATGCACTTTCCACTACTGCCTGAGGAAATGCTAATGAATGAATGATGAATACTAAAAAGGAGTGTTCTAAAATGAGCTTCATTTGGGCATTAATTGTAGGTGGAATTATAGGCTGGTTAGCAGGTCTTATTGTTGGAAGGAATATACCTGGTGGCATTATTGGTAATATCATTGCTGGTTTTGTTGGCGCATGGCTCGGTACAGCTGTTTTAGGTAATTGGGGGCCGCATGTGGCCGATTTTGCTATTATACCAGCAATCATTGGTGCAGCCGTATTGGTTCTTCTGCTAAGCTTCATCATGCGAGCCTTTAGAAAAGCAGACTAAATCGTGTAAATAAAATCTTGGATGTAAAAAGCCTCCGTTTCGGGAGGCTTTTCCAATGGTCAGAAGTTATATTGAATTAACGTCAATTTTGTTAAAAACACCTAATAGATCGTTAAAAGGCGCATGACATACAATACTTTCTTTCGTCATGGGATGAATAAATTCCAGTTTGGCGGCATGCAGGGCCTGTCTATTGACCACTGGCTGTCCGCCATATAATGTATCTCCAATGATTGGATGCCCGAAATGGCTTAAATGGACCCTAATTTGATGAGTTCTTCCCGTTTCAAGCCAGCATTTTACATATGAGAGCTCCTTCTTTTTATCTTCCATTATCACCTGATAATGGGTTAAGGCATCTTGGCCGGTTGGTGAAACTCTTCTTTTTGTTGCATGGTGCCGGTCCCGGCCAATTGGCTGATGGATTGTTCCTTTTTTTCGCTTGAAACATCCATGGACTGCGGCAATATAGGTCCGTTTGATTTCGCGTCTCTCAAGCATCTTGTCTAAAATAGCTCCTGCCAACGCATGCTTTGTAAATAAAATCGCCCCAGATGTATCCCGGTCTAAGCGGTGAATGTGACGTATATTTCGATATTCTCCTTTGGATTGTAAATAAAAAGCTGCAGCATTAAGTAGTGTATTGCTCTCAGTCAAAGGGTCATTTGGATGCGTATTCATAAATGGCGGTTTATTAATCACTATAACGTGATCATCTTCAAACAGGATGTCAATGTCATGGAAATTTGGGGTAACCGGGAGTGTTTCTTCTTCAAATAGCTTAACTTGCAGCTGAACCCCAGCTGTGAGGGGCAAATTCCAATTAACACGACTGCTTTCTGCCAGAACCTTGTCCTCCATCCGGAATTGATGAATCATCTTTTTAGGGGCTTCCCAAACAGAACGAAATATCTCATCAATCGATTTTCCTTCCCACTCTATAGGGACAATTATGTGAAACCATTCACCTTTACGTACTGTTTTTAACATAATTACTCCTTCTGTCATCCACTAATTACCACCGTAAATTTCCCGGTAGTTATGGTATTCTTATGATATAAAATTCGTCAGAAAAAAGCGATGGCAAAGGTGGGTTTTTAAGTGAAAATAGTGTTTGCCTCGACACCAAGTCAGGAACAAGAAATTAATGGACTGGTGAGGTATATTTATTCTAATATTTTTCCGGTCTATTTTAACGATGAGGATATCTGTGAATTTGAACAGTTAAAGGTGTTGCGATCTTCTGAGGATTATAGCACATTAAAAGATGCATTTCAGGTGATGACCTGTATGCAAACATTAATATCGATTCTTGAGTCTGCACAACTGGATGATCAGTACGAAGCAGTATTTAACAAAAATGCTGCCACACTGAAGGAATTTGGGGTGTTTTTTCCGTTTCAATTTGAACAATTTGCAGAGGCAAAAAGGTTGAAAAACACAATTCTCAGTGTATACACAAAGGCAGATAATGAACTGATAATATAGGAAAAAAGGAAAGCCTGTTTTTTTTCAGGCTTTTTTCTATTTTTTACTCTTAAAGGATGGAAATATATTGTATGATAGAATGTGATTGTATTCACTTACATTCTGCAGAAATTGTCGGCTTTTTTCGCGTGATTTTAGCAGGAGTAACTATTTAGAACTTAGAAACAATACATAGTAGACAGAAATTGGAGGGGACACCTTATGGATTGGAAGTTAATTGCAAAAAGTTGGATTGATTTCGATGGACTGGATTTGGAATTAAAAGAACAATTATCGGAATTAATGAGGGATGAGAAGCACCTAGAAGAGTCCTTTTACAAAAATTTAGAGTTTGGTACAGGCGGAATGCGTGGAGAAATTGGTGTTGGAACAAACAGAATGAATATCTACACCGTTCGTAAAGCTTCGGCAGGTCTGGCTGCTTACATAGAACAATATGGCAAGGAAGCGAAAGATCGTGGTGTTGTCATTGCCTATGATTCACGTCATAAATCTCCCGAATTCGCATTGGAGGCTGCTAAAACTCTTGCGACGAAGGGGATTCAAACATATGTCTTTGATGAACTTAGACCAACACCGGAACTCTCTTTTGCCTTAAGGCACCTAAACGCCTTTTCCGGAATTGTCGTGACCGCAAGTCATAATCCGCCGGAATATAACGGGTATAAGGTATATGGTTCAGATGGCGGTCAACTTCCTCCTGAGGCTGCGGATTTGGTTATTTCAAAAGTAAACGAAATTGAAAATGAATTATTAATTGAGGTCGACAGTGAAGAACATTTAAGGGAATTAGGGTTAATTAAAACCATTGGATCAGAAATTGACCAAGTTTATATTGAAAATCTAAAAACTATTTCAGTAAATCCCGGTCTTGCGGCTAAAACGGATATTAACATTGTTTTTACACCGCTGCATGGAACGGCCAATAAACCCGTTCGGGCGGCACTTGCTGCATTAGGGTACCAAAATGTAACGGTGGTAAAGGAACAGGAACAGCCGGATCCGGAATTTTCTACTGTGAAGAGTCCAAATCCGGAAGAGCATGCTGCCTTTGAACTAGCCATACGCGATGGTAAAAAAGTGGGAGCTGACATTTTAATTGCAACAGACCCAGATGCCGATCGCTTAGGAATTGCTGTTTTAAATCATGAAGGTGAATATGTTGTTCTTACAGGCAACCAAACTGGTGCTTTATTACTTGATTATCTCCTATCTCAGAAAAAGGAGAAAGGCATACTGCCGCAAAATGGAGTTGTATTAAAAACAATCGTAACATCTGAATTAGGGCGGAAAATTGCTTCAGCTTTCCAATTAGAAACGATTGATGTATTAACCGGATTTAAGTTTATTGCTGAAAAAATTAAGCAATATGAAGAATCAGGTGAGCGGACTTTCCTATTTGGTTATGAAGAGTCCTACGGTTATTTAATTGGCGACTTTGCCCGTGATAAAGATGCAGTGCAAGCGGCTTTATTAGCGGCAGAAGTCTGCGCATATTATAAAAAACAGGGCATGACCCTTTATGATGGAATGCTGCAAGTATTTGAAAAGTATGGTTTTTACCAAGAAGGTCTTCGTTCCTTAACATTAAAAGGCAAAGAAGGAGCGGAAATGATTCAGCTTCTTTTGGCCTCTTTTAGAAATGAGCCGTTGGTAAAGCTTGGGGAAGTAAAAACGACTGCAACAGAAGATTATTTAACAAGAATTCGGGTAACACAAAACGGGGAAGAAAAAATTGAGTTACCAAAATCAAATGTCTTAAAATATATTTTTGAAGATGGCTCATGGGTTTGTTTAAGACCATCGGGAACGGAACCAAAAGTAAAATTCTACTTTGGGGTTAATAGTGAAAGTCTTGCAAAAAGTAAAGAGAAGCTTGTATCTATTGAAAAGGCCTTTATGGGGCTCGTTGATCAGAAAGTGAAAATGGTTCAGGAAAAATAGCCTTGAAAACATATTAGTATGTCATCACGAAGGAGCGGAAGAATATGTTAAATGAACAAACTGCTATAGTCACGGGCGCATCTCGTGGTATTGGGAGAGAAATCGCCATTAAACTGGCTGAACAAGGAATGAAAGTAACAATCGTAGGCAGTTCATCACAAGTATCAGAAACGGCAGATGAATTAAAGAAGATGGGATACGCTAATATTCTCCCTGTTCAAGCAGACGTTTCGAAAGAAGAGGACATGCAGGAAGTCGTTAAGAAAACGATTGAAGCATACGGTAAAGTCGATGTTCTTGTAAATAATGCAGGTGTCGGTTTCTTTAAATTAACAGAAGACGTCACGGTAGAAGAGTGGAGAAAGGTATTTGAGGTGAATGTCCAAGGGGTGTTCTTGGCTACGAAGGCCGTCCTTCCACATATGAAGGAGCGGAAGACAGGAACGATTATTACCATTTCCTCCGATGTTGCCCGTTATACGATTCCGAATGGTGCTGCGTATACCGCCACTAAATATGCGGTTCAAGGTTTTTCCGGCTCAGTCGCCCAGGAGGTACGTGAATATGGAATTCGCGTCGGCACGATCAATCCTGGCATGGTCGATACGTATTTTGCCGAATCAACTCAAGGCTTACCGGAGAAAAAGGATTGGCTGAAGGTCGAGGACATCGCAAATGCAGTTGTATATATGGCATCGGCACCAAAGCATATGCTGATCGATGAAATCGTCTTACATCCCTTCGTACAACAATATCCTATTGCATAAGAAAAACGGCTTCCAATCTGGAAGCCGTTTTTTGGTGGAATTCTTTGGCCCGGTTGGTAAAATATTTCTCAACAAAATCGGTATCTGCTTGTATTTTCAGGAAAGACTATACATCGGTATCCCATTTTCATCAGGTTCAACAGTTTCGTTAGCATGGTCGATGTAACGAAGAAGATTATATAGTTTCGCTTCAAGTACTGTGTAGTCCTTTTCAAAATTGTAGGCATGCAGGAATTGTTCAATCTTTTTAGATAAAAATTGGTCTTTCGTTCTTACCATTAAGATCAGTAAGTTATCCCATTCCGACCGGTGCGTATAGTATAACGCCCTGTCATAATCCAATTTATTCATTTGTTTTCTCTCCTCCTTATTTAGGAGTTGTGATTATTGTATGACATTCTGAAGATAACTTTCACAGAAAATGTTGGGCACCTTGCTACTACGCTGTTTTCAACATTTACCTGTATAAAAAGTGGTGGTAGGATGGCTAAATATTGTTGGGTGCTTTTGATTTTAATTCTTTTATTTGAAACAACTGCGGAAGCAAACATAGTAAAAACGGATAAACCCTATTCACAGGTGCAGCTTGAACATGACCTAAAAATAATTCAGCGAAAATATAATGACCAAATTGAATTGAAATCGATTGGAACCACGCACTTTGGAAAACCGATATGGGCTGTAAAACTGGGAAGAGGGGAACAGAATATTGTCTTGATTGGGTCACACCATGGACGTGAATGGCTGACCAGCATACTTTTAATGAAGATGCTTGAGACTTATGCCGAGGCCTATCAACAGGAGAAAATGTTCGGATCTAAAAATACCTCTATCCTTAATGATGTGTCAATTTGGTTTGTGCCGATGTTAAATCCTGACGGAGTCGCCATCCAACAAAATAACCTTACATATTTTCCTGTCAATCATCAAAAACGACTTTTGAGCATGAATGAAGGATTGGCCAATTTTGAAAGGTGGAAGGCAAATGGGCTTGGTATAGACTTAAACAGGCAATACCCAGCCGGCTGGGAGGGGCTTAATCAGGAACCAAGCGAACCTTATTATCAATTTTTTAAAGGAAAAAAACCCCTGGAAGCTAAAGAGGTAATAGCTTTAACACAATTTATTAAAGAAATTAACCCCTCTATTGCTGTCGCTTATCATACAGCTGGAAGAGAGATTTTTTGGAATTATAAAAATGGCAAACATCTGAGCCGTGATTATAAAGTTGCTAAAAAGATTGCAAAATTAACCGGATATAGATTAGCGAAACCTGATCCGGATGCAGTAGGTGGAGGATTTACCGATTGGTTTATCACGACATATCGCAGACCGGCGATGACGATTGAATTGAGCTATCTTGTTGGCGAAACAAGCCCGCCATTGATCATTTTTAAAAAAGAATGGATCCGAAATCAATATGTTGGGCTTAAGCTGGCAGAAGAGGCCAAGAAATTGGCTGAATAAGTTGATAATGCAGCATCCCAAGGGGAAGATAATCGTATCACCGAAGGATTGGTTACTGTTTTTTTGCTTCTTCCTCATCATTCCCGCGTTTCCTTCATACATTGTGGTAAGAGGAAAAGGGGGAGTGGTGAATGAATGTAGAAGGGCGCAAGCAGCTTGAATATGCCATTAACGAAATTACTGAGATCGCAAGCGGCTTTGGTTTGGATTTTTATCCGATGCGATACGAAATCTGTCCTGCTGAAATAATTTATACCTTTGGTGCATATGGAATGCCAACACGATTTTCCCATTGGAGCTTCGGGAAGCAGTTTCATAAGATGAAATTGCACTATGATCTGGGACTTAGTAAAATATATGAACTTGTCATTAACTCAAATCCATGTTACGCTTTCTTGCTCGATTCCAATACCCTTATTCAAAATAAACTAATCGTTGCTCATGTCCTGGCCCATTGTGATTTCTTTAAAAATAATGTCCGCTTTCAAAATACAAAGCGGGATATGGTTGAAAGTATGGCAGCGACTGCAGATCGGATACACCAATATGAAATCCAATATGGAAAAAGGGAAGTAGAAACTTTCCTAGATGCTGTGTTAGCTATTGATGAACATATTGACCCATCGCTTATGAGGCCGAAGCTTTCTTGGTCCATCGGTGATGATGAAGAGGATGAAAATGAAGAACATCATGTGATAACGCCATATGATGACCTTTGGAAACTGGACGAAAAAGACAAAAAGAAAAGCGATCAGCCGAGGAAGAAGAAATTTCCGCCAAGGCCTGAAAAGGACTTATTACTATTTATCGAAACTTACAGCAGGGAACTGGAGGATTGGCAACGGGATATTTTAACCATGATGCGCGAAGAAATGCTTTATTTTTGGCCACAGCTGGAAACAAAGATTATGAATGAAGGCTGGGCCTCCTATTGGCATCAACGCATTTTACGGGAAATGGATTTGACAAGCGGTGAATCAATCGAATTTGCTAAATTGAATGCCGGGGTCGTGCAGCCATCGAAAACAGGTATTAACCCATATTATCTTGGCATAAAAATCTTTGAAGATATTGAAGAACGATATAACAACCCAACCGATGAAATGAAGCGCCGAGGCGTCGAGCCAGGTTCCGGCAGGGAGAAAATGTTTGAAGTACGGGAAGTCGAATCGGATATCTCCTTTCTTCGAAATTACTTAAATAAGGATCTTGTCATGAGAGAAGATATGTATCTTTTTCAAAAACAGGGACGGGATTATAAAATTGTAGATAAAGAATGGGAGCATATCCGTGATCAGCTTGTTAATATGCGGGTAAACGGCGGATTCCCGTATATCACAGTCAATGACGGAGACTATTTAAAAAATGGAGAACTCTACTTAAAACACTGGTATGAGGGTGTTGAGCTGGATGTTAAATATCTTGAAAAAGTTCTACCCTATATTCAACAGTTGTGGGGCAGACCGGTTCATATTGAAACGATGATCGAAGAAAGAAAAATGCTGTTTTCATATGACGGAAAGGGCCTTCATAGAAAGTATTTATAAAGAAAACTCGCAGATTGGCGAGCCCGTCAGGACGAAGACAGAGGCGTAGTTGCACTTATACCGGATGGGAAAGTAATATTTTCCAACGCTAAAAAAAGAGGATGTTTCCTTTTGGAAACATCCTCTTTAAGCTGTTGATTAAAGGGCAGCAAGTTCTTTTTCTAAAGCGTTTTCTACTGATACATACTCATAACCAAGATCTTTTGCAACCGCTTCGTAAGTGATTTCCCCATTAGCAACGTTCACGCCAAGTTTTAAAGCAGCATTTTCAGAAATAGCTTTAAACACGCCTTTATTGGCAATTTGTAATGCATATGGAACAGTAACATTTGTCAGTGCCATTGTTGAAGTTCTTGGAACTGCACCTGGCATGTTTGCTACTGAATAATGTACAACACCATGTTTTACAAATGTAGGGTTGTCATGTGTAGTAACGTGGTCAGAAGTTTCAACCACTCCACCTTGGTCAATCGCAACATCGACAATAACAGAACCAGGCTTCATTGATTTAACCATTTCCTCTGAAACAAGCTTAGGAGCCTTTGCACCAGGGATTAATACAGCACCGATTAAAAGGTCTGCTTCTGCTGTTGCTTCTGCAATGTTGAATGGGTTAGACATTAATGTTTTGATTTGATTTCCAAAAATATCATCAAGTTGGCGCAAACGGTCAGCACTTAGATCAATGATTGTCACATCAGCACCTAAACCAACTGCCATTTTAGCAGCATTCGTACCAACAATTCCACCACCGATAATGGTAACCTTGCCGCGGTTTACTCCTGGTACACCAGCAAGCAGAATTCCTTGACCGCCATTATTCTTTTGTAAGAATTGTGCGCCAATTTGCGCAGCCATCCGGCCAGCCACTTCACTCATTGGCGTAAGAAGTGGGAGAGTTCTGTTTACCGCAACTGTTTCATAAGCAATTGCAATCACACCTTTCTCTTTCAGCGCTTGTGCCAGCTCAGGCTCAGCTGCAAGGTGTAAATAGGTAAATAAAATTAATCCTGGACGGAAGTATTGATACTCACTTGAAAGTGGTTCTTTAACCTTCATAATCATTTCTGCTTTAGACCACACAAGGTTAGCGCTTTCAAGAATCTCCGCGCCAGCTTTTGAATAATCTTCATTAGTGAAACCGCTTCCAATACCGGCCTCTGTTTCAACTAAAACTGTATGACCCGCTTTTACTAATGAAACGACTCCAGCTGGAGTAAGTGCTACACGATTTTCATTGTTTTTAATTTCTTTAGGTACACCAATAAACATATCCCTAATTCCTCCCCAAACCTTTGTAATGTTTTGCTATGGCTAAAGTATAAAATGCCTGCCACAGAATTTCTTTGTTAAGAACGGAGAAATTTTTTTATAGTTTTTGGGGATTTTCACAAAATGTTCAAATCCCCTGATATTTTTCCAGCTTTAAATCAAGATATAACATCATTTTTTGATTCGGATCTTTAAAATTAACATCCCCAATTTCTGAAATCCGCTTTAACCGGTAATTTAATGTGTTGGCATGAACATTTAATTCTTTAGCAGCGTCATTAATATTGTTATCCAGATTTAAAAATACCTCTAAGGTTTCAACTAGATTACTATTATGCTTTTGGTCATAAGAATGGAGTTTCTTTAACGAGAAATTTTCATATTCTTCCTTTTGTCGTTTCTCAAGAATAATCTCAAACAGTTGGTAGATCCCTAGTTTTTGGTAATTGGAAATCTCTTTTGTTTCTAATGGGAATTTCTCTTTAATCGACAATACCGCCAATGTTTCTTTATATGCTTTATCAATTATTTGATAATCCTTATAAATACTGCTATATACGGGAATGATATCGGTTATTCCGTACCGCTCATTCATTTTACTAACAAATGTCTGCGCAAAATGGTCAAGGTCTTGAAAGGTGTCATCTGTATTGGCCGCTGATATTAATAGAATCAGTTGATTGCAGTCAATTGTATAAAGCATTATTTTCAGACGTTGGCTTGTTTTTAACAAATAGGATATGGACTGCTCCTCTTTACTGGTGATATTTTGCTGAAATTGAAATACTGCTACTGCAAAAGAGGAGGCCGGCGGGATCTGCAATGATTGAAAGTTGTCGATTATTTCCTTTTCATCCTTCATGTGTCCCGTTAAAAGTTTCCAGAAGAATTCTTGTGAGTGTTCTTCCTTCTTATTTTTCCTCGTTTGCAGCTGCAACAATTTATTTTTAACAGCATCTGCCGCTTTTTTTAGTAAATCAAAATCTTCATCCGTCAATCTTTTATCAATTTCGATTGCCCAAATAAATCCCAGTACCTCATCCTGTTTCCAAATGGAAATCGCCACTCGATGGTTTAGACCAATATCGTTCATATTTTTCACGCGAATCGGTTCCCGTGCCTTTAAAAGTGCTGGAATGGTTCCTTCTTTCCATAATTGATTGATGACCTTTTCCGGCACCCTTCGTCCGATAATTGTCGAAATTCTCGCTGGATCGGTACGTTCATCATGTGTACTGTAAGCAAGAAGACGGTGGTTGGCATCCTCAATCGTAATCGGGCATTTTAATACCTGACTAATGAGATCTGCGAATTCATCTAAACTTTCAAAAGCTGTTTTAAAGGGGTCTGGTTGTTTAGCATTCAAAATGATAACCTCCACAATCTATATAAAACTATTTTAGTTTATTTTTGAGAAAAATTAAATTTATAAGGTTTGTCTTTGTTTAATTTTACAAAAAAAAAATAATAATTTCTCGTTTTTTAACAAAAAAAGATTGTTCACAATAATGTTAAAATAATTTCATGTAAAGTTCAAAAAAGGAATAAGTTGAACTATTCTAATTTGAAAGCGCTCACAACAAGAGGAGGAAGGTGAAAAATACTTTTAAGTGTTGTATTATTGAAAGTATTATTTTTATCTTAAGAAAGCTTTAATAATATTTTCCCTTATTTTATAGGAGAAAATAGTGGTTACGAACAAATGTCTGGATGGGAAATGAACTTATTAATCAAAGGGGGAGATTAATATATGGGTAACAACACTAAAGGGGAAACACTTCATCGTGGTTTAGAAGAAAGACATATTGCTTTAATGTCATTAGGGGCTTGCATTGGGGTTGGATTATTTCTTGGTTCTGCAACTACCATTAAGATGGCCGGTCCTGGTATCTTAGTGGGATATGCAGTTGCAGGTCTAATCATGTTTTTTATTATGAGAGCTCTTGGGGAGATGGCTATTCAAAAACCCGTAGCTGGTTCTTTTAGTGCATATGCTCGTGATTATTTAGGTCCGCTTGCAGGATTTATTACGGGATGGAATTATTGGTTTTTATGGATTGTCACATGTATGGCTGAAATTACTGCGATTGGAATCTATATGGAATATTGGTTTCCAACCGTTCCACGTTGGATTTGGGCACTTGCAGCATTAGTCATTATGGCAACAATCAATTTCCTTGCAGTAAAAGCATATGGCGAATTAGAATTTTGGTTTGCCCTCATTAAAATCGTTACGATTCTAGCTATGATTGCTGTTGGAGCGGCGATGATCTTCTTTGGTTTTGGTAATGGCGGTATTGCAACTGGGATTTCTAACTTATGGGAACATGGCGGGATCTTCCCTAACGGAATGAAAGGTGTATTATTATCCCTACAAATGGTTATGTTTGCCTATCTTGGGCTTGAAATGATTGGAGTTACAGCGGGTGAGGTCAAAAACCCGGAAAAATCTCTTTCACGAGCGATTGATACCGTTTTTTGGCGTATTCTTATCTTTTATGTTGGGGCATTATTTGTCATTATGTCCATCTACCCTTGGGAAGAAATTGGTACAAAGGGAAGCCCGTTTGTTTTAACATTCGAACAAATTGGGATTAAGGGTGCTGCTGGAATTATTAACTTTGTTGTTTTAACTGCAGCACTATCTTCATGTAATAGCGGCATTTTTAGTACGGCACGTATGTTATTTAACTTAGCAGGGCATGGAGAGGCACCACGAGAATTTGGAAAAGTAACAAAAAGTGGTGTTCCTGGAAAAGCTGTTTTAGCTTCTTCAGTCGTTCTATTAGTCGGCGTTGTATTAAATTACATTGTTCCTGAAAAGGTATTTACATGGTTATCAAGTATTGCAACCTTTGGTGCAATTTGGACTTGGGGAGTTATCCTTTTATCTCAGATTAAATATCGAAAGGGCTTAAATTCTTCTGAGGTTAAGGTATTGAAATATAAGCTTCCGCTATATCCTTTTTCATCTTACTTAGCACTTGCATTTTTAGCATTTGTTATTGGTATCATGGGTTATAGTCCTGATACCAGAATTGCCGTTATTATTGGTCCAATCTTCTTGCTTTTATTAGTTGCAGTATATTATCTGAAAGGATTTCATAAGCGAGAAGCAGAACAGCCTAACAAAATTAAACAAGTCGGCTAACGTAAGAGGGACCCAGCGATGGGTCTCTTTTTACATTAATCCCCGATAATTGCTTAGATTTTATTTTTCTCCGTATACTAAGAAAAATAACAGGTCAGGAGGTCTCTTTAGATGAAAAAAATAATGACTTTGATTGCAGCATCTGTTTTATCATGTACAATTTCGGGCATCAGTGCATGTGCACAAACGTTGACAAGCCAGACTAATGCTTTAGCGGAACAAAATACGATGTCTGTTCTCTGGTTTCAAAAAGCCGGAGAAGCAAAGGCTTTATATTATCAGGGCTATAACATTGGGAAGATGAGATTAGATGAGATATTAAGGAATCGAGATCAGCAAACAGCCTTAAAACCGGCGATTATTCTTGATTTAGATGAGACCGTTATCGATAATAGTCCGTTATTTGCGGGGAAAATTGTTTCGCGGGAAAATTACCCGTTAAATTGGAGTAAGTGGGTTGATCGTGCTGAGGCAAAAGCACTTCCAGGAGCCATTGAATTTTTAAAATATGCCGATTCTAAAGGTGTGGCTATTTACTACATAACCAACAGAAAAGAAGAAAAAAAAGCGGTAACATTAAGAAACTTGCAGGCCCTAGGTGTGCCGCAAGCCAATGCGAATCAGCTTTTTATGAAGCAAAAGGGTGAACAAGGAAAAGAAATGAGACGTATGCAGGTTGCTAAAACACATGAAATTATTCTATTATTTGGCGATAATTTAGGTGATTTTAGTGGATTTGACCGATTAGCAGTATCTGATAGGGTGGAAGCAGTCGATAAACAAAAAGATGAATTTGGAAGAAAGCTTATAGTGTTTCCTAATCCAATGTATGGTGACTGGGAAGCGGCTATTTATCATTATGACTCCAGAAAATCGGCTGAAGAAAGATTGAAACTCAGGAAAGAAGGATTAGAGCCATTCCTGCCATAGATGAGCTGAAAAAGACACCGAAATCGGTGTCTTTTCAAATCAGTAACCAATTAGAAACTTTCATATGATAGAAGAAAAATGATAATAAATCCGGATTTAGTTTTTCACATTTTTAAGGATGTTGATTGCATAAACAATAATTCCCAACACCATTAGTGTTCCGCCAGTGGCAACAGCCGGGCCAGCTTGTTCTGTCCCTGATACAAGGAGTGCTAGACCAATCATCATGATTGGCAATGAGATATTATGCAGCCAGAAATGAACCTTTGCGAGAGTAGTTTCGGCTGCTTTTGGAAAACCAAGATAAATAAGTCCGGCAAGTGCCATTGACATCCATCCTAATAAATTTATATGGACATGAACAGGAGTGAAGGTGAACTTTTCTGTCATTGACATATACATACCAATGCAGACCCCAATGACAAAATACACAACAGAAATTTTAATAAACTTAACTGCCATACTTTCTTCCCCCTTTGTAATTTAGAAATAGTGACTACAGTACTAAATATGAGGGAATATTCTGAAAAAGAACTTCATTTTTTAAGGACAAAACGTGATATTTTTACTGAAAAAAGCCGCCTTAAAAATGGCGGCTTTACAATTAAATTATATCAGGGCTTTAATACCTACTAAAACAAGACCAATTAAAAATCCGCAAACAGCACCATTAACTCGGATCCATTGCAGGTCTTTGCCTACATTTGTTTCAACCATAGTGATGAGGGTTTTATCATCCAGTCTTTCCAAATTTTCCTCGACAAGCTTGCCAATCTTGGAATGGTTTTTATCTACAAAAGTGGAAATTTGCTGTTTAATCCAAGTTTCGATGGCATTGACTTTCTCAGGATTGGCTTTTAGTCTTTCGAACCCGTCAATAACCATCGGGAGGATGTAATGATCGAAGAAAGGTGGTTCATCGACGAAATCAGACACTTTCTGCTGGAGCTGATCTAATATAGAGATAATTTTTTCTTGGGGCTCCCATTTTGCAATCAATTGTGTCTTTAAGTGATTGAGCTCCTCGTAAACTTTTTCATCATTTTTAACGGATTGCAGCTTTTTATGAATGTGAATCATTAATGTTTGCCTATTTTGATTAAAGGGATCGCGAAAGCTGTCTACCCCTTTCAGTATTAAATTTTGAATAATATTGCCCAACTTTTCTTCGTTAACTAAATTACTAAAAGACTTTAATGCAAATTGCATAAAACCATCTGCTTTAATATTTTCCACAGCGTCAACCGCTAACCCGCCAAGTTTGTATTTCGTACTATCCTTTTCAGCCCACTCGCGAATCTCTTTTAAGATAAAATCTAGTGTTTTTTCATCGTATTTTCGTTCCGAAACCTGGTCGATGACCAGTGGCAGGTAATTCTTAGTATCTAACTGGTTTAACTGTGTTTTTAATTCCTTTTCAATTATGGGAGCAATTCTACTTGTATCGATCGTTTTAATTAAATGTTGAATTAGGCTGATGACATTTTTTTGAATTTCTTTCGAGTGAATTTCCTTGTCAATGATTGAAAATAGTTTCCCGGAAAAATCGATTGTGTCTATTTTTTTTCTAATGCTCTCCTTAGTCAGCCAATCATTTTCCAGCATTGAGATAATCCCAGCGATAATTCTTTTACGATTCTTAGGCAGCAATGCCGTATGGGGAATGGGAATGCCTAAAGGATGCCGAAATAGGGCGGTTACTGCAAACCAATCTGCGAGTCCGCCAACGAGACCTGCTTCGAACCCCCCTTGCAGGATAATCCCCCATATTGAATCTCGGATCGGCAATGTTGCCAGAAATCCGATTGCCATAATTGTAAGAGAAATAGTCGCTAAATGCCGCGATTTATTCTTCTGATTTACCATCTTTGTAACCCCTTATTTTTGGAAATTATATGTTATCTACTGATATTATCTCATTTTAACAAAAAATAAAGCAATTTATAAATCATAATAGCTAAATTTTACATGCATGGCCTATTAGAATCAAAAAAGAAAGACCTTGCATTCGAAGGCCTTTCTTGCATTCAAGATTCTGTTCATTAAGCAGCTAGTCGTTCAATTAACCATATGCCGCCTAAGAGAAAAGCTATGATTGAAAAAGTAACAATAGCCTTTCTAGAATACTTCGATCGATATAATATAGATAGGAGCGGTAAAAGCAGGATGACGATTGCCAATTGAATCATTTCAATACCAATATTAAAACTAGCTAAATCGGCTGCTAATGAACTTTTTGGAATATTCATTTCTTTAAGGATATCAGCAAAACCCATCCCGTGAATTAGACCGAAAACAAAAGTAATCGCCCATCGATAGTTTATTTTTTTTCGGAAAATATTTTCCAAGGATACATAGCAAATGCTTAAGGCAATAGCTGGTTCTACAAAACTTGCAGGTATGTTAATTATACCCAATACTGTCAGCGTCAGCGTTATACTGTGGGCAATTGTAAAAGCAGTAATTGTTGCTGCTAACTGCTTGAATGTTTGTCTGGCGATTAGTAGTGACAGGAGAAACAACAAGTGATCATAGCCTGAGAGAATATGATTCATCCCTAATTTCAAAAATGAAAACCATGAAGATGAGGTTGTTGTTTTGACGGGATGGGCCTCCTCGGTTTTTTTGGGTTCGGCAGATGGCTGAACTGTCTGCCCTTCTCCAATTTGTTGTTCTTGCTGTACTTCCGTTATCAACATTGTCCAGGTTCGATTTTTCCCTTCTAAAGCTGCTTCGCTTTTTTCACCCATATATGATGCAGAAACGAGGTTGACGTAATTGGTGCCCGTATCATGATAATAAAACCCATCATTAAAAATGAATGTCTCACCGGGTGCAAAAGCAGGAAACATCATTGTAATTGAAAAAAATTCTTTATTTTCCTTTTTGATAATTTCCATTTTCTTAATAGTAGGTGTTTGTTCGATGTTGTCCTTATCTAATGTAAGTCCTTCTGTTATTAATTCTTCTAAGTGATGGGTATTCTCTTTGATTTCAGACTGATCAAGAATAAAGTTCTTGTTTTTATCAATAGCAGGTATTAATTCTAGTACCGATAACGTATCAAGTGAAAATACAACTTCTGTATTCTTATTGTCCATTGTTATTTTTGTATAACTAACACTGTAAGCGTGAGCGAATGTATTATTGGGAAATGACAAACAAGAAAATACAATTACGGATAATAATATCAGGGTAAGATGTCTGACCTCGAGTCGAAATTTGTCGAAAAATGTCAAAGTGATAATCCTCCTAAATGTTATACTTAAATAATTCCCTGAATATACCAATAAATATTCAACACTCAATACTCCTTTATATAATCATACTTTGAGCGCATATGTATACAAAAAATTAAAATTATGTTGGATATGTATATAGTAATTTACAAAAAAATAATATCATTATGTCTAAAAATTTTGTAGAATGATAGAGTGATAATTATCACAACATGATAGGCAGAAATACCTGCCTTTGTGTAAATCATAAAAAGGAAAAGGGTGGTAGGTGGATGAGCTTAACCAATCGAAGGTTCAAGCGTATGACAAGTATGCTCATGGCGGCTCTACTGTTGATCAGTACATTTTTGCCAAGCGGGTTAATTAAAAGAGCCCATGCGGAACAGGCTGAGCATCTTGTGATTAGTCAGGTATATGGGGCTGGGGGAAATAATGGTTCGGTATACAAAAATGACTATATTGAACTGTATAATCCAACCGGCAGTCCAATCTCATTAGAAGGCTGGTCAGTTCAATATGCTTCAAAGGCAGGTGCGTTTTCCACTGCACCAACGGCAACAACAGCATTATCAGGTACTATTTCAGCATATGGATATTATTTAATCCAAGAGGCACCAGGTGCTGGTACACAACCGGCATTACCAAATACACCTGATATTAATAATGGTGCAATTGCGATGTCTGCAACGGATGGGAAAGTCGCTTTAGTACATGGTACAGATGCAATTACAGGAAAAAGCGATCCAACAGTAGTCGACTTTGTTGGCTATGGAACGGCAAACGAATATGAAGGTTCTGCAGCTGTTAAGATTTCGTCTAATGCTAACAGTGCTCAACGTCGCCCATACGCAAATGTTGATCCTGCACCAGACAAAGGAAATGCCTGGGATACTGATGATAACGGAGCAGATTTTTATGTCGGACCAGTTGTTGCACCAAGAAACACAGCTAGTTCAACTGAAAAGCCGATGGTTCCAGTTACAAGCTTACAAGCAAAAGGAAATAATATTCAATTTACTCAAGAAAGCAATAATGTAAATGTAATAGGTATGGTTAATGCAGCTGAACCAGCGTCCACAATTAATATTTATGAAAACGCATCCAAAGCAATAGTGCTTGCAACTGGTACGGCTGCTAGTGATGGTTCGTTTTCGATTAGTTTTACGTCTGACAAAGCATTATCAACCGTATTTGTTACTGCAAAACAAGGCGAATTAGATGAAAGTGCATCGATTCAAATTAATGTAGCCACAGCTAGTGCATCCATCGTCCAAGACAAATTAAGCTATGTCGTCAATAACGGTACGGGTACATTAATCGGTAGTGCAGCTACTGCAGCAGCAAATGCAATCGTGAATGTCTATCCAAATGACAAAGCAAATGCTAATGAACGATTTGCTACTGTTACAGCAAGTACATCAGGAGATTTTAATACGACAATCAAAAATGCTCCTGATACCATCTATGTAACACAAATTACAAATACTGCTAAGGGAATTATGTTAGAGAGCACTCCTGTTGCCGTGGCAAAAGCTGATACAACAGTGGTTACCCAAATTGCTGAAGTTCGCGAGTCTGACGCAAAAGGCCAGCCGGTAAACCAAAACAAGTTTTTCACGGTTGAAGGGGTTGCAACTGTTGACAACCAAATTCTTGGAACACAAAAGCAAAATTTCTATATTCAAGATGACACGGCAGGGGTCAACATCTTTGGTTCGCTAGAAACACCAATTAAGACACTTAAAGGTGATAAAGTACGCGTTACAGGTAAAGTTTTAAATTACAATGGTTTATTGGAATTGGAAGCTACCTCAATTGTAAAAATTAGTGAAGGAAATCCAATTCCAGCTCCTAAAAACGTTACGATTGTTGATTTAAATACGTATGCAGTGGCAGAGCCGCTTGAAGGCAGCCTTGTATCCGTAACAGGTAAAGTTTCTGCTGTTGCCGTAACTGGAGTTAATTATAACGTTACCTTTGTTGACGATAACCTTAAAACAACATTAATTAGGGTTATGGGCGCAACAGGAATTAATCCAGATAAAGACCTTGTAACTGGTAAAAGCTACACGGTTACTGGTGTATTAGGTCAGTATACGACCAATGCTTCAGCAACAAATGGCTATCAATTGTATCCGCGTGATGTGAAGGATATTTCGCCGATTTTAGCAATCACTCACACAGGGATTAAAGAGGTTTACAAAGGAACAAGTGTAGAATTTGCTGCAAATGCCGATGGGGCAGAAACAGTAACTGCATATTATCGAGCAACTGGAGCGACAGAATACACACCTTTACCTATGGTTAAGGGCAGTGAGGGTCGTTACACAGTAACATTGGCAGCAGCTGATGTTCCGCAAAATGGTTTCGAATATTATATTGAAGCAAAAGCGGGTACTCAATCAAAAACAGCTGGAACTAATGAAACTCCATATGCTGTTACATTAATTGATGATACATTTGGACCAACAATAAGCGGAGAAACACCGCAGGATGGTACAAAAGTGGAAAGTCCGACACCTGAAATTTCAGCATTAATCGATGACCCAAGTGGTGTCGATGAAGCAACCGTACAATTGTGGCTGGATGGCAAAGAGCTGAAAGCACCGGCTGCTGTCATTAGCAAAACACAAGTAAAATACACGCCTGAGCAAGAGCTTGCCCTTGGAAAGCACGCAGTAAAGGTTGCTGCTAAAGACGTTTTAGGCAATACATCTGAAAAACAATGGACATTCGAAGTCGTTCCGCGCTTTACCGGTGGAAATCACTATCGTGGTACAACGCACAACCACACGAATATTTCACATGATGCGGCTGGTACGCCAGAAGAAGCACTTAAAGCAGGTAAAGCCCATCATTACGATTGGTTCGCATTCTCTGACCACTCTCATGATATTGACCCTGAAAAGCTGGGAGTGGATACAGTTGATCACGGCGGTATGCAGGAGCGTACAGGCGGCAGCCAATGGAAATTAACAAAGGATTTAGCAAAGCAATATACAAAAAATAATGACTATGTTGTCTTCCCTGCATTTGAAATGACCTCAACCACATGGGGACACTCTAATATCTTCGGTACAGATAATTTCATTGACCGGAATATTAATGGCAAACAATATCAAGACTTAAACAAGTATTATGCATGGGTCATGACGTACGATGATATCGTTGGGCAATTTAACCACCCAGATATGTCGGCAAATGCGTTTAATAATTTTAAGCCATACAATAAAGATTTAGACAAGTTATTTACGATGTTAGAAGTCGGTAATGGCTCCGGTCACTATGGCTATGCCAATGCTGAAGGAAAATTCTATACAGCCTTAGACCTTGGCTGGCATGTCGCTCCAACTTATGGGGAAGACAACCACGATGGCACATGGGGACAGACGAACGCTCGTACAGTTATTGTTGCTGATGATCTTTCACAAGATTCCTTAATGCACGCGATGCGGAATATGCGCGTGTACATGGAGGAAGATCCAAACTTCAAGCTGGATGTATTAGCAAATGGCTACTTCATGGGTTCAACCGTTGATAGCAAAACATTGAAGTTTGACATTAAAGGAAGCGACGATGTTGCTGAAGATCGCAATAGCCCTGACTATAGTTATCTTCCGAAAACCTATAAATCTGATGATCGAATTGCAAAGGTTGAATTGATTTCAAACGGCGGCAAAGTCGTTGACTCGTATGAGCCAATGACAAAAGACTTTAAATGGAATCCAACGTACACCGTGACAGGCGGCCAGCAATGGTTTGTCGTTAAGGTTACGCAAATGGATGGGGAACGGATTTATTCTGCACCAATTTGGTCAAAAGAAGAATCTGTTGATGTAAAAGTAAACGGTATTGATATTGACGGCGGCGTTATTATTGGCGGCAACCCTGCTAAATTAACTGCGACTGTTGCCAATAACGGTATGGAAGCCATCAAAAATCTGAAAGTAGACTTCTATTATGATGAAGTGAAGCCTGAGAATTTGATTGGAACCAATACTATTTCATCAATTCTATCGAAGGGCTCAGCCAGTGCAACAGCTACATGGACCAGCCCGTTGAAAGGCGACCATCAGCTTATAGTTGTAGTGACTTCAACGGATGGTCTCGATATTGGTAATGTGAAGTATACGTTACCAGTAAAAATTAAAGAGCCCCTGGGAGTAACGGTTTTAATTGATGCGGCGCATGGAAATGAAAATACAAGTGCTGACAGCGGTACGTATAAGGATAACTTAAAAGCCTTTATACTAATGCTTCAAAAGGAAGGCTATACCGTTACGGAAAATAAAGTTGCCCTAACAGACGAAGTATTAAGCAATATAAAAGTATTAGTATTAACTCATGCAAGAACTGCACTGACAGCGGCTGAACGAACAGCGGTTACAAATTTCATCAATAATGGCGGCTCGTTATTAATGGCTGGAAAGAGTAATAACGGAACCACAGACCCAACCGTTAATAATCCATTATTAAGTGATATTGGTTCAGCCATCCGCATGGGGAATGACGGTGTATTTGATGATAGTAAAACAGGAAACTTCTGGGGCGATCCAAAGGTTAGCCCATATGCTGTCCGAGTACATCCAGGATTAGTTTCCAATAATATTACCGACCGCGTATCGTTTATCGATTACTACAGCGGAACGAGTCTTTCAGGGCCAAATAATACGGCTTTAACAGAAGGCGGTAAGGTCACAATTCTGGCAAAAGGTAATGAAACAACATACCAAGGCAATATCAAAGGCGGTTACACTTATGACGCTGTTTCCGATGAAACGGGCGGTTCAGCAATTCCGTTAATCGCTTCAGAAGAAATTGGTGCAAATGGCCGGATCATTGTTTCCGGGATGAACATCTTTAACGACAAACAAATGGATGAGTCATTTGAGCCAAAAGGAAATGACGAGTTTACCCTAAACGCAGTAAACTGGTTAGCACATCGCGAAATGAAAGTGGCTAAAATTGCCGATGTCCGCAAACTGGCAGATGATACGAATGTCGTAGTAGAAGGAACGGTAACAACCGCTGCCGGCGTGTTCTTCGATGCCTTCTATCTACAAGATGATACAAGCGGAATTATGGCCTTCCTTGAAGTTCCAGACGGTTCGTTAAAAGCAGGCGATAAAGTTCGCGTATATGGACACATAAAGACATTCGAAAATAACAAAGAATTAGAGTTTACTAGCTTTGCAAAAGACGTGATCAAACTTGGAAAAGGTGAACCTGTTCAACCGAAGCAGGTTGCTACAGGTGAAGCAACAACTGCTGCCAACCAAGGTCTACTTGTGAAGGTAAAAGGAACAGTTGTTTCTAAGTATGATGAAAACTCTTATGTGATCAATGATGGTTCCGGTGATGTCCTAGTGTTTACGGATGGATACATTGTGAATCAAAGCAACGTTTCAGTACCAGATCTTAAAAAAGGTGACACATTAGAAGCAGTTGGCCTATCCGGTTCTTTTGCACAAGGGGAGCGTATCCGTGTAAGAGACACTAGAGAATTGGCTGGGACTGTTATTGACGAGACACCAGAGACAGATCCAGTAATTAAAAACGGCTGGCACCTTGAGAATGACCACTGGTATTATTACAATAATGGTGTTCAAAAGATAAATGCTTGGGTTCAAACCGAAGGAAAATGGTATTTCCTAGGACTTGATGGAGCGATGCTTACAGATGAATGGGTAAAATCCGGAGGGAAATGGTATTATCTTGGTACATTTGGTGTCATGAGCAGTAGTACTTGGATTTGGACCAACGGAAAAAGGTATTTCGTTGATGATCAAGGTGTCATGAAAACAAATGCATGGGTGCTGTCTAGCGGAAAATGGTACTATCTAGATGGAAATGGTGCTATGAAAACAAATGCATGGGTACTTTCTAGCGGAAAATGGTACTATCTCGATGCAAATGGTGTCATGAAAACAATTGCATGGGTACTTTCTGGCGGGAAATGGTACTATGTTGATAGTAATGGTATCATGAAAACAAATGCATGGATTCTTTCTAGCGGTAAGTGGTATTTCCTATCTGCTAACGGAGCAATGCAAACTGGTTGGATAAAAGTAAATAACAACTGGTATTATCTTGCATCAAATGGTGCAATGCTAACAGGATGGATAGAGATTAACAAGAAATGGTATTTCCTTTACAATGATGGCCACATGGCGGCGAATACGTCAATTGGAAAATACAAAATTGGTAAAGATGGTGCCTGGATTCAATAATGGTCATGTATAGAAAAAGAACTTCTCTCAATGTTGAGAGAAGTTCTTTTTCTGTGGCCTGATATGGGTGACCAAGCCATCTAGGTCAGTAATATAAAATTGCGTTTCAGGTTCTGTTTTAAGGTAATGCTCCTGTAAAAGTTGATAATAATTCACTCTGTGCAGTGGATCAAATTTTAACATTGGATATTCCTTTTTGTCACTTACGTATTGATCGACCGCTTTTTGAACGAGATCCATTTCAATTGGTATTTGTTTTTCATGTTCTTCAAACAAATCGTAAGTTTCCTTCGACATATAGAACTGTTTTGAAGGAATACCGCCAAGTAGGTGAGCTAGTTGTTTAAAGTCGATACTGTTGTCCTCTTGAACAAGGATTGTCCGAAAAACTCCCTTTGGCAGATCTTCGGAAAATGTTCTAACAGCTCTTCTTACTTCTTCAATGGTCACGTCAATAATCGGATAACTCTTCTGATCCTCCGAGATCATCAGTCCGGTTTTCTCTGTTTCCTTTCCTCTCTGTACAGGGGATTTAAAGTATTTTTGCACTATTGAATAAACAGTCAATCCTCCAATTCCTATCCCTAAAAATGTACCAATTAATGTAAAGGTGGGGTATAGCTCATAACGGTGATCAAGAAATGTTCCCAGTTTAAATCCTGCATAAACCGAGATTGCGATCGCAATTCCAAAAACCATGTTTAAGGAAAGGGCTTTCATAAGAAAAAGCGTGAACTCATTCCAATGTGTCTCATTTGAGTTGTTTTCATTCTTTAAAAACTTCTTCACTTCGTTTTTCATTTCTGACGATACCTTATTTTCCTCGAAGAAGCCCTCAAGGTACTCTTCCACAGATTTATTTTCATTCTTTAACAGACAGGCAGTTTTTTCATGCGATCCTTTTGTGTAATGAACGAAAATCCACTTTTCTTCAAACCCTAATTCGAGGTTTTCTGTCACTCTTCCTAAGTCTTTTGTAAACTTGTGCTTCATAATTTTATGCCCCCCTTATTTGAGTATTTCGGGGATACGAGTGTGAAGGTGATAAAAAGGCGTCTTCATTTTCCTCTTTTTTTATTTTTCTCACCTCTTCTTTTGCATCTTGAATGATCTGCATAGCTTCTTTTTCGCTCCGCTGTAGAATTTCTCTTGCTTCTATTTTAGCCTTTTTGAGGATATCCTCGCTAGCTTGAAGGTTTATTTTTGCGTCAAATTTGTACTTTTCCGTTAACTCCAGTTGGTTTTCTATATGCTCTTTCCTTTTATCAAGAATATCCACAAGTTTTTTAAAAACAAACCTCTTTAAAATAAATACTAAAACAGTAAAAATTATGGCTTGGTATACCATTGTGCCCAGAGAAATAGGAAGTCCGAATAACGTTAAATCCCCCATTATTATATAATACTCCTTTCGTTTAAATTATGTTAATCGATGAGCGATATAAACCATTGTAAGTGTAACAAAGATATAGGCTTGAATCGCACCAATAAAAATACAAAATGCCTGCCAGATTAACATTGGTACAGATGCTAGCAGACTGATGACCAATCCATGTGTGACAGCACCTGCTAAAAGAGCGAGCATAACTTCCCCTGCATATATATTTCCAAACAAACGGAGACCGAGCGTTAAGGTGGTGGCGAGCTGTTCTATGGCATTGATTGGGAACAAAACCTTAAAGGGTTTAAAGAAACTAACAAAAAAATGTTTAAAGCCATGCAGGCGAATATCAATGAAGTGGGTATATGCGATGATCATGATGGCCAGAGTCATTGTTACATGTGCATCAGCAGTGGGGGATTTCCACCAGGCAACAGAATTTTCATCAGTCGTAACAATGGAGAAGGGGACCCCCATAAGATTTGCTATGAACAAGTACATGAATAAAGAAACTCCTGTCGACAAAATAAATAAATTGTTTGAAGCAACCATTGAAGAATGCATGATGTCCTTAATAAACTCCAGAAGCCACTCCATAAAATTCTGCCATTTATTAGGTGTATTTGTTGTTGAATTTCTTGTGAATAAATAGGCGATGAGAAATACAATAATGGCAGCTGCGGTAGTGGTTAAGATGATGGATAAATCAAATGTTAAATGAAACAAGACTACTTGAGGCCTCGTGTGTTCCGTGATGTCCAACCCCTTTCTATTAAAGGATAGAAACAGAATGAAAGGAACCATAGAGTAAGAGGAATAAATCATGACATCTTTATTATATACCAAAATTTTCATTATTGTAACATAATTCGTAATTATTCCATAACTTTCTGGAAAGTACGATTGACATAGTGGGAAAGATTATTAGTTTTTCAAATTATTTTGCATAGAATAATAATTTTGGAGCAAATGAAACCTTTTATTACTTTTTTCTTCTCATTAAATGTTGTAAAATAATCAAGGCGAATAAAGAAATAGGAGGAATCTCAGATGAAAAAGTTTTTAGTTTTACTAGCAGCTATTACAATGGCCTTTGGGCTTGCCGCTTGTTCAAGTAATGAAGAGGCAAAAACAGAAAAGAAGGCTGAACCAAAAGAAGAAACAGCACCTAAAGTTGATGTTAAAAAGGAATTAGTAAAATTCTATATGGACCTGGGCAATAAAATTAATCAAAAAGATGCTGATTTAAATGCATATGTGGCGAAAGCAACGAAGGAAGATGCAAAGCCTGAAGAATTACCAACTGCTGAGGATCGAGCAAAAGCAAGTGAATCTGCATCAGCCGTTGCAGCTGAATTAAATAGCGTTCAGATTCCAGCAGAACTGAAAGACCAAAAGGCCGATCTTGAAGCAGCAATTAAGGATTACGCCGCCTCATATCAAGCAAAAGCAGAAGAATTAAAAAAGGATGCTCCGTCATTAGAAGCAGCAGATGCAATCTTTGCTCAAGCGGAAGAAAAGCTGGGTAAAGTATTTGAAGGTGCAAAATTACTGCCACCGAGCATAGGGAAACAAGTAAATTAATAATTTTAAATTAGCCGGATGAAAATCATCCGGCTAATTTTTTACATTGTTATTTAGTTTATTGAACCGCAGTCTCTTCCTTAAATATAACCTGTATTTCATCGAGGAAATTGTCAACAGATAAGTAAGTTTTGGTATCCTCGAAGAACCAAACATCATTTCCTTCAACATAGAAATTAATTCCATTTACCTCTTTTGTAAAGCCTGCGTTTGCAGGATGTTCAGCAGAAAAGGCAAGACTATAGCCTTTATGTTTTTGGCCAAACCCAGCATATTGAGGAAACATCCGAATGCTGAATGGTTTATTAAATTCAAATTCTTTTGTGAACCATAATGAAGCTTTTTCGTCGATAGATATGAACATATTATTACACCAACCCTTCCATCGTTGATATTCCTATAAGGAAAAAAATGATTTTTCATTCCCTTATAATGAAAGATTATCTTTTTCAATGGCTTTTGCATGTGACAATATTCACGCTTAGTGCGGAATCACGCTGATTTTAAAAAAAGTTCATTATTTCGTTTCGAATTGTACACAAGTGTGTTAAAAATCAACTCTAATGGGTTTAATAAATGTTTAAATAAAAATAACAAATATTTTTTTTAGCTTGGAGGAACCTATGAATAAAGATTGGACGAAGGACTTGGAGCATGATGAATATGAACAGGATATTGACCTAATCATAAAAGATGCATTAACAGCAGTGGAAGAGACCGCTAAAGGCTGTTTTGTGAACCTTGTGACCTCCTCAGTATTTGGCAGTCCCGTTGACTATTTACAGCCCTTAATAGAGGAGATGTATCCAAAGAAAGTAAAGATTAAATTCATTGATCAGTGCGGGTGCGGAGGTTATGTATTGCGGGTTTGGAAAATCTGATCGTTTTTCTTAAAAACTTCCGAATTTTTTATGAACATTTCAGCATTTTGTTACTGTTTTTGTAACATGTGTATAGTGAAAACGATGATAAAATAAAGGAAATAAAACAAGGGAGTTTTGACCATGGAAAAACAATTTGAAAACCTAATCGATAACGATATGGATATAAAAAGCTTAATTCATACATTTAATGCCACTTTGGAAACCATAGAAAAAAGGCTATCGAGATTAGAGAAAATGGACAGCATTGAACACAGAGTGGAAGTTAATCAAATTGATTTATCTGATATTAAAGAAGCACTAGAGCGTATTGAACGAACACAAAGCAATGATATTCAACATATCAACCGCCGGCTTGATTCTCATCTAGTAAAAATAGCAAAAGTGGAAGAGGAACTGATTATTTTAAAATCAAAATAATTCTAAGTACACAAAAAATAGACCGGGCGTGAGGGGCACGGTCTATTTTTTATTATGATAGCACCCCGGATTTTGAAACAGCAATTTGCGGGATATTGGATTCTTCATTTTGAACATGTTTTGTTACTTCAATATATTTAATATGATGGTCTTCCATATCAAGGATTTTAAAGGTGTATGCTTCATGATGAATGATATCGCCTTCCTTAGCGTCGTAATTTTCGGTCAGTATCCAACCGCCAATTGTATCGATATCTTCATCGTCAATTTCAACACCCAATAGATCGTTAACCTCAGTCACTAAAACCTTCGAGTCAATAATATAATGGTTTTCTTTAATTTTGCGAATCTCAGGGATCTCATCCATATCAAATTCATCACGAATTTCGCCAACAATTTCTTCCAGTATATCCTCAACCGTTACAAGTCCGGAAGTTCCGCCATATTCATCCATTAAAATCGCCATATGAACGCGGTCCTTTTGCATTTTTACTAATAAATCATGAATTGGAATAGTTTCAATCACTCTGATGATAGGTCGTGTATAGCTCTCAAGTGTTTGAGTTGTTGGTTTTTCGTTGCCTATTAAATCGGTCATGACCTCCTTGATATTGATGAGACCAATGATATGGTCTTTATCGCCATCGATGACAGGATACCTTGTGAACTTTTCCTCGCGGAGAACCTGTAGAAAGGTTTCCAATGAATCATCCTTTGACAAAGATACCAATTCCGTTCTAGGAACCATGATTTCTTTTGCAATTCTGTTATCAAATTCAAAAATTTTATTTACATACTTAAACTCTGATTGGTTAATTTCACCACTTTTATAGCTTTCAGATAGGATTATTCGAAGTTCTTCCTCTGTATGGGCTATTTCACTTTCGGAAACAGGCTTTAGCCCAAACATACTTGAAACAACACGTGCAGATCCATTCAGAACCCAAATAAACGGGAACATGATTTTATAAAAAAGGATAAGCGGACGTGAAACAAGCATGGTAATCAGTTCAGCCTTCTGTATGGCCAGTGTTTTAGGTGCGAGCTCACCAACCACAACATGTAAAAACGTAATGGTTGCAAACGCAATTCCGATTGATAATGCTTTCGTGGCGCTCTCAGGAATGTTTAGTTGATGGAAAAGAGGGCCAAGCATGTGCTCAATGGTTGATTCTCCAATCCAACCTAAACCTAAAGCTGTTATCGTAATACCTAATTGACAGGCAGACAGATATTCATCAAGGTTTGAAATTACTCTTTTGGCAGAAACAGCCTTCGAATTCCCTTCCTCAATTAACTGATCAATTCTTGAACTTCTAATCTTAACAATAGCAAATTCTGAAGCTACAAAAAAAGCAGTTAAAGCAATTAAAATGGCTATAATAACCAAGTTAAATATGTCCAAATAAGTTCCCTTATCCCGTTTTCGACGGGTAAGGTGTCACCTCCCAGTAATGTAAAAAAATTAGCTCGTAACATTCAAAAGGGATTTTCTAAGTGCGGTTCGGAGCAGGCTTAGATTGCGAGTAAACATTTCTTTCTGCTGCTCATCCAAGTTTTCAAGAATAGGCTGAAGATCGAACAAGTCACTATACAACTGTTTCATCTGCTGTGTAACAGCACTTACATGTTTTTCCACTTCTGAATCACGGATATTCTTAGCTTTGCGCATTTCTAGTTTTCTTCTAATCTCGTCTAATGGAAAGTGAAGACTCTTGCATTCTTCTATAAACTTTAAATCATCTAATGAATCATCCGAATAGATGCGGTAATTTGATTTAGAGCGTTCTGCCTCCAATAAGCCAATAGACGTATAGTAGTCAATCGTTCGCTTTGACACATGCGCTATTTCTGCTATTTCACCAATTCGATAGACAGCCCCATCTTACCACCTCAACATAATATAAATTACCCATTATTATAAAGAATTTAAACCGTACAGTCAAACGTTCTGGTTTGAATAGTAGTGGATACCTTTAGTTTATGGGAAATTACTGTAAATATGAACGTTGCTTTCAAAATATTACAGAAATTTAAAGTTGGAAAAAAACGCCCGCTAACCAGTGGGCGCTTCCGCTTTTTTTACTTCTATAAATACAATATGATGGCCCTCTATTTCCGTAATTTGGAAGATGAAACCGTCTTTTTCAATGGAATCTCCTTTATGGACATCAAACTTTTGCGTTAAAAACCAGCCGCCAATCGTGTCCACATCATCCTCTTCTAAAGTCGTTCCAAGAAGGTCATTTACTTCGCTTATCAGGACTTTTCCATCTAATATAAAGTTTTCATTACTTATTTTCTGGATCAGAGGGAGCTCGTCCATATCAAACTCATCGCGAATTTCTCCAACAATTTCTTCAAGAATGTCTTCGACCGTGACGATACCGGCAGTCCCGCCATATTCATCAGATAAAACGGCCAAATGTGAGCGGTTTTTTTGCAGCTTCACTAAAAGTTCTTTTATTGGGATCGTTTCAATCACATGAATGACTGGCTTTAAATAGGGAATAAGTGGTTCTTCCCCGCTGCATTTTTGCTGGATACAATCCGTTAAAATTTCCTTGATATTGACAATGCCTAAAATGTTGTCTTTATCACCATCAATAATTGGATACCTTGTGTATTTTTCCTCTTTAACCGTTTCAATAATTTCATCCATTGTGGCATCTTTTGGCATCATAATGACCTCAGTTCTTGGCACCATGATTTCTTTGGCAATTCGATCATCAAACTCAAATATTTTATTCATATACTTGTACTCTGATTGATTGATCTCCCCGCTCTCATAGCTTTGAGAAAGGAGCATGCGTAATTCTTCTTCGGAAAGGTTAAGTTCTTGCTCGGAAGCCGGTTTAACTCCGAACAAACCGGTTATAAACCGAGCCGATCGATTAAGGATCCAAATGAACGGATATAACAGTTTGTAAAATATTATCATTGGCCGGGCAAAGAGCAAAATAATTTCTTCCGCTTTTTGGATTGCAAATGTCTTTGGTGCTAATTCACCAATTACTACATTAAAAAAAGTAATGATGATAAACGCAAGAATGGTCGATATGACTGGTTCTAAGGATAATGGCAGGTGAATCCACGTAAAAACGGGTCCCAGTATCTCACGGACGGTTGACTCTCCGCGCCATCCTAATATTAAAGAAGTAATGGTAATGCCTACTTGTGTGGCCGAAAGGTATCCGTCCAGGTTAGAAATTACTTTTCTCGCGGCAATTGCTTTTTTATTCCCTTCAGACACTAATTGATCAATCCGGGTCGTTCTTACCCTTACAATGGCAAATTCGGAAGCAACAAAAAAAGCAGTTAGAGCAATAAGAACAGCTATTATTATGACATTTATCCAAATCATCGATCACCTTACGATCAGTAAGGTATGCCACCTCACTTACGAATAACACATATTTTCATTAGTTCTTCTTTCCATAAGCTGTAATATTATTATTTCAAAAAAAGTTTTGATTAGCAAATAGTGAGGCAATAATATAAAAATGCCGCCAAACTGGCAGCATATCTTCTGATATTTAAATGTGTAAGGAATCCCAATCACGGGCAAGCATGCTATAAACAATTAGATCATGAAACTGACCATTTAATTGTTCCCCATCCCGAATTTTCCCTTCCCTTACAAATCCAAGTCTTTCAGGTATCGCCCGGCTTTTCTTGTTTTTCACGCCGCAGCGAATTTCAATCCGGTTTAATCCTAATTGGAAAAAGGCGTAATTTAGAAAGGCTTGAACGGAACGAGTGATAACTCCATGACCTTCTGCATTTCTAGCAAGATAATAACCAATACTCGCCATACTGTTGTACCAATCAATTTGGTGCAATCCCAAAGAGCCGACAAGGTTACCATTATAAAGAATCCCAACGTTCATACCACTATTTTCAGCAAATTGTGTAAGCCACACCGGAATAATGGTCTCAAATTGATAGAGGGAGGTCATACTATCCACCCATGGCATCCATTCCCGCAAATGTTCTCGATTTTCCTCAACAAGCTGATACAACTTTAAGGCATGATGCCGTTGGAACAATTGAAGCTCAATTTCGTGATCAACTTTTAAAGTAAACATAGGCCCTAATCTCCCGGTAAATTTTTAGTACATCATATGCATCAGAGTGCATTGTCGGGAGATGAAACAAATAAAAAATCCCTGCTTCATAAAAAGTGGGATTTTGCGGTGACTAACTAGAATGTGTTTGGTTATGACCTGCAGGTGTAAAAACAGCAGGAAGATAAATGGAAAAAGTAGTGTTATCATCTGAAGAATCACAGGTTAAATTCCCTTTATGTTTTTCAATTATTTCTTTACAAACAAACAATCCTAGACCTGTCCCGAGTTTTTTAGTTGTAAAAAAGGGTTCAAAAATTGTTTTTTGTAATTCAGCGGGGATCACTGGGCCATTATTGGAAATACTAATTCTAATTTGCTGACTGTTTTCTAAACAGCTCCTAATCTCAATGGTTGGAGCAGAGATTCCATGATGATTCAGAACATCAATTGCATTAAAAATAATATTAATAAAAACCTGTCTGATTTCATCTGCATATCCATTCAATGTAACATCTTCACTTATCTCCTTTATGATTTTTACTTTTCCATCCAAAATACTTGGATAAAGGAAGTTCAGTACTTCATCAATCAGTTTATTTAATCCAAATTGAACTTTTTCCTTCCCAATCAGTTCCTTTTTGGATAACAGTAAGAATTGTGAGATTCGAAAATTAAGCTGATCTAATTCACTTGAAATGATATCCAAATATCTCATGTTTGGAAAATCACCCTTAAGCAATTGAATAAATCCTTGAACAGAAGTCAGTGGATTTCTGAATTCATGAATAAAGCTTGAAGTCATCTGTCCGAGAAGTGTCAAACGATCCTGATGTGTGGAGTCAATAACCATTGTCTTTTCTTCAATAATTTTATTTTTTGCTTCCGAAAAATGGGATACGGCATAGTAAAGAAATTTATCAAAGCAAAAATTGATCATATTGATCGACTCCTGCATTTCGGACCATGATATTCCTGTTTTACTTAAATAGCTGTAAAGAATCGTTCTGCCCAAATTAACATTATAGACGAAGTCCCCAATGTTAATATCGGCCAAAACCCTTTCTTCAGATATTTCTATCGCAATTTTTTCAATTACAGCTAACAGTTCTTGTTTAGATTTTACATGCATGGTAAGGAGCACATCCAATAGTGCTTCCCCGTTTTCGCGTATTTTCATCTGGAAAGGATCTTCCTGGTTGACAACAATAGCTTTCTCCCATTCTTTTACTAACTCTTCTTTATTTTGATTAAAAAAAGCAAGTAAATCCGATTGTTCTCCCGTAAACATGTTGTTTCCCCCTATGGTATAAGAAAAGCGCAAGCGCCCGTAATTCTCGAAGTCGAAAATTTATCTTCCGTTTCATTTTAACAAAACTGGTTACCATGTAAATTCGCTGATGAAGGCAAAAATCCTTTTTTTAATAAAATAATAATAATTTTCCCAATATGATACTTGGCGAAAAAAATAATACCCTTGTAATTACCTTGAAATAGTAGTATATTCTATAGGAAATCAATAGAATACTTCCACAGGGGGAGCTGCTAAAAGGCGGCTGAGAGTGAACGTTAGAGTTCTGACCCTATGAACCTGTTAGTTAACGCTAGCGTAGGGATGTGGTTTGCCGATAATAAAGCAATGCAGACAATCCTTTTCGTCTTGCATTGCTTTTTTGCGTTTCTCTTGTGGAATAGGGGGAAAGAGAAATGAACAAAAAGAGGAGTAACACGCTATTTATAACAGAAATCGCTGTTTTTACAGCACTTGCTTATTTACTTGATTTATTATCAGGATTCCTTATGGCAAGATTTTGGCCGCAGGGTGGGTCTATTTCGATTGCAATGGTTCCGATTTTCCTTATGGCCTACCGCTGGGGAATAAAGGGCGGTTTGTTGACAGGTTTTTTACTGGGATTATTACAGTTTATACTTGGTTTTGCCCAAATTTATACCATTGTTCAAGGGATCATTGATTATTTTGTTGCTTTTACTGTAGTTGGTTTTGCAGGTGTTTTTGCAGGATATATTCAAAAATCTCTTACTGATGGTAAGAAAGGTAAGTGGATGGTATATTCTGTTATTGGAGCTTTATTGGGAAGCTTTCTCCGCTATTTATGTCATGTTGTTTCTGGAATTGTTTTCTTCGGTGAATATGCACCTAAAGGCCAGCCCGTTACAACTTATTCGCTCATATATAATGGGACATATATGCTTCCAAGCTTCATCATAAGTGCGATTATCATCATCCTAGTCATCGGTGCCATGCCAAAGAAAAGTTTCATACAGGGAAAATAAGATGGATGGAAAAAGAAAAGCGGACTGCTTTTCTTTTTTTTTCGAACTTTTGTCACAAAATTTTTATGCTATTATCGTAAAAAAAGTGTTAAAATGACAATATAGAAAGATAATCATTCTCAATTAACATAGATAGGGTGAGATACATGTTCGGTTCTTTAAAAACGGGAGATAAGGGGAAAATTATTGACATTTCTCATGTTGGCCTTCTCGTACAAAGGCGCTTGCTCGACTTAGGGATTACCGAAGGGTCAGAAGTATGCGTGAAATGCGTCATGCCGTTTGGCGGCCCAATTATGATTGAATCTTGCGGGCAATGTGTTGGCATCCGCCGTAAAGAAGCAGTTCAGATTGAAGTGGAGAGAATATAATGGAAATCGCTCTTATTGGAAACCCGAATACAGGAAAAACTTCATTGTTTAATAATCTAACAGGTTCCTATGAGTATGTGGGGAACTGGAGCGGTGTTACAGTTGAAAAGAAGGTTGGCGTATTCAAAAATAATATTGGCCAATTAATTGATTTGCCAGGAGTCTATACACTTAATCCCTTATCAAAGGATGAAGGCGTTGTTACCTCATACTTTTTAAATGAATCCGTTGATCGCTTACTCAATATTTTAGATGCTTCCCAATTAGAACGGAATTTACATTTGACACTGCAGTTGTTAGAGTTTGAGAAACCGGCCCTAATTGGTCTTAATATGATTGATGTCGCAAATAAGCGCGGAATTCAAATCGACGCATCGAAGCTTTCAAGTGTTCTCGGTGTTCCTGTTGTTCCTGTCGTAGCTAGGAGCGGAAAAGGCTGTGATAAGCTTGTTGATGTTATTTCCACCAAGTCCATCCAACCGGCTAAAAAGAACCTCGTTTACTATGGAAAAGAAGTCGAAGAGGCGATAACAGCATTGGCGGGAGAAATGACTAATAAAACCAGTCACTCTCTACGCTTTCTAGCGATTCAATACATTGAAGGAAATGAATTTGTTAAAGATTATGTAAATAGGATTACAGATCAGCAAAGAATCAAGACAATTATTGCCAACTTAGAATCCAAATTACAGAAACTACATGATACAAAATCATTAGCTAATTTTATTTATGGAAAAAGAAAAGAAGTCATTGCTAAAATCGTGGCAGATGTAGCAAGAAAAAGTGATTCGTCCATCCCGTTATCTGAAAAGGTAGATAAAATTGTCACAAATCGCTACCTGGGGATGCCGATTTTTTTGGTGCTTATGTATCTGATGTTTATGCTGACATTTGATTGGCTCGGCACCCCGCTATCTGATGCGTTAGATGGCTTATTAACAGGACCTGTAACAGCTGGATTTGAAAGTGTATTAACAGCCATCAATGCCTCAGCCTTTATCCATGCTTTAATTATTGAAGGATTGGTCGCAGGGGTTGGCGGTGTTCTAGTGTTTGTCCCGCAAATCTTTATTCTGTTCTTCTTTATTTCATTATTAGAGGACTCCGGGTACATGGCTCGCGTAGCGCTGGTTATGGACCGAATTATGGAATCAGTTGGCTTAAATGGCAAAGCGTTTATTCCCATGATGATTGGTTTTGGCTGCAACGTGCCTGGGATCATGGCGGCAAGAACGATTGAAACGCCAAGAGAGCGTTTGTTGACCATTTTGCTAACGCCATTAATGTCATGCTCGGCACGACTGCCGGTTTACGCTTTATTTGTCGGAGCTTTTTTTGCTGGCCATAAAGCATTTATCGTTCTTAGCCTTTATGTTCTGGGAATTGTCGTAGCTTTAATTCTGGCAAAAATCTTTTCTTCTACATTATTAAAATCAGAAGCATCCTTATTTGTAATCGAGCTGCCTCCTTACAGGCTTCCACAGTTTCAATCATTATGGCGAAGCACTTGGGACAAAGGGAAGGGTTTCATAAGAAAAGCGGGAACATTTATCTTTGCCGGATCCGTTTTTATCTGGCTTTTATCTTATGCGGGACCTGATGGGTTAAAAGTAGATATGGATCATAGTTATTTAGCTGCGATTGGAAATGTGATTGCGCCAATCTTTGATCCGATTGGTTTCGGCACTTGGCAGGCTTCCGCCTCATTAATTACCGGATTTCTTGCTAAAGAAGCGATTATCTCAACGATGAATATTATTTATTTCGTTCCGAATGATGCCAGCCTGCAAGGATTATTGGCCGATTATTATACGCCGCTCGCTGCCTACAGCTTTATGGTGTTTATCTTGTTATATATTCCATGCCTGGCAACGGTTGCAACGATCTATAAGGAAACAAGCTCAAAAAAGTGGACAGCTTTTTCAATGGGATATGCTTTCGTGATCGCCTATGTATTGGCTCTGATTATATATCAAGGCGGCAAATTGTTTGGATTGGTTTAAAATAAAAAAGAGGTGGAGCAAATGATTGCCAGTATCATTATCGGTGTTGCAATTTTTGGATACGCCAGCTATGCATTAGTGAAGTTTATTAATAAATCCAAAAAGGGGAAATGCGCAGCCTGCGATTTAAAAAGTTCATGTTCCAGCCAGTGCGGTATTCCCCCACAAGTGAAATAATGGTTTGTAAAAGCTGCTGCCCGGAATCGGATAGCAGCTTTTTTATAACGCATAATTGCGATTACCCCTACGTCTTTGCGATTCGGCTTGTTTTCTTTATTAATAAGATTTGTATGATAAAGAAAAATTGTGTAAAATTACACTAGATGTAATTGAAGGAAGGGCTTATTATGACGAGAGATGAAATTATAATGCAGGTTTCTGAAAAGCTTCGTCTCATCCGGACGGAAGCTGGATATACACAAGATAAAATGGCGGATATTATTGGTGTATCAAAGAAAACGCTCGTACAAATTGAAAAAGGAAGAGTTCAAGCAAATTGGTCGACAGTCGTTTCCATATGTGCCCTTTTTCGTGAAACGGAAACGGTCCAATATTTATTTGGCAGCGAGCCCCTTGAGGTGTTAGAAACGGTTGCCCTAAATGGCATCGACCTGCGTAAAACGAAAACGTTGGGCGGACGGGTTTGGTGGAGAATTGTATCACAGAAAAATGGATTTATCCTTCAACAAAATATTCTCAGCAAACATTTTCGCATCCTAGATGAAAGAAACTATCGAATCTTTAGCAGCTTCGATGAAAAACTATCCAAACAGCGCTTTAAAGAATTGACGAAAAGTGAATAAAACAAAAAATTTAAAAGATGAGGTTCTAGCCGCATCTTTTTTATGAATATATTTCCAAACCGTCATAAAACCTCGACCAAAATCGAAAAATATACCTGTTGCTAGAGATTACAGATAAAGGACGTCATCAAATTGGTATTTAAAGAAAAAATAGTTGGCATTTTTAAGAACTTGAAAAAGTGGCATTTGCTCCAAAGTATCGTGTTATTTATGTTGATTATGATTCTAAGCTTTTTTGGACTTTTATATTATTTTTCAAAAGATGCTGACATATCAGGACTAAAAAATGAGCTTCCCCAGCCCACCGTCTTTTATGATGTTAGCGGGAATGTGGCAAGTAAGGTATCAGCCAATAAAAATGAAGGGGTGCCGATTGGCGATGTTCCTGATTCAATGAAGAATGCGATTATCGCCATCGAGGATCATCGGTTCTACAGCCATAATGGTGTGGATTTAATTGGTACCGCTAGAGCATTGTTCCGCGACCTGAAAGCAGGTGGAATGGTTGAAGGCGGCAGTACCATTACACAGCAATTAACGAAAAATACAATTCTTACTTCAGAAAAGACATTGAAGCGAAAAATGCAGGAAGTCTTTTTGGCGATTGCGGTGGAACGGGAATATACGAAACAGGAAATCTTACAAATGTATTTGAATCAAATTTACTTTGGTAATGGTGCGTATGGAATTAAACAAGCAGCCAGCAAATATTTTGCAAAAGAAGTCAAGGATTTGACTTTAAGCGAATCAGCCTTACTGGCAGGACTGATCAAGGCGCCGTCTGCCCTTAACCCATACGAACATATGGAAGCGGCAACGGAACGGCGAAATCTGGTATTAGCCCAAATGGAGAAGCAAGGAGTTATTTCCAGCGAGCAATTTGAAAAAGCAAAACTGGAAAAAGTAGCCTTAAATGATAAAGGCGGCGATCCCTTTAGGGGGAAATTCCCATACTATGTCGATCAAGTTCTGGATGAGGCAATCCGGGAGTACGGGTTTACTCAGGATGAACTACTAACAGGCGGCTATCAAATTTTTACCGAGCTCGATCCGGCGATGCAAACGGCGATGGAGAGTACGTATACGAATGATACCTTATTTCCAAATGGAGGGGACCCTCTCATACAAAGCGGAGGAGTTTTAATAGATCCGAAATCAGGAGGGATTAGGGCTCTTGTCGGCGGAAGAGGTGAGCATACCTTTAGGGGCTACAATCGCGCCTCTCAATTAAAAGCCCAGCCGGGTTCATCCTTTAAGCCTTTAGCTGTGTACACTCCTGCACTTGAAGAAGGCTGGAAACTAACAGATATGTTGAAGGACGAACAAATGAAGTTCGGGAATTATCAACCTAGCAACTACGACCATCAATACGCTGGTGAAGTACCGATGTATGAAGCAGTAAAGGAATCAAAAAACGTATCTGCTGTGTGGCTCCTTAATGAATTAGGAATTGAAAAAGGAGTCGATGCAGTTAAGCGGTTTGGGATTTCCTTGGAAAAAGAAGATCGTTCTTTATCAATGGCTCTCGGGGGCTTGCATAAAGGTGTGTCCCCATTAGATATGGCTGAGGCTTTCTCGGTATTTCCAAATAATGGTGTACGAGTAGGGGCCCATGTCATTCAAAAAATTGTCGATTCTAATGGCAGAGTTGTTGCAGAATGGAAGGCACAAAAAGAGCGGGTGACCACTAAGGCGGTCACTGATAATATGACAACTATGCTCCTTGGTGTTGTAGAACTGGGTACCGGGAAACCGGCACAAATACCCGGCAGGGAAACAGCGGGGAAAACAGGCTCTACGCAGGTTCCAATTAAGGGCATCAACGGTTTAAAGGATCAATGGTTTGTCGGCTACACACCGCAGTTAGTGGGCGCGTTTTGGGTTGGCTATGATCAGACGGATGCTGAACATTATATAACGCCGGTTAGCGGAACTGGTTCTTCGGTTATTTTCCGCGAAGTCATGAAGGAAGCATTAAAAAGCTCACCAAATCAAAGCTTTAATGTACCGCATATTGCTTCCCTTATTGAGGCGAGAAAAAAGGAACAAGAAAAGAGTAATTTTCAAGAGAAGTTCAACAACGAAGTCCAGAAATGGGAAGAAAAATGGAATAAACAAAAAGAGAAATGGGATAAGAAGAATAAGGATAAGAATAAGAATAAAGGAAAAGGCAAAGATAAAGAGCATTAAGTCTGTAAAAGGGCACGAGAGTAGATCGTGCTCTTTTTTATATGTGGGTTACTTCAATGTTTGGTCCAAAAAAGAGGGTGAACGTAGAAGTAGAGAGGTTCTACTTCAATGTTTGGTCCAAAAAAAAGGGTGAACATAGAAGTAGAGAGGTTCTACTTCAATGTTTGGTCCAAAAAAGAGGGTGAACATAGAAGTAGAGAGGTGCTACTTCTATGTTTGATCCAAAAAAGAGGGTGAACATAGAAGTAGAGAGGTGCTACTTCGTTATTTGAGCCAAAAAAGAGTGGAAACATAGAAATAGAAAGATCCCACGACAATGTTGGGCTAAAAGAGAGCAAGAATCGAAGTAGGAAGGAGATACTCCGACTCTTGCTACAAAATCAATATCCCTCAAGGGAAAATGAAACATTACTCGAAATATAACCACCTGCCAGATCCTAATACTTTAAAGTTTTGATGCAAAATTCTTCTAATACTATTTTCCGTAATTCCCCCCCACACCAATCAAAAACCACACTAGTAGTAATTTTCAAATCCGGAAATAGAAGCTTGAGCTCCTTTACGCATCGCAGTATTGCGGCATCAATACTCTCCGCACAGCCGCAATCATCACAAACAATCTTTCTCCCATTAACAGTAAGGAAAAAAGATGGGCAAGAAAAACAAATCACACCTTTTCTCAGCCCCTTAAACTCATAGCGCGGAACCCGAGGATAAGGGGATTCAACTTGATGCATGGAAACTAATAGATCTGCGAGTTTTTTATGTTTTCCGTTAACCTTCCCGGTCCACGAATTTAATTTTTTCATTAGGGCATTAACTTGTGTGGGATGAACGATAGGCTTATTTTTAGGTGCTTGATAAAGGGTAAATTCGGGGTTGATAAACACTAGGCGTGATTCTACAGGCAGCTTAAAACCATATTTTTGGAGCAATTGAAGGAGCAGGGATTCACATCGTTGTAATTGGGCAATCGGATTATTTGTTAACTTCCCCGCCTGGTAGTAAAATTCACCGTTTTCATAATAATAATCTCCTTCCAAATTTTTTACATCAAAAAGGTACAATTTATCTTGTATGAGCAACGAATCAATCTGGAACTTCGATTTATTTAACTCAAGAAGCAAATCATTTAAAATTAAACAATCACTTTCCAATTTTTCTGTTAAAGAATCAAACTTCATCTCTCCTTCAAAGCCCTTTTTCAAATACAAAAAGTTTCTTTTATCTTCCTCGGGTAATTTCATTCTTGGGTCTAAGATTCTTAATATCGTTAGTTCTTCTCGTTCCGTCCGCGACTTATAAGCCATAAAGCACAACCTTTCTTTTTTTCTGATAAATCCAGTTCAATTTTATAAAAAAATAATCGTTTAAACGAAGAATTGTATGGACAATTATTGACAATTATCAAAAAAAACTCGAAGCTAAACTATAGAATGAACGATTCTGCGTTTCATGCGTCTAACAAATATATAGAGATAAGCAGGGATGATGGGGGAAAGAGAGGGCTATTGCCGAATGGATGCATTGATTAAAAATGCGAAAAAAGGGGATCATCTTGCATTTGCCATGCTGTTTAAAGAAAACTATCCATTCCTTGTAAAATATTTAATGAAAATTACAATGAATCCCGATACAGCAGAAGAATTAGCACAAGAGACAATGGCGAAATGTATTCAAAAGATTCACCTGTATAATGGTCAAAGTAAATTTTCTACATGGCTCGTTTCAATCGCGACCAATACATACATTGACCAATGCCGTAAAAAGAAGCGGGAGAAAACCTGGCAGGGACAAGAAGAGGTATACCGTAAGCTGAAATGGCATTTTGAAAGCAGGAATGAGGAATGGAATGATACCCTTGAGGCACTAGGGAAGCTGCCGGAGGATGTCCGGGTCCCGATCATTTTGAAGCACTATTATGGTTATTCCTACGAAGAAATTGGAGAATGGATGAAGATTTCTCCCGGAACAGTTAAATCACGGGTGCATAACGGAATAAAGTCAGTCAGAAGGGAGCTGAAGCTGGGTGAAGAAACAGAAAGTCATCATACTGAACAGCGAACAACAAAATAAACAAGACTTTGATGCAATTCACGAGCTGCAAGAGGGATTAGAGAAAATCGATCAATTTCCTGTCTATACGCCCAATTTACAATGGTTTGAACAAATGGTGATCCAAGAGCAGCATAACAAAAGGAAAAAATTAATTAAAGATTTATCAGTCTTTTTTACAATTGCGTTCATCATTTTAAGTGGACTGATTGTATCCCTGTATCAAATGCCGGCTATTTTTATCCTTGTGCAAATTATCACCACCGTCTTCATCGTGGTATACACAAGTGCTCGGCTCGTGAAGAGGGCGAAGCAAATATGAAACAAGAGCTTTCGTTAACCACTATTATTGTCGTTGTCGTCATTTTATTATGTCAAAGCATCTATTTATTTATGGATGCAAGGAAACGTAATCATAATTATTGGCTCTGGGGAATTGTTGGCTTGATTCAAGCCCCCATGCCAACACTTTTTTACCTAATTTTTGTCCGAAAAATATTTCAAAGAAAGCGGAAATAAAAAGCAACTGGCACTCTTTTAAGGAGTGCCAGTTCCTCTTTTTAAAGGCTAGTATGTAAGCCCGACACGTGCTCCAATAAATTCATCACTAAAAAGCTGTTGAAACGCGAAATCTCCGGTGTCATAAATCGAAATAGATGAAGGATTTTCAGGTAAAACATCCTTTTCATATCGATATGTGCCAATTCTTTCACCTATTGGCAAATAAGTCGGACAAACAACGGTCCAATCAAGTCCGGATTCCTTTAATAACAAGTAGGCCTTTAAATGTTCCTCAGCATCCTTTGTGCTTTTTCGCTTGGATTCTGCCGATTGAAAACGATATAAATGCGGCGCGGAACGGGCCTGCAGTATTCCGGCTGTGCCAATCGCAATTATTCGCCTGATGCCATTTTCCTTCATGTGTTTAATAATGAAGGGCATAGATTCGGAAAGGGTTGAACCGCCATCCGTATTTAAAGCGGATATGACCGCATCAGTACCTGTAATGGATTCCGCAATTACGGCTTGATTCAAGACATTTCCTTCAATCACAGTAAGACCTGAAGCTTCAAGATTCAGTTTACTACTATCCCGCACAACAGCTTGGACAGAAAAATGATGGTCCAATGCATTTTTTAGAATGACCGAACCCACTCTTCCAGTCGCACCGAAAAGACAAATGTTCACAAAAAATTCACTCCTTATTTACGAAAGTGTAATTTCTATCACTTGGTACCCTGACCTCTTATGATAAGTTAAACATGATATTTAATTTAAATGGGGTGGATGTATATGTCAGATTACTCAGTTGTATTGGCCATCGGCAGTTTTTTAATCCTTTCTTATTATATCGGATATACTATTTATAGCGCATAGGCTGCAGACAAAATGTCTGCAGTTTTTTTAATAAAATGGATAGATTTGGGTATATATATGGAAGGAGTATGAATTTGTGAGGTGGAATCCACGTGGAAAATGTTCGAATTGAAAAAGACACGCTTGGTGAGGTTCAGGTGCCTGCGGACAAGTTTTGGGGGGCACAGACACAGCGGAGCAAGGAAAATTTCAAAATTGGCACGGAAAAAATGCCCTTGGAGCTTGTTTATGGCTTAGCTTATATTAAAAAAGCGGCTGCCGCAGTGAATTTTCAATTAGGCAAGCTAAGTGAAGCTAAAATGAAGGCGATTCAAACCATTTGTGATGCTATTCATCATGGAGACTTGGATGAGCATTTTCCTTTAGTCGTTTGGCAGACGGGCAGCGGCACGCAAACCAATATGAATGTGAATGAAGTGGTTGCCAATCGGGCTAACGAATTATTAAAAACACAAAACAGCACAGAAAAAATTCACCCGAATGATGATGTCAATATGTCGCAAAGCTCCAACGACACCTTCCCTACTGCTATGCATATTGCGGCCTATTTAAAGATTACTGAAACTTTAACTCCAGCGATCCAAAAACTAAAAACCACCCTGCGGGAAAAAGAAAAAGCATTCGCGCAAATTGTGAAAATTGGCCGAACGCATTTACAGGATGCCACCCCGTTAACACTGGGACAAGAGATCAGCGGCTGGCGGGCGATGCTTGAAAAGGACGAAAGAATGATCAAGGAAGCAAGTGATTATCTACTTGATCTGGCCATTGGCGGAACGGCGGTAGGCACGGGAATCAATGCAGATCCTAAGTTTGGTGAAAAAGTTGCTATGGAACTTTCAACCCTAACCGGTTATCCTTTCCGCTCTTCAGAAAACAAATTTCATGCATTAACAAGTCATGATGAAATTGTCTATGTTCACGGGGCCTTAAAAGCACTGGCTGCTGATCTTATGAAAATTGCCAATGATGTCCGCTGGCTCGCTAGCGGCCCGAGAAGCGGCATTGGCGAACTAACGATTCCTGCAAATGAGCCGGGCAGCTCGATTATGCCGGGGAAGGTTAATCCCACTCAAAGCGAGGCCTTAACAATGGCCGCCTGCCAAGTATTTGGCAATGATGCCACGATTGGTTTTGCGGCCAGTCAAGGAAATTTCGAATTGAATGTCTTTAAACCAGTGATCATTTATAATTTGATCCAATCAATCAGGCTCCTTGCTGATGGGATGAACTCCTTTAATCACAATTGCGTAGTCGGTCTTGAAGCAAATGTCGAAATCATTAAAGACCATGTGGAACGGTCATTGATGCTTGTTACAGCGCTAAACCCTCAGATCGGTTATGAAAAAGCCGCGGAAATTGCCAAGCTGGCCTTTAAAGAAAATAGCACACTGAAAGAAGCAGCCCTGAAAACAGGTTATGTCACCGAGGAGCAATTCACCGAATGGATGAAGCCTGAAAAAATGGTATAAAACACAACATGAAAGCCCCCTCCGATAAAGGAGGGGGCTAAGGCCATATTATGAATTTGTTAAAAAGAGTTTGCTAAAAATTAGCGTTGGAACCCGCCCATTTGAGATTCTGCCATTTGCACAAGACGCTTTGTAATTTCTCCACCGACAGAACCGTTTGCACGTGAAGTCGTATCTGCTCCAAGGTTTACACCAAATTCTGAAGCAATTTCATACTTCATTTGATCAAGTGCTTGTTGAACGCCTGGTACTAAAAGTTGATTAGAGTTGTTGTTACTAGCCATGTTGAATAACACTCCTCTTAATAAGTTTGGGGTCAGTATGGAATTGAACCATATGAATGCCTCCTAGGCCTAACCCATATTATTATGGTTTCCTTTTAGTAAGATTGGTTGGATGATCCGGAGTTGCACCGGTTATGACCCTTGACTGGTTTCATCCATCGTTGTAATGGTTTGTTGCTTTGTTGTTGCTTTGTAATCTTTATTATGAATCATTCTTAAAGTTCTATTCGAAAATCAACTTGGTAGTTTATTCCACTACATAGGGGGTGTATATTAACATAAACTAAGCTTATCTTCTAAATAAAAGGGTGAATTGTATGGCGATATGTCCAGTCTGCAATGGTTTAAGAGAGCTCTACTTAATGTGCACAAATTGCGGGGAACCTATGATGGAAAGCGGCAGGCTTATGGATTTTTATGATGATTATAGTCCGTATATGGAGATAAATTTAATGAAGATGGAGGACGGGTATCCGGATACAAATTCCGGCGAAAAGTGCCCCCATTTATACAGGTGTCCTGCATGCCATTCGGATGAAGTCATTTTTATAAAAGAATAATCCCCGTTAAAGGACTAACGGGGATATCAGGCATAATTATTTATCGTTAAGTGTTCTAATCCTTGATTCTGTGTCAGCATCAAAGAAATGAGCTTTATTTAAGTCAAATGCAAGGTCCACGGAATCACCAGGATGGACATCTGCGCGTGAATCAAGGCGGGCAACGAAATCCTGGCCTCCAACACTAGAATATACCATTAATTCTGCACCTGTTAATTCGGCAACATCTATAGTAGCTTTAATCTTCGTTCCTGCAGATGCTTCAATAAATAGCGGCTCATCATGAATATCTTCCGGACGAACTCCAAGGATAATTGGTTTTCCAACATAGCCTTGTTCGCGAAGAAATTTCATTTTGCCTTCTGGAACGGCTATCGTGGTTTCTCCGACCACGAATTTCCCATCTTCGAGTTTGCCATTAAAGAAGTTCATTGCTGGAGAACCGATAAAGCCGCCAACGAAGACATTTTCCGGCTTTTCATATACTTCTTTCGGTGAACCAACCTGTTGAATGATTCCATCTTTCATAACAACCAATCGTGTTGCCATTGTCATCGCTTCTGTTTGGTCGTGTGTTACATAAATAGTAGTTGTATCCAGACGGCGGTGAAGCTTGGCAATTTCAGCGCGCATTGCTACACGAAGCTTTGCATCAAGGTTTGATAATGGTTCGTCCATTAAAAATACTTTTGCATCTCGGACAATTGCACGTCCTAATGCAACACGCTGGCGCTGACCACCTGAAAGGGCTTTTGGTTTACGAGTTAAGTAAGCTTCTAAGCCTAGGATTTTTGCTGCTTCTTTCACACGGCGGTCAATTTCATCCTTAGGAAATTTACGAAGCTTTAAGCCGAATGCCATGTTATCGTAAACAGTCATATGTGGATAAAGGGCGTAGTTTTGGAAAACCATTGCAATGTCGCGATCTTTTGGCGCCACATCATTGACCCTTTTTCCATCAATGTAAAAATCACCCTTAGAAATATCTTCTAGACCGGCAATCATTCGAAGTGTAGTCGATTTACCGCAGCCAGACGGACCAACGAACACGATAAATTCCTTATCTTCAATATGTAAATTGAAGTCTTGCACTGCCGTTACTTTATTGTCATATATTTTATAAATATGATCTAATTTTAATTCAGCCATTTGTAATTCCTCCCCTGAGTAACTTGTTACGTTAAGTTTACAGGGATTAGCCGAAAATCAATATGGACAGGTTGCACAAAGATTGAAAACGCTTTTTTGGGCATATTGTCATTTCCGTTGATTTTGGTCAAAAAGCAGACAAGCTAAAAAGACAGTAAATGCACCATAAAAGTCCTTTAACCCAATACCTGTCTTCTCGGTAAATTTATCAATCCGGTATTGTAGTGTGTTTCGGTGAATATACAATTTTTTGGCTGTCATACTGGCATTCAAGTTATTTTCAAGAAATACCTTAATCGTCGCAAACATTTCCGGGTCTTCATGGAATAACCCGTCAATGTCAATGCTTGCCCTTGCGCTTAAATCCGCTGGCAAATGATAGGCTAAAAAGGCAGGAAAAACCCGTTCAAATGTAAATATTGTTGAATTATTAAGCTTCGTAATTGCAAAAGAAAAGTATTCTTTTTCCAAGTGAAAAATAGAACGAAGTTGCTCTGAAAGCAGATTTAACTTTCCAATAAAAAAAGATACTTTAACATAAAAGTCACTTTCTAGCGTTTCAGACATCGAAATTAATTCTTCTTCTGATAGAGAAATCTGTTTTTTCTCTTCAATGACAATTCCTCGATTTCCATTTTCCCAAATAATGATAACATCTTCCGTAAAAAATCCTTTTAAGGCAGATTCAATTTCGGCTTGATTTGCATTATCACCGTTAATATGAAACTGGATCAAGCGGATATATGTATCCAATTGGGAATGCGGGGAAGGGGCCTTTCCATGCAAAAAATCGTACCAGTTCTTTGCGGCAGGAGTGACGCTGGTATGGTTAGTTTCATCCAATCTGTATAGTGCTTTTAGCAAATTAACTTCTTTATCACTGACTTCCGTTTTGGGAATACCAATCCATTCATCCTCTGTATCGCTTGAAAAATAGTAATATTGCTCTGAACGCTTATTGGGGCGACTGGAAAATAAGATGGAATCTTCATATAATGATAATAATTTTCTAAGCATAGTTCATTTCCCCATTATCAAAAAATTTACCTTACGATTTAAGTTTTATTATACCAATAGTCGCTGCAGGGAAAGAAATAAAAAAGGCTGCCCTGCGTCAGGACAGCCAGTATTAATGGTAGAAGGCATTAATCGCACTCATATGGCGGTTGTTCTTCAACAAGATCTCGTGCTTCTTCAATATTTGTCGTATCATGACGGGCATGTACAGAGCCGCCGGACATCCCCTCATTAATCATGCGATCAATATCCAAGTAGACCATATCCTTGCCCTCGAAAGCAGGCCCTTCATTCGTCAGTTTTTCTTTACCTTTTTCCATGACCATCCCATCCTTTCCCGTTTTTCACTTTTATTTTACGGAAAGGAGGAGTTTTCATGCATGGTGAGTTGAATAAAAATTACTCGTATACATGGTAAAGCATTAATTCATGGATTTGGCTTGTCAAAGCTTCAAAATCTTCTTGTTCAGGAGTATTTTTTGTCCATTCAATTTTTCCCGTTTGATGGTAGACCCCTGTATACCTTTGCTTCTTGTGGTAAAAGGAAAAATTCCAGCCTGGAATATTTTTATTTTCAAATAATGGCTTGAATTGAAAGTGCATCAGCATCTGTCAAATCCCCTTTCTTTTCAATCAGGTATACTTATAGCTTACATTGAATGGGGTATTATTTAAATACAATTTTCAATCATTTCTGAGTTTCTGTTAACTGAAGAAATAAACGGCATAACTGCTCGATTTTTCTTTCCTCAATTTCTGTTTCATCAAAGCTCATTGGTTTCGAATTGACTTCGTAGATATAATATCTGCCAGTTTTACTAACACCGGCATCGATAGAAAATTCCCCAAAAAAGCCCAGTTTGGCTGATAATGCCTTTCCTACGTGTGGGACAATGGCTTGCATAAATTGATCATGCTCGGTTGTTTGCAACATATGATAGGGAAGGAGTCTGCCGCCGGCGGGAATATGGGTAGTGATCCCCTGCTTATGGGATTGCCTAATGCCAACACCAGTTATCACAAAATCATCTTCTTCGGCATGAGCGAGGATACGAAAGTCAAAACGATGACCAGCGTACTCTTCTGATTCTATTCCTTCTTGTGCCAAATAGTTTTTTTCAAGCAGCTCCTTGTTCCAGCTCTTCCAAAAAAGTTTAAAAGATGGAAAACTCTCCTTGTGTTTTATTCCTTCAAGTTCAATTCGCCCAGGACCCTTTATACTTAAACGAAAGATTCCCTTTCCCTTTGAAGAATACCGCGGCTTTAAGTACAGCACATTGAAGTTCTTTAAAAATGAAAACAATTTCTCCTGATCCTTGGCAAGAATGGTTTGCGGCAAATATTGCTGAAGGGGATCATGATTTTTCAGTAATAGATACAGCTCATACTTATCGATAAAACAAGGGTTAAAGAAGGGGATGTTCCTTTCTTTTAATAAAGAAAATAAATATTGGCTTGATTCTGCCTGCTCTGATTTCTGAAAAGGGATCCGATTGTAAACGAGGTCCGGATACCGGAATCGTTTCTTGAACCAGCATTTGTCATCAGGTGAAAACTGATAGCCAATAATAGAATCCTTCTCTATTTCTTCTGGAATGAAGACAAAGCTTATTCCGTTTAATGAAATAAGCCTTTTTTGCAATTCGATAAAAAGAGGGCCGTTACCGGCAAGTGCCCCGTTTGCCTTGCGGGATGTTAAAATGCCAATCAGCGGTGATGGGTAATTTTTTTTCATTTAAATAGTTCCTCAGGATGTAATAGAGCTTGCTCGGTAAGAAAAACAGCAAATGCAATCGATAATTTGCGAGTCAGGTAATCAAATTCCTTTAATTCCGGATGGCTAAAAATAGACCTGCCTGGTTTGGAATTGGCTTCAAACAGCCATACATCACCATTCCTGTCGATGCCTAAATCAAAGCCAATTTCGCCAATAATGCCTTCAACATGGGCATCAAGGGCCGTACTTAACAGCAGTGCTGCTTGCGACAGCTTTTCAGTGAATGCATCACCTTCTTCTTTTGAAAAAATCTCGCTGATGGTTTTAATATCTCCACCGCTTCTTGCGTGGGTTGTGACACTGCCTTGACCGGCTATTTTCGCTGCCATTGCAGTTACATGCCATTTTCCATGTTCGTCTTTATTCGTATGGACACGAAAATCGACAGATCGAGTCTCATTTCTGAGCAAGTGAATTCCTTGCTGCACAATCATTTTTTCAAGTGATTGATTAGCAAATACCGATTGGAACAATCGCTCTAGACTGGAATATTTCCTCAAGCGATTGACTCCTGTTTCGTCTTGATAGCGAATATAATAATCGTCCGTATTTTTGTCATATATGATCTGATGAACACCCAGTCCGAGGCTGCCGTTTTTTGGCTTAATAAAAATATGGCCATATTTGGAGAGCAACGTTTCTAGTGAGGAAAAGGATGTAAACGGATAGGTCTCAGGGAGATACATCGTCACCGATGCATCCTGCTGCAGTCGTTCATAAATATCCAGTTTATTGAAAAATCCGGGATTATACCAAGGGATAAGATATTCCTTTTGCAGCCGTTCCCTTACCTTGATAAGTTTAGGATTCCCTTCGCTTTTCCGATTTGGCAGCCGGTCGTAAATGACATTTGGAAAGGGAACCTCCACAGTTTGCCATCCATGGTCATGAAAAAAATACCCCGCAATGGTTCCCTGCTCCCAGTCAATATGCTGTTCTCCAAAGACAAAGGGAAGGGCTCCGACCGTTTTATTTACAGAAAGCAATTTTGAAAAGAATACTGTCCGCTCACCGATCGGCTGCTGGGAAAAAGGTGTAAATCCAGCGGTGAAAATTCCAACGAGAGGGCCAATATAAAGAATTTCATTTTCCAAAAAGGTATGCAATGGGAGTTTGAAATGTGGAAACTGTATCCCCTCTTGAATTTTTCTGCTGATTACAATCCTGTCATTATGATCGGGATGGGGAAGAAATTCTACTTCCATAGATTTTGAACCAAAGGCAACCCTTTTGATTTGTTTATCACGAATGACGTCCGGAGGACAAAAAACAATTAATTGATCGTTTTGAACAACCTCAATGAGATAATGTTTTCTCATAAACGTTCTTCCTTTCCATTTGCTCCGTCTGAGAAAGGTATTTTCCGTAAAGGAGGGGGGCAAGAATTAGAGTTTTCTGTATGTCTGGACGGGTGTGTAACAGGACCTTTCTACCCGGTTTGGAGTTGATGTCGAGAATCCAAATCGAACCATTTTTAGCAATTCCGATGTCAACACCAATTTCAAATAATGGCATAAACTCTTTTTCAAGAATTTCCGGGAGCTGACTAAGAATATAATCTAATTCCTGGCGAATATATTCTCCCTTTGCAGGTGGAAGGGAAGAGGCCCATTCTGAAAAGCTGATGACAGAACCGCCGGCACTCAAGTTTGATAAAATTCCGCCCGTGTTCCCGGTACGAATCCCTCTGCCGCGTTCACCCCAAACCCCCGTTGCATTTTTCTGCAGGAGAATGCGGATATCGAACGGCTGTTGGTCATTATTCGACAGTTCCAGGTAGGGCTGTAAAAGATAGCCGCGCTGTTTCAATATAGTTCTCAGCCATTGAATGAGCTTGGCCTCATTAGGAAAAATTCGTGAAATAATTTGTTTTTGCTTTTCTGTTTTAACATGAAAGGTTTTGTCGTTTTTCTTTACGTAATAAATGCCATATCCTTGTGAACCGTTAATTGGTTTTAAAATTACCTTTTTCTTAGCGGAAAGTTCATTTAAAACAAGGGCTGGCTCGGTAACTAACAGAGAGACCGGTAAATAGGAGGATAAGACTGTGTTTTTGATTGCATGATATAATTCAAGTTTATTAGGCAGGCCGTAACCTAAAAAGGTAATATCCTTTCTGCTCTTAAGCCATGAGACAATCGGGAGGCATTGCTTCGAATGTTCATCATCTCCGTAAAAACAGCGGTCGTAAATAATCGTAGGAATCGGTAAGTCTTTGTCCTGCCAGGACTTTGTTTTGACATCAAACTTTCGCCCTTTTACCTGAAGGGTATGAGGGTTTATATCGGATGGAATAAATCGAAAGACTTCCATCTCACATGATTCAGCCAGGTTTGCCATTTCGTTTATATATAAATTTTCACTTTCCATATTTAATGTCATAATGCCAAATGTAATCATTCATAGTCCTCCTTTTCTATCGCAGAATCAAATGCCAGGATCGTACAAAATTGTATAATAGCTTTTGCTGACGGTCTTATTTTTCCTAAACCATCCTCGAAGTTTTTGGAAGGTTTAGAATTCACCTCGATTAACCAAGGTTTTCCTTCATAATCAATACCAATGTCGATGCCGAGCTCTCCCGTTATTCCTTCGGATTGGCGGCTAATCACCGCAGCGGTTTCCAGTGCTAATTCCTTAATGAGGGCCAGTGCTTCTGAAGATTGCTTTGGACTCATGCAAGTTCGTAAGGCATTCAGCGGACGTGTAATGGTTCCGCCTCGTGCTAGATTTGAAACAAACTCAGTTTCGGCGGCAATCCTTGCAACAGTTGAGGTTACTGCCCAATGATGCATGTGAGTTTTATGACATAAAACTCTGAAATCTATGGCTTTACATTCATTCGTCATAAATGAAATGCCTTGCTGAATGATGTAGATTCGATTATGAATGAGCGGTTTGATTTGTTGATACATTTCATCCAGAGAAAACAATTGATTAAATTTGTCAGACACGGTTGTTAATGAAGTTTGGAATGAGTAATGGCGGTCCGATTCCTTCTTCAATTTGAAAATGTTTCTCCCCTGACTGCCATGTATCGGTTTTAGAAAGATCGTTTGATATTTTTCGGCAAAATCATAAAGATGTTCCTTTGAAAATATTTTTGTTTCAGGTATATAGGAATGAAGTTGGTTTTCATCCTTTAACTTCTCATACACTTCCCATTTTGAAAGAAAGCGGTCATTAAAAAATGGAATGACCAGCTGGTCAAGTTTTTGACGAAACTTCTTGAAGAGCTCTGTTTGTTCGAGTTTTCGAGAATGAATCCGGTTGTAGATGACATTAGGCAAGGGAAGCTCTGCCGGAATCCATTTTTCATTTTTTAGGTAATAACCTAGACTAGGAAATTGATCGTGTGAAAAAACGTAAAAAAAGCCGCCCAGTTCAGTTATGCCGTGATGGAGCTCCTCACAAAATAAATGAATGGTGCGAAAGTGCGGCTCCTCAATTTTAGTCGATGGAATGTCGGTTAATAATCCAATCACTGGACCCAGCTTAAGGGTGTGACTTTCTTGGAAAACCACTGCATGAAAGGTATGGTTTTGAATCGGAAGATTGCACTCTATCAGCATATGTTCCGGAATGTGAATCTCGTTGGCAGGAATGTTACTTGTTTGCACATGTGCAGTAATCGTCTTTTTCCCTATCGTAAGGTGTAACTCACGGTTCTTTTGTAAGTGTAAATGGCTGACTAATTGATTGGACATTTGGATATGGCGTTCATCCTGATAAGCCCGTTTGTTAGGCATTAGTTTAATGGGGGTTAATGAAAATGACATAATCACTCCTCATTTACAAGTCAATGGGCATTCGTTGATATAGTAATGTATGTGAAAACAATGTTGATGGTGATTTGAACATTCTCGCAATTAAACGCATAGTTTGTTATAGTTGTGAAGAATTGTTAATTTCAAAAGGAGTGACCCATAATGGCAGTTAACTTATACGATTCCGCATATGCGTTAGAGACAGCAATCCGCCAAAGTCCGGAGTACACACAATTACAACAGGCATATAACCAGGTAAATGCAGACCCGCAGGCAAAGCAAATGTTTGACCAGTTTAGACAAATTCAAATGAACCTGCAGCAGAAACAAATGATGGGCCAGGATATTTCTGAACAAGAAATTCAACAGGCACAATCAACAGTTGGACTTGTCCAGCAAAATCCAAAAATTTCACATCTGATGGAAGCTGAACAGCGGATGAGCATGATCATCGGTGAATTAAACAAGATTATTATGAAACCATTAGAAGACCTATACGGAAATATGTAAGTATTACAGGAAATGCCTTCGGTTTGAACACCGAAGGCTTTTTCACTTTGCTTTACTGTTCTATAAACGAGTGAAAAGTCATAAAAGTGATAGTAGGGCAATTTCACCAAGAACAGGGGGCAACAACATGATTTATCGCTTGCTTGCGTTAAATATTGATGGAACGCTTCTCCAATCCAATGGAAAAATTCATAAATCAACAAAAGAAGCTATTGAGTATGTCCAGCAAAAAGGAATTTACGTAACGCTCGTCACATCTCGCAGCTTCCCTTCAGCTAAAAAAGTGGCTAAAGCGTTAAAAATAAAATCACCGCTCATCACCCATCAAGGGGCATATATTGCGGGTGCTGAGACAAAACCAATTTATGTAAAAAGAATTAATGAGGATATTACCTATGATACAGTCCGACTTTTAGAGACGTTACCATGCCAAATCCGCCTCGTCCATGAACAATTTTCATTAGCCAATAAGTTAAAGCTTCACAATCAGTTGCTGGCAAAAACAGTCTTCACTTCGGGTGATCCTGTTTTCTATTCACAACAATTTGTGTCTACATTGAGCGAATATTTACATGACCAGCCGGTAACTACCCCGAAAATTGAGGTATATTTTGAAGACCAACAAGATTTAAAGGATGCTAAAAATGCATTAGCTAACATGTTTACCGAGGTTGACGTCATTGAGCTTGATTCGTTACGGCTGGATATTGTTGCTGCAGGTGTCTCAAAACTAACAGGACTAACCTATCTGGGCAACCAGCTTGGCATTCGAAAGAGTGAAATGGTTTATATCGGTGATAGTTTGGACGATATCCCGCTCATTGAAGCCGCCGGTCTTGGTGTATCTATGTGGAATGCCGATTTCAAAGTAAAACGAGCGTCTGACTGGGTAACAAGGTCAAAAAATGAACATGGTGTTGCCTATATGGTCAAAGAGCATTTCCGCAAACAACAGCCAATTGAGTTTTTAAGAAAAATGAAAATTATTAAAAATTAACCTAAAAAGATATCATCCGCTTCCGCAGATGATATCTTTTTCAATGACAATAAAATCCACTGTATTGACCTTATTTTTGCGATTCTGTAAACTATAAAAAGGTGATCTAATGAAAATTTCGATAATAGGATTAGAGGATGAAAGATTTAACCGGCCGCTGCAGCTCATTGCCAATTTATTTTTTGAAGAGACAAAGATACTTATGGGTGATGCTGAAGACGCCGACCTCAAAATAAAATTTACTTTACAGGTTTATGAACATATCATTGTTTCTGCAGCATTACATGATATGAGCGGGAAAGTACTTACCTCTCGCTATCAAAAAGAAATGATACCAGTTGATTCCGAAAAGGAAAGATTCAAGCAAATAAAAAATGCCATGGCCCATGTCTATTTAACTGTGCTTCAGGATTTGACAGGCATTACGCAAAAATGGGGTATTTTGACAGGGATCAGACCAACCAAATTACTTCATCGGAAAGTGCGTGAAGGGATACCGTTACAGAAAGCGCATCAGCAATTAAAGGATGATTATTTAATCACCGACGAGAAGATTGAACTGATGCAGCAAATTGTTGACCGCCAGCTTGCTGTTGTTCCTGACCTGTACTCGCTTCAAAATGAAGTTAGTATCTATATTGGCATCCCATTTTGCCCGACAAAATGTGCCTATTGCACATTCCCTGCCTACGCCATTAACGGAAGGCAAGGCTCGGTCGATTCTTTCTTAGGCGGTCTTCACTATGAAATGAAGAAAATTGGTGCCTGGCTGAAAGAGAATGGAGTCCGGATTACAACCGTCTACTATGGCGGGGGCACCCCGACAAGCATTACAGCGGAAGAGATGGATATGCTTTATGAGGAAATGTACGCGTCGTTTCCGGATGTGAAACAGATCCGTGAAATTACGGTTGAGGCGGGCCGTCCGGATACAATTACACCTGAAAAATTAGACGTTTTAAACAAATGGGATATCGATCGGATTAGCATCAATCCGCAATCCTATACGCAGGAAACATTAAAGGCAATAGGCAGACATCATACTGTTACGGAAACGATTGACAAATACCATATGGCACGAAGTATGGGTATGAATAATATTAATATGGATCTAATTATTGGGTTACCGGGTGAGGGGATTTCTGAATTTACCCATTCCTTGGCTGAAACGGAAAAGCTGATGCCTGAATCCTTGACCGTTCATACCTTATCATTCAAGCGGGCATCAGAAATGACCAAAAATAAAGAGAAATATAAGGTCGCGGATCGCGAAGAGGTCGAAAAGATGATGGAGCTTGCCCAAAATTGGACGAAAGATCATGGCTATGTGCCTTATTATTTGTACAGACAAAAGAACATTCTCGGCAATCTTGAGAATGTCGGCTACTCCCGCCCAGAACAGGAAAGTATCTATAATATTATGATCATGGAGGAGCAGCAGACGATTATCGGACTTGGCTGCGGGGCAGCAAGTAAATTTATTGATCCCGTTTCCGGGAAGATTACTCACTTTGCCAACCCTAAGGATCCGAAATCCTATAATGATGGGTTTGAAGCCTACACCGATGAAAAAATAAAAATATTAAACGAACTATTCTCTAGTAAAGAATCTCCTGCTTAAAACGAGCAGGAGAATTTTTTCTTTCAGCAGTTCTTAATAAAGGATTATACCTTCTAAATGTCGAATAATTACAAGGATTGCCCCATATATTTCTACGGGCGATTAAAACGCTTTCACTTTTGGAGGGGATTTTCGTTATGATGCAAACACCTTTAACGATGACGCAAATGATTGAAAGAGCGGAAAAGTTTTTTCCTAAGAAACAGGTTGTATCAAGAACGGCAAGCGGCATCCACAGGTTTACCTACAAACAAATAGCCGAAAGAACGAGAAGGCTTGCTGATGGCCTGACAAAATTAGGGGTTACAAAAGGTGAGAGGGTCGGTACCCTAGCCTGGAATCATCACCGCCACCTGGAAGCCTATTTTGCAATACCGTGTATGGGAGCTGTTCTCCACACCATTAATATCCGTTTATCACCTCAGCATATATCCTACATTATTAATCACGCTGAAGATAAGGTTCTTCTTATTGACGCGGACATCCTGCCATTACTTGAAAGCTGTGCAGCCGAATTAAAAACCGTGAAAGCATTTATTATTATGACTGATGAAAAAGAATTGCCGGAAACAAAACTCTCTCCCGTCTATCATTATGAACATCTGTTAGAAGAAGCAAATCCAGAATTCAACTATCCGTCCAATCTTGATGAAAATGATCCTGCCGGTATGTGCTATACATCGGCGACAACAGGCAATCCAAAAGGAGTCGTCTACTCCCATAGAGGAATTTTCCTGCACAGTTTGGCTTTAGGTCTTGCTGACAGTGCGGCCATAAGTGAGAAAGATATTGCACTGACTGTTGTTCCAATGTTCCATGCAAATGCATGGGGAATGCCATTTGCGGGGGTCTGGTTTGGTACTACACTCGTTCTTCCAGGCCCGTATTTCACGCCAAAATTACTGGCGGAGTTAATTGAACAAGAAAAAGTCACGATTACAAGCGGTGTTCCGACGATCTGGCTCGGGTTACTTAAAGAACTAGAAGAAGGTAACTATGATTTAAGCAGTTTAAGGGGCATTTTATGCGGCGGGTCGGCTGCACCAAAAGGGATGATTAAAGCCTTTGAGCAAAAATATAAGGTGCCATTCATGCACGCCTATGGAATGACGGAAACAAGTCCGCTTGCGCTCTTCTCCACATTAAAAAGTTACCAAGAGGATTTGGATTATGAGGAAAGACTTAATTTGCGGGCCAAGCAAGGAACTCTTGTGCCTGGGCTGGAAATGAAAATCATTGGAAAGGATGGCGAAGTTGCCTGGGACGGCAAAGAAATGGGCGAATTATGCCTTCGGGGCCCATGGATTGCCTCTGAATATTATAAGGATGAGCGAACAAAAGATGCCTTCCATGATGGTTGGCTTTATACGGGGGACGTTGTCACGATTGATGAAGAAGGTTTCGTGAAAATTGTTGACCGAACAAAGGATATTATTAAAAGCGGCGGCGAATGGATTTCATCCGTTGATTTAGAAAATGCCTTAATGGCACATGAGGCAGTGTTCGAAGCGGCAGTTGTTGCCGTACCGCATGAAAGATGGCAGGAACGGCCGCTAGCCTGTGTCGTGTTAAAGGATGCTTATAAAGGAAAAATTACCAAGGAAGAATTATTAGCGTTTCTAACCCCGCAGTTTGCCAAGTGGTGGATTCCAGATGAAATCCTTTTCCTTAATGTAATCCCTAAAACATCTGTTGGTAAATTCCTGAAGATGGCCTTACGGGACCAAGTCCAAAAAGAAGTATCGCGAAAAAATGAATAAACAAAAGGCAAGGGATATCTCCCTTGCCTTTTGCGATGAATGTTAAAGAGGAAAGGAAGATTCAATATATTAAGAAAACTTATTTTTATTCCTCGCTTTTCCATATATAATGGAATTGAATGAAGAAAAAGGAGGGATTTACCATGTCGATGCATTTTGTAACAGATAAGGTAAATTTGCGGATTGATGGACGTGTGGCAACACTTGAAATGAACAGACCTGAAAGCTTAAATGCAATGGATACAGAAGTTATTAAGGGGCTTGTTTACCAGCTTAAAGAAATTAGCGATTCAGATGATATTGACATTGTGGTGATAACAGGTAAAGGCAAGGCCTTTTCAGCTGGCGGTGATATTAAAACCATGCTTTCCAACATGAATGAAAACGATTTCTTCCCTGTTATGGATTGTATAAGTGAATTAATTATAACTCTTTACAGCATGCCTAAGCTAACCATTAGTGCTGTTACAGGTGCTGCAGCAGGTTTGGGATTTAGTTTAGCATTGGCAACAGACTATATTATCGCAGACAAATCAAGCAAACTGGCAATGAATTTTATTGGAATTGGTCTGATCCCTGACGGCGGCGCCCACTTTTTTTTAGAAAAGAGATTGGGTGAAACGAAGGCAAAGCAGGTGATCTGGGATGGGAAAATGCTAAGTGCCGACGAGGCGTTTAACATTGGGCTGATTCAAGAGGTTGCGGCTGGTGAACTTCAGGAGGCATTGGATTCAAGAGTTTCCGATTGGTTAAGCCGCCCGGTTCAGGCGATGATTAAAACAAAAAAAATTATGGCCGAGAAGAATCGGCCGCAATTATTGAAAATATTAGAATTAGAAAAACATGGCCAGCAAAAAATGCGTGAAACGATTGATCATCAAGAAGGAATCAAAGCCTTTATTGAAAAAAGGAAACCGAGGTTTATCGGAAAATAATAGTGAGGCGCATGAAAAATTGTTCATGCGCCTTCTTCTATCATGAATGGAAAAGCAAGAGCTTGCCGCTCGGTGATGTGCAGCGATGCGTTTTTCCTAGTAAATCTTTCTCCAATAATAACTGTTCCCCATGTCTCTTCGCTACCTCGTCATTTTCAGCTTGAAAGCTTTCGTCTAATAGCTTTTCACCGTTTGCTTCAAATGCTGTTAATTTATACATCTTCATTATAAAAACCCCTTTTAAAAATAATATACTTCCATTTTTGCATAATTCCCAAAATAGCGCAAAAAGGAAAATGAAACCATCTTATGCTATATTCGTATTAAGGAAGGAAAGGAGTGAGGTAATGGTTTTAAAACTTGAACATGTTACTAAACGGTTTGGGCAATTTACGGCCGTTGACGATTTATCCTTAACGATTCCGGAAAAAGAAATGTTTGGTTTCCTAGGAGCAAACGGTGCAGGGAAAACAACTACGTTCCGGATGATATTAGGTTTGCTCGACAGCACGGCCGGGAGAATCACATGGGATGATCGACCGATCGATTATTCGACTAGCAAACTGGTTGGCTATCTGCCGGAGGAAAGAGGTTTATACCCTAAGCTGAAAGTCCGTGACCAAATCGTCTATTTAGCGAGATTAAGAGGAATGCAGAAGAGTGAGGCCATAACCGAGCTTAAAAAGTGGCTGGAACGATTTAAAATTCCCGAGTACGAGAATAAAAGGGTAGAGGAACTATCAAAGGGGAATCAGCAGAAAATCCAATTCATTGCGGCTGTTGTACATAATCCGAAATTAATTATTCTTGATGAGCCATTTAGCGGACTTGATCCGGTAAATGTTGAAATGTTAAAAGAAGCTGTTTTAAGTCTAAAACAAAATGGGGCAACCATCGTATTTTCAAGCCACCAAATGCATCATGCCGAAGAAATGTGCGAGCATCTTTGCATCATGCAAAAAGGAAAACCGGTAGTTCAAGGTTCTTTAAAGGAAATTAAACGTGAGTTTGGCAAAAAGAATTTGATGATCCATGCTGATTTTCCTTTAGAATCATTGGCTCATTTTCCTGGGGTGGTTAAAGCAACCAAGACGATGGAAGGAATTCTTTTACAGATTAAGGGGGAGCAAGTGTCAGATAGTATCTTAAAAGAGATTGTTGGCAAAGGGTTCATCCGAAAATTTGCACTTGAAGAACCGTCTTTAAATGACATTTTTATCGAGAAAGTAGGTAATTCATATGAATAATTTTTGGATTATCCTTTTTCATACCTATTTAAACAAACTAAAAAGTAAATCGTTCATCGTCACCACGATTATGACGGTGATCATCGTATTAGCCCTGACAAATATCAATAATATCATTAATCTTTTTGATAAGAATGGTGGAAAAGACAATGTGGCCGTATTGGATGAAACTGGGGAACTTTACGCCCCATTTAAACAACAACTTAAAACAATTAACAAAGATATAAACTTAACGCTTTATAAAGGCAGTAAAGAGGAAGCGGTAAAGGAAGTAGAAAAGGGAGACGTAAATGGAGTTATACTGTTACGGGTAAATGATGAAAAACTTCCTGAAGCGACCTATAAAGCCATGAGTATTGCGGATTCTGCCCTATTTACTGACCTTCAGACAGCTATGCAGCAGGTAAAGACGATGCTTGCGGCCTCACAGATTAATTTGGCTCCGGCGCAGCTGCAGAAGCTCTATGAACCGGTATCCTTTGAGAAAGTTGCACTTGAGAGAAATGCCAAAACGGAAGAAGAGCTTAATCAGGCCCGGGGTCTCGTTTACGTTCTGTTGTTCATCATTTATTTTGCCGTGATTATGTATGCCAACATGATTGCGATGGAAGTAGCGACGGAAAAGTCCTCAAGGGTCATGGAGATATTAATTTCCAGTGTCTCGCCAATTAAGCAAATGTTTGCAAAAATTTTAGGGATTGGCCTATTAAGTCTTACGCAATTAGCAGCATTTTTAATTGTAGGTTATTATTCATTAACAAAAAATATGGAATCGTTAAAAGAAGGCTTTTTTGGTGTATATGGGTTTGGCGAGATTCCTGTCGGGACCATCATCTATGCGGTTATCTTCTTTATTCTCGGCTATTTTCTATATGCCACTCTTGCGGCCTTTTTGGGCTCACTTGTCAGCCGGATTGAAGATGTCCAGCAGATGATTACACCGATGACGTTGCTCGTAGTGGCAGGATTTATGATTGCCATGTTTGGCCTTGGAAAACCTGATGCCTCGTTCATTACAGCGACGTCCTATATTCCTTTCTTCACACCGATGATTATGTTTTTACGTGTTGGGATGCTGACAATCCCGGCTTGGGAGGCATTAGTAGGAATCGCCATTCTTATCGCAACGATCATAGTGTTAGCAATATTTGGGGCCAGAGTATATCGAGGCGGCGTCTTAATGTATGGAAAGTCTAATTCCTATAAAGATATTAAAAGGGCAATACAATTAACAAAGAATGAATAGTGTTTAAAAGCTTTACCATATTGGTAGAGCTTTTCATTGTGCGACGGGCAGTCGTACCTTGTGCAGATTACTTGCACTGAATGAGTTGTTAAAGGTTGGAGTACGTTATCTCGGTAAACACGACTCCCGAATTCCAGAAGACTCATTCTCTCGAAGGTGGAAGTCCTTCCATTAGAGTGCTGATACAACTAGTGAAGACTAATCTAGGGCATCACCGTGAGGTGGTGTCTGAAGGAGATGCGGACAATCGAGAGACCCGTAGTCGGATAAGCAGACCCAAATGCAAAAGTGTGAAGCACGGCGGCGGGGTAAGTTGGCGACCATGCGATTATAATGGGAAGCCCGCTACAAACAGTAATGGTTTCTGTTCAATGAATCAGCCGGGCAGAAACAGCTTACCAAGTGATGGTGCTGGGTATGTTTAAAAGGAAGGTACGATGACCCCGTGAGGTCTCCATTCTTACCGAAAGGACATTCATCTATAAGGTTAATCTGAAATGATGGCTGTGGATGGAGAAGTCAGACGTTCTCATAGTACGGAAGTAGTGTATGGACCAAACCATACATGAACGGAAGGGGAACGACCTTGTGGCTCCACATCTTTAAAGGTGTGTAATGCTAACAGAAAACGATACTTCGGTATAAACGAGCTGAATGTACACAATGAAGGGTGCGGAATATGCAATGAATCAAGCGTTAAAATTCAAATGGCATAGTATTTACGGACAAATTCTTTTCGACAGAAAACTAAAAGCTGCTTGGGAAAAAGTAGAAGCCAATAAAGGGTCTGGTGGTATTGATGGCGAAACGATTGACAGTTATAGATACCGTCTAGAAGAAAATTTAGATTCGCTTTTACAAAAGTTAAGAAAGAAAGAATACAAACCTTCCCCAGTAAGAAGGCACTACATTCCCAAGAAAAATGGCAAAAAGAGACCTCTAGGCATACCAAATATAGAAGACCGAATTGTCCAACAGGCTTTGGTAAACGTTCTTCAGCCGAAATTTGAAAAGGGTATTTTCCACAAATGGTCATGTGGGTACAGACCTAATGTAGGACCAGAGCGTGTTCTACAAATAATCCTTGCAAATATCGAACAAGGTTACAATTACATCTTCGATGCAGACATTAAAGGATTTTTCGATAATATTCCACACAAAAATCTAATAAAAGTCTTAAACAAATACATTGCAGATGGAACTGTGTTAGATATGATATGGCTGTGGTTAAAGGCGGGATATATGGAAGAAGGAAAATATCATTTAACTGATTCTGGGACTCCGCAAGGAGGAGTCATCTCGCCACTACTTGCGAACGTTTATCTAAATGAACTTGACTGGACTTGGGCAGAACATAAATTTCGATTTGTAAGATTCGCTGACGACTTCTTGATATTTGCTAAATCAGAAGAAGATATTAAAAAGGCGGCTGAGATTACGGAAGATAAATTAGCCGAACTCGGTCTGGAGCTTGCATCGGAGAAAACAAAGATTGTAAATTTTGATGACGATGACTTCGACTTTATGGGATTTACGTTTGAACACTGGAGAAAACGTAAAAAGGATGGTAAGCCATACTATATCGCCAAACCAAAAGAAGCTACTTGGAAGGATTTTCGACAGAAAATCAAAGATAAAACCAGGAAAACTCTAACCCTAAGCAAGGAAAAATGGATTGACCAAGTAAATCCTGTAATACGAGGTAAGGTTAACTATTTTCTAACCATATATAAAGCGATTAAAGCGAATGAAGAACATGGATTTGCAAGTTCATGTTTCTTTAAAGCATTCGGGAAAGAGTTACAAGCGATAGATGGCTATATTCGGCAAAGACTAAGAGTATCCATGATACATGCCCATCCAAGCCAAAGAAAAGGTCATGCCATGAAAACGAAGTGGAATAATAAATTCTTTGCGATGATAGGTCTCATCCCTTCATATTGGTATTATTATCATAAAATATACGGTTTTTCCTTAGAAAGCTACATTCTTCGAATGAAAGAGAAGCAACAAGAGAAACAGGAGAAAAGAGTTCTTAAAGCAAAAGAACAAGGTCAAGAGTATTATACTCCCGACCTTGTTCGTAAAATGAAATATGCACAAAGATTAGCAACGTACTGATTCTGTAACACATTGGTAAGCCGTATGCCTTAATAGGGCACGTACGGTTTGATGAGGGGGTAGCCTCGAAAGAGGTTACCCTACTCTATTTTTTTTTTTTAGAACAGAACGTGCATTCGCTTTTTGGAAATGCTACAATAAAGAAAAGACGTTGAGAGGATTTTGTTATGAAAAAGATATCGTTTATTCATGCAGCGGATCTTCATTTGGACAGCCCGATGATTGGATTAAAGCATTTACCGGCAAATATCTTTTCTAGGGTAAAGGAGAGTACCTTTACAGCATTAAAAAAACTTACCGCAGAAGCAATCGAGCGGCAGGTTGATTTTTTGATTTTAGCGGGTGATTTATTTGATGGAGAAGATCGCAGTTTACGGGCACAATCGCGCTTTCGGACGGAAATGCTTAAGCTAGCTGAAGCGGACATTCCTGTTTATGTAGTTCATGGAAACCACGACCACTTAAATGGGTCGTGGGTGCATCTTGACATGCCTGCGAATGTTCATGTGTTTCATAGTGAGGTTGAAACAAAAGTGCTGCAGACGAAGAGTGGTGAATGGGTGCATCTTTATGGCTTTAGTTACGCCACCAGGCATATATTTGACAGAAAAATAGATGATTACATAAGGGTAGATGGGGCAGATTTTCATATTGGCATCCTTCATGGCAATGAAAGTACAGGCATTGACCACGATAACTACGCCCCATTTTCAGTCAAGGACTTACACGCAAAAGACTTTGATTATTGGGCTCTGGGACATATCCATAAACGGGCCGTTTTGTCTGAAAATCCCCCGATTATTTATCCGGGTAATATCCAAGGGAGAAATAAAAAGGAAACCGGCAGTAAAGGGTTTTATCATATTACCTTGTCAGAGATTGATGCAAAATTAGATTTTATCGAATCGTCCGATATCGTCTGGGAGGAACTTGTGATTAATGCTGAATCAGCAAGCAGCTTTCATGATGTACTTCGTTTATGTCAAACAGCCATCAGCCAAGTGCGCAAAATACAAACAGGCACCCTGTTAAAGCTTAGTTTAAAAAACATTCAATTAGCCGATGAACGTGAAACAAGAAGCTTACATGATGACCTTATGGAGCTTCTTAGAGAAGATGAAAAGGATGAGGTGTCCTTTGTTTGGATTGTTGAGTTAAACATCACCGAAAGTTTCCCCATTGATAAAGAACAATTAAAAACAGAAGCTAACTTTTATGCAGAGCTATTTGAAACAATAGAGCAATATGACAATGTCGAACATGCTTTAGCCCCATTGTATGAACATTCCTTGGGAAGAAGGCATTTGTCTCAATTATCAGACGCTGAAGAAAAAGAACTGCTGGAAAAGGCAGAGAAACTGCTGATCGAATTACTTTATCAACCTGTGGAAAGAGGTAGATGAGTTGAAAATAATTGGAATTCACATATATGGCTTTGGACAATTAGAGAATCTTAAAATTGCGAACTTGGAGGATTTTCAAGTTTTTTACGGCGAAAATGAAGCTGGTAAGTCAACGATAATGGCTTTTATTCATGGAATCTTGTTTGGTTTTCCTACTAAACAACAAACAGAGCTTCGTTATGAGCCAAAGCATAGCAGCAAATACGGCGGAAACATGAGGATTTATCATGAAGATTACGGATACGCCGTTATTGAACGAATCAAAGGAAAAGCAGCCGGCGATCTGAAGGTAGTATTGGATACAGGAGAAATTGGCGGCGAAGAACTGTTAAGAGAACTGACAGCGAATTTCGATAAAAGTTTATTCCAAGCAATTTTTTCTTTTAATTTGCATGGGCTGCAAAACATTCAGCAAATGAAAGGGGAAGAAATCGGCAAGTTCTTATTCTCTGCCGGAACATTAGGTACAGAACAGTTAGCGAAAGCCGAAACTGTCCTGCAGAAAGAGCTGGAAGCCCGCTTTAAGCCGTCCGGAAAGAAACCGTTATTAAATGAAAGATTACAGGAACTTCATGAAATCAATGGAGATTTGAAAAAAGCAGCTGCAAAGAATAAGGAATATGAAAACTTGGTTTCTAAGAAAGACTTGCTTCAACAGGAAATGGCCGAATTAACAAATTCACTTCAGGATATTGGCGAAAAGGTAGAGAAATTGACTGAATGGAAGAGAATCGAGCCGCTTGTCAAAGAAGAAAAGTGGATTAAAAAGGAGCTTAAAGAGCTGGGGGAAATTGTATTCCCAGCACGCGGGCTTGAAAGAATGGAACATTTAAATCAATTAATCCATCCTAAGAAAGCAGAAATGATCAGTATAAGCGAGAGAATAGAAAATTTAAAAAAGGAATTAGCGGAGATTGAGCCAGAGCATTCGATTCTTGAAAATGAGTCTGCTATTTTAGGATTGCTTGATCAAGTTCCGATTATGGAGCAATTATTGATAGAAAAACAGCAATGTGAGACAAAACTTGCGGAGTATGAAGAAAAACTTGCGAGTACAAGAGAAAAGCTTCATTTACCCTTACAAGAAGAAGAAATCATTGCAATCAACACAAATATTTATATGAAAAATCAAGTTGAAGCTGCTTCTAGAAAAAGACAAAAACTCGAAGAAATAAAAGAAGAGTTAGAGGACCGCTACCTGGAAGAAAAAAATACGCTTGAGGAAATAGAAAAAGAGGTCCGATTTGCTGAAAGACAGGTTCTGCCTAAACAAGAAAGGGAGAAGCTTGAGAAACAGATAAGTGATTCAAATGATAAACAAAGCCTTGAATGGGAATTGAGGTCCTTACAGGAAAAACAAGAATTCCTTCAGCAGGCACAGGAACGGGACAAAGCATCATATGAACGTATGCAAAAGCAGAGGAAGCTGCAATTTTTTCTATTTGGATGTTTATTATTAGGACTGATTGTGTATGGGGGGGTCACAAAGCAGTGGGGACTTCTATTTCTTGGAGTGTTAGGCTTTTTTGCCATGGTTGTTTTGAAAACAAAGAGTTCCAAAGTAGATAAAGAAGCAGACATGAAGAAAGAGATTAATGGGTTAAGAGAAAAGGAAAAGGAGTTAAAGGAAAAACTTCAATCCGCAGAATATATTGAAATCACATGGCTAAAGAACCAATTACTGCAGGATAATCATCGGCTTGAAGAGCTGCAGATGCATAAAACCAAACTAAAACATCAGCAATCCCAATACGAAAAGATTTTGAATAAATTTGAACAATGGGAAGCAGACGCGGTTCAAAATAAAGAAAAGCTGATATCCATCAGCAGAGAATTAAAGATTCCCGAATATATCGCTGCTTCTTTTTTACAAGAAGCTTTCGAATTAATAGAGCAATATAAAGCGATCTGCAGAGAAAAAAATCAAACCCTTTTAAGACTAGAGCAAATAAATCAGCGGCAGTCAAAAATAGTTGAAGGGATAAACTCGTATGAGGATGCCTTTTTGCAAGAAAAAGGCTTAGATATGCATAATTCAGCTTATCTACTTAGAAACAAGCTGAAGGAAGAGCATGAAAAGCAGATAAAAAGTCAGGAAAGATTAAGGAAGCTTACCGAACTAATAGCTGATTTAAACCAAAAATCTCAAGAAGTGGAGCTAATACAAACTGAAAGAAATAAGCTGTTTTCTGCTGCAAAGGCTGACTCCGAACTTCAATTCTATGAACTTGGGGGCAAGACAGAAAAACATGATAAACTTTTAGAAAGGTTTAATCAGCTTGAGATCCAGCTTCAATACTCACTCCTCCCTGTCCATGATAGGGAAACCTATTTAGCGGTTCATAATCCGGATGAAGCAGTCGCCAATTACAATTCAGAAGCACAGCATGTACAAGCTAAATTGAAAAAGCTTCAAGAGGAACATGCCGCGATAAAGTACGAAATACAACTACTTGAGGATGGAGGGGTGTATTCAGATATTCTCCACCGCTACAAGCAGAAAAAATTTGAAATGGAAGAAATAGCGAAAGAGTGGTCAGTCTATAGCTTATCGCAAGCCATTTTGGCACAAACGATAGAGAAATATAAAAACGTTCATCTTCCGAGGATGCTTTCAAAAGCGGAGGAATATATGTCATGGCTAACGGATGGAAGGTATACGAGGATTCACCTGCAAAAAGAAGGTTCTGGCTTTCTTGTTGAGCGGGAAGATCATACTTTATTTGCGGCAAATGAGCTAAGCCAAGCAACGATGGAACAATTGTATGTCTCTATCAGGCTTGCACTGACAACAACGCTATATGAAAAATATCAGTTTCCTATTATCATTGATGACAGCTTTGTCAATTTTGATGCAAAACGCACACAAAAAGTGGTTGAACTTCTAAAAAGGCTGGAACGTAATCAAATCTTATTTTTTACATGTCACTCACACCTGCTTCACCAATTCCGGAGGGAAAATATTCTATCATTAGCAAAAGGTACTGTTGTAAATTATTTAATAGAGAAATAGTGGTATATGGTATACTCACACTATGGGAAGGAGCGTGTAAAGGATGGGAAAAGGTATATTAGATTATGAGGTTGGAGAACAGGTTGAATTATTTCTTTTAATCAAAAGCTCCACAAAAGGGATTGCGAGTAATGGCAAGCCGTTTCTAACTTTAATTCTGCAAGATCAAAGCGGGGACATTGAGGCAAAACTTTGGGATGCAGGTGAAGAGGATGAAAAGAATTACGCAGCCCAAAATATTGTGAAAATTCTCGGAGATGTCCAAAATTATCGCGGCAAGAGTCAGCTGAAAATTCGCCAAATTCGTCGAACAAGCCCTGCTGATGGGGTGAAGCTAGATGATTTTCTTGAGACAGCTCCACTTAGTCAGGAAGAAATGGTCAGCAAGCTGACACAATATATTTTCGAAATGAAAAATCCTAATATCCAAAGAATAACCCGGCATTTAATTAAGAAACACCAAAAATCCTTTTTGGAATATCCTGCGGCCACTAAAAATCATCATGAATTTGTTTCCGGGCTTGCCTATCACGTTGTCAGCATGCTAGACCTGGCCAGAGCAATTGCTTCGTTGTATCCAAGTCTTGATAGGGATCTATTGTATGCAGGAGTTATTTTACATGATATGGGGAAGGTACTGGAATTGTCTGGGCCTGTATCAACGGTTTATACCATTGAAGGGAATTTGCTCGGGCACATAACGATTATGGTTAGCGAAATTGGCAAAGCGGCTGAAGAACTTGGGATATCTGGGGAAGAGGTATTAATTTTGCAACACCTTGTCCTGAGTCATCATGGAAAAGCAGAATGGGGCAGCCCGAAACCGCCAATGATTAAGGAAGCGGAAATTCTTCATTATATAGATAATCTTGATGCAAAAATGAATATGCTGGATCGTGCTTTAGAACGAGTAAAGCCAGGTGAATTTACAGAGAGAATTTTTGCCCTTGATAACCGTTCATTTTATAAGCCAGCGTTTCATAAGTAAATTAAAATAACCCATAAAGGGTTATTTTTTTTGAGAAGAAATGAATATTTCTCGGAATACCGAATAAGTTGTAATAAAAAGTGGACAACCACTAAGAGGGGAGCAATATATTTTGACGATACCTATTTGGATTTATGCAGTTGTGGTTGGAATTGTAATCAGTGCTATAATGGCAATTAAAACGGGCAGAGAAGAACGGGAGGTAGAAAGGGAAAACATTGAGCTAGAAGGAGAAATTTATATTAAACGTCTAGAGCGAGAAAAGGAAATGCGGGAAGAACTTAGGGCTACAGGGGAATAGGCGCTTCAGCTGGACAATAGAAAAAGCGGAAACGCCCTAGGCGCTTCCGCTTTATTATTATTGTTGTGCAGCTGGTGTTTCCGGATTAAGTGCGTCTTTTAAATCCTTATCGCTTACTTTTACGTTCGCTGCTTTAAGTTCACGCTGCATTGCTTTATTAATGTCTTCACTTGTTAATTTAGATGATTTTAATTGGTATTCCATTTCTTTCTTCATTTCATCGTAAGACTTCTTCTCTTTTTTCTCTGTTACTTGGATAATATGATAACCGAATTGTGTTTTTACCGGAGCACTAATTTCATTCGCTTTAAGGGCAAAAGCTGCTTTAGTAAAGTCAGGATCATATTGACCTTTGTTGGTATTATTAATCGTACCTAATTCGCCGCCATTTTGGGCTGACGCAGTATCTGTTGAGTATTCCTTCGCAACTTCATCAAATTTTGCACCGCTATCAAGCTTTTTCTTTACTTCATTAGCAGTAGCTTCATCTTTAACAAGGATATGGCGAGCTTTAATATCCGGCTGATAGCTATCGTAATATTCCTTTATTTCCTTTTCAGATACTTTTACGTCTTTCAGAGCTGCCTTTTCTTGCATCATGCCAAGCTTCATCGTTTTCTTTAAATCGTTTTCACTTTTATAGCCATACTGTGCAAGAGTAGCCTCAAAATTTGAGCCAAGATCTGATTTTAATTGATCGATTTTCTCATTTAATTCTTTATCAGAGATTTTGTAATTCTTAGAAAGAACTTTTTCATATACAAGCTGTTGCAGGGCTTGATCTCCGACTTTTTCTTTCATTGAGTTGTAAAGCTCTTCTTGTGTAATATTTCCTGCCTTACTTTCAACCACCGTATCAGAACCACTTTGATTACAAGCGCCTAATGTAAGAACCCCGCCAGCTATGGTGAGGGCTAAAATCCATCTTTTCATGCTGAATCTCTCCTAAACAGTAAATTCGTATGGCATTTTGTCCACATTCTTTACTATAACATAAATGGGAACTACTGCAAAAATAAAAGATGTGAGGTTTTATTGAAAATTACATAAACGAGTTTAGGACTTTTCCAAAAAAAATAAGCTAAGTGCCTAAACGAAATGAATCCATGTTGAATAGTATATCTTAGCAAATGAAAAAGGAGGTATTTCGATGAGTGCTGGAGGATATGGAGCTGGTTTTGCTCTTATTGTAGTCCTTTTCATCTTATTGATTATTGTTGGGGCTTCTTGGGTTTACTAAAATGAAAAAATTATCATGAGAGGAGGTAAGGATACATGTCTGGTGGAGCAGCTTACGGTGGAGGATTTGCGTTAATTGTAGTCCTTTTCATCCTATTAATTATCATTGGGGCTTCTTGGGTTTATTAAGAAAAAAATGAAAAACTAAAAGCGATGAGACCTTTCCTCATCGCTTCGATTTTTTGTTGGAGTGTTTTCAACACAAATTCAAATCCGCCGTCTTATTTTTACCGTTAGATTATGTATATAAAATTTCCAAATAAGATGAGATCAGTAAAATGGTAATAAGAACATTTATCGTGCGGAACACCTTATGCTGGTTTTCCTCTGGGATTTCTTTTTGGATACAAAGAGAATTTGTCAGTTTATTTACATAAAACAAGATAAAAATAGCGAAGACAATAAAAACGGAGATCATCAATGATTCCCTCCCTGTTGTTCATATTATGCTTTATACAATACCAAAAATTACACAAAAAAGATAGTCATAAAGAATGGAAGAATGTTAGACTTTATTCTACGGTAAAAAAACTCTATCCGCTGTTGAAACATTACAAAAAAGGTTTACCCCACTCCTTGAAAGGTGAATAATAAGCATGAGAAATGAAACGGCTCGAGTAGGAGGGCGAATAGTATGAATGAACTTGAAATATTGATGAATAGAATAAATCTCCTTGAATATCACCAAAAGTTGTTGGTAAAGCTGCTGCACAATCCTAAACTAGAGTTTTATAAACTCATCATCGAGAAGGGAATGACTGAGCAGGAAATTAATTCATTTTATTATTTATGTGACGAATTGAGCAAGAAATTAGCAGAACAAAAAGCGGAAGGATATGTTTACTTTCATCCGCTTTTTGATAAACTTTCAGCCTCTTTACCAGCAAATCTGAAGATTGAAGAGGTAATAAAAGCATGCTTACTCCAAAATTTATACGAGCCGCTTTTTCAAGAACTCGAAAAATGTCTATGATGGAGATCTAGGCTAGCTCCTGTTCCTTATCTTTCGCCTTTTTCAGTGTCCCATTTTCCTCAACGAATTGACTTTCGATATTATGGAAGGAACGCTCAAAAATTTCCATAAAATCTTCTCCGTAAATATTGCGGACAATCGCCATCATTTCAATAATATCGGGAAATTTCCCGTATAATTCCCGTAATGGCAAAGCTCCAGAGAAAGCGGCATTTCCATTTGGTTCATATGATTCCATGGATTGTAGTAAAATCTCTTCACCTTTATCGGTGAGTTGAATATACGTGTTACGTTTGTCATTTTCCTTTTTTGAAAATTTTAGCAGCCCGCGTTCTTCTAACTTTTTTGAAAAGTTAAAGGCTGTTGAGACATGCATAACCCCAAATTTGGCGACATCCGAGATAGAAGCCCCGTTCAAATGATAGGCGATCCAAAGAATATGATGTTCATTAATATTTAAATCATATGGCTTGATCCATTGCTGCCAATCTTTTTCAATCGACTTCCATAACGCTTTACTTAATTGCGTAATCCTTTGACTAAAAATCATTGCTTCTTTCATTGAATATTGTTTCTCAGTCATCCCCATTTTCACCTACTTTTATATTTCTCTATTATCATTATGCCAATAAAATAAAAATTAATAAAGATATAAATTCACAAAATTTTTAGAAATTATGAAATTTTTATATTGAATTTGTAAATTTTTCATGAAAATGCCTTAGCAGCTTGATAAAAGTAAACACTATTTACCATATTCTGAAATATCTGCTTCTAACTCTTGAACTGTTTCTCTCATTTCAACAAGTTCTTTTTGGATTTCTTGTTGTTGGGCGCGGATATCCTTTTCCCAATGGGCAAGAGAGGATTTAACTTCAAAAAGGAACTTTGAAATTTGTGTTTTTCCTTCCTTTGTCGCGTTGGTTGCGGAATCCTTTAATTGTATTAAGTTCGTCTTAAGTTCCTGTATTTGATCAATTGCTGCCTGTTTATTTTCTTTCAATCTAACTCTTGTTACTTTTCCTGTATTTGGAACTGAGAGCAGCGTACTAATACCTGCAGCAAGTCCCCCTGCTAAAAATCCGTATAAAAAAGGTTTCATCTTCATTTTCTTAGTTTCCTCCACATAATGGTGAATGTTCCAAAAAAACAATTTTAAAAGAATAATTATTTTGACTATTAATCGTTTTCTACACCCTGTTTATCGAGACCTTGTTCATAGGAATGGACGGTAAAACATATAAATAGTTACAACCATTGTTCTGATTAAAGTTTCAAGTAGGGGGACAAAAAAGATGAAGAGTGTTGCTGTGACGTTACTTATTTTAAGTACGCTTCTTTTTTTAGGAACAGTTAAATATTTATTTGATTTCAAAAGGCCAGGAGTCTATCCGCCAAAACAAGTATTAAAGAAAAGAGCAGCTGCATTAGCTGGAGGCGGAGGGATTATCCTGCTGATTGCTATAATTCTTTTAACCTTGACATAGAATGGTTGTCGTATGTAATTTAAGAAAAGAACCCCATGGGGTTCTTTTCTTAAATAAGATCCCGTGCATTACTTTTGAATGACGGAAGCTGTTGACAAATTTGTTCTTTTTACAATTGATTGAGCAACTGGAAACAAAATAATCATAATAACAGTATTTAGTGCGATAGCCGGTAAAACCCCAACAGAAAATAATGCTACAAAAGGTCCTGGTAATTCAAATAATAAAAGGGCCGAGCCTAAAAAGACAGTTCCTGAAATTAATGTTCCAACTGCAGTTAAGATTGCAGCACTAACAATCGGTTTAACCAATTTCCTTAAGACCAAAAATAAACCGAAAAAGATTAATGAAGTGACAATCTTATCAATAATATTTGGGATCTGGCCATTAGGAAAACCTGTGGTTAATGCTGATAAAACTCCAGTTACAATTCCCATTAGCATGACACTTTTTACTTCTGGCACAAGAATAATACCTAAAAACATCATCGCCAGCATCATGTCTGGTTTAATTCCAAGGAAATTTGGCATTACCGTATGCAATACGACCCCAATACCAGCTAAAAGCGCTAAAACGACTAGATTTTTTGTTTTCATTTCTCATCTCTCCTCTGCTATTCTAAGCTATTTGTTCCTCCTGCAGTGCACTGATTGCCTGCAGCGAAAAACTTACAATCATTATACCATATTACTATAATATTAATAAAGATATAATTTTCAGAAAACTTGTTTTACAGCTGTTTAGCAATCGCTGCTGCAATTTCTTGTAACTTTTGAGGTGTATAATCACTTTGATTATTTTTCCAAACCGCTCCAAAACCGTCACCCTTACCGAAACGCGGGATTAGGTGCATATGGAAATGAAAAACAGATTGGCCGGCATGTTCACCGTTATTATTGATTGTATTTAATCCAATGGGGTCGAATTCCTGTTTTAATGCATTGGCAATTGCCGGGACGACTTCAAAAAGATTTCTTGCCATTTCGGGAGTCATTTCAAATAGGTTTTCTTTATGTACCTTAGGAATCACAAGTGTATGTCCTTTAGTTACTTGACTTATATCTAAAAATGCTAAGACATGCTCGTTTTCGAAAACCTTCGCTGCGGGAATTTCACCGTTAACTATTTTACAAAAAATACAATCGCTCATACTCATACAACCCCTTTAAAAATTGTTTGTATTATTTTACCACATAATGATGAAAAAGAAAAAGACAGGATCCGCGTGGAATCCTGCCTTCCCGAAGGGGAATTGCTTCAATTTTAACGTTCATTCAGGAGTGTTCTTTGATAAACACCTCATTTTTCTTAGAGTGTTTTTTATAAAGAAACATCTTTGTTCAAGCTGACCATCCCCTAATTGTTTTTATATGTTTTCCCAACTTATAAAAACGGGTAGCGATCTGCGGTAAACACCTCATTTGTCGTTTATTTTTTTAGGATAAACAGTTGGTGTTGAACTCTAAATGGATTGAATGCACATTGTACAAAACAACCATCCCCTTATTTGAAACGATTGGAAGCTCACTTGTTTGAAAGGAAATTGTCTTTAACAGACACCTCATTTCAAGTTTTGATGAATTTCTTCATCGAAGTAAGTTATTTCCCCTTCGAATATTATGATGTCCGCTTCCAAAAGAAATATACAAAAAAATTATCAAAAATTGAATTCCTATTTTTATTAAGAGGAATTTGGTAAAATGAAAATCATAACATGCTACGGAAGGACGTTTGCAAATGTCTTTATTAACCATTGAAAATCTTGTCGGGGGATATACAAGGAACCCTGTATTAAAGGATGTTTCCTTTGAAGTAAATGAAAAAGAGATGGTCGGTCTAATTGGTTTAAATGGGGCTGGCAAAAGTACCACCATCAAACATATTATCGGATTAATGGAGCCTCATCGCGGAGCCATCAAAATTAATGGACAATCCTTTACAGAAAATAAAGAAGCTTATCGCCGCATGTTTACATTTGTTCCTGAAACGCCGGTTTTATATGAAGAACTTACACTGGATGAGCATTTAAAATTGACGGCAATGGCATATGGTCTTGATGAAGCCAGCTATAAGCAGCGAATTGCTCCGCTGTTGTCGGAATTTCGAATGGAAAGACGCTTAAACTGGTTTCCAGCCCATTTTTCTAAAGGAATGAAACAAAAGGTTATGATTATGTGTGCCTTTCTAGTTCAACCATCGCTTTATATTGTTGATGAACCATTTGTTGGCCTCGATCCGCTCGGGATTCAATCTCTGCTTGATTTAATGAAAAAGATGAAAGATAACGGTGCGGGGATTTTAATGTCAACACATATACTCGCAACAGCGGAAAAATATTGTGATCGTTTTGTCATTCTACATGAGGGAAAAATACGTGCCAAAGGAACGCTTGCTGAATTAAGAGAGCAGTTCTCGATGCCGGCGGCTTCGCTAGATGATTTATATATTCAATTAACAAAGGAAGAAAATTATGTTTGATGAGAAGAAACTTTGGAAGGACCGCGCCAGCGGCCGAATGAAAGATTTAGGAAGATATTTACGCTACATTTTCAATGGGCATCTTGTCATCGTTTTATTGTTTCTAATCGGTACAGCCGCATTTTATTATCAAAAATGGGTTGAAGCACTGCCTGCAGATTTTCCGGCTGAGCTTGTTTTAGCTGTGATCCTAGGTATTTTTGTCACATATAGTCCGGTCTACAACTTTTTGCTTGAGGCTGACAGGGTGTTTTTACTGCCGCTTGAGGAGAAACTAAAAGGATATTTTCTTCGTTCTGGTATCGTAAGCTTTGTCTTCCAAGGGTATATTCTTTTAATGGTCTTTGCGGTGCTTATGCCGCTGTACGCGCATGTCAGCAATAACGGCTTTCGTTCCTTTTTCCCTTATTTAGTTGTACTCCTTTTGGTAAAGGTCTGGAATTTAGCAGCTACTTGGAAAATTAATTATTACGTTGAATCGTCCGTACATAGATTGGATCTGTTGGTCCGGTATTTCATAAATGCGACCTTTGCTTTTCTTTTATTTAAGCAGGCAAGCATTTTAATTCTCTTGATTATTGCGGTGATTATGGGTTTTTATTATTACAGTTTTTCATTGCGGACAAGAAAAATGGGCTTAAAGTGGGATCAATTAATTGATCAGGAAGAAAAACGGATGGCAGCTTTTTACCGCTTAGCTAACATGTTTACCGATGTGCCAAAATTAAAAGATACGGTAAGGAGAAGAAAATGGCTGGATTTATTTATTAGCAAAATCCCATTTTCCCAAGAAAAGACTTACCTATATTTGTTTTCGCGAACATTTTTGCGCTCCTCCGACTATCTTGGATTATTCATCCGATTAACCGTTATTGGCGGACTAGCCATTTACTTTATTTCTTTTGGCTTAGGGCAAATTTTACTTAGCATTTTATTTTTATATTTAACTGGATTTCAATTATTACCATTATGGAATCATCATCAAAATAAGTTATGGGTGGATCTTTATCCTGTTGCAAAAACATTCAAGTCAGCCTCGTTTTATTTTTTGTTAATGGTTATCTTAACAATTCAAACAGTTATTTTTACTTTCTTGGTTTTTATAAAGAGCGAAATGAGTCTTTCAGGGCTTACCTTAGCTGCCAGCCTTGTATTCAGCTATCTTTTCGTTCATATTTACGCAAAAAACCGACTAAAAGCATAACGTGAAAATCCCCTTTTATGGGGATTTTTTTTGAAACTGCAGGGGGTGTTCGATCGTAATGAAGAATAGAATAAAGTAAAGGGGTTGGTCATGGTGAACGAATATGAATTAATGGTTTATGAAGAAGTAGAAGAATGGAAACGTAAATTAACCAGACGTTCAGGAATGATGAACCGAATCTCCAAAAAGGCCCAAGTGAAAATTAACGAATGGATTCCGGAAAAGGTCCATGAGGTCATGACGGATAGTATTAAAGCGATGGTTAAAACCACATTATTGGGATCTCAGGTTACCACGAATAAAGATCAGGCTCGCGGGTTAACGCTTAGAGAACGAGATGAATTGGCAAGAAAAAAAATATCAGCTTATCAAAAGACTGCAGTAGTCGAAGGAGCAGGAACAGGGGCGGGAGGGATTTTACTCGGACTTGCCGATTTTCCGTTATTATTAACAATAAAAATGAAATTTCTGTTTGAGGCAGCTTCTGTTTATGGTTTTGATACAAGAAAATATGAAGAAAGATTATTTATTCTCCATGTTTTTCAATTAGCTTTTTCAAGTGAGGAGATCCGTAAAAATACCTTAACCGAAATTGAAAATTGGGAAAGCCGCAAGCAGGTTCTTGTTGAAATGGATTGGCGCAAATTCCAGCAGGAATATCGGGATTATATTGATCTGGCAAAATTATTTCAGCTTGTACCGGGAATTGGTGCTTTTGTCGGCGCCTATGCCAATAATAATCTGCTCAAACATTTAGGTGAAACAGCAATGAACGCCTACAGATTAAGGCTGCTGCAAAAAGCCCCTGAACTCTAATTGAGAGATCAGGGGTTTTGATTACTCATTATGGATTTGTACTGCTGCTGTTCCTAGTGTTTTTGCAGCAATTAGCATCGCTTTTTCATCAATATCAAATTTAGGATGGTGATGTGGGTATCCGGTATGAACACCCTCTGGTTTTGCCCCGGTGAAAAAGAAGGTTCCCGGAATCTTTTGTAAATAATATGCAAAATCTTCACCGCCCATTTGCGGCTCAGTTTCCTCAATAGTTTTTACTTCTGCAATATTCTTTGCACAGCTAATTAAAAAATCGGTTTCCTTTGCATGGTTGACTACTGCTGGGTATCCCCTCACAAAATCATACTTATAGCTGCTATTAGCTGTATAGCAGGTCCCATGGATGATTCGTTCCATTTCAGCTTCAATAAATTTCCTGACATCCTCATTAAATGTGCGGACTGTTCCGACTAATTTTGCTTTGTCGGCAATGACATTGAAGGCATTCTCTGCGGTAAAAGAGGCAACGGTGACCACAGCTGCTTCAACTGGATTTACCTTACGGCTGACAATTTGCTGGAGGTTTAATACGAGTTGTGAAGCTGTCACGATTGAATCAATAGTTGTATGCGGCTGTGCTCCGTGACCGCCTTTTCCTTGAATTTCTATTTCAAATCGGTCGGCTGCTGCCATGATTGGACCTGTCCGATATTGAATGGTTCCAGTCGGTTCGCTTGCCCATAAATGTGTACCAAAAATGACATCCACACCCTTTAAACAGCCGTCCCTAATCATTGGTGCCGCCCCTCCGGGAGCATATTCTTCCGCATGTTGATGAATAAATACATAGGTGCCTTCAAGCTCATGCCTTAGTTCATTTAATGCTTTCGCGAGCACAAGCAGTGTCGCGGTATGACCATCGTGGCCGCAAGCATGCATGACCCCGGGTACCAATGATTGATAGGGAGTATCTTTCTCGTCCTGGATAGGCAATGCGTCAAAATCCGCCCGTAAGGCAACGGTTTTACCAGGTTTTTGCCCGTAAACCTTGGCAATGATTCCATTACCGCCTACATTTCCTCTTACTTCGATATTCAATTTTTTATAATAGGACTGAATAAATTTTGCTGTTTCGTATTCTTGAAACGATAATTCGGGATACTGGTGCAGATAGCGGCGAATTGAGACCATTTCATCATAATAAGATTCTAATTTGGTAAACAGCTTATTTAACATATGTAACCTCCGAAGTAGTTAGTATTTTTAAACTATTTTAACATTCCTTTTTGATTATTGTGAGTTTTGGGATAAATTACTTTGAATTAGTGATAATTATGATCATGAAAAGGGGTTACATTGACCGTCCACGGGTAAAAATGGACGAAACGGTAAATGACATGGAAACAAACAAAGGCCGGTAAAAAGCCGGCCATTAGTCAAATAAGAAATATAGCCACAATCGTCGTCACAACAAGTCCGACTAATACGGGAACAAGATTTCTTCTGGCTAATTCGAACGGATCGACGTTACAAATGGCAGCTGCAGGAATTAAAGCCCATGGGATAAGTGTGCCGCCCCCGACCCAGATTGCTGCAATTTGCCCCAGTGCAGTTAATGTAGCGGCACCTTTACCAATGGCTATGGCAAAAAGGCCTGCAACAGAACCTGCTAAAGAAATTCCTGAAAATCCTGAACCATCCAAGCCTGTAATAGCCCCAACGGTTGTTAATGTAATCGCACCAACCGTTTTACTTAATGGGACGATGCTTGCAAGAGCTATACCTAAATCATTAACGATTCCATGAGAAGCTTTTGGAAGGAAGTCGCCAATTATGTTGGTGAAGCCGCTGTCACCCAAATAGAAGAATGCCGCAATTGGAATAACAGGACCAAAGACCTTAAAGCCAAATTGGAAGCCTTCAATTAAATATTGGGTAGTTTTTTCCAGTCCTTTGTTTTTGTGGCTCGTTAAAGTAATCATAAGAAGAATGAGAATGGAGGTTCCGCCAATTAAGGCTGTTGCATCCCCACCGGTCAAATCCAGAATGGACATGGCGGCAACGTCAGCAGCAAATAATAGTGGTACTAAAATCGCGAAGAAATGTTTTTGTGCAAGTGACAACAGGTTTGACTGGCTAGTGGCTGCAGATGGACTTTCCTCTATGATATTTTCAGAGGTCTGAAGAATCCCTTTTTTTATATCCCGCTTTAAAAAGTAGAACGCTGTAGCTGTTGTTACAAGACCCATAGTAAACACTAACGGGATACTGGCATTAATAACGTCTTGAACCGGAAGCCCCGCTGCATCAGCGGTAAGCTTTGGTGCAGCTTGAATCACGAAATCCCCCGATAAAGCAATCCCATGTCCGAACAAGTTCATTGCCATGGCTACACCAAGCGCAGGAAGTCCAGCTCGAATCGCAACGGGAAGAAGAACAGCACCTAATAGCGCAACAGCGGGAGATGGCCAAAAGAACCAGGAAATGATCATCATTAAGATCCCAATCGTCCAATAGGCAAGCGTCGGATTACGAATTAATTTCCTAAAAGGCGAGATCATGACATCGTTAATACCAGTCGTTGTTAAGGTATGACTCATCGCCACAATGATGGAAATAACGAGTATAGTAGACAATAATTCTGTAATGGCATAACTAAAACTGTTGAAAATACTGCTGATCGAATGACTTAAACTGCCTGAGGCGGTAAGCGCAATTAAGAAAATCCCGGCAATACAAACAATGGTCGTGTCCCTTCTCATTACCATAAACCCGATAATTAGAATAATAAAAGCCACGTAAATCCAATGAAGAGCGGTAAGCTCAATAAGCATTTTAGTCCCCTCCTTTCTTTCATCTAGGGCAAAGGCCTATTGGATGTAATACAGGATATGAAAATCACATCCAGTGGTGAGGGGTAAAATGAAAAAAAGAATGGAGTAAAAAACCCCATTCCATTATTCAGTGATCGAATATTTGCTCACATATGGAGCACTAGTGAAAACCTTTTGCTGGGCACCAATGATATTGTTTTGATCTATCTTAAGTAATGATGTAGAATTCTGCCATCCTTGATAATAGACTTCGGTTTCCCAAACAGTTAAGAACACATACGTATTGGTTGATAAGGGCCGGAGCAGTCGAAGAGCCATTAATCCAGGCGTGCTCTTTAAGTTCCCAGCTTCTCCTTTACATTGATGTTCAAACACCGGACGGCCTTCATCTGTTACGGAGACATGATTCATTACTGCCAAGCCCTCTTTTTTGATTTCCCCAACTGATTCGAATACTTCGTATCTGCGCGGTTGGTTAAACTTTGTTTTTCCCATGGTTTCATGAAGTAACAAGGCCCCATTTTCGTTTATCATCGTAACCATTTTCTCATTCGGATACATGTTTTCCATTCGTTTTAAAAAATCGAATGTTCCGGCGGTCATATAAATATTCATGTTTCCATACCCCCTTAATCAATTTTCTATCAGTCTGTCTCTTACTATTTTCCATGCTTACTGATAATTTAAACAAATTTTAACAGTAAAAACGACTTTTTTTTGACAGTTAGTATCGTTAGCTATACACAAATAGGATTAATCGATATAGTGGAGACAGTCTATGTAATAAGGAAAGTTTTTAAATTTATCCTAAATATATTAAAATGGAAAACAGACATGTCTTTGAAAGGATGGACTTTATTCATGACAAGAATAATTAACGAAACATTTTTAAAAGCAGCAAGAGGAGAGAAAACAGACCATGTACCTGTATGGTATATGCGCCAAGCAGGACGTTCCCAGCCGGAATACAGAGAGATTAAAGAAAAATATTCCTTATTCGAAATCACGCACCAGCCTGAGCTATGTGCCTATGTTACGCGCTTACCTGTTGAGCAATATAATGTTGACGCAGCCATTTTATATAAAGATATTATGACCCCGCTGCCGGCGATGGGTATGAATGTTGAAATAAAAGGTGGAATTGGACCAGTGATTGATAATCCAATCCGTTCCTTAACTGATGTTGAAAAACTAACTGAAATCGATCCCGAAGAGGATGTACCCTATGTTTTAGATACAATCAAATTATTGACAACTGAGCAGTTGAATGTCCCTTTAATCGGTTTTTCCGGTGCACCATTTACACTAGCCAGTTACATGATTGAAGGCGGTCCATCGAAAAACTATAATAAAACAAAGGCGTTCATGTACACAGAGCCAAAGGCATGGTTTGCTTTAATGGAGAAGCTTAGCGATATGGTTATTACATATGTAAAAGCGCAAATCAAGGCGGGAGCTAAGGCAATTCAAATTTTTGATTCATGGGTTGGCGCTTTAAATGTGCAAGATTATCGCCACTTTATTAAACCGGTAATGACTCGCATCTTTACTTCCTTAAGAGAAGAAAATGTGCCGTTAATTATGTTTGGCGTTGGTGCAAGCCATCTTGCCTTGGAATGGAATGACCTGCCGCTGGATGTCGTTGGGTTGGACTGGCGTCTGCCAATCAGCCATGCGAGAGAACTGGGCGTGAATAAAACGGTTCAAGGCAACCTTGACCCGGCGATTTTATTAGCACCTTGGGATGTAATTGAAGAAAGAGCGAAAGCCATTTTAGACCAAGGAATGGCTCAAGACGGCTACATCTTTAATTTAGGTCACGGAGTATTCCCATCGGTTAATCCAGAAACATTGAAAAGATTAACTTCCTTTATTCATGAATATTCGGCATCAAAATTGGGTCGCTAATTAGTTATTATAAGTGGTTAAAGTGGTAAGCGGTCCAATTTTTTGGCACAATAAAACATTATGAAGATTTTAGGGGCAACCAATACTGCCCCTTTTTAAACAGAAAAATGAGTAGACTTAAGTAAGAGGTGCAGCACATGACAAAGAGGAAAATGGGGCTGTTGGTAATGGCCTACGGTACCCCCTATACATTAGACGACTTGGAAGGGTATTATACACATATCCGCCATGGCCGAAAGCCAAGTCCGGAAATGATTGAAGATTTACGAAACCGGTATGAAGCAATTGGAGGGATTTCTCCATTAGCCAAAATCACTCTTGATCAGGCAGAAAAGCTTGAGCAGCATTTAAATCGTATTCAAGATGAAATTGAATTCAAAATGTATTTAGGGTTAAAACATATTGCCCCTTTTATTGAGGATGCTGTTAAAAAAATGCATGAGGACGGAATTGAAGAAGCGGTAAGTATTGTTCTTGCCCCGCACTTTTCCACTTTTAGCGTAAAATCTTATAATGGCAGGGCAGTTGAGGAAGCTGAAAAGCTGGGCGGGCTCAAAATCAGAACGATTAACAGCTGGTACAAGGAACCGAAATTCATCGGATATTGGGCCGATCAAGTTAAACGAGTTTTTCAGGAAATGCCGCAAGATGAGAGGGAAGAGGCGGTTTTAATTGTTTCTGCGCATAGCCTGCCGGAGAAAATTCTCCAATATGACGATCCCTATCCAAGCCAGTTACAAGAAACAGCTGATTTAATAGTCGAACAGGCCGGTATTAAGAATTATGAAATCGGGTGGCAAAGCGCCGGAAATACACCGGAACCTTGGATTGGCCCAGATGTACAGGATCTTACTAGAGAGTTATTTAATGGTCATCATTATAAGGCTTTCGTTTATGCTCCAGTCGGTTTTGTCTGCGACCATTTGGAGGTACTGTTCGATAACGATGTGGAATGTAAAGCTGTTACAGATGAATTAGGGGTTAGCTACTACCGCCCGGAAATGCCAAATGCTAAGGCTGAATTTATCGACTGCTTGTCAAGCGTCATCCTTAAAAGCATAGCGGACTAATTTATACGGAAGAAGGTGCGTCTGTGACCGAAGACAAACAGAAGGTTGTCATTATTGGGGGAGGAATTGCTGGTCTCACGTCAGCATTCTATCTTCAGAAAACAATTCAAGAAATGAATCTGCCAATTGAGCTTCAACTCATTGAAGCATCCCATCGTCTTGGCGGTAAAATGCAAACGGTTGTTAGAGACGGTTTTACCATTGAGAGGGGACCGGATTCATTCTTAGCAAGGAAAACAAGCATTGTCCGACTTGCGAAGGAAGTCGGGATGGACGACAAATTGGTGCCTAATTCCACGGGTAAATCGTATGTTCTTGTTAACGAGAAACTACACTCAATGCCCGGTGGGTCGATCATGGGAGTTCCTACGGAAATAGGGCCATTTATCACAACAGGTCTTTTTTCCGTTCCCGGTAAGTTAAGAGCTGCGGCTGATTTTATTCTACCTCGATCAGAAAGTGGAAAAGACCAATCGTTAGGAAAATTTTTCAGAAGACGGCTAGGTAATGAGGTGGTCGAAAATTTAATTGAGCCATTATTATCCGGCATTTATGCAGGTGATATTGATCAATTAAGTCTCATGTCTACCTTTCCGCAATTTTATGAAGTGGAACAAAAACACCGAAGCCTGATCATGGGCATGAAAAAAGCCACGCCATCCCAACCAAGACAGCCTGAAAGTAAGGATAAGAAAAAAGGTGGTTTCTTAACTTTTAAAACAGGTCTGCAATCCTTTGCTGAAGCGATTGAAGCAAAACTAGACCCTTGTTTTATTCTAAAAGGTCATCGGGTGGATAAAATAACGAGGTCTGGAAAAATGTATGAAATTTATCTTAATAATAAGGAAACGATTAAAGCTGATTGTATTATTGCCGCTACCCCTCACATGGTAACGCAAACGATGTTCTCCGACTACAGCTTTTTTGATCCTTTTAAATCCGTTCCATCGACATCTGTTGCTACTGTCGCTCTAGCCTTTCCAAAGGATGCGATTAAAAATGATATTGATGGAACAGGATTTGTTGTTTCAAGAAATTGTGATTGTTCGATTACTGCCTGTACTTGGACCCATAAAAAATGGGAGCATTCGACGCCCGAAGGAAAAGTACTTCTCCGATGTTATGTTGGCAGAGCAGGGGATGAAACGATAGTAGACCTGTCAGATGATCAAATCACAAAAATAGTCCTCGATGATTTGAAAAAGACTATGGATATTACGACGAATCCTGATTTTGCGATTGTATCAAGGTGGAAGAATTCTATGCCGCAATACACTGTAGGGCATAAGCAACGTCTGGAGACGATCCTTGAGCATGTGAAATCTGAATTGCCAGGGGTATTTTTGGCAGGTGCATCGTACGGCGGTGTTGGGGTCCCAGATTGTATTGACCAGGGTGAGGCTGCTGTCAAGAACGTATTGGATTACTTAAAAGTGAAGTGTACGTCAAAAGAAGCTGTTCAAATATAACAGCTTCTTTTTTTTTATTTTCTGCTACTTGCCAACAAGGAAAAATGGATGTATACTCTTAAAGTATTAACTGACTGAAATGCCCATTTGGTCATTCGCGAGCGATTCATGGTTAGATTGTAGTTTTTGATTAGGATTATCTTAGAAGATAGTCTTTATTTTTAAAAACAAAGTGACTGAATGAACAAATTGGTCAATATTACAAAAGGAGGCATCGAGGATGAAAAACATCTTGTTGAAGGAAGAACTTTTAACGATTTTTAAAAATAAAAAAGTATTAATACCGATTATCGCGGTCATGTTTGTCCCTGTCTTGTATGCCGGAATGTTTTTATGGGCGTTCTGGGATCCATATGACAAGCTTGACGAGCTGCCGGTTGCCGTTGTAAATGAGGATGCTGGTGCTGCACTTGATGGAAATCACCTGAAGCTTGGTGATGACTTAGTGTCTAAACTAAAGAAAAGCAAGGATTTTGGATTTGAATTTGTTGATAAGAATGAAGGGTATAAAAATTTAAAAGACCAAAAATATTATATGGTCATAGAAATTCCGAAAGATTTTTCCAAAAATGCAACTACATTGATGGATGAAAATCCGAAAAAACTGGAACTGATTTATACACCAAACGAAAGCTTTAACTTCCTTTCGGCGCAAATCGGCGGGACAGCAGCTGAGAAAATCAAAACAGCTGTTGCTGAAAAGGTAACCGAGACTTATGCCGAAACGATGTTTAGTAAGATTACTGAGCTTGCAGATGGTGTGGTGAAGGCGAGTAATGGTGCAGGACAGTTAAAAGATGGTTCCGTTGACTTAAATAAAGGCTCTGAAGATTTAAATACGGGTCTTGCCACCCTTGCTGAAAAATCGATTGAATTCAACAATGGGATGAAATCAGCGGATTCAGGTTCAAAAGAATTAGCAGCTGGTTCAACAGAACTTAAAAATGGGTTAGCAAAAGTGGATGCCAATCTTCCGTTGCTGATTGCCGGAACAAATGAGGCATTAGCCGGTGCAGAGCAATTAAAAGGCCAACTTCCTGCAGGGATTGCGGCAGGAATAGAAGAACAATTGACTGGAAGTGTTGGGGACCTAAACAGTGGAATTGACCAGTTTAAGTCGCAATTATCAAGTATGTTAGCAGCACAGATTGCAGAGCAAACAATAACAGAGCAAAACAATAAAATGCAAACATTAGCTCAAACATTAATTGAGAACAAAGTGGATCCCGCACTTGTCCAAGGAATTATGGCAAATGAGCAGAAAAATGCACCAACGAAGGAGGTTCTGCAGCAGCAAATTTCAGCAGCACTAAATCCTAAGCTTGATGCCGGTTTTAATCAATTCAAAACAGGGGTTAATGAAAAATTAGCCGGTGCATCAAATGGTCTGGAAGAGAAAATTCAAGCCCAGACAAACCCATATTTTGATAAATTAATTGCGGGGATCGGCAAAATTAATGGGGGTCAGCAGGAATTGCAAAAGGGGATCCATGATTTATATACTGGTTCAGGGAAGTTAAATACGGGAACCAAAACACTTTCTGCCGGAATGAGTCAATTAACAGGAGGCGCTTCAGCTATTACATCTGGTGCTGGGCAATTGGCTGAGGGTTCCGGACAGCTAAAAGACGGAACAGCCAAACTTTCTGATGGCGCGGGCGAATTAGCTGATAAGCTTGCTGAGGGAGCTAAAGAAGCCACAAAGGTACATTCTGATGATAAAACCTATAACATGATGGCAGACCCGGTTAAACTGGATAATGAAAAAATTAATCATGTACCAAACTATGGAACAGGATTTGCACCATACTTTCTATCATTAGGATTATTTGTCGGTGCACTATTGTTATCAATCGTCTTCCCGCTTCGCGATACGGCGGTTGCTCCATCCAGCGGATTTAACTGGTTTGCAAGCAAATTTGCCATTATGGCGGCTGTTGGTATTTTCCAAGCGTTACTTGCTGACATTATTCTTCTGGCAGGATTAGGCCTGGAGGTCCAAAGTTTACCAAGATTTATCTTATTCTCGATTATTACAAGTTTAACGTTTATCTCTTTAATTCAACTTCTTGTGTCCGTATTCGCTGATGCAGGGCGTTTCTTGGCAATTGTCATTCTAATTTTCCAATTAACAACAAGTGCCGGAACCTTCCCGCTTGAATTAATACCAAACTTCTTACAGCATTTCAATGCATTTCTGCCGATGACATATTCGGTTCAAGGCTTTAAGGCTGTGATTTCAAGCGGCGACTTTAGCTTCATGTGGCAAAATGTCATGATTCTTTTAGGTTTCCTAGCCGCCTTTGCCATTAGTACCATCGCTTATTTTACAATGAGGCATAATCATAATTCTCCACGTCAAAATAGCAATTTAGTAAGTGAATAAAATTCTAACCAACCGTTCTGATTTCGGTTGGTTTTTTTCTATATGAAAAGAAAGCGATTTTTGCGTATATTAAAGATAGTAATTTTAGAATAGGAGGAATTAACACATGAAATTGACAGTTATCGGCTTTTGGGGCGGCTATCCAAAACAGAACGGGGCAAGCGCGGGATATTTGCTGGAACATAATGGTTTTCAATTATTAATCGATTGTGGCAGCGGGGTTCTTTCTAAACTACAAAATATTATTCAACCTGAAGAATTGGATGCGGTCATCATTTCGCACTATCATCCTGACCATATCGCAGATCTTGGTGTCCTGCAGCATGCATTACTCATTCAAGGATTTTTAGGCAAGGAATTTCAGACATTGCCGCTATATGGCCATGAATTCGATCGCGAGGAATTTACGAAACTAACTTATAAAAATATTACAAAAGGAGTCGCATATGATCCCAATAGCACGCTTGAGGTAGGTCCGTTCCAGATTTCATTTTTAAAAACAAACCACCCGGTTCCATGCTATGCCATGAGAGTGGAGGCTGATGGCAAGGTGATTGTCTACACCGCCGACAGCTCATTTAAACAAGAGTTTATCGAGTTTAGCCAAAACGCAGATATTTTGTTATGCGAGTGTAATTTTTACGGGCATCAAAACGGCAAGTCCGCGGGGCATATGAACAGCGTGGATGCTGGTCAAATTGCTCAAAAAGCAGCCGTAAAACAATTAATCCTCACCCACTTGCCCCATTATGGGAACGTAACGGATTTAATTACTGAGGCATCAAGAGAGTTTACTGGTATAATAAAATTGGCAGACGAATTTCAATCTATAACATTATAAGAAGGGGCAGAATACTATGTTATTTATCGATAATAAGGGAATCACCGATCCACGGATAAATTTGGCGATTGAAGAGTATGCGTTGAAAAATCTTGATATTAATGAGACCTATTTATTATTTTACATAAATGAACCCTCCATCATTATTGGGAAAAACCAAAATACGATTGAGGAAATAAATACAGAATATGTGGAGGGGAACGGGATTCACGTTGTCCGCAGATTATCTGGCGGGGGAGCGGTTTACCATGATCTTGGTAATTTAAACTTTAGCTTTATTACAAAGGATGATGGTGAAAGCTTTCATAACTTCCGAAAATTCACGGAGCCAGTTGTGGCAGCCCTGAACAAATTAGGGGTAAACGCTGAGCTAAGCGGCAGAAATGACCTGGAAGTTGAGGGCAGAAAGATTTCCGGAAATGCCCAGTTTTCCACAAAAGGAAGAATGTTCAGCCACGGCACCCTTCTTTTTGATTCAGAAATGGATCATGTTGTATCTGCATTGAAGGTTAAGAAGGATAAAATTGAATCAAAAGGGATTAAATCGGTTCGCGGCCGAGTTGCGAATATTTCTGAGTTTCTGGAAGAAAAGCTTGATATTCAAGAATTCCGTTCTCTGATTTTAACATCCATTTTCGAAGGCCAAGAGGAGATTCCGGAATATGTATTGACTGAAGAAGATTGGGAAAACATTCACCAGCTTTCAAAAGAACGCTACCAAAACTGGGAATGGAACTATGGAAGATCACCTAAGTTTAATTTGCATCACTCCCACCGCTTTCCAGTCGGTTCTATTGATGTCCGCTTAGAGGTAAACAAAGGAATCCTGGAAAACTGTAAAATTTATGGCGACTTTTTTGGTGTAGGCGATGTAAGTGATATAGAAAACAGGCTAAAAGGCATTCGCTATGAAAAAGATGAAATTGAAAAGGCACTTTCAGATGTGAATACTACTCATTATTTTGGAAATGTTTCAGCAGCTGAATTTATTAACTTAATTTATTAAACAAACTTACGTGGTGATAAAAATCACCGCGTTTTTGTTTAATCCACTTGAATACTTAACTTTCTAGCAATATAATATATTTAGAATATTTCCATTAATAAATGAATGAGTATTCATTCATAAAAGGAGGGGAACGATGAATCTTTCTGCACAGTTTCATAAAACAGCAAAGATTTTTGCCGAAAAACCGGCGTATTATTTTATGGGCCAGGCAAGTACCTACGCCGAATTAGATGGGGCCATAACAAAGTTTGCTTCAGGGTTAGAAAAATTAGGAGTCAGGAGAGGGGATCACGTCGCCTTATTGCTCGGGAACTCACCACACTTTGTCATCAGTCTTTATGGGGCATTACGGTTAGGGGCAACCGTCATTCCTATTAATCCGATTTACACGGCCGATGAAATTAGCTACATCTTAAATAACGGCGATGTGAAAGCGGTTGTTGCACTTGACTTAGCAGTTCCGTTAGTGGAAAAAATGCATGCCTTTTTGCCCAAAATTGAACATTACGTATTTTGTGAAACGAAGCCAGATAGCTTAGCACCTTTTGAAATGGAAAACCTTTCTCTTTACTCAAAAATGAAATCGTTTTCAGAAGTAGTCGCTTCTGGGGAAATAACCTTCCGGGGTCCCGAACTCGAGGACGATGATACAGCCATTATTCTTTATACCTCCGGAACAACCGGAAAACCAAAGGGAGCCATGTTAACTCATAGGAATTTGTTTAGCAATGCCAAAGATGTTGGCGACTACTTGAAAATGCATAACGACGACAGGGTGGTAACTGTTCTTCCAATGTTTCATGTTTTCTGTTTAACCGTTGCTTTAAACGCACCGTTACTTAGCGGGGCTACTTTGTTGATTGCACCGAAATTTAGTCCAAAGGAAATCTTTGCGTTAATAAAAGACCACGGTGCTACCGTTTTTGCAGGCGTTCCAACGATGTATAATTTTCTTTATCAATATCCGGAAGGAAATCCAGAGAACCTGAAATCATTACGGCTTTGTATTTCCGGCGGTGCATCGCTCCCTGTTGCCCTCTTAAAGAACTTTGAGCAGAAATTTAATGTGTTGGTTTCTGAGGGGTATGGATTGTCGGAAGCATCTCCCGTCACCTGCTTTAACCCGCTGGATAGGCCGCGCAAACCCGGTTCCATTGGTACATCGATTTTGCATGTGAAAAACAAGGTAGTGGATGAACTGGGTGAAGAGGTTCCTGTCGGCGGAGTTGGTGAATTGGTTGTCCATGGACCAAATGTGATGAAGGGCTATTATAAAATGCCGGAAGAAACGGCAGCAGCTATTCGTAACGGCTGGCTTTATACAGGAGACATGGCAAGAGTGGATGAAGACGGTTATATATTTATTGTTGACCGGAAAAAGGATTTAATCATCGTTGGCGGCTTCAATGTTTATCCACGGGAGGTTGAAGAAGTGATCTATAATCATCCGGAGGTTGTTGAGGTGGCTGTGGTTGGTGTTCCAGATCCTGATCAAGGCGAGGCGGTAAATGCCTATGTTGTGAGTAAGAACCCAGAGCTTACAGCAGAACAAGTGCGGAGCTATTGTATAGAGCACCTAGCCAAATATAAAGTTCCTACAACCATTGAGTTCCTTGTAGAACTGCCAAAAAATACAACTGGAAAAATATTGAGACGTGCACTTAAAACACAGGTTACACAGGCAGCTGCAAGGTAAGCATATTTTTCTTTTAATTTTTTCTTGTGAAAGGCAGGCATTTAGCCTGCCTTTTTCGAATTTCTACAGAAAGGGGTGGAAAAAATGGAGCAAATAGTACTTGCGGTGAACAACCATATTGCGATTGTTACGATTAATCGTGCGGAAGCGCTCAACGCTTTTAATTATGAGACATTGCTTGAATTGCAAAGTAAGGTAGAAGAAATTCGAATTAATTCACGAATCAGGGCTGTCATTTTTATCGGTGCAGGGGAGAAGGCATTTAGTGTGGGTGCCGACTTAAAAGAACGAAAAAACCTAACCGATGAGCAAGTGAAACGAAATTTATTTAAAATCAATGAGGTTTTTAATGCCATTGACCAGCTCCCGCAGCCAACGATTGCTGCTATAAACGGCTTTGCCTTTGGCGGTGGCATGGAGCTTGCCTTGGCTTGCGATTTTCGGATTGCAGCAAGGGAAGCAGTAATGGGACTGACCGAAACAGGCCTTGCGATTATTCCGGGTGCAGGCGGGACACAGCGGCTGCCAAGACTTATTGGACAGGCAAAGGCGCTGGAGCTCATCCTGACAGCACGCAGGCTGACAGCAGACGAGGCACTCCATTATGGACTTCTGACAAGGGTAATTCCTCGAAATGATGTATTGGATGAATGCTTAAACCTTTGTGTGCTGCTGCTCGCAAATGGACCGGTTGCCTTACAGCAAGCAAAATTTGCAATTAAGAATGGGATGAATACCGATTTAAGCACAGGGCTGCAGATTGAACGTAAGGCTTATGAAGTGACACTTCCGACTGAAGACCGCATTGAAGCATTGAAGGCTTTTGCTGAGAAAAGAAAACCTGTTTTTAAAGGGAAATGAAGTTCATATAAACACGGCGATAAGGCCGTGTTTTTTTATTCCACTCTGACTGAAAATTTGCTAAAATCTAATTTTATATGAGTACTTGCAACAAGGGGGAAGAAAGTTGGCAGATTTGGCAATTGATAGAGAATCATCTGAATTTAAAAAGGGAATCCATGCGGGGATCAGCATCGGGATTGGATATTTTCCGATTGCACTGACATTTGGTCTACTTGCAAAAACTTCGGGTCTGTCTATTTATGAAACAGTGTTCATGAGTATCATTGTATTTGCCGGGGCATCACAATATATTTCATTAAGTCTTATTGCCTATGGAACAGGAATTTTAGAAATCATATTAACAACATTTATCGTTAATATTAGACATTTCCTTATGAGTGCAACGCTAAATGAAAAAAGTGAAGAGGACCATTTGTTCAACAAAATTTTTTATTCCTTCGGTATAACAGATGAGACCTTCTCAGTTGCGGCAACAAGGGAAGGGAAAGTGTCAACGGGATTTATGCTCGGTCTAAATTCAGTCGCTTATGTAAGCTGGGTTGTTTGTTCAGGAATCGGACATCTAATTGGGGCAAGTCTGCCGCAAACCTTACAAGAGAGCATGGGGGTTGCCCTTTATGCGATGTTTATTGGGCTCTTGGTTCCCTCAATGAAAAAAAGCGTAAAGGTTATCTTTTTGGCCGTCCTAGGTGCGGTCTTCAATTCTATTTTTACACTTGGAAATATAATGGCACAGGGGTGGTCAATTGTAACAGCCACACTATTATCAGCTATTATTATCGAAATTGCGGAAGTGATGAAAACGAGAAATCGGGGTGAACATGATGAGGAGTGAAATGGTTTGGATGATAATTGGAATGGGAATGGTAACTTTTATTCCACGGATGCTTCCTTTTGTCCTTTTTAAAGGGAAGGAGCTGCCGCCATTTATTCAAGGTGTATTAAAAAATGTTCCATACGCCACCCTTGGAGCGTTGATATTTCCAGCTGTCTTCTTTATTCAAAAGAATGATATTTGGGATGGTGTCCTCGGTGCTGCTGCTGCCTTTATCGCTGCCTATTTAGGTGCAAATGTCATTGTGGTTGTCCTCGGTTCAATCGCGATCCTCGCACTATACTCTTTTCTCTTGTGAGTCAGTCCCAGTACTGGCTTATTTTTATGTTCTAAAATAACTTTTTTTAACTAAACTAAGTATAGGAGAGGCTGTACACAAAGGGGGACAAAATCATGGTAAGAAAAATGGGGGTCTATGCGGTTTTGGCCTTTTGTTTATATGGGTTGTTTTTTTATTGGTATTTATTTCATTTTGCCAATACAGCATTACCATTTGAATTTCAAGGATCAAAAGCGGACCCGGCTACTTTTCTAAATGGTCGAGAGTTAAGCTTAAGTGAGGAATATTCAAAAGTTAGAAACCTATTGTTTTTCTTATCAACGCCGTTCGAATGGCTATTCTATTTTCTCATTTTGTTATTTGGGTTTTCAAAGGCGTTTAAGCGCTGGGCAGACAGCTCTGCGAAGCATAAATTAATGCAAATGCCCATCTATTTAATCTGGTTATCTTTTTTTGCCTTTGTAGCAACGTTTCCACTAAATTATATTAGTTATACTTTGTCAAAAACCTATCATATCTCAACACAATCCTTTGCCTCTTGGATGAAGGATGAGTTAATTGACTTTTGGGTTAATTATGGGACCTGGTTGATTATTGTCCCGGTTTTATACTGGCTGATGAAGAAGAGCCAAAAGCGCTGGTGGCTTTATGGGTGGATGCTGTCGGTTCCGTTTACATTATTTATGATGTTTCTCCAGCCCGTCGTCATTGACCCGCTGTATAATGATTTTTATCCGTTAAAAAATAAAGAATTGGAAACGCAGATTCTTACCCTGGCTGATCGGGCTGATATTCCGGCAAAGCATGTGTTTGAAGTGAACATGGCTGATAAAACCAATGCTTTAAACGCATATGTATCCGGGATTGGCTCAAATGCCAGGATTGTTCTTTGGGATACAACATTAAATAAACTATCGGATAATCAAATTTTATTTATCATGGCCCATGAAATATGTCATTATGTTGAAAAACATATTTATTTCGGAATTGGCGGCTACTTGCTGCTTTCACTACTCGGTCTTTACCTGACCTATAGGTTAATGAATTGGGCAGTAAGGCGCTGGGGAAAGGAATTAAAAATAACAGATGTACGAGATATTCGCTCTCTTCCGTTATTTTTTATGATACTTTCGATGCTCTTGTTTGCAGCAAGTCCATTAACGAATTTGGCTTCCCGCTACCAGGAAACACGTGCTGACAAGTATGCCATCGAAATGACCAAAAATCCTAATGCCGCAATTACTTCTTTTCAAGAATTAACCCGTTCCGGTTTAAGTCAAGTAAATCCGCCATTATTGGTGAAAATTTTCCGCTATACGCATCCGTCTATGCTTGATCGGATTTCAACTTTAGAGGAATATGAAATCAAACATCGTGATCAATAGAGATAAAAAATAAAAACCGCCAACTGGCGGTTTTTCATGTTCCAAATCGTTTGTTAATTTTCTTGAGCTCACTAGATAGAGAGAGGAATGACTTTTTGTCCCGACGGTCAATGGCCACATCAATTTTTCGGAGTAATTTTTCTTTTTCAACTGTTAACTGAATTTCCGACAAGAGCATATCGATGTAAAGATCCTGGACAAAGTTCTCCTTCATGCGATTTTTCTTCATGGCACCAAGTTTCATTAATTCCGTGTATGATTTTTCATTCATGAAAATCACCTCTGATGCTTTTTTTAATTATATGGAGATTTTCAAATAATATCAACGATATATATAATTTTCTGATAATATTTTTCTTGACATAAAATTTGTGACTAATTAAGTAACAATTTTAAAAAACTAATGGAATATATAGATAATGGTGGTAAGATATGGTTGTTTAAATAAAACGAGTAGGAGTGAATCCTTTGGTAGGTATCGAAATTGGAAAATATGTGGTAAACCCTTTTACGTTGTTTATTGAACCAGTGGAATACGACAAGAAACTGTATTCCCGTATTGTTGAGGAAGAAGTAGAATTTATCTCTCCGTTTAATCCTATCCAAAATATTAAACACAGCTGTAGTTACTATGGCTGCGATTATGAAAGCAAAAGGAAGGGGACAAAGCTGTTAATTGACTATTCACGAAAACTTCCAATTGTTATTGAACCAATTAACGGAATCTATGCTTTCTGTACGGCATCACCTTACAATGTTAATTGTTATTGGTTCTTCCTTAACCAAATAAAGGATTATCGTCGTATATCTGCAAAACAAATAGTAGTCATTTTTCACAATGGGTATTCACAAACTTTTCCGATCTCCTACAATTCGTTTCATTCACAATTTGCAAAAGTTCTTACTTTACAAAACAATCTCTTGCAAAGAGTTGAACATAGCAGGAAAAAGATGTTTTATTTAGAAAAAAAACCTGAGTCACCAAAGGCATCAGAAAGTAATGAGTTTTATTCAAAGGATTCAAAGAATTCAAAGGATTCAAAGGAATAGTAAGGTATTTCTAACTGCTAGCGGGATAGGTGTTTTTTTAATAGGTAGGTCTCCATTAATTCCTGGACCTTGTTGCGAATCCTTGGATTAAAGTAATTATGGTTTTCTTCATAGCCTTTATAAATAAACATATACATCGTAAAAGCATCGTCCCGTTTTGTTTCAATGACTTGAAGTTGATTCTTTTTCATATACTGTTTTACCTCAGAGAGTTCCCTCTGTATTTCCTTCATCGTTGCTTCAATTAAATCCAAATATGGTTTTTTTAATTTGAAGGGGCTGTGTTCTACAACATTTAAATCCCGGTTTAAGACGATTAGAACCATCGGTAAATAGATGGCCTTCTCCATAATGTCACGGTCATCCTCAGGAATTCTGGTCATCTGCCCATCTACACCTTTCTAAAAATTCGAACGCATGTTCCTATATATTTTACAAAAAATAAACAATAAATGCAATAGGCCCATTTCAAACTTGAAGGCTCGCCAATCGGCGAGTCTTTCTTATTGCAAAATTCATGCAATATATGAGAAAGTTTTTATTAATAGAAGGATATTTGATAGGGGAAAATGAATTAAATGAGGAAACCTAAATAAAGAAAAATCAGTCAAATATAGTTGAAGATAAAAAACATGGACGAATGGGTGATAAATAAATGAGAGCTGATAGACATCAAACAAAGAAAAAGAGAAGATGGCCGTCCATTTTGCTTGCTTTTTTACTTTTAATTGGTGCAATTGCCGGGTATGCTTATTTTCAATTTAAACAAGGTGTTAACCAATCATTAAAAAAAATAAATAATGATTCGAAAGATGAAAATGTTGTGTATACGTTTGAAGGGCAGAAGGATCAATATGGGGACACAAACGTGCTACTGCTGGGAAGCGATGCGCGAGGTAAGGAAAAGTCTCGATCTGACACCATTATGATTGTCCATTATAACGAAGATAAGGGCACATTTAAGATAACCTCGATTATGAGAGACAGCTATGTCACGATTCCAGGGCACGGCAAGCATAAAATCAATTCAGCATTCGCACTTGGCGGACCGGAATTAATGAGGCAAACAATTAAACAGAATTTCGATCTTGACTTGCAATACTTTGCAATTGCAGATTTCCAAGGCTTTGTCCAGCTAATTGATGAAGCTTTTCCAAAAGGTGTAGAGATTGATGTGGAAAAGAAAATGTCAGAGAATATTGATGTAACATTAGAGCCTGGCCTGCAGAGATTAGATGGTGCACATTTGCTTGGCTATGTTCGCTTCCGTCACGATGCTATTGGTGACTTTGGACGGGTAGAACGCCAGCAAAAGGCTGTAAAAGCCATTAAAGACCAATTGGGAGGGTTTCAAACAATCGCGAAGCTTCCAAAATTAATAGGCGTTGTTTCGCCATACGTTAACACAAATATGGACGCCTCGGACACATTATTTATGGCTAAAGACTTCCTTTCAGATAATAGAGGGACGATTGAAACATTGCGTATACCAATTGAAAACAGTTTTACTGAGCCGCGGATTAAGGGAGAGGGCTCAGTGCTTGATATCGATGTTGAAAAAAATAAAGAGGCACTTCATCAATTTATTACACAATAGGTTTTGTACAAAAATTCAAGGAGCAACTAATTAAAGGAGAATGGGATGGACTTCGACTCACTTAAAGCGTGGTTTACACTAGAACATATAATGAGTCTCATACAAGAATATCGGGCACTTGGACCAGTTCCAGGTATATTGCTAATCGTTCTTGAAGCATTTTTGCCATTTCTCCCGTTAGTTGTGTTCGTAATGGCAAATGCCAGCGCTTTTGGACTTTGGTTAGGATTTATCTATTCTTGGATGGGAGCCTGTACTGGAGCCTTACTTGTTTTTTCGGTAATCAGAAGGTATGGACAAAAACGACTATTATCTTTTTTGCCTAAACACCCGAAGGTACGTAATTTGATGGACTGGGTGGACCGTCATGGGTTCGGTCCCCTTTTCTTAATCCTATGTTTTCCATTTACCCCTTCCGCGGTCGTAAACATTGTTGCTGGCCTGTCAAAAATAAGGTTTGCTCAATATATGCTGGCAGTGTGTATTGGGAAAATGGTGATGATCTTTACAATCAGCTTTATTGGTTATGATCTCCGTTCATTAATAACAAAGCCTTTTCGTACGGTTTTCGTGCTGCTTATTATTTTTATTCTTTGGTATGTAGGGAAAAGAATTGAAGTAAGGTTGAATAAGAGCATAGAAACTGACCATAATGGGGAAATAGATAGAAATAAAGAGAAGGAGAAACGGAGGAGCTTCAATGAAAATTGAGTGGAAAAAGGAAGGACTGGAATGGGTTAAAGCATTTGCGATAGGTATTATTATCTTTATTTTTATTCGGACATTTTTCTTTTCTAATTATATTGTTGAAGGCGAATCCATGATGCCTACACTTCAAGACGGAAATAAACTGGTTGTGAATAAGCTAGGAGTTCAAGTCGGAGAATTGACCCGATTTGATGTCATCGTGTTTCATGCAAATGCCAAAGAGGACTTTGTTAAACGGATTATCGGGCTGCCGGGGGATAAAATCGAATACCGGGATGATTTGTTATATATTAATGGTCATAAGTATGAGGAACCGTTTTTAAAAACATATAAGCAAAAGGCACCTGGAATGAAACTTACTGGAGATTTTAGTTTAAAGGAATTATTCGGTGAAAATGTGGTTCCGGAAGGAAAATTATTTGTCCTTGGCGATAATCGGTTGGGAAGCTGGGACAGCCGTCAATTCGGATTCATCGATGCAAGTCAGGTAGTCGGAAAAGTGGATTTACGCTATTGGCCTTTAAATGAAATGGACGTTCATTTTTAAATAGTAAACAATGGGGCGACGCGATTGAAAAAATCGTGTCTTTTTATTTATTTTTCCATTTTAGGAATGAATCCCATTGGTGGAAATACAAACGTTTGTACTCCTTTTGTGGTAGAATGGAAGATATAAAGTTTTATCAGAGAGCGAGGGATACCCTTGGCGGTAAGAATGGTAATTGGACGGTCCGGGAGCGGAAAAACAACGATGTTTCTCGAGGAAATACTTGGAAGTCTCGCGGAATCCCCAGAAGGCACACCCATAATTTATATCGTACCTGAGCAAATGACGTTTTTATCTGAATACCGTTTAGCCGCAAATTCAGAAGTAGGCGGAATGATACGTGCGCAGGTGTTCAGCTTTCCCCGTTTGGCATGGCGAATTCTGCAGGAAACAGGCGGGATTAGCCGTACCCATTTAAGCAGTGTCGGAATGAATATGCTAATTCGTAAGATCATTGACGAGCAGAAAGAGAATTTAAAGATTTTTCAACGTGCGGCTGATAAGAATGGTTTTATTCAGCAGCTGGAACAAATGATTATTGAATTTAAGCGGTACTGTCTTAAACCAGAAGAACTTATTCAAGAATCAGTTAAGTTTGGATTAGGGAACACGTCTGATGCAAAAGCACTGAATGATAAATTAAAAGATTTAGAATTGATTTATTCAAAATTTGAGGACGAAATCTTTGACAAATATATTGATTCAGAAGACTATTTCCGCCTGTTAGCAGAGAAAATATCAGTCTCTGCATTCTTAAAAGAGGCAGAAATCTACATCGACGGGTTTTATAGCTTCACTCCGCAAGAGTATCTCGTATTGGCGGAATTAATGAAGCATTGTAAACGTGTTTCTATTGCGATGACCACGGATCGGTTATTTTTAGACTCAGCCCCTGACGAGCTTGACTTGTTCCGGGCCTCTGGTGAAACATGTTACAACGTCTATGATTTAGCCAGAACAAACGGCTGTGTTCTTGAACAGCCTATTATGCTAAAAGAACAAAAAAAATGGAATCAGCCGGCGCTCGCTCATTTAGAGGGCGAATTTGATGCACGGCCAGCCATAGCGTTTCATGGTACGACAGCAATTCAAATCAGCCAGGCAGTCAATCGAAGGGCTGAAATTGAAGGGATTGCAAGGGAAATTCGCGATGTGGTCCGAAAAAAAGGGTACCGCTACCGGGAAGTTGCCCTCTTAATTAGAAATGGCGGGGATTATCATGAAATCGTTGAACCGGTTTTTGACGATTATCAGATTCCTTATTTTATCGACCAGAAAAGGACGATGCTCAATCACCCTCTTATCGAATTGATTCGCTCCAGTCTTGAAGTAATTAACACTTATTGGCGCTATGAACCAGTATTTAGAGCGATAAAAACCGAATTATTATATCCCCTTCAGGAAAATCCAGACAAAATGCGCGAGAAGATGGACAGGCTGGAAAACTATTGTTTAGCTTACGGGATTAGTGGCAGCAAATGGGTGAACAAGGATCGCTGGATTTACCGACGGATAAGAGGGCTGGAATTAACAGGGAATGTCCAAACCGATGCTGAAAAAGCGATGGAACAGGAATTGAATGAATTAAAGCTTATGGTGACTGCGCCAATATTACGTTTGTCAAGGAGAGTGAAAAAAGCTGATACAGGACGTAAGCTTTGTGAAGCCGTCTATTTATATTTAGAAGAATTAGATATTCCGGATAAGCTCGAAAAATGGAAAATAGCTGCTGAAGAAAAAGGCAATCTGGTAAGGATGAGGGAACATGAGCAAGTGTGGAATGCAGTTGTTGAACTTCTAGACCAGTATGTTGAAATACTCGGGGAAGAACAGGTCACACTAAAGACATTTTCTGCTATTTTACAGGCCGGCTTCGATTCACTAAATTTCTCGCTTATTCCCCCTGCACTTGATCAGGTTCTAATTGGTGATTTGGAGAAATCAAGGCTGAATGAGATCAAAATTGTTTTCGTAGTTGGTGTCAATGAAGGGGTATTGCCTGCGAAAATTTCTGACGAAGGCATTCTGGCTGACGAAGACAGGGAGTTGCTATTGGCAGCTGGCATCGATGTTGCACCAAGCAGCCGAACACGGCTCTTGGATGAAAATTTTCTTGCCTATAAAGCTTTTACGGCACCATCTGACATGCTTTATGTCAGCTATCCGCTTGCCAATGATGAAGGAAAAGCATTAATTTCTTCGTCATACATTAAGCGGCTTAAGGATATGTTCCCTGAAGCAGGTGAGGGGTATTACGTTACAGACCCTGCCGATGTGGAGGAATCAAGGCAATTAAGTTTTGTGTCAAACTTCACAACAACCTTGTCCTATCTTAACACACAGCTGCAATGGAAAAAGCGGAATTATCCAATTTCTAATCTGTGGTGGGATGTGTATAACTTTTACCTCGGAAGCACTTGGAAAAGCAAGGCGCAAAAAGTGTTGTCAAGCCTTTATTACTCAAACAGTGCCATTCAGCTTTCTAAGGAGGTTGCCGATGAATTATATGGTGAGACAATCCAGGCGAGTGTTTCAAGAATGGAATTATATAATGGCTGTGCCTTTTCTCATTTTGCCCAGCATGGACTGAAGCTTCGTGAACGGCAAATATTTCGATTGGAGGCTCCAGACATTGGCGAATTATTCCACGCTGCTTTAAAGCAGATTGCCGACATTGTCAATGAACAAAATATGTCCTGGTCCGAGTTAACCCGTAAGCAATGTGAAGACCTTTCCAAAGAGGCTATCAAGACATTAGCACCAAGGCTGCAAAACGAAATTTTGCTCAGCTCGGAACGCCATCATTATATTACGCGGAAATTAGAACAAATTATTACTCGTGCATCGCTTGTTTTAAGTGAGCATGCGAAAGTGAGCGGATTTTCACCGATTGGCTTAGAATTAGGGTTTGGCCCTAATGGTGACCTGCCCCCATTAGCCTTTTCATTAAAGAATGGAAAAAGAATGGAATTAGCGGGGCGTATTGACAGGGTCGATCAAGCAAAAGCGGAAGATGACAGTGTCTTTTTGCGGGTAATTGATTATAAATCGAGTGAGAAGGATGTCAATTTAACTGAGGTCTATTATGGTCTTGCCCTGCAAATGCTGACCTATCTTGATATTGTCATTACTCATTCCAATGAATTAGTAGAGATGAAAGCGAGTCCAGCAGGTGTCCTTTATTTCCATGTTCACAATCCATTTATTAATGCAAAAAAAATGTTAACCATAGATGAAATCGAAAAAGAAATGATGAAAAAATTTAAAATGAATGGATTAATGCTTAGTGATCAAAGGGTCATCCAATTAATGGATCAAACGCTGGAATCCGGAGACTCTCAAATTGTAGCGGCAGGGATCAAGAAAGATGGAAACTTATCTAAAAAATCAAAGGTAGCAAGTTTAGAAGAATTTGATCGTTTACGCTATCATGTCCGCGAACTATACCAGAAAACAGGTAATGCCATTATTGAAGGACAAATCGATATCGCCCCATATAAGCTAAAGGACAAGACACCATGTACATTTTGCTCCTTTAAATCGGTATGCCAATTTGATGAATCGATTGAAAGTAATCGTTATCGGATGCTGACACCGCATTCGAAGGAAGATATTTTGGCGTTAATTAGAAAGGAGGCAGAGGAGAATGAGTAATTTCATGATCCCTTCGAAGCCAGAGGGTGTGACCTGGACAGATGATCAGTGGAAAGCAATAGTGGCAAGGAATAAAGATATCCTTGTAGCGGCAGCGGCCGGTTCAGGGAAAACTGCTGTCCTTGTGGAAAGAATCATCCAAAAAATTCTTTCCATGGATGATCCGCTTAATGTTGATGAATTGTTGGTCGTGACGTTTACCAATGCTTCCGCAGCAGAAATGCGGCATCGAATTGGGGAAGCATTGGAAAAAGCAATTGATCTGGATCCGGGTTCAAGACATTTACGAAAGCAGCTCACCTTATTAAATAAGGCATCGATTTCAACTCTGCATTCCTTTTGTATGGAGGTCATCCGTAAGTATTATTATTTAATTGATATTGACCCGGGTTTTCGGATTGCCGATGAAACGGAGGCACAATTAATAAGAGATGAAGTAATGGATGAATTGTTTGAAGAAGAGTATGGAAAAAAGGATAATCAGGCCTTTTTTACTTTAGTCGATTCGTTCACGAGTGATCGAAGTGATGCTGGATTAATGGAAATTGTGCGCTCAATCTACGATTTTGCCCGTTCAAACCCCCAGCCGGAGCAGTATTTACAATCTATTGTTTCCATGTATGACGTGGCAGATGGAGACAATATAGAAAATCTCCCGTTTACAGAGGCACTTCTTTTCGATATTAAATTGCAATTAGAAGCGGCAAAGGAAATGATCAAGCGAGGGCTTGAAGTAACCAAACTGCCAAATGGCCCGGCGCCGAGAGCCGAAAACTTCTTAGATGATTTGCTAGTCATTGAAACACTTTTATCAGCGCAAAAAGATTCATGGGCGACACTACATCAAGCGATGCAAGCATGGTCATTTTCACGGGCAAAACAGGTTAAGGGAGACCACTATGATAAGGACCTGACTGATAAGGCCCAGAAGCTCCGGGAAAAGGCGAAGAAAAAAATCCAAGATGTAAAAGAAGAGCTCTTTTCCAGGAAACCGGAAAGCTTTTTACGTGATATGAGAGAGATGCTGCCACTTGTCGAAACGCTTGCCTATCTGGTAAGAGAATTTTCAAACCGATTTGAAAAAATAAAAAAAGAAAAAAGTCTTGTTGATTATGCCGATTTAGAGCACTACTGTCTCGCAATATTGACAGAAGCCATTTCAGCTGAAGGTGAATTTCTCCCATCAGAAGCAGCACTTGCTTACCGCGGGCATTTTAAAGAAGTTTATTGTGATGAATATCAAGACACAAATATGGTTCAGGAAACGATCTTAAAACTTGTAACAAAAGATGGGGAAGCAAGTGGTAATTTATTCATGGTCGGCGATGTCAAGCAGTCGATTTACCGCTTTCGACTAGCAGAGCCAAATCTCTTCTTAAGTAAATATAACCGCTTTAGGGTGGATGGCATTGATTCTGGCTTAAGAATCGATTTGGCACGGAATTTCAGAAGTAGGAAAGAAGTACTTGATGCCACCAATTATTTATTCAAACAAATCATGGGGATCAAAGTTGGAGAAATAGAATATGATGAGGCGGCGGAATTGATAAAGGGTGCACCATACCCAGCAGAAGATCCATATCCGGTAGAAGTGCTGCTAATTGATCAAAATGCGGAAGAGGCAGAAGCGGCCGGAGATAAAGAAGCGGAAGGCGAAATAGAAGCGGCTGAATTTGATGCAGCAGAGCTGGAACAATCGCAGCTTGAAGCAAGAGTCATAGCTGGAAAGATTAAAGAATTAGTTGCAGCAGGTGCACCTGTATATAATACAAAAACAAAATCGCAAAGCGCTATTATGTATCGGGATATCGTGATTCTCCTCCGCTCGATGACCTGGGCACCGCAAATTATTGAAGAGTTTAAGCAACAAGGAATTCCGATTTATGCGAATTTATCCACTGGATATTTTGAAGCGACAGAGGTATCAATTATGATGTCACTGCTCAGGGTGATTGATAATCCATACCAGGATATCCCTTTAGCTTCGGTGTTACGGTCACCCATCGTCGGATTAAATGAAGAGGATTTATCTAAAATTCGCATTCACAGGAAGCATGGCTCGTTTTGGGAGGCCGTTTCTTCCTTTTGCTTGAGTAAAACAGCCGAAGATACAGAGCCTTTTTATGCTAAAGTCCGAAGTTTTTTTGATTGGTTAACAAGCTGGCGCTCGCTGGCAAGACAAGGAGCGCTTTCAGAATTAATCTGGCAGTTATACAGGGATACTGGGTTTTATGATTTTGTTGGCGGACTGCCTGGAGGCAAACAGCGTCAGGCTAACTTAAGAGCTTTATATGACAGGGCAAGGGCCTATGAACAGACCTCTTTCCGCGGGTTATTTCGCTTTTTGCGATTTATCGAGCGCATGATGGATCGAGGAGATGACCTCGGGGCCGCAAGAGCGCTGAGTGAGCAGGAGGATGTTGTCCGGATTATGACGATTCATAGCAGTAAAGGGCTTGAATTTCCAGTTGTATTTATGGCGGGGATGGCACGGAATTTTAATATGATGGATATCCGAAAGTCCTACATGCTAGATAAAGAATTTGGATTTGCGGCTAAATATGTAAATGCAGAGAAACGTATTTCCTATCCATCCCTCCCGCAAATTGCTTTTAAACGGAAAAAAAGAATGGAAATGCTAGCAGAGGAGATGCGTGTCTTATACGTGGCGATGACGAGGGCGAAAGAAAAGCTCTTTATGACAGCAGCTTTAAAGGATGCGGCGAAAGCAATCGACAAATGGAATGATGTTTCCTCACATACTGAATGGCTGTTAGAGGATTTTGAGCGGGCATCGGCCATGAGCTATATCGACTGGATTGGACCGGCATTGATCCGTCATCAAAACTGCGATGAATTAAGGAATACAAGTGAAAAAGGTAAACGTGTACCGGTGGAAATCACTGAGCATCCGTCTTCTTGGAAAATTAAAGTGAAAAGTGCAGAAGAAATTAAAAAACAGGAAACGAAACTTAACATGCAAGAGGATTATTTTCTGGAAAGAGTTCAAAAGTTTGAGCAAGTCCCGGCAGAATCTTCATTTGCTATGGAAATAAAGGACCGGCTGACATGGGAATATTCCTTCCCCGATGCCACAGTCCATCGTTCAAAGCAATCTGTTTCAGAAATTAAACGCTTCGCAGAAATGACGGATGAGCATAGCGGTACGGAATTAGTTCGAAGATTTAAAAAGTCAATTATAAAACGGCCAAAGTTTATGCAAGAAAAACAGTTGAGCCCTGCCGAACGGGGGACGGCGATGCATATGGTGATGCAGCATGTGGATTTGACAATCCCTGTTAGTGAAGAATCCATTCGGAGGCAATTAGATTGGATGGTTGACAATGAATTGTTAACTCCGGAGCAGTCCGCGGTTATTGACAGTGAATTAATAGTGCAATTTTTCAACTCAAATCTAGGCAGAAGATATTTTCATGCCAAAGCCATTCACAGGGAAATTCCATTCACTCTTTCATTGCCTGCTAGTGAGGTTTACCCAAACTGGAAAGAAGCAGATGAATTTGTATTTGTCCAAGGAATCATTGATTGTATTCTGGAGGATGATCATGGGCTTGTCCTGATTGACTATAAAACAGATGGAATAACAGGAAGGTATAGGGGAGGCTTTCATCAGGCCGCACCAATCCTTGAAGAAAGATACAGGGTGCAGATTAACTTATATACGAAGGCGATCGAACAAATCTGGAAAAGAGATGTCACAGAAAGATATTTATTTTTCTTTGATGGAGCGCACATTTTAAAAGTAGAATAAACATGAAAAATGACATAAACCCATGGATGGTTTATGTCATTTTTAATTATTCCCGGCTATCGGCTGGTCAATCAAATTTGTATCAAGTACATTTGTACCACTGATTCCATTATTCGCGACGATTAAGCCACCGGTGTTAAATCCTCCAGAGCCGGCAAAGGTTTTCGTACTGCTCTTTGGAGAGATATAAACAGTATCTCCGAATTGGACAATTCCTCCGCTCACATTCACGATTTGTACTGGACCAATAATCGCTGGCATTAAAACACACCTTTTCAGTATGAACTATCTAGATATTTGACCTATACTAGCATATGCATTAATTATATGTCCTGTTCATGGCCTTCGAGCAACAGCTGACGGATATGCTTAACTCTTACCTCCATCGAAACATTTCGAGTGTTTCCAACATGTAAAACCGACGAAGAAGAAACAGCCGTAACATCAATGTTATTAACTTTTATGATGGGATTAATATTGTGGCGTAAAAAAGATATTGATTCGGTAATAGGCGGCAATGGCAGAGGCTTTTTAAAAGTTCGATAGGAAGGAAAGTTACCTTCATCCCCGTAGAATATTTCTGCTTCCCTTTGAATAGCAAGGGCCCTGGAAAATCCATTAAGAATGCAGGAATCTCCAAGCTGAATAACGGAGCTGAAAGCCACTTGCTTTACTTCGATATGGTCTACGCTAGAGATTCGGGTTAGCATATCCAGGGGTCACATCGCGTTCTAACGGAACAAATGGCCCAATTATTAAGGATTCTGGCGGTGTGTCAAATGCAGATGTCAGCTGGATGGTTTCCGTATCTCCTATCATAAATAACGAGGAGCTTGCGACCGCCATGATTTTAATATTATCGACATGGAGGATGCGATTGTAAACTTCAAAGTTCATTCCGTCTTCATTCCTTTCATATTCTCAGGTAAGTTAGTTAAAAAGACGATAACACCACTTTGTATTTCCTGCTTTAGTGCTTCGATGATGATTTCTTCGATTGGAGGGGCATTCGTATCTGGCTGAACCTTAGCGGAGTTCGTTTTAAGATGATAGTCGATCCGGTTAGGCAGCTGTTTGATAATATCTTCTTTAATGAAGGACAAATAGGATTCATTAGCTGGAATCGCCATGTTCCTTTGAGCATCATTCACAATTAGCGGTAAGTCCGTTTCTAAATAGTCATGGATCGCCTCTTCAATTTTCATTGATATTCGCATTTGTTCTTTTGGAGAAAATGGGGTTTTTAATGATTGATTTTGTACTGCAAAGTCTTCAATTCCGGATAAATCGTTAGGATTTAAGCCAATATTTAACGTTCCTTCAAGAGTCTCAACTTTCAATTGGTCAAATTTATATTCAATCCTCTCCACATTAATCGCGGGTTTCTCCCCTATTTGCGTTATATCAGCTCTTAATTTTTGAATTGTCTGTTCTAAAGCTTCAATTCTCTTCTCCTGCGCCTGAATAGACATCTGCAGCCATTGAAGATATTGGTAAAGATCCTGATACAAGTAAATCACCTCGCCAGCGAATCGCCTTTTTGAGCTTGTGTTCTAACTATATGCACAAACTCAGTTGGATTTGCTTCTTTTCCACAAGTTCATAAGGCTGACAAGGTTTTTCCATTACCTGACCGGAGCTTGTAATGGTACTGAAGGTGTCAGTATTTGTTCTGAAGGTGCCGGTATTTGTCCTTCTGGTTTAATTCCTGCTGGCGCCGGTTTTATGAAACCGCCAGTATTATATAGATGTGCTAGAGGCTTTATGATTCCGGCACTGCCAATTTGCAGGACAGAGGAATTGGTAATTCCGCCAATTTTTATGAAATTAATCTGAATGGACTGCTGAATATAAAAATTCAATTTGACCACCCGTTCATTACATATTAAGGAAATTATTTTGGTCTATGACATCCGGGTCAGAAGTATTTGTTGAACTTAATCGGTTGTAAACATCAACCTGATCGCCTGTATTAAAGGAACCAGCTCCAGAAAATGTTTTGGCCGTAGCAAATGGCATAATTTTATAGACATCGCCAATATGAAAAACTGAGCTGTTTCCAAGTGTAATGACCTGTGCAACCCCAACAATTGCTGGCATGAGCACCACCCTTTGTTCATTTTCTTTTTACATCATATGTATAGGCGGATATAATGTGATTTATTCGCCTAAATATACCCATTGACACTGATGAGGATTACTTATTTACGGATATTTTTCATATTTTTTAAGGGTTGAACATTAAAATAGTAATAAATACCTACTCTTTTCGACATAAAATGATAAATTAGTAGGATATTCGATAGGTTTAAAAAGTACTAATATGTGTGTAAGAGATCAGTCGGAAAAACAAACACTGATTCTCGATAAAGGCAAAACTGATGAAAATCAGTGACGCAAAGCTACAGGGGCTAAGGTGCTTTTGCACTACGCCAGCCAGTTACCGAAAGAAAAGGGTGTTTCATATTAGATATGTATGTATACATAGCTTTTTTATGTGTATATAAATTTCTATGTCTATTAACCCCCCTTTCGGTAAAGGCGGGGTTATTTCTATTTTGGAGGTGAAATCATTGAAAGTCGTGAATCTGACAAACGGAGCGGAACTGGCAATCTATGTATCAACCGCGGACACCTTTTTTAAAAGGTTGAAGGGTCTGATGTTTTCGAAAAGTTTACCAGCAGGACACGGCTTATTAATCCAACCCTGCCAATCGATCCATACCTTCTTCATGAAATACTCCATCGATGTCCTATACTTAAGCAAAGATTTAGAAATTGTAGGCATGGACGAAACGGTACAGCCTGCAAAGGTAGGAAAGATTCGAAAAAAAGCATATTCTGTACTGGAACTGCCAGCAGGCACCATTCAGAAAACAGAAACGAAAATTGGAAACTATATAACTATAAAATGAAAAGGGGTTTTTACAAATGATGAACAAAATGAAAGCTTTATTAACTGAAGAACAAGGACAAGGTATGACAGAGTATGGATTAGTGTTAGGTGTTATTGCTGTTGGAGTTGTTACCATCCTTATCACCATGCGAACTCAGATCACAGCATTATTCACTAAGGCTTCTACAGCATTAACAAACATGAACGATGAATAGTGAATCTAGAACCATTTTTATCATCCAGCCTTGCGTTTTGCTGCAAACGTGAGGCTGTTTTTCTATCAAAATAAGAATTGCCGACCATGACCTCTTTAGAAAGGAGCGCACGAAGTGTGGAGTAATTATTTATTAATTATACTTTTAATCATCTGCGTCATTACGGATCTCAAGGAACGGAAGATTTACAATGTGGTGCTATTCCCAAGTCTCCTGCTGGCGTGGATCATCCATGCTGCAACTGGCGGCCTTTCCGGTTTGACAACGGCATTGCTGGGGACAGCTGTTGGGTTAGGAATTTTATTCATCCCCTATCTTCTTGGCGGTATGGGAGCGGGCGACGTTAAGCTGCTGGGTGTTATTGGCGGCATAAAAGGAATCGGGTTTGTGCTCTGGGCCTCCCTATATATGGCGTTAGCAGGCGGAATCATCGCTATTTTTGTGCTTCTTTTTCGTAAAGGGTTCCTCAAACGAACCCTTTACTATATCCATAGTTTAAAGCATGGTCTGCATGTTTCGCTCATCGACGGCAAAGAGACAGGGAAGTCAACATTCCCATACGGTGTTGCGATTGCAGCTGGAGCACTGTACCAAATCTTTTTCCCAGGTGTTCTCCCGTTATGAGAAAAGATGAACGAGGCCAATCGCTGGTTGAAACAGCACTCATCTTACCAATCTTTTTATTGATTTTGGTGGGTATCCTTGATTTTGGCAGATTAACCTATTCCTATGCCCATTTACACATGGCTGCACAGGAAACAGTAAGGCTTGCCGGTTTAGGCGAAAAGGATGCGGATCTTACTGCCTTTGCCCAAAAATACGTTCATTTAGGGAACAAAACGGATTTAGTGGTCTTACCTTCACCGAAGGATTCCTTAAGGCACTCGGGAGACTATGTCAAGGTCACCCTGCGGTATCCCTTTCAATTTTTTACGCCATTTGTGTCAAAGCTGTTTCCCTCCCCGTTTATGATTGAAACGGATTCAACGATTCGCGTCGAATAGAAGGTGTTTGTATGCGGTATTTTTTTAAAAAAATAGTAAATGATGAGCAAGGAAATGCCCTGATTCTTGGTGCTGTCACATTGATGTTCATCTTGTTTATGGCTGGACTTGCAATAGATGGCAGCTTACTTTATATGAAAAAAAGTCAATTGCAAAAGGAAGCAAATGCCGCCGTCCTTTCAGGTGCACAAGAGTTGACTAATACAGAGAAAAAAGTAACGGATACAGTTCAAACTGTATTAAATGCCCATAAGGACGCAGCATCATTGTCCAAGCTGGATATTACTTTAGGTCAGAAAGTGTCAGCGACATTAACGAAACCTGTAGATCTTTCCTTTGCCCGAGTTTTTGGTTTGGAACAGGTAAATGTCAAGGCACATGCGGCTGCAGGCCTGGCTGCTGTTGGCAAATCGGTCGGTGCGGCCCCTTTGGGAATTGATGAAAGTATCCCGCTTGAATACTTGAAGGAGTATAAATTAAAGGTCGATTCATCAGATTCACTTACCGGTAATTTTGGAATATTAGCGCTCGGCGGACCAGGGGCGAAGACATACGAAGAAAATCTGCGTGTAGGCTATCAATCGGAAATAAAAATTAATGATGTGATTGATACCCAAACCGGTAATATAGCCGGTAAAACCAGGGATGTCGTCAATATGCGTGTCAATGGGTGTTCACAGCCTCCTGGTGATTATAGCCTGCGCGATTGTTCGAGGATTCTCTTGGTATTAGTCTATAAACCATATAATTATGGCGGCGGACAAATGAAACAAGTTCAAGTAACAGGGTTTGCTTATTTTTACATTACGAGTCCGATGAATACGAATGATACTTCCATTACTGGAGTTTTTATAAAAAGAGCAGGCTCGGGAGAATATGTCGAGGGAAGCAAGGATAGAGGAGCATACAGCATTCGATTAACGAAGTAGGTGATAATTGTGAAAGCGAAAATGGTTTTAATGCTATCACTTGTTATGGGGGCTATAACCACCATTTTGTTTTTTCAATATATGAAGCAGATGAATACAGAACCAGCTGCAGCAGTTGAAATGGTTGATGTAGTGGTGGCGAGGGAAAAAATTGATAAAAACGAAAAAATTAGTGCTCAGAAGCTGGAAATAGTGAAAATATCAGAAAAAGACATTCTTCCAGAAACAGTTAAAACAATATCTGAAGCTGAAGGTAAACTTGCGACAGCCATGATTGAAAGAGGCGAACCGATTTTCTCTCATCGGCTTGGCACGGAGAAAGAGGAAGGTGTGTATGTGTCGCGCAAAGTGAGGGAAGGCTTCACAGCCGTATCCGTTGGTGTAAACATTAACCAGTCAGTCTCCAATTTAATAGAGCCTGAAGATGAAGTAGACGTTGTTTTTACAAAAATAATCAAGGACGCTGCCAATCAAGATATAACCGAATCGGTGATGTTGCTTAAAAAAGCACGGGTATTAGCGGTAGGCAGGAAGATGCAGACACCGGAAAATACCAAGGAGCCCTATGCGGAATATAGCTCTGTCACGTTAGAATTAAAACCAGATGATGCTGTAAAGCTTGTGAATGCCTCTGAAGCAGGGAAGATTCATTTTATCTTAAATAAACGTCCACTAATGACGGAAGAAAATAAACCGAAGCAAAATGATTAAGTTATGGAAGGTGACCATTCATGACAAGCCATGAAAATACGCAGACTGCACAAGTTAATTTAGAACCGCAGCGGGGGAAATTAATAGCTGTTTGCAGTGCAAAAGGCGGTATTGGTCGCACTACACTAACCGTTAATTTAGCCGTTGCTCTAATGAAGAAAAATGTGACAGCGGCTATTTTGGATGGTGATTTTCAGTTTGGCGACGTTAACCTTGCGATGGATTTAAAGTTCTCCTTCACCATTAAAGAGGTGATTGAGAGTATAGGGATCATTGACGAGCACAGCCTTGCCAATTATTTAGCTGTTCATGAAAGCGGAGTCAGAGTTCTTTCAGCCCCGGACCGGCCGGAGTATGCCGATTTAGTGACAAATGAGGCTGCTGACAAAGTAGTGGATATCATGCTGATTGGACACGATTATGTTTTGGTCGATACACCGGTAGGCTTAAATGAGCAATCGCTTCGATTCATTGAGAGGGCAGATCAAATCCTTGTCATTACCAATTTGGAAATGGCGGCATTAAAAAATACAAAACTTTATTTGGAAACACTCGATATTTTGGGACTTAGAGACAAGGTAAGAGTCGTCATTAATCGTGCAAATATGGAAAGTGTGATTAAAGCAACTGATGCGGCAAAAATCTTAGCCGCAGAAAATCCAATATATATTCCAAATGATTTTCAAATTTGTTCTCAATCGATTAATCTTGGGGTTCCATTTGTGATCAAGCATGGGAAGTCAGATGTGGCAAAAGGCGTGTTTAAAATGGCGGAGCTCTTATCGGGCGGAAATGGTTCAAGCACGCTTAAGTCCAAGAAAAAGAATCCCCATTTAGGCAAATGGTTTTCCAAAAAAGATAGGAGGGATTGAATAAATGGGTCTCTTACATCGAATTCAAGAAAAAAACAATCAATTCCAAAGGGAGTCAAGCAGCACAGATTCTCCTCCTGAAAATCAAACTCCCTCACCAAAGCATGATCTATTGCAGGTATATCGCGACCATCGGCCAAAAGAACAAAAGAAGGAACAGAAGAAAGAAAAGGTGAGGGTGCGTCAACTAGACAAAAATCATGAACTTAAAAATGTTCTGCATCGTAAAATTTTGCAAGAGTTAAAAGAACAGGAAATTGAGGATATTATTCCAAAGCTTGACGGAATGGCAGTTGAGATTATTAAAGATGAAGAAGAGTTTCGCGGTCAAATTGATCGAAAAAAAGTAGTAGATGACATGATTAATGATTTAACGGGATTCGGTCCGATCAATCCACTGCTATTGGATGAGGATGTCTCGGAGGTCATGGTGAATGGACCAAATCAAGTATACTGTGAGCGGAAAGGGAAGCTCGTGTTAACAACCGTGGAATTTCGAGACAATGAGCATGTCATGAGCGTGATTGAAAAAATTGTTGCTCCCCTTGGGCGGAGAATCGATGAAAGTTCACCAATGGTAGATGCAAGGCTTCCAGATGGATCACGTGTGAATGCCATTATTCCACCGCTGGCATTAAATGGTCCTACGATAACCATTAGAAAATTTTCAAAGGATCCCTATCAAATTGAAGATTTGATTAACTTTGGAACGGTAACAAAGGAAATGGCCATCTTTCTTGATGCGTGTGTAAAAGCAAGGTTGAACATGTTCGTAAGCGGTGGAACAGGATCAGGCAAGACAACGACACTTAATGTTCTATCCAATTTTATCCCGGAAGACGAAAGAATTGTAACGATTGAGGATGCTGCCGAAATCCAGCTGGGACAGGAGCATGTGGTTTCATTAGAGTCACGCCCTCCTAATATTGAAGGAAAAGGAGCCATCTCCATTCGAGATCTTGTTAGGAATTCATTAAGGATGAGACCTGATCGTGTCATTATTGGTGAGGTTCGCGGCGGTGAAGCCCTTGATATGCTGCAGGCCATGAATACAGGACATGATGGGTCACTCGCAACAGGTCACTCCAATAGCCCGCGGGATATGATTTCACGCCTTGAAACGATGGTCCTGTTAGCTGGGGTTGAATTGCCGGTGAAAGCGATTCGGGAACAAATTTCCGGAGCCATTGATGTGATTATCCAGCAGTCCCGGCTAAAAGATGGTTCTAGAAAAATTGTCAGTATCACCGAAGTCCAAGGGATGGAAGGCGAAATCATCGTCCTTCAAGATATCTTTACTTTTAAACAGGAGGGACTTAACGAAGAAGGGAAAATAATTGGGCGCCTTGTCCCGACCGGAGTAAGGCCAAAATTTTATGAACGTCTCGAAGCTTCCGGTATTCATATTCCCGCATCCGTGTTTATTGAAAATGAGGAGTGGCGGCATTGATCTATCTACTCTTATTTTTCTTTTTATTAACCGCTGTTTTTTTCTTTTGGTTCATTTTCAAACTAGTCTTTCGTTCAAAAAATACGCTACAGGATCGAATGCAACATTATCTCGCGATTAATGAGGAAAAGGCAAGCGTAGACATAGTTAAAGTAAAGCAGTTTTCTTTTATCAACTTGATGAAAGAAAAAATTCAAAAACAGGTTTTAACAAAAGAAAAAAACACAAAACTTGAAACTAAGCTTGCCCGGGCGGGATTGCCGCTAAAGCCAGAGGAATATATCCTCTTTCAATGGATATTAACGGCATTTCTAGGCGGTGTATTCTATTTAATTACGGGTAATTGGTTCTTTATCCTCCTTGGAGGTTCAATTGGTTTCGTACTCCCCAAATGGTTTTTAAGGAAAAAACAACGCGAAAGAGTCACTAAGTTTAATGAAGGACTTGCTGATATGATTACCACCATTGTCGGAAGTTTACGAGCAGGATTTAGCTTTCCGCAGGCACTTAAATCTGTTGTGGAAGAAGCAGCTTCGCCAATTAAGGAGGAAATGGATTTCGTCTTGAAGGAAATGCAATATGGGAAAAGTATTGAAGATGCATTGAACGATTTAAAGGAACGGATGCCAAGTGATGATTTGGATTTAATGATCCAGGCCATTTTAATTCAACGGCAAGTTGGTGGAAATCTTGCAACGGTGCTTGACAAGATTGTCGAAACGATCCGTGACCGCACGAAAATCCATCGGCAAATCTCTACCCTTACAGCCCAAGGGCGGTTATCAGGCTATGTAATTGCACTATTGCCTGTATTTCTGGGAATGTTCCTTTATATGATTCAGCCTGACTATATTGGAACACTCTTTCATCATCCAATTGGGATTACACTGCTTGCAGCGGGACTCGTTTCAGGAATTATTGGGTTTCTGTTAATTAAAAAAATAACGAATATCGAGGTGTAGATATTTGCTCTATTTTTGTTTGTTTTTAACTGTCACATTAGGAATCTATGGGACTTTTCTTATTCGTTCAAATAAAAATGAAACGGTCAAGGAGCGAGTTGAGTTCTTTCTTTTAAATGACACTGTAAATCGGATAGAAGACGTTCCAGAGGAGAAGCAACAATCATTCCTGGACAGATTTATCAAGCCCATGGTGGTAGATTTTAAAAAAAGCTTTAAAAAGAGAATGCCGGGGGAAAAAGAAGCAAAGATTGACCAGAAACTTCAAATGGCAGGAAATCCATTCGGCATAACAGCAGTTGATTTTCGCTTAATCCAGACTGTTTCCTTATTTTTGATGCCGCTTATCTTTTTTGGTTATGGTTCGATTTTACATGCCGGAACAGGTGTAGTGATTGTTTTTGTATTAATGGGAATCCTGATTGGATTTTTTGCCCCGCATCTTTATTTAAAGCAAAAAACAAAGACTAGGAATCGTTTGGCATTACGGGAATTTCCGGATCTATTGGATCTGTTAACGGTTAGTCTTGAGGCAGGGCTTGGTTTTGACGGTGCGATTACGAAAGTAGTAGCCAAAAAAGAAGGTGTTCTCTCGCAGGAATTTCATCGCTGCCTAGAGGAAATCCGTCTTGGGAAGACAAGGAGAGAGGCGCTTTCCGGTATCAGAGACAGGCTGGATGTTGATGAAATAAAGGCATTTATCAGCAGTGTCCTGCAGGCGGAGAAGCTGGGAATCGGACTGGTTCAAGTCCTTCGGGTCCAGTCTAATGAAGTAAGGGAACAGCGTAAGCAGCGGGCTGAGGAAACAGCTATGAAGGCACCAATCAAAATGCTCTTTCCGTTGGTGTTATTTATCTTTCCCAGTTTATTTATTGTCTTGCTGGGGCCGGCAGTCATCCAATTTATTGAAACCTTTAAAAATGGTTAATCTAGTTAAACGGATCGCGAAGTGGAGTGTTTTCTTTATATTTCATATAAGCCTATGGTATGATAGTCTCGATTGAGTATACATAGGAGGTAAAGAAATGATTCATGGTCATGTAACAGCATGGGTGTTAGCTCTAATTTTATTTTTTGTTGCACTGTTATTAAACAAGAGTGGGAAAGCCAAAGGATTTAAAATTGTCCAAATGATTTTACGAGTATTGTACCTGCTTATTATTGCCACAGGCATTGGACTTCTTTTTTCGTTGACCAAGATTGATGTTTGGTATATTTTAAAAGCGGTCGCGGGACTATGGGTTATCGGTTTATTTGAAATGATCCTTGGAAGAGCCGCAAATAACAGAAGAACTTCCGCATTTTGGATTCAGTTTGTTGTGGCATTTTTGCTTGTATTATATTTAGGCTTTGAAAAATTACCAATGTCTATTTTCAATGTATAAGCATATGCGTCAAGACTAAGGCTGCCTCAGAAACCCTGGGGCAGCTTTTTTAATAGTTAAAGAAGGAAAACAACGTGACAAGAAAAGATATAGGTTTTATTATTGAAGGTAGTAGAGAGGAGAGAATACATATGCTCGTAAAAGTGTTTGCAAATCTCCGTGAAATATGTGGAGGAGTAACAGTAAAGGTGCAGCCTGATGGGGATCGGGTGATTGATGTGCTGAATAAAATGGTGGAAATGTTTCCTGATTTACAGGATGAAATTTTTACCCCGAACAAAGAGCTGCTTCCATTTGTTCATGTTTATGTAAACGGCAGGAATATCATCCATCTTGATGATCTTCAGACGATCATTGCGGAAGAGGATCAATTTGCGTTATTCCCTCCTGTTGCTGGTGGATAATATGGCTTTAATAGATTTAGAGTTTCGAGGAATCAGTAAGGAGCATCTTGGAATGTATTTCATCGAGCTCGGTGCCATCCAGGTGACGGATACCTTTCCCTATGTTTTTAAGGCAGATGGCTGGAACGGGCAAATTTTGTCAGAAGAAGAAATCGAATTTACCGCTACATTTAAGGTAAAGGCAATGAAGGTTCGCTTTCAAGCTGATCGGGAAAACGTGCTTGAAGATGTTATAAAAAAATATCGCTTCAAAACAACAAGAATTGGTGGATAATAAAACAAGGCTTCTGCAGCTAATGGCAGAAGCCTTGTTTTATTTTTAAACTAATTGATTTTCGGCATCGATAATCCCTAATTCACGAAGTTTATCATTAGGTACAAGTCCATCTTTCCAGCCGCGTACTTGATAATACTCTTCAAGCATGATATCCATATGGCTTACATGACCTGTGCTGTTACCAGATGCAGGTTCGTCTGTAAAGCGTTTTGGAAGGAAATCATCCTCACGTTTATCAAATCCTGCCAGGTTATTATAATAACGCTCGAGGTTATAAATTCTTTCTCCAGCCTTCATCACGTCATCGGCTGTCATTGGAATACCAGTCATTGCGCTATATTGTTCCGCGTAATGCTCCGCATTTTCAGAGAAGGAAGAGAACTTACAAATGTTCATAGAATCAGAGAAGGCAAGCATATCTTGGAATACTTTTAAAAGTTCACCTTTTCCTTCAGGCTTCAGGCGGTCAGTTGGTTCCGGAATACCGGCAATTTCACTTGCAACCGTATAGCCGCGCAGGTGGCAGGCACCACGGTTACTCGTTGCATACCCAAGCCCAATCCCTTGGATTCCACGCGGGTCATAGGCCGGAATGGACTGGCCTTTCACAGACATGGACAGTTCAGGTGCCCCCCAAGAGGCAGCTGCACGTGCAGGACCTTCCGCAAGTGTACCTCCAAAGCCTTCACGGAAAGCAATTTTTCTTGTCAATTCAATCATCGAATCGGCATCTCCCCAAATTAGCTCTTCAGAGATAATTCCTTTTTCAAAAGCCTCCATTGTTACAGAGAAGGCATGCCCTAGTTCTATTGTGTCTAGACCGTACTCATTACAGCGGTCAATCATATATGAAATGGCTTCGGCATCGCTTAACAAGCAGTTAGAGCCTAGAGACCAGGCGGATTCAAACTCAATGCTTTCTACCCGTGTTTTATATTTACCATCTTTTACTTCGACTTCAATTTTACAGCCGACAGGGCAGGCATGGCAGGTATTGTTTGCAACACGCAAATGAGTGTTCACATACTCACCACTGTGCTTTTCTGCTTCCTCCCAATGAGTGTATTGGGAATTTTTCGTTGGCAGTGCGCCAACCTCGTTAATTAAGTTTGTTAAAACGTTTGTACCATAAACGGATAATCCGCCTTTATTTGGCGCTGTTAAGCCGCCATCAAGGATTGCCTTTACTGCTTTTTTGTTGGCTTCTTTATATTCACTCTCTAATTTTGCTACAGGCATATTGCCTTTTTGGGCTGCCTTGATCACAATTGCCTTGAGTTTTTTATATCCGGCAACTGCTGCAGTACCGCCACGCCCAGCGGCACGGTCATGCTCATTAATAAATGAGGCAAAACGAACGGTGTTTTCGCCTGCCTGACCAATGGTCATAACACTTAAATCATCTTCACCATATTGGTCCTTCATGGCCTGAATAAACGCTCTTGTACTTGTTCCCCATAAATTTGATGCATCACGGAGTTCTGCTTTGCCATCTTCAATGTAAAGGTAGACGGGCTTGTCGCTTTTTCCGGAGAAAATAAGATTGTCGACGCCTGCCCACTTTAGACGTGCAGCCGTCCATCCGCCGATATGGGAGTCCGTAACGGTCCCTGTAAGCGGGGATTTTGTTACAACGCAAAGACGTCCACTCATGGATGAACGTGAACCGGTAACCGGACCGGTCATAAAACATAAAATATTTTCTGCAGACAATGGCTCAACATCAGGGCCATTATCTAATACATATTTAACCCCCAAACCGCGGCCGCCTATGTACTTTTTCGCATCAATCTCGTTAATGGGTCTGTAATTCACTGTACCGTTTGTTAAATCAACTAAGACTTCATTGTTTTTAAAACCGCCTAGATTCATAGTATTTCCTCCCATTCCTTTTATTTACTCAATATTAGTATACACTTTTTTGTAATATTTTTAAAATTGAAATTTATATTATGAGAGAATTTGATATGATAATAGTAATATCCTTGATAGAAAAGGGGAATTTCATGAGTAACTTAGAGAGGTATTCGAGACAAATTCTATTTCCTGCGATTGGGGAAGAGGGACAACGGAAGTTGCTGAAAAGCCGTGTTGTTATCGTTGGTGCCGGCGCACTTGGCACCGTGATAGCGAATCATCTTGTCCGGTCAGGTGTCGGCTCCTTAAGGCTGATTGACAGGGATCTAGTTGAACTATCTAATCTGCAGCGACAGACCCTTTTCGATGAAGAGGATGCAGCATTGCATCTTCCGAAGGCAGTTGCGGCACAAAATAGACTGAAAAAAATTAATTCAACTGTTTCGGTAGAGGCGGTAATATCAGATGTAAACCTTGATAATGCAGAAGATTTATTGGCGGGCTACGATGTGATTGTAGATGGTACCGACAACTTTATGACGCGCTTCTTAATCAATGACGTAGCAGTTAAGCATGGGAAACCATGGGTGCATGGGGCGGCCGTAAGCTCGCGGGGGATGTTTGCCGTGTTTAAACCGGGGATAACCCCTTGCTACCGCTGCCTTTTTCCGCATGTCCCATCCGGTACCGGTGAAACATGCGATACTGTTGGGGTATTGTCACCTCTGACAGATATTATCGCTTCCTTTCAAGCGATGGAAACAATCAAGCTATTAGTTGGGGCAGAGACCACCCCTAATTTGGAACAAATCGATATATGGGATGTAACTTCAATGCAAATGGATATTTCGCAAGGGAAAAATCCTAATTGTCCTTCATGTGTAAAAGGGCAATTTGATTTTCTTGACCGCTCCTCCGAGCAGCAAGTAGCCTTCACGACACTATGCGGACGGGATACAGTCCAAATTAATCCAAGAAATAAACGCGAGCTTGATATTATAAAGGCAAAATCTAAACTTAGTAAAAGCGGAAAGGTCTCAGGGAACGAATTTTTACTCCGTTTTTCCCCAGATGAGGACATATCCATTGTTGTATTTAAGGATTCCCGCGTACTCATCCATGGTACCAATGATATCGTCAAAGCAAAAATGCTCTATTCCAAGTATATTGGAAATTAAAAAAGGCTGGAGGGTTCTCCAGGCCTTTTCTTTATGAAATCATTTTTTCGATGACTAATCGTTTACCAGTATTTAAAGTAAATTCAAACCGATCATTGACCTTTTCGTAATAACAAAAATGATGCTGCACATTACAAATTTGCTCTTGATTGTCAAATACCATAAAATTCACACCATCTTTGCGATGTTCATCCGACAGGAAAGATAAATGGTTATAGCAGTAAATGCAATCGTAAATGGAAAAATTTAAGGAATTTAATGTCGTAACGAACTGGAAAAAGGCATCATCGTTCACCCCATCTAACAATCGTTCGAGCGAGTAAATTAAATGTTTCCTCATTCTAATCGTATCCTGATCCCGAAGCATAATCGCTTCTTTACCGCAATGGATTTTTCCCGGTTCACGCAATATGCCTTTCTTCCAGCGGTTCAACCGGAAGATTTCAATTTCTTGATGAACGAAATCATCCAACATCGTAGCTTCTTCCGTTTCCTCATCAAAAAATATCCATTGATTGTTTATTTGCTCCACTGTTCCTTCGTTGTAAGCTCGTTGTTGGAAATCATATAGTTTTAGTCGTTGTTGTCGATTCATCGTTAACCTCCACACTCAGTTGCTTTCATTTTTCTTTTTAGACATCTTCGTGACATTTTATAACCTTATTATTTTTCAAAAAATAAGTATAAAAATTTCATTGTTATACATTTTGCCGAACTTTATGTGAATTCAGATCTTTACGGGACAATTAACCATTTAACATGGGCTGAATACAATAGAGCATGCACCTAAAGATCAGTAATCGATGGTAAGGGAGTGAGATGTCAATGTGCGGAATCTCGGGGTGGCTAGATTTTGAACAGCCGATAAGAAACGAAGCCAAAACATTAAATAAAATGGTGAATACGCTAGCAAAGAGAGGCCCGGATGAAACCAACATTTGGTTCGATACACATGTTGGTTTTGGTCATAAACGGCTGATTGTTGTCGACCCTGAAGGGGGAAGACAACCGATGTCCAAACAAAAAGATGGATTTGATTACACCATTTGCTACAACGGGGAATTATATAATACTGAAGATATCCGCAAAATACTCCATACTAAAGGATATTCCTTTAAAGGTCATTCTGATACAGAAGTTCTGTTAACTGCCTATATAGAATGGGCGGAGGAGTGTGTAAATTTTTTAAACGGCATATACGCCTTTGCTATTTGGGATAGTAAAAGGGAACAACTCTTTATTGGACGAGATCGTCTTGGGGTAAAACCATTATTTTTCACAGAACATCATAAAGGTCTAATTTTTGCATCAGAGTTAAAGGCGATCCTAGCTCATCCGGAAATCAAGACAGAAATTGACCAAGAAGGGCTTGCTGAAATTTTTGGCGCAGGACCATCAAGGGCTCCAGGGTCCGGAGTATTTAGAGGGATAAAAGAGCTGAGACCTGCCCATGCCCTAACTTTTTCAAGAAATGGTCTAAAAATTTGGCGTTATTGGAATGTAAAAAGCGCAGAACATAAGGAAAGTGTGGAGGAAACGGCTGAAAAGGTTCGCTCCTTAGTAACAGATGCAGTAACGAGACAGCTCGTATCGGATGTGCCATTATGTACTTTCTTATCAGGAGGACTTGATTCCAGCATCATTACGGCCATTGCTGCAAAAGGATTTGAAGAACAGGGAAAAGGGCAGCTCCATACGTATTCGATTGATTATGAAGGAAATGATCAATATTTTTCCTCGAATGAATTTCAGCCGGATGCTGACGAGAGATTTATTCAAATGATAACAGATGAATACAAGACCAAGCATTTTAATAAAACTATTTCACAGCAGCAACTAGTTACGGATTTATTGGAAGCAACTCATGTTAGAGATTTTCCGGGAATGGCAGATGTGGATTCCTCCTTACTATGGTTTTGTAAAGAAATCAAAAAGGACTTTGTTGTCAGCCTCTCGGGAGAATGCGCGGATGAAATTTTCGGCGGGTACCCATGGTTTCATCGTAAACAAGATTTAGAGCGGCCAGGGTTTCCTTGGATGCGATCTGTCAATGAACGGCAAAGTTTATTAAAATCACATTGGCAGGAAAAATTGAAATTACAAGAATATAGTATGGAACAATACCGCCAAGCAATTGCAGAAACCCCTAAATTAGATGGGGAAAGTGCGGTGGAAGCGAAGAGAAGAGAATTATTTTATATCAATATGACATGGTTCATGACGACATTGCTTGATCGAAAAGATCGAATGAGTATGGGAGCAAGCTTGGAGGTACGAGTGCCATTTGCGGACCACCGACTTGTCGAATACGTATGGAATATCCCATGGGAGATGAAAATGTACCGGGGAAGGGAAAAAGGGATTCTACGCAAAGCATTTGAGGGGTTTCTTCCAGAAGAAGTTCTCTACCGGAAGAAAAGTCCTTATCCAAAAACACATAATCCTGCCTATACCATTTCCATCCAAAAATGGATGGAGACGATTCTGCAAGATAAAACCTCTGCACTGCATGAATTTTTTCAAAAGGAACGATTGGAAAAGATTGTCGAGACTGGAGGGGAATCATTTCACGAGCCATGGTTTGGCCAACTGATGACCGGGCCGCAATTATTGGCCTATCTTGTGCAGCTTCACACATGGTTTAAAGATTACAATATTAATATAGTGAATTAAAAAGCCATCAAAAAGTCCCGATAATATTTGGAATAAAAACGTGATTCGATTAAAATGAGTAGTGGGAAGAGGGAACATGTCCTCTTCCTTTTAGAGGAGGAAAACAAATGAAAAAAATGACACTCATTTTAATCACGTTACTATTCATATCAGCCCTTCCTGCAAAAGCAGCTGTAGAAAAGGAAGACAGGCTGTGGCAGGATGAAACGGTCTATTCGATCATGATTGACCGGTTCAACAATGGGGATATACACAATGATATTGACGCGAATGCCAAAGATCCAAATGTCTATAACGGCGGTGATTTTCAAGGAATTATTGACAAATTAGACTACATACAGGAGATGGGGTTTACCGCCATTCGATTAACCCCAATCTATGATAATGCTAAAAATGGCTATCATGGCTATTGGATTAATGACTTTTATAAAACGGACGAGCATTTTGGTTCACTTAAAACGTTTCAAAAGCTTGTAAAAGAAGCCCATAAGCGAAAAATCAAGGTATTAATTGATTTTGTCACCAATAATACTGCTTCAAGCCACCCATGGGTAAAGGATCCCGGTAAACAAGATTGGTTTCATGAAAAGCAGGATATCAATGATTGGAATAATCAACAGCAGGTCGAAAATGGCTGGGTCGATGGATTACCTGACTTAAATCAGGACAACCCTGAGGTAAAAAAATATTTAGTTGATGCGGCAAAATGGTGGATTAAGAAGACGGATGTTGATGGATATAGCCTGCCGGAGGTTAATCATGTAAGTTTAAGCTTTTGGACTGATTTCTCAAAAGAGGTAAAAAAGCATAAAAAGGGGTTTTTCTTATTAGGAGTGCCGACTGAAAACTCGGGAGCATTAGATTCAGCACATTATCACAGTGCCGGTATCGACAGTTTATTAGATTATAGCCAAAGTGAAAAATCAAGAAATGTCTTCGCAACAACGAATCAATCTTTCCAGTCACTTAATCAAGCTCTTCAAGTCGGGCAAAAATCTGAATTAAAGGCAAAATTCTTTGATAATGAGTATACGACAAGATTTACCAATGATATTGTGGATCAGCGGCAGTTTCCGGGTTCACGTTGGAAAACGGCATTGACGTATCTTTATACAACACCAGGAATACCTATTTTTTATTATGGGACGGAAATTGCTTTAATTGGGGGAGACGTTCCTGATAATCGTCGGCAAATGAATTTTCGGACAGAAAAAGAATTGATTGAGTATATAACCAAACTTGCCGAACAGCGCAGCCAGCTTGCATCCTTAACAAGAGGAACTATGGAAACGCTCTATGACAAAGGCGGGATGTTAGTTTATAAACGTGTCTATAAAGGGGAAACATCGGTTATTGCGATAAACAATTCAACCAAATCTCAAAAAGTAGTGTTAACAGATGAGCAATTAGCCGGCGGCAAGGAGCTTCGTGGATTGCTTGCAGGGGATCTTGTACGCAGTCGGGATGATCAATACATTCTGATCGTAGACCGAGATAATTCTGAAATATATGTTCTGACTGAAAAGAGCGGAATAAAGCTGTCACTCATTGTCTCTTTAGTTATTGTTTACATTTTGGTGGGAATCTTCCTATTCCTGCTCATCAAAAGAAGAAAAAATAGAAAGATCGAATAATACAGGGCATCGGCGGAAACCCCGCCGATGCGTTTTTCTTAACCATTAACGATTGTTCCCCCATTAACATGTATCATTTGCCCGCTGACATAGGAGGAGTCGTCGGAGGCGAGGAAGACATAGGCTGGTGCCAGTTCACTTGGCTGTCCGGCTCTTCCCATCGGGGTTGTAGATCCGAACGTAGCTACCTTATCAGTGGTAAAGGTCGATGGGATTAGCGGCGTCCAGATTGGCCCAGGAGCAACACCGTTAACGCGAATCTCCTGCGATGCAAGTGATTTTGCCAAGGAACGTGTGAAAGAAACGATCGCCCCTTTTGTTGCAGAATAGTCGAGTAATTGTTCATTTCCTTCGTAGGCTGTAATCGAAGCGGTGTTGATAATCGATGCCCCCTTCTGTAAATACGGCAAAACCATTTTTGTCATATAAAAATAGGAGAAAATATTGGTGCGAAACGTTTTTTCCAATTGCGCGGATGTGATATTCAGCAAGCTTTGCTGTGGGTGCTGCTCGGCTGCATTGTTAACAAGGATATCAAGTTTAGTAAACTGGTCAATCGTTTTATTAACGATCTCCTTACAAAAATCTTCATCCCCAATATCGCCGGCAAATAGGAGACATCTGCGGCCTTCTGCTTCAATCAGCTGTTTTGTTTCTTCGGCATCTTGTTGTTCCTCTAAATAGACAATGGCAACATCCGCACCCTCTTTTGCAAAATAAATTGCGACGGATTTCCCAATGCCGCTGTCGCCCCCAGTAATAATGGCTGTTTTACCTGTTAATTTTCCCCCGGCCTTATAATTGGGATCAACAGAAATTGGACGAGGATTCATTTCGCTTTCCACTCCGGGCTGCTGGTTCTGATGCTGAGGCGGGAATGTTTGCTTTTCTTGATTTTGACTGCTGCTCATATAAAAAAACCTCCGTTACATTATTCATGTGTTAGTTTTCTATAAATGAGTCAATTTATGAAAAAAATAAAAAGGCGAGAAGGAATATTAAATACCTTTCGCCTTTTTCACTATCTATCGATAATTGATGAATTGGACATCAACTGTAAGGTCAGCTTCACGGACCAAGGAAATAATTTTTTGTAGGTCGTCGCGGTTTTTGCCGCTAACTCGGACCTGATCATCCTGAACTTGGCTTTTCACTTTTACACCGCTATTTTTAATAATCGTATTAATTTTTTTAGCATTTTCTTTATCGATACCTTGAGCAATCTTGGCTCTTTGACGAACGGTGCCTCCTGATGCCTTTTCGATTTTTCCATAATCAAGATTTCTAACGGGAACGCCTCGTTTCATTAATTTACTAAACAAAACATCTTTTAATTGGTCCATTTTATATTCGTCATCTGAGATGAGAACCAATTCTTCCTTATCGAGCGATACTTCACTTTTGCTGCCCTTAAAATCGTAGCGCGTACCGATTTCCTTCATTGTTGCCGTAATGGCATTGGTGACTTCGGAAAATTCAACTTTGGATACAATATCAAATGAACTATCTTTAGACATCGTCATAACCCCCATTTTTTTGATATGCAGAAACATTTCTGCGGGAAGTTTCCCTTTATGGGTACATTATAGTAAAATATAGCAGTTCAAACAAGATTCGGGAAAAATCTCCGAGAATGAAAAGGGGAGCTTTATATGTCATTAAATGAACTTATAGGTCAAACTGCCACATTAACTGTTGCAAGAAAGGCGGAATTTGGCTATTTTTTAACAGATGGTAATGAGGATGTACTGCTGCACATAAATCAAGCACAGCATGAATTAGCAGATGGTGATGAAATCGAGGTCTTTTTATATGTGGACTCACAAGGGAGAATCTCTGCTTCGATGACGATTCCGGAAGTTTCGGTTGGCCATTATGCCTGGGTCAAGGTTACCGATATTAACCCGAAAATCGGCGTTTTTATAAATATTGGACTGCCTAAAGATATTTTATTAGGAGCAGACGATCTTCCTGCCCATCAAACCGTTTGGCCAAATGTTGGGGATATGGTTTATATTACTTTAAGAGTCAATCGTAATCATTTAATTTATGCAAAATTGGCAAGTGACCAGATTATTCAGTCCATTTCCACCAAAGCAACAAGGAATGATTTTAATAAAAATGTACAAGGACATGTCTACCGGACCGCTAAGGTGGGCAGCTGGATTTACACAATAGAAGGCTATAAAGGTTTTATTCATGAATCACAGCGTGGAAAAGAGCCTCGTTTAGGTGAAAAGGTAGAAGGACGGATTATTGACGTTAAAGAGGATGGAACGATAAACGTTTCCTTGCTTGCAAGAAAAGAGGAATCACAAGACCTTGATGCTGCCAGAATTTACGAATATTTAATGAGTAGAAATGGCGCGATGCCGTACAATGATAAAAGCATGCCGGAAGATATTCAAGAGAGATTTGGCTTAAGTAAAGGGGCATTTAAACGTGCGCTTGGAAAACTGATGAAAGATGGAAGGGTTTACCAAGAAGGCAGCTGGACTTACGAGAAAAAAGATTAACGAAATCCTTACATACTCTTTTTCATTATGATTACAATAACCACTGTAAGGAATTATGAAAGGGGTATGCATATGCCGCACACGACAGATAATGATAAAAAAGCACAAGACAATAATGCCTTAAGACATGAAAAGAATATGATGCGTGAAAAGAATCGTCAGGCAGGGAAAAATCAATACTCAAAGAAAACTGATCATAAGTAAAAGGAGTGGGGTGCTTTGCACCTCACTCCTTCACCTTATTTAATCTTGTTTAAAAAGAAAATTGAAATCGTAGCTGCCCCTGTATGGGCGCCAATGGCAGAGCCAATTGAAGAGATATAAACCTCTTGCGGTTGAAATTCTGCCTCAATCATGGCTTTCACTTCCATTGCTGTTTCCAGATCATCTGCATGGCTGATTCCAATAATCTGCTCCTGCAAATTTGACCCGCGTTCGTTCATGATTTCGATGATCCTGCGGAACACCTTCTTTTTTCCTCTGATTTTTTCAATTGGTACGAGTTTTCCATCTTCCATGTTTAAAATGGGCTTAATATTTAATAAACCGCCCAAAAATGCTGAAGCTTTCGAAACCCTGCCGCCCTTTGCCAAATAATCTAAATCCTCAACCGTAAAAATATGCTCCATATGCTGGCTTCTAAATAGAACATCTTCTAAAATCTTTTCTTTTGACGCATGATTCGAAGAAAGCATTGCCGCTTCTTGAACAATGAGACCAATTCCAAGCGAGGCACATTTTGTATCTACAATTGTTAGTTGAAAGTTTGGATATTTTTCCTTCACTTGGTCAAGAATCATAACAGCGGTTGAATATGTACCGGATAATTCAGAAGAAAAGGCAATGTAGATGCCCTCCTCATTCTTTTCTGCCATTTCCGTAAAAACTTCCTCGAATAAATGTGGAGACACCTGAGATGTTTTAGGGACAACCCCGCTGCGGATGGCATCATAGACTGTTTTCGAATCGATTGTTTTAACATCTTCGTATTCCTGGTCGTTAATTTGCACTTTTAATGGAAATAACGTAACATTTTTTTCTTCATAAAAACTTTTAGGTAAATCGCATGCGCTGTCTGCAAGTATTTTTACTGGCAAGAAGCTCACCTCATTCACAACATTATAGTTAGTTTCAGTTTATCGGTTTCGCCGTAAAAATACAATTATCTATTGGAAAAAAGGGGGACATACTATTGATTTGGCTTGAAATAAAAAAAATCTTTATAGTCGCGGTTGGTGCATTGTTAAATGCCCTGGCAATGAATTTTTTTCTTATCCCTGCAAATGTTTATTCCAGTGGGTTTACTGGAATGGCTCAATTACTTTCTAAGGTTCTTAGTGATTATACACCAATGAATGTTTCGATGGGGTTTTTGTTACTTGTGCTCAATATTCCCGTAGCCATTCTCGGCTGGAGGAAGGTAGGGAAATCATTCACGGTTTATAGTTTTATTAGTGTTGTACTCTCATCACTGTTTCTCACCATGATTCCCATTCATAAATTTTCACATGATATTTTACTGAACGCTGTATTTGGAGGTGTTATCCAAGCAGTGGGGGTTGGAATTACGTTAAAATGGGGAGCGTCGACGGGTGGTGTTGATATCATAGCCATGGTTTTATCAAGGATGAAGGACAAGCCGGTTGGACCGTATATGTTTGTTTTAAATGCGATTATTGTAATGACCGCAGGTTTTTTATATGGATGGGAAAAAGCCCTTTATACCCTTGTGGTCTTATATGCATCGACGAGAGTGGTTGATGCCATTCATACAAGACATGCCAAACTAACAGCCATGATCATCACTAAAAAGGCGGAAGAACTTAAGAAAGCGATTCATGCTTCGCTTGTGAGAGGGATTACCATGCTTCCCGCAAGAGGCGCCTTTTCCAATGAAACAAAAGACATGCTGATGATTGTCATCACACGTTATGAACTTTACGATTTAGAGCGAATTATTAAAGAAGTCGATCCACATGCATTTACAAATATAGTTCAGACAACTGCAGTATACGGATTTTTTCGGCGAGATTGAACAGAAAGCGGAAGCACCTTGGGCGCTTCCGCTTTCTGTTTGTATTATTGAACCTGTTCAAGCTCTTGTTGCATTTGTTGGAGCTGGGCCTGCTCTGCTGCGGTTGAGTTTGCAAAAGCAGAACTAAGGGCATTCTTTGCTTTAGCAACAGCAGAATCAAGGTCAGCAGGGTTAGCGGATTTCGCCATCTCAACAAATCTTCGTGCTTCCTGGAACAATTGGTTTCCCATGTTAAATTCCTCCAAGCGAGGATTCATGCACATTGGCCATTTTCTGAGCCTCTGCTTCAGCGTAGGTCATGTGATAAGGAATCCGTTCAGCATGCTTGTTGATCGAATCCTTTCCTTGCTGGACAAAGCGTTTCGATTTGTTTGATCTACCCATTCGAATCCCTCCAATATGCTCATAGCTCATATTGAAACAGCATCGCTGCTTCAAAAATAGTATGCCCAAACGGAGTGTGTTCATTTCGGTAAACAATGGTGAAAAAGAGGGGGTTATTTAATATTTAACAAATCTGCCAAATATTCGCCGACTCCATCTTCTTCATTCGTCAGCGTAACCTCATTGGCTATATTTTTTACTTGCTCAATTGCATTGCCCATGGCAATCCCATGTCCGGCATATTCAAGCATTTCCAAATCATTATCCTCATCACCAAAGGCAATAATCCTTTCGGCGGGAATTCCAAAGTATTCTGATGCCTTTTTCAAGCCAACCGCTTTGTTTAATCCAACTTTAATGATCTCGATTACATGCCATGGGGCAGCCCAGCTGCGCTGTTCAATCACTTCAGCATGGACATCTGAAAGATGTTTACGAATTTGTTGAAGCTGATCTTCCTCTGTATGGATCAGCAAACTTGTAGGTGAATCGTTTAAAAAGTTTTGTAAATCTCCTGTCGTAATTTTTGGATTGCCGAAGCTAAAAATATCTAAGAGCTTTTCATCGTGATAATGGAAATAAATATCATCCATCACCTCGGCAATAATATTGTGAAAATGGAAGCTTCTGCAGGCTTCGACAATATCTTTTGCCACCTTAACATCAAGCGGCTCATGATAAAATCCCCAGCCTGAATCAAGTGGATGATGCATAAACGCCCCATTAAAATTAACAATAGGTGTGTTGAGATCCAACTCACGATAATACATTTCACTTGAGCGGTAAGGTCTGCCGGTTGCAATCATGACAATATGCCCTTCAGCTCTTGCCTTTTGAATGATTTCCTTATTTTTATTGGAAATGGTTTTATCGTCTTTTAATAATGTTCCATCTAAATCCAATGCGATTAAATGTTTCTCTGTCATATGAGCTCCTTCTTATTCTATATTTTCATGATTGAAGCAATGTTTTAGGAAAAAAATTGTCTGCATGATACACTACTGTTATAGTGCCTTTTTTACTATCTTATTTCTATACTCACTATGTTAACAATTTTATAGCTAACCTGTAAAAAAATTCACACCAAAAGCTTTCAAAACCCTCTATACTTTTAATTGTTAGCGGAAGTGGATATTATTTTGCGCTTTTTGGAAATTGTAATAAAAACATACTTATGAAGTAAATAAATCATAATAAGGAGTCGAATCCAAATGAATGAAGAATTAAAAGAAAATATAATGGGTGCATTGGAGCTAGTGATCGATCCGGAGCTGGGCGTTGATATTGTAAACTTGGGTTTGGTTTATAATGCTGAAATGGACGAGGAAGGTAAAGTGACAATCACAATGACGTTAACATCAATGGGCTGTCCGCTTGCAGGAACCATTGTAGACCAAGTGAAAAGAGCTTTAGCCGATATTCCTGAAATTAAGGATGTTGATGTGGACATTGTTTGGAATCCGCCTTGGAATAAAGAGATGATGTCACGTTACGCAAAAATTGCCTTAGGCATTCGCTAGGAATTTAAGAAAAGGCCTGAAATATGAAAACAGTGGACATTCCGCTGTTTTTTTTCATTCACAAAACGGACATATATAACTTCACGGTTGTGAGATAGTTCACTTTTTTTAACTATAAACACCTTTATAATACAGAGTATTAAGGCTGTTTGATAGTTTGAACCAGCTGTCTAGGAGGCGTTTTATTTGTCTTTTAACCGAGATTTTAATAAAGATCCGTTTATCGTAATTTGGGAGCTGACACGTGCCTGCCAATTAAAATGTCTGCATTGCCGCGCCGATGCACAATATACAAGAGATCCACGCGAACTTTCTTTTGAAGAAGGCAAAAACCTGATAGATCAAATATATGAGATGAACAACCCAATCCTTGTCTTTACGGGCGGTGACCCTTTGATGAGGGAAGATATCTTTGATATAGCGAAGTATGCTGTCGATAAGGGCGTACGGGTATCAATGACACCAAGTGCTACCCCAAATGTTACAAAAGAAGCGATTAAAAAGGCAAAAGAGGTCGGTCTTTCCCGCTGGGCGTTTAGTATTGATGGACCGACTGCCGAAATTCATGACCATTTTCGTGGAACGGCTGGTTCCTTTGATTTGACAATGGAACGAATAAAATATTTACATGAGCTTGAAATACCGATTCAGATTAATACAGTTATCTCCCGCTATAATGTGGAGTACCTTGATGAAATGGCCAAAATGGTTGAAGAGTTAAATTGTGTTCTATGGAGTGTCTTTTTCCTTGTCCCAACAGGAAGAGGACAAGTTTCGGATATGATTTCTCCTGTGGAACATGAAAAGGTTTTACGCTGGCTTTACGACCTAAGTAAACGAGTATCTTTCGATATTAAAACAACAGAAGCCATGCATTACCGCCGCGTTGTCATTCAGCAAAAAATGCGTGAAGCGAAGGCAAAGACAGGTGAAATCGACTATTTAAGTGCCTTAACTGAAAAAGGATTAACCGGTTCCATTGACGGTCTTGGCCGTGCTCCTAAAGGCGTAAATGATGGGAATGGCTTTGTATTTATTTCGCATATTGGCGATGTATATCCAAGTGGGTTATTACCAGTTAAAGCAGGGAATGTGCGTGAAACACCATTAGCGGAAATTTACCGTGAATCCCCTATCTTCAAGGCATTAAGAAATCCTGACGAATTTAAGGGTAAATGTGGGGTATGTGAATTCCGTTATGTTTGCGGGGGTTCCAGGTCAAGAGCCTATGCAATGACAGGTGACTACCTAGAAAGCGAACCATTCTGTGTTTATATTCCAAAAGCCCTAAGAGAGAAGCAAACGCAAAATTAAAAAGAAACAAGGCTGCCTCATTTTGAGACAGCCTTGTTAAAAGATTATTCAATATTGCAATAAATAGCTGAGCAATTTTCACAGCCGATTTCATCCTTTAAATATTGTAAATCCAAAATTGATATCTTTCCTTTTTTTATGGAAATAATTTTGTCACGCTTTAACTCACTTAGGATACGATTCGTACTTTCACGAGAGGTACCGCAGAAATTAGCCAGTTCCTGATTGGTTAATGGCAGGTCAATTAAAATTTCACTTCCTTTTTCAATTCCGTAGCTATTGGACATCCGAATAAGGGTCGAAAATAAAGCACCGCGTTTCCCATTTAAAACAAGGTCTCGGAATTTTGTTTGTGTTTTCCGGAAGTGATCGCTCATCCATTTCATAAATTCAAACGCTAGCTTGCTATTTTGGAAAATTTCACTTTCAATCACATCTTTTTTGATTGCAGCAATTTCTCCTTCTTCGAGAACCTTAGCACTTAATAAATATCGGGGATTGTCGGTAAAAAGAGTTAATTCGCCGCATATATCATTTGCACCGCAAATGCGGAGGGAAAGTTCACGGCCGTCGGATGTGATTTTACTAATTTGAATTTTACCAGAAATAATAATGTAAAGCTCCTCTGCTAACATCCCTTCTTGAAAAAGGAAAGATCCTCTTTCACTTCTAAATTTCCGGTCTGCAAATCTAAGTAATTCTTTTATCTCAATGGAATGGGTTGGTTTCATTGTCGTCATCATTTGATTCACCTCAAGGGTCATATTGTAAAGAGTCAGTTTTTCTTCTTCGTTAGTCTCATTAGTAACATTTTATCCTAAGACAAGGTAAAAAAATGAAGTAAACAATGACAATATAGTGAAAACTTGAGTGGGATTTGGAAAGTAATAATGGAACTATTGTATTATATTATGGAGAGAAGGAAAAAAAGGTGGATAAAGATTTCCAAAACAATCATTTCTTCACCAGCAAACATCTGTTAAGATAAGAATAATATTAAAAAGTATTTTAATAGTGAATAAAGTAACAGTATTTTTGGGTAAACCCTGTTACACTAAATATAAATTGCTTCTTTAACAATAATGGAGTTGATATAAATGGAAAAGACCATTATTAAAGATAAATTAAATAGACCATTGCGTGACTTAAGAATTTCGGTCATCGACCGCTGTAATTTTCGCTGCCAATACTGTATGCCTGCTGATCAATTCGGTCCCGATTTTGAATTTCTACCCCGAAGCGCCTTGCTGACATATGAAGAAATTGAACGTCTTGGAAAAATATTTGTTCGTTTAGGGGTAGAAAAAATTCGCTTAACAGGCGGAGAACCGCTGCTTCGAAAGGATATGCCGATTCTTGTCAAAAAACTATCTGCGATTGAGGGATTAAGTGACATCGGCTTAACAACTAATGGCGTTCTGCTGCCGAAATTGGCTGGTGAGTTAAAAGCTGCCGGTCTCAAACGGGTAAATGTCAGCCTCGATACGTTAAACGATGAACTGTTTGGACAAATTAATGGACGCGGTGTTGGTACTGGACCTGTATTAGAGGGAATTGAGGCTGCTAAACAAGCGGGTCTTGGGGTCAAAATCAATATGGTTGTAAAAAAAGGCCTAAATGATACCGAGATTATCCCAATGGCCGAATACTGCAAAAATCATGGTTTAGAGCTTCGGTATATCGAGTTTATGGATGTCGGCTCGACAAACGGTTGGAAGATGGATGATGTTGTGACTAAAAAGCAGATGTATCTTTTATTAAAAGAGCATTTTGAACTCCAGCCCGTTGATCCGGCATATTTCGGGGAAGTTGCAAAGCTTTATAAGTATAAAGATGCTGATGTGAATGTCGGCTTTATTACTTCTGTTTCCGAGTCATTCTGTTCAAGCTGCACACGTTCACGTCTGTCTGCAAATGGTCAGATTTTCACCTGCTTATTTAATGGAAATGGCCATGATATTCGAAACTTCATGAGAAATGGAGCAACAGATGAGCAAATAGCTGATCGGATTACTGCTATATGGAATGGCAGAGACGATCGATATTCAGATGAAAGAACAGAAGAAACGAATAAAAATCGCAAAAAAATAGAAATGTCCTATATTGGTGGTTAAAAAACACAGCCCGCTTTGACCTAAGCGGGCTGTTGTTAATTATGCTAAATAGCGAGGGAAGAGTATGTTATTTTCTAGATGGACATGCATGAACGTTAATCCTTCTAATGCTTCCAATCGGGCATAAACTAAACGGTATGTTCCACAGGCATCCAATGGCAGCTCAAAGTCAGATGTTACTTCACGAATTTGTCTCAAAATTTCACCCGCATGGTCATGTTCCTTTTCAAGTTCAACAATCATGGCAATGGCTTCTTCGCGATTTTCAACTGTTCCGTCTGCCAGCTGTTTAATTAATGGGAAGACGACAGCTTCTTCCTTTTCCATATGTTCAATTAATTCTTTTTTGAATTCATAAAAAAGCTCATTCACTTTTAATAACTCTGGGTGGTTATCGCCATGCACACGAGATACTTTGGTCACATAGGGGCTAAGCATCGCTAATTCTTCTTCCGATACACGATGGTAATTATTAATTACGTGATCAATAATTGTATTGGAATCGGAATCAGTCCATACTTCTACATCTTTTTCGGTGTTCTCGTATTTTTCAAAAACCACGTTTAATTCTTCCATTAATGTGTTCATATCAAGTCCGTTTTGATCTACAGCTTGTGATAATGGAATGTTTCCGCCGCAGCAGAAGTCAATCCGGTTCTTTTTAAACACATCACTTGTTTTTGGCAATTCGTTTACAATATCTTTAACTAATGAATTTTCGGTAATGGTGAAAGTCATAATACATTCCTCCTAAAATTTTTTAAATGTTTGTATCTGACTTAAGCATAATTGAAAATGAATCTTAATTAGGTGACCTACATCACACATCCACTATGATTTTTCATTTTTTCCTTCAATTTGTAACATTTGATATGTTAGCAAGTTTTCAATAGGATTATAATGGATAGGAGCCCTAAACTATTAGTACATATTTGAAAAAAATGAAACGTTTTAAGGCAGGAGCTGATGAAATTGTTAGAGAGAAGAAAACCGATTCCGATTGGGGAAGCAGTTGAAAAAATTATGGCCCATCAATTACATGGGATAACGGAATATGTTTCAATAAATGAAAGCTTTGGCCGTTTTTTGTCAGAGGACTTGATCGCGACAAGTGATGTGCCTCATTTTAATCGGGCACCATATGATGGTTTTGCTGTCAGGTCGATTGATACCCTTTCGGCCTCACAGTCCCATCCAGTCGAGTTTGAAGTGATTGACCACATTGGTGCCGGAGCGGTGTCAACAAAGGTTGTGGGCAAAAATCAGGCTGTCAGAATTATGACAGGGGCGATGATGCCAGAAGGAACAGATGCTGTCGTCATGTTTGAAGTTGCAAAGGACTACGAAAAAGACGAAACGCCCTATATGTCGATAAAACGAAGCTTTAACAAGGGAGAAAATGTTTCCTTTATAGGTGAAGATGCTAGAGAAGGAGAAGTATTGGTAAATAAGGGAACTTTAGTAAATCCGGGTATCCAAGCCATGCTGGCTACCTTCGGCTATAAGGATGTCCCTGTGGCGAAAAAACCGATTGTCGGTTTGTTTGCAACTGGTACTGAACTTTTAGAAGTAGAAGAAGAACTCGTGCCGGGGAAAATTCGCAACAGTAATTCCCATATGATTGCCGCCCAAATCGAAAGAGCCGGTGGTGTGGTTAAATATTTTGGAAAACTGCCCGATGAATTTGATACATGCTTTGATGCTGTACTAGAAGGGTTAAATGAAGTTGATTTATTAATTACAACAGGCGGAGTATCGGTAGGGGACTTTGATTATCTTCCTGCCATTTATGAAAAATTAGGTGCCGAGGTGTTTTTCAATAAAGTAGCAATGCGCCCAGGCAGTGTGACGACAGTAGCCGGATATAAGGGGAAGATTTTGTTCGGTCTTTCTGGTAATCCATCTGCTTGTTATGTTGGCTTTGAATTGTTTGCCCGCCCAATTATTCGAAAAATGTTATTTTCTGAAAAACCCCATTTAAGGAAAGAAAAGGCCTTACTTGAAGTGGACTTTCCAAAAGCGAATCCATTTACAAGATTTGTTCGCAGCTCCACGTTTATCGAGGAAGGCAGGCTCAAAACAACACCAAGTGGTCTAGACAAATCCAATATCATCATGAGCCTTGCTGGTGCAAATTCGTTAATGATTCTTCCAGGCGGAACTAGAGGCTTTACAGCAGGCTGTGATGTAGAGGTGCTTATGCTTGAAGATCAGACCGGAAGCGAGTGGCCGTGGTAAAACCGATTATTTTTCAAGTGGTTGGTTATCAAAATAGCGGAAAAACTACCCTTACTTCCAAGCTCATCGAAAAACTGTCAACAAATCGATTAACAACGGTGACAATTAAACATCACGGACATGGCGGTAAGCCCGATGCTGCAGAAAAAAAAGACACAACAAAACACTTGTCAGCAGGAGCGATTGCCACCCTTGTTGAAGGAGATGGCAGGCTGATTCTTCAAGCAGAACCATGTGCATATAGTTTAAAAGAACAGATCGAGTTGATGCACTATTTTCAGACAGACGTCATTTTAGTCGAAGGATATAAGCAGGAAAATTACCCAAAGCTTGTTCTAATGAAAGAAAAACAGGATTTAACGTTATTAGATATTGTAAACAATGTTCAAGCCGTGGTATTCTGGGAGGCTGAAATGATGGACATCATTTCAGCCAAACTGGATGTGCCGATCTTTCATATCGATGATGAAGCAGTCATAAGTTGGACCGTTCAACAAATCAAAAACTTTGTTAATGAGATCGGCCATAAATGTTAATAAAGTTGTCAAATAAGAGAAGGCGAATGCCTTCTTTTTTGCTTTATCATGTGATGCTCTTCACATTTTTTTCTACTGTCCTAATTTATAGTATAGGTAAGCAGGAATGAGGAGTGAAAGCGATGAAATTATTTTTACCGAAACAACATGGTGCTTGGGCAATGTTGATCATCCCTTTTTGGCTTGGGGTAATAGATGGAGGATTCCTCTGGAGGCATATCCCATTTTTTGTTGGCTGGCTTTTATTGTACTTGGCAACATATCCAATGCTGCTATTGTTTAAAAAGAAAAAGCTCACTTTTTATACAAAGTGGTCGCTAATCTATTTAGTGCCGGCTTTATTGCTGTTATTGCTACCACTATTGGAAAGGCCGTCTATTGTATTCTTTGGCCTGCTAATGATCCCTTTTTTTATTATTAATGCTTACTTTACCGCAAAAAATCAAGATCGTGCTTTTATGAACGATTTAAGCGCTGTTTTTGCCTTTTCAATTGCCGGCTTAGCGGGTAGTTATTTAGGGAGAGGTGCTGTTTCATTTGAGACCATTATTTTTCCCTTTTTAACATCTGTGCTATTTTTTATCGGCTGTACGTTTTACGTCAAATCCATGATTAGGGAAAAGAAAAATACGAAATTCAAATGGATTTCTTGGGCCTACCATCTACTGCTTGTTGCTGCATGGATTGCGGCCGGCTATTGGATTGCAGCACTTAGTTTTATTCCGAGTTTACTTCGGGCAATTCTTTTTTATGGAAAGAAATTATCACCAAAGCAAATTGGTATTTACGAAATAATTAATTCGGTGCTCTTTTTCATCATCATTGCCATACAAATAGTGATCTTAAAATAAAAAAATCGGTCGTAATGACCGACTTTTTTTATTTAGTCAACCTTGCAAATTTCTATTGGACAATCTTCACAATCAATTTCACGTTTTAAATAATCCAAGTCATGAATGGTGATTGACCCTTTATCAATGGAGATTATTCCTATTTTTCGTAAATCACTTAGCAGACGATTTACGACTTCACGAGAGGTTCCGCAGAAGTTCGCCAGCTCCTGATTCGTTAACGGTAACTCAACTAAAATTCCCTTATTCGTTTTAACCCCATAGCTATTACTTATTCGAATTAAGGTTGAATATAATGCACCCTTTTTTCCATGAAGAACTAAATCGCGAAACTTGGTTTGTGTTTTACGATATTGCAAACTCATCCATTTAATGAATTCCAATGAAAGAGGGAGATTTTGTGAAAGTTTTTCCTCAAGAACATCCTTCATGATTACCGCCACCTCACCACTCTCCACAACACGTGCACTTAATAAATATCGTGAAGAAGGGGAGAATAAATTTAATTCGCCGACAAAGTCTCCTTTGGAGCACATTCTTAGTGTAAGCTCTCTTCCATCGGGAATAATCTTACTAATTTGAAGAATCCCGCTTTGTACGATGTATAATTCATCTGCTCGCGATCCTTCTTGAAAAAGAAAACTCCCTTTTTCAATCTTTTTCATATGGTGAACCGTATCAAAGAGGTGTGACAACGTTACGGGCATTTCTGTTACTATCTGCATACGACTAACCACCTTAAAGGTTCGAATTAATTTTAAAAAATAAATGCCAGCAAAGGTTTGATTTACAGGATATTACTATAATTATATTGTTAACTAAGAATAATTAGCAATAAATGTGGAATAAGTTCATACAATCGTCAAAAAGTAGTTACATGGGATTGGGATATATTCCTTAGGAAATAATGTCGACTGCTGATGGAATTTGAAAGAAATTCCTATAATGGACAAACCTAAAATGGAAATAATAATAATGTAGATGAGAAGGAGGGAAAAATGTGGGACAAAATCGTCAGTTTAAATCAGGAAAAAAGGCTCCAAATAATGGTGTGTATATAGAAGTTGGTGAAACGGGTGATAATGTGCTTAACCCTAAAAAAATTAAGCTAAAAGCTGGGGATCCATTTCCCGAAACATCAAATGATGAAAGGGTTTGGACTTATCAAAGAAAACCTTAATTAGTAAATATGGAAAGTCATCCAAACGGATGGCTTTTTCTATGTGAAAAATTTTACTTCTATTTAGAAAGTGTCTTATAATAAAAGAAAAGGTCAAAAATGGTCAGAAGGGGTGTCGATAAAGTGGACTTAAACCGAATGACGGAGCGTTTACAAAAAGGGATTATGGAGGCACAGACCTTAGCGGTTAAAGAAAATCATCAAGAAATTGATGAATCTCATTTGTTTTTATCTCTTATGAATCAAGAGGACAGTCTCATTACTTCTATTATAGAAAAGGCTGGATTACAGTCAGAACAAGTGAAGAAAAAACTGTTGGAATCTTTGTCAAAGAAACCGCAAGTTACGGGTTCAGGAGTGGAACAAGGAAAACTGTATATAACGGCTAAGCTGCAAAAATTATTGGTCAGCGCCGAAGAATTTGCCACGAAATTCGCCGATGAATATATTTCAGTTGAGCACTTCCTCTTAGCCGCAGCCCACACAAATGATTCGGAAATGAAAAAGATTCTGCAAGCATTTGGGCAAACACCTGAAACCGTTTTAAATGCTATAAAAGAAATAAGGGGGAACCAAAGAGTGACATCACAAAATCCAGAAGCAGGATATGAAGCTCTTAAAAAGTACGGCAGAGATCTTGTCGCCGAAGTAAAAGCCGGTAAAATGGACCCAGTCATCGGCAGGGATACGGAAATTCGCAATGTGATCCGGATTTTATCAAGAAAGACAAAGAACAATCCAGTATTAATCGGTGAACCGGGTGTAGGAAAAACCGCCATTGTCGAAGGATTAGCACAAAGGATTGTGAGGAGGGATGTTCCAGAGGGCTTAAAGGATAAAACGATTTTTTCACTCGATATGAGTTCGTTGATTGCCGGAGCTAAATTTAGGGGTGAATTTGAAGAGCGACTAAAGGCCGTTTTAAACGAGATTAAAAAAAGTGAAGGGCAAATTTTACTGTTCATTGATGAAATTCATACCATTGTAGGAGCCGGAAAAACGGAAGGTGCGATGGATGCCGGCAATATGTTGAAACCGATGCTGGCACGCGGTGAGCTTCATTGTATCGGAGCAACTACACTTGATGAGCACAGAAAGTATATTGAAAAGGATCCGGCACTTGAACGCAGATTTCAACAGGTACTTGTCCAAGAACCGAATGTAGAGGATACCATCTCCATATTAAGGGGCTTAAAAGAAAGATTTGAAGTCCATCATGGTGTTAAGATTCACGATCATGCGCTCGTGGCAGCAGCTACGTTATCAGATCGCTATATTACTGATCGATTTTTGCCCGATAAAGCGATTGATCTTGTTGACGAAGCATGTGCCTTGATTCGCACTGAAATTGATTCGATGCCAACGGAACTTGATGAGGTGACTCGCAGGGTGATGCAGTTGGAAATTGAAGAGGCGGCATTACGTAAGGAGAGCGATGAAGGCAGTAAAGTACGGCTCGAAGCACTTATAAAGGAACTTGCCGATTTAAAAGAACAGGCGAATGCGATGAAGGCAAAATGGCTGCAAGAGAAACAAGGAATACAGAAAGTCCAGGAAAAAAGAGAGCAGTTAGAAAAGCTTCGCCGGGAGCTGCAGCAGGCTGAAGATCAATATGATTTAAACCGTGCAGCAGAACTAAGGCATGGTCAAATTCCGCTGGCAGAAAAAGAACTTAAACAATTAGAAAATGGGGCGGAAAAGGACGAACGGCTGCTTAGAGAGGAAGTTACCGGCGAAGAAATTTCAAATATTGTTTCAAGATGGACAGGAATACCTCTCTCTAAACTGGTTGAAGGGGAGAGAGAAAAACTTTTAAAATTAGAATCCATTTTACATGAAAGAGTCATTGGGCAAGACGAAGCGGTGAATCTTGTTGCAGATGCTGTTCTTCGCGCACGTGCCGGGATAAAAGATCCAAACCGGCCAATTGGATCATTTTTATTTTTAGGGCCGACGGGTGTTGGGAAAACGGAGCTGGCAAAGGCATTAGCAGAGTCGTTATTTGACAGCGCAGAACATATAATTCGAATAGATATGTCTGAATATATGGAAAAACATGCGGTTTCAAGGCTTATTGGCGCACCTCCTGGATATGTTGGTTATGAAGAAGGAGGGCAGCTGACGGAAGCTGTTAGAAGACGACCATATTCCGTTATCTTAATGGACGAAATTGAGAAGGCTCATCCTGAAGTGTTCAACATTCTTTTACAGGCATTGGATGATGGACGAATAACAGATTCACAAGGCCGTGTAGTCGACTTTAAAAACACAGTAATTATTATGACTTCCAATATTGGATCACAATTCTTACTTGAACGAAGTGAAAATGAGATTGAAATTTCAGAGGAAGCAAGAGAAAAAGTTATGACTCAGCTAAGAGGCCATTTCCGTCCGGAATTTTTAAATCGGATTGATGAAATCATCCTATTTAAGTCATTGTCATTAGGAGAAATAAAAAATATTGTTGTGAAAATGATGAAGGAACTGCAAAATCGGTTGAAACAACAGCAAATCGATATTTCAATTAGCGAGGATGCGAAAGAATTCATTGCGGTAAATGGCTTTGATCCGATCTACGGTGCAAGACCGCTGAAACGGTATATCCAAAGAAATATTGAAACAAAGCTTGCACGTGAAATCATAGCAGGCAGGGTACATGATCAATCAACAGTGGAGATCATGATAAAAGATGGGGAAGTGGTGGTTCAGGTAAAATAAGAAAGAAAAAGGTCGTCCAATAACTTGGAAGACCTTTTCTCCTATTTTAATGATTCTTTACAGGCTCTCTTGGAATAACAGAAGCAGCAATGAAAATCAAAACAGTAACACCAAGAGATACAATAACGCCTGGCATAAATTCAAATTTTGCACCTGGAGTCATAGAACTAACAACATATGTAAGCATTTGCACTAATAGAAATGACCAGAAGAAGGTCCAAAAAAATCGCACTATTTTTCACCTCTTACTTATTTTTCATCAATGTTAATACTACCATACGCGGTAAAAAAAATATAGATAAAATCAATTTCTGAAATAACTTTTCAAGTCATTCGGAAAAATGGGCAAACTCCCTTTCATCTTTTGTGAAATGACATACAATATGTTGAGGAAATATGTAAAAGGAGATTTAGCAATGGAAAATCGCAATTTTCAGATGGATACCCAATGGAATATCATTCATTACCCCGAAAAGCCAACAGGATTTGGGATCTTAATCATTGGAGATGAAAGGCATTTTGTGGACGAGAGCAAATGCTTTTGGACACAAAACGAAGGAAAGCTAGCCATCATTGATGAATTAAAAGATGCAGGGTACACCATTTTTTCCTCAAATCTTTATGGGCGAAATTGGGGGAGCGATAAAGCTGTTGAACTTGCTCAAAGGTTGTATCAGCATGTGATTCGCAGCGAAATCCTAAATAATAAAATTCATATTTTGGCGGAAGGTATGGGAGCGCTGGTCGCGGTCAGGTTAATGGAGAAAATGAAGGGAAGCATCAGGTCGGTAATCCTGCTTAATCCTATTCTTTCCTTAAAGCATCACCTTGAACAAGAAAAGGAACATAAATTTTTTTATAAAAAATTACTGAGAGAATTAACTGCAGCACATAATACGGAACAAACATGGATTGAAGGGGCCATAAACAGCATGGAGGAATTCGTAAACATGGAGTCTGGATGTCCCGTTAAGATCATTCATGTCCTAGCCGGTGGAAAATCATATAACCAATCGAAATTATACCAACAAATTATCAAATCTCCTGAAATTAATCCTACTTTTATTCTTCCAGAAAAAAAACCACAGCTTGGAAAAATTTTCATCAAGTTTTTGAACAGCCATGAAACTGAACTGTAAGTCTGGTTCCTCCTCAAATAGAAATAATTCCTTAATGAATGGCATAGGATTCATTAAGGCGAGTTTGGGGAGGAAAATTTTAATGGACAAGGCTATTATTTTTGGAATATACAATTTTGTTAGTTTTCACGCATGTAAAACGCTCCTGAATAAAGGAATCGAAGTGATCGGTGTTCAACTAGATGAACAAGAAAAAAGTCCATTACTCGAGGAAAAAAGGTTTGAGGTGGGAAGAAATGCGAACTTTAGCGAAAACCCTTTGTCTAAGTGGGCAAACAGACGGGAAGAAGAGAAGGCTGAAACAGTCATTCTATTTCCTATTTACGATTTATATATGCTGAGGAATGAAAAAATTTTGCAGCACGATCAAGTGGCAAAATCAATCATCCAATATATGGAGAGCAATAAAGACAATACGGAAATTGTATTCATACTTCCTATTCAACTGCTTAGAGCTAACAGTATAGAGGCCATCGGAACTTTCATAGAAAAAATAAAGGGATTAGCAAAGAAGGTTCAATGGTTTTATGTACCAGCTATTTACGGTCCTTGGCAGCCACAGACATTTCTGTATCACCAGGCTATCCTTTCTACCTTTCAAAAGGCAGAAATCAGAAAAGATGAAAGAGAATGGACGGGTGATGTTCTGTATATTGATGATGCAATTAATACCATTATTAACACAGTTGAAACTGAGAATTCCGGGCGTTTTATTGTTGAAAGCGGGAAGAATAATTATTGGGCTAATTGTGCCGCTTTTCTCCAAATAGATGAGAAATTAATGGACATCAGCCGTAATGAACCGTTGCAATTGGATCATCAAATTGTTAAGCTCCCTGTTAAAAACGTAACACCATTTGCGGATTCCATCACAAAACAGATAGACCATGTCCAACGTGTATTTCAAAACGGATGCTAAATAATGAGTTAATTAGACAAACTGAATCATGGGAAAGTAGTAGTGCACGAAATTTGTCTTTTCAATTATTTGTTCAAAGGGTAGAATAAAAGGAACCAGACGTTTTCTTCGCTTTTGATTCAATTTTTAAAAAAAGTAATCTTAGATAGAAACATGTGATGGAAGTGGCTGCGGTAATAAAGGAGTGCGTAGAATGTTTAACCGGTTGGGAATCATTCTTTTATGTCTTCTTTTACTTGGGGCTTGCGGGGAAACAAAGACGACAGGCAATTTACAGAAGGTTGGCTTGTTAGTTCCTGAAACAGTAAATGACCAAGTATGGGGAACAAAAGGCTATAAGGGAATGTTAAAAATACAATCCAAATTTAATGTGGATGTATTTTATAAAGAAGGAATGAATTCACAGGCTGTTGTTGAACGAGCAGTGAAGGAATTTGAGCAAAAAGGGGTCAATCTGATCTTTGGACATGGTTCAGAGTATGCAGAATACTTTAATAATATTTCGGAAGACTATCCTAAAATTCACTTTGTCAGTTTTAATGGCGATGCAAAGAACCCAAACACAACAAGCCTGAACTTTAAGGCACATGCGATGGGCTTTTTTGGCGGCATGGTTGCGGCTCATATGTCTAAAACTAATAAAGTAGGAGTTTTAGCAGCATATGAATGGCAGCCTGAAATTGAAGGTTTTTATCAAGGTGCGATGGCTGAAAATAATCAAACACATGTAAGTATAGAATACGTCGGAAATTGGGATGATGAAAAAAAGGCTACTCAACTAGCCAATCAAATGTTGAAACAAGGTGTCGATGTTGTATACCCTGCCGGGGATGGTTTTAATGTTCCTGTTATTGAACAGGTGAAGGAACAGGGATCCTATGTGATTGGCTATGTTTCAGACCAGTCTGACCTTGGGGAATCAACTGTATTAACAAGCACTATTCAACAGGTCGATACATTATATGAAAAGGTTGCTGAACAATATAACGAGGGGAAGTTAAAAGCAGGTAATCTTTCATTTGATTTTCAAGACAATGTCATTTCTCTAGGTAAATTTAGCCCGTTAGTTTCAAAAGACTTTATAGGAAAAATGAATCTGAAAATTGAACAATATAAAGAAACAGGAAAATTACCCAAATAATTTTTTAAAAGGAGTACATATGAATAATCAAGATAAGACATTACAATTTATGCAGATTGCGATGAAATACCTGCCTGAAGCGAAAACCCAATTAGACCAATCTGGGGTTGAATTATCAATGGAATTAATTGAGCCATTTATGAACCTGTTTACAAAAGTAATGCATGAAGCCTATGAGCTTGGCAGAGAAGATGCGTTAACTGAATTAGAAATGAGGAAATAAGCTGCTCCTAACGGCAGCTTATTTCTTTTTCCAAAGTTGTTCGACAAATGGATAAATTTTATGAAATAAGGGTTTTAGTCCTCGGACAGATTCCATTAGAGTATCGATATTCATCATTAGCTCTTCATAATTAATTGTGGATTGGTTATGAGTATGTTCTTGCCGATGATGATTTGTTTGATGATGCGGATTGTGTTCTCTTCTATGACCAAACATAAAACTGGTGAACCGATCCTGTTCAAGCTCCCCTAAATCTTCTTTTTCCTCAGGGTCATTCCACTCTAGCTCCTGTTGCTCCCTATCTTCCATTCCATAGGCGCCTCCTTTCTGAAAGGATCACTTAAATTAGAATATGTTTAAATGAATAAAAGGAATGTACATTAGCGGAGGATAAAAACGAAGAAATAGTTGCTTAAAATAGGATTTATTTGATAACATTAGTACCAAGTCATAATAATTGATATTAAATCTTGGTGAATAAAGAAGCAAGTTAGAGAAATTAAAGGAGTTGGAACCTTTGAGAGCTGGAATTATCGGAATGGGCAGGTATTTACCTGAAAAAATTGTAACTAATCATGATTTAGAAAAAGTAATGGATACCTCTGATGAATGGATTCGTACGAGAACAGGGATTGAAGAACGAAGAATTGCTGCAGATGATGTTAATACGTCAGACATGGCGTTTGCTGCTGCTCAAGAAGCCATACAAGCTGCTGGGATTACCGCGGAAGAGATTGATTTAATCTTAGTAGCAACGGTCACACCCGATTCACCGTTTCCATCCGTTGCCTGCCGGATTCAAGAACGATTAGGAGCGAAAAAGGCAGCTGCCATGGATGTCAGTGCAGCTTGTGCCGGCTTTATGTATGGAATTATCACTGCTAAACAATTTATTGAGTCCGAAGCCTATAAGTACGTACTAGTAGTTGGAGTTGAAAAACTTTCGAAAATTACCGACTGGAATGACCGTAATACCGCTGTATTATTTGGTGATGGTGCGGGGGCAGCTATTATCGGTCAAGTTTCAGATAACCGGGGAATCCTTTCCTTTGAACTCGGTGCTGACGGTACAGGTGCAAAACACCTTTATCAGGACGAATATATCATTATGAATGGCAGGGAGGTTTTCAAGTTTGCTGTAAGGCAGATGGGTGAGAGCTGTGTCCATGTTCTAGAGAAGGCAGGTTTAACGAAAGAGGATGTTGATTTTCTTATCCCGCACCAAGCCAATATTCGCATCATGGAGGCTTCAAGACAGCGATTAGAACTTCCTGAAGAAAAAATGTCAAAAACTGTTAATAAATATGGCAATACATCATCAGCATCGATCCCTATTTCTATTGTTGAAGAATTGGAAGCAGGAAAAATCAAAGATGATGACTTAATTGTTATGGTCGGCTTTGGCGGCGGATTAACATGGGGCGCAATCGCCATTCGCTGGGGCAAATAAAGAGAAATCATATAGGGAACAGTTAGTGTAGAAAAGGAGATGTAGAAATGGAAAAACGTAGGGTTGTAGTAACAGGCATCGGAGCGGTGACACCAATCGGAAACGATGCGGATACTACTTGGAAAGGGATATTGGAAGGAAAATCAGGCGTTGGGCCGATGACACGAGTGAATGCTGATGAATATCCTGCAAAAGTAGCGGCAGAAGTAAAAGACTTTAATCCGGAAAATTTTATGGAAAAAAAAGATGCCCGTAAAATGGACCGTTTCACCCAATTTGCTGTAGCAAGCGCAATTATGGCGGTTAAGGATGCCGATTTAACAATTAATGAAGATAATTCTCATCGTGTCGGAGTCTGGATTGGGTCCGGAATTGGTGGAATGGAAACATTTGAACAACAATTTGAGATATTCCAAAAACGGGGCTATAAGCGTGTTTCCCCATTCTTTGTACCGATGTTAATTCCTGATATGGCTACAGGTCAAGTTTCGATTACACTAGGAGCAAGAGGATTTAATTCCTGTACGGTTACCGCTTGTGCGACCGGTACGAATTCGATAGGAGATGCTTTTAAAGTAATCCAGCGTGGTGATGCAGATGTAATGGTATCCGGCGGGGCAGAAGCACCAATTACAAGAATGTCTGTTGCGGGCTTCTGTGCCAATACGGCTCTTTCCACAAATCCAGATCCGCAATCTGCAAGCAGACCTTTTGATAAAAACCGTGATGGATTTGTCATTGGTGAAGGGGCAGGAATTGTTGTCTTGGAGGAATTAGAGCACGCATTGGCCCGCGGTGCGAAAATCTATGCAGAAATCGTTGGTTACGGTGCAACAGGTGATGCATATCATATTACTGCACCTGCACCTGGTGGCGAAGGCGGTGCACGAGCAATGAAAATGGCAATTAACGATGCCGGACTAAATCCGGAAGAAATTGATTACTTGAATGCTCACGGTACTAGTACCGAATATAACGATAAGTTTGAAACACTTGCTGTTAAAGAAGTATTTGGAGAGCATGCATATAAGCTGGCCATGAGCTCAACCAAATCCATGACCGGTCATCTACTTGGTGCAGCGGGCGGTGTTGAAGCTATCTTTACCGTGCTGGCGATTAGAGACAGTATGCTGCCACCGACCATTAATTATGAAACACCGGATCCAGAGTGCGACTTGGATTATGTTGTTAATACAGCACGTTCGAAAGAAATTAAGGCAGCTATGAGCAACTCGCTTGGTTTTGGCGGTCATAATGCTACCATCGTCTTTAAAAAATACGAATAGAATTCGAAAACGGCCTGGCAGATGTCCTGGCCGTTTTTTTATTATGAGATATAAGAAATAATAAAATTCTGACCTTGAGAAATGTCCAGCTCCAGCACCCTAGCGGCTAGTGTCCTTCGCTCTCCGCCCTACGATAAGTCAACATCGAACCGCCTCCGGCTTTTCGTGTTTCCTTTATCTCAGTTGGAGTGCTCCAGGCCATACGCCGCTGACCAGGGCGCTTGCGCTTTTCTATAAAGAAACCATTAAATTAAGAACTTCTTCTCTAAAAATTCATAAAATGACCAGAGGGAGAACTTGAGTTAATGGGGTGAGATAATGGGGATCATTCGAACAGATGAATGGCTGCAAAAGGAGTTTGATCGTCCGCTTAAAATCTGTGAAAAGCTTCTTCCTTATTTTAAAGGGCAGCAAGTGAAAGAAATTTATAATCAATTAGTGAACTTTGGAATGTACCGGCCTTCACGTTCCTCCAAAAACAATTATAACAAGATGGTGGAAAAAAAAGCATGGAATCAAGTTGAAATGCTATTTCGAAAATATAAACCAAAATGGAATGGGCCGGATGTGCCAGTCTTTCTCTTTCCGTTAGCCCAGACGGGTGGTTTTTTTATAAAAGAGGAAAAAAGCAAGGCGGGTGTTTCCTTTCCAGATAAAATGTTTCTTTTTCTATCGGAGCACGAAGACCCAAAGGAAATAGAAGCATTATTTGTTCATGAATATCACCATGTCTGCAGATTGAGAATGTTAAATAAAAAAATGGAAGACTATACGTTACTGGACTCTATTATCATTGAGGGGCTGGCAGAGTATGCAGTATTCAAACATTGCGGCCGGGAATACCTAGCTAATTGGTGTCATATGTATACAGAAAAGGAACTAGCAAGGTTTTGGGAAAGATATTTACAACATCAGCTGCAGACGAAAAAGAATGAAAGAGGACACGATGAACTATTATATGGCGGCAGGGCAGTACCAAAATTGCTCGGCTATGCAGCTGGGTATAATGTTATTCGGCAATACTACAAAAGTCATAATTATTCTACGAAACTATCTTTTTCCAATCCTGCCGCCAAATATATCGAATAGGAAAGAATTACACTAACAGAAAAAGCCTGGTATAAAAGGCTTTTTTTATTTTTAAAAAAACTGAAATTACCAATTATGTAAAAAAGTCTTGCAATTGTAACAATTCTGTAATAGAATTCTATTTAAATATAACGAATTAGCAGAATAATTCAAAAAGTAAGAAGGTGTACTATGAGCCAAAAAAAGCCATTACTCAAAGAGGCACCGCTGCTCGAGGTGAAAAATTTAGAGACAGCCTTTGATATTGATGGAACGGATTATAATGCCGTTGATAATGTTTCATTTAAGGTAAAGCCACGGCAAATAGTTGGAGTTGTAGGTGAATCCGGCTGTGGAAAATCAGTTATGAGCCTTTCGATTATGCAGCTGCTGCCTAAAGGAATTGGCAAAGTAAAGTCAGGCGAAATTATATTTGATGGAATAAATATTGAGAAGATGTCCGAATCCCAAATTAATAAAATCCGTGGGAAGGATGTTTCAATGATCTTCCAAGAGCCAATGACCTCACTGAATCCGGTATTTACCATCGGATACCAGTTGCAAGAGGTTCTTTTTAACCATTTAAAAATATCTAAACAAGAAGCTAGGCAGAAGGCGATTGCCTTATTAAAAAGTGTTGGAATTTCCCGGCCTGAAAAGATTGTTGATGAATATCCGCATCAATTATCAGGTGGTATGCGCCAAAGAGTTATGATAGCGATCGCAATTGCCTGCCAGCCTAAATTGTTAATTGCGGATGAGCCGACAACAGCTCTCGATGTTACTGTTCAGGCACAAATCTTGGAACTTTTAAAAGAGATTCAAGAGGTAAATGATATGTCGGTCATTCTTATTACACATGATTTAGGTGTAGTTGCGGAAATGTGTGATGAAGTGATCGTAATGTATGCAGGAAAGATTGTTGAACGAACCGATGTCGATACATTGTTTCATAATCCTAAACACCCATATACCACACTTCTATTAGGCGCAATTCCTAAAATGGAAGAACAGGAAGAACGCTTAAGTTCAATCAAAGGAATTGTTCCATCATTAACGAATATGCCAAAGGCTGGCTGTCGATTTGCCAACCGTTGTCCAAGTGCAATGCCTGAATGCTTTACAATTACCCCCGTTCTCGAAGATGTTGAACAAGGCCATGAGGTTGCCTGTTTGCTCTTTGAATCTAGTAATCCAAGAGAAGGGGTGAAGTGATGACTTCAGTATCAGTACATAAAAATAAAGAAAGCGCTTCCTTTCAAGCTGAAAATCTTTTAGAGATTCAAAACCTTAAAACCTATTATCCTGTTAAAGGTGGTTTTTTTAAACGGACAATTGGGAATGTTAAAGCGGTCGATAACATTTCATTTGAGATTAAGCGAGGAGAAACACTTGGACTTGTTGGTGAATCCGGCTGCGGCAAATCAACTGCCGGCCGGACAATCTTACGATTATTGAAACCAACCGAAGGCAGAATTCTGTTTGATGGAAAAGATATTACCAGGATTTCAGGTAAATCATTGCGTGATATTCGAAAAGATATGCAAATGGTTTTTCAAGATCCGTATGCTTCCTTGAACCCGATGCAAATGGTTGGAGATATTATCGCGGAACCCATTTATAATTTTTCAAAAAAGAGTAAAGAAGAATTAAAAAAAGAGGTTCTGGATTTATTGGATAAAGTAGGTCTGCCGCCCGAAGCTTATTATAAGTATGCACATGAATTTTCCGGCGGACAGCGTCAAAGAATCGGAATTGCCCGTTCCCTTGCGCTCAAACCAAAATTGATAATCGCCGACGAGCCGGTTTCTGCACTGGATGTATCCGTGCAATCACAGGTTTTAAACCTGTTAAAAGATTTGCAAAAGGAATTTGATTTAACATTCCTATTTATCGCGCATGACTTAAGTGTTGTTAAACATATGAGTGATCGAATTGGTGTTATGTACCTAGGTAACATGGTAGAGATTGCAAATAAGGATCTCCTTTATGCAGAACCTCTCCATCCATATACCCAGGCACTAATATCTGCCATTCCATCTCCAGACCCAAGAATCAAGAAGGAAAGAATTATTTTAAAAGGAGACGTGCCAAGTCCCATCAATCCTCCATCAGGATGCCCATTCCATCCTCGCTGTCCAATGGCAATGGAGGAATGTTCTAAAACAAAACCGGTATTAAAGGAGGTGAAGCCATCTCATCGAGTAGCTTGCCACCTTTACTAATAAAAAGGAAATTAAAAATCTAATAGGGGGGAACAAAATGAAGAAACGAAGTATGCTTATGTTAGCGGCATTAATGTTAGTTCTATCTGCATTTTTAGCGGCTTGCAGCGGCGGAGGAGAAAAAGCTGGTACAAAGGAAAAGGAAAAAGAAGGCAATAAGACCGGTGAAACAGCAGGTCAACCGCAAGATGGCGGAACATTAGTATATGCACTGGATTCGGCACCGGAAGGTAAATTTAACTTTTCCTTCTATGGAACTGCAACTGATGCGTATGTAATGGATTTCTTTGATGAAAACCTAATTAAGTTTGATGAAAAGTTGCAAGCACAGCCGCATATCGCTTCTTGGAAAACAGAAGACAATAAGGTGTATGATTTTGAAATCAAAAAAGGTGTTAAATGGCATAATGGGGACGAACTGTCAGTTAAAGACTGGGAATTTGCATTAAAAGTAGTTGCTGATAAGGACTATGAAGGCCCGCGTTTTGAAAACGTAAATAAAATTGAAGGTGCACAAGATTACCATGATGGTAAAGCAACAGAAATCTCCGGTATTAAAGTAGTTGATGATTACCACATCCAAATTACTTTTGATAAAGCACGTGTAAACAACTTAGAAAACCTATGGACATACCCAATGAATCGCACAGAATTCAAAGATATGGCTGTTAAAGATATGATGTCATCTGAACAAGTACGTACAAAGCCTGTTGGTTTAGGGCCATTTAAAGTAACAAAAATTGTTCCAGGAGAATCAGTTGAAATGGATCGTTTCGACGATTACTTCGGCGGTAAACCGCATATCGAAAAAGTTGTGTTAAAAGTAATCGACCCATCTCTATCTGTTGGGGAACTTAAAAATGGCACACTTGATATGACTTCTTTCCACCCAAGTATTATTGATGAAGTTAAAGCACTTGATAATGTTGAAGCAGTAACATATCCAGGCCTAAGCTATTACTATGTTGGTTTCAGATTAGGAACATGGGATGGCAGCCAAAACATTATGAATGAGTCAAAATATCAAAATGTTAAATTACGTGAAGCAATGTACTATGCAATCAATCGTGAAGAGTGGGTAAAGGCGTTCTTCTTTGGCGTTGGTAAACCTGTAAACCGTCCAGTACCTACAAACCACTGGATTGCAGCAGACAATAAAGATCTAGAGCAATTCAAATATGATCCAGAAAAAGCAAAGAAATTATTAGATGAAGCTGGCTACAAAGATGTTGACGGAGATGGCTTCCGTGAAGATCCGGATGGTAAGAAATTTGTGGTAAACTTCAGCCACTATGCGACTCAAAACCCAACATTTGAATCACGTGCAAAAGCATTGACTCAATATTGGGAAGAAGTAGGATTAAAATCAAAGCTTACAATGACAGATGCAAACCTTTACTACGATATGCTTGAAAAAGCAGATAAATCGATGGAAGTCTTCTTCGGCGGGTGGTCTACTGGTACCGATCCGGATCCAACACCACTTTGGAGCTCTAAAGCACTGTGGAACTATCCACGCTGGGTAAATGCCGACAGTGATAAATTGCTTGATCAAGCAGTTGATATGAGCGTTGTTGGAACAGATGCCGACAAACGTAAGGATCTATATGTACAATGGCAAAAACTTTTCATGAAGGAACTTCCTGCATTACCAATTGCTGAGCTTGAAGAAACAATGGCTGTCAGCAAACGTGTACAAGGAGTTACATTCACTGTTGCTGGTATGAACCGTCCAAATGAGTGGTGGATTAAACAATAATTGCAGCAGACTAACATGTATTAGACTATGTTAAATGCTTATATTATTTTACTTTAAGCTCAGGGAAATTATTTGGGAGGGGCAGGGAGATCTGTTCTCCCTGCCCCTCCCCTTTTAATGAATGGAGTTACATAAACACTCGTATTTAACATAGTTTATCAGACAAGGAGAATGCACATGCTGAAGTATGCATTTCGAAGAATTTTGGGCATGATTCCGATGTTATTTCTAATTTCCATTGTAGTCTTTACGTTGGCAAAATTAATGCCTGGAGATTCTCTTTCAGGAGAGATTGACCCTAGGAATACAAATCCACAATATATAGCAGAAATGCGGGAAAAATTGGGCTATAATGATCCGCTGCCACAGCAGTATGCCCGCTGGATTGGCAACTTTGTACAAGGTGATTTTGGAAAATCAGCCCGTTTTAAAATTCCGGCTGCGGAGGTTATCGGAGAACGTATTCCGAACACATTGCTGCTTGGATTTTCTTCAATAGTTATCACGTATATTCTCGCCTTCATCATGGGAACATACGCCGGAAGAAAGCCCTATACACTTGGAGATAATTTAATTGGGGGACTAAATTATTTAGGTTTATCCATTCCTTCTTTTATCGCAGGTGTATTTGCAATCTTCTTATTTTCTTTTACACTTGGATGGTTTCCATCAAATGGTTCAATTGATATAGGTGTGACAGAGGGGACACTTGAGTATTGGTTAAGCCGTCTACACCATGTATTCCTTCCGGCGGTAGTTCTAGGATTATTAAGTACTGCTAGCTATACGCAATTTTTACGCAATGATATTATAGAAAATAGCCGAAAAGACTTTGTTCGTACGGCACGTGCAAAAGGAACTGTAGAAAGAAAGATTTACAATGTTCATATTTTAAGAAACTCAATTATTCCGCTTATAACGTTTTTAGGCTTTGATTTAGTAGCCATAATTAGTGGCGCAATTATTACTGAAACGATTTTTACTTACCCAGGACTTGGACAGCTATTTTTGCAATCTGTTGGAACAAGAGATTATCCAGTATTAATGACGTTGACAATGTTGTTCTCCTTCTTAACACTAATTGGCAACCTAGTAGCCGATATATTATACGGTGTTGTAGATCCGAGAATTCGCTTAGATTAGGGGGAAATAGAGATGGAAATTATTACTCAGAAGGATTCAAAAATAATCACAGCACCCCCAAAGAAAAGTTTGTCACCATGGGCACTTGCCAGGAAAAAGTTTATAAAAAACAAATTGGCTATGACGAGCCTCATCTTTTTAGTAATAGTAGCGATTGTTTCCTTCCTTGCACCGTATATTACAACGGCAGATGTTACAAGAATTAATATTGGAGAAATGTCGCTAAAGCCATCCGGAGATCATTGGCTGGGAACAGACAAAGCCGGCCGTGATGTCTTTACCAGATTATTATACGGTGGCCGAATCTCACTATTAGTCGGAATGAGCTGTACACTGTTTGTTATTTTACTAGGTACATTAATCGGATCAATTTCAGGGTATTTCGGCGGTGCCGTCGACAGCTTATTAATGAGATTTACAGATTTTATTTTAAACTTTCCTTTTCTTGTATTTGTAATTGTTCTAAATGCGATATTTTTTGGAAAAGTAAATGGGTTATGGGTTTTAATAGGAACAATCAGTATCCTAAGCTGGGGTGGAATCGCTCGGATTGTCCGAAGTAAAATTCTTACTGAAAAAGAGAATGAATATATTACGGCTGCTATTTCGATTGGTTGCTCGCCTGCCAAGATTATAGTAAAACACCTCTTACCGAATATTCTATCAACTATCATTGTTCAGGCTACGATTACATTTGCTACTATGATTGTTGCAGAAACAGGTTTAAGCTTTCTTGGCTTCGGTGTACCACAAGAGATTCCGAGCTGGGGCAACATGTTAAATTCAGCAATTGAACCTGATGTCATCCAATTTAAACTTTGGATTTGGGTGCCTCCGGCAATATTAATTACCATCACCATTTTATCAATTAACTTTATTGGTGAAGGGTTAAAAGATGCTTTCAACCCTAAATCAAGAAGATAAAAATCTACCATCATGA